>NZ_JAVDXA010000003.1:0-1233344 GCF_031457695.1 Dyadobacter sp. BE31
CTGATGGAAGACAGTGTCGTTCACGCCAGCTTCGTAGCGAATTTATATAAGGACAACCTGAAAGCGGCGGGCATCGGTACCGGCAACTACGGCTTTAATGTGGCCCTTCCTGCCGCGTTGAAAGATGGTAAGCCACATGTGCTGCGCCTACGGGTAAAAGGAAGCAGCACGATAATAGGGCCTTCGAAAACGATTACTTGTGCGGTTAACCAGTACCAGGGAAAACTGGAATATGCGGACTGCGCTGTGATAATGGGTTGGGCGTGGGATCGCAATTTCCCAAACAATGCCCAAACGCTGGAAGTGGTGGAAGGTAACACGGTATATGCCACGGTACTGGCCAATTTGTACCAGGAGAGCTTGAAGACGCAAGGAATCGGAACTGGCAACTACGGCTTCCGGATTGCAACGCCGGCAGCCCTGAAAGACGGGTTGACGCATCAGTTGGGCCTTAGAGTCAAAGGAACTACGGTGCTGTTAAGCGCCCTGAAGCCGTTGAGTTGTCCTGTAAACGAATATCAGGGCAAATTTGAGCAAGCCGACTGTAATTCCGTAAGTGGTTGGGTGTGGGACAAGAACTCGCCTACAAGTTCTGTTACGGTCGAGTTGATGGAGGGTAACGTAGTTCATGCGAGTGCAGTGGCTAATATTTACAAAGAAAACTTGAAGACAGCGGGTATAGGAACTGGTAATTATGGTTTCAAAATTACGTTGCCTGCAACTTTAAAAGATGGAAAGTCTCATACGCTGAATATCAGAGTGAAGGGGAACTCGTTTGTTCTTCCAAATTCGCCTTTGACCGTTTCTTGTAGCTCCTCGGCCAGACAAGGTGGAGAAATAGATTCGCTGATTGAGTCACTTGAAATCCAGCCCGATCGTGAAGAACATAGGGAGGACTTTACCTTGTTCCCCAACCCAACTTCCGGCATAGTGACAGCACGTTTCGGTCAGATCACGGGCGTCTCAAAGCTGTCCGTTGTGAATTTGGTTGGTCGCACTGTATGGGAAATGCAGCTCTTGGAGAAGGATTACCTAGCTAAACAACAGATTGACCTTCGTGAATTCCCCTCCGGAATTTATATTGTGAAGTTGGAAAGAGGTTCGAAAACGAAATCGAGACGATTGGTTTTGGTCAAGTAAGCTCTATCGAGTTGTTTGAAAACAGAATAGCCCTTGTTGATTGCAAAGTTATAATGTGACCAACAAGGGCTAAATTATCGTTCAACAAATCAAACACGCATAGCAACCTCCTTATGTGGAAATCTGATAACAGGTTTCCCTCCGCGCGTGCCGGTATCGGGCCTATTATCGGCCGTTTCTGATTTAAGAAACCCGGGCTTTCTAGTCAGATCAATTAAATCTGCAAAATGCTTCATGTTAAACCGCTCCATCAGCATCCTGCGGTGATATTTGAGCTCGATCATCGATATTTTTAGCTGAGTAGCGATCGCTTTCGGCGGCTCTTCCCTTGATAATGCTTCCAGGATGGCGCGTTCGATACTCGACAGGTAATCCACAGATGGCGCCCCGGTGGCTATGCCGGCCGAGAGTATGTTCTGAACATCTTCCGAGAGAAACAAATTACCTTTCTGGACCTGGGCAATTGCCGTAAAAAGCTCCTGGGACAAGCAAGTTTTGGTCAGAAATGCCTTAGCACCCAGCCGCATGTAACTTCTGATCAGCCAGTCGTCATTCAGGGAGGTCAACACGATTATTTTGGTGCTGTTGTCAGTAAGGCGGAAGATGGCGTCCACGCCTTTGTCGTATTTGCCGTTAAAGCAAAGTTCGGTGATCACAAGACTTGGAAGTGTATCACGGCTCTCCGCGGTAAAAGCCTGGATCGAGCTGTAATGTTCGATCGATTCTATGGCGGGCAGCGAGTTGATCAGATTCATTCTGAGGGCTTCGGTGAAGATCTGATGGCTATCAATTAGTGCTATTCTCATTATTGGAGGGATTGTTGATAGGCCGTGCTTTGCACTGCTTATCAAATGGTTAGTTAATAGGGTTTGATAGAGAGCGTTCCAACCAAAGGGCAGGTGAATCCATGCCCACTCGAAGCCAAGCAAAGTCTGCCGGGTGACATCCGTTATAGAGATCTACCGGCTACCTGTCGGGCAGCAGCTTTCTGGTGTGATACGGTGAAAAATAAACGGGATCTGCTGGGCGATCAGCGCTGGCAATGTGCTTCTCCCCGGATTGACGGGTTAATCAATGCGGCGGTGGCTGATGATCGTTGTATGATCGGCTGGGACGCGTGGCCGCGTAGGCCGCTTGCGAGAATTGTTGCTGGTAACATCTTTCTATAATTAACGTTGAATAAAATTTACTTCATGACTACGCCTCACTAGGCGATTCTAAGATAAACGATCTCCGATCGTTTTCAGAATCCAGAAAGCCAAGGCCGGATTTTAGTGCGTGAAATGAGCTGGGACTTCATGCCCGCGTAGAATAATGAACCTGAAACTATGCAACAAAGTTTACTATCACAAATCTCAGATCGACGTATATCGTTTTAATTAGACTAATTATTTAAATAGTTATATTAATAAATAAGATAGTTTAATTTTTGCCATGACCTGTATTCCGGGGTGTTACAATGAATTGAATCCGAGTTGTTTATGTATGACCGCTTGATATTGAATACGATAGGGGTAGGTTAGGCTCAATTGGAAAAATACAAATCGGCACGTCACTATATATACGCAGGTTGACGGGGAGACTAAGCGGCCAGGTGTGACAATGTAGTATTTGTAACCGGTTATTTATTATGAGATAGAGTAGGTGAGTAATACTAATTCTACGAGTAAATAATTCTAATGAATTGCAGGTGTGGAGGCGTTTTGAAAGACTTTTACAGCTCTAACCGGTAGGTAATTATGTTGTAGAATGTCAAAGGAATTAGTATTGACCTTCGAATTAGGTTACTATTTTGCTTTCGATTTTACTCAACGATATAATGAAGGGGATCTTGCGCAATGCAGATCCCCGTTTTTGTTTTTAGTCTGCACTGGCCAGTTTCGGCCGGAATTTAACCACCTTGTTGCTCTGCGGCTTCACGCTTTGCAAATACGCGAAAATCGCTCTCAGGTCACTTTCCTTCATGCCGGCGTACATTGTCCAGGGCATAGGTGTATTCATTTCATTCGGAGCCGGCTTATAAGGTTTGTAGCTGGAATCGGCATAGGGTTTGAAGCGCTGTACGAACGCATCGGCCGTCCAGGTTCCGATGCCGTTGACTTTATCGGGTGAAATGTTTGCCGAGGTGGTAATGCCGTTGGGCATGATAAACTCCATACCGCCTCCGAATTCCGTTCCCGCTACTTTTTCGCCCTTCTCGCGCTTGCTATGGCACTCGACGCAGCTGGCCGCGGTGGCCATATAGCGTCCGTATGCGATTTGATCGGTCTCCGACGGGCGTTTGGTAAGATTGGCTTTCGCAGGCATTGTGTTGATCAGGATATTGACCGGAAAGTCGTACTGGGGAGGTGCTATGTCGTGTTTTACGGGCGCCAGGGTACGTACGTAGGAGATAAGGCTGTAAATATCCTCCTCGTCGAGCTGGCCGTAGTTCCGGTAGGGCATAATCGGGAACAGCGCCCGGCCATCCCTGCTTGTACCGGTGGTGATGGCGCGGAACACCTCGCCGTCGGTCCATTTACCGATTCCATACGGAGTGATGTTTCTGGCATAAAACACACCGGGAAAACCCATATCGCGGCTGAACAGCTCGCCCCCACCGCCGAAATTGCCGGCAGCCAGCGGAGCCGAAAACAACGTCCAGTCACGGGTACTGTGGCAGTCCACGCATACGGCGACGTGATTGGCAAGGTACTTCCCGCGTTCAATCCGTTCCGGAGTTCTTTCCACCGAAAGTACGGGAGCTTCGCCGACATCCGGAAGGGCAGTTTTTACATAGGTAGCAGCGGCCGCAGCGGCCAGAATGAGCACCACAAGGAGAATGCCCACGATTTTAAAGAGCTTTTTCATAACAGAGGGGTGACAGAAGATGGTGAATATCAGGATTGAACATAAGGTACGACAATTCCCATAAAGCTCAAATACTTAGTTATTTAGCGAAAGTTGAGGTGGGCGCTTGCAACGTTTAAATGCAACATGGTGTCTAAAATGCAAAATTCAACCAGCTATTGCCATGAAAAGAACTTTGCTTGCAAGCTGCCTGATATTGCTGATGCTCTCATGTTATCCCAGGGACTCAGAACCCTTTGTCGGCAATGTGAAATTCGACGGCACGGGCTACCGGCCGGTCTACAAAAATCCCGATGAGATATCCAAAGTGGAGGTCCAGGCGGCCCAGGCACTCAAAACGCCGGGAAAAATTTATACATTCGACCGGTATCTGTTCATTAACGAGCTCGGGAAGGGCATTCATATCATCGATAATACCGACCCCAAAAAGCCTGAAAACCTCTCGTTTGTATCGATCCTGGGCAATTACGACATTGCCGTGAAAGACAACTGGCTGTATGCCGATAACTTCTCCAACCTGCTGGTGATAGACATTGCCAATCCTAAGGTGCCGAAAGTTGTAAAAAGTATTCCCAATGCCATTCCGGTTCATAACTACCCGCCATTGCAGGGCATCTATTTCGAATGCGCCGACGAGAAAAAGGGCGTTGTAGTGGATTGGGAAAAGGTGGATATGGCCAAGCAACCCAAATGTTACCGGTAATCACTGAAAGATATTGATTTAGCTATGAAAAAGTTGATACCCCTTTTATTCCTCGGGCTGGCGGCGATCGGCCTGATGCTGCTGCTGAATGCATGCGACAGTAAGTCAGACTCGGGGCCTAGCCCGCAGACGGGAGCGGGCGGCTCTATGGCCAGGTTCGCTATTGCCGAGAACTCGTTGTATATCGTCTCAAAACAATCGCTCGAAGTTTACGATATCAATGACGCCGCAAATCCAACCAAAGCAGTAACCAAGAACATGGGCTTCGGCATCGAAACGATTTTTCCCTATCAGAAGAACCTGTTCATCGGAGCGATGGACGGCATGTACATTTATGACAATACCAAACCCAATGCCCCTGTTTTATTGTCTAAATACACCCACGTGTTTTCCTGCGATCCGGTGGTAGTGCAGGGGCGCTATGCCTACGTGACTTTGCGCGCCGGTGTGACGTGCCGGACTGGTACCGCGTTCAGCTCGCTGGATGTGGTCGATATCAGCGATCCAGCCAAGCCACAATTAGTGGGTAGCCATCGTATGGATTCGCCTTACGGATTGGGCGTGTCGGGTAATAAGCTGTTTGTATGTGAGGGCGACAAGGGCTTTCGGATGATGGATATCAGTGACCCTAAGGTTCCGATTCAAAAGTATTTCTTCCATGAAGTCCCTGCCTACGATGTGATCGTAGGGAACAACCAACTGATCGTCACCGGCAAGGGGGGGCTCTATCAATACAAATACGGCGAATCTGACAGCCTTGAATACCTCAGCAAGATCCCCGTTTTATGAAAAGCACACTGTTTACGATTTTTGCTTTCCTGTCTTCAACTTACAGCTTTGCCCAGTTCGATGTGGAGACTGCCAAACGGCATGTGATCGTCAAATACTCGCCGCTTCCGATGTTTGATTTCGACAACACCATTCAATTCGGAGTCGAAATACCTTTGGATAAAGGGAATTTTGCATTGCAGCAGGATTTAGGCTATGGAAACTCCTCGTTCAATGGCTGGTACCACAATGATAGCCGGCGGCCCGATAAGGAGATTTTCAAAAGCCGGACGCATTTTAGATGGTATTTTATGGAGAGACGCAGGATGCGCGCTTACACGGGTCCGGAGGTATTGTTTAAGAAAGTAGTCTATCGCGAAAGCCAATGGATGGGCAAGGATTGTGATTCACCATGGGGGCCATGTAGTTTTTTTCAGAACCAACAGGTAAGGATTGATAAGAATGTCGTCGCAGGGCATGCGCGATTCGGATGGCAGTTTATCACCCCCGGCCGGTTTGTATTCGACGTTTTTACCGGCGTTGGCTTCCGACATATTTTTGCCACATCCCATTCATCGGGCATAGCTGATTCGGAAATCCGCAGCGTTTATGACCATTGGGAATATGTTAGTCCCAGAAGAAACGACTTTGTTCCCAGCGCGGTAATGGGCTTCCATTTGGGCATTGTTTTAGGCAAATATCGAAGGGATTGACTACATTACCATCCAATCCCTAAACATCGGACAACCATGGATAATGCCATCAGCTGGTTTGAAATACCAACCACCGACCTTGATCGCGCCACCGCGTTCTACGAATCGATTTTTCAGATCAAATTCTTTCCGCTCGACACTCCGAACCTCAAAATGCGCATGTTCCCCGTGGACAACATGGCAACCGGGGTAGGCGGGGCGCTCGTATATAGCGGTGGGTTCCACAAACCTTCCACCACCGAAGGACCATTGATTTATCTCAATGCGAATCCGGATGTGCAGGTCGTGCTGGACCGCGTAGCAGATGCCGGCGGCAGAGTAATCGTTCCCAAAACACAGATTAGCCCCGAATACGGCTATATGGCCGCATTCATCGACTCGGAAGGTAACCGCATCGCCCTGCATTCAGCGCCGGTTGCGTAATCTTAGATTTTGACCTGCAATGTCAGGTACAAACCCCGCCCGTCGGATGGCAGGATACCCGGACCGGGATAGCCTGTCGCCCGGCGGGTAAAATACATCTGGTCAGTCAGGTTGTTGACGCTGCCCTCCAACCGGAACCGCTTCCATTCATAGGACAAGCTCACATCCATGATTTTGTAGGCAGGGATAAGTCCTACTACCGACGACACACCGCCGTCCACGGCGTTGGTGGCCTCGGAGAACTGGTTGGTAAGATGCGTGAGCTGAAATGAACCTTTCAACTTTTTATAGCCTATCCGCAAACCGGTTTTCAGGTTGATTTTAGGGACAAATTCTACCTGATTCCCCTGCACACCCGGGATTTCGCTGTGTTTGTATTCCGATTTAATGAATGCAAAGTTCCCGAACAGAACACCGCTCCAATCGGACTGCTCCGGCCTTGCGAGCCGAAGGAAATCAGCCTCCGCATAAGATTCAATCCCCATGATAATCGCCTGACCGACATTGCTTCTCAGGCGCAGCACACGGTTACTTTCGTCATAGAACTGCACCTCACCGATCCGGTTATCATAGTTCAAATAGAACAGGCTCACATCATAATTGAACAGCGAGGTCTGATGACTACGCACGCCAAGGTCGATCGAGTAGCCTTTCTCGTCCTTTAAATTCGGGTCGATGACCGAGGAAGGGTTGGCAATGCGCATATCGCTGAAGGTAATCGAGCGGTAGTTTTGAGAGATGTTGCCATAGAGCTCAACCTTTTCGAGGGGCTTATAGCCAACTCCGATGCCGGCTAGCAGGAAATGGCGGCCGTTGGTACGGTACTCGTCCGTCCGTGAGATGTTTATCACATTACCTGCCAGGTCGCGTGCGATGTTGCCATAGTAGCCATCGGCAGTCGTTTTAATGTATTCAAAACGCAGGCCGGGCGTAATCGATAGCTTGTCGTTGAGATAAAAGATATTTTCTGCAAAAAGGGCCACGTTGCGATTGGGGAAGCGGTAGTCGTAGGTAACAAACCTGTCTGGCTCTACGAACGTAAAGTCAGCGTCCTTCCCTTTGCTGCCCAGTCCCTGCAAGTTGTGGTTGTAGCCATAATAATAGCGTCCGCCCAGCAGTAATACCGACATTTTCTTGGCAACCGAGTACCTTTTCAGATAGCGGGCCTCGGCACCCCAGTTGGTGAAATCGCCTTTGATAAGATCACGTTCACTATTGTCGTCGATGGTCGCCACGCGATTGGGCCTGAAACCGAGCGAATAGCGGTTGGCGGCCAGTCCGAAAATGCGCAGGTTAAACTCGTTGCCCGCATTAAAACGGTGATCGAAATGCACGGCAGCCATATTCCAGTTAACATTAAACCAGTTGCGTTCGCGGTTGGTTTGGCGGGGATCGTCAGCAAACATCGCATCCGAAAGCCCGCCAGGCTGCTTGGCCAGGTAATGCATATGTGTGACATCGAGGCCGATTGTAGTCTTATCGGAAATCTTGTAATCCAGGTCGGTATAAAAAGTATAGTTGTTAAAACGCGAGTTTGCACGCCAGCCGTCGGCTCTTTTGTATTGGAAAAAGGTGTAGTAGCTCAACTTTCCCACAGTCCCGCTCGCGCTGGTAAAAGCATTGTAAAATCCGAATGAACCCACGCTCTGCCTTGCCACCACCTCGATCTTCTTGTCTTGAACCGGTTTTCTCATAACAAAATTGATCAGCCCACCGAACTGCGTGCCATATTGGAGCGAGGCCGCTCCACGTACGATCTGGATCTTACCAACGGCCTCGATAGGGGGCGTATAGTAGCTTTCGGGGTAGCCCAGAGCATCGGCGCTGATGTCGTGGCCGTTCTGGCGCACATTGAAATTGGCCGTCCGGTTCGGATCCAGGCCCCGACCGCCGATATTGAGCTGCAAACCACCGCCCTCGTTTTCCCAGATATTGAGCCCGGCCACACGCGAATAAACCTGCCTTGCATTGTTGGTCGATAAATTAGCTACCAGCTGTTCGGGCGTAATCACTTCTGATTTTTTTCCTTCATAAATACCCATACTCTCCACGCCGCGAAGTCGGGAGAACCCGAAGTCAGCGGCTTTTTCCCTCACGGTGAGCTCATCGAGATTTTGCTCGGAGGAGGCCAGGTAGAGCTTGAAATATAGGTCCTTCCCGCGGGCATGGAATTGCTTTTTCTCGATACGGTAACCCGATAGCGTCGTTTGCAGCGTGTAGTTTCCGTTCGGGACAGATTCGAAAACAAATTGGCCTTCCTCGTCGGTGACGGCCGTCAGGTTTTCATTCAGAAAGATGGTGCAGCCTTTGATGGCAGCGCTGTCGGATTTGGAAAAAATGTGTCCCGACAGCCGGGTTTGGGCCATGGTAATGCTACTGATCAGCAGCAGGAGGGGTAAAAATTTAAAGACCTTTAATTTCATTGTTAGATGGGGTAATCCAGGATTTGTGTTGGAACGAGTCGCATTGCTGAGCCAGGTCCACATCGGGTGCAATTAATGGCTTGCCTGTGCGCCCGTTCAGGGCTACGTACGAATCCACGTATACATGTGGCTGTACGAAGCCGCGTGCCGCGTAATAGTCGCGAAGCATATGCGCGTATTGCAGGATCATATCGGGTTGGGTCGACATCATTTTTTCCTGCAAGCGCGTGAGAAAATCATTGTTGTTGACCGTCTGTCGTTTTCCATTAGCGTCCGTGACGGTAAACTGGGTATATCCCGCTTTCTCCATCAACATAACTCTCCATGAGAACCGGTAACCTTCCTCAGTCCAGAAGAGCTCATCAGGATAAAGCAGGTACCGGAACGGGAAAAAGATTTGGAATACAAAAAACACTACGAAAACTGCCTGCACCGCCGGTAGCACCAATGCCGGAAACCGGTAACGTCCCGCGGGCTTTGTAGCGACCGGTGGTAGTTGCAGCAGACTTCCGGCATAGCTGATGAGCTTCTGATGAAATGCAGCCGGGAAAAATATGAGCGCAGTGACGATCATGATATAGGGAAACATGCCGATCGGGAAAAGCAGCGAAGTAAGCAAATGGAACACTACGACCGATAAGTAGGCAAACGGCCTGGTGCGGCGGTTCCAGAGCAGAAACCCGATGCTCAGATCATAAATGCAGCCTATCCAGCTGAAAATATAGGCCGTTTCACTATGATTGAATAGCTCGCCGATCAGCAGGGTGTCGTTTTTGGCGGGCAACCATATTTTCAATGGCAATGCTTCAAAAAGCCAGTCGCTGTTGAGCTTGGCGATGCCGGCATAGAAGTACAACATGCAAACGAGCACGCGAATGCAGTCGATGCACCAGGCCGGGATCTCTCCGGCGCGTGCGGCTTCATTATGGCGCGCATCAACGGAAAACATCGTATGGGCAGGCAGGAAGATGAGCATAAAGCAAATCAGGCTCACAAAATAGTAATGGTTCAGATACGTGCTTTTGTCCATAAGCTCGATGTAGGTGAAGCTTAGGAAAAGCGCGACGGACGCCAGCCGGTAGTACCAGCCGATGGCCAGCAGCAGTGCCGAAATGCCGCACACCGCGAAAACAAGGTAAGTCCATTCGCCAAGCGGTTTGACAAAGCCCAAACCATAAAAAGAAAAAAAGAACTGCGGGCTGATATACAGCTCTTTGACCCACCCCAAAGCAACAAAACGGACTGTGCTGATCAGCAGCAGCAATCCGAAAATGGCTCTGAATACGGCCAGGGGAGCCGCCGAGGTGTATTTTTGCAGATATGCCCGCATAGTGTACTAGTCCCCGTCGTTGTCGGTATAGGTAATGGTGATGCTCATGGCGGAGCTCATATCCACTTTCAGCATCCGTACGGCCTTTTGCATTTCGTTGTACGTGTCTTTCATCACCTGGTTATTGGTTTTAACCTCCTCATACAAATTGGGTTTCAATGCGTCGAGCCTGGCCGTTGCTGCCTGGAATTGTGTGTTGATCGTCTCGCTCAGCAATTTGCCTGTACTACTGTCTTTGGCGCCCAAGGCATCCAGGTAGGTTTTAAGTCCAGGGCCGGCTTCTGCTGTAACAGCGTGTCTTCCATTGAAAAAATCGACGTAGGCCTTGTGTGCCGTTTGGGCGAGAGCTTTGGAAATGTCTTTTTTATAAAAAGCCTCCACTTTCTCGGCTGCCGGAATACCGCTGGCCATAGCGCCCGAAGGAATCCCGAACTTGCCCGAGCGGATGTAGCGTTCATAATGCAGCACAGTAGCATTGACCATCAGCGAGGTCGATGAGCCGATGTCAAGGCCGGTTTTGCTGATAAATGTGTTGAGGTACTCGCCTTTCCAGTCGCCAATGACCTTACCCAGCAGCGATTCCATACGGGTGACAACACGGGTAATGTAAGCGAGTTTCTTGGCTGCGTCCTTGTCAGTGGTGTATTGAGCAAGAATGGCGGCATCGTTGGCTCCAAGGCCGTTGACGAGGTAATCGAGCGCGGGAAAACCCTGGGTAGGGTAGGATGCTGGTACTTCAAGGTTTGATGCCGGGTCGGCGATATTGGCGGCAATGCCTGCCTCGCTGGCGGGATAGATATTGAAAAAGTTGCGGATCGCCTGTTTTTCCCCCGGACCGAAATCGAATAATTCTACGCGCTCCCATGCTACATAAGCATCCGCCCACGCGGCGCGGAATTCGGTCAAAGTTTGCGCATCGGGCTTAGCCGTAAATGCTTTGGACTTTGCCGCCATCAGGTCAAATTTGGTTTTGAACTGGTCGTAGGAAGGAACGATCACATTTTCGGCAAGGGCTTTGAGCATCACCGACCGGTCTTTTCCTTCGTCCGTAGGCTGTGGATCGGGCTTATCGCTTCCGCCCGAACAGCCTAGGAAAAGCATTGTCAGCAGGAGCGCGAAGTACTTTTTCATTCTTATCAGAGGTTAGATTTAAAACGACAAATGGTGGACCGGCAAAATGCCGATCCACCCACTTGAAAACAGGTAATATGTGCTGTTACAGCTTGAATTTCTTGGTAATGGCCTCCGAAGCCGCGTTAATCTTGTCATTGGTCAGATCCCAGAACCCATTGGGCGAAGTCGGGCCGATCAGCCCCAACAGGATACCATCGGAGTAATTGGAATCCGCACCATTGATCGCGCAGTAACGCAGCGAGTAAATAAAGCCAAGGCCTTCTCCGATAGCATGCGCACGTGCAGCGTCGTCGGTGCCTGTTTTCCATTTGCCAAGGTAGCCGTTGGCAGCTTTCGCGATGGCCTTTTCCAGCGCTGTGCGGATGAAGGTCGCCTGTGTTTTCAGCTCGGTTTTATCGTTGTTTACAATCGCAACGCGGCCTCTGAGAAATGCAGTATGGACTTTCGCATAGTCGTCCTTGTTGTATTCCCAAAGGTACGAACCTAGAAACTGCTCGGTTGCTTTTGCGCCCTTTACACCGTCCGTTGCCCCTTCGAGCAGGATCGGGTTGGGGGTAAGCAAGCCGAACGCTTCATCCCAGTTGTGTTCCAATGCAGTGTATTTTTTGCCTGAAACCAGTGCTTTGTTATCTGCTTCCAATCCTTTGTCAAGCAGTACATTGCTGATATAATCGAGCTGCAACGCACCGATGAGGCCTTTCTGGATGATCTGGCCCATTTCAATACCTTTGGACGTAACCAAGTAGTTGCCCAATTTACCGGCCACACCTTTTGCGGCTTTTACCTTCACTGCCTTGCTGGCTTCTGCCATCTCGCCAAAATAGCCTTCAAGTGCTGTGCGGTTAGCCTCCGCTTCTGCCGATGCTTTTGATGAAGCGGTCACGTTGCGAAGTTGCACGCCGGATGCATTCAGGTCGGCACCATTCACCACAACTGCTCCTGATTTAATATCCTTGAACGGGTTACCACTATTCGCAAACAGATTTTTCATGACAGCGGCATCCAGCGTTGCCGAGTCGCGCACTGCGCCACCGATGTAGTAGTTCAATGCCTGGAACATCCGGTAACGGTCGGTACCTGATTTCAGATCAGCAGTTGTATCGCCTTTGGTGTCGATGAAAAGGCTTTTATAGGGCGTAGTGGCTGTAACTTTCGCGTAGTCGATCTTGGTGCGAAGGTCTTGTTGCGCGGGAGGTGTTGGCTCCTCGTCATCTGAGCAGGAAACAAGTCCGAATGCAGCGACAGAAGCGAACAATATAGCCCGCAACTTGAAATTGTAGTGTAGCATTTATCCAGTAAGCGTTTTTGTTGGGGATGTAACCAGGTGGTTTATTTAGATCAATTATAAATCCCGGCAAACATATGCATTATTTAGAATTGGAACAAATTATATAAGAAAGAGTGTGAAAAAAGATTTTTGGATCGAAGGGTAAAACGGACCGTGGCGTGGAAAAGGAACTTTATAGTCGAAGCTACGCGTCTAGTCCATTACCGGACAAAATATGTCCATAACCGCACATTTTATTTTATGAAAGGTGGTTACAAATGATTGAAAAGCGGTTTTGTCTTTATGGTATAGAAATTGGACTAATCTGGTTCGGAGGCTATTACCGACCCGCCTGCAACATCCTAACTGCCGATTATGCTCTATAATTATTTCAAAATCGCCTGGCGTAATTTGCGTAAGAATCAGGCTTACGCACTGATCAACATCAGCGGACTCGCGCTGGGCCTGGGTTGCGCATTATTGATCTTCGCGCTCGTCCGTTTTCACTACCAGATTGACCGGTATCACCGCAATTACGACCGGATATATCAGATCACTTCCCGCTTTACATCCTCGTCGGGCGCATTTAATATTCAGGGCATTCCTTATCCATTGGGTCAGGCTGTCCGGAACGAATATCCTGACATCGAGCGTGTGGCGATGCTGGAAGAATGGTATTCGCCGATGGTGGCCGTGCCGGTTGTCAACGGAGATGACAAGAAAATCAAGGACAAAACACACCATGGTGCGTTCGTGGAGCCAGCCTTTTTCAAGATTTTCGATTACACCTGGATAGCCGGCGGCCCCGACGAACTGAGCCAGCCGGGTACCGTGGTGATGAGTGCCGAAATGGCCCGCAAATGCTTCGGCTCCACTGCCCATGCCATAGGCCGGCTCGTGCGACTGGACGCGCGCATTCCCGCACGTGTGGTGGGTGTATTTGCCGACTACCGCGGAGACACTGACCTGGCTTATTCGATGATGGCCTGCTGGCCATTGGTGAAAGAACAGCTCAATGGCCGCCCCGAAGATCAGCCTTTTGACAATACCAATGGAAGTACCCATTGTTTCGCCCTTTTCGACGACCGGTTCACCGCCGCTGACTGGAACCGGCTGCTGCCATCATTTGTCAAAAAATACAATCCTGCGAAAGCGAAGGAAACGTCCTATCCGGCGATACTGTTTAGTGGCATGCATTTATCGCCCGAATATGGGGGAGTGAGCCGTGGGCTGCTATGGTCGCTGGCACTGATCGGCATATTGTTGATCGGTACTGCGAGCATCAACTTTGTAAATCTGGCCACCGCACAGGCACTCAACCGAGCACGGGAGGTAGGCGTGCGCAAAGTGCTGGGCAGTACCAAAACGCAGCTTTTCTGGCAGTTTATCGGGGAAACGACGCTGATAGTACTCGTGGCGCTGGTGCTTGGGATGGTAATTTTCAATTATGGTCAGATATTGGCGCAAAATTATCTGCACGGGCCGTTCCGGTTTACTTTCTATTTTTCACCGGAGGTCGCCGGGGGCCTGGTTTTGCTGGTGCTTGCAGTTATCTTGCTTGCAGGCCTGTACCCGGCATTGGTGATCGCCGGTTTCCGTCCGGTGGTCGCACTGGCCGGGCGGCTTACCACCCAGCAAGCAGGCGGGTTTTCGCTAAGGCACGGGCTGGTGGTGATGCAATTTGCCATTTCACAAATGCTTGTCATCGGGCTCATTGTGGTTGCTAACCAGCTGCATTACGTACAGACCAAGGATCTGGGTTTCCGGAAAGATGCCATCCTGACGGTAAGCCTGCCCAACGTACCCTCGCAGGACGTCGGCAAAATGCGCGCTTTCCGCAACCTCGCCAATGCACTTCCAGACGTAGCCAATGTGAGCTATTCGATGGGTGGTCCTCCACAGTCGGGCTGGACGAGCCAGACGAGCATACGCTTCGACAACCGCCCCGAGGAGGAGCCGTATGGCCCTCAACAGGCCTGGATCGATGCCGATTATGTGGGTTTATATGGTTTGAAACTGATGGCTGGCCGTAATCTGCAACCGTCCGACACCGCCCGCGAAGCACTCATCAACGAAACACTTATGAAGCGCCTGGGTTTTACCCGACCTACCGATGTGGTGGGTAGACATTTGCATAAGGCCGGTTTTGCGCCGCTCGAAATTGTAGGTGTATTAAAAGATTACAACCAGTCGGACCTGCGCCAGCGCATCAACCCGATGTTCCTGACTACCGTAGCTACCGGCTATTATTCCGCTAACATTCAGCTCCGGTCCGCCGATTACGGCCGCGCATTGAAACAATTGGAAAAAGCCTACAATCAGGTATATGCCGACAGCTTTTTCGAGCCCAAGTTTGTGGACGACCAGATTCGGGAGACTTACCAGCAAGAGCAAACAATGGGCCGGTTGATCAACTTTTTTGCCGGCGTTGCGTTGCTTATTGGCTGTATGGGTTTATACGGGCTCATCCTGTTCATGGTTGTGCAGCGCACCAAGGAGGTGGGTGTGCGTAAGGTGCTGGGGGCGAGCGTGGGCAGCATTCTCTGGTTATTCAACCGCGAGTTGCTACAACTTGTTGGCATAGCATTTCTGGTCTCTACGCCGGTGGCGTGGTGGGTGATGAAGGACTGGCTAAGCAACTTCGAATACCGTATTTCCCTCAGCCCTGCCATTTTTCTGCTGGCATTGCTGGCAACGCTCATGATCGCGTTGATCACCGTGAGTTTCCAAAGTGTGAAAGCGGCGGTGGTAAATCCGGTGAAATCGTTGCGAAGTGAGTGACATAGAGCAAAACGAACTTCACAATCCGGGCAATTATCAATCAGAGGTGCCTTTTAGTTTTTTGATCCTGTAAAGCCCTGAAACTTCCATTTCATTATCCCTCCAAAGGCTGCGGTCACTATAGTCTGTCCATCGGGCGATATGGCGATCACTTCGGGCGTCTCGTTGCGAATCTTCATTGGGTAATCGTGCCAGGCACCAGTTTCCAGCTCCCATGTACGTACCGCACCGTATACGCCTGCGGCCATCCATTTGCCATCAGGTGAAAAGAAAACACGTTTTGGAGTCTCGTTTTTGAGCGCAGTAGGGTAGTCGCGAAACTTCTCAGATTGCACATTCCAAACCCTGACGCCTCCGAAGATTCCTGCCGCTACCACCCTTCCATCGGGGGAGAATTTAGGTGAAGTGGGTGTCTCGTTCACCAGCTTCGCCGATAGGGTTGGCTTCGTGTTGCTGCACGAGGTAAACGTCGGAAGTAATGTAAGATATATTAATGTACACGTTTTAAATTTTTGGGCTTGCATACCAGGTTTCAAGTTATGTAACCTAGTGACAACGAAATGTGGGTACGCCCCAATATGTGGAGCGTGGTTGAACCAGCGTTTAATACAACAATTCTATCATCCCTCAACGTGAGAGGAATTACTCAGGCGGGATTGCCAGATTTATTTGTTGCAATAGCTGCGTAAAGATTCCCGTTTCCATACAATGATGGGCGCTCACCCAACTTCGAAACTGAGTTGTACCCGAGCTCGCTGAAGAATGTATTTAAACTTTTGAAATCGATAGGATAGGGCACCCAGGGGTTTGCCGTTAATGTGTCGTACTCAACAATCAAGAACTTTTTATTCTTTTCAAAACATTTTTCCAGGCGATGTATCAAACTTGCTTTGTCCTTGATATAGTGCAATGAATTGGCTAAAAGGATGCCATCCAGATGGAATATATCCAGTGACTCCAACTCGAAATCAGCCAGCAAAAATTCAATGGTAACCTGGTTGCCCATTTCTTTGCTGAGTAATTGCATTTTTTTGTCAACTGCGATGATACGGCTTTTTTGGGGCAACATCGTAGCCAGGGCAGCAGTGAAAGTGCCGTTGCCACAGCCCAGATCCATCCAAAGCTCGGGACGACCACCTTCGATGCCGCCGTTGATAAGTTCTTTTGCTTCTCTTTCGGTCATATGGTTAAGCGAGTAAATAAATCTGTGTTTTTCCAACGCCGATAGCCTATGCGAATTTACATTGACTTCGCAAATGTGTCCAGGAAATGAAGATAGTGATCGACACCTTTATCAATCCATTCTTTTGAAGAGTTCAGCTCGATGCCATAAAAGCCAAAGAATGGCCGGTAGTCTGCTTTGACATATTCGAAGCTGAGCTCAAAGGGGCGGGTGAGTTCTTCAACGGTGTACTTGTATTTTGCCGAATGGTTATACTCATCGTGGTCAATGCCAAAGGAAATTGCCAGGGCCACTTTTTTGCCGGCCATCTTGTATCCGCTCCGGCTTCCGTATGCCCAGCCGTAGGTCATTACTTCGTCGAGCCACTTTTTAAACAGAGGCGGGCAGTTGAACCAGTAAAAGGGAAATTGAAAGATGATCCTGTCGTGTTGCTCTATTAACCTCTGTTCAGCGGCGACATCCAGCTTCTCGTCAGGGTAGGCTTCATAGAGTTGGTGAACAGTGAATTTTTCGGGAGACCTGTTTAGCGCTTGGAGCCATTGCTTGTTGACTGTTGAATTCTGGATGTCTGGATGGATGATGATTACCAATGTCTTCATGAACGCCTGCCTTGATTTTTTTTCAAAATTATGGCAGTAACCCCGGAGATTGTAATTTAACCACCCAATGTAGGGTACTATAAAAAATGTAAGTGATGTCAAAAGTGAAGGTCAGTTCCACCAACTTTGCTAACAAGGCTGCGTTGAGCGATGAATGCTCCGAAGTTTATGCGGCTAATATCATTGGCGGACAATGGTCGCTTGCTATCATTGCCTGGTTGATGAACGGCAAATTAAGATTTGGTCAGCTGAAAAAGTTGCTGCCGGGCATCACTGAGCGTATGTTAACGCTTCAATTGAGAAAGCTCGAAGACAGCAAAATAGTTACCCGGGTCGTGCATGCCGAAGTACCGCCACGGGTCGAGTATGAGCTCACAGTGATTGGCTACGATCTCAAACCCATTATTGAGCAGCTTGCAATGTGGGGCGACAAACACAAGGAGTTGTAATCTATGACAGCGATCAAGGCCAGGACGCATGAAAAGTAGAAGTACACCAGAAATGCTGGATTTAATACTAGACGTTGCCAAAGCAGATAGTCGAATACTGGCCGTGTTGCAGGACGGATCTAGGTCGAATCCCAATGTTACGCCCGATATTTTTCAGGACTTCGACATCATTTATGTAATCGAAGATCCGGGATCATTTTTGCACGATCATAGCTGGGTAGATGTGTTCGGAGAACGGATGATCATGCAGTTGCCGGAAGATATGGAGTTATATCCACCAGACCCGGAGCTTTCACAGGCGTTCTCCTATCTGATGCTGTTTACAGATGGCAACCGGATCGACCTGGTGTTAGTGCCCTTGAAAGATCTTGCTCATTTCACGGCCGACAGCCTTTGCAAAGTACTGCTGGACAAAGCCGGTATTTTCAATAACAGCCGGCTGCCCAAGCCAAGCGAAGCAGGATATCTGGCACAAAAGCCATCGCAACGCTCTTTTACAGATTGTTGTAATGAATTCTGGTTTACTAATTCCAGCCTGGGCAAAGCCCTTTGGCGGGGCCAGGTGATTTTTGCCCAGGAGCTGACAAGCCAGGTCATAAGGGGCGCGCTGTTTCAAATGCTGGACTGGTATATAGGGTGCCGCCATAACTTCAAGGTAAACCCTGGTAAGTCAGGAAAATACTACCAGCGCTATTTGGACGCCAATTTATACAACAAGCTGCTGGCGACCTACCCGCTGGCGAGCTTGCCTGACATTTGGGATGCTACTTTTGAATGCATGGATTTATTTAGTTCCGCGGCAAGGTATATTGCTGCTGAGCTGGGATACGAATATCCCACAGAATGGGAGGGCGGTGTAAGAGCGTATCTACGGCATGTCAAAGTGCTGCCGGGTGATGCGCGGTCAATTTATGACTAAACGGCAATCGAGTAGCATTACAAATCCGAGTTTTTCAGAATGTCCCCTGGCTGGAATTCAAGGGCTTTGCAGAGCTGGATAATACGGTGCCACAGACCCCGCATTTCGTGGCAGATTGACCATCGTCTAATCTTGATTCATTTTGCGTAACTCGCTGACAAAAAGAAAAATATTGTGGTCAGTCTAGGCCGAAATGACTTGTTCAATCTAAGTAGAAATTAGGTGATCAGTTTCACCGTAATTTCTACTTAGCACTTCGAACATCTGCTGATTCATGGAATGACAGCTCTGGTTATGACTTTAAGCAGCGTTTTATTATTCGGCACGAGTAACAAACAACGGCGCCATACTGACCATTTTTACCGGAATTTTTACGATAGTCGGTCGAGGGTCATAAAAGATCAGTAAGATGCTTTCCCTGCCCGCGCATGAACTGACGGACAGACGCCTGTGGCTGCATAACCAAGCTACTGTGCAACGGCAGTACCCTGATCCTGCTCTATGATTGTATCCATTATCATATCAGTCACGATCATGACGCCCACGCTGTCCGATTTCGGACAGCGGAGCGCGGTTAAAATTCTGGCTTCCAGCGGGGTAAAAAAATGGCATGGATTTATTGAACTGTCCTTCTGACTATTAGATAACTGAAAAACATCCTGCTGAACCATCCTGACTCGCTATGCTCCATAACTATTTCAAAATCGCCTTCAGAAGCTTATGGAAATATAAAGCCAATTCGACCGCGAGTATTGCCGGGCTGTCGATCGGGATCGGCTGCTTCCTGCTGCTGGCGACTTATGTGCTCCGCGAAGTAAGATATGATCGCTTCCAGCAGTATGCTCAGCGGATGGTCCGCGTTAACCTGTTTTATCAGTCAGGAAATGGTGAACCGACTTACACGGCAGTCACACCAACGGGTATCGCCCCATTGTTTGCCCGGGAATTCGCGGAAATAGAGCGCGGGGTGCGGTTATATCCTTTAAGCAGTGGAGGCTCCGTAGCTGTGCAATATAAAGACCAGCTTTTCAACGAGCGCAGCGTGCTCTTTGCAGATTCTTCGTTTTTCCAGGTTTTCACATTTCCATTTGTGGAAGGCGACCCTAAAACGGCGCTCTCACAACCCAATGCGGTGGTGATCGATGAGACAACTGCGCGCAAATACTTCGGGCAGGAGAGCGCTATTGGCAAGACTGTCAAAATGGACGAGCGCTACACGATGCTGGTAACTGGCGTAGTGAAGGATGTGCCGTCCTATTCGCATATTAAATTTAACTGGCTTGGCAGCTACCGCACGCTGCCGCGCTCCAGAACCGAAGTATTCGACTCGGCTGACGACTATACCTATCTGTTGTTGAAAGAAAATGCGAGTCGCCAAACGCTGCAAGCAAAAATAGATGCCCTTGTCAACAAAAACTTCAACAATCCGCAAGACCCAAGTTCAAAGGTGCGGTTGATGCTGGAACCGTTCAGCGAAATACATCTGTATTCGACTGCTTCCAACGCTATGGAAGCCTCAGGTAATTATAAGTACATATATATCCTGGGCGGGATCGCCGCGCTGATCCTTCTAATTGCTTGCATTAATTTCGTCAATCTCGTAACGGCTCGTGCGAGCATCCGGGCGCGGGAAGCGGGTGTGCGCAAGGTGATAGGCGCCGTACGGAGACAGCTTTTTATACAGCACCTACTGGAAAGCGGATTGATTACCGTTGCAGCCACGGTGATTGGTTTGTTGGCCGCTATACTCTGCCTTCCCGGGCTGAGTAACCTCACCGGCAGTGCGCTTAATCTGGCTGTTTGGCCTGACTTTACATTTCCCTTGCTCATTGGAATGCTCATTGTTGTGGTCACGCTACTTTCAGGGGCTTATCCGGCAATCGTACTTTCAGGCTTTGAGCCCGTCCGTGTTTTGAAAGGCCATGCATTGACCCTTTCTGACCGTGGTCGGCTGCGCAATGGGCTGGTCGTGTTCCAATTTTCGGTATCCATGCTCTTTATCATCGCTACACTCATTGCTAACCAGCAGCTCGATTTTATCCAAAATAAAAACCTGGGTCTGAATCCTGATCAGGTGATTGTATTGGATATGGCCGCTGGAATTTCGCCTGCCAAACTCGATGCTATAAAAAGTGAGCTGCTCAGCCATGCGGGTGTTCAATCGGTGAGTGCATCCTATGATTCGCCGCTGAATGTGCAGGGGGGCTATTCCATTACCGCCGAGGACAAGCCGAATGGTTATTATATGAATATCACGGCGATCCCGGTGGAAAAGGATTTTGTACAAACGATGGGTATGAAACTGGTGGAAGGCGAAGCCTACAACGATACTGACATCGCACAGTCAACCAGGGATAGTGCCAGTCTGCGTTCTTACGCATTCTTGCTGAACGAATCGGCGGTGAAGGCACTCGGATGGACACCGGCAGCGGCCATTGGGAAAACCGTGAACATGAATGGCCGTAAGGGTAAGGTGAAGGGAGTTTTGCAAGATTTCCATTTCCGGTCTATGCACGAGAAAATCTCCTCAATCGCATTGATTCCTGAATACGACTATTTTGGCAAAGTCCTGATCAAGACACGTGGAGGAGATGCGCGGCAGACCATTGAAATATTAGCAAAAATCTGGAAAAAGAATTTCCCACTGCGTCCTTTCGACTACCATTTCATGGACCAGGAATTCGCCGATATCTATAAGGCAGAAAGTAAGGTTTCCACCATTCTTCGCCTGTTTTCCCTGGTCACTATCCTGATTTCATGCCTGGGCTTATTCGGGCTCATTGCGTTCATTTCGCAGCAGCGTACCAAGGAAATCGGCGTACGGAAAGTACTCGGCGCCTCAGTAGCAAGCATCGTGATGCTATTATCTATTGATTTTGTAAAACTTGTCCTGGTCGCAATCGTGCTGGCCTCGCCATTGGCCTGGTATTTCATGGATCAATGGCTAAGCGATTTCGCATACCGGGTGCAGATCGGACCCTGGTTGTTTATGGTGGCGGGCCTGATTGCAGTGCTCATCACATTCTTCACCATCAGTTTTCAGAGCATCAAAGCGGCATTGATGGATCCTGTAAAAGCATTGAAAATGGAGTAGTTCCTTTATGTATCGCTTTGCTCTTGTGGAAAGGTTTCTCTTGATCTGGATTATTTTTTGGAGCCGGCCTTTGGAGACACCGCTTTTAAAGGACCAGCACTAGGGTGCCGGCTAGGATCAGTGCCGCGCCCATTGCCGTTTTCCAGTCCAACCGCTTGCCCAGTATCATAGCAGACAGTGCGATAGCGATTGCGACACTGAGCTTGTCGATAGGGGCTACCTTAGAAACTGGGCCCGTTTCAAGGGCCTTGAAATAGAAAATCCACGAGAGCCCTGTCGCCACGCCGGAAGCTGCCAGAAACAAAATGTTGTTGCGGGACAAATCCTTTAAATGTTTCTGATCTCCGTAGGTAAAAACGATTCCCCAGGCCATCAAAAGCACAACCACGGTGCGTATTGCCGTGGCAAGATTCTCGTTGATGCCTTTAATGCCAACCTTGGCCAGGATCGCGGTCAAGGCTGCAAAAATCGCTGAAAACAATGCATAATATCGCCACATGTCTTTTGCCTTCTTTGAATTGAAATATAGCCGCCTTTCCTTTTGAAAAGCGGCTTGAAATCGGTAGGTGCCGTCGCTATGTAACTGGTTTCAACAGCTCAGAGCTACATATCGAATACCACAGCCGGAAGAAGTCTAGAATCCGGCTTGTGGCGCGAGTTGAGCAATATATTTCCACCTGGGTTTATAAATTGTGAATTGCTTGTTTGGGCCGATTCCCTGATCCGAATATTGAGCGTATCGTTGGCTATAAAGTAGTAAAAAAATATCTATTGATTTACTAAAACAGAACCGGAGTTTTGATCTTTCTAATCGTCAGCTCTGTACGACGCAGCAAAAAACAGCCCTACCCGTGAAGGTAAGGCTAAGGCAGACTTTTAGAATGTGTTACGAATAAGCATTCCAGCATCAAACGTAAATACCCTCATTTTTGGTGAAGGCATAACTTGTTGCCATCCGGATCCTGCAGCCAGGCAAATTGTCCCCAGGGTGTAGGGTCAATTTGCCCTGCCACGATGCCTTTTGCTTTCAATTCATCGATTTCGTTTTTGATATCGTCGGTCTCAAAGATAATCCCCTGGAATTTGGCAAGGGATAACGTAGTCAGCTGGCCGGGCAAGCCCATTTGGAGCCATGTTTCGCCATTACCCATAGAGGCTTCGGCAAGGACCTCAAATCCCAGTTTTAGATAAAAGTCTTTTGCCTGTTGCTGATCCGACACGGGGATCATGATGATTTCTGTCGTTTTCATTGTTGGTTTTTTTAAAGTTATTGTGCTGTAAAATTACGATCCGCAACACGGTCGGGGGCACGGCGGAAACGACAATCTTACGTGTTGATCGCGTCAAGGGCTTAGACTATTTTTGCTGTATGAAACATATATCCATTCTGGCATTGCACGACGCGACGATCAATTCCATAGATAGCAGTTACCAGATGCTGAGCCGGGTAAATGACTTTCTTCGGTACCAGGGGAAGCAGGCTTTCTATACCGTGGAAATTGTCGGGCTGGAAAATAGTGTAAAGCTAGGCCGTGGCCTGTATCGCGTTACTGTCGACAAAACAATACATCACGTAGCCAAAACCGATGTTGCGATAATCCCCTTATTGTGTGGTGATTTTGCAAAGGCCTTACAAAGTAACGAGGGGTATGCAGATTGGTTGATTCGGCAGTACAACATGGGTGCCGAACTGGTAACGCTGTGCGTGGGATCGTTTTTTCTGGCATCCACAGGGCTACTCAATGGCAGAAGTTGCGCGGTCCATTGGGCGGCGAAAAATGAATTTGAATCATTATTTCCGCAGGTAAGCCTGATAGAGGATAGGATCATCACAGATGAGGCCGGAATCTACACTTGTGCGGGTGGATACTCGTACCTGAACCTGCTGTTGTATGTGATTGAAAAACATCTAGGCCGGGAGATCTCTATCCTGGCATCCAAAATGTTTGAGATTGATATCGACAGAAAGAGCCAGAATCCGTTCAGAATTTTCATGGGTCAGAAAAGACATGAAGACAAGGAAATTTTAAGTGCGCAGGATTTTATCGAGCGCAACCCGACAGAACTGTTGAACATCGAGGAAATCTGCACGATGGTATCGCTGGGGCGAAGGACATTCGAAAGACGGTTCAAGAAATGTACTGGCAATTCTGTTGCGGCATATATCCAGCGTGTCAAAGTTGAATTTGCAAAGAAGCAGCTGGAATCGACAACAGACACGATCAATGAAATCGTCTATAATGTTGGTTACGACAACATAGACGCCTTCCGGAAGGTATTCAAAAAGTACACAGACCTGACGCCCCTTGATTATCGCAGAAGGTATTATACAGCGCCCTATTGATAAATAATTGCTTTTGTCATTCTGTAAGCTTTCTCGAATTCATGCCGGCGAAATTCATCGTTTTCAAGAGTGTCCACTTTGGTTAAGGTGCCAGGATAATTAAACCAGGCGACGGCGATTTCATATTTTTGAGTAAAGGTTTCAAGCTAATAATGTCTTATCCAACAATGATCAGTTGAACGAAGCCCTGAACTCCAAAATTTCTAATTCAGAGTAATAGGTTTTGCCCGGTGTAATAGCTACTTCACTGATATTCTTGGTTTGAAAACCGATATAAGAAACTGTTACGGCATAAGTGCCGGCGGGAATGTTATTGATCGTGAACATCGCCGAGGTGTCGCTGACCGCCTCGAATTGTGAATGATCGATCTGCACAGTGGCGCCGGTAACCGGCTGCTTGGTGGACTGATCCAAAATTTTCCCTTTGAAATTACCTGTCGTTTGTGCGAATGACGCCACGCTCGCTATACTGAGAAGTAGGGCCAGCACATGGGTCTTCATCTTGCTTCCTTGTTTCATTTTATCCTGATTTCGTTTGGGCAAAATTGCAGCAGGAAAAAAAGCGGAATTAGCCTAAACGCCTTTTGATGTAGCCAAAAGGAATATGATGCACCCGACCGGCCTATTGCCGCATTCATTGTCAAGACAAATTTGGCAGCAACCCCAATCGGACATAAAGAAACAGAAGTCCTCAGTCTTCCTTTCAACTACAACATCGCGACTTTTGGATACATCCGTTCACCGACATTGGATGAACTTTGCATCAACAACAACAAGAAAAATATGGACTTAAAGAATAGCACCATTCTGATCACAGGTGGAACCAGCGGTATCGGTTTGGAACTTGTCAAACAACTTACCCAGCAAGGATCAACAATCATCGTCACTGGACGTAAACAAGAGGCCTTAAATGATACGAAGAGTCGTTTCCCCCAAACACACGTCTTCCAGAGCGATGTAAGCGATCCGCAAGATATTGAGCGCCTCTATCAAGAGGTGACCCAGCAGTTCCCCGATCTGAATATGATCGTTAACAATGCAGGTGAAATGCGGTTGCTGGACGCTCTGGACGCCGGCAAGGACCTGGCAAACATCACCCGCGAGATCGATATCAATCTGACGGGAACGATCCGGATGGTTCATCAATTTTTACCGCATTTGATGGGGAGGCCTTCCGCGGCGATTGTAAATGTTTCCTCTGCCATTGCTTATATGCCTTATTCTTCGGCGCCGGTTTACAGCGCTTCCAAAGCGGGGGTTCATGCATACACCCTGGCCCTTCGGATGCAATTAGAAAGAACCAGCGTCAAAGTATTCGAACTGGTCCCTCCGGGCGTGAACACCAATCTCCAAAATGACTGGGTGCTGCCACCGAATCCAAGCCAGATGATGGATGTGGATAAGCTGGTGAATGTAGCCGTAAAGGGGTTGCTGAACGATACGCCTGAGATCAAGCCGTTCCTGGTCGGCGTAATCAAATTTTTAAGCCGTTTGATTCCCCATCAGTTGATGAAAATGGGGCACAGGGAATTTGAGAAATTCAAAAAACTGAATAGTCAATCAATGAATTAGGTTTAGCAAATCAAGATTTGTCCTTAATTGAAACACAATGAAAAACATTATTTCCGCTGTGCTGCTACTCGTTTCAGTAGCGCTCAGCTTCAAACATGCCTGGGATACCCTGCATTACAAAAACAATCCGGAGTCGGTTAAGATGATGGAAAGTTTAGGGATCAGCGAAACTTTGATTCCCTATCTGGCTTGTGTGGCCATAGCGGTCGGTGTACTTTTGCTCATCCCCGGAACCTTTTTTTGGGGCAATATGCTCAATGCGATCCTGATTGTGATGATCATGGGGCTGGCGCTCAGATCGGGAAATTACCGCATGGCGTTGATGGAGATCCCATTCTTAATCATGCCATTGGTGATGATTTGGCTTAAATATCCGTTTAAATTTAAATAACCCGCAGGATGGCAAGCAGCAAACCCTACCGGATCAGTTCTATCACGGAAATACACCGTTTGATGGGCCTCCCTAAACCCCATCACCCGCTGATCAGCATCGTGGACCTGAAAGGCATGAAAAACGATACAGGTATAGAGGCGGTCGTTTTCGACTTGTATGTGATATCCATGAAAAGAGGCTGTGACGGCTTGTATTACGGGCAACAGAAATACGACTTTGATGAAGGGCTCATGGCCTTTTTGTCTCCCGGCCAGATCTTGCGCGGCGAAGAAAACGGTGTGCCCGACGGTCTGGAGGGCTGGATGCTGTTCGTACACCCTGACTTTCTTTGGAACACATCGCTTGCCGCCAAGATCAAGCGGTACGAATACTTCAGCTATGCGACCAGCGAGGCGCTGTTTCTCTCAGACAAGGAAGAAACAGTGATCAATGAGCTGATCAAAAATATTAGAGCCGAATATTATTCCAACCTGGATAAATTCAGTCAGGACATTATTATCTCGCATCTGGAAACCTTGCTCAAATACGCCGAACGTTTTTACCAGCGTCAGTTCATCACCCGGAAAATCACCAACCACCAGGTGCTGGACAAGGTGGAGGAGATCTTGACAGCCTATCTAAACGACGAAGAGCTGCTTTCCGAAGGACTGCCGACCGTAGGCTATTTTGCCAATGCCCTGAACATATCCTCCAAGTATTTAAGTAGCCTGCTAAAACAGCTGACCGGCCAAACGATGCAGCAGATCATCCACGAGAAACTGATTGAGAAGGCGAAAGAAAAATTATCTACGACCAGGTTGTCCGTCAGTGAGATCGCCTATCAATTGGGTTTTGAGCATCCCCAGTCTTTCAATAAATTATTTAAAAGTAAGACCAAACAAAGCCCGTTGGATTTCCGGCAGTCCTTCAATTGAAATACTCATGCCTCTGCTCATTTTTTACCATATGATAAATGGATGGCCCGCGATGTGTACTATTTTTAAGTGATGGAAGCACTAGTAAATCTTATCCTGCAATTTGGCGACCTGAACAAACAGCAGATCGAGTTTTTGCTGAGCAAGGTCGAAATGCTCGAGTTAAAAAAAGACGACTACCTGTCCGAAGCGGGGAAGGTGCCCCGGTATGTGGCGTTCGTGCTGGAAGGCGTGTTCCGCTTTTGCTATTATAACAACCGGGGCGAAGAAATCACCAATTATTTTGTGGACGAAGGCAACTTTGTGGTCGATAACGAAAAATTCGAATCGCAGATCGTAGCGTCCGAATATGTGCAGGCCGTTACCGACTGCAAGGTGCTGGCTTTCAATAAAAAGAACTGGGACCAGATATCCGGCACCATTGTCGGCTGGGAGATGATGAAGGCCAACATGGTAAAAAAGTGCCTTACCCTGGCCATGGAGCGGCGCAGTCCGCTGGTTTCAGAAGACGCCACCACGCGTTACTTGTCGTTCATCGAAGCGTTCCCCAACCTGATCAACCGTATCCCGCTTTCGTACGTGGCCTCGTACCTGGGCATCACCCAGCAATCGCTGAGCCGTATACGCCGTAATATCCGCTAGCGGCGCTTTTTACCAAATGATAAATGCTTTTTTGTTGCCGTTTTCAACCTTTGCTTATTCAATAAAAAGTAAAAAAGATGAGCAAAAAGATCGTATTGATAACCGGGACAAATAGTGGTTTTGGCTGGCTTACCGCCCACAGCGTGGCTGCTTTGGGGCACCAGGTTTATGCTACCATGCGTGATACCAAAGGCCGTAATGCCGATAAAGCCCAGGCCCTTGCGGCAGTGGAAAACGTGACCGTTTTGGACGTTACCCTGACAGATGAGCAGAGCGTGAAACAGGCCGTTGAAACCATTTTGGCCAATCAAGGAGCTATTGATGTACTGGTGAACAATGCCGGTTATGGCATGACCGGCGTGGCCGAGAGCTTTACCACGGCCGATGTGCATACCACTTTTGATATCAATGTGTATGCCCCCTGGCGAATGATTAAGCAGGTGCTACCCGCGATGCGCAAACAGGCAGACGGACTGATCATCAACGTGACCAGCGGCTTCGGAAGGGTATCGTTCCCGTTCGCTACCATTTACGCGGCCTCCAAATTTGCGCTTGAAGGAATCAGCGAGGGCCTGCATTACGAGGTGAAGCGTTTAGGCATTGATGTGGCCCTTTTGGAGCCGGGCGCTTTCCCTACCGAAATGCAGCAAAAGAATAACCCCGCGTCAGACCAGGGCGTATTTGAAGGGTACGGGGCCATTGCCGACATACCCAACAAAATGGTAGCCTCGTTGAGCGGAGAGATGCAGGCTAAAAAGCCTGACCCGCAGGATGTGGCAGATGCTATTGTGAAACTGATCGGCACGCCAAAGGGAGCAAGGCCATTACGCACCGTGGTAGACCCCATCACCGGCCCATACATTGAAGCTGCCAACCAGGCCATAGCCGAACAATTTGCCAAGGGATTGACCGTGTTCGGGATGGGTGAGCTATTGTAACCAGAACAGATTTAACGGAACGGCAGTGGCGTGGGCTACTGCCGTTTTTTTTAGTAGTTGGCGGCTCAGTTAAACGTAGCGTGGTATTCCGAGGGCGTCGAGTTGCTCAGTGCGGCCCAGTTTGCGTGAAAAAGTCCACACAAATTTGCTGGCAAGTGATTTCGTGATTGCAAAGTAGAGAAAAAAGCGGCAAGTCGAACCTGCTTAAATACTTTTGGCTAGGCCTGTCAGGCTGTCCGTGGGAAAGAAGGCGGCGACTGGCATATTTATTTCTAGCAGCTGCTACGTTTCGGGGCTCGGTTCGGAGTCCCCTAAAATATCCCGCGAGATGGATGAAAAGAACTACACCGGGGCCATTCCCGGACAACAGAAAGGAGATGTGATCACAGCTGAAAGCACCTGCACATTCGTCGGGCCGGAAGAAGCGATCGGTTTTTTCAATTTGGCTAAGTCACGGTTGCTGCATGTAAACGGCTGGCAGGAGCGGGCTGGTAAGGCATTAGCCAGATTTACACTTACCGACGCGGACGGGCACCCAGTACCGGGCGCGGCGCGGGAGGGGCTGCTGATCTGCGTTGATATCCCCGGTCCCGGGGGCGAGCAAGCCGGCGGATACGACTGGGTAAAAATAGAAGAAATTAAAGAGGCGGATTCCGGGGATGTGCAGAGCGTAGCCCTCCGCGTGAGGCCCGTGGCAGCCCCGCATTCGAGCGATGCGGAGCCGACCCACTTTTACGCCCAGACTTCCACCAGTACTTTCACCGTCACACGCGAACACGCTCGCGTAACGGCGGCCGTGTATGACCGCAACATTGAACCTAATACAGAAACCGGTTCGCTGATCGACAAAGTCCGCAATGCGATTGTCGGATTTTTCGCTGAAAAAGCGTTTTCCAAGCTGCAATGGCAATCGCTCACCGACGGGCTTATGGAATTGAGCTAAAATTCCGGCCATTCACCGTCCGTAGGAGAGGGCAGAGACCATACACTATGGTATGAAATTCCGCCTCTGCCAGTCCTGTGCCGCGTCTTTTTAACTTCTGATCTCTCTTCGCATGAACAGGTAATAAGAATAGGCAAAACAAAGAAATGTTGCGGCTATTAATCCGGATAGTTGGGGCCAGACCACCATCAGGCTCTCCGTAAATGGAAGAGGCGAGGGAATAGCACCCGCCATTTGCTCCATTGTCATAGGGCCCAGGCTTCGTACAGATGGCATCAGCAGGGTGGTCGTCGCGTCAGAAAACAGCTGGCTTGGTGCCAGGCGGAGTATATTCAGCAGCATTTCATTATATCCGACCAGGTCGGTCTCTGTCAGGATAGCCTGTCGGGGAACGAGCGCCCCGACCATTAAATTGACAACAATCTGATAGAATACGGTAAAAAATAACCACACGCCGATCGCCGCGAGCGCGGAAGTGGCCGTTTGTTTGAACGCAATGGAAAACAGTATCGACAAGCTCAGCCAAAATCCGACATAAACCACGGTCAGGATGGCGAAAGTGAAGATCCGGAGCACTTCAACCGGTTCGATGCTGACACCTGTAATACACAAGCCCGCTCCTATCATAAGCAGGACGAGGGTAAAGAACAGGGTGCCAACAAGCATTAATGCACTCACAAATTTTGCCAGGATCAGATTGTCGCGATATACGGGCTGGGCCATCAGGCGAATCAAGGTGCCGTTATTCTGTTCGGAATTGATCGCGTCAAAACCCAGCGCTATCCCGAGCAATGGACCGAGAAAATTCAGAAATACATGAAACGGTGGCATCGTACCGTCTGTGGTGGTAAGAAGTTTCAGGTAAAGAAAGGTGCTATCCGGGTCCTGCATGTTGGAAACTGCGCTCCTTATATTGCTTAGCGAGACATACAAGGCCCCCAAAAATGTGAGCACCAGCAAGGCCAGCAATAGGATAAGCCGCCAACTCCGGATATGGTCCGCCACTTCTTTACCGACCACCACCCGGAATGCATTGGACGGGTCTGCGGAGGGTTTACTTTTTATTGAGGTACCTTTTGAAAATACTGCGAGACTTTTCATCGGTATTGTTTTCGATTAAATTGTTATCAAAATATTTTTGATAAATTTCGTCAAGGCCGAACTCCCTCTTGTGGACGCCCATTACGTCAAGTCCCTTGGCGACAAAGAAACGGACAATGTCGGGCGTAACATCCGAAGCGCACGCGATCTGCACAAGGTTTTCGGTAATGCGCAACTCTCGCACGTCCCGGACCTGTCGTAGTTCATCGCTGTGTTCCCACAAAGCGGGTAAAGGTTCTCGCACGGTAATGCTCACCGAGTAGGAGTCTTCGGCAAAAAGGGTCTGCGAAAGCTTGTGAATATTTCCCTCCATCTGCATTTTGCCCGCAGCGAAAATGCCGACACGGTCGCAGACCATCTGCACCTGGTGCAAATGGTGAGAAGATAATAAGACGGTCAATCCCTGTTCCCTGCTCAGCTCGCGTATCAGCCCGAGGAACTCTTTAACGCCCGCCGGATCGATGCCGAGCGTGGGTTCGTCGAGGATGATGACTTCCGGCCGTTTGATTAAAACTTCCGCCAGACCGAGCCGTTGCTTCATACCGCGGGAAAAAACAGACGTTCTTTTGTGGGCCGAATCGCCCAGGCCGACCAGATCCATCAGATCCAGCGCACGTTGGTGCGCCTCATTTCCGGGGATGCCGTTCAGCTTCCCGGTGTATACCAGGTTTTCAAGGGCTGTCATGCTTTCGTAGAAGCCGATGCTGTCGGGCATATAACCTACCTTGCGCTTTACCAGAATGGGATGGGTAGTTGCATCGATTCCGCAGACCAGCGCTTTACCCGAAGTGGGTTCGGTAAGCCCGAGCATCATCAGGATAGTGGTAGTCTTTCCTGCTCCGTTCGGCCCAAGCAAACCGAATATTTCACCTTTTTCGATTTTCAGGTTCAGATCGTCGACGGCCTTCAGAGAACCATAACATTTAGTCAACCCCTTCAAATCAATGACAGGATTTTCCATACTGTTTATCGTCTACCGTATTTTCTGATTAACCTGAATATCAAACCGATGGCAAGTAAAATGACGAGAATGCCGAGCCAGCCTGATAGTAAGGAAGTTTTAACGGTGATCCGGAAAGCAGCGTCAGCATTGGCATTCGGGTTTTTGGCCGTAAACGTGGTGAGGTAATCCCCGGCTATCGTTTTGTCGGGAACATGCACCTTGGCCGTTACCTCGATAGAACCGGAGGGGTCTATGCGCTCCACTTTGGCCGGTTCAAAGGTAACCTGCCATTTGGGTGGTGTTTGGGCTGTCAGTTCCACATCGGCAAGCGGCAGGGTGCCCGTGTTCTTGATCGTGCACACGATCTGCTCTACGCTGCCTTCGGTGACATTTCCACTGAGCCGGCCCGAAGGGGTTGTCAGTTCAATCTTGTAAGCCCCTTTGAGAACTGCTTCAAGATTGAGCCTGAGCGTGTCGACCGGCGAAACAGCCGTTACCGGAATGGCATACTTCCCCGGCTTGGAATAGGGATTTGCGGTCAATTCCACGGATACCTCCTGGGTGGCGCCGGGTTCAAGATGGACCGAGGTGACCGGGCTGCCCAAGGTGCGAAAAGATACCAGCCAGCCTGTGGGCACTTTCGCATCCAAAGCATAGATTTTTGCCTGGCCAGACCCGTTTTTCAGTGTTGCCGAATACCGGAATGGCTCGTTGGCGCTGGCTTCCAGATTAAATAAGTTGGTTTGAAAAGAAGAGGTTCCGCTTGGTTTACCCGAAGGCTGTGCCTGTGAATTTACCGAAAGCGCGGCTAAGAAAAGTAAACCGCAGATGGAATGAGTGTTGTGCTTTTTGAAAAATGGACAAAAAAGAGACATAATCTAACAAACAAAAGTTATCACTAAGTTTCATTTATTAAAGAATGGTTGCAAAGCCTGGTTCGGCCTACGCACTCTAATTGCCGCGAAAATAAAAAATGAGTGAATTTTTCAAAAACCAGTTCACAAAAATTTCTTGTTCTGCCAGCTTTGTCAGTTTTCTTCAGTCTAAATCTGTCAGAACAAGTGTCATAATCCTGAAAAAATTTCCAGCAACTCTGCTACCAGCACGACAGTGCCTTCGGTAAACATTCGTGAGACAAGCGACAACTTCGAGGTTCAAATGGCCGCTCCCGGAATGTTTTTCGGAAGCCGGAAGCTGCCCGGGGCATGCTTATTTCAGATTTTCAGTTTTTTATTTTTTAATGGCTGAGAACCAGGTTGTATCCATGATACTTGTTATTAATTGCGGCTCGTCCAGCATTCGCTTCGGCGTTTATAATATGGATGCTGATAGGCTTCTGAAAGGGAAAATCGACCACATTGGAAGTGAGGAGTCGTCCATGCGGGTTGAGGGCGCATATGCATTCGAAGGCCGTGTCCGGCTAGGGAATGCGGGGGAAGCAGCCGGGTACATTGTCCTGTATCTTGAGCAAGCCGGTTTACTGAGCGCGATCCGGGCGGTTGGTCACCGGATCGTTCATGGCCGTAATCGAAAACAGGCTGTATTGATTTATGACGCAGTGAGGGCTGAACTGGAAGGGAACAGGCTATTGGCGCCTGTCCATATGCTAGCCGCATTGACGATAATCGATAGTATGCGCCGGCTGCTGCCAGGCAAACTTCACGTGGCATGCTTTGATACCGCCTTTCATACCGATCTGCCCGAGGTGGCACGGATGATGCCGCTTCCGCGGCATCTGATCCAAAAAGGAATCGTGCGGTATGGATTCCATGGCTTATCCTGCACCTATTTGCTGCGCGCATTCGAGGAAAGAGCCGGGGAAAAGGCCGCTTCGGGGCGGTTGATCATCGCACACCTGGGTAGCGGAGCGAGCATGACCGCGGTCAAAGGCATGAAAAGCGTCGATACCACGATGGGTTTTACGCCAGAGGGCGGGCTGATGATGGGGACACGCCCGGGCGACATGGATCCCGGCATTTTAACATATCTGACCAGAGCGGAAGGGCTTGGCCTGGCGGAACTGGAACAACTAATACAGGCCGAATGCGGCTTGCTGGGCGTATCTGCCACGACCGCCGACATGGGCAGGCTACTAAAAGCCGGCCGGCAGGATACCCGGGCGAAACAAGCGGTGGACCTGTTCTGCTATCGGGCTCAAAAGGCTCTTTGCGGGCTCTGCGGAGCTTTGGGAGGATTGGATGCGGTGATCTTTTCCGGAGGGATCGGAGAGAATTTCCCGCAGATCCGGGCACAGATTTGTAAGGGGCTGGGTTTCCTCGGGATTTCCCTTGATGAAACTGGCAACATGGAAAATGCATTCAGGATTTCCCGGCCTTCCGCGTCCACACAGGTGTATGTGATCCCGACGGATGAGGAGCGGATTATAGCCGAACAGACTTTGAACGTGATCGCCAATGCAAACTGAAAGTCCTATGACCGTAGAAGCAAACCCAAATGATTTGGAGATAGTCGATGCCTGGTGGCGTGCCGCCAATTATCTGTCTGTCGGCCAGCTTTATCTGTTGGCAAATCCGCTATTGCGTGATCCGCTGCGAGCAGAGCATATCAAAAGAAATATCCTGGGACACTGGGGCACAACCCCGGGGCAGAACTTCATCTACGCCCACCTGAACCGGGTTATCAGGGCCTACGACCTGGATATGTTCTATATTTCCGGCCCTGGTCATGGCGGTCCGGCTTTGGTGGCAAACACCTATCTGGAAGGGACCTACTCGGAAATCTACCCGGAAATCGGCCAGGACGTGCAAGGGTTACAAAAGCTCTTCAAGCAGTTCTCTTTCCCGGGAGGGATTCCCAGTCATGTTTCTCCGGAGTGCCCCGGGTCTATCCACGAAGGCGGTGAGCTCGGATATTCGTTAAGCCATGCATTTGGGGCGGTGCTGGATAATCCCGGACTGATCGCGGCATGTGTGGTCGGCGACGGTGAGGCCGAGACGGGCCCGCTCGCGGCGGCCTGGCATTCCAACAAGTTCCTGAGCCCGGTTACCGACGGGGCCGTGCTGCCGATCCTGCACCTGAATGGCTACAAGATTGCCAATCCGGCCGTTCTGGCACGTATCAGCCGTCGGGAGCTTAGCGACTTTCTGTGCGGCTGCGGTTGGGCGCCACTGTTTGTGGAAGGCGCTGATCCCCCGGCTATGCACCGGCAAATGGCCTCGGCAGTGGATAATGCGATCGGGCAGATCCGCGACATCCAATCCGCAGCGCGGAGCGGTTATCAAACACAGCGCCCGATATGGCCGATGATTGTGCTCCGGTCGCCTAAGGGATGGACAGGCCCCCAAGAGGTAGACGGGAAGAAAATTGAAGGGACGTTCCGCTCTCATCAGGTTCCGTTGCCTTCTCCCGCGCTGCATCATCAGTATCTGCCTCAATTGGAAGAATGGCTGCAAAGTTACAGGCCGGCAGAGCTTTTCGATGAAACGGGCCATTTGCATGGCCATATCGCGGCGCTTGCGCCTACCGGCACAAGTAGGATGGGTGCAAACCCGCACACAAACGGCGGGTTGCTGCTCAGGGATTTGCGAATGCCGGATTTCAGGCAATATGCGGTAGTGATGCGTGCTCCGGGAGACGAAGAGGCTTCTAACACGACGGTTCTCGGCCGTTTTTTGCGCGACGTTATCCAGGCCAATGCCGGTACCCGCAATTTCAGGATCTTCGGCGCCGACGAGACAGTTTCCAACAAGCTGAATGCGGTTTTTGAAACCTCGCCGCGGCAATGGACCGCCCCGATTGACGAGCAGGACGAATTTCTTGCGCCCGACGGGCGTATTATGGAAGTTCTGAGTGAGCATTTATGTCAGGGCTGGCTGGAAGGCTACTTGCTTACGGGCCGCCATGGCCTTTTTAATAGCTACGAGGCTTTCATCCACATTGTCGATTCGATGTTTAACCAGCATGCGAAGTGGCTGAAGGTGACGCTCGGTATCCCCTGGCGGAGGAAAATCGCGTCATTGAACTACCTGCTGTCGTCACATGTATGGAGACAGGACCATAATGGTTTCACACATCAGGATCCCGGCTTTATCGATCACGTGATCAATAAAAAGGCGGAAATCGTTCGGGTATACCTACCGCCCGATGCCAACTGCCTGCTGTCGGTGGCCAACCATTGCCTTCGGTCGAAACATTATGTGAACGTTATTGTCGCCGGCAAGCACCCGGCGCCCCAGTGGCTGGATATGGAGGCGGCCGTTACACATTGCAGTATGGGCATCGGTATTTGGCAATGGGCGAGCAACGACCAGGAGCACGACCCGGACGTGGTGATGGCTTGTGCAGGCGATGTGCCCACGCTCGAAACGCTCGCGGCCGTTTCCATTTTAAGAGAGCACCTTCCCCGCCTGCGGGTGCGGGTTGTCAATGTGGTTGACCTGATGAAACTGCAATCGGGCCGCGCGCACCCGCACGGGCTCGACGACCGGGATTTTGACCTGCTTTTTACCCGTGACAAGCCGGTGATTTTCGCCTATCACGGCTATCCGTGGCTGATTCACAGGCTAACCTATAACCGCACCAATCATAACAACTTTCATGTAAAGGGATACCAGGAGGAAGGAACCATTTCCACACCCTTCGACATGACGGTCCTCAACGGGCTCGACCGTTTTCACCTCGTGCGCGAGGTCATAGAGCGATTACCTGAAACCAGCAGCGAAACGACCTATCTGGGACAATTGATGGAGGAAACGTTGATCAGGCACCGGGCTTATATCAACGAGCACGGATTGGATATGCTCGAAGTGCGCGAGTGGAAGTGGGGTGCCGAAGATTCAGGGCAGCTTCGGGATGATAAAAAGCTGGTACGGCGGATATAAATTCGTGCCATTTCCGCCTTTTCGGGTGTGCAGCCGCGGCATGGTTCTTTTACCAATTGTTACGTTAGTCTTTAAGGAGTGGCCCGATAGCTGGCTGTAAAAGCTTACTATTGGATCTGAGAACAAATCCTTAGAACTTGATCTGGACAATTCCAGCGAAAGGAAAAGGACTAATAAGAGGCTGTTTCCGTAAAAAGGAACAGCCTTTTTATGTCACAGAAAAACCATCCGTCGCAGGGGTTGGCAATACAGGAAAGCAGTGCGTATCAAATATCCGGACCGTCGGGCCGCCGATTTGTCGGGAACGGGTTCCCCAGCACCGACGGAGTTGCCCGTGATTTTCTACAACCGATGTCGTCAAACCCGGTTTCTACAAAGGCATATTTATTGATCCCTTCAATTTTTTCGCTGCGTGGAAACACGGGCGGTTTTCTATTACTAAAATCCGATTATCATGTCTGTTATAAAAGTTATCGAGGTAATGGCCAATTCCACCGAGAGCTGGGAAGATGCGGCCCAAACGGCAGTGACGCATGCCGCTCAGACGTTGAAGAATATCCGGTCTATTTACGTCAAGGAACTGACTGCGGTTGTGCAGGAAGACCGAATTACCGAGTACCGGATCACCGGGAAAATCAGCTTCGAACTGCTTGGCAGCGGTGGCCCGCAGAGTTAATGCGGTACCAGGCTTTCTGCGTACATCTGGAAACGGCCTTGCTTTCCGGTGCAAAGTGGAAAAATGCCCGAAATGCATTAAACCGATGTAGATATGGCTGGTGGGGCAAAACCTTTAAAGACAGGACCGATGCCCATTTATTCGGGCAAAGAGGTTGCCAGGCATTGCCATTCCGGTTTTATTTATGTTAAAAATTGAGTTTTAGCTTTGGGGCCGCCTGCTCTCATTCATTGCCAGGGCGCAGGAAGGAAACCGGCTGAAACATTCTGCCGACAGATGATTCAATCCGGGGAAGAGCTGGTCACGAATGCTCGTGTGCCTTAACCTTTTCTGTCAATTCCAGTATATTGCTGACGATGATCTATCTCCTTTCGAGAATATAGCTGTATTCCTCTATGGCCACCGTATCCGTTTCCGGTATCATATTAATGTAGGCCTTATCAAATTCATTGAGCAGGATTTTTGCCGAGTTGCCGGACCGATAGATCTGATCCATGTACTTTTGTGTTCTCACCCTTTTGAAATTAAAAACCGGCAGAATTACCGTCGAATAATTACCGTATCCCACCAGCCGCGCTTTCACCCTATACTTCCCATCGTACCACAGGTCCCCGAGCGGGCTTCTGTATTTGAACATGGGATAGACCCATTTGGCATAGTCCTCGGGTAATTCCATATCCCATCTTGCCGCGAAAAACAATGTATCCCCGCTTCTTTTGATCTTTAAGGAAGGATATATATTCTCAATCGAAGCGGAATCGGCCGAGTAAAATACCATCTTCTCGTTGCTTTTGAGAGTGCTGTCTTTTACACCGAAATAAGGCAATTCACGGACGAACCCGCGGATTATTGCAGGATCGGTAATCTCCGTCTTACCCGCAAACAGACGAATCCCATCTTTCTTTTTCACTTGCTTAATATACATCTCGACGGGAAATTGGGGCTGTACTTCTTTGTCCTTGTCTCTTTTGCACGATTGGCCGCCCGGAGAAAGCATTATAGCAAATACAATACACGCTATCCAGCGTGAGTGCTTCGAAATACGTGTAGTACTTGAAATCATGATAGAAGGAACCGGGTTAGAAGCGGATTATGTTTTCAGATTCTCTAAATCTACAAATGTAATTTGTAATTCGCCGTTCTTCCGCTTTATATCATCGCCGCCGTCAATCGCATTTGCGGCTGTGGAATTCTGCACACATCCATCTGTATTATGAGGTAGTCTTAAACTGGATTGCGGCGTGGTTCCGCGCGCTCGTCGCCGCAAAGCCCTTCCATGGAGGGCTTTTTCATTTGCAAAAAAAAATAGAGAAAAAATTTGACAACCATTCGGTTGTTTTTAATTTTGGCAACCAAATGGTTGTCTTATGATTGAAAGAAGAGATGTTTTCCAGGCCATAGCCGATCCTACCCGTAGGATGATCATCCATAAATTGTCCCAGGGGCCACTTAATATCACCCAGATAGGGGAGGACTTCGGCATCAGCAAACAGGCCGTCGCCAAACACATCAAGATCCTTAATGAATGCGGCTTGATCCTGATGAGCCAGAAAGGTCGTCAGCAGGTGTGCGAAGCTCGCCTGGATCAGCTAGACCAGGTTACAGACTGGGTTACCGAGTCGCGTAAACTTTGGAAGAACCGCTTTGAAAAACTTGAAACATTCCTTAATAACAATAAGAAACAACAGCTATGAACCCGGAAAGAAAGCAGCTTTTCATTACCCATTTTTTTGACGCGCCTGTCGAAACCGTTTTCCAGGCCTGGACGGATCCCGAGCAATTAAAGCACTGGTATGCGCCGGATGGTTGCAGCATCGAATTTAAGACCATCAATGTCGCGACCGGCGGCAGCTATCATTCCTGCGTAACCGACCCGGTACATGGGGAGTGCTGGATCAAGGGAACTTACCTGGAAGTGACACCAAACCGAAGGCTTGTTTTTACGATGATTATGTCAGATGCGGCCGGTAATTCGGTTAGCTCGGTTGCGGCCGGAAAAAGTCCGGACTGGCCGGAGCATCAAACGACAACGGTAACTTTTGAATCCGTGGACGCAAGAACCAAGGTCTCTATCTATCAGACCGTATCCGAAGAAGAGGCCCAAAAGACAGGCGCTTATCAGGGATGGATCAAAATGCTCGGCAGACTTTCATCGATGCTGGTTGAAATCTGACAGGGAATTAAAGGCATTATCAAATGGGAAAAATGAAAAGGACAATTCTGTGCTTGGGTTTGGTTTCATTATTAACCGGCTGTGGCGGCAGCGATACGCAAAGTCCGGACAGGAACCAGGATCTTGCTGCCGGTAAAGACACAGCTGGTTTTCAAAGCGGGCATTTGCCGGTCAACGGCATTAAAATGTATTATCAGATACACGGCAGTGGAAAGCCAATTGTGCTGATCCATGGTGGAGGCTCAACCATTGAAACTACATTCGGAAGGGTCATTCCCTTGCTTGCCAGGCACCGGAAAGTGATTGCTGTCGACCTGCAAGCTCACGGAAGGACCAGCGACAGGAATAAGGAAGAGTCATTTGAACAGGATGCAGACGACGTCGCGGCGCTTTTAGGAAAACTGAACATTGGCAGAGCGGACTTTTTCGGTTTTAGCAATGGCGGAACTACTACCCTGCAAATTGCCATACGCCACCCTGAAATCGTGGGTAAAATCGTTTTGGGTTCAGCCCTGGCTAAGCGCAGTGGTGTGCCGGTTGAATTTTGGGATTTTATGAAACAGGCAAATCTGGCTAATATGCCACAGGAGTTAAAGGACGCCTATTTGAGTGTCACTCCCGATACGGCAGGCTTGCAGACGATGCAGGATAAGGACGCAAGAAGGGTGCTCAATTTTAAAGACATTCCAGATGTGCAGCTAGGATCCATCCATGCGCCGGCGCTGATCGTCATCGCCGATAAGGATGTGATCAGGCCCGAACACGCATTGCAAATGCAAAGGCAAATTCAGCGGGCGCAGCTGGCTATCGTTCCCGGCGTGCACGGCGAGTACATCGGCGAGATTACAACGGTAGGGAAGGGCTCGGATCAGGTGAACTTTGTGATACCGATGATCGAGCAGTTCTTGGATAACGCAAATTAATATGGCAAACAAGCTCTCTCAACGACTCGCTGACATTGTCGACACCTTGCCCTTAAAGGAGGGCGTCAGGGTATTGGAAATTGGCTGCGGCCCAGGAGCTGCAGCGCGCCAGATTGCAAGCCGTATCAGCAAAGGGTACGTGCTTGGAATCGATCGCTCAGCCAAGGCCATTAACCTGGCAATCGGGGGGAGTCAAGACGAAATGGCGACGGGCAGGCTTTCGTTTCGCCAGTCGGCCATTGAATATTTTGAGCTTAGTCCAGGCGAAGAAAAGTACGATCTTGCTTTTGCAGTTCGGGTAGGCGCCCTGGACGGGCGTCACCCAGAGACGGAAAGAAGAGCGACTTTGCAAATAAAGAAGGTTCTAAAAGAAGACGGACGCCTGTTTGTTTATTTAGGTGATACCCTGAAAGAGGTTCCACTATAACTTTATAAATATTCGCCGCCGACGTTTCATTCATGTACAGACTTTTTTGCCTACATTCTGCTAACATCGATTGTTATTGCATGGCGCGTTGAGACGCCTCAAAGGCCGGTGTCACAATTCAGATTCACCCCAAAAACGGTTGCAAGGCCCTGTACACGGTTACCTTTATCACCGAGTCGGAAAACGGGAAAAATGTTTGGTGGGATTTGGTAATTGCTTTCCGGCGGTTTATCGGGCAACCGTTATTTACACTTGCAAACATTTCAAACTTCGTTACATTATGATCAAGAATGTTATTTCCCTCGCCTTGCTGGCCATCTCCGTTGTCCTCAGTCTTAAACATGGATGGGATACCTTCAATTATAAGAACAATCCTCAATCCCTGAAAATGATGACGGAACTTGGAATTAGTGAGCCGGTAATTCCGTTTCTTGGCGTTCTGACGCTATTGATAGGAATTCTGCTACTGATACCCAACACATTTTTTCTTGGCAACTTGCTTAATGCCATGTCGATTCTTATGATCATGGCATTCGCACTTCGGGCAGGGAACTACAAAATGGCGCTCATCGAGATTCCATTTCTGGCCATGCCACTGGTGATGATCTGGCTGAAATATCCGTTTAAGAACTAACGATTCGCTGAAAAGAGATTGCGACAAACTGATTTACGGACAACAGAAATACGACTTCGAGGAGGGGCTCATGGCATTGATGTCGCCCGGTCAGATTTGGCGGGGCAAAGAGAAAACTACTGACCCCGACGGCTGGTCACCACCTCTTCCAGCTTCTGCACTAACTGCGCCGGCTGCTCGCGCATCGCGTAGTGCCCACCTTCGAGCGAATAGACTTTCCAACCTCGTGCACGTGCTTTATTCAGACCCATTTTGTCATTCAACGGATTGGATTGCCCGTTTTTGGTCATGACGATGAAAGCGGACGGAATCTTTTGAACTAGCGGGTTGGCGATTTTCACAGGTTCCAAAAACGTTTTGAGCGGCTGCGGTATGTCGCCCGGAATGCGGGCTCCCGCCTGGCCAAAAGGGTATTGCATGACGCTGTCTTTTACGAAGGCGACCATCATTTTATCCCAAAGTTCGCCGCACACGTCGCGGGCGCTTTGGGCGTTGTCCGGGACCATAGCGTCGAGGTAAATGAGCTGGTCAATGCGGTCGGGAACCTGCTCGGCGACGCCCGAAATGACCATTCCGCCGAAGCTGTGGCCAACCAGGATGACATTGTACAGGTTTTCGTAGCGGATCACATTCACAATATCGGAGATATAGGTGCTCAGGTCGACATTTGCGTTCGATAAATGCACTCGCTCGCCCAAGCCGGTCAGGGTGGGGCGGTAGACTACATCGCCTTTGATCCGGAAAATGGAATCGACTTTCGCATAGTCCCAGCCTCCCGACCAGGCACCGTGCACGAGCAGGAATGTGCGTGATTTGTGGGTTTGTGCAACTGTCGCCGTGCTGAGAATGAGCGAGAAAATAAGAGCTGAATATTTCATGATTTGCTTCAATAATAGTGATCAATGAAGCAAAATTAGCTACCTTAACTTACGAAAAGATAGTTGTTACCTGTGGGTAAGTAGTTACCGACAAGTAACTAGCCCATTTAACCTGATTCATGAAAAGCACACAACCTGCCTGCCAATACGAGCTTAAAGCTGCCCGCGACGCAATGGATGTGATCCAGGGCAAATGGCGCATTCCGATCGTGATTTCGCTGTCGTACGGTACCAAACGGTTCGGTGAGATCCATCGTGATATTCCTGACATTTCGCCAAAAATGCTCTCTCAGGAGTTGAAGGCCCTGGAAGAAAACAAACTGATTACCCGCACACTTCATGACAGCATGCCGGTGACGGTTGAGTATGCGCTGACGCCGCTGGGCATGTCACTGCGCGAGCTGCTGAATGAACTGCGCAACTGGGGCAAGCATTTCCGGGAGGAAATAGTAGGAAAATGAAAGCACCAGACTTACTCGGACCTCAATGCGTTTACGGGATTGATCAGTGCCGCTTTAACCGACCGATATCCAACTGTTACAATCGCAATCATAAGTGTCATTCCGAGCGCAGCGATGAAGGTTGCCAGGTCGAGCTCGATATGGTATTGGAAATCGGCCAGGTATTTATCCACAAGCCACCATCCGATCGGAGCGGCAATAACGAAGGCGATCACCAGCAGGTGAGCGAATTGTCTGCCGAAAAGCCAGACGATACTTCCCACTCCCGCACCCAGAGTTTTGCGAACACCTATTTCTTTGGTCTTTTGGGCAACCATGAAGGAAATCAGGCCATACAGACCGAGGGAACTAATGAAGATTGCGACGCCGGCGAAAACCCACATGAGTTGCAGAATGAGCTGATCGAATTCATAAAAACGCTGCAGATGCTCGTCCAGAAACTGGTAGGAATAAATGTAATCCGGATTGGTTTCATTCCATAATTTCTGGATAGAGGCCAGCGTTGCGGCCAGGTTCCGGTTACTTACTTTCAAGGCACATTGCGCATTGTCCACAGCTCGGGTTGTCAGGCAAACCGGGTCAATTCTCTCACGAAATGACTTGCTATGAAAGTCCTTCATCACACCGACGATGATCCCGTTTCGACCATTAATATTCACATTTTTGCCGATTACTTCGTGCGGCGATTTCATGCCGAGTTTTTCAACCGCAGTTTCGTTCAGCAGATATTCCCTAGTGGTGTCGGAAGAAACCAGGTTTCGGCCCGCCACCAATTTTAGACCGAACATAGAGAGGTATTCAGGGTCACCGGTTTTATAGAAAATGGTAAATTTTTCGTTCTCGGGTCTGCCCGCATACCTGATACCAGTGTCGAAATTGTTTTCAGGCGATGCTGGCGGAGCGCTCAAAAAAGCGACTTTCTCCACCCCTGGCAATTGCGAAAACCGCGCCCGCATGGCGCTCTGCTTAGCTGGGCTTGTCTCCGGCACAGGCATTAACACGATAGCGTCTTTTTTGAAACCCATGTCGGTCTGGGTGTTGAACCGCATTTGGCTGGTGATGACGATTGTGCCGATCAGAAGGGTCTGTGAAATGGCAAACTGAGCGATGACCAGGCCCTTGCGAATGGAAAAGCCTCCAATTTGGCTCTGCGTGAGCTTCCCTTTCAATGCCGTGATCGGCTGAAAACCGGCCAGTACCAGTCCGGGGTATGAACCTGAAATGAAGGTGACAACCACGAGCAGACAGGCAGCAAAAATAGGCTGATTGATGTCTTTCAGCCAATCGAGTGTGACGCGAGTTGATAGCATCTCATTCATAAATGGCAATGCGAGATATGATAACCCGATGGCGACAATGAAGGCAATGAGGGTAACGAGCCCTGTTTCAACGATAAATTGCCAGAAAAGCTGCCCCTTCATGCTGCCCATTACTTTCCGCACGCCGATTTCTTTACTGCGGCCCAGCGCCTGGGCGGTGGCCAGGTTGATGAAGTTAACGCAAGCAGTGATGACCAGGAAAATACCGATAAGGGAAAGCGCAATGAGCTGGTTTTTTGCAATGGCGCCGCCAAATTCCAGGTTCATGTGAATGTCGGAAAGTGGTTGCAAATGAAATTTGAAAATTTTTGCATCCTTCGCATTGTAGTATTTGGTGGAAATACCGGCCATGGCTTGGTCTGTCTTCGAAGCATCCGTGCCCGGTTTGAGTAACACATATGCCTGAGTAGCGCTCAGAATACCACCCCAGGTGTTAAGCCAGGGGGTGGTTTGTTTGATGCTGGGGTAAGAGAGATATATTTCCTGGCGGATATCGGTATTTTCGGGCAAGTTTTTGAGAATGCCTGTGATGGTAAAATCGGTTTTGTTGTCCAGCCGGAAGCGCTTTCCAATCGCCTGATCCTTTTTGAAATATTTTTGGGCCAGGCGCTCGGTAATCACTGCGGTATTGGGTTGCGAGAGCGCACCTTCCGGGTCTCCGGCAAGGAAAGGGAAATCCAGGATATGGAAAAAATCGGGTTCGGCATAGGCTACCCCGTCATTGAATTTGGGATTATCGCGGCGGGAGGGAAATGAAATGTTTCCACCGAAGCTGATGAGCATCGACACTTTTTCAACAAACGGATAATCATCCCGCATCGCGGCGCCGATGGGCTGCGGCACGCTGCCATATTTGCTGACCGTTTCATTATGCAACTCGGAAGTGATCCGGTAAACACGGTCGGCATTTGCATGGAACTTGTCAAACCCGAGGTGGTAATTGACCAGCGAAAAGATCAATATTCCGCAACTCAGGCCCAGTGCCAGTCCAAGAACATTAATGAGCGTATAAGATTTATAGCGAACAATTGTTCGCTGCGCGAGGGTAAGATAGTTTTTGATCATGGCTGTACTTAATGGTTTGGGGGAATAGTGATGCACTTTCTTCTGCGTTTTTCGCCGCGAGGTCAACAGACCTGCAACACGTCTTTTCAGATAGTAAGGTTTCGCGAATTTGACCGCTTCTAATAAGTATGTTTTTCTGGCGGCCACCTCGCCTGCACGGTTTACGTCGAGTTCGAATTGCTCTTGCATGTCGCCTTCCAGTTCTTCAAACAATTCCGGTGGACAAAGCAGCCTAAACAATCTGTGAGCAAAACGTGGGGGAATGGCTTGTTTTTGCTTTTTCATCACTGTGCCGGGTTTACGATTGCATACCAGAATTGGTTTCGTATCTCCTGGATTTCAGTCAGCATGTCCCGTCCTGCCGTGGTAATCATGAAAAGCCGCTTTCTTCTTCCTCCGCGGCTTAAGGTGGCACCGCCCATTTCGGAGGTGACAAAGCCTTTTTCTTCGAGCCGGTACAATGCAATATGCACAGCGCTGAGGCTGATGGTGCGGTTGGTGCGTTGGCGAAGCTCTTCGGCTATGCTCACGCCATACGCTCCGGCGCCAAGCACGATGACGGTGAGCAGTACCAGTTCTTCAAACTCACCTAAATAGGATCTTCCCATATTAAGATAATTTTCTTAACATTTGTTAAACAAATCGTGTACCAATGAAGTTGGTCATATGTAAGGTATTGATAATAAATTGGATAGATAATTTTCTTTCCGTTTAGGATGTCCGAAATCGAACGACTAGTCGTGCGAGCGGACGAATCGCAGTACACAACACCTGACGAAAGAGTTGCCCGGGAGCTGTGTGCCCCCCTTTCTCTGCCCGCCGCATTCCATGAAAGATGTTTAACGTACGACGATTATTTTCAACTTAGCATGGCCCCGTTGGCTCTTCGCGAAAGATATCTTCGCCGACGGCTGCTAAATCGTTAATGATGCGTTTCTCATAGTTCCCGGATTTGTCTACGTGGAAGTTAATATCCCAAATTCTTCAACTAATTTTTTTGTCAGAACTGTCCGGCAGCATTACAGAATGTTCATTTACGAACGGTGTAGTCTAATAGATAAAACATCTAAGCTTTTCTTATTCAGTGTTTTGTATGTCGATTCGTCAATGGCACGTTATTTTATCTACAAAAGTTGAAGTTATGTGACTATGAAAAGAAACTACTTAGGCGAGTTTGAAGAGCTCGTGCTACTGACTGTAACTATCCTGCATCCGGGCGCGTATGGTGCTGCAATCTCGGACGAAATGCAGGAGCAGACCGGCCGGTCGGTGAGTATCAGCGCCGTTCATGCTGCCTTGCAACGGCTCGAAGAGAAAGGAATGCTTAGTTCCGCTTTTGGTGAAGCAACCCAAGAACGGGGTGGAAGGCGAAAACGACTGTTTGCAGTTACCACGCTTGGGAGCCAGACTTTGCAAAGTGTACGGGACATGCGCTCCAAACTATGGGAGTCAATTATTTCCAAGGATTTGCTCGTGCGCGGAATATGAGCTATAACAACCCACCCAAATTTGCTGATTGGCTGCTGAGTCTTTTTTGCCACCCCGAGCAAGTCGAAGAAGTGCAGGGCGACCTGCAAGAACGTTTCCAAAAGTGTGCAGCTAGATCGGGTGTCCGCAGGGCCAAATTCAGGTATACACTCGAAGTGCTGGGTTTCGCCCGGTTTATTTTCAAACAAAGGCGCAGGGCTTCTCAATATCAAACACAAATCTTTTCTTTCGGTATGCTTACTACTTATTTGCGCATTTCGTGGCGAAACTTGCTTAAAGCGAAAGGTTATGCTTTCATTAATATCACAGGGTTGATGGTCGCTATGACGGCGTCAACATTGATCTGTCTGTGGATTCAAAGCGAGTTGCAATTTGACCGGAGTTATAGCAAGGTCGACCGTATTTTCCAGGTTTATAACCGCGATATTTTTAATGATGAGAAGTCCGTTTGGTCAACGACCCCCTCACCGCTGGCCCACGAACTTAATGCATCTTATCCGGATATCGAGATGGCAACACGATACGTGCCATTGACGCTGCTTTTGTCTGTCGGAGACTTAAATAGTAACGTGAAAGGCGCCTTGGCAGATCCTGATTTTGTTCGAATTTTTGATGTTAATCTGCTTTCCGGTAGCGAAAACCGGCTTTTGGCCGACGCCGGGCGCATTATCATTTCAAGAAGGTTGGCAACGAATTTATTCGGAACCGAAAATGCGGTCGGAAAGACGATGCAAATAGACCATAAGGATCATTTTCTGGTTTCGGCGGTCATGGACAATCTGCCTGAAAGCAGCCAGTTTCAGGACATTGACTACCTTATACCGTGCGAATATATGATTAAGCCCGGTTCTGCAAGTGCTGACTGGACATCCAACAATCTCAGCACCTTTGTTCTGCTACGGCAAGGAGCGCAGCAAGCGGCAGTAAACCAAAAAATCAGGAAAGTAACGGCGCATCACCTAAAAGGTACCCTTGATAACGTCGCCAATCGGGAAATCTTCCTGCATTCAGCCCACAAGTGGCATCTATATTCCAAAATAGAAAAGGGTGAGGTCGTCGGTGGCGGGATTGTTGCTGTGAGGCTTTTTGCCCTTGTAGCCATTTTTATTTTGGTTACCGCGTGCGTGAATTTTGTCAATCTGAGCACGGCAAGAGGAGAAATGAGCGCCAGAGAGGTAGGTGTGCGCAAAGTTGCCGGGGCAGCCAAAGGCTCGCTTGTATTGCGCTTTATAAGCGAAGCAATACTGCTCGCTTTAATCGCCGGCCTGCTGGCAGCGGTGGTTATCTGGGCTGTTACACCGGCATTTAACGATCTGGTAGGCAGACACCTCCAGCCTGATTTTACTTCTCCCCGTTTTTGGGCGTCGGGCCTGGCATTTGTGTTATTAACTGGCCTGTTGGCTGGAAGCTACCCTGCATTTGTACTATCATCATTTCAACCGGCAAAAGTTCTGAAAGGGCCCTACCGATTCGGAACTGCTGCGACGCCTGCGAGAAAGTGTTTGGTTGTACTTCAATTTGCATTCGCTATTGTGCTGATTATTTCCACTTTGGTTATCCGCAATCAAATCGATCATGCCGAACGCCGTGAAAGCGGTTTTAATAAAGAACATCTGTTTTATGCGGCGCTGCCGGGAAATCTTGAAAAGCATTACCCGCTGCTGCGCGATCAGCTTATTACCAGTGGGGCAGTCGTGTCGGCCACCAGATCCCTTGGGCCGACGGTCAGCCTGAACACGCGTCAATGGGGCGTGCAATTTCCTGGAAGCGTGGAAACAGACAAGAATGTCGAATTTGATCTGTTCGGTGCCGACCGGGAATTTATCGCGACCACCGGGGTTACGTTGCTGGAAGGCAGGGAAATTGACATTTCGAAATATCCCACAGATTCAACGGCGATCGTGCTGAACGAAACGGCAGCGAAAGCCATGCGGTTGAAGACTCCTGTTGGCGCCAGCGTTCGTTTTCAGAAGACTGACTGGCATGTGGTCGGTGTGGTGAAAGACTTTATTTATGAATCACCCTATTCTCCCGTCAAGCCAGCTATTATCACCGGGCCCGCAGGGATGCTTGCCCATCAATGGGTTAATCTCCGGCTTAATCCCGCAGAGAAGCTGGAAAAAAATCTAATGATGCTGGAAGCCATTTTTAAAAAAATCGACCCGGGATATCCATTCAGTTATTCATTTGCCGATGATACCTATGAAGCGCGTTTCGCGCGTGAAAAGCAGATCGGGATTCTGACAACCACTTTCACCGGGCTCGCTATTTTTATCTCCTCCATGGGTATTTTCGGGCTGGCAGCGTTCGCAGCCCAGCAGCGTATTAAAGAAATTGGCGTCAGAAAAGTCCTCGGCGCGTCTGTCCCCAGTATCGTCGGACTGCTTACTGCTGATTTTGTCAAGTTGGCCATCATCGCCTTTGCGATCGCAGCACCTGTTGGTTGGTACATCATGGATCAATGGCTCACAGATTTCGAGTACCGCGTTCAAATCGGACCTGGCGTGTTCTTGTTTGCCAGTTGTTCTACCCTGTTAATTGTGACATCCACGGTCGTTTGGCATTCCGTAAGAGCGGCCTTAATGGATCCGGTACGTTCGCTGGCCAGCGAATAGCGTACGAAATGCTAATTTAGGTCCAAAACCGACGCTGACGGGTACTGTTTGCGTCGATTTATCTAGATAAGCCACCCGGAGCGTAATCTAACAAATTCAGAGAGCCGATAAATGTTGCTAAAAGCGGAAATTTGTCATCTCGGTTGTGGTTTTCTTAGCCTTAAAGCCAGTCAAAGTGTTCCATGAGCCGGTCTTTCTGCAAGCGGGAGACCGGGATCGTTTGTTGATTGGACATTACAAGATAGCTACCTTCTCCCTTTACGAATTTTTTGATATGGAGCAGGTTGATCAAAAATTTCCTGTGAACGCGAAGAAAATCCCGCTCTTCCAAAAGTCCCTGGATATCCCGCATTGACCTCGTGGATAGGTAATGCTGCCCGTCCTGGACGTACACCTTAGTGTAATTATCATCAGATTCGCAGTAGATAATATCCTTTAAAAGTACAAAGGCAATGCCGTTTTGGTATGAAAGCGCGATCCGGTCGGGAAAAGTCCGGGCCGGATTGTTGAATTGATCTTTTAGGTGCTCTAACTGTTGTTTCGTTGTCTTTCGCTGATTCTCAATGCGAGTGACCGCCTGGATGAGCTCCTGCGTGTCGATGGGCTTTAAAAGGTAATCGACTGCGCTGTAACGGAATGCTTTCAAGGCGAATTGGTCGTATGCGGTGACGAAGACCAAGGAAAAAGAAACATTTCCGACGGCTTCGAGAACCTGGAAACCATTCATTTGGGGCATTTCGATATCCAGAAAGACGACATCAAGATCGGTTTGATGATCGAGAATTGCCTGGACTCCTTTTTGACTGCTTGTACAGCAGGCGATCACCTCGACCTGCGGGCAGTGCTGAGCTAGCCTCAGGGATATCAGTCCCACGGCGTTGGGCTCGTCATCGATGATGATTGCTCGTATCATAACTTGCCTTTTTTAGTGAGCCTTGGAAATTAAGTTGCCTAAACCGGAATATTGAGTATCACCCTCGTGCCCAGGGCATTGCCGCTGCGGTCCTTGATGTCAATAACTTCAACGCTTGTTCGAACCTGTAAGGGCTGACTGATCATTTTGATGCGATCGGCGGTGATTTTCATACCATATGATTTATTTTTTGTCGCTGATTTACTTTTGTATTCGGATGCTTTCTGCCGGCCGATACCATCATCCTGAATAATCACCCGTAGCAAATGGTCATGGGGTTGATTTAAAAATAAAGCCACGGTTCCTCCCGCTTCTTTGTGCATCAGTCCATGCCAAATAGCGTTTTCAACGAAGGGCTGTAATAGCAATGGCGGAATTTGAATGGCATGGGTCTCGATGTGTTGATCTACATGCATTTCAAATTGAAATTTGCCGGAAAACCTCATAGATTCCATTTCGACATACAACCGCAAGGTTTCCAGCTCATTGTCCAGTGTCACCTGGTCGGATTTCGAATTTTCGAGTACAAGCCTGATTAACCGCGAAAACTTGCCTAGGTACTCAGACGCCCGTTCGCCGTCATTTTGAGCCGTGAAGAACTGGATGGAATTTAAACAATTAAAAATGAAATGGGGGTTCATTTGAGATCTTAGCGAGCTCATTTCCATTTCCGAAAGTTTGAGCTGATAAGCGACTAACTCGGCCTTATGCTCGATCTCTTTCTGTTGTATCTCCAATTCTTCTAATGCCAAACGAGCCTTCATTTTCTGATAGGACAATTGGCTGCGGTAAATTACCCCAACCACACCGGCTACTAATAAAAGGGAAAGTACGCGAAACCAAATAGTTTGGTAAAACGCGGGTGTGATCGTGAATGGAATGCTCAATTCGGACCCGGAAGCGACCCCGGTTAGCCGGGCGTGAAATGTGTATTGGCCGGGCGTCAGATTGGTGTAAAACGCCTGATGCGCATGAGCTGCATCAATCCACTTTTTTTCAAACCCTTCCAGATAATAGCTGTAATTGTTATCATTTGCTTTCCGGAAATTCAAAGCCGAGAAACTAAAGCTAACCGCATTTTCGTGTGATTTTAAAGCTACCGGTTTTGACCAATCGGCTATGCTTTCCCGGTTATTGACGCGAACATTGGTCAGGCGAATGTTGCCGCTTCCGCCGGTTTTGTCCAGACGCTTCAAGTCAAGTATGTTCCAACCTCCCAGATTACCTACCAGAAGTTTGTCGTCTCCTGCAAGCAACACGCTTACCATCGTGTTATTCGATAGCAGACCGTCATTGACGGTAAACCTTCTGAAATGATTGCGCTTTTCGTCCAAAACGTGCAGACCATCAAATGTCCCTACCCAGACCCGGTTACTGCTGTCAACAACTACTTGGCGGCATTCCAGATCATAAAGCCCATCTTTTCCTGACCAGGATTTTAAAGTTCGTCCACTGCTGTCAAGGCTGACCACGCCCGACCAGCCGACAGCCCAAATATTTCCGTCGGGACCTTCGGTTATTTGCATAAAGCCATACTTGTCATTTACTCTGCGGAAACTGCGCGCGCTCTCGTCGAAAAGAAAAATCCCCTGATAGGTTGCAAGCCATATTTGCGACCTGCTATCTTCAAATATGTGCATAATCCAGTTCCCCCCGGCAAGAAGATTGGACTGGGCCCCGTCCGACCACAGTTTTACTTCGATATTACTTTTTGCGTCGATGATATGAATGCCTTCATAGTGATTGGTAATCCAGAACCGTCCTTTGCTGTCAATCATGCCCAAAGAATAAAAGGGAACAGAAAAGAAGGTGTGATGGATGTCAAAGGGGAGGGCGTCGTAATGCCCGCTTACAGGATCAAAGTGAAAAACCCCCTCAAAACGATTGTCGGAAGGGTCACTTTTCCCGTCTTGCCAGGTTTCCCATTGATTACAGCCCACCCAAATTTTGTTGTATTTGTCTTGTATCAGCCACCTGGTCTCGGAGGTGTTTCTGTATTGCGGAAAAGGGAAAAAGGTATGGCGGTTGGTTTTGATATTGAATTTGTACAGCCCCTGGTAGGCAACCGCGATCCAAAATGTCTGCCCGGACGGGTCGGACCGGTCTTGTAACATAGCGTTGGCCGGCATCTGGCCCTGAATGCGACTGGCCTTGATAAACTGGTTCTTAGGGTCATATTTGAGAATACCTTCCGAGGTACATACCCAAAGGATGTTTGATTTTGAGCCCAATTTGAGATCATGCACCTCGAAGGGGCGCGGGCCCAGACCTTCGAAAAATGAGAACTGTTCGGTATCGGGCCTGAATATTCCCAACCCTTCGGCGGCTCCTATCCAAAGTATCGTTTTTCCCAATTCATCGGTTCCCTCACAGACTGAAAGCAAGCGAAATTTGCCGTGCTTGTAAATTTTGACTTTTCCCGTCCGGATGTCATACTTCATCAGTCCGTTGAAAGCCATGGCAATCCAAAGCTTTTGGTCTGTGTCGATAATACCTCCGTGCATTTGGTACTGATACTTTTCTCCTGATACCGGGCAGTCCAGCCCCATTTTGCAGATAAGCTTGTTAGCCTTCCTATCGAATTGGAATAAACCTACTTCCATGCCTAAAACCCAGACATTTCTTTGCTTGTCTTCTACAAAGCCGCCTTTGTGGTAGATGAAGCTCGTTTGTTTAAGGGGATAAACATATATCTTCTTTTCGGAAGGACAGTAGCGATTGACTTGTTTGCGGTCGGAGAACCAAACATCCCCGAACGAGTCGGTAAAAGTGTTGTAGCCCCCGCCTTCCTCAAATCCAGCGATAACGTGTTCTTTCATTGAACGAGGGTCCACGCGCAGCAGTTTTTCGGCTGCGGACGAGTAATAAATATCGCCCTTTCCGTTAGTAGCAACGCCGAATACCCATTTGTTCCCTATATTTTGAAAAGTATAACCATCATACCGCGTGAGTGTCTTGCGGGTACCAAACCACATAAAGCCGTCCTTGTCCTCTATGGCCCGCTCCACGGTTCGGCTGGGAAGACCTTCCGCGTCACTGATGTGCTCGAATGTAATGTTGGGTAATTGAGCATGCCCAACATTGCACATCAGCAGAAGAAGTAGAATCAGAAATTGTTTCATTATGCGTTTCAGCGGCGACTGTTAGATCATTTCTGATACATAAAGTGGTGGTGTTTCGATATAGTGTGGGAAATTAAGGGGAATCCAAAGGTATTATTTACAGCACTCTTTGTCAAAGTGTGGCGGGCCAGTGGTCGCCATTTGGTTGCCGGCTGCGGGTTGGAGCAGGTGAGTGGACAAACCTTCGTCGTTTATCCTTAAAACCTATTCGCTCACCTTATAAAACCTGCAACTGACCCCACATGAGTGGCATCGCATTCGGCTTGGCTATAAATTGACTGCATGGTCCGTGAAATCAAAGGTAGCGGCCGGTTTTAAGGCGAATAAATTAAATACGCGCTATGAAACATCTCTTGTTGATCCTGCTGGCCGGCGCTGTTTTTGCAGCTTGCCACGAATCGGACCATAGCAATTCGGACGATACGCCTATCTCGCCTAATTCTGACGGGTTACACGTTATAGATGGTAAATTTGTTGCCGATGCAGCGGGCAACAAGTTGGTATTGAGGGGTGTAAATATGGGTAGTGCTTTTGCCGACGGTTTCGGAATGGCCGAAATTCCGGAAATAGAGAAAACCGGCGCCAACGCCGTTCGCCTGGTGCTGCAGCGGCAATACGACAACAGTGGTACCGGTACAATGACCGCCGCGCAGATAGAACCCCTGATCACTTCCTGCATTGATAAAGGCATGGTTCCAGTTCTGGAACTACATGATTACACGGGTACTTCGGATGTTTCCGGTAGCCTGGGCCAGGCCACTGCCTGGTGGACCAGTGGTGATATGAAACCCATGCTGCTGAAATACCAGAAATCCATCATTATTAACATAGCCAATGAGCCAGACGACGGCAGCGCCACCAGCGACACTTATAGCGCTGCCAATATGGATGCTGTCAGAAACCTAAGGGCAGCGGGTTATAGCTGCCCGTTGATGATCGACGCGCCCGGATGGGGTAAGGACCCGGAGTTCTTTGTCCAGCATGGTAAGGAGCTGATGGACGCCGACCCGCTGCACAACCTGATATTGAGCGTACACACTTACTGGCCGACAACAGGCGCGTTTGGCAATTATTCGGATGCCCAGATCACGGCTTATCTGAACAACCTGGGAAGTTCGGGATTGCCCATTGTATTGGGTGAAATAGCTGCCATCGACGATCAGGACACGAATGGTATAAAGCCCATTAACTACAAACTTATCATGCGGCTCTGCCAGCAAAATCAGCTGGGATATCTGGTATGGTGGTGGGGCTTTGCTACCCCTGCGGGTTCCAACAATGCTGAAAGTATGACGCCCGATGGTGCTTACAGCGGTCTGCTGGGCACAGGGAAAATAATGGCTGTTACTGACGCCAATTCCATTAAAAACACGGCGCAAAGAGCAGTTGGATTAAAATAGCATCCAGTCTTACCTATTTACAGACAAAACCGGATAATGAATTCGCCGACCATTGTTTATCTCGTTCACCCGCATTCTCTGGTACGCGCCGCCGTCGCAGAGTGGTTAGTTTGTAATGCATTTATCGAGGTGACCGGAAAAAGTGGAAGTCTGGAAGAAATTGCCCATTCTTCCAAACTGGATAGAACTGAATTGCTGATCGCTTTTGCGCATTCAGCAACCGGGGGAGCTGGTCAGATAGCCAATATCAAAAAAACGCATCCATCACTGAAAATAATGATTGCTTCCGATACGTCTGCCATTAGCGATGTGCGAGAAATAGTGCACAGCGGGGTTAATGGCTACATCGATTTCAATGCCGAGATTGAAGAGTGGGAGAGGGCGATCAAGTTGGTTTCGACCGGCAAAACGTATTATGCACAGCAGGTAATGACTCAGCTCGCGAAAGTAAGCATCGGTGGCCACACCAGCCAGCATGCCGTAGAAACGAAGAACTCGCTTAGTAAAAGGGAAATCGAAGTACTACGGCTTGTGGCCAGTGAGTATACGACTAACCGCATTGCCGACGAGCTATTTATAAGTAATAAGACTGTTGAAACACACAGGCGAAATCTCTTTCAGAAGTTAGAGGTAAAAAACTCGGTAGGCCTTGTCAAGATCGCAGTAAGGCTTGGGATTATTTAGACTTTTCTCCTGTCGGCATAACCCAAGATCGAATAGCGTCACTTCCTTTGTTTTCAGGTAGATATCTAATTTAATTCTAATAGCGAACCCTCAGGAGAGCGCCTCCGTGTTTCGTTATATAAGAAATAAATCGCCGGATAGACTACCTGCCTTTCAAAGGATAACCTTTCAACCGGACAAAGCTGAAAATGCTGTTTTCGATAAGATTAGTTGGCGTGTTAGGGACCGCGTCACCGGAAAGAACATCATCTTAACCCCGAGCTGTTGGGCAATCTTGGCGCACGCTTCGTCTGTGAAGGCGGTTGCAGAGCGGAAGAAAATGGGCCGCCTGCCGGTGATAGCGGTGATTTTGCGTTCATTTGCCTCAATTTCATCGAAGGAATCCGGCACGTCGGGGGTAGGCTTAATCCCGTATTCGCTTTCGCCGTCCTCCGAGCAGGGCCTGTGGTTCAGGCCGTGGTTCTCGATTTCAAAGAGACTGTTTTTGCTTAGATTCAGGAAGGTTGCATAATTAGCATCAATCCATTTGCCGGTCACAAACAAAGTGGCAGGGATTTTCATTTTTTCCAGATAAAGGATGAGCTCCACATCATATCCGCTGCCATGCGGGCCGCCACAGGCGTCAAAGGTCAGGGCAAGCAGTTTTTTGTTGGTTGCAATGTCTTCATCAAGGCCCTTTACAAACTCTGCCCAGTGCCAGCAGGCATATGCGCGAACTCGGCTGAAACCTTGGTCTTCGTTGTCAGATAGGATGTGTCTTGATACCTTTAGGTTGTCTGCTTTGCTGACTGGAGAATACGCTGCAACAGACCACGCCATTCGGTGGCAGATTGGCCAATAATCCAAAATCTTGGATTTTGTGTAACTTCCTGATGAAGGAAGACTTGCTGGTCAATTTGGACCGAAATGACCTGGTCAGCCTAAATTGAAATGGAATGGTCACTGGCACCATAATTTCCAGGCTAGATGTTCCGGGCTTGCAATTCCTGATGCTTCAGAGACAGGAATAACAATCTCTCCGAAGCCTGTTTGCTTTCGGGCTTCAGTTAAACGAATGCCTGAATTCAAGTGGCGACAGGTTGGTCTTCGTTTTAAACATTTTGCTGAAAGACTGCAGGTGTTCAAATCCGAGCTCGTAGGCAATCTCACTGACAGTAAGATTAGTAGTAGATAGCTTTTCCTTGGCTAGCTCGATCAGTTTGTGATGCAGGTGTTGCTGCATATTTTGCCCCGTCAGCATTTTCAGCAGGCTGCTCAGATATCCCGGGGAAATGTTTAACTTCTCGGCAATATGCGTTACGCTGGGCAGGCCCTGACTTGCTAACGCACCGCTGTTAAAATAGCTGCTTAAATAATCTTCCAGACGCGTCAGCAGCTCATGACTAGCTTTTTTACGGGTAATAAATTGCCGCTGATAGAAACGCTCGGAATAGGTGAGCAATAGCTCCAGTTGCGCGATGATCACACTTTGACTGAAACGGTCGATAGCTGTGTTGTATTCCTGCTCGATCTGGCTGACGATAGCGGTGAGCATCGCCTCTTCCTTTTCGGACAGGTATAGGGCCTCATTCACCCAGTAGTTGAAAAACTCGTACTGCCTGATGTTTTTCGCCAGGGGCGTGTTCCATAAAAAATCGGGGTGGATCAGGATCATCCAGCCCTCTGGCTTTTTCATGTTCGCTGCATCTTCAACGCTTTCTACACCAAACAACTGGCCGGGCGACATAAAGAATAGCACACCTTCATCAAAGTCGCTGGTTTGCTGACCGTATCTGAATTTGACATGCTGCATTTTCTTCATCGAGATCCAGTAGAAATCAGCGACAATATTAAATGGAGCCTCGGCAATGGGCAGGCTGACGTTTTCCATGTGGACCACGCTGATCAGCGGGTGCGCCGGTTTAGGCAAGTCGGCGGCACGATGATAGTCGCTGATGGTACTGAAACGAAAAAGCGGTGAACTGCTCATAACACAAGATACTATTTTTGGCGGTATACCTGGGTAAACTCTTTGGCAAAATCGGCAAGTTTAATCTTCCCCATTCTAGGGTTATTGCGGTGGAAATTTTTGAGCGGCTTGCCGCTGTGCATGGCCGCCTGCATCTCCACTAAGGTCTGTGCCAGTTTTTCAGGCACTTTGGCCATCTTCAAAGCTTGCAGCATCGTTTTATCGCTTAGCAGCACCCATTTCAGCCAAGGCTTGCCCACCGCCGTGCCGATAATCCTGGCCGCTTCGTTACAGGTCAACTCGTCACTACCCACGTAACGGATGGTTTTGTTTTCTGGCATCAAAAGCAGCTCTTCGGCAACCGCATCGGCAATGTCTCTGGGCGAAACGAATATGATCCGGTCATCGCCGCCGCAGTTGCCCATCAGCAGGCCGGTCTTTCCTGTCAACAATGCCCAAAGGCCAGAGTAGCGCAGCGTCAGCAGTTTGCCTATCAGGCCTTTGCCCTTGATCAGGTCGATATTCTGAAAGAAGTTCGTGTAAAATGATCCGGGGCGTATGACGGTGATCGAAGCATCCAGATTGTCAAATTCGCTTTCCACGTTTTCGCTTTTGATCAGGTCGGCCACCCAACCGCTCATCACGACCACCCGTTTTACCTGGGCGGTCTTTAAAGCCTGCATATAGTTGTTAGCCATTCGCCGCAGGTAACTACCCAGGTCGGGTTCTGTAAAACTAAGCGGGATCATAGCATACACCGCATCCGCACCCTGAAAGGTGGCTGTCAGGAAATCAGCATCGGCAATCGAGCCGATGGCAGCCGAAGCGCCGAAGGCTTCAATGGCCTCTTGTTTGTTTACAGCTACGCGGTGTAGAGAACAGTTTGAAATCTACCTGGACCACCGCCTTACCAAACCAGGCCAAATGATGCATCTGAGCATTGCAATCAGGTGAATTTAAAAACCGCCAGGATGATGATCGAGAAAAATACCAGCAGTTGAACGAGGTAAAACCTGTTGAGTTTCATTATCGACGATGGGGTTGCCGTATCTGGACCGTCACCTTCAATGGACAGACTGCTTTTTAAACGTTTCATCTCCCTATTGCCTATCAGCATGCCATTTACAGGCAGCAGCAGGATGAGCGCAAGTTTGACCTGAAGCCAGAGCTGCGACAGATAGATGCCCTCGGTAACTGCCATCAGTCCGATCGCGGAAATGAGCAATAATACTCCGCCGACCGGTAAGAGCTTGCCCAAACCTGACATCAGTTTGAGCATACCGGCCACCGCTTTGTCGTGCGAGCTCAGTAGCTTCACAAACACGCGGAATACTACAAACTCCGCGACGGTCGTGCCAATCATCAGCACCATACCGGAAAGGTGGAAAACCAGGAATAGTTGTCTTAATGTGAAGATGTCCATTTTTTTGTTTTCATGTTGTTATCGTTTGACATGACAAATCTCGCGATCTCAACACGCCGGATCATTCACCCAGGTTAATTAATGCTTTTGCGCTAATCTTTTTCGAATGCGGCTTAGTGATTGGGGTTTGATGCCCACGTAGGAAGCAATGTAATATTGTGGTATGCGCTGGGCAATGTCGGGGAAATTATCAAAGAAGTTCTGGTAACGCTGCTCTGGCGAGTCGGCATAGAGTGAGCTGATCTGATGGATCGCGGTTACATAGACTTCCCCAAGCGCCAACCGGCCAAACCGGTCTCCTTCTCTCACCCGCTGATAGAGTACCTCTATATCGGACTTGCTGATGCTATATACGATAGCCTCCTCGAGGGCCTGGATGTTGGTTTGTGCAGGTTGCTGCGGCAGAAAGCTCGAATAATCACAAACGAACTCGCCCTCTTTGTTGAAGTAGCTCGTTTTTTCCTCCCCGTCAATACTGACATAATAGCGGACGAGGCCTTGTTCAATAAAAAAAATGTTTTTACAGACCTGGCCTGCCAGAAGCAGATGTTCGCCTTTGCCGAATTTTTGTTCGCGAAACAGATTTCGGATAATACCCTCTTCTTCTGGCGAAAGAGAAATATAGCGCTGAATGGTGTCGATCAATAGGTCCATTCGCAAAAGTAAAGATTGAATTTGGGCCGCAGAGCGTGATCCGAATTTAGCGCTGAACAGTTTTTTTACCTAACCCCATTAAAGCATAAGGCCCTTCTGCGTTATCTCCCGTACCGGCAATCTGCCAGCCCCGCTTTTGGTAAAATGCGATGGCGTCAGTATTGGCGATAATGCACTTTAAGGTTGCTGGTTGCCCCACTTGATCCAGGCATACCTGCATCAATGCTTTGCCAATACCAGCCTTGTGGAATTCGGATTTTATGTAAAGGCAATGAATGAAATGATCTGCTTCCCAGCATGATAGAACCTACAACAGCGTGACCGACACTGAGGGAAACCACGAAATGGGAATCATCGGCGGAGACATTGAAAAACAAATGCTTCCTCTCACACCACTGGGACGGATCGGTCAGCCGGAAGATATCGCAAAGGTTGCCGTATTCCTGGCTTCGGATGAGGCGGGCTGGGTAACAGGCGAGCGGATTACAGTTTCGGGCGGACTTTTATAACCTGGTTGGCCGTCACGAGCAGAAAGCCCGTAAATTCAACGATTTGACGGGCTTTTTGTTTCTTTTTGCAACAGGCGGCACCGGAGATTGATGCTCAGGCGTACTTTGCCATTTCAAAACCAAGTACGGAGGAATAACAAAGGAGCGTTTTATTCCCCGTGCTGGGCGCTGTTTATGAAGATTTCATCAAAGCTTAGATTCTTGTGGCATGGCTAAGCTGGCTCCCCAATATGTTTTTATCATATCTGATAACCCCCAAAGATAAAAAAGCATGAGGACGGGAATGTTTGACGGCTAAGGTTACCTCATATAAAATAAACTTTTCTTTGAACGGGCTTTGGCCCAAATTTGCTCTACAATGCAGAAATGATCTTTTACCCACTACAAAACAGTTAACAAGAATGAAAAGTAAAGCCATTTTAATGTCGTTAATTTTTACAGTTCCTTTGATTGTCTTTAATAGGTCTGGTAAAGCGGATACCGTCCATGGGACGTCAACATTGCAAACTGATGCAGCCTTGCCTGCGCGGGAAACATTACTGGAAGTACTTCCGGATTCCATTGATTTGAGCAATCTTCCATTCAGCGAAAACGAATTGACCCAGTTCCCCGTCTTTAATCCTCCGGCCGACATAGTGCCTCTGAATAAGCCACTTATCCGTGATTTCGATCGGCTGTTTTTTCCAACGCGGAAGGGTATGGTGCCTATTGAAGGAAAGGTTTACAAAGCATTTTTAACGAGTGTCACTGGGAAAGAGTGGTCTTTACCCTATTTCGAAAAGAGTTATAAAGACCTGATTATGGCGGCCGGCGGGGTGCTGTTGTTCCAGGGAAGAGTTCCGCAACAAGAGCTGGACAGAATCAAAGATGAGGCAACCTATTTTGGTGAGGAGGGCTCTATTGATTATACCAACACTTTGGTGAGAGTTTACGCAATCCGGAGAAAAGCAGGGGATCATGTATTTGTGCAGCTGTCAGGATACAGCGCCGGAGGATCAATACAGATTCTTCAATTACCTAAAAAAGAGAAATAACACGTTACGCCGGATATGAACATGTCATAGTCGTTTTTGCTCAGTTTACAGCAATTCACTGGCATTTGCTCGGTAAGAAATGCAATCTTTGCGGCGTTCATGTGAAGTACAGCGACATTGGAATTTATGTTGTTAATCAGTGAAATTGGGAATATGAAAGTACTGATCGAAAGACTGAAACAAATAGAACATGGTTTCAAGCATATTGTTGAAGCAGGGGATGAACTCCTGGAAGATTCGACTCTGAATCACTTTGGCATGGCCCTTGCGCTGTTAGATGACGAAAGCTATCAGGGAAGAATGCTGGCGACGCATATGCTTGGACAACTGAGCGCCAACGATATGAAAGCGCTGGACCTGCTGCTCACAAAAGTTGCTGCGGACCCCAATTGGCGCGTGCAGGAAATGCTGGCTAAGGCTCTTGATCATTATTGCCGGATGCTGGGTTATGGCCGGGTGTTGGGCAGTATCCAGCAGTGGATCACAAACGATCATCCCAATGTGAGACGGGCCGTTACCGAGGGGCTCAGGATATGGACGAGCCGTCCCTATTTTAAGGATCATCCTTTGGAGGCGATTCAGCTGATCGCAAGAAATAGGGCACATGAAAGCGAGTACCTTAGAAAGTCTGTGGGGAATGCGCTTCGCGATATTGCCCGAAAATTTCCTGATCTGGTCAAAAGTGAAGTTGCCAACTGGGATTTAGCTGATCGTAGGGTTGCCTTCACCTCTAAGCTGGTTGCTTCGCGATAGCCGTTTTTCAAGCCATACTAGCCAAAAAATAGAAGTCAGATGAACTTCAAAAACCTAGCAACAAAATGGATGTTGGCTACATAAGAGATCTAATCCGATTTTGGGGACTAATCATGGATGAGGGAACGCTCTGACGTCACCTGACTTGGACCTGCCGGATCTGTTAACGCATCTCAAACAGCGCAGCTAACTTCCTCAAATCTTCCAGCAAATGATTCGACTTTTGTGCCGTAGGGAGCACTTAGTTACAAGATCGATCACGCGAGGTGTCTTTGTTTGACTAGATGAAGTCTTTATTCGATCCTGTTATCGAGTTTCCTCCGTCGGATTTCGCGACGGAGGAAATCTTAGTTATGTAATGGTAACTGCGTTCGATGAACTCATCTCGATCTTCGAAAATAAAGCCAAGTAAGAAATCTGTACACAAAATGCTACATGATTGTATTTTACTTTAGGAGGGAACCTTAACCTTTTGAAGGACATTTTCATAGAGCTACCTGGGGGTAACAACTCTTGTATTTTCTAATTTCAAAGGCAATTGCCGTCGTCATTATGGTCTAATGGGAGATTTTTGTTGACGATAAGTGACATCATGTAAGTAGGTTTTCCGTACGACCACTTTTAACCGGTGGTAAGCTCATTTTTGATTTTTCCGTGTTGAATAATAATGAGCATTTCTAAACAGGCATTTTAATTAAAAGCAGATGAATAAACAATGTTTTGCTTTTATTCTGACAGCTTCTCTAACCGCGGGAGCTGCTTGGGCACAGGTGGAAAAGGCAGCTGTCAAGGACGACTTTAAGCCTTCGGAACTTAATCAGCCCGGCCAGGAATATCCTCAGGTGAATTCTCAAGGATATGTCCGTTTCCGGATCAAGGCACCACAGGCAGATAGTGTAAGGGTAAGCCTGGGACTTGGCGGAAGGGGCGGCACCAAACTCATTAAAAATCCGGAAGGCTTTTTTACAGGGACCACCGAGGGACCCATGGACGAGGGTTTTCATTATTACCATCTTAATGTAGATGGAGGAACCTTTAATGATCCGGGTACACTGAACTATTACGGCTCGGTTCGCTGGGAAAGTGGTATTGAGATCCCGGCTAACGATCAGGACTTTTATCAGCTAAAGAATGTGCCTCACGGTCATGTGCAACAAATATTGTTCCCGTCGAAAAGCACAGGTACTACCCGTCGTGCATTTGTTTATACCCCTCCCGGATATGAAAAGGGAAATAGACGTTACCCGGTACTATACTTGCAGCATGGATGGGGAGAAGACGAAACTGCCTGGAGTAACCAGGGCCGTGCAAACCTGATTATGGACAACCTGATTGCAGATGGCAAAATTGAGCCTTTCATCATTGTGATGACGTATGGTATGACCAACGAGGTTAAAATGGGAAAGATAAGGGAATTTAAGATCGAAGCTTTCCAGACCGTACTGGTTGATGAGCTTATCCCGTATGTGGAATCTACTTTCAAAACATTAGCTAGCCGCGAGAAACGCGCTATGGCAGGCCTTTCCATGGGAGGAATGGAAACACGGATGATTACGCTCAACAAGCCAGACGTTTTCGGCTACTATGCACTACTCAGCGGAGGGGTGTACTCACCTGAGGATCTGAAAGACAAAACCAAGCCCAAGCTCGTTTTCCTCAGTGCAGGTAGTAAAGAAAAACCCGACGGCGTGAGAAATGCGGCTTCTGCCCTGAAAACGGCTGGATATAATTCGGTTTCATACGTTTCCGAGGGTACAGCGCATGAGTTTCTTACCTGGCGCCGCAGCCTGTATCAGTTGGCGCCGCTCTTGTTTAAATAAAGGCAACCTTGTGAATCAGGTGTAATCCATTTCGGCTACATAAGAGCGGTAGCGTACAAAAGTCCCGCACCGCGCTAAACCAGCATGGCGCGGGACGTGTAATCAATCAATGCACTATTGCTGCAAGCACGCTAATTTTGTAGTTGCGACAATATTTCCGGCAGCGAAGTGATTCCCCAATGCTCAAAATATTTGCCATCCTTTACCCTGACAATATCAATCACATCGATGTTAATCGCCCGTCCGGTTGCCGGAATGCCCAGGAAAGTGCCGGTATGAGTACCGCCAATAGTTTTGCGTGTAGTGACTAAATCCGCTTCGGCAACCTGCTGGTGAATTGTAACATGAACGTCAGGCATACCCGGGCGAAGAATTTCATTAAAAAAGTAAATCATGCCATCCGGGCCGTTATTCATGCCTTCGGGTGCAGAGCGGTTCACAAACTGCTCGTCCATGAGCTCTTTAAAACTATCGAGGTTACCCTCGCCAATTACTTCCTGATTGAAGCGGCGTACCACTGCTTTGTTCTTTTCCGTCATTGTTTCCATAAGTACTGTGTTTATTTGATGACTCAAAAGTACTGGCACGGCCAGCGGTACAGTTAGGGATAGACAGTCAAGAACTACGGCGCGACGTTCAAATGCTTTTGCTGGAAATCGCTCGGCGTACTTCCGAAGTGATTCCGGAATGCTTCTGAAAAACTGGAATGGTTCTGATAGCCCACCTTCATATAAATGCCTGAGGGGCTTTCGTCACACGATTTGAGCAGATCCGCAGCTAATTCAAGTCTGCGGGCGAGCAGCCATTTCTGCGGGGAGGTATGATAAATCTCACGGAACTTTCTTTTGAATGTGGAAGTGCTCATGTGGCAGAGAAACGCCAGGTCGTCCACGGTAGTCGGCTGACCAATCTGGCTTTCGATAACTTTCTTAATCTGCAATTGCTGCTTGTTTCGGGTCAGAATTTCTATTGCGCGAAACCTTTCAGGATCGGATTGAAGAAGATACAATAAGAGTTCTTCAATTCGAAGCAACCGGATTTCTGCCGGCAAACTCCCGCCATTGCTAAGTACGATTTGTAAGGAGGCGATGAAGTGCTTAATGAAACTGTCTTGTCTGAAAATTAAAAAGGACTGCTTATCGCCCTTCGGAGTATTTTGTTTGAGCAGATGCTCGTACTTGATCAGAAACCGGTTGAACACCTGGTTACTAAAATAAAAGAGAATGCTTGTAAACCGATCCGTGCCAGCAAGCAGCTCGGAAGTAAGCACATTACCGGTTGATAGTACGACAAGCTCGCCCTCATTCACTACCGCCGTCGCATCGGGATAGATAATGGTTTTCTTCCCGCTCACGAGTAAATTGATCATGTTTTGGTTCAACACGATCCTGTTTCTTACCGAATCCCGATCCGAATCGTAATACCGTAAGACAACCTGGTCGGGCCCCGCCGCAGTGTCATCCAAAAGGTCATCAGGCAAATAGTAGGTATTCATTTTTCAAAGTTATATTTCTACTTCATCCGCCAATATTATCCAGGCCGGTGCATCAGGATGTCGATGTCTGATCGAATCGATCCAGCTTTGGCGCACCAATGCATTATGCGTTTTGCGAGACTCAGGGGGAAACATTGCGTGATCCGCCTATCGCTCAGTTTTGTGAACGCCTTTTCCGTCGGGATCCCGAACTCAAAATCAAAGTCATGGAAGGTTTGTAAATCAACCAAAACTAAATTAAAATAAATACCACTATGGCAGAATATCAAGCAAATCAATCAGCTCCTTATCTTTGATTTAACTCGGGGAGAATCCATTCATTGGCAAGCTTTCTTACAAAAGCTGGTTTTCTTTTACAGCGGTAATTGAAATGGCCAACCAGGAAACCTATCAAGTTGCCCCCAAAGGGTTTTGGGGCACAACCATTGAAGTAAAGGAGGCAGACCGCCAGCTCATGACATTCGCCCTGAACTAATATGGAGACGTTGTTATAGTGACACATATTGGCAATGTCGAGAGAGGTTACACTTTTAAGCACCGAGGTCTTTTCAATGAAGCGCTGATTGACCAGGAAGGGGCTGAACTCTTAGTCATGAAGCCTCATCTGAATGGCAAAATATGGCTTACGAGTATCAAATAATTACCTCCGACCGCTTAAATCCCTTTCCTGCAACAGAACTATTGCTGTTGACTTCGTTACATTGCGCTAGTTATTATATGTCAATGCTTGCAACCTGTTTAGTAGCCTAATTATCAGTTATTTGTCGATGCAGCGTGAGACCTAGCTTGAGTATCTACTTTAAGTGGACGAGACCTAATCTGAAAGCTAGATTGGCCGCTAAGACCTGCCGCCCAATGTTTTAATTCCTGCGATATTCTATGATTTTTCATTTCAGGGAACAATTCCCGCAGCTAAATGTCTACTGGGAAAAATACCTTCCCCATATGCAGCGGATGGAAGTACCGGCTAAGACCGCATTGCTGAAAGAGGGACAAGTGTCACAAAATTACATTCTGATAGAGACAGGTTGTGTCAGAGCTTATTTTGATAAAGATGGCGTCGACAAAACCGTCCAGTTCTTCTTTGAGAATTCTGGCTTGTCCTCTTTCGACAGCTTCGTTAACGAGCTGCCAAGCCTATTTACGATCGAAACGATCGAACCATCGGTCGTCTACCTGCTTTCCAGGACACACGTGCTAGAGCTGATGGACGAGCTCAGCCACGAGCCGAGCTTTGTCCAGATCATTTTGGGCATTTCTGCGGCACGGCACAAACGCTACAATGATGAGCTGGTTTCTTTTATCCGCGATACGCCGGAAGAACGTTACCTGCGTTTGCTGACCCAGCGTCCACATATCGTCAAGCGGGTGCAGCAGCATTACATTGCTTCCTATCTGGGCGTGAGCTCGGTGCATCTGAGCCGGATTAAAAGCAAACTTGCGAGGGGCAGGGAGCATTTCTGATTTAGTAACAGATGTTATCGTCGGGGCGCTGCTGCCCATCCTAATTTTGGGATAAACTAAAACAAATAGAAAATGAAAGCAGCAGTGATATATCCCAATAGCGGATTACCCCAATATGCAGAGATTCCCGAACCGCAGGTTCAAAACGAGGACGAAGTACTGGTTACAGTAAAGGCAGTGGCCGTCAAGCAACTGGATAAAAGCATTGCCTCCGGCAAACATTATAGCAGCGGGAACCAGCCTGCAACATCTCAGGTACCTGGTATCGACGGCATGTGCCTGCTTGATGATGGCAGGCGTGTGTATGGCATGGGCGTCAGCGGTATGATGGCCGAAAAAGCAATCATTCACAGGAACCGCATTGTCCAAATACCCGACGGACTGAATGATGCCATGGCGGCGGCATTGCCCAATGCGGTAATCGGGGCTGCGATGGCGCTAAAATTTAAGGCAAAAATCCAGGCCGGTGACATCGTGCTGGTCAATGGGGCAACTGGTGTTACCGGACGAATGGCCATACAATTGGCCCGGCATTATGGTGCAAAAAAGATAATCGGTACCGGCAGAAATCAAGAGTCGCTTTCCGAGCTGCTGGCGCTAGGAGCTGATGAAACGATTGCCATCACGGGAGATGACGCAGGTTTCGTTGCACAGCTGGAAGCCTTGCACAAGGCTACCCCTATCGGCGTCGTGATCGACTATCTATGGGGCCGCACGGCCGAACTTATCCTGTCTGTTCTGAAAGGCAATGGCATATTCACCAATCCTGTCAGCTATGTATCCGTGGGCAGCATGTCGGGAGACTTGATACAGCTTTCGGCTGCTATCCTGCGCAGCGTGGATTTGCAGTTGACCGGGTCAGGAATGGGTTCATGGCCAAGGCAGCATGTTGCGGCGGCGCTCACTGAAATCCTGCCCGAAGCGTTCCGTCTGGCCGCCGAAGGAAAATTGAAATTGGAGACGATCACAGCAAAGTTATCCGACATTTCCAGCGTATGGCAACTCGATGTTTCCAGCGGCAACCGCCTGGTGGTAACGGTTTAAATTTAGGCAATGACGTGGATAATTCGGAGCCACTGACCACCTCAATTCGGAATTCAATGATAGTCTATTTCGGGAGAAAGTCACTAGGGTATAATAGTCTATCGATGGTCAATCTGACACGGAATCCGATGGTCAACGACACCAATTCTCCAGATTGGAAGGTCTATCAGAATGGTCTTTTTTATGTATTAGTCTAGTATAAAATGATTATTTTATTAGTCTAATAATTATACTTTTTGTTCGACATAAGCAAATAAATGTGGTTCCGAGATTCACTAGATTGTTGTAGATTCGGTTACAACTGTTAAGTCTATTTTTGCATCTTAGTCATAGAAAATCAGTAGACTATGAAGAAGGTGTTTGCCTTTGTTTTGATTTTGGTTGTCTCTGTGCAGTGCAAGAAGGATGACTTCATGTCGTTAACCCATATTGCCCCGATTGTCGGTGAATGGCGAATAATAGCTTACACGGATACAGATGGGAAGACGACGGTACCGGATACGACAGTTCAGGGTAGATCGCTGTTAATCGAGATTCGGACTGATGGTGTCATTGTTGACGGATATGGCAGGCTGGGATGCTGTCCTCCTTCTAAATATTTTTTCAGAGATAGAGAATTCATTCCCCAGCCTACGGCTCCCATTGAGCCATCAATTTGTCCTTTCATTCTCTGCGGATCATGCCCGGAAGTGAGAATATACATGCCAGTACCCGACACTTTGCTAGTGAAGAATTGCTGGGGAGGGACATCAACATATGTTCGGGAAAAGTAGTTGTAATACCGCCCCCCACGTGTATATGGATAAAAAACAATCCGTTATGAAAAGACTTTCACTTGCCATGCTATTGTTGGTCGCATTCGATCAGTGCAAGAAAGATGATCCGGAGCCGCTACCTCAAATCGCTTCGATCGTGGGGAAATGGAGGGAGGTCGCTCATATTCGGACTGTTGGAGATTCAACCATCACAGAAGTCATACCCAAAGAGTATTCCAATGTCTACGAATTTCGCTATGACGGTGTTTTTTTGAACAAATATGGTAAGGTGCCGTGCTGTCTTCCGAAAAAATTTTTCATCGATGGAGAAGAGTTCGTTCCCAAGCCGCAAGCGCCCGCCGAGCCTGATCCTGTTTGCGCCTCGACCTATTGTGTTCCATGCCCTGAAATGAGAATAACCCGGCCTATGGCCGATGCGATTATAATAGAAACCTGTGGCGGTTCTGCTACTTCCTATACTCGGGAAAAGTAATGGATGTTACCCTTCCCGAGTATAGTTCTGTGCCGCAAGGTTTGAAATCGCTCCTATTAGCTGATCAAATTTGCCCTGGTGTTGGTTGAATGTACCGCGCCTTGCACACAGCTCCTTCGACCCTGTTCACGGCCTACTTGACTTCACGGAGTACAGAAACTGCCCCGGCGAGGGTGCCGCCGTTGTCGAGCGTGGCCGCGAGAATGTCTCGAATGGCTTTCAGCTGCGCTTTACCTTGCTTTTTGGCTTCCGCAAGAGCTGCCGAAGCTGCTGACGTAGCGCAGGTCGCTATTTCCCATCGAAACATTCCTGGCGAACTTGACACTTCGCAAATGAAGGTCAAAAGGCAGCCTGGCTACTTCAATTAGGTGACGACGAGAAGATACTGACCGATTAACCAAGTTAGATAGTTTGCCTGGTTTGAGCAGGAAAGGCTATAATGAAGCTCCATCACAACCGGATATCTACTCTTTGACAAATTCTTTGTTATCATTTCCTTGACGTAGAATCACTATTTTATGGATCAGATCGAAGTCGAATGCCGCGCTGGATGCTGGATACAAGAAACGGTGGTAGCCAAGCGCTTGTAGAGTTACCGGTTCTTGACCGGAAACCTGGACTTGTAGAGCTTTGTCCTTCCTGGTAAATTGCAGTGTAAATTGTATATCTGCATTGCGATAGGTGCCTTCATAAAGCGACACATCCAAAGTGTTCAGATCTTTGGCTAGTGAAAGTATCCGGTCAACCTGACCTGTCGCCTGGATGTTATAAGTGCTTTCTAATCGGGCCATGAGGCCCCAGCCGAAAAAGTCGTTAGCTACCCCAATCAGCAGATCATTTTCCCCCTTCTTGAGCTTGAGCGGAGCGATCACATTCTGAATCGAGATCCTTCCATCCGGATATTTACGCATATTGTATTGATAGAGGTTCTTGTCAACCAGCACCATCTGATGGTTTAGAAACACCCATATTTCATCACTAAAGCCAAGTTGCAAATTTGTATGGACTTCGTCCTGAGCGATAAGGGTGGTTTGCAGCCAGGTCACTCGCCGCGTCTTACTAGCACCATATTTGCGGCTTAAATTCACCAAACCTCGCCGTTCTGCCTGAATGCTATTGTAAGCTTACACCATCGGGCTCATCTTGGTGAACGTCCAAAATCTCATGGCCTCCAGGTACTTTGTTTTCTGCAATAGGACGGATTTTGTGAGGTTATTTTGACGTCTACAACCTGACCCGCAATCAACATTATAATGTTGCCCGCTGAGTCAGGTTGTTTGGTCAATGCTTACGATGCATATCGCAACTTGCCGGTTTTGGTAAATAGCCTATCTTTTACTAGCCCGACACTTTCGCTGATGCGAGATTTTCTCACCCGGCAATAACATAGTAGTTCCGATGGCCGAGCATTTTGCTCACGTCTTCCAACGGTACGCCGTTATTCAGCATCATATCGGCGAAGAAATGTCTGGCGTCATGGGTATCGAGCCGCCTGATTCTCCCCGAGACATCCCGAATATCACAGAGATCTGCCAGCTCCTTCAAATAGGTATTATACCTGAAATTACTGTTCACTGGGATCAGTTATCGTGGGCTACGCAGTGCGGATGCTCCTTGTATTTCTCAATCAATTCTTCTACAATTGGCAGTATGGGTACGATTTCGCCGATCTGTGTTTTTCCTCGTTTCCGAACCACGTCAATAAGCTAGTATAGACTGCTTGTGAAGTGTCGCGATGTTCATCAGACTGCCGGCATGTAAGCAGTTGCGTGGGCAACTGCAAAAGTTACGCATGCGACACATCGATCCCAATTATTGTTTTCAAAGCAGTTTCACGCTTAGAAATTTACCCGAAAACTTGATGGGGATTCACCCGTTTTCGTCTGAAACAGCCTGCTGAAATATGCTGGGTCACTATACCCGAGCTCGTAAGCAATCTCTTTTGCTGTTAGCGAAGTATGGACTAATAAGCGTTTTGCTTCCAGGATAATTCGATTTTTAATCACCTCATTAGGTTGTGGTAACCGTAATCGGTTGAATTTATGCGTGATCGTTTTGGGCGCCATGCAAAGAAAATCAGCGTAATCTGCGACGGTGTGTTTGGATTTATAATGCTGCTCTACAAGCCTGGTGAATTTGCGAAAAAATTCCAGATCGCTTTGCTGGTCAGTGACATCATGGGTCAAATGCTGACGTTTCCAGGAGCGCGTTGCGCGGATGAGGAGTTGTTTAAGGTAGGTGCGCATCATTTCTTCCAGCGAGCTGTCATTCAACTGAAATTCCCCGATCATTTCCTTAAACAAGCCTCCGAGAAAAGCGATTTCGTTTTCCAAGAGCTCTACTTTGGGCATGTTCCTGATGTTGTTGAAAAGTAAACCATCGCAGGCAACCTCCTGATCGTGAATCTGAATGCAGTAAAAATCACGGTTGTAGAAAATAAAATAGCCGCTTTCCTGACCGGCTATTTCCAGTTCAAGATATTGGTTTGGGCTGATAAAAAACAATGTAGGCTGCTGGGTATGGTAACACGCAAAATCAACCCTAAGCTTGTAGCCAGCGGGCAGATAGAGAATCTTGATGTATTCTTTATAGGCTGGCCCGTTGATAATCTCCGTTTGCTCCTTGCTTACTTGCAGCAGTCCCAGCGTTTTTAAATTGTTATTGAAAACGGTTGCACTCATGACTATATACGCTTGTGAAATGGCTTGGAACTTTTTGTCTCAAAATAGAGAAAAACCTGTGAAGCGATCATTCGCTTCACAGGGACAATTTGTTTTAATTAGTTTCTGGCAAACTTTTCAAGCTCGGAGTTGAATTTATCCATTTCTTCCAAAAACAACCCGTGTCCGCCTTTTTCAAATTTTACAATGTAAGATCCTTTGATGGCTTTGTTAAGCTGTTCAGCCTGAGCGTAGTCACACAATTTGTCATTTACACCGTGGAATATCGCAACCGGCATTTTGATTTTTCCAAGCACAGGGCGTAAGTCCAGATCACCTAATGCGCTGATAGCCTGAGTAGTAGCGTAAGGTGATGCATTCAGGTTGATGCTTTCTAACCATTTGATCGATTCCGGTGAAAGTCCGCCTTCCTGGCCTTCGAATGCTTTTCCAAATCCTGCTACCAATTGCTCCCGGTTTGTTTTGGTCTGTTTGATCAGATCGATAGCACCTTGCTCAGTGATGCCGTAAGGATGGCCTTCGCGTTGCTTCCATGATGGACCGGTCGCACCGAATAAGGCTAACTTTTTGATATGCGCCCCATTATATTTGGTTATAAAGTGCAATGTTACCGCGCTTCCCATTGAAAATCCGCCTAATGTAGCGTTCTCGATTTTCAGTTTTTCCAAAACCACCTTAATGTCGTCGGAGAAAGTATCGAAGTCGTATTTTCCGTAAGGTCTGTCCGATTTTCCGAAACCGCGGAGGGAAATGCCGATGACCCTGAACCCTTTTTCAACCAGATACTGGTATTGATATTCGTACATCTCGTTGTTCAGCGGCCATCCGTGGATGAGTACGACGGGCTGACCTTCGCCCAGGTCGATCACGTGCAGTTTTACATTTTTCTCCACTTCAATGTATTCTTCTCTTCCGAATGCTGCGGGCTTACGTGTTTGTGCAAAAAGGGATTGGCTTTGGATAAACATGAAAAGGAATGCGATAGTCAAGGCGATAGTTTTCATCCGAGTAGTAAGTTTGAGTTTTGAGTTAATCTGCTAACCATTAGTAGATTGTCATTGTGTTTTGACATTACAAAGGTGGCAGGTTAAACCGCGCAGAAGAATGGATAAAAGTCCAAGCTCCTTGTACATTTTTCCCGTAAGATGAAATTATGGCTCGTAGAAAGGCGCTAACTGCCCCAATCGCCCTTTGACCAGCGGATTTTTCATGGGTTCAAACCGGGCCACTTCCACATTATTTTTGGTAACAACCACATAAAACGGTTGCTTTAATCGGGTGGTCATGTGATAGATTGTGACCAGCTCGGCGGCATCCTCAGACCACGCAGCCATCGCATATAAGGAAGGAAAAGGCGTTTTCGAAAGCTTCGCATAAACATCCGGTGCGAGGCTGCTCGAAACCGGCTTCCCGCTCCGGAACCGAGTATGTTCCAGCAATGAATCAATGTATGGCTCGGCAGGCTTATTCATCAGCCGCCAGATATCTTTTGTGAACGCTGTCGGCTCCACCACTGCATCTGCATCTTCAAGATGCGGGGTAATCCCGGTTACCACATCGACAATGTGCGTGGCCTCGTGCAGGAGCACATAAATGATCGCGTCCAAGTTACCGCCTTCCACGCGTACCTGGTAACTCGAATCCGCAGCGGGCGTGAAGCAAGTATTCTCTTTCCACGTCGCCCATTCTGAAACATTTTCATTCAATAAGCCGCCTCGAAAAGTGATGTTAAACATTTTAATCCCGCCGACCGGATCAACTGGCGAGGTCAACGCGGTGTTGGGCATATTATCCATAAAGCTGATGCTGAACAAATGTTGTTTCAAAATCCGCTGGTGGAGCGGTGGCAACAAGGCAAACGCATTGCTCACTTTTTCTTTTTCTGCGGACGTCAGTGTCCGGTTAATTGGCTTCATGCCGGCGTCGCGGAACATTTTAAAGACACTTTCAGGGGCAATTTTGACCCTTTGAGCAATTTCCGCATTGTTCAGGGCATCTGCCTTTTGCGCAAACGTGGATGTTGAGAAACACAGCAGTACTAAACCTGCAACTGTTGATGTGAACCGCAATTTTCTGATCATGTTTTAAATTAAAATGAAATGTATACAGGATTGCTTCGCCAAGGTCCAAACTTTTGCGAAACAATCCTGCAAACTAAAGTAACAGGCTGTTACCCTGTAATTTTCAACGAACTAATCAATCCATTTTCCATAGCAAGGTGGTAATGCATCATTGCCGGACTGCCCGGAAACGTGCCGCTTGTTTCCACTGAAAGCGTTCCTTTTGTGCCGTTTTGCGTGAAATCAACGGGCGTCACTTGCATATTATACTTTTCCGTCGCCTCCTGTATCCAATGTTTGATTTCCTCTCTACCGGTGTAGGACGAGCCTTCGTCGAAAACGGTTGCGTGTGCTGTGAAATAACTGGCAAATGCTGCGCTGTCTGCTTCATTTTGTGCTTTGATAAAGCCTGCTATGTTTTCAGGAAGTTTCATGATTATGAATGGTTTATGTTGTTAAACAAATGATTTTGGTATTGAAAAAATGAGAATGGAGTAAAATGGTCAATGCTAGCTTAAATCGTGCGGACTGTGCCGCCGTCGATGATGTATTCGGTCCCGGTGAGATAGCCTGCTCTGGGCGAGACCAGGAAACCGACCAACTCGGCAACTTCCTCCGGCCAGGCTGCTCTGCCAAACGGAATGCCTCCCAATGCATCGATGACGCTTTTTTCAGCCTCCTCCGTCGTGACGCCTGAGCTTTGGGCAATGCGTTGCAGCATTCGGGTTGACGAGCTCGTCATGATCCAGCCCGGCGAAACGGTGAGCACACGTACGCCTTTTGGGGTGACTTCATTCGACAAGCTCTTGCTATAATTGACCAAGGCAGCTTTCGCTGCCGCATAAGGCAATGTGGAATCGTACAAAGGCAGCTTCGCCTGAATGGACGCGATGTGAATGATCACACCGCCGCGCTGCTCGATCATGCCGGGCAAGAAGCCGCGGTCCAGCCGCACGGGCGCTAGCAGATTGGTTTGAAAGGATTCTTCCCAATGCTGGTCGGTGAGCACGGCAAAGCCGCCGCCCGGCGTTTCCGATCCGCCCAGGTTATTGACCAGAATATCCAGGCGACCGAATCGTTTCTGAATTTCTTCCACCACTTTTTGGGTGCCTTCGGGTTTGCTTAAATCGGCCGATATAAAATGAATGCCGTTTCCATGGTCTTCGGGATTGTTTCTTGCGGTAGTGATCACCGTTGCGCCCGCTTTTAAAAGGCGGTCTGCAATGGCTTTTCCGGCGCCTTTTGATCCCCCGGTTACAAGCGCAATTTTGTCTTTTAGTTCGTTTTCGAAATTGAAATCCATGTCCTTGCTGGTTTTGTTTAGGACAAATTTCAGCACAATGCTACCTGCTGACAAGTACGGATTTACGATTCAGATAGGGCTAAATTTATCCCTATTGAACCGCCAAAGGCATATGTTTATATTTGCAGAATGTATGAAAGAAAGACAATGCCCAACCTGAATTGCGGGCTCGACCTGATCGGTGAAGTGCTATATGGCAAATGGAAAATGAGGCTTTTGTGGTTCATTCACCAGGGCTTCCAACGCCCCAGCGAGCTGCAACGGAAAATTCCGGATGCATCCCGCCGGGTGTTGAATGTGCAATTGAAAGAGCTCGAGAACCACGAGCTGGTCGGGAAAATCATTTACCCGGTCGTTCCGCCCAAAGTAGAATATTATCTTACCGATTTCGGAAAATCACTGATCCCTGTCATCGGTGCGATCGGCGCGTGGGGCGATCAGAATGACCAGCGCTTGCGGGAGCTTATCGAAAAGAACATACTGTCTTCGTAACCACATTTTCCTGACAAGCCTTTTCCAGGATTCGCCCCATTTCATCAAGCAGGCCAGGAATCGGCGTATCGCTGGTATTGGTCAAGCCAAGCGAACCATTGGTTGTCAATGCGCCGATTGTCTGCTCCATTCCCTTTCCAGACCGAACCATTGGACCATACAAGGCTTCAAGCTTCAATGGTCCGAACTCCGTTTTGTATCTCACCCGCACCAGGTTAGTAACCATAATGTGGTGGTTAAATGCTTGTTTCAAAGCATCCAGCATTTGCTGCATATCATTGTGACCGAAAACGAGATCTCGGAAAAACGAAAGATAACCGGTTGTATATTCCACAGAACCGGTCCCGCCGAGCCCGGCCTTCGCCAACCTTGCCAGATCCCAGAAGGATAAATGTCGCTGGTTTTCAAAGAACACGGACTGCGTGGTAATGTTCAGCCCAAAGTTATCGTCCAGATCAAGCGCTGCCCTGGTGCAAACAGGTGAAACCAGCTCCATTTTGATCTGGTCCCATTCTGGACGCAGTTTTCTTGAAGCTATTAGCACGGCCGCACAAATGGCGCCATGAACGCTTGTATTTTCCTGCCTTGCGCGTTCGAGAAGGTTGTGGGTTGTGGTTTCAGAAAAGCGGTGCGACGAAACCAACGGGTTAACCACAGCCGTCTTCATTTTCAGTTCGAGCACCTTCTCAACAACCTGCGCAGGCACATCTTCCGCAAGGCCGAGGGTTTCATCGTTAGACACTTGCGGCTGCATTAATTCCAGCTCTTTTCCGGTAACGGCAAGCAATATATCCCGGGTCAAATAGCTTAATGATGTGCCATCTGCCACGGTATGGTTTGCAGCCAGGATCAGGACGGTGCGGTCTGTCTTTTGAACCAAAACAACCCGTAGCAACGGGCCTTCGGCTGTATTGAACCTTATGGAAAGCTCCTTTTCAACTTCCTGTTCCCAGCGATAGTTCTGCTCTGCATGCACCACACGGAGCGGAATATGCAGGTTGTCTGCATGCTGTAAGCTTGGTCTTCCTAACCCGTCGAGCACCACCCTTACTGAAAGGTTCGGATGGCGTTGCTGGGCCATGTCAATGGCTTTCCGCCACTTTTCAACGGGTTGTGTTCCACAGATGTCGGCGGCCAGGCAGAAGTCTTTTGAATCAATCTGATCCAGCAGCCAAAACGTTTTTTCGAATGCACCTAATGTGCGGTTCTGTTGTCTTTTCATTATGCATTGAGTTGAAGTGAGGGAGTGGCACCGCGCCGCTTCCCTTAAACTGAATGCAAAATTGGCAGGCTGAAATGTGGGAGAGAATGGACAAAAGTTGATGGGACAGGTACATTTCGCCACTTCGTACCAGAAACCAATCGGTTAATTCAGTGCCTCAATTAAAACTCGCCCTGAATTCCAGGGGCGAAAAGTTTGTCTTTGATTTGAACAACTTGCTAAAAGATTGCTGGTGTTCGAAACCGAGCTGGTAGGCGATTTCTCCGACTGTCAGGTCGCTGAATGTCAACACTTCTTTGGCTTTTTCGATCAGCTTGTTGTGGATGTGTTGCTGCGTATTCTGGCCGGTCAATGCACGGAGCATGTCGCCCAGGTAACGGGGCGAAACGTGCAGCTCGTCGGAAAGATACTGGACGCTTGGCAGGCCTTTCAGCAGGGCGGTTTCGTCGTTGAAATAGTTGTTCAACAACTGGTCAAACTTTTCCAGTAATGCATTATGGATCGTTTTACGGGTGATAAACTGACGTTTGTAAAAGCGCTGACTGTAATTCAGCATCAGCTCCAACTGCGAAATGAGCACGTCCTGGCTCAGGTCGTCGATCGCCGTTTCGAGCTCGTCGCCTATATTCGCTCCAATGCCTTCGATGATCGTCCTCTCTTTAGCCGACAAATGCAGCGACTCGTTAACCGAGTAGGAGAAAAAGCCATAATGCTTTATTTTGGCGTCCAATGGATAGTTTCGTAAAAAATCAGGGTGGACCAGTAGTGTAAAGCCCCGAGGCGATTCGGGCACTTGAACGCCCGTGAGCGGCTGGCCCGGCGAGGAAAAAAACATGCCGCCTACCTGGAAATCGTAGGTGGTTTGCCCATAGCGCATCCGGCAGCCCGCCGATTCGTTGTAGGTGATGTTGTAAAAATCCATGGCAAAAGTTTCTGCCAGCATTTCGGCCGTGATCTGCACCTTTTTGTAGTCGAGCAGGCTGATCAGCGGGTGCAACGGTTGCGGCAGGCCGAACGCACGCTGCATTTCGGCGATGGAATGGTACACACGCGGTTTGAGATGTTCCCTTTTCATGATCACATAATTGACTGCCGGCGCAAATCGTTCCAACCTGCGCCGGCATGCCATTTGATTTTAAACAGCGGCTAACAATTGCTTGATCGCTCCACGAAATGCCTCGTCGCCATTGGCCAGGCGCTGCGCATACCACTCCTTGGCGTCGTCGCCGCAGACGTATCGCAACGTGTCGGCACCATCGGTAGCCGCGCCATACACCACCTCGGCAATTTGTTCTGAAGTCGTCGGGGCCTGGTCAGTTGCCAGCATCGCCGTGAATTTATTGATCAAAGATTCATAAGCCGGGTGCGGGGCAAACACCGACTTCGCCCCGATTTCCGTCGCCACCAATCCGGGTTCAATGGTTTTGATCCCGATGCCAAATTCGTTCAGTTCATAAGACAAGCTTTCTGCCCAGCCTTCCAGCGCGAATTTGCTGGCATCGTACATCGAGCTTACGGGGAAAGCCATCAGCCCAGCCGATGAGCCCGTTGTAATGAAAAGCCCGGCTTTCCGCTCCCGGAAATAGGGGATAAATGCCTGCGTCACCCGCACGACACCGAAGAAATTGGTATCCATCTGCTGCACCAGCTGTTCGTCGGTCATCGCTTCCAATGCACCGAACAACCCATAGCCAGCATTGTTGAATACCACATCAATATCGCCCAAAGCCAGTGCCTGCTGCGTCGCTTCGCGGATTTGCGCCGGGTTGGTCACGTCTAGGGGCAGCACAATTACGTTATCCAGCGCATGGAGTTCTGTTTCATTTTCGGGCCTGCGCATGGTTGCGATCACCTTCCAGCCTTTGGCCGCAAACAATTTGGCCGTAGCGCGGCCAATCCCGGTAGAAGCACCGGTAATAAAAATCGTCTTTGTCATTTGTCTCATTTGTTGTTTTCGCAGGACAAATTTCCGTGATGCGCAGCCGGCGCTTGTAGCGGATGTGGAGAATGTTGTAGCCGAAATGGTCTTGCGAGACACGACATCGCCTTTTGTTTTGAAAATGGAATCGACTTTGGCGTAATCCTAGCCGCCCGACCATGCGCCGTGGACGAGCAGGAATGTGCGGGGCTTGTGCTTTTGTGCGAATGCGGTGGTGCTGAAAGTGACTGCGAGAATAAGAATGAGATATTTCATGATTTTGCTTTGATGATGGTGATCAATGCAACAAAACTACCTACATTCACTTACCAAAAGATAGTTGTTACCTCTGGGCAAGTAGTTGCTGCAAGTAAGCAGCCGATTTGAAACCCCTATGAAAAGTACAGAACCGGTTTGCCAGTACGAGCTCAAAGCAGCGCGGGATGCCATGGAGGTGATCCAGGGCAAATGGCGCATTCCGATCGTGATTTCGCTGACTTACGGCACCAAACGTTTCGGAGAAATCCACCGAGATATTCCCGACATTTCACCGAAAATGCTGTCGCAGGAATTGAAGGCGCTGGAAGAAAACAAGCTCATAACCCGCACCCTGCATGACAGTATGCCCGTAACGGTCGAGTATGCGCTGACGCCGCTGGGCATGTCGCTGCGCGAACTTTTGGACGAGCTGCGGAACTGGGGCAAGCATTTCAGGGGCGAAATTGTGGGCAAATGAAAGCAGCCCCCATCCACAATCCCTTTATCCTCGCGCTGATCGCCCGTAACCTTACGGTCGAGATCCATCATCATTCGGCTTACCAGATTGTATTGACCAATGATACACCTTTCGATTCGACCATCGATGGGGTAAAGCATGAGAACATCCACGGGTTTTTGATCAAACCGCATGTGTCGCATTTCTGTGTGGCCGAGAAAGGCACATTGAATGTGCTCAATGTAGAGCCGTATTCTGCCATCGGGCTGGAACTGGCGGGCCGGTTTCAGACGGAACAAAGCTGTGTCGTCTTTGAAAATCCGGCAGTTTCGAACACTTTTTTCCAAACATCCACCGACAGCCTGGACGTGGGCAATGTGCTGGAAGCATTGCTGGCACGCATTCCGGCCGCTGCATATGATGAACGGGTGGTTAAAATCGTCGATTACATTACGAACAACTATTTTCAAGCCGATATTACGCCGCAGACATTTGCCGATATCGTCTTTCTTTCGCCGTCCCGGCTGGCAGCACTTTTCAAGCAGCAAACAGGCAGCAGCCTGTCCAAATACCTGCTGTGGACGCGGCTGCGGCAAGCCATTTATCTGATCCTCTCCGACGATAGCCGCACGCTCACCGATGTGGCCTACGACACCGGATTTTATGACCTGCCGCAGTTCAACAAGTACATGTACGAGATGTTCGGGATGCCGCCGAAAGCATTGAAACACAACAGTGACCTGATCCGAATCTACTAATCATCCCCATTAGCTTCTGCCATCGTTACAACAGTGATCTGATACAAGTTTGCCCGCGGACCCATCCGCACCTTTGTGATATCATTTTGAACAAAACAAAACAATATCATGAAAGCAATTATGTATCAGGCATTTGGAAATGCGGACGTGTTACAAATGGTCGAACTTCTCAAGCCAGCTATCCAATCAGGCGAGGTACTCATCAAAATCAAGGCATTGTCCATTAACCCGATGGACTGGAAGATCCGTAAAGGGGAAATGAAACTGATGTCGGGCACGAAATTCCCGAAATATACTGGTGCCGATTTCAGCGGCATAGTAGAGGAAGTTGGCAGCTCGGTTCCCGGATTCAAGAAGGGGGATGAGGTTTTCGGTGTGGTCAAAAATATGATGAAGGAAGGCGCATCTGCGGAGTACATCGCCATAGCTGCTTCCCAAATCTGGAAAAAACCTTCCAACATTACTTTCGCCCAGGCAGCTTCGCTTCCCGTGGTGGGTACCGCTGCATTGACAGCCATCGAAAAAATGGGGCGCATTGATTCAACTACAACCATTTTGGTCAATGGCGCTACCGGTGGTTTCGGCATGATCCTACTGCAACTACTGAAACAAAAAGGCGCCCATGTGACAGCAGTGACCAGCTCGAACGGCACTGCATTCGCGAAAAGGTGGGGTGCAGACATGGTGATCGATTACCGCACAGAAGAAGTGCTGTCACGCAAGGAGACTTACGACATTGTGATCGACCTGTCCGGCAAAATGGGCTATGCCGACGCGAAACAGGTCATGAAGCCGGATTCGAAATTTCTCAATCCCACGCCTAAGCCCATAGAAATCCCTGCTTCATTGATCCAAAATCTGTTCACGGGTAAAAAGCACGTGATCGTGCTCGCCGATCCATCCACAAAATACACCAATGATTTGCTGTATGCAGTCGGACAAGGGCTGGATATCGAAATTCACAAGGTGTTTCCTTTCCATGCGTTCAAAGAAGCCTATCGCTATGCCGAACGGGGTGGCTATACAGGCAAGGTAGTGATCGAACAACAGTGATCTGATACAAGTTTTTCCTCCCGCAGCGGGGGACATTTGTATCGTACCAACAAAATCAAAACGGCAAACAACATGAAAATGAACATCGTAGTACTCGGCGCCACCGGCACGGTAGGCAGTAAAATTGCACAAACCCTGATCAATGAAGGCCATCACGTGACGCTGGTGGCAAGGCATACCGAAAAACTGGAAACGTACCGTGACCAGGGTGCCGAAATCATCGCGGCGGAAATCACCGATGCGGATCAGCTCACCAGGGCTTTCGCCAGCGCGGACAGTGCATTTGTACTCTTGCCGGACAATGTAAAAGCCGAAAATACACGGGCTTACCAGCGGCAGGTCACCAGCACATTAATCGAGGCGATCCAGCGGTCTGGCATCCGGCACATTGTCAATATGAGCAGTCTGGGCTCGCATATGCACGAGGGCAATGGCATCATGGGCGGCACAGGCGAGCAGGAAGTGCGGCTCAACCAGCTGGAAGGCGTGAATGTGCTGCATATCCGTTCTGCGTATTTTATGGAAAACTTTTTGCGCACAATCGGGTTGGTGAAACAAGCGGGGATCAATGGAACCGTGGCCGCCGGTAATCATGCCATCCCGATGGTCGCCACCCGCGATGTGGCGCAAGTGGCCGCGGGGCATCTGGCCCACCTCGATTTCAGCGGCAAAAGCGTCCACGCCGTCATGGGGCCGCGGGATTACACCTATGCGGAACTGACGAGTATTGTCGGGCATGCGGTCGGCAAACCGGATATGGCCTACGTACAGCTGCCGGTGGAGAAGGTGAGAGAGGTATTTCTCGGCAATGGTTTTTCGCCCGATTTCGTGACCAATCTGATTGAAATGGGCACCGCGATTAGCACGGGTTATATGAATTATCAAAAGCGGGACGAGTCTACTACGACCGCCACTACCGCCGAAGAGTTTGCCAGGGAGGTGTATGCGCCTGCATTTCAACGATGATTTTCAAATTCTGAACCTTTGTAGCAATGAAATTACTCGAAACAACACAGCTGGGAAACCTAGCTTTGAAAAATAGAATGGTAATGTCTGCAATGACGAGAAGTCGCGCGGACAGCCACGGGATTGTTGGCCAGATGACTGCTGAGTACTACACGCAACGTGCAAGTGCAGGCCTGATCATCACCGAGGCCATCCGGATCAGTGAGGAAGCCACGGGCAGTCCGTTTACCCCTGGTATTTACACAGATGAGCAGATCCGGTCCTGGAAGAAAGTGACCCAGGCTGTGCATGAACGGGGCGGACTCATTGTCGCCCAACTCTGGCACACCGGCCGAGCCGGACATTCCATTGACCGCGGCGGCAAGTTGCCACTGGCCCCGTCGCCGCTTGCCATACAGGGCATGCAGCATTTTACCTCCCAGGGGCAAAAAGAATACGAAACGCCGCGGGAGATCACCATCGAAGAAATCCGTCGGACGATCCTGGACTACGGCCAGGCGGCTCGCAATGCCATGGAAGCGGGATTCGACGGGGTGGAGCTGCATGCGGCCAACGGCTATTTGCCCAACCAGTTCCTGGCCGAAAGCGCCAACCAACGAACCGATGAATATGGCGGCAGCATCCCGAACAAGTCGCGTTTTGTCCTGGAAGTCATGCAGGAGTTGCTCGCCGCTGTGGGCGGCGACCGCGTCGGGATTAAACTTTCGCCTTTTCACCCTTATGGCAACATGGTGCTAGATCAGCCGGTTGAAACCTATCAATACCTGATCGAAGAGCTAAATAAGTTGGATTTCGCTTATGTGGAGTTGATGAAGCGTAATCCCTATTTTCCTTCGCCGTCACATTATCCGGCTGTGGATGAAGTCGCGCTTATCGGGCGCCAGATCCGCCAGACAGTTATCGCCAACACAGGCTATGAAAAGGCCTCTGCCGAAACAGAATTGGGAAAAGGGATTGCCCAACTCATTTCTTTCGGAACATTATTCCTGGCCAATCCAGACTTACCTGCACGATTTGAATTGGGGGCAGGGCTGAACGAGCCGGATCGGGCTACCATGGTCGGCGGCGGGGCGCAGGGGTATACTGATTATCCTTTTCTTGAAGATATGGAAGCGCTTCCCAGCAACTATTAGGTTGTTCTTACACTATCTCATCCGGCCCGATGGCGTTTGCGAGTACGCCCAAATGACTGTGGTTGTCTAGGCACTTTGCCCGCCATCCACATTCAGCGTAGCACCGGTAATGTACCGGACATCGAAGCTGCTGAGAAACGCAGCAGCCGCGCCGATGTCTTGCGGTTCGCCATAATGCCCGAGTGCCACGGCTTTCAGCATTTCAGTACTGAAAACGCCATTTGCCGGATTCATGTCGGTGTCGATGAGTCCGGGCTGGATGATGTTGACAGTAATTTTCGGCCTCCTAAATCCCTGGCCCAGCTTCTGGTATAGGCTGCCAAAGCGGCTTTCGTAGCGGCGTACTCGCCGATGCCCCGATAAGGTGAGCGACTGCCACCGTCGAGCCAATGTTGATGATCCGGCCTCCGTCTTTCATAAATGGCAATGCCGTCCGGACCGTGTGAGCGACGGCAAGGACATTAACCAGGCCTGTTTTGTTTTTTAATCTTGACATTGATAGAATCAATTGTATTGAAGTTAAATGTTAGGGACGAAAAATGACCGAGCCCGTAGTTCGGCTCGCTTCCAGGTCCAGATGAGCTTTGCTGACTTCGGATAATGGATATATTGTTGGTGTGACGTTTCCTAAAATGCCGCTTTGAAAGGCATCAAATAGCTCAGCTGTTGAAAGGTTAACGCTTTCTGGATCGGGCAAATACTGCCCTAGCGATGGCTGTAAGAATTTAATTTGCCTTGCATTTAGCAAGGTGCTATCGATTTCGGGGGCACCGGAGGCAGACCCGTAAAGCACAATGGTACCGCCCGGTTTGGTAAGCGTTGCGGACTTGCTGAAAGTCGCCTTGCCAACCCCGTCAAACACCGCACCGACATCCCGGCCATTTGTGAAAGCATGAATTTTTTCAGCCAAATCCTCTTTATCCAGCGCCACCACCAGATCCAGTCTGTACGGCTCGACGATTGCTTTTTTTGCTTCGTTGCCCACCGTGCCGATGACGGTTGCGCCCAATGATTTCGCCCATCTGCTTACTAGCGAGCCAACGCCTACGGCAGCCGCGTGTACGAGTACAATATCACCAGCTTGGACGGGGTAGGCCTGTTTGACCAGCATTCGGGCAGTCAGCCCTTTGGCAAGCAATGAAGCCGTCTGATCGAAGGTAATATCATCGGGCAGCTTCACCAGCTGCCGCGGGTCGATCAGACGCTGCTGGGCATAGGCCCCGAGGGAAAAGTAGTATCCGACCCGGTCGCCGACAGTCCAGCCCGTCACTCCGCTGCCCACCGACTCGATCACACCTGCCGCTTCCACGCCGATGGTCGTAGGCAGTTGTCGCAATGGAAAGCTACCATTTCTGAATAATACGTCCACGAAATTCAATGCGATCGCCTCATGCCGGATCAGGACTTCGTGGGGCTTGGGCAGGCCAATCTGCTCGGTGGTGTATTCCAATACTGATGGTGGTCCCTGACGTGTCAGCCGGACTATGCCGTTTGCTTGTGTTGTGTTCATGATCTGTCTGTTGTTTGATATCACAAAATTGGCACAGCATCTCCGGCTATGCATTAACAAACGCAGTAGATTCATCTTGACATTTGTCAATGCAACCCGAGAGATTTACTTTTAGCGGAAAGAACTGGCAGCATGACCCACGAACCGCTTTTTGTATACATCGAATCCAAATCTTCGCACACGCTCACAGCTAATGAGAAGGTGCAAATAACAGCAGCATTTAAAGCCAGACACCTCCGGAAACGTCAGTACTTGTTACAGGAAGGCGATGTTTGTAAATACATGGCATTCATCGTGAAAGGTGCCGGGCGAATGTATACGATGAAAGAAAATAGCCAGGAGACGATTATCAGGCTCGCTGTCGAATCGTGGTGGCTTGGCGATTACGAGAGCTACAATTTGCACACGCCATCCATTTACTACATCGAAATGACCGAGGATTCCGATGTGCTGCTGGTCACGCATGAAGACATGAAGAACCTCGGCGTGGCCATTCCGGCCATCGATGAAATGGTGCGGGAAATTGACCGGAAAGGGGCCATCGCCACACAAAAGCGCATCCACGCTGCGATCAGCATGGATGCAGAAGAAAGGTATGAACTGCTAGCCAGGACGTATCCGGAATTCGTCAGGCGGTTTCCCCAAAGCATGATTGCATCATACTTGGGTATTTCCCCCGAAACGCTCAGCCGGGTGCGAAAGAAAACGATCTACAAATAGCTGCTTCTTTGTTTCATGGATTGGGAGCATCCAGGAAAAGATGTAGGGACTGAATTTTTCTGTTCTCAATAATGGCCACATCCATGCCCCTGGCGGCGGGCGGTTGTCCCGGAATGCCCAGGTTCCACGCGACGTGCTGCACCTGATGGTTTGCGCTTGCGGGCCTGGTGATTTCAAATTGGAATTCTATTGGCCATTGCGCCTGTAAATTGGAAATGACATCGTTGATCTGCTGGTAACCGACAATAGCCAAGCCGTGATCGGATTCGTAAAAGTGAATATCCGTGGCGTAAACGTTTTGCATGGCCTGCAACCTACGTTCCGCGTTTCTATCATTCCAAATAACTAAGAGGCTGTCTTCCAAAAGTTGTGCTGCATTTTCCATGTTGCTTATGTTTTGTACGATGCAAAACTATCGGTATCCGTGGCAGCTGCCTTTGATCTAAATCAAGGAATTGTGTTGATAAAAGTCAAGCGATAGACTTGCACCTTCAATTTGGCTACAACATTTCCTGTTTCGGCTACAAGCGCTGTGTCACGATGACGGAATTTTGCTGTGTAAAAATTAAAATGATATGCAGACAGAAACAAAGAAAGTGGCACTGGTTACAGGAGCAAATACCGGCGTGGGATACCAGATCGCCAAATCACTTGCTGATGAAGGCTACACCGTTTACGTTGGTGCCAGAAACCCCGACAAAGGGCAGGCTGCCGCTAATGAGATTGGAAAGCAGTCAAAAGCTATTCAATTGGATATTACCGACTCCCAATCCATCGATGCAGCAGTAAGGCAAATTCAAAGCGAAGCCGGATACCTGACGCTGCTGGTTAATAACGCGGCCATCTCGAATGCAGGGAAACCGGGACGCACAATGGAAGAAGTTCTCGGAGCTCAGCGCGCCAGTATCGCGCCTATGGACGAAATGAAAAAGGTCTGGGAAACGAATGTATTTGGTACACTTGCAGTGACACAAGCCTTTTTACCTCTATTAAGGAAAGCTCAGACAGCAAGGATTGTGACCGTGTCGAGCGCATTGGGTTCTCTCACTTTGAATGCCAATCCTGCTAATCCTTACCGCTCGGCTTTCGATGCCGTCTATGGGGCGTCCAAAACTGCGCTTAATGGCGTTTTCCTTTCACTGGCCATCGATTTGGCGAATACCAGCATCAAAGTACACCTGGTAAGTCCTGGTTTTACCGCAACGGCACTCAATAATTTCCAGGGAACCGATACAGTGGAAGAAGGGTCCATCGAGCCAATAAGGGTTGCCTTGTCAGAAGACCTGCCGACTGGAAGTTTTACAGGACCGGCCCATTATGCGGGAGCAGACAACATTGTTCCGTGGTAATAGTAACGATGCTAAAATCCCGTGGGTGGAAACAGTCACGGGGTTTTGGTACATTTATATGATGAAAAATAAGGAAGACAAATTGATACGGTTCATAACGATCCCGGAAACGCATGAGGCCTTTGGCTTGCCCAAACCTCAACATCCTTTGATCAGCCTGGTCCATTTCAACGAGCGCAACCCCTTCAATACAAGCATGGCGCCGATCTATGACATGCTTAGCTTTTATAAGATCACCTTCATCACCGATAACAACGGAAGGCTAAAATATGGACGCGATTATTATGATTACGATGAAGGAAGCATGCTGTTCCTGGCGCCTAACCAATTGGTAGGCAGCACGGATTATAATAGCAGGACCTATTGTTACATCCTGCTCATACACCCCGATTTTTTACGGGGCTATCCTTTGGCAAGTAAGATCAGGCAGTACGGTTATTTCGCATATTCAGCGAATGAAGCACTGCATTTATCCGAAACTGAAAAGGAAAATATCCTTTCGATTTACAGGAATATGGAAAAGGAATTCAACAGTCGTGTGGATGAATTCAGTCAGGAGGTCATGATCGCCCATATCGAATTGCTATTGAGCTATGTCAACCGATATTACAAACGGCAGTTCATCACCCGCAAAGTAGTCAACGATGATATCCTGTCGAAAACAGAGGCCATATTGGATGATTATTTCAACAGCCAGCAATCGCTGCATGACGGGGTTCCTACCGTTCAGTTTCTCTCTGAAAACCTGAACCTTTCGCCAGGTTACCTAAGTGATATGCTCCGTTCGCTGATCGGGCTGAGTGCCCAGCAGTACATCCATGAAAAATTAATCGAGAAAGCCAAAGAGCGGCTGACCACGACACAGCTAAGCATGTCCGAAATTGCCTATGAGCTCGGATTTGAACATTCGCAAAGTTTCAGCAAGCTCTTCAAAAACAAAACCAATCAATCTCCAATGGAGTTTAGGGCTTCGTTCACGTAAAAACATTCGTTTGGGGTAAAACAATTTTAGGATTGGTAAAGGATTGATTTTATTAACTTTGCCATATGCTAAGTGAAGAAAGAACTGGAATACCCGGGCTGAATGAAGTGGACCTTCGACTTAAAGGTTTTAAAGTTCACGTCCTTCCGGAATCAACAGATCTGCCGGTCAAAGCCGGTCGGCGCGACTTCTATAAAATGGGTTTGGTCAATGGCGAGATGACCATTAATTATGGTGGCCAGCTACTGGACATCAAAGGGACCGCACTTTTTTTCGTCAATCCGCAAGTACCGCACGCGCTTGTTCGCCGTATCAACCGTACCAGTGGTTACGCCTGTATCTTTACCGAAACCTTCCTCAATGGTCGCGATTTACAGGATTCTCCGCTTTTCAGGGTCGGCGAAAATCCGGTTGTAACGCTGAATGCAGAACAGGCTGCATTTATGACTGGCCTTTTTGAGAAAATGCTGTCAGTATACGATGGAGACTATCTTTATAAGGGAGATCTGATCAAAAACTACATGGCGCTCATCATCCACGAGGCCCTGCGAATACAGCCCGCGCAGCATAGCTCTACCTTCCGAAATGGGGAAAGCCGGCTTACACACCTATTCATTGAGCAGCTCGAAAAGCAGTTCCCGATAGAGCGCAGCGACGAACCGCTCCGATTACGGAGTCCGCAGGACTATGCCAGGCATTTAAATGTACATGTCAATTACCTGAACCGGTCTGTGAGGGAAACGACGGGCAAAACCACTTCGGCGCATATATCCGCACGGATTATTGCCGAGGCAAAAGCGCTGTTGCAGCATAGTGATTGGGCCGTGGCCGAGATCGCCTACGCGCTCGGGTTTGAGTACCCTGCCTATTTTAATAACTATTTCAAGCGCCTGACAGGCAGCACCCCGAACATTTTCCGAAAGGTTTGAAAATCATAGTTATTGGTTTGATATTGATTGGCTGTCCGCCGGGCTGCGGCCTAATTTTGCCTTATCATTATTAAATCATCTACCAATGAAAATTTTAGTAACAGGAGCGACAGGAAAAGTAGGTAGCCGTTTAGTGCCACGCCTGATAGCCAAAGGCTATGACGTATCGATATTGGTCAGGGACATTGCAAAGGCCGGCGGTTTGATAGAACTTGGCGCGGCACCTATAACCGGCGACCTATTTGAGCCAGCGACCCTGCCAGCGGCGGTAGCTGGCATGGACGCCGTGATCCACCTTGCCGCGCTCTTCCGGACCTTTAAGGATAATGAAGGTATCATGAAAACCAACCGCGAGGGAAGTATCGCATTGGCGCAGGCTGCATACGAAGCCGGTGTCAAACGATTTGTTTTTACCAGCACCTCCAATGTGTACGGTTCGGGTTACCACCGCCCGGCAAAAGAAGACGAACAGGTAGATATCAACGATCCACGCGCATACTCGTCCAGCAAGATCGCCGCAGAAAGGGAATTGATCGAAATGCAGCAAACCCGGGAATTTGACGTCCGTATCTTGCGCCTTGGCTTTGTTTACGGTGATAAAGACCCGCACATCGCCGAAATTATCCCATATATTAAAAAGCTGAACATGCATTCAGGATCACGCATGCATATGGTGCATCACCTGGATGTTGCGCAGGCTCTGGTCCTGCTGCTCACTATCGAAGGGTTGGATGGAGAGATCTTCAACGTAGCCGACGACGCACCAATCACTTTGTATGAACTGGCTGAGTCTGTCGGAAAAGCAGCAGGTACCTTTGAGGAAACAGAAGGCCCCCTAAACGACCCGTTCCAGGGCGTTCAGGATACTTCCAAACTTCGAAGGCAAACCGGCTTCCGTCCATTAGTGCCAAGCTACTATGTGGCCCGCGATCTTGATATATTGTAACCATAACCCCTAGGCTTAGCAGCATTGAAAAATTCGGATACCTTTTACCCGGATTTGGATAACTGCGGCCGCAAGCCGCTTTCCTAAGTTTGCATCATAAAATGATATTATGATAACAGCAAAAGGATATGCGGCGCAAACGGCAGAGAGGCCACTAGCGCCTTGGCAATTTGAAAGACGCGAGGTCGGCGCGCACGATGTGCCGATCGAAATACTCTACTGCGGTTTTGCCATACCGATATTCACCTGACCCGTAACGAATGGTTTGAAGGGATCTTTCCGATGGTCCCAGGCCATGAGATCGTTGGTCGTATGAAAACCCTGTAACTTCAATCAGTGAACAAGCCATACCTCATCCATTCCATATCCGAGCAGCACAGGCTGCTCGGATTGTCTAAGCCTAAACATCCGCTAATCAGCGTATTCCGACATGAACATGCTGATTACGCCAGACTGGTCGATTTGCAGTATTTTACCCTCAATTTTTACTGTATATCCATCAAAACGGATTATGACGGCAGGCAGAAGTACGGGCACCAGCACTACGACTTCGATGAGGGAATGATGGCCTTTGTCTCACGTGTGTCGTTTTTAGGAGTCACTTCGGCTTATCGATGAGTCGATGTGTCCCGATTTTATTTCGTCTTATCAAATCATTTTATTGTTGAAGTGTTTTAATGGATATAGCTTGTCAAATAGGTTAATTTTTTTGCCAAGTAGTTTCTTAGTCCCTTGACCTTACACAGATAATGGAGACATGCATAACATAGACCGGCGTATATAGGAGACCGACGAAAGCTTTGAATCAGCAGCAGAGTACTTTGGCAGAACCAACTATCAATACATTCCCGAAAATTGGCTTGGCGGATAACCATATTGTTTTTTAAATGCAAATGAAAAGTGAGAAAGATCTTCAAAGCCGGTATCCAGGTAAATTTCCGAAGGTTTTCTTCTTTGTTCAACAATTAGATAGTGCGCCAGTTCAAGGCGTTTATGCGTAAGCCAACGGCCCGGTGATGTATGGAACGCATTCCTGAAATCTTTTTTGAAGGTTGTCAGGCTTCTGCCAGTTAAATAGCCGAATTTTTCCAACGGCAGGTTAAACCGGAAGTTATGTTCCATAAAAGTGACCAGATCAAGCTTCCCGGGCGCTTCAAAATATCCTAACAAGCCGTCCGCCGCAGGATTGATCGCTTTTAAAATGCGGATAGCTTCTTCCACCTTAAATGCGGCAATATCGGCGGGTAGCGCATCTGCCAAAACGAAGTAAGGCTGCAAAGAGTTAAACAAGCTTTGCAGCAGGGGGTGATCTGCAAAGATCAGCGGCTCATGGCTGCGTTCTGCCGCAGGTTTAATCTCCTTATAGTATTGTTCCAGTCTATCCTGGCGGAAGATTACAGAGACGGCCACGCAAGGCTCGCCTTTCAGCGGCAGCTTGCTCATTCTGCCCAGTTGGTCACGCGGGAACAGGATTGTATCGCCGGCAAAGAAACGGTAGCTGCGTTCGGCTGCTGCAATCCGCACCTCGCCCGAGATCACGCGTACCAATGCAGGCCAGCGGAGCATTAGCTCCCGGCTGTAATGGGCTTCCTTTTTACAGGATATAAAAACTTCGGCGACTTCCTGCATAACTCAATTTACAACAAATTTAAGCGGATCAGGCTTTCGGCAGCGGCCAATATCGCATCTTTCGGCGAACGGGGCGACCAGCCCAGTAGCTCAATCGCTTTGGCGCTGGTCAGGTTCATTTGCATACCCAATAAAGGTACCATGCTTTTGACCATCGGATCCTTTAGTGCTGCAATACGCAGGACAATATTCGGTAGTTGCATCGCCTTCACCTTGCCTGCTTTATCGCCCAGATTGGCTTTCAGCATCTTTGCCACTTCCGCCAGCCAGATGCTTTCGCCGCCGGTAGCAATAAAGCGTTCTCCATTGGCCTTAGGATCAAGCATAGCGCGCAAGTGCAGGTCAGCAACATCGCGCACGTCGACAAAACAGGAGTTGATCTTAGGGCACCCCGCCATTTTACCGGTCAGCAGGTTTTTGACCAGGTAAATGGAGTGCGAGTAATCCGGCCCTAACACCGGCCCCATTACCGCTGCCGGGTTCACGACTGCCAGTTCCAGATTTCCACCTTCACTTTTCATAAATTCCCAGGCTGCTCTTTCTGCCAACGTTTTGGACTTTTGGTAAGCCGGGGCATGGGTAGTGTCCGTCCAGACGGCTTCATCGTAAGGTGCAGTTTGCTTAGGATGGCCATAAACGATGGCACCGATCGCCGAGGTCAATACCATTCTTTTTACGCCCGCATCCTTGGATGCGCGTAACACCCGCAGTACACCCTCCCGGGCAGGAATGATCATTTCATCCTCGTGCTTGAAATTCAGCTTCGGTGTCGGCGAAGCGACATGCAACACGTAAGTGCAGTCCTTTACCGCTTCATCCCAATGTGCATCGCTTGACAGGTCGGCCTTTATGAAGGTTAGCCTTTCACCTGCCTCCACGCCACCTTCTCGCAGCATTGCTCTTACCGCCGGTTCCCGGTTTAGATCGCGAAGGGTGGTCCTTACCCGATATCCGGCATTTAATAATTGCAGGATGCAGTGTACGGCGATAAAGCCCGCGCCACCGGTTACCAGTACTGATTTTTCTGTATTTGAATTTGTGTTCATCATCTATTAATGTTTGGATGATGCAAAATTCATTTTAAACCTGTCATTGTGTTTTGTTCAAAAGGCGCAATATACTTTGTTTAAAAGGCGGATAGAATAGGGGGTACTGCTCCTAACATGATCTCTTCGATCACAGTGTACATGAACAAGACCGCCGGACCATTGGCAAGGGCTTATCCGGGTAAACGAACTTGAAGCACCATTCATGTTTTGACTAATCATCGCCCTGATTTGGCTTGTTACAGGTTTTTGATTCTTTGGACATTTGTCATGTAGTTAAATGTCCAACAATTAAAAATCTCGGAAATGAACAAAACAGTACTGATTACGGAAACATCTTCAGGTTCGGCAATTCGGAGAACGTCTTTGTCACCATGTTGGATGTGGAAGATTCTGCATCCATCAAAAATGCCATCCAAACGGGTATCGATCGTTTCGGCAAAATAGTTAATAATGCGAGTTATGGTCTTTTCGGGGTCTTTGCGAGCATTGGCACAAAGGCTATCCATAATCAATTCGCGGTAAATTTGTTGGGGCAATGTGCCACCCTGTCCATCAATTGTATCCACCAGCTATCTTTGCGTAGCCAATCAAAACTGCTCCCGAAACCAGCATTGGTCGCTATTTCAGAGTCGACTACCAATGTTGCATACTTAATGGCCAAATCGACATTGTGATTGTGACTGGCGAAGGTCGCTGCATTCAAATAGCGCCAATATTTCTCAGAAGGATCAGCCTCTGCCGCCTTCAACGCCTAATGAATTGCTCTTTCCCGATTCTGTCTGCCCATATTAGCGCCCATGCTATCCAGTGCAGTACTTTTTGATTGAGCTAAACAAAGCACTGGTATCAGAATTTTGATTACAGTAACCGCGGAAACGCAAATACTATTTTTCATTCGAATATGTATTTGCAGTAGGGAACAGTCAACATCCATTTAGTTTTCAATCGGAGTTGGATAGTCGAAAGAGACAATTTTAATAACAAAGTTGCATTGCTTTTTGCCCCGAAGTTCAAAATTGGCATGAGGCTAACTATCTAGAACAACGTAAGGCCTATACATAACCGTTCGTCGAATATTTATATCTATTGGTCGAAAATAACACCAATACAATATGGAATAGTGTTATATGTAACCGTTATAATATAGTTTTACTTTGAACGAACAAAAGCTATAAAACATGAAAAAAACAATGAGAACAGCATTCTTTTTTACCGGCTTAGCAATCGGTATCACGTCTTGTAATGAACCGGAAGTTGGCACAACAAATGAATACGAAATCTCTAAAAAGGTAGTCGTTGAATTTAGAGGAGAAAAGGCAATCATTCCATCAAATTTCCCTAAGGAACTACTTAGCAACTCTCAGGAAGAATTTGATCGATATTTCGACGCTGTTTCAAAAAAAAGTTCATCACGAACATCCTCGGAAGAGACTACCCTTACTTATGAAAGTTTGTACGATATTTTGAAGCAACACACTCAGAGTATACCTGAAGTTAGCTACGAGAAAGATTTTTCTGAGCATGACCTAAAAAGGATTTATCTTGATTTCCCCGAGATCAAAACTGCCGAGGATGCTAATAGCAAAAAGGAAATAATCTACGATTATTATCAAACGTTGATAAAGCCAGCCCTTATCGAAGATGTGATAACTTTTGAAAGCAATAATGCCAACAAAAGATCCCTGGGAGGTATTTCTCCTGAAACTTTAACAGTTCCAGAGCGAAATCACTTGCTTTCAAATCCAGGATATGGGCAACATTATACTTTTGCCGCACAGGAGTCAAACCACTGGACTGTGGTGGTTTATCAAAGAGATGCAGATAACGAAGCTAATAATGCGTTTAAGCATGCTATTTGGAACGCGCTGTCAATCAGATACATACTTAAGGGGGCTCCGGCTAGTGAGAATCAAGCAGTCGATTTTACGCAGGATGGAACTTCAAAACATGAACAAGACGACAATGGCAATCAGATTAGAACTAATGCGTCGGCGATGGACCTCTTCAACAACATGGCCGCAAGAACTTGGATGAAAGAGGAAACTAGCTGGGGTATTGGACCATTTAGATCGATGCCATCTTTCGAAGATATCATCAATAATATGAAAGGTAAAGCAGATGCTAGTACGGTCCATACTCGGGCGCAAATATTAGCGCCACATGGCGGCGATAGTGATTATGTTTGGAACAAACTATTTGACTTACAGACCGGAGTTCAGCAATATCTGGTCCGCCTCCAATAATGCTTTTACAACTGAGTTCAGAGATATAACGAAAAAGGCGCTTATTTAAGCGCCTTTTTCGTTATATACTTTATCGAGGACTTCCATTGGTTTTTACTTCAATAAAAGGGTCTGTTTCAATTAAGATTGAGTTGTAAGAACTATCCAAGTCGTTATCCAAAGTTCCAAATCTAGACACTTGATCAAAAGTCACACCGTCATCTACAAACTTTTTCAAGTCTGACTCGTCAATATCTTTATATTGACTCAACCAACCGCTACCTTGGTCTGCACATATCGTCAAAAGTTGCCCCTTCGGATAGTAATTTAATATAAAGTCGCCTTTGGAAATTACTTCGTAGTACTCTTTGTTCTTTGAACTAGCTACATAGTAATTATATAGATTCGGGAATGCCTTTTCCCTTTCAACTTCGTACCCTCCGTAAACACTAATTGTTTCAACCGCTGGATCAACGCCATCGTTTGTGCATGCCCCAAAAAGAGAAACCCCTAGAAAAAATAGAACATTTTTAACTTTCATAACAAATTATTTACGTGTTAAATTTACTACCAATCAGGAGGGCTTGTCCCATGTGCTTAATTATTTGATTAATGCAATGTATTAATTTCTTTATAAGAGATCAAGATGCGGGATCAAAATCTGTTTAAGGTGTGCTAATTTAATCACTGAATTCGCCCTGACGCACTAATATTTACCTGGCGGTACTCCGTCTCGATGAAATTAAAATACTATTTACATAGCTACCTACGTATCAATGCCTCCACCATTCTTTGCATCGACCCCTCAGGCCTAAGCCAAGCCTTAGCAGACGTCCGTCAATGGGCGAGTGGCTCAACAGCCCAGGAAACAGGGGCGTATGTTTCTGCATCCAAAAATTGATTCCCGTCTGAATACGACCAATATTTCAAGGCAGACGCGGAGCCCACTCATCGAATTGTTCGCGTCTTACTGCGCCTGTATAGGGATTTTTGGCTATGTCAAGCCGGTAAACTTGATTTATGAAATAGCAGACGTCTTCTCAATGCTTCATCTCGAAAACTTAAGCCTTTCGCCATGTTCAGTCAAATTACCTTGACCCACCGTTTCAACCCAAAAGACATATTTAATTGGGAAAGGTACGAGATATGCTTCTCGTTTGTTGTTTCACCTTTGTACGGACGCCTGTGGCTTGGTAGGCAACCAAACTTTGTACGTAAGGAAGGTTACCGAAAAGGTTACCAGACATTTTGACCGGAATTGGACCGGAATAATATGCTTATCTGTTTAAAAACTCGCAAAAACGAGTTCTTTGAATAAAAAAGCGCCTTTTGAGGCGCTTTAAGTGATCCCGCTGGGATCATCACCCAGGACTCCTACCTTTTTGAATGAGATTAAAAGTTCAGTTCAGGATATAGGTGAAGTGGAGATTATCAACTGCCGCTTTCCGCTTTCTTTTTGCTATTGAATTTCTTCTCGGCTGTTTTGGCTTTTTCAAAATCCAGTACTACGCCGTTGATGCAATACCGCAGGCCGGTAGGAGGTGGGCCGTCGTCGAAAACGTGTCCCAGGTGCGACTTGCAGCGGCCGCACATGACTTCGATGCGGTGCATTCCGAGACTGTTGTCGGCAGCCTCGACAATGGATTTCTTGCTGATCGGCTCAAAGAAGCTCGGCCATCCGCATCCGCTTTCGTATTTAGCGTCGCTTTTGAAAAGGGGATTGCCGCAAACGGCGCAGTAGAATGTGCCGATCTCCTTTGAATGCTCGTACTCACTCGTGAACGGCCGCTCTGTGCCTTTCAGGCGTGCTACGCGGTACACTTCCGGCGAAAGGACCTTTTGCCAGTCGTCATTGCTTTTTTTGACGGGTGCCGTCTCGGTATGCGAATATTCGGGTGCTTTTGCTGCCGGCTTGCCGTGGTCGGCAGAGGATTGCCCGTAGCAATTCTGCAGCGTGAGGACAAGAACTCCGGCGATCGCGGCCATAATGAAGTTTTTCATGCGCTTATGATCTGTTTTTTCAAGATATACGATTAAAACGCTTGCACAGGTCAAACAAATTCCCCGAATTTTATAACAAAAGTATCACAACGTGGGTCAGATGAACACCGACAGGTCGCGTACGCCCAGCTTGCGGGCGGTTGTGAAGCCTTCGCCGTATTTCACGCCGATCGCGTGACCCATTTCCTGCGCACGTGCGATGATGAATTCCAGAAACTCGGGAGACGAAATGTAGCTCTGGGGCTCACCTTCTCCTTTGTATTCGGGCACGTGGAACTGGCTTTTGAACGCCTTGACGGCCTCGATCTTTTTATCGTGAAAATCAGTGATGTCGACGATGAAATCGGGGGTGATATACCGGTCCTGAATGGAGTGGAAGACATGTTTCGGGCGCCATGCCTCCTGCTCATTGCCCTGCTCGTCGTACGTTTTGACCATACGCAAGCCTGAATAGAAGCTGGCTTCGGCCACAAGTGCACCACCACGCCCGTGGTCGGGATGGCGATCATCTATGGCATTAGTGATGACGATTTCAGGTCGGTATTTGCGGATGAATGGGATGATTGCTTTCTGGTGCGCTTCGTTATTTTTGAAGAAACCATCGGCCAAACCTACGTTTTCACGAACTTCCACGCCGAGAATGCGGGCGGCATCGAGACCTTCCTGAATACGGCCCTCGGGCGTGCCGCGGGTACCCAGCTCGCCTCTTGTCAGGTCAACAATACCAACTTTTTTACCCAGCGCGATTTGCGCGAGCAACGTACCGGCGCAGCACAGCTCCACGTCGTCGGGGTGGGCTGTGATGGCAAGAATATCTAGTTTCATGATAGATTCGGATTATTTAATGCGCAGTTTCTGTCCGATCCGCAATGTAGTACGGGTCGACATACGGTTTTTGCGGGCAATGGATGAAATGCTCACGCCATAACGTGAAGCGATAGAGCCCAGGGTGTCACCCGAGCGTACTTTGTGCAAAATAGAGCGGGAATAGGCCTTGGGCGCATCGCCGGCTTCAAATTCACTTTTGGTCGATTTGCCGCGAATATGGCTCCAGGCTGCACTGGTGAGCAGGAAGTGGTCCGACTTGATGGCAGCACTTGGCCAATCGAATATATGCTCGGGATCGAACGGGTTACCTTCGTAGCGGTTCTCGTAATGCAAATGCGAACCGGAGCTGCGGCCTGTGTTTCCTCCCAAACCGATCACTTCGCCGGCTTTTACCAGCTGGCCCGATTCTACCATTTGTTTGGAGAGGTGACCATACAGCGTTTCCAATCCATTATAATGCCTTACGACCACAAAACGGCCATATCCGCTGCCATCCCAGGCTACGATACGGACCATTCCGTCGTAAGTACTTTTTACCGAATCACCTGTTTCCAGGTCGAGGTCGGTACCGTTGTGCCAGCGGCCCCAGCGGTAGGCAAAATGGGAAGTTACGGGCGTACGGTCCATCGGCGCCGACCACATGCGGTTGGCCGCCTGGTCGTACAATTTAAGATCTACCGGCTCATCGAAATCTTCTGCTTTGAGGCCGTAGGGGTTGATTGTGCGGGCATCCCAGATCACGTAATACTCGGCAGCCTTTACCCATTCATCCGCAACAAGCACAGAATCTTCGGCGATCACTACTTCGGTTTCCCCTTCGTCAATGGTGGTGGTATCTTCATTCACGACGGGGTTCAGCGGCTTGACCGGCTCGAACTGGCTTTGGAATTTCAGGTTGGAAGTTTCTACCTCGTATTCGTCCTCAGGCTGAGGTGTTGCTTTGGTGGTCGGGCCATCGTTGGCATTATTGCCCGACTGGTTGATCTTGGGATTTCTTCGGAATTTTCCTCGCTCTTGCGCTTGCGTGTTCCAGGAGATCAGACACACGGCCATTAGCAAACAGACAATAAGCTTTACTTTCATAAGTATAATACCAAATCAGACTACGCTGGTGCTTATTATTCAGCGTAGCCTGATCCTTTTAGGGGTTGTGCGATTGATTTTAAGCTGTTTCTTCTTCGATAATAACGTCCACTTCCCGCTCTACCAGGAATCGCTCAGCATCCAGCGCAGCCATACAGCCTGTTCCCGCAGCGGTGATCGCCTGGCGGTAAACATTATCCTGGGCATCACCGCAGGCGAATACGCCTTTGATATTGGTGCAGGAGCTTCCTTTGATGGTCTGGATATATCCGGTTTCGTCCATATTGACATAACCTTTGAAAATATCCGTGTTGGGTTTGTGGCCAATCGCAACAAAGAAACCGGTTGCTTCCAAAAGTTGCTCCTCGCCCGTTTTATTATTTTTAACCAACACCGATTCAAGCCCTTCTTCGCCGTTTAGTTTGACTGTTTCGGTGTTCCAGAGAATTTCGATGTTAGGGAGTGTTTCCAAACGCTTCTGCATGATCTTCGACGCGCGCATTTCGTCGCGGCGAACAAGCAGGTACACTTTGCGGCAAAGTTTTGCCAGATAACTCGCTTCTTCGGCGGCTGTGTCGCCGGCACCTACTACCACTACGTCCTGGTTACGAAAGAAGAAACCATCACAAACCGCGCAGGCAGAGACGCCGCGTCCGTTCAAACGTTCTTCACCTTCCAGGCCGAGCCATTTGGCAGAAGCACCTGTTGAAATAATAACTGCATCGGCGATGATCTCATGTTTGTTGTCGATGATCACTTTATGCGGGTAACCTGTGAAATCAACCGAGGTAGCAAGGCCGTAACGGACGTCAGTGCCGAAACGTTTGGCCTGTTTTTCGAAATTGATCATCATTTCAGGACCGGTAATGCCATCGGGATAGCCCGGGTAGTTGTCAACTTCTGTGGTGATCGTCAGCTGGCCACCCGGCTGGGCACCTTGGTAAAGTACAGGATTCAATCCCGCGCGGGACGCATATATGGCGGCAGTGTAACCGGCAGGGCCGGAGCCGATAATTAAGCAAGAGACTTTCTCGGATGACATGTTAATATAAAACTACTGTTAATGACGAATGTTCTACGTTTTGACTGGAAATTCCAGCGGCGCCAGACAAGGCAAATACGTGTGTGCGAACTTGGATTTTACCTTATTGTACCTATCAGTACAACACAGGCAGACTGACAAAAGTGCAAAATTTCAGCCCGTTATGCAAATGCATTTAAAGGATACGCCACTCGATTCTTCGGTTTTTTTGCCTGTTTTCATCGGAATCATTGGGCGCCATGGGTTTTGTTTCGCCATAACCTTTGGCCAAAATCCGGTCGGCCGCAATTCCCGACTGTTGCAGATAATATTGTACCGATTGCGCCCGGCGTTGCGAGAGTGCCATATTCTCGGTGTCAGAACCTACGTCGTCGGTGTGCCCGGATATTTCAATTTTAATGGCTTTATTCTTGTTCAGAAAGTCGGTCAGCTTGTCGAGCTCTACTTTCGATTTATCGTCGAGAATATATTCTCCTGTTTTAAAGAAGATATTGTTCAAAACCTCCGCCCGGTCTTTCTCGATCGCCTCCAGCGGAATTTCCAGGTCTACAAACGACTGATCGTTATTGACCGAAAATGAAAGGCTTTTGAACAGATACCCGGATTTCGAGACGTAGAATGCATACTCACCACCACTATTTAAAACCGCCAGAAAGGAGCCGTTCTGGCTATCGGAAGTAAAAGAGCCTACTTTGGTCTGGGTTTTCAGGTCAAAAAGGTCGATGTCGGAAGCCAGTACCGTTCCTGTTTTTTTATCAAACACCTTGCCCTTCGCATAGCGCGTCGGCGTGATGATCTTTTGCAGCGACTCGGGGACCTTGAAGGTGTATAACAGCGAGCGGCCTCCGCCTTTTTCCGTATTATCATCGGTATAATAGGCATTCTCACCGTTGGAGGCTATAAATAACCCCACCTGGTCGGAGATCGTGTTGATAGGGTAGCCAATGTTGGCCGGCGCTGCCCATACCGTGTCTGTTTTTTGAGTAATGAAAATATCAAATCCACCCATTCCCGGCAGGCCGTTGGAGGAATAGAACAGCGTGCGGCCATTCGCATGAATGAAAGGCGCATTCTCGTCGTCGGGCGTGTTGATGGCCGGGCCCAGGTTTCTGGGAGCGGTCCACTGTTTCTTGTCGTCCAGGTGCGTCATCCAGATGTCGCGCTTGCCGACGCCGCCTTTGCGGTCGGATGCGAAATAGAGGGTATGCCCATCCGCCGAAAGCGAGGGCTGCGATTCCCATTCACGGGAGTTGACCTCGTGTCCCAGGTTTACCGGTTGGCTCCATTCCTTTCCCACTTTATGGGAAATGTACAAATCGCAGCTGCCCAGCCCGTCCGGGCGGTTGCAGGCCGTGAAAACAAGCGTACGACCGTCGGCCGAAACCGTACAGGTGCCTTCGTTGTTGGTCGTGTTGATGGTCTTGGAGATTTCCTCGGGCACGTCCCAGCGGTCACCCTTGATGCGGCGCGTGGAATAGATGTTTTCGTCCCGGTTTGCCGTCAGACCAGTGAAAATCAACGTCTCATCATCGGCGGTCAGCACCGGGAAATACTGAGTTCCCAGGAAATTCACCGTATCACCCATTGATTTCTTCTCAATGGAAAGCGGATTCTTGACGGCCTGCTGCGCGAAACGGGCAGATGCGATCGATTTTTCGGCCAACCTTCCCAGGCTTGACCGGGCAGGGAACAATGCGAATGCCTTTTCGAAATAAAACTGCGCCGAGTCGTACCGTTGCACATTGAAATGATCACGGCCTATCCATTGAAAAGCCGCTGCGGATTGCGGCGCATCCGGTTTGAGATTGACAGCCTTGTAGTAATGCTTGCGGACGAGCTCTGGCTTCCGTTGCAGCTCATACACCTGTGCAAGGCGCAAATGCGTATCGTAGCTGTTTGGCTCAATTTCGAGCACTTTTTCAAACAACTCTGTGGCCTCGGGGAGCTTCCTTTCTTGCCATGCTTTTTGTGCCTTGTCGTATACTTCTCTCGCTTTTCTGGATAGTGTAACGTCCTGAGCGGAAGCGTTTTGTAGGGTGATAGTGGCGAGCGCGAAACAGAAAAGAAGAACCCGGTGCATTATGGAATGTTCATAAACTTGTGAGTTTGTAACGACATTTTCCATTTGGGATTGTCTTTGATATAGTCAATTATCAAAGGCAGCATCACGTCCTGCTTACTCCATTCAGGTTGGAGCAGCAATGTGCAATCGGGCGAAACTTGTGCGGCATGTTCTTCCGCAAATTCAAAATCACTTTTATTGTAAATGATCGCTTTCAGCTCGTTGGCATTCTTGTAAATGTCGGGATGAGGTGTTTTGAATTTTTTGGGAGAGAAACAAACCCAGTCCCAATGCCCTGTAAACGGGTACACACCGGAGGTTTCGATATTGGTCTTAAAACCCGCGGCCTGCAATGCGGCCGTGAGCTCGTCGAGATTGTACATCAATGGCTCCCCTCCGGTAATTACTGCCAACCGACCGGGAAACTGCAATGCGCCGTCCACGATCGAATCGATGCCGAATTTGGGATGGATACTCGCATCCCATGACTCCTTTACGTCACACCAGTGGCAACCCACATCGCAGCCGCCGAGGCGGATGAAATACGCGGCACGACCGCTGTGCTGGCCTTCACCCTGCAAGGTGTAAAAGGCTTCCATCACCGGAAGTTCAGAGGTAACGATGGGCAAAGTTTCGGTAAGCAAAATCTTGATAATCTTAATGTTGAAAAAAGTGTAACACGCCGGAGCACGGGAAAAATCCCGTAAAGGTACAAAATTCAAACTTCCCGCGGCGGTTAATGGTTCTCTTTAAAAGTAGCATATTTGCAATTATGAATACAGAAGTAATCCATCAGCAGGAAGTGATTTGCGCGCTCGCAACGCCCTCAGGCGTAGGTGCGATCGGTGTTATACGCGTGTCGGGCCTTGGCGCGATCAGCATGGTCAACAGCGTTTTCAAAGGTAAAAACCTCGAAAACGCCGAATCGCACACCGTGCATTTCGGTACCATTAACACCGGAGATGAAATCATCGACGAAGTGCTCGTGTCCGTTTTCAAAACGCCGCGTTCGTTTACCAAAGAGGATTCGGTCGAAATTTCCTGCCACGGCTCCGACTATATTATCCGCCAGCTATTAAAGCTGCTTATCACCAAAGGAGCCCGCATCGCCAAACCCGGCGAATTCACCCAGCGCGCCTTCATGAACGGCCAGTTCGACCTGGTGCAAGCCGAAGCCGTCGCCGACCTCATCGCAGCCGACTCGCAGGCCAGCCATAAAACTGCATTGAATCAGCTCCGCGGAGGTTTCTCCAAAAAGCTCGCCTTGTTGCGCTCCGAGCTCATTCATTTCGCCTCGATGATCGAGCTCGAACTCGATTTTGGCGAAGAAGACGTGGAATTCGCCCAACGCGACGATCTCCGCCGCCTCATCGACGCATTGCTTTCGACCATCGAGCCACTCATCAGCTCGTTCGACTTCGGTAATGCCATTAAGGAAGGCGTGCCGGTAGCTATCATCGGCTCGCCCAACGTGGGCAAATCCACATTGCTGAATGCATTACTAAATGAAGAGAAAGCCATCGTTACCAGCATCGCGGGCACCACACGCGATGTGATTGAAGATACCATCGTGCTCGACGGCCTCAAATTCCGCTTTATCGACACCGCCGGCATCCGAGAAACGACCGATGTGGTCGAATCCATCGGTATCGAGCGCTCGAAAGCCGCGATGGATAAGGCTGATATTGTGATTTTTCTCTTCGACAGCGCGGAGACGCTGGCAGAGAACCGTGCATTGGCTGCATTGCTGCCTGCTAATAAGGAAGTGTTGTTTGTTTTGAACAAGACGGATATTAATCCTTCACTGGCTTCGGAACTGGCTGTTGATTCGTTGGAAATCATCCCCATTTCCGCGCATACGCAGCAGAACTTACCTGCATTGACCTCGAAGCTCGTTTCGCTCGTGCACGGGCAGGCGGCCGGGGATACTGTGGTCACGAATTTGCGGCACTATGAGCATTTGATGAAAACTTCTGATTCATTGACGGATGTTTTGAATGGGCTGTCCTTGGGCGTTACCGGGGACTTCCTGGCCCAGGATATCCGGTTGGCGCTGCATCATTTGGGGGAGATAACGGGGACTATTGTTACGGATGAGCTGCTGGATAATATATTTTCGAAGTTTTGTATCGGGAAGTAATAGCCTATAAGTACCGATAAGAACCTATAATTGAAATTAACAAAAACCGCATTTAGAGCAATCTGGTGCGGTTTCTTTCTTCTATCGGGAGTGCGGAAAAAAATTACTGCGCGCACGACTGAGACGCGGCTATCATGTCCTACTTGTTTCCATGTTTCCTAAACGCAGTAATCAATTGAACTATGAGGTATGGCATTGCGACAATATCATTTAAGAACACAATCAATTTCGACTTAGTGGAGAGCGATGAGAATGTGCCATCTTGACCAGAATTAATTTCTTTAAGAAAGAGGAATTTGTCCTTCGAGGGATATAGGTACCCCGGAATTAGGAAATCGAGGTAGTTTTTCCATATTAGTTTAAAGTTTATAAACCCTTCCGGTGAACAATCGAATCGGTACCCCACATTGAAAATAAAAGCAGAAAACAATATGGGACCAACTGCGAAAAGTATTAGAAAAGCTGTTCGAAGCCAGTTCATCCCATGTTTATTTGAAATTTTGTTTGCATTTAGTACCAAAATGTCCGCAAGATTTGTTCGAAGTTTTAAGCTTGCTAAATGTGCATTAAGTTCTTTGGATCTGTAAAAATTTGCTTGCTCTTTATTGCTGTTCCTCTCTGATATTAGTTTTAGTTGCCTGTATCCTTCCATTTGTTTTGTCTTTGCAGTGTTTCCAGGTAATAGCCCGTAAACTACTACGTTGGTCGGCATTTGGGTGCCCAAGAACTTCATTTCTTCAATATTGGATCCATCTATTTCCATAGTATTTCCAATAGAGGAATTAAATAGAGCAAACCTTCCTAATACGGAGTTTTTACAGATCATTCGTCCTCGCACATTGACGTATTCAAAACTAAAATCCCCGTAGTTAATGAAGTGCTCAAACGAGATGTTACGGTTTACATCAAAGTTCGCGACTTTGCCCGTGAAATTTTTCTGTAGTGAGCAATGTGTCAGGGTAATCGATTCCACATTACAATCGGGAATGGATGTCGGGCACCAGATTTTGAAAAACTCTATTGACCTGACTTCGTCGAAGGTTACTGGGCCACATGTGTCGGTCATTAAACGAATTTGAGACTCTTTTATCGACGCCGAGCTAACACTCAGTGATCTTAGCTCCGCATGCGAAACAACATTTAGATTTTCTACTTTTCCTTCATCATAGATGCTAAGCTCACATTCGGCGGTTGAAGTTATATCGAGCCTCGATATTTGGGGTGCCTTAACCTTAATTTTAGCAACACTGTCATTGGGTTGTTCCGCTTCAATTACTATGTATTCAGAGCTAACTCCAAGCAAATGGATTTGACTAAATGACCCTCTTATCGAATATCTATTTTGCAGTATGGTGGTATTGTTAAGTTGATTTATTTCGAACTTGTTACAACCTTGTATGCCTCGACTGATGAACCTTCGGATGTTTCCAATGACCATTATATTCTTAATTTCAGAATCGTAAACTCTGATCGAAACAAGCTCATCATCAACAAATTTTTCGGTGAGATATCTCGATACTTCAATGTCTTTACCAATACAATCATCTATAATTACATCCTTTGGGAATCGACTGTCAATTCTTAGAACTTCGAAGTTTCCAGTTATTTTTATTTTAAAGTCGAACCTCTCGAAGTCATATTTTATATCTTCATTTTTTGGCGCTTTGCGAAATGCCTCCATTAGAATTTCTGAAAGATTGATGTTCCCTTCCAGGTTATCCGATAGTTCGATCCAATCTGGTTCCGGTTTTCCTGACCAGGTGAAGTGGTCAATTTCAGTAAGTAGCTTGTTAAATAACTCGTCCCTATTCATGGGGTGAAGTAACTGATACTGGGGTTGTCGACTGATTTTGATGCTAAGATATGAATCATGTAAGATTGTATACAACATAGACAAGAGTCTATTGTATCGGATGGTATACTGAGTGGGCGCATGGTGCAGACCCGTTTCGGAAGACCTTTATGATGTAGGAAGGTCAGCAGGTATCTTGGAAGCCACTCCGGCTTTATTAATCCAAGTTCAATGTTGTCGGGAGAATCACATATCTTTGCTCCGCAAACTTAAAGGAACACTTATGAGAATTTTGAACAAATCCAGGCCGAAAATGGCCTTGGAGAGGCATACGGGTGCAAGTCCCGAGACCTGGACGAAGTGTTCCTTCGTTGGAGTTTGCGGTGACCTCTCCTAATTCATTCATCCAAATCCATTTAAAATGCAAACTCCAAATGGTCAAGGTGTTGTCATGAATGCACATTCAGCCAGCACAACGAATGATGCACGTCACGCATCAAATGTCGGCTCGCCGCTGACAACTTCACAGGCAGAATTCCTGTACTTGGTTGAATGCCAAGGTTGTCAGGAGTTGTCGAGCTCTTTAAAAATGATTCACGATCTGGCATTGTATCACTCGGACGTTCCGCTGGATCAGGTCGAAAAGTCAGCGCTGTTCGATCTGAAAGTGCTTTGGGAAGGCTTCGAGCGAATGGCTGAGAGTGCTTAGAATTTGGGACTGTCGTTTGGCAGTCCTTTTTACGTTTTGTCGTCGCAGTGGCGGAATGCCCCCGCACAACCTTACCCTGGACGTTGATTAAGCTTCTCTCGATCTATTCCCCGCATCAAATCAATTAGATCTGTTGTCAAATCATCGGCCGGTCGAAGCCGTTCCGGTTGAAGTCGCTGGTACATTTTACCGTATCTGTCCAGATGTGCTAGTTCAATAGGCTCTCGATTTGACAGTATGTCGAAGCGCGTCTCTGTTTGCCAGACTTGTATATTGACGATGTTGAAGATTTGCGTCAACTCGTCGAGTATTAGCCAACCTGCTTCATGAGTGAGAGACACGATGTGAACTTATCGCGTAGGGTTCGAAGAGTAGTGATGTGTGTGCTTTCTAAAACTTCGATGCGCGCAAAGGCAGTCTCGATTTTCTGTTTGGCATTGTTATCATTCCATTTCACAGAAGGGTCTTTTAATAGTTCCCGAATGAGAACGGCAAGGCTGTGATGCTCCTTCGAACTGGTTCATTGAGCAGCTTGTAAGGATAAGCATAAACAGTGGAAGAAACTTTGTCATGTTGGAGAGTTTATGTCGAGGATTTCAAAACTTTCTACTTGAAAGCCTGGCATTTTTGTAGATATACTTTGTGGGTCATGTTATTATTGCGATTTATTATTATTCGGGTATAAACCGTGTTATCGTTCATCGTATTGTCGATCTGGTATGGTTATTGTCACGCCCCAAGCACTTGTTAAAAACATTTTGCTATCTGATGACACGAAAAGCCGAGCAAAAAAAGAACTATCAAATGCTGCTGGATTGGTACCAGTACCGTGCGGAAGAGAATAAGGGGTCGCATAAAAAGTTGCTCGACCTGCTGGCCAAGCTAAATAAGAATTTAGAGGCAGACGAGTCGTACGACAAGGACATTGACGATCTGGAATCCCTCAAAATCATCTACGAAACCGGAATCCGAAGATTCGAAAGCCAGGTGGAAAAGTACCAGAGGCTTATTGACGATTTGGAGTGATCAATTGAAATGTATAAACCTTCCCGGGAAATCTTTGGCGAAGACGGACACCGCGCTGATCTGATCGATTGCACCCGTTTGGAGGCGTTGCCGGTAACAAATGCGCCCTCTACCAATATCCCATGGCCCTGGGTGTTTGAAATCACAACGTCCCTCACTTTCACGTCCCACGCACCGGCAACCCGAACGCCGGCTCCGTAATGGGAGTCGTTCGCATGCGACAATTGTCCGCCGGTGATAGAGATTTGCTTGGCAACGGTGCCGCTATGCCCTGTAACTTCGCTGTTGATCCCGTAACAGTCGTCGCGAACATCCCAGATGAGATTGTTAGAATAGGTTACATTCTCCGAATTACACCAGGTTGAAATGCCATCCCGCATAGTGTCAGATACCTTATTAGAGACTATGGCACCTTGACATTAAAAAACATCATTCCCGCACAGGGCATGTTCTTTATGAGTCGGCCCTGTACTTGCCAACTTTGCATCAATCAATTCAACAAGCCAAAATGGCCAAACAATAGGCCCCTTCGCCAAGTCAGCAAGCTTCCAGTATACGCCGCTCAATAAGTTACCTTAAGTGTTAATAGCCAAAAACGATACCTTGTGAATGTACAAGTAGTTTGATTAAAGAATTAAACTACATCTAACCTTCACTCTAAATTTTCTCCAATGGCTTTCAAACCCAGACCAGATCAGCAGTACTATCTTATTCCTAAGCACAGTGAAAAAGAAAAGGAAGTAATGGCGCTTGGCGTTGACAACGGCGACCGTGGCACGCGGTTGCGGCTGAAAAAATTTAATCCTGAATCGCCAAAACAAAAATTCAGGTTCGACAGGTCGCCCGGCTTTTGCTGGATCAAGCTGCCTGCCTATGATCTCTACATGGACGTAGCTTCCGAATCTCAGGCAGATGGTGCCGATGTCGTAGCATGGGCATGGTTTCCCAGAGGCCAGAATCAAATGTTCGAGCTTGTCCCGGCCGGGGACGGCTATTACCGTATCATGGCCAGGCACAGCCGGAAATACATGGATGTTTACGGTGCAGATAAAACAGAAAACGGTGTTTTGGTGCAGCACCGGCTGATGGGATCGGATAACCAGCTATTCAAGCCTGTTCTGGTGGCGAACCAGCCCGTTGGTGCAAGTCCCGTCTCATTTAAGGAATCCAATGAGCTTTTGCGGACCGGCGTGCTGGGCGTGATAGGGCTTGTCCCCGAGGTAGGCGCGGGATTAAAGTTCATTGTAGGTTATTTCTGGAAAGAAGAAAATAAACTGGCCGCCATTTGGGAACAGATGAAGAGCTATGTTGACAGCCGGATTGTTGAATTTATCATGGCCGACAAGCTCAAATCCATGGGTGAAGAACTGGTTGGGAAAATCAATTCCATCAAACAGATTCACGAATCAAAAAGTACTGACAAGGGCATCAGGTTGATGGGCGTCCTTGACCGTTTAATCGAAATGGAGCCGCGTTATGTTAACCAATCGCACGAAGTATTGCCTTATCTGGTCGGATTTGGAACAATCGTAATTACGCTGTGTCATACGATAGCAACAGAGTTCGAAACGCTTTACCACCGGAAGCCGACCGAGGACGAGAAAGAGGAAAACCTCAAAAAGTTGCTAGAAAAAATCAGCTATTATTCCACGAAAGTCGCGGAAAACAGGACCCGTATTATGGCACTCCGGATGGAGAAGATTCCGGAGGTATCTCTATTTAGGGTAGGGAACGACAATGATTCGACGGGTAAAATGCGGTGGGAAGACAATGATACTATTCAAAGGGAAATAGCGGACTTTGAAAGCAGGGAGTGCCCGTTGCTCAATGATTCAGAAGGCCAGACAGCCGAACAGTTCTTCTCAGATGAAACCGGTGAAATTATCAGGACCGGCGACACTGCCCAACCCAATGCGCGTGATTGGTCAAGGGCCGATGATTATTACGATGGGTGGCAGCTGTACTGGGACCGCTATTGGTCCAAAGAGCACCCCTATGTTTTCACCGACCATAAAGAACGCGCGGACTTCGCCTTGAAGCAACGCAGGAAACAGATCGAAGTCCAGTATAGTGCCGAGCTTGATGAGTTCCTTTCGGCAGCCAGGTTCTGGAAATATTTTGATTCTTCTGTACCGCGCTATCAGGAAGTTAAAATATCGAAATCTGTCGGCAAGTTTGGTGGGATGGATGCCAATACATCATTTGAGGGTATTGAAAACAAATCGATCACGTCAGTTAAATTCTTCTCAAACGACGGTAAAATTTGTGGAATAGAGGTCTTCTATGACCGTGCCTCCGATGGATTGAAGGGTGGTAGAGGAAATGCCGAAACAACCTTGGAATTAGGTGCAGGCGAGTATATCAGCTCTGTCTATGGATTCGCATGGAATAAAATTTCGGGGCTATATTTTTCAACCAATAAAGGCAATGTAAAAGGTACGGGAAGGCTTGATACCTGGTACGCTGGCTATAAAGACGATAGCCATTTCTTTACCGCGGATTTACCGGACACGCTGAACGCAAAGCTGGTGCGGGTTTCGGGAGCCCACAATGGCGACGTGCTGCAACAACTTACTTTTCATTGGGAATATATGTACTAACGCAGTTGCGGTTTTTACTACTTGTAGAGGCACCAGTGGGAGCACTGGTGCCTCTCAATGGACGCTGAGAAACCACATCATCCGTTTAACTTAATCGGAAGCTGATACACCCGTTTCCCGGTCGCTGCGTAAACAGCGTTACAGAGTGCCGGAGCGAAGGGCGGAACGGGTGGTTCACCGACACCTGTCGGCTTGTCTTCGCTGTCGATAATGTGTACATGAATCTCCTTGGGCGACTCGGGCATGCGGATGATTTCGTAACCATCAAAGTTGTTCTGCTCTACGCGGCCGCTCTTGAATGTGATCGCGCTTTTTAGTGCAAAGCTTGCAGCAAACTGTGCCCCACCTTCAAACTGGGATTTGACCCGGTCGATGTTCACTGCCGTCCCGCAATCAACCGCGTAGTGAACGTGGGGAATGGAAATCTTGCCCGATGCGTCTACCGTCACTTGTACAACGCATGCGACATAAGTCAGAAAGCTTTTATGCGCGGCAAAGCCAAGTCCATAGCCTTTGGGGAGCTTTTTACCCCATTCTGATTCTTTGGCGACGCGCTCGATGACCGCTTTCATTCGCCGCGTCTCCCACGGATAGTTGGCAATGTCTTCGCCGTAATTGGGGTAAGTGCCTTTTACAATTTCTTCGTTGAAGGTGATGTTCCGGTCCGCACCAAGCAAATCGAGTGCGTGCGAGACGGGGTCCATACCCCTGGCTTCGGCAATCTCGTCGAGCATGGTAGCGATCGCGAAAACCTGTGGAATATTCCTGACCGATCTTAGCCAGCCTACACGCAGCTGCGTTTTGGCATCATGGGTTTCAATCCGGATCGCCGGCACATCGTAGGGAAAGTCAACCGCGCCGAGCATCATTTCACCATCGTCGGGTTGCATAACGGAGATGTCGGAAGTGGCCGAAATAGATGGATATGCAATGTGGTGGTTCCAGCCCGAAAGTTTGTTGTCCTTGTCAATAGTGGCTATCACATGCTGAACGCTCAGTGCATGGAAGTAGTCGTGATGGATATCGTCTTCTCTGGTCCACTGCACCTTAATAGGCAGGCCGGTCTGTTTGGCCAGCATCGCAGCTTCCACAATAAAGTCGGGTTTGGATTTACGGCCGAAGCCTCCGCCAAGCAAGGTCACATTGACTTTGACCTTCTCCACAGCAAACCCCAGCACCTCGGCCACCACATCACGGGCGCCCTGCGGATTCTGGGTACAGGCCCAGATTTCACAAAAGCCGTCCTTGACCACCGCCAATGCGCAGGGTGGTTCCATCGTTGCATGGGCCAGGTGCGGGGCGATGTAAGTCCGCTCTATAATTTTCTTTGCGTTGGCACTGGCGGATTTGAAATCCCCGCGGCTACGACGCGGCGTGCCCTCTCCGCCCGACACCTTTTCGACCAGTTCCTTAATTTGCTGATTGGAATCGTAAGACGCATTCGGGCCCAGATCCCAATTTACTTCCAGCAGATCGCGTCCTTTAATCGCAGCCCATGTATTCTCAGCGATTACCGCCACCCCGGCCAACGGTTTGTTCAGCGTCGCAGGCAGGCCTGCGCCTTTGATGGAAACCACTTGGAGTACGCCGGGAACAGCCCGTGTTTTTTCATCGGTAAAAGACTTGACTGATCCTCCCACGACCGGACAGCGCTTAATGACGGCTACCTTCATACCCTCAACTGCTGCATCGATGCCGAAAACTGCCTGGCCGCTGGTGATTGCAGGTAAGTCGATGATGGAAGTGGCTCTGCCAATTATACTGAACTGCTCGCGGCTTTTGAGCTTAATGTCTTTTGCGGCGGGAACGGGCAGTTCGGCGGCTTCTCCTGCCAATTCTCCGAAGCCAATCTTCCGGCCGGATGCTTTGTGAATGACCTGGCTGCTTTCCGTCTCGCATTCGGATACAGGCACGTCCCATCGCTTCGCAGCTACCTGTATGAGCAACTGTTTGGCGACAGCACCAGCCTCGCGCATAGGTTTATAAAACATCCGGATAGAGAATGAACCGTCCGTGTTCTGGTTGCCGTACTTTTTCTCATCCCCCTCGGCTTGCACGATTTGCACTTTGCCCCAGTCGGCACCCAGCTCGTCGGCCACCACAAGGGGGAGTGATGTGCGGATACCCTGACCCATTTCAGACCGGTGGGCGATAATGATGACCTGGCCGGAGTCAGATATTTTCAGATATACGTTCGGGGCGAATGAGCCTTTCTTGTTGCCTTTACTATCACAGCTAAAAAGGCTGACGCCCAGCACAAAGCCTCCGGCAAGCGCGCTGCCCGCCTTTAAAAAATCCCTTCTGGTGGCCTTGAAAACTTCCGAAGCTACCCGCTGCTGTTTCTTTTTTGGGAAAGCCAAATATTTCATAGGATTGCTTATTAAGAAGTTAAGACTTTGAACCGGAAGAAGCGGTCAGTATCGCAGCCTTGATACGGTTGTAGGTGCCGCAGCGACACAGATTCCCTGCCATCGTCTGCTCGATTTCGTCTTCGGAGGGTTTGGGATTAGATTTTAGCAGCGCGGCTGCATTCATGATTTGCCCTGTTTGGCAATAGCCGCATTGCGGCACAAGGTACTTTTGCCAGGCGAGCTGCAAAGGGTGGTCGCCGTGTTCGGAGAGGCCTTCAATGGTGGTGATCTTATTCTCACCCACGGCTGAGACAGGCACACTGCACGAGCGGACGGCCGTGTCATTCAGGTGAACGGTACACGCCCCGCACTGGGCAACACCGCAGCCGAATTTGGTGCCTTTTAATCCGATCAGGTCCCGCAGTACCCACAGTAGCGGCATGTCTTCCAGCGCCTCTACCGTGTGTTGTTTTCCATTCACAGAAATTGAATAGTTCGCCATATGATAAACTATTAGAGGTTACAAAAGATGGGTTTGTCATATTTTAGCATACGTAAAAGCAAACCATCTGATATCGTCTGTAATATAATTATTTATTAAATAAATTTAATTTTTCAATGTGAATGGCGAATGTCACCAGATTGCCGGGAAACGCAACCTGGTGACAAAGATACCCCTAGCCGGAACGAAGCGGATAAAGACAATCAAACCAAATATTAAGAAAATCAAACCGGTTTTTGGATGAATGTTGCAGCAGACCTGATTCAGCGTCAGATGCACTCCCCGCGGAATTAGTTCTGGATCTGCCTCATTTTGCATCCGGATATTTTCCCAGGATTTGCATTGCCTCTTTCGCAAATTGTCTGCTGAGACTGCCTGCATCGTTCACAGGATTCTCCATGGATCCGCGCCAGAGCAGCTCGTTGTTTTTGGCGTCGATGACATCGATAATCAGCGTGCCGTCAGTATAATGTTCCTGATGATAACCCGTGTTCCAGGGGTTGTAGTAGCCCGCATAGGCTATCGGTACCAACTGGCCATGAAAGTAGTAGGCGCGTGGGCCGAAACCATAGCCATAATAGGGGTAGACGGGCGGGTTGGGGACATTCTCGGTTTTTTGGCTGGTGAAAATGTGGTACATCAACAGCAGGTCAGGATGCTGGTCATCTTCGACAATGCCTTTTTTGGCAAACTCGTTTTTCACTGCCGAATGGATGTTTTCTTCGGTGATCGTGTTGGAGATCTGGGGAAGCTGCGAAGTTTTTTCTTCGGGTTTTACCCAGGTGTATTTTTTATAGTTGGCAAGATGGGCCGAATCTACCTGATCTACTTTCACCGAGGCGCAGCCGGCCAGGGCAAACAGCGTAGTGACTAGCAATGCATGGATGCTGGTTTTCATAACAATGTTGGTTTAAAGTTTGAAATGGAAATGCTTTGCGCGGTCAGATGTTTTTTTTGATATAAGCTTTCAGCTTCGCGGTTTGATGTTTCAAATCTTCTTTGGCTTTTTGGACATCTGCCCCTGCGCCGTGCTCTGCTGTTTGTAGAAGTGCCCGCGTTTCGCTGACTAGCTTTTTGCCCTCTTGTTTTACAGACGCTTCGCTGTCGGCCGTTTTTCTTTCCAGGCCGTCGACCGTTACCCGCAGGTGGTCATTGGATTTGACTTCAAACTCGGGCAGGCTTTCCCATTTTTCGATCGCGTAGTGCGTCACCATCATTTCGGCCGGCCAAAAACCTTTTTTGAGCTCGGCAGACGTTAGTTTTCCTTCCCCGGCAAGCTTTTGCAGTTGTTCAAGGTGTTTGACAGATTTGGAGAATTCGATTTTCAGCTCACCTTTGTCCAGGGCTCCTTCGGCCCGGATAGCGGTAATGCCTTCGCCGATTTCGGTGGCTGCATGTTTGTAATCTTTACCATCCAGGTATTTTACAGCTGCGTCAAAATGCTTCTCTGATGCTGCCAACACGGGTTCAGCGATTTCTTCGCTTTTGTAGGTGGTATCGTAAGCAACTTTGTCGTCTTTTAGCGAATCGGCCTCGTATTTGGCTTCGGCTTTTTTTCTGCTTTCGCACCCTGTTTGCAGAATACCGATGCCCAAAGCTGCTATCGCTGCGGAAAAAATGAATTTCGTTTTCATGATTTCAAATTTTGATTGAATAGATCTTGCGTTGCTTCGGTGAGAACCGAACTGAAACGAATGTAGAAGGTGCAGCTGCAACCGGCAATGCAGGATCGGCCGAAAGCCGAAAAGTGTCGTTGAAATCACCTTACGAATCGTTAAGCTCAACGCTCGGATGTGCGTCAGGCGGATTCGGGCTTGCCAAGGTAAAATGCAGCGGGAAAATCAAGAAAACGATGCTACCTTCACAGGAATGAATCGGTGGGTAATCAATTGGTGGCTGATCCTCATAGGGATTGTTGGTTGGGTGAGAAGTGGTGCCGCCCAGCCTGACGCGGCGCGGCCGGCGGACTATCAATTCATTCGCTACAACACCGAAAAAGGACTTTCTCATAATCAGGTCAATTGTTTTTTGAAAGACAGCCGTGGATTCGTGTGGATCGGTACGGCTAATGGGCTCAACCGCTTCGACGGCTATTCTTTCAGGGTGTTCAAGCACGATCCGGCCGATTCCACGAGCATTTCCGACCATCAGGTGAATGCACTGTTTGAAGATCCGCAAGGGTATATCTGGATAAGCACCCTGTTGGGCTTCAATATTTACGACCCGGTTACCGAAACAATCGATCGCAATGCGAACCGCGCAGCAAAGCGTTTCGGGCTGCCGGACGCCGGTTTCAACCGCATTATCAAGACCCGTTCGGGCGATTACTGGATTAGTCACAGCAAATTGGGCTTGCTGAAATATCGTACAGCTTCAAAGCAGCTCATCAAGGTAAGGTTCGGGCCTACCCAGGATGCGCCGGGCACGCGTGCGATTTCGGATTTCGATGAGGACGCACAGGGGAATCTCTGGGTCGTATGCGACGACGGTTTGCTCGCCCGGGTGAATGCCCGCACGCAGGGGGTTGACATCCGAAGCGCGTTGTTGCAGCGCCGTAACCTGGGCAAGCTCTCTAATCACAAGGTTTTTGTAGATGAACAGGGCGAGCCCTGGGTGTACATCGTCAAAGCGGCTGTCGGGGCATTTAATTTCGATTTTAAAAAGAACACGCTCCGCATTGCTGGAACGTCCGGGCCCGATTTCAGGCTCAGTAACAATGCCGTAAGCGCGATGATCTCTGGTCCCGACGGTCGGATCTGGATCGGCACCGACCATGGAGGTATCAATATCCTCGACAAGCAAACCGGTCGGGTCTCCACGCTGCGCTCCAATCCCGGCGATTCCCGGACAATCAGCCAGAACAGCATCCAGGCATTGTACAAGGACGCTACCGGAATGATCTGGGCGGGCACCTTTAAGCAGGGCTTTTGTAATTACCACCAACATATCTTCCGTTTTTCGCTTGTACGCCATCTGCCCGGCGATGCAAGCAGCCTGCCATTCGACGACGTGAATGTGTTTGCAGAAGACCGCAAGGGTAATCTGTGGGTAGGCACCAACGGAGGCGGGCTGATTTACTATGACCGGGCCAACAACAGCTTCCGGCAGTACCGGAACAAGCCAGGAGATGCCGGTAGCCTTAGTAATGACGTGATCGTGAGTCTGTTTCTCGACCGGCAGGATGTACTCTGGATCGGGACTTACTTTGGGGGACTCAACAGTTTCGACGGACAAAAATTTACCCGCTACCTGCACGATCCGGCCGATTCGACCAGTCTGATCGACGACCGCGTTTGGGAGCTATTCGAAGATTCACAGCGACGATTGTGGGTAGGTACCATGGCCGACGGGCTTGATTCGTTCGACCGGTCATCGAAGGTATTCAGGCATTACCGCAACCTGGCGCCCAATTCCGTTCGCTCAGATTACATTTCGGCCATGCTGGAAGACAAGCAGGGTAACCTCTGGATCGGTACCGCGAACGGAATCGACGTGCTGATGCGTCAGACCGGCCGTTTTGTGCATTACCAGCATACCGACGGCGACGCTAACAGCCTCAGCAGCGACGCGGTGACCGCGCTGGCGCAGGATAATGCCGGTACAATCTGGGCTGGAACCTCCGAAGGCCTCAACCGGTTTGATGCCGCGCGAAATGTATTTGTAACTTATGACACCCGTCACGGACTGCCCGACAATTCCATATTAACCGTAGTGATTGACGCGCATCAGCAATTATGGCTTGGTACTCCGAAAGGCGTAGTGAATTTCCGGGTCGGCAAACAAGTACGTACCTATAATGAGGTTGATGGTTTGCAGGGCCGCGGCTTCAACGAGAACGCGGCACTCCGGTTGCGTTCGGGCGAGTTGGTTTTCGGCGGGGCCAACGGTTTTTCGATTTTTGATCCCGCACGCGTGACCGATGAGCGAGCCGCTGCGAAAGTGATGCTGACCGATTTTCAGATTTTCGATAAAAGCATTCGTCCCGGAATCCTCGCGGACGGCAGTCAGGTTCTTGAAAAATCCATTTCAACAACGGAACGCATCGTGCTGGAACACAGCCAGAATGTATTCACCATTGAATTTGCAGCGCTGAATTTCCTTCACTCCGAGAAGAATCATTATCTCTATACTTTACAGGGCTTTAACGACCAGTGGTTTGAGGCCGATAACACCCGCCGGGTCACCTACACCAACCTTGATCCGGGTAGTTATGTGTTCAAGGTTAAAACCAAAGAAGGCGGCGCTGCAACTGAACGCCTGTTGGAAATCAGGGTATTGCCGCCGTTCTGGCGGACGCCCTGGGCCTATTTACTGTATTTCTTGCTGATAGCAGGCGCATTGATGATCGCCCGTTGGATCCTGATCGAGCGGGAGCGGATGAATTTCAAGCTCGAACAGGAGCGGCGGTATGCCCAGCAAATGCATGAACTGGATTTGATGAAGATCAAATTCTTTACCAACGTGAGCCATGAGTTCCGGACGCCGCTGACGCTCATGCTCACACCGCTCGAAAATCTGTTGCGCGGCATCCGCTCCGACCATACCGTGCATCGGCAGCTCTCGCTCATACACCGCAATGCCCAGCGGCTGCTCAATCTGGTAACGCAAATGCTCGATTTTAAAAAGCTCGAAGTCGAAGAAGCCCGTTTCATGGCCGAGCGCGGAGACATCGTGCAGTTTATAAGGCAAATCACGCAGACATTCTCCGACCTTTCAGAGCACAAGCATATCCGGTACCGGTTTGAAAGTGACCTGGAATCGCGCTATGCCGATTTTGACCAGGATAAATTATCGAAGGTGATGTATAACCTGTTGTCGAATGCATTCAAATTCACGTCTGAAAACGGCCAGGTGACCGTGCGGCTGCGGACGGTGGAGCAGCAGAGTGGGCAGGCCCTGGAAATCAGCGTTGAAGACTCCGGTATCGGCATTCCGCCCGAGGCGCAGCAGAAGGTCTTCGACCGTTTTTACCAGCATCCTATGCCGGGGCACATTGTGAACCAGGGCAGCGGTATCGGGCTGTCCATTGCCGGCGAGTTTGTGAAAATGCACGGCGGCACCATCGAACTGGAAAGTGAAGTAGGCAAGGGCAGCACGTTCACCATCACACTGCCCCTGCGTGAAAGCCTTGCGAGGGAGTTGCCTGCGGACATAACGGAGGCGGCCCCCGTGTACGCGCCGAGTATCGAAATTGATCTTACCGAGGAAAAGGCAGGTAAAGAAAAGCCTTTGATCCTGCTGGTGGAAGACAACGACGAGTTCAGGGAGTATCTCAAAGAAGTGTTTCAGAAAAAGTACCGCGTCCTGCAAGCCGCTAACGGCAGGACGGGCCTGGACATGACCCTTGAACATGTCCCGGACCTGATCGTGAGTGATGTGATGATGCCTGAAATGGATGGGATCGAGCTTTGCCGGACCATTAAAACCGACCGGCGTGTGTCCCACATTCCGGTGATATTGCTCACTGCGCGCGCAGAGGACGAGCAGCAATTGCAGGGATACCAAACCGGCGCTGATGCGTATGTGACCAAGCCGTTCAGGCTGGATATTTTGCTGGTCAGGGTCTCGAACCTGATCGTGCAACGCGAGCAGTTGCAAAGGCAGTTCCAGCAGCACGTGCAGATTCGCCCGAATGAAGTGGCCGTGCGGTCGATGGACGAGCAGTTTGTGAATAGCGCCGTGAAAGTAGTGGAGGACAACCTTTCCAATGCCGAATACACGGTGGAGCAGCTGAGTGAGGCAATGTCGATGAGCCGCGTTTATCTGTATAAAAAAATACTTTCGCTAACGGGTAAAACACCCGTCGAGTTCATCCGCATTATCCGTATGCGCAGAGCAGCCCACCTGCTTGAAAAGAGCCAGCTGACAGTCTCCGAGATCGCCTACCAGGTCGGCTTCAACAATCCCAAGTACTTCGCTAAGCTCTTCAAAGAAGAATATCAGATGCTGCCTACCGAGTACCGCAAAAAGCAAGGGGCAGAGGCGTAGCGCATGTTCCGAAGCGGCCGGAAAACTCCATTTTGCAAAACCGCAATTCCGCAGGCCTTCCGATGGTAGGTATTGGAATAGTGCAACGCGCCACTCCGATACTCTTATTGCCGATCGCTAACACCTGCTCATTACTTGCTCACCTGTTCGTACCGTTTGTACATGCTCAAACTGGAATAAAAGGCGAAAAAATAGCCCGATTTTTCGTGCCGGTTTACAAATGATGCCCTATTTGTAAACATTTGGATCCCTTGCCGCATGGTTTTAAGAGACACATTTGTCCAACTATTCATTCGATTTATCCCATTGTTCGGTGCGCAACCCCGGGATATCGGAAATGTCTAAATCGGGATGAACCAATAGTCACTTTTAAAACAAAACAACATGCAACAAAATTTGTACGAAACAAGGCGGGCAAAGCGGCGTTTGCGCTTGCTGGCCGGGTTGCTGCGACCTCTCCTTCTGTCACTCGGGATCATGGGTACGGCCGTCGGCGCATTTGCGCAGTCGGAAACTAAAAGAGTTATTACCGGGACGGTCGTTGCCCTGGAACGAGGTGATGGAATACCCGGCGTGAGTGTGGTGGTGAAGGGCACATCCAACGGTACGACAACCAATACCAACGGGGCGTTTTCGATTGAAGCGAGCTCGGGCGGCACGCTCGTGTTTTCCTTCATCGGGTATGAGACTCAGGAGGTGGCCATCGGAAACAAAACCAAAATCGACATTAAACTGAAAGAAAGCATCTCCTCGCTCGAAGAAGTGGTGGTAGTAGGGTACGGGGAAATGAAAAAGACCGACGTTTCCAGCTCACAAGTGACGGTTTCGGGTAAGGATTTGAGCAAAACCATCAACACCTCGCTCGAACAGGGCTTACAGGGGCGCGCGGCGAACGTGTTAGTGCAGCAGAACTCGGGCCAGCCCGGGGCGGCACCTTCGGTACTCATCCGAGGGTTGAGCTCGCTCACCGGTACCACGCAGCCATTGTACGTGATCGACGGTGTGCAGATCAAACCAGATAACATGAAGGATGACCCTAACAACCGTCCTACGGGCTTTTCGAATATCCTTTCGAGTATTAACCCTGACGATATCGAGACGATCAACGTTTTGCAGGGACCTTCGGCGACCGCTATTTACGGTGCAGTGGGCGCTAATGGGGTGGTGATGATCACCACCAAACGTGGTAAGGCGGGCGAGGCCAAGATCACCTTCAATTCCCTCGTGACCGTGCAGGCGGAGCCTAAGCATATCGATGTGATGAACCTGCGCGAATATGCGCAGTTCAGAAACGAAGCTGCGGCGGTGGGCAGCACGGCCAGCGAGCCGCAATTTGCAGATCCGTCGGTGCTCGGCAGCGGTACCGACTGGCAGAGCGCGCTTTTCCGGCCTACGACCCTTCAAAAATACTCGTTGGGACTCAGCGGTGGTACCGAAAAATCGACCTATTATCTGTCGGGGGAATATTTCAACCAGAAAGGGATCGTGGAAGGTTCGGGCTTCAAACGTTACAACAGCCGTTTGAATCTTGAAAACCAGACCCGCAGCTGGCTGAAAATCGGCGCGAATATGAGTGTGGGTATCACCGAGGAAAAAGTGAATACCAACAACGGCGGCATTATCCAGCTGGCTCTGGACCAGAACCCAAGCGTGCCCGTTACCAATCCCGACGGCAGCTGGGGAGGACCTACTTCCACGCAGTTCCAGTTCACAAACCCGGTGATGATCTCGAAGATCTACAACGATTACAACCGCCGCACTTCGATCCTGGGAAGCCTTTTTGCCGATGTGAAGCTGGCCAAAAACCTTACCTGGCACACCGAAGCGAACGGTAGCGCCGAATTTTTGAAATACTATTCGTTCCACCCGTCGTATACCATTGGCGGTTACGTGGTGTCACAAGATGCGGCCACCTCGACCCGCTCGGTGAATACCAACACCTGGTGGAGCTTGCATAGCCGGTTAACCTATGATTTGAAACTCGGTCGCCATGGTATTAACCTTATGGCTGGTCACGAGGCGCAGGAGTTTGCTTACGAGTCGCTCTCGGGTACGCGTAAGAAGTTTATTACCAATACCATCGAAGAGCTTTCCGGCGGGGATGCTTCGGTGATTTCCAATGTGAGCAACAACAGCGGCAAGGGTGGCGGCTCGCGCGAATCGTATTTCGCCCGCGTGAATTATAGCTTCAACGAACGCTATTTCTTGCAGGGAACTTACCGGATGGACGGTTCCTCCTCATTCCGCGAAGGCCGTCGCTGGGGTAATTTCCCGGCTGTATCGGTGGCGTGGCGCGTGTCGGAAGAGCCTTTCCTGAAAAATGTAAAGGAGATCAATGATTTGAAACTGCGTTTCGAGGTAGGTCGCTCAGGTAACCAGGGCAGCGGCGGCAATGCGATTTACTCGACCTTGCAAACCGTGCCTACCGGCTGGGGAACGGGCTTTTTGGCGTCCAACTTCGCCAACCAATTTCTGACCTGGGAAAAGGACGATGTGATCAACGGCGGGCTCGACCTGCACATGTTCGGCAATCGCGTGGAGCTGATCGTAGATGCGTACATCAAGAACATTACCAGCCTCATTACCGTCAACTCCTATCCATTCACCTACGGCGGCGACATCGCTTATTCGCCGGGTTACCTGAGCTGGCCGGCAGTGAATGCAGGTTCGATGAAAAACCGCGGTATCGGCTTCACATTGAATACCGTGAATATCGACAAAGGCGGTTTTTACTGGAAAACGGGGATCAACCTCTCCTTCGACCGCAACAAGGTAACCTCGCTGCTGAACCCGATTACACCGATCTGGAATGCCACATCGGTAGGTTTCAAAACGGAAGTTGGGCAGCCTGCCAGCATGATTACCGGGTACATTGCCGACGGTCTTTTCCAGGATGCCAACGATATCAAGAACCACGCCATACAGACCTCGAATGGTCAGTTGACGATCAACCCGGCAACGGGCAGCTGGGTAGGGGATACCAAGTTCCGCGACCTGAACGGCGATGGGGTTATCGACGCCGAAGACCGCACCGTGATCGGTAACCCATGGCCGAAATTTACCCTCGGTTTCAACAACAACGTGACCTACAAGAATTTCGAACTGAATGCATTCCTGACCGGAAGTTTTAAAAACGACATTCTCAACTATCCGCGCTACCGGGCCGAAATACCTGGCAACGGCGGGGTGTTCGGCAACCAGTGGAAATCGGTGGCAAACTATGCCAAGCCAAGTAGTTACAATGCGGCCGATGCGGAAACTGTGACGCTCACCAACCCGGGTTATACCATCCCGCGTATTGCACCGGGTGACCCGAACGCCAACAATCGTATGAATACCAACTTCATCGAGGACGGTACTTATGTGCGCCTGAAAAACATCACGATCAGCTACAACTTCCCGAAATCGATGTTGAAAGACTTCTTCATCAGAGGGTTGCGAGCGTCCGTGGGAGCACAGAACCTATTCACGATCACCAAGTACAAAGGCTACGATCCGGAGATCGGGATGGTGAATTATGGCGGTACGGTGATGGCCGGCATCGATACGGGCCGTTACCCATCCGTGCGCATGTACTCATTCGGTTTGCTGGCTGATTTCTAAGCCGGCTGGTCCAACATCTATTTCAAAAAGATATTTATATGCAATTCAAATTCAGATTCATAGCGGCTATCGCGGCAGTGATGCTCTTGCAGGGATGCGGCGAGGAGTTCCTCAACCACCCGCCGCTGGACGCGATGACGTCGGGTAACTTTTACAAAACCGACGACGAGATACTGGCCGGAACAGGGCCGCTCTACAATATCGTTTGGTTCGATTTCAACGATAAGGCCAATATGGCGTTCCAGGAAGCGCGCGCCGGTAACCTCAATTCCAACGACCGCACGGCCTATATTAAGCACGCCATTCCGTCGACAGACGTGAGCACGCTGCTGCCGGGCTACAAGTCGTTTTACAAGATCATCGCGCAGGCCAACAATGCTTACAAGGCCATTAAAGAGGCACAGGGCAGCACCGCTTCCGCAGCTGTAAAAGCGCAGGGCTTGGGCGAATGCCGCTTCATGCGCGCCACGGCCTATTATTACCTGGTGACCTCCTGGGGAGCCGTGCCCATTGTTTACGACAATGTAGCGCAGCTCAACACGCCGCCCGTCCGCAACCGGATCGAGGATGTATGGAAGCTGCTGATCAACGACTATCGCTTCGCTGCCGAAAATTTACCGGTAACGACGGTACAGGGCCGCCTCACCAAGTATTCGGCGGAAGGAATGCTTGCACGCATGTACCTGATGCGCTCGGGCCTGAACCAGAAAGGTACCCGCAACCAGTCGGACCTGGACAGTGCGAAATACTATGCGGAAAGCGTGATCACCAAAAGCGGCCTTGCGCTCGCTCCTACGTATGCGGAGCTGTTCGAGAGCGCTAACCACAATGCATCAAAAAATAATCCGGAAAGCCTTTTCTCCCTGCAATGGATGCCAGTAAGCAGCCCGTGGGGCGTGAACAACTCGTTCCAGGCGTATTTTGCTTACGACGCCAACATTACTGGCCAGGGCGACGGCTGGGGTGCGGCACAGGGACTCTCGGCGGACCTGGTGAAATATTTCACCGAAAATCCGGCCGATTCATTGCGAAGGAAGGCGATCGCGATGTTCGATACCGATGTTTATCCTAACATTCAAAAGGCGACCGGCGGGTTGAAATACAACCGTCCGGGGGCATTGTCGGCCATTAAAAAGTACATTATCGGCTCGCCGGCCGATAATGGTGGCCTCGGCGGCTTCATGGCGGCGTATATCAACTCCTACATGCTGCGCCTGGCGGAAGTGTACCTGATCTACGCGGATGCGGTATTGGGCAACAACGCAACCACGGCCGATACCAAGGCATTGGAATACTTCAATGCTGTGCGTAAAAGAGCGGGTATGCCTGCGAAAACCTCGCTGACTTTCGAGGATATCTTCCGGGAAAGGAGGGTGGAAACTGTGTTTGAGGGTAATTCATGGAATGAAATCGTGCGCTGGTATTATTTCAATCCAGCCAAAGCGATCGCTTACACGGCCGGGCAGCATAAGGAAAACTACACGATGACTTACACAGCGGGCTCTATCAATCCCAAAAAATACAATGTGACCTATTCGCCGGCGGAATATTACCCGCTCACAGACGCCACATTGTACCTGCCGTTCCCTGAAAGTGAGATCGTGAATGCGCCTTCGTTGAAGAACGAGCCGGTCGCTTTTGATTTCAGCAAACTAGTCGATTAACTCCAAATCTGTGACCACAATGAATTTTAGAAATATATGTAAAGCAGGGCTGGGACTGCTCCTGGCGGCAGGTATGCTGCTGTCGTTCCAGAGCTGTAATGACGACGATATCGACGGCGCGCCGGCCATCAGCAATGTACGGCTGCTGGATCCCACAAAAGCCGACAGCTCGCTGACTGCCGCCGAGCCGGGCAGCCTGATCGTGATCCAGGGCCAGAACCTGGGCAGCGTGCTGAAAGTGTATTTCAACGATTTCGAAGCAAGTTTCAACTCCGCATTGGGCAGCAACTCGAATATTGTCATTACCATTCCCGCCAATGCGCCTACCAAAGCCGTGGACGCGGCTGTGCCCAACAAGATTAAAGTCGTTACCAAGGGCGGAGAGGCTACTTACGATTTCGTACTGACAGCGCCGGTACCGGTCATTTCAGGCTTGTATTCCGAGTTTGTGAAGGCCAATGGCACGGTGGTAATCAATGGGGATTACTTCTATAACATCAAGTCGGTGAAGCTGGGTAACACCAGTTTGCAGATCGTGAGCTCGACTGTGAAGCAGGTTACCGCTAAAATGCCTGCCGCCGCTGCTACGGACATTATCACTGTGGAAGGAGAGTTTGGTACTGCCAAAACGAACTTCAAAATCAACGACCTGGTTACGGGAAACATGGTTAATTTCGATGTACCTGCCACCACCTGGGATGCGGCAGTGTGCTGGGGTGGTGCGCCCATCGTGGCCGCTACTGACGCGCAAGCCATTTCGGGTAAGTTTTCCAGGATCAAGCAAACCAAATTGCCAGCCGCAGGTTATAACGACGGGTGGGTCTTCTCGACCTGCTACTTCGACTTCAAATTAATAGCCGGAGATGCTTCGACGCGCCAATTCAAATTCGAGCATAACATTGCAGAGCCTTGGAAAGCAGGAAGGTACGAGATTACCATTGGCGCCGGGGGCACCGAGTACATCTATTCATTCCAGCCCTGGAATTCCACCGAATACGCTTCGGCGGGTTACCTGACCAACGGATGGAAGACCGCCGTCATCGAGCTCTCCGAGTTTAAAAGTGCTTCGGGATCTACCATTGCCGACGTTTCCAAAATCACCGACCTGAAAGTGTCGTTCGGTTCGCCCGATGTGGCTATTGCTTCCTTCAACGGTAGCGTGGACAATTTCCGGATCGTAAAAAAATAGGTACGATGCCGAAAAATACATTATCCGCCATCGGTTGGGCGCCCGCAACACTATTGCAGGGTTGCCCTCCGGTGGCCGGACAAACAGGTATCACATTTGAAAAGCACTCCATGTACTCCTTAAAGCGTCCAACCCACCAGATACCTCACATTTTACAGCCTGATGCTTATAGCTTAAAGCTTATGGCTTACAGCCTCTTACTAACGCTACTAGCCAGTTTCCGAGCCAGCGCCCAGCATAGTAGGCTCGTCAACGAACCGGTCGATATCAGCGGTGATTTCCGCGATTTTTCCAATACTATTTTCTTTGCCGACAGCCTCGCCTCGTTCGAACCAGCTACCGGTGCGGGGAAAATCAAATGGAAAAGAAATGAGCCGTTTTCGGCCCATAACTTCAATAACTCGATGCTGAGCTACAAGCGCTCGTTCAGCAACGAGTTTCCAGCCATTGAATATGCCCAGGACCCTGTCTTGCCATTTTCCATCGAATTCACTTCTCCGCGTACGGTGCGCATCCGTGTGAAAACGGGCGCGCAGGGACCCGCTTCGGGCGCCTCGCTGATGCTTACGGGCGAGCCTGGAAAAGATGCTTCGTGGAGATACGACCGTATCAGCGGGGGACATCAGTATACCGGCACTTACGGGTCGGTGACCATTTATGAAAATCCCTGGAAAATTCTCATTCGCGATGCCAGCGGCAAGGTATTGACCCAAACCCGCAGCCAGGCCGACGGCAAGGCTTCTTACACGCCTACATTGCCCTTTTCGTTCGTCCGCAGGGCATCCGACTATTCGCGCAGTGTGGCCGCGGTGTTTTCCATTTCGCCCGACGAAAAGATACTCGGCTGCGGGGAGTCATTTACCCGCTTGGATAAAAACGGCCAGAAACTGGTGCTGTGGACCCACGATCCCAACGGCGTCGAAACGCCGACCATGTACAAACCCATTCCATTTTATATGAGCTCGCGTGGGTATGGTATGTTCATGCATACCACATCACCCATTACTTGCGATTTTGGAGCTACTTACGGGGAGTCGAATGCGATGCAGGTCGGCGACGAAAACCTGGACCTGTTCGTATTCCTTGGGCAACCCAAAGACATTCTGGACGCCTATACCGATCTGACCGGCAAGGCTTCCATGCCGCCATTGTGGTCGTTCGGGCTGTGGATGAGCCGCATTACCTATTTCTCGGAACAGGATGGCCGGAATGTAGCCGCCAAACTTCGCCAGAACCGCATTCCGTCCGACGTGATCCATTTCGATACCGGCTGGTTCGAAACCGACTGGCGTTGCGATTACCGCTTCGCACCGAGCCGTTTCAAGGACCCTGAGGGCATGATCGCCGACCTGAGAAAGCAGGGTTTCCGTACCTCGCTATGGCAGCTGCCTTATTTTGTACCAAAAAATGAGTTGTATCCCGAAATTGTGACAAATGGTCTGGCAGTTAAAAATGCCAACGGCACCCTTCCTTATGAGGACGCCGTACTCGACTTTTCAAACCCGAATACGGTGAAGTGGTATGAAGATAAAATCGCAGGACTACTGAAACTCGGTGTTTCGGCCATAAAGGTCGATTTCGGAGAGGCAGCGCCACTGTCGGGCGTTTATGCATCGGGGCGGACCGGTTTTTACGAGCATAATCTCTATCCGCTGCGTTACAACAAAATCGTGTCCGAACTGACCCGCAAAATGACCGGCGACAACATTATCTGGGCCCGCAGCACCTGGGCCGGTAGCCAACGTTACCCGATCCATTGGGGCGGCGATGCCGAAACAACTAACAAAGGCATGGAAGCGCAGCTGCGGGGCGGTTTGTCGCTGGGATTGTCGGGTTTTACGTTTTGGAGCCACGATATCGGCGGGTTTACGATGAAAACCCCGGAAGATCTATACCGCCGCTGGCTGCCAATGGGGCTGCTCGCCTCGCATTCCCGTACCCACGGGCAGGCGCCCAAAGAGCCCTGGGAGTATGGCGAGGACTTTCAGAACTATTTCAGGAAGGCGGTGGAAATGAAGTATAAGCTCATGCCGTACATTTACACCCAATCAAAACTCGCTTCGGAAAAAGGGTTGCCGATGGTGCGCGCATTGCTGGTAGAGTTCCCCGACGACGCCGGAGCCTGGCTGGTGGATAATCAATACATGCTGGGCTCAGACCTGCTTGTCGCGCCACTTTTCGAAAATGGCAAAACCCGCAGTGTGTATCTGCCAAAAGGTAAATGGACCGACTACCAGACCGGCAAAGTCTACGGGAGCGGTTGGCACGAGATCGCAGCCGGGGATTTGGACGTGGTGATCATGGTGCGCGAAGGAGCAGTGCTCCCGCACGTTGGCGTAGCACAGTCGACCAGTGATATCGACTGGTCACACATCACATTGGCGACCTATGGCGGCGGCACCACGGGCAAAGTGCAACTTTTCCTGCCTGGCCAGAAGCGTGTGAAGGAGGTTGTCCTCAAGAAAAAGGGAAGCAAGTATGTGGTGAATACCGATCCGTTCGGAGGGAAAATTAAATGGGAAATCCGGTGAGGCTCCGGCGATGATTTTACCTATTGGTTTTGTTTTGACGGGTGTGAATACTCACGGAAGTAACCATAAATTCATTTTGTTTAATTTAATCTTGAATTGTTGACAATTTTTGTTTGATATAGCTGAAATGAATTACTTTGTGCGATTACAGTTTGCACAATGGAACCATTTAACGACCAGGGTACGGATGAGCTGCTGATTTGGAGGGCATTCAAGTCGGGAGATGAAGCGGCTTTTGGGGAGATGTACCGGACCCAGGTGCAGGCGCTGTTGAATTACGGAAATAAAATCAACCCGGACAGGCAGCAGGTTCAGGATAGCATTCAGGATCTGTTCATCGAATTGTGGAACAGCCGGGAACGGTTGAAGGACACAACCTCCATTAAATTCTATCTGTTCAGGTCATTGCGTAACAAGCTGAGTAAGCTGTCGAAACCCGATCATTCGTTTCCGCTCGATAACGCTTACGAAACAGTATCAGACCCGTCGGTTACTTTCTACTTTTTCGATCATGAAATTGAATCGGAGCGCATTGAACGGTTGCAGAAAACGATTTTAAAACTGTCCAGACGGCAGCAGGAAGCGATAAATCTCCGGTATTTTCACGATTTCAATAACGAAGAAATAGCTGAGATCATGGGTTTGAATTACCAATCGGCTTGTAAGCTCATTTATAGCGGGCTTAAATTTCTTAAAGAAAATGTAAAATTATTTACATTTATAATGCTCTTATTCAATTAGTTGAAAATTTTTTGCAATTTTTTTGAAATAGAGTGGACTAAAAAGAGCTGGTTTCTCCATTAGGTGTTAAAAAACACATGACCTGATGAAAGGAGATCGCTCTTCGTACAAACTCAACGATTTTATCGCCGACGATTCTTTCAAGGAATGGGCCTTGGGAATGGCTGGTTCGGATTTCTGGGATGGCTATTGCAAGCAGTATCCCTTGCAGCAGCAGGTGGTGGAGCAGGCCAGGGTACTGCTTTTGTCGTTGAAGGCCTCGCAGGAGAGTCGCGAGGATGATCAGGTAGTTGAGGCAATCTGGGAAAATATCAAGAAGGGCAAGGCCCAAAAGTCGCAGACCGTGTTTTTCAGTCCTGTATTTTGGCGGGTAGCAGCGGCTGCCGCGGTGTTGCTGATTTGTTGGGGTGGATACCGGTTTAGCGCCCAAAAGCAGCCGGGGTTTGGTTGGCAGGATTCCATTGCCGCTTTGTCGGACATGACCGAGGAAAGCAATACATCCGGCAAAGCGAGGGACATCAAGTTGCCCGACGGGAGTACTATCAGGCTGGAAAACAATACTGTTCTCAAATACGACAAGGATTTTAATGTTGCTACCAGAACAGTTTTCCTCCGTGGAAAGGCATTTTTCGATGTCGCAAAGAATGCTCAGAAACCATTTGTCATTCACTCCAATGGGCTGGTTACCAAGGTTCTGGGGACCAGTTTTACGATCGCAGCGAATGAGGATGACCAGGATGTGACGGTTTCAGTAGTGACTGGCAAAGTGGCCGTAGTCCCACAGGACAGGTTCGAAGCCCTGCCCGAAAAGCAAAGCGCCCAACTTTCGGGACTTGTGCTGACACCCAATCAAAAGGCTGTCTACTCCCGCGAAAGCGCACATTTAGCCAAAACACTGGTTGAAAACCCCGTCGTGGTTGACAAATCGCTGGTGCGCGATCATTTCACTTTTGAAAACACGCCGGTCAATGAGGTGTTCGCTGTTTTGTCGAAAGCATATGGTATTAACCTGGTGTACGATAGCGCAACCTTCCAAGAATGCTCGCTGATTGTGGCGCTGGAAGATGAGAGCCTCTACGACAAGCTCCGCGTCATTTGCAAAACGTTGAATGCTACGTATAGGGTAATGGGTAGCGAAATTCTGATTGAAGGTAAAGGATGTAAACAGTAATAAGTGCAGGTATAAAAAACCGGAAATGCTCGCAACATTTCCGGTTATAAGGCCCTTTCTGCTCCCTCGCAAGGATAGGAAAGGTGTAGTTCGTCAATCGTTTCTTAATTAATTAACAAAACCAGTTCAAATTTATGGAAAAACATCGACAATTTCTCTCTACCCTGTTGACAGTTATGAGGATCGCCGGGCCGCCATTGTTTATTGTTTTGCTCACTTTCAGTCTGGGTGTGGCTAAGGACGTATATAGTCAGGAGTTATTGAAAAGGCGAATGAGTATCGACGTCAGTAACGAGGAGTTCCGGAACGTTTTGTCCAGGATTGAAAAAACAGCGGATGTCAAATTTTCTTTCGTGCCGCAACTGATTTCAGCCCACGAGAAAGTATCTGTTTCGGCTCAGGGCGAGACGCTTGCAAGCGTGCTGGACGAGGTGTTGTCGCCGCTCAAAATCAGCTATGAGGTATCCGGGAAATATATTGTTCTTAAAAAAAACATCATAAGCCTGCCCACAACCCTGGTGCTGCCCCGGCCACTGATAGAAGGAAGCACGGTCCGGGGTAAGGTAACCGACGTGAAGGGCGAGTTGCTGATAGGTACGACAGTGTTCTTGAATCAGACCCGGAACCAGATCGTGGACCAGGAGGGGATGTTTGTTTTCAATAACGTACTCGACGGCAAGTATACGATCCAGTTTACCAGCGTCGGGTTCAAAAGCCTCAAAAAGGAAATAGATGTAAAAGGAGGTGATTTGCGGCTCGACATTGTGATGATGGAAGACAATTTGCAGCTGGATCAGGTGGTGGTGACCTCGGGTGGTTCGCCTAAGAAAAAGATCGAGTCGAGCGTTGCGGTGACAACCATCAGTGCCAAACAACTTACACAAAGACCGCCGTTGAACAGCACGGATATGCTCAAAGCTATTCCCGGCCTTTCGGTGGAAAGCAGCGGGGGCGACGGCCCGGGTAGCGTGCGCGTGCGCGGTTTGCCCGGAGGCGGGTATGTGTTCATGGGCGTTATGGAAGATGGGTTGCCCGTGCTTCCTACCGGGTTTACGACCAGCCCGTCGGCCGACCAGTATTATAAAGTAGACTTGACTGTCAAGAATGTGGAGGCTGTTCGTGGAGGTAATGCGTCGGTGATTCTGGCCAATACCCCCGGCGCACTGATCAACCTGTTGTCCAATACGGGCGGAGAGACGTTTGGCGGTAAGGTGAAATACACACGCGGCCTTTCCCAGAATGCAAACCGGGTGGATTTGAATCTGGGCGGGCCGCTTAGTTCTAAGGTAAAGTTCAATGTAGGAGGGTTTTACCGTGGCGATGCGGGGATTCGCCCGCCGTCGTACCGGGCCAACGAAGGCGGGCAGTTGAAAATGAATCTGACTTATCAGATCAAGCCCAACAGCTACATTCGTTTTTACGGTAAATACCTGAACGACAAAACCACCTGGCTTGTGCCCGCTTATTATAGCTACGATGGCTCCGGGCAAGGAAGAGCTTTACCAGGGTTCGATCCGCTGACGGAAATCCTGGCAACCAGGGACACGAAAGTAGAGCTGACAGGTCCCGACGGACAGAAGCGCAGCTATGATTTTGCCGATGGCGTTCACCTGAGGTCTGTTTCAGGCGGCATGGAGTTCAAGCATACGACAAGCGGGGAATGGACATTTAAAAACAGTATGCGTTACCAAAGCACGAAAGGTGGTTTTGTGGGGGCTGTCGTTACCTCGCCGTCGACCTACAAGAGTTCGGTAAAGTATTATTACCCCGGTGGGCAGGAACTGGTGAACCCAACCGGGTATTATACCGGACAAAATTTCACAGGTACTACCACCAGAGACAATCAGTTCGTAGATATCCTGGACATCGGTAAGCAAATCGGCCGGCATTCCTTGTCTTTTGGCGGAGCGTTCCATTCCTATGATGTAAACACGTATACCCTCGGCGCAACTTTTTACACCGAAATCAAAGACAAGCCGCGTACCCTGCTGATCGGCGATAACAAGGGAAATGGTTACAGTGGCGTAAATATTGCCAACTATCGGGATGGGTTGACGACGATATCTTCGGTGACCATCAGTGACGAAATCAATTTGGGCAAATTAACGACGGATCTGGGTTTGCGGGTCGACCGGTTTCATGTGAAAGGTAATCGCTTGCAAAATGCTGCTCCGTTCACGAATGTCACGACTTTTGATGAAAGCAATACGTATTTCACAGGTTCATTAGGCCTGAATTACAAAGTGAATGATGAGCACGCGCTGTTTGCAAGAGCTACCAAAACTTACAGTGCATTGAATATCAATGATTATTCCAACTTTAATTTCAACCCTGAAACTGTAAAGGACCGTGGTGTTTTTATGGCGGAAGGCGGGTACAAAGTCAATACCTCCCGGTTTGCGCTGTTCAGCTCGCTGATTTATGCCAGACTGACCAACATCGCCTCCACGATGGCGATCCCGAATACAACGGCCGGCTTTATTAATATCGGGACATTTGCATCAAGCCGTAACCTGAGTGCGGAAATTGAAGCAATTTACACTCCGTCCAAAATGCTGAATTTCAGATTGACCACCACTTTCCAGAATAGCAAGTACACCAAGTACGAAGTTACCGCTCCGGACAATGCCCGCGAGGATCTGGCCGGGAAGCCATACATCTGGTCGGGGAACAATGCCGAGCGGATCCCGAGCTACATTATCGAACTGTCTGCCAGTTACACTTACAAGATCTTCGATGCATTCCTGAGCTTCCGCCAGATCGGAAAGCGGTATACATCGCCCAGCAATGTGTACCGCCTGAATGGCTACAATGAAATTTCAGCGGGGCTGGACTGCAAGATCACCAAGGCGATTGGTTTGCGGGTGTGGGCCGACAACCTGGCCAATAGCCGTGGTCTTACCGAGGGTAATATCCGTGGAGACCAGTTCCTGGCCAATGGCGCTTTCGAAAAGGGCTCCCTGCAAATTGGCCGGGTTATTTTGCCAAGAAGCTTCTGGACTGCCCTGACCATTTCCTTCTAAATCTTCATTTCAATGCAGGCGCAGTCGGGAAAGCGTTTTTCCGGCTGCGCCTGCTTTCTGAAAACCACTTATTTTTACATTCAGCGATTTGCTATGAAATATCTAACCTTCGCTTTCGCGATTGCCGGTTTGTTTTGCACCATGCCAGGCATGGCCGGCCAGCCTGATCAAGAAAAGACACTCAAACGCCCCCGGCTGGTGATAGGGATTGTTGTGGATCAAATGCGCTATGATTACTTGTACAGATATTATGATAAGTATTCTGCGGGCGGTTTCAAAAGAATCCTCGGAGAGGGTTTCAATTGCCGCAATCACCATTATCACTACGCGCTTACGGTAACTGCGGCCGGTCATGCTTCGGTGTATACCGGTTCGGCACCTTCCGTTCACGGCATTGTGGGCAACGACTGGTATGATGCCCATACCGGTAAGAAAACGTATTGTGTCGGTGATAGCAGCGTCGAAACGGTCGGGAGCTCTAACCCGGTTGCAGGTAAAATGTCGCCTAAAAACCTGCTGGTAAATACCATTACCGATCAGCTTCGCCTGGCGACCAATTTCCGGTCAAAAGTAATTGGTATCGCGCTCAAAGACCGGGGCGCGATTCTGCCGGCCGGTCATACGGCCAGCGGTGCCTACTGGTTCGATAGCAAGACCGGGAACTGGATTACCAGCAGTTTCTACATCCGGGAACTGCCCGGTTGGGTACGTGAATACAATGCCCGGAAGCGGGCCTCTCAACTCATGACCGAGGGTTGGGCGACCTTGCTGCCCGTTGGCGAATATGCGGAGAGCACACCCGACGATCAACCCTATGAAGCCAAAATGGGGCCGGCCAGGAAATCCGTGTTCCCATACGCGCTCGCAGGAACAGCGGGAGATGCTTTTGGGGTACTTTCCTCCACACCCCACGGGAATACGCTGACCAAGGAAATGGCATTCGAAGCTTTGGAAAATGAAAAGTTGGGTACGGGAGATTTTACCGATTTTCTTGCGGTCAGCTTTTCGTCCCCGGATTATGTCGGCCATGGTTTTGGCCCAAATTCAGTGGAGGCGGAGGATATTTATCTTAGGCTCGACAGGGATATTGCCGAAATGCTCAGCAAACTGGATGATAAGCTTGGAAAGGGGAATTACCTGTTTTTCCTCACCGCCGATCACGGCATTATGGATGTGGCGGATTTCTGGAAAGAGCACAAACTGCCTGCCGGCCGCATAGATTATGTCCAAATGAATGCGACCGTAAAGGCAGCCTTGAAAGCCAGGTTCGGTGAAGGGGATTTTATCGCAGCAAGTGAAAATTTTCAGCTATACCTCAATCATCGGTTGCTCGCAGAAAGGGGCATTGCGACCGAAGCCGTTTTTCAGACGATCCGTCAGGCGCTCGGCCGTTTTGAAGGTGTAGCTGACATTGTGAATCTGCCGGAGCTGTATAAATCGGGACTGAACGAGTACCAGACCACCTTATTCAAAAATAATTACAACCGGAAGCGAAGCGGGGATATTCAGATCGTCGTCGAGCCGGGCTGGATGGCCGGCCCTATTGCAGCAAACCACGGATCGCCTTACAACAACGACACGCATATCCCGCTTTTGTTTTATGGCTGGGGGATAAAACCAGGTGAAACTTTCCGCAGAACCTCGGTAGCGGACACTTCACCGACGCTCGCGGCCCTGCTGAGCATTTTGGAGCCTAATGGCAACATGGGAAATCCGATTGAAGAGTTGATTGACAAGGGGCGTTGAAAAGTATAAGTCTTGCATAGAAATCTATAAGCCCGCCGGCCCTGTATCTGCCAACTTTGCATCCATCAATTAAACAAACCAAAATGATGACAAAGACAGTTTTGATTACAGGCGCTTCTTCGGGATTTGGGAAGGATGCAGTAAGGTTGTTTCAAAAAAACGGATGGAATGTAATCGCTTCGATGCGTTCACCGGAAAAAGAGATGGAATTGGGCGGCCTTGACCGCGTAGCGCTGGTGCACCTGGACGTGACAGACAGCACAAGTATACAAAAGGCAGTGGAAGAAGGGATTGCGCGCTTCGGTAGTATTGATGCGCTGGTCAATAATGCAGGATTTGGCTCGCTGGGCGTGCTGGAAGCGGCTCCTGTGGAAGTAGTGCGCCAGCAATTCGATGTGAACGTGTTTGGTGTGATCGAGGTGATCAAAGCGGTGCTGCCGCATATGCGCAGAAACAGGAGCGGGGTGATCATCAATGTGGCGTCGATGGGAGGGCGCATCGCGTTTCCGTTCTCTACATTATATCATGCAACCAAATATGCGGTGGAGGGACTTTCGGAGTCACTGCAATACGAGCTCGAACCGCTGGGTATTAAGGTGAAAATCGTGGAGCCGGGCGGTTATAAAACGGATTTCGCGGGCCGGTCGCTGGCAACTTTTGGCACAGGTGATTTGTTGGACTACATGCCGGCCTACAACGCTTTTGCCGGACAGGTTGACAACTGGCCGATGTCCGAGCGCGTGTGGGAGGTAGCGGAAGCTATTTTTGAAGCAGCCAGCGACGTTTCACAGCAGTTGCGTTACCCGGTAGGCGCAGATGCGGTACAGTTGCTTCAAGCCCGGAAAGAAATGGATGATCTGGCGATCAAAAACCTGATTGCCAGCCATATTTAGCATTAACCATTCAGCTGTTTCCCCTGTTATGACCAGCCAGTACCTCGATATCGAAACCATCAGCGGCCTGCACGATTACGTAGGTGCACCCGGGCCCAGGCACCCACTGATCAGCCTGATCGACAATACCCGGTTCTATGCGCAATGCCCGCGCGCGCTGACGGCCTTCCGGTTTGGGTTTTATACGATCTCTTGCAAGCGCATTCACGGTGTTTTGAGGTATGGGAAAGGACATTACGATTTTAGTGAGGGCTCTCTGATGTTCACCGCGCCCTGGCAGGTCATAACAGGCAGCATCGAAGAAACCGGCGTCGAGCAGGGGTGGGCGCTTTTTATCCACCCCGACTTGCTCAATGCAACCGAACTTGGAAAAAAGATGCATCAATATTCGTTTTTTAACTATGATGTCAACGAGGCATTGCACGTTTCAGAGGACGAAAAGCAGGTGATCCGGGACTGCGTGGACAAAATCGAACGGGAGTATTCCCAGAATATCGACAAGCATACGCTACGGCTCATTACAGGCAATATCGAGCTGCTATTTAATTACTGCGACCGGTTCTACGACCGCCAGTTTTACACCCGCGCGAAGGTGAGCAACGATCTCGTACAGCATTTTGAACGGTTGCTGAACGAGTATTTTGCCAGGGATACATTGATCGAGACGGGCCTGCCCAGTGTTAAGTACTTTGCCTCAGAGCTGAACCTTTCGCCCAACTATCTGTCCGATCTGCTCAACCGTTTTACCGGCAAGACTACCCAGGAGCACATTCATTTGCGGCTGATCGATAAGGCGAAATCGCTTTTGTGGGGGACTGAGCAGTCAATCAGCGAAATAGCCTATGATCTGGGTTTTGAGCATCCTTCCCATTTTACCAAAATCTTTAAAACCAAAACCGGTAAATCGCCCAGCGCATTCAGGAATTTGAACTGACGAATGGCTAACTTTAAAGGTTGTGATACATTTAATCGACAGCCTATGACTATCAAAACAAAACGCATTTACGAACCCGCAACGGCCACCGATGGCTACCGTGTACTGGTAGACCGCCTGTGGCCGCGCGGGCTTACGAAAGAAGCAGCCGGCATTGACCGCTGGATGAAGGAAGTGGCGCCATCCAACGAGTTGCGAACGTGGTTTCACAGCCATATGGACGAATGGGATGAGTTCAGTGCCCGCTACAAGGCCGAACTGAAAGATTCCGAAGCATTGGCTGCATTGCACGAGATCATTTCAGATCACGAAGTGGTTACCCTTCTTTTTGCCGCGAAAACAGAAGACCGCAATCAGGCGCTGGTCTTGAAAGAACTGCTTGAAAAAGCCTGATCCCCCCTCAACGTGCCGATATTAACCCAGCTGGTTACGCCACGTTCAGGTAAAAATTTTATAGGAACTATTTAATAAAAAATAGGTATAATCAAAGTGAATTGATTATATTTAAGTAAATCAAAAAATCCTCAGATCATGATGCCATTCATTAAAGTTACCGGCGAGTTCGACGAAAGCCTGAACGTAAGTGTGGAGAAGATTCTGTACTACATGGGATATAGCCATGGGAGCACGATCTGGCTTGCAACCAGTATTTCCCTTCGTGTGAAGGAATGCGAAGAGGATATTAAAAGGCTCATCGAAGAAGCATATATGCAGGAGGCATAAGCCGGAAGGCTGCATCACTGTATGCAGCATCGACCTGTACCAAACAGTGATTGATCGCTGGCGGGAAAGCGTATCCCTGCCAGCGATTTTTTTTGGCTGACGCAGTAGCTGGTTAGTTAGGAAATTGTATTAATAGGATTATTTCAATAATTTAAAATGCCAATACGAAGAATTTTGAGTAAATGGAAAAGGAATATTTAGATTTGTAAACTATTGATATACAATAATAGTTAGGGGAAATAAATGTTAAAGATGATTCCGATGGAGTAATGTGACTGATTGATATTGTTTAGTACTTTACCATTATGATAGGATTGTCTTAATAATTGGCTAAAAACCTCCTGAAAATATTGCCCTGTGGGCATTCAGTAAAATTCAATACCATGAAACAAGTAAAAAAGAGTAAAAGCAAGCATGTGCCGGTAGGTTTCCGGGCATTTCTCGGTCAGTTTTTCACAGACCACACACCGCTAAAAGAAGAAGGTTATTCTGAAAACCGGTACTCGGTTCTATACACTTTGAATGAGCAGTACCAGCATGTTGGCTGCCCGACGCAGGAAGAAGCGCAGTTGGTGCAAAGCCTGATGCTGACGGATGAAAACCGTGTTCCGGTGGGAATTTATGACTCCCGAACAGATTCTTTCGAATGGGAAATCGTAGGGGAGTATCTCGCTGCCCGTGGTTCCGAAGCGCATCAGCGCGACCGCGAGGAGGCTATTCTGACCATTGCGCGTGCATTGCGCCGCCGTGATGCGAGCTGGCATCCGGAGTACCTGCAGCGTCCGAGCTTTTTTGCCTAAGCGCAGGAAGAAATTTTTGTTATTGTATCAAAAGCAACTAGGCCGTCTCCTGAGGAGCACGGCCTAGTCTTTTTAATGTCTTAGTCTATTACCAGGTAAGGATAACAGAAACATTAGGAAGAATAGAATCAAGCCACAAAAGAAGCTGAGTAAGAGAAAGTCCAATTCCTACCATGATATTGATGAGGTTAGTGTTTTTATTGCCTACTCGATTCCAGTGGTTTTCGGCTGTCCCACACCTTGCAAAGTGTTGTAATATTAATGCTACACTTTATTAAAAGCAAATTCGATAGTTCGATGTTTCGCTACTACTGGATCTAAACATGTTGATTTGCGAGCGTTGTTTGGTGAATCAGCCATAAATAGATTTCTACAACAAGAGTATTTTTTAATCGATTGATTATTAATGCATTATAGTTGATTTGGATGGAGTGGTGTTTTTTGTTGAAAAAGACTAAGCTATAAAATCGTGTCGCATTCGTGTAGAATAAATTTAGTTGCTATGAATTAAATTTGACCTTCTTTCACGATTTATGCCACAATGACCAAGGGTGAGCTCCGGAGTTTTTAAGGGGCGAGATGGTAAATTTGCAACGTCAGAATGCTTGACTTAACTTTCGGGAAAATTCCAAATCCCTTTAAATTGATGAAAAGATTTCTGCTCCTGCTTCTGCTTACGGTCATCTTTGTGGCTTCCAAACCGCGCAAAATCACTTGGGTGGCCATCGGAGATTCCATTACTTACCTGAACGATCACCAGAACGAAACCGGAAACCGCGTCACAAAAGGGTACCTGACGTTGATTTCGGAGAAATTTCCGCAGGTTACCTACGTCAATCAGGGCCATAATGGTTGGACGTCGGTGAACATTGCCGATAAAATCGAGTCGCTCGGGCTTGTGAAGGCTGATGTTTACACCGTTTTCCTTGGGACGAACGACTGGTGGCAGGGAAAACCGCTCGGCACAATCGCCGATTACGAGCAGGGGAAAGGAAGCGGAACAGTGTATGGGGCTTTCAGGGTCATAACCGATAAATTGAATCAACTCAATAAAAAGGCCAGGATTATCCTCATTACGCCCATGCAGCGCGGGGATTTCGTGTATATCAACAGCTATAAAAACAATGCATTCGGATCCTACAAGCCTAAAAAGGACCAGACTTTGGAGCAGTTTGCTAATGCGGTGGTGGAAATTGGGAAGAAAGGAAAGATGCCGGTTGTGGATCTATATCATGACAGCGGCATCAATTTGGACAACATGGTTCGTTTCAAGCGCCTGAAAGACCCGCAAAGCGGCACCTACAAGGATTTTAAGTACCCTGACTACATCAACGTGCCTTTCAACCCGGAGACAGACGAGTATCCATACCCTGAGCAATCCATCAATATGACCTACGACGGCCTGCACCCATCCGATAAGGGGTATGAGGTAATTGCTGAAATGCTGATCAAAAAGTGGAAGGGGCTGAAATAATGCCCCCTGTCGTTAGTCCGCTTTGGGGTTAGTAATGTAGGTTTTGAGGTCCCCGAGCAGATTATATAATGACGCGTTGATGCCTTCATTATCTGCTTTCGCGGTTTGCAGGGCTAATTCTGCGTCTTTGCGCTTTTTGCGGCTGCTTTCTGTTTTAATGATTTGCTCTTTGGCGGTGATATTGTCGTTTTCCTTCGCACTCAAGCGGATGGGGCTGTGCTCAGCGGAGACGCCATCGAGCGTGGTAATGCGGGCGTCATACTGATTATCCTTGTACTGAACGCCGAGATCGAACCGGATATACTGGTAGTCGGAATGAATGACCGGTATGTAGCTGGTGATGAGTATGATACCTGCCTGGGTGTCGTCGCTGGTGATCGCATTCTGTGCATTTCCAAATTTCCTGTCGACCCACGCTCTGACTTTCTGGTGGAGTTCCGTCTTGGTCAACTTAGGCTGTCCGGAGTCGGTATAGCTAATGTTGTTTTTCGAATCGAGTGGCAGTTTGCCATCCTGTGCGAAGGTGTGGGTCGCCGCTGCGAGCAGCGCGCAAAGAAGCAAATGTTTCAAGACAAAGTGTTGAATTGGTGACCGGGCAAATATAGCGGAAAACATTTTGGTGGCGCTTTCGGTGACTTTGTATTTGGCCCGGTTTTTTAAAAGGGATGAATTGGTTACTTTTAAGTGTACTAAACTCAATAGGTTATGGCTAGATTCAAAAACGTTTCGCTTGCAATTGCGCTGCTGATCTGCGCTTCGTTTACTGTGCTGCACCACGGCTGGGCCGATTATGACCAGACCAAGCCAACAGATTTTAAAGCCAAAATCGAGGACCTTACCTACGAAAACCCGCACGTACTCGCGAAAGTCAAATATAATAAGGAGCTTACGACTGTGTATCTCGCGCCCGTTAGCCGCATGGAGTCGCGAGGATTAAATGCCGACATGATTAAAAAGGGCACAACAATTCGGTTTGTGGCCTATCCGCACAAAACCGAAAAAAACGAAATGCGTGCCGAACGCATTTTTGTTGGCAATGACAAGTACGAACTCCGTTAGGCGTGCAGGCGTATCATCAATGGCTTGAATGGCTCGAAAAGTCGGCGTGGTCCGTGGGGATCCGCCAGTCGTTGTGGCTGTATCCGGCCCTTGAAATTGTCCACATTTTGGGCATCGTGTTCTTGGTAGGCGCAGCATTCCTTTTTGACCTGCGCCTGCTGGGTTTTTCGCGTAACCTGCCTGTTATTGCGCTTTCAAAACACTTGTTGCCCTGGTCGCAGCGCGGGCTGATTCTAATCGTTCCCTCGGGCGTCTTACTGTTTTTGACCAATGCGCAGGCACTGGGTGTCGATCCGGTTTTCTGGACGAAAGTCGGTTTGATCGTAGTTGCTGCGCTGAATGTGCTTGTGTTTCACCGGTTTATTTATGAGCCTTTCAAGCGCTGTGGCGCAGAGGGTGAGCTTCCGTATCCGGCGCGGCTTTGTGGGGTTGTTTCGATTGGGGTTTGGGTTGCGGTGGTGGCTTGTGGGAGGTTGCTGGCTTATTGAGCCGGCGCCGTTTGCTCATTGTATTTTAATGTTCGGACTTAAGACATTAGCTTTTTGCTGAACGTAAATTCCTGGCGATGGGCAACAGCTATTCTCAAATCTTCATTCAGTGTGTTTTTGCAGTGAAATACCGTGCGGCCCTGCTGCGGAAGCCGTGGAGATATGAGTTGTTTGGGGTTATTGGCAATCTCATTAATGAGGCGGGAGCGGAAACGTTCATCGTGAATGGAGTCGAGGACCATGTGCATTGTTTGTTCAGGTTAAAACCCTCGCTGCCGGTCTCGGATGTCATGAAGGTAGCAAAGGCGAAGTCTTCGAAATAGATCAATGAATCCGGATTTTTGAAAAGCCGTTTCGAATGGCAGGTTGGTTACGCGGCGTTTTCGTATAATAAGTCAGAGATCAAGCGGGTTTACAGGTATATAGAGAATCAGGAAGAACATTATTACGGAATTTCCTTCCCGGAAGAATATTTGAACATGCTCGTAAAAAACGGCGTCGAATTACAGGAACAATATCTTTTTCATGCGCCCGTCTGATTCCTTTTTCAGGGATTTAAATCCCTGGCTGGAGTTTGGTTCGTACCTCTGGCACTTAATCCCAGCAAGTGCCGGAGGTACGAACGATTTTTTACCCGGGCAATTCATTGCCTGGTTTAAAAACTAAAAAAGACGTACCTTTGCGCCTTAATTGGATATCATGATTTACTTCTTCACTGGCGGAGACGAAACCGTCTTTGCACTACAAACCGAGCGAACGCTCACTGCCTCCGATTCCTCCAAATTAAGCTGGCTTTTCGGCGGCGCAGAACTCCGGAAGGAGACCGTTCTCACAGACTTTTTCGTCGGGCCGCGCGCTGCTATGATCACGCCGTGGAGCACCAATGCCGTCGAAATCACCCAGAATATGGGCCTGGAAGGCATTGTTCGCATCGAGGAATTCAAGAAAGTAAGTGCTGATTTCACGGATTTCGATCCGATGCTTTCGCAGAAATACAGCGAACTGAACCAGGATATTTACACCATCAATATCAAACCCGAACCCGTTCAGGAAATCGACGATATTGCTGCCTATAACAAACAGGAAGGCCTCGCATTGAGCGACGAGGAAGTTGATTATCTCAATGGCCTCGCCGAAAAACTCGGTCGCAAACTGACCGACTCCGAGGTATTCGGTTTCTCACAAGTGAACTCCGAACACTGCCGTCACAAGATCTTCAATGGGGTTTTCGTGATCGACGGGCAGGAACAGCCGGTTTCACTTTTTAAGCTGATCCGTAAAACTTCGGAAACGAACCCGAACTCGATCGTTTCGGCCTATAAAGACAACGTGGCGTTTCTGAAAGGTCCTGTCGTGCAGCAGTTTGCGCCCAAGCGCCCGGATGTGCCGGAATATTACGAAATCAAGGATTTTGAATCCGTACTCTCACTGAAAGCGGAAACACATAACTTCCCGACCACCGTGGAGCCATTCAATGGGGCCGCAACCGGGTCGGGTGGTGAGATCCGCGACCGCCTCGCAGGCGGGCAGGGCGCGATCCCGCTCGCAGGGACAGCTGTATATATGACCGCGCTCTCGCGTCTGGAAGAGAATCGCCCCTGGGAGAAAGGCGTGGAGGAGCGTCAATGGTTATACCAAACACCGATGGACATCCTGATCAAAGCTTCCAATGGTGCCACCGACTTTGGTAACAAATTCGGTCAGCCGCTGATCGTCGGCTCTGTGTTGACATTCGAGCACGAAGAGGACGGTCGCAAATTGGGTTACGACAAAGTGATCATGCAGGCTGGCGGTATCGGATATGGAAAGGCCGATCAAGCCAAAAAACACACGCCTGCCACTGGCGATAAGGTGGTGGTAATGGGCGGTGAAAATTACCGGATCGGGATGGGTGGCGCGGCTGTTTCGTCAGCGGACACCGGTGCGTTTGGTTCGGGTATTGAATTGAATGCGATCCAGCGCTCCAACCCTGAAATGCAGAAACGTGTGGCTAATGCCGTACGCGGGATGGTGGAAAGCGGAAACAATACCATCGTTTCCATCCACGACCACGGTGCAGGTGGACACTTGAACTGTTTGTCTGAACTGGTGGAAGAAACAGGCGGCAAGATTGATCTCGACAAGCTGCCGGTAGGCGACCCTACACTTTCTGCCAAAGAAATCATTGGTAACGAATCCCAGGAAAGAATGGGCCTCGTGATCAGCCAGGACGATATCGACTTCCTCCAACGCATTGCCGACCGCGAGCGCGCGCCGATGTATACGGTAGGAGAGGTGACCGGCGACCATCGTTTCACATTCGAATCATCGACCAGCGGCGCCAAACCGATGGACCTGGCGATGGACGAAATGTTCGGCAGCTCACCCAAGACTTATATGCGCGATAAAACCGTTGAGCGCACTTACGAGGCGGTTCTGTACGATGCTGAGAAACTGCATGAATACCTCGAACAAATGCTGCAACTCGAAGCCGTTGCGTCGAAAGACTGGTTGACTAACAAAGTTGACCGCTGCGTAGGCGGCCATGTGGCTAAGCAGCAAACTGCGGGACCGCTGCAATTGCCTTTGAACAACGTTGGCGTAATGGCCCTCGATTTCCAGGGCAAGGATGGTATCGCAACTTCGATAGGTCACGCGCCGCTTTCGGCATTGATCGATCCGGCAGCGGGTAGTCGCAATGCGGTAGCAGAAGCGCTGTCCAACATCGTTTGGGCACCATTGAAAGATGGACTCGCAACAGTTTCTCTTTCGGCCAACTGGATGTGGGCATGTAAAAATGAAGGCGAGGATGCGCGTTTGTATAAAGCGGTACAAGCATGCTCAGACTTCGCGATCAGCTTGGGCATCAACATTCCAACAGGAAAAGATTCCCTGTCGATGAAACAAAAATATAAAGACGGTGATGTAATCGCACCCGGTACTGTCATCATTTCGGCTGGCGGGCATTGCGACGACATTACTGCCGTTGTAGAGCCGGTACTGCGGAAATCAGGCGGTTCTATCTACTATATCAATCTCTCGGGTGATCGTTTCAAACTCGGCGGGTCGTCATTTGCACAAATTCTGAATAAGATCGGCTCCGAAACGCCGGATATCCAGGATGCAGCACAGTTTAAAGCGACATTCAATGCGATTCAGCAACTGATTAAAGCTGGCAAAATCCAGGCTGGCCACGATATTGGCAGCGGTGGTCTGATTACCACACTGCTCGAAATGTGTTTCGCCGACCGCGATTTGGGTGCTTCCGTTGACTTGTCGGTACTTGGCGATCAGGATATTATCGAGAAGCTGTTCTCCGAAAATATCGGAATCGTATTCCAGGCTGAGGAGTCGGCAGAGGCTGTGCTCACAGAAAACGGCATCGCATTCCACAAAATCGGAACTGTGAACCTCGCTTCAACACTGACCGTGAAAGATGCGACGGGCAAATGGGATTTCGATATCGACCACCTGCGTGATGTTTGGTTCAAAACTTCTTATTTGTTGGATCAGAAACAAACCGGCAACGGCCTGGCAAAAGAGCGCTTTGACAACTACAAGCACCACGTGCTGCGTTATAAATTCCCGGCACAGTTTGACGGTAAAAAGCCAGCAATCGACCCTTCCAAGCCACGTCCTAAGGCCGCAGTACTTCGCGAAAAGGGTAGCAACTCCGAACGTGAACTGGCTAATGCCATGTACCTGGCCGGCTTCGACGTGAAGGACGTCCATATGACAGACCTTATTTCTGGCCGTGAGACTTTGGAAGACATTCAGTTCATCGGTGCTGTGGGCGGTTTCTCGAACTCTGACGTGTTGGGTTCTGCCAAAGGCTGGGCAGGAGCATTCTTGTACAACGAAAAAGCTAAAATCGCGCTTGAAAACTTCTTCAAACGCGAAGACACGCTTTCTGTTGGTATCTGTAACGGTTGCCAGCTTTTCGTTGAGCTCGGCCTGATCAATCCGGATCACGAAGAGAAGCCGAAGATGCTGCACAATGCGAGCCATAAGCACGAAAGCATTTTTACTTCGATGACTGTTCAGCCGAATAACTCGGTGATGCTTTCTTCGCTTGCAGGTAGCACGCTGGGTGTTTGGGTTTCACACGGAGAGGGTCGTTTCCAACTTCCGCTGGCCGAAAGCGAGTACAACATTGTTTCCAAATATGGCTACGAGACGTATCCTGCCAATCCGAATGGTTCGGATTACAACACTGCTATTCTTTGCGACAATACCGGCCGCCATTTGGTGACCATGCCGCATATAGAGCGTTCGTTATTCCAATGGCACTGGGCGCATTATCCGGAAGGGCGCAAAGATGAAGTTTCGCCATGGATGGAAGCGTTCGTGAATGCTCGGAAGTGGATTGAGGAGCGGAATAAGTAAGTTTTTAAAAGAGGAAGGGAAGAAGGGAGGATGGAGAAAGAAGCTTCCAAATATTGGCCCGTCGCGAGTGATCGTGACGGGCCTTTTTTATTTAATTACTCACACGCGCCAATTTCTTGATGGTATAGCTTTCATTCACCTTCAACCTGCAAAACAACAGCCCATCCGGGTTGTCAGGCAGCTCCTTCACCGTGTACTGCCACTTTCCCTTCGCGTGCGGATTGTGCACCACAGTTTTTACAACACTTCCCTGAGTATTTATTATTTCCAGTTTGACATTACTATTATCATCCGGCACATCGAAAGCGACAGTGAAGCTATGCGTGAATGGGTTGGGGTAGGCGGTCAGTTCGAAGCCGGGTTGTTCAATAGGATCCTCGGCAATTTCCGTCCCTTCCCGTTGGCTAACATACTGTCCAATATTTATAGCCGCTGAAACGTGCCAGTTTCCAATCGCGTCTTTCATATAGCATTTCATGCCAAACCAACTTTGGTCGGTAGTATACACGCTGGACGTTCCGCCGGCGACACCCTGATTGTTGATGTGAGTGGAATTCCAATGATACTGGACACCCCCGGAAGGAGCGGTAAGCGTTCGCCAGTCATTGTTTTTTGAATACATAAGCAGCGGAACGTAACTGGCTGTCACGGGATTGCTCAGGGCGCCAATCGTCGCAGCCCATTTGCCAGCGAGCCAGCTAAGGCCTTTGATTTGTCCTGTACCCTCATAAAAATGGGTGCTGTCTTTACGATATTCGTCACCTCCATCACTTACAGTCGTAGCTCCTACATTTCCATTCACATAGTCTGTCTCTGCGCCTGCAAGAATCGTGGAGCCCGTTGGCATATTGCTTTGCCCTGTTCTAATCGTCGCGTTGATCGGCCCAAACTTGCTGATAGTTGCCTTGCAAATGTACCATGTGAGGTTAGGCGCCGCAAAATCGGACCGGGATTTGGCAATCACGGCTTGCAGTTTTGCCTGATAGTCGGCGGCACTGCTTGCTTTGTAAACCGGGTCTACATTGGCGTCTGCGTCAGCTTCACCCTGATGCCAGAGCACAGCCCGTACACCATACAGCGATCCGTAGTAATTCAAGGCGGTTTTCAGCGCTGTGTAGGGCTGGCCGTAATAGTCCTTTGGAATCACAGAGCCTCCCATATAGCCCAAACAAACTTGCGCTCCCGTGTAGGGATGTTTAGCCTCGATACCATCGGCCCCCTGCTTCCATTCGGTTACGCTCGATCCTCCGGTAGCTGCATTGAAGAATGCCACTGGCATCCCTCCATTGGCATCGGAAATCAGCTTGCCAAGGACTGCATAAGCCCACACTGTATTTCCAGTAGGTCCCAAAGGGCCCGTTCGCTTCATATTATCCGAGGTGTTCAATGGAAACATGTTGGTAAATGATTCGGGCAATTTTCTGGTACAAGTCTTGACCTCGGACGTTCCCACGACCCACTCTGGTATGCCAGCGCCGGAAGGTAATTGATTGGACAGGGTAGGAACGCCTTGGGCGTTGGACTGGCCGGCGATGATAAACACGTCACCGACCCCAAATTTGTTAGCGGTGTAAACTACTCCATTTACGAGGATTTCACATAAGTACCAGCCCTTGTTCATCACGGGTAACGCATAAAACATGCCATTGGGGGCAAGGTTCAGATTGGTGACGGCACCAGGTGCTCCCGCTATCCCCGTCGGACCTACCGGGCGAAACCGATAACTGACTGTAACAGCCAGATTACTGTAATTAAGCTGGCCAGCAACAGTCACAGTGGCCATGTTGAGTGTATTGCGCTGGATTACACTGTTGTTGACCGGGTAAGACAACGACACTGTTTGTGCTTGGGACACATAGGAGGTGAATAGGAGTGTCCATGCGATTAGTTTTTTCATCATCAAAAAAGATCAATGGTTAACAAATGCTATTTTTCAAAGCCTGTCGTCCTCACAAAGCCGGCAATATCGATCAGCGGAATCTTTGCGCCGTAATGCTTATTAATCGCCTTGATAACTTCATTGGCAATAATGGCCTGTCCGAACGGCGTGGGATAGATGCCGTCCGACGAAAAAAAGTTACCGTAAGCGGTTCCATCCACTTCAATACCGTCATCTGTTTTATACCCTCCCTGGTGAATGCGCTGATAAAGGTCGAAGAGATCTACCACGGCGAGGTCTTTTTCCGCCGCATATTCTCTGATCTTTCCATTATAGTGTTGTTGCGGATCGGACATGAAGGATTCGTCCTCGTCTATTACTTCAAAATCTTCGAAATTGACCCGGAACTCTCCCCCGCGGCTGAAATTTTCAAAAAGGTGATGTAGTTTGGCTGATGGGATCATGCAAAAGGGTCGTGAGGCATCTATGATCTGATCGGCGATACCGTTGCGATTAAAGCTGATGTAGAGTCCCCATCCTCTTTTGATTAGCTTATCGCGGGAATACCATTCCATGTACGGTAAGTCCTGATAGCGTGGAATGGTAAAGATTACCCCTTTCGGACGGGCTGCCAGAATGCCGTTGAGTGCGTAATCAGTAATTCTCCCGGAGTTTAAAATGGAGCCGTTGAAGTTGTAAACGCCGATTTGGCCCGTCATTCGAATTCCTCGCATCCACCAATCGAAAAACTCCTCGATGACGACAAAATTGTAAGGTACATCCTCTCTGATCTTGCGAAATGCTTGCGAAGGGTATTGGGGTATATAACGTTTAACCCTGCTGAGAAAGAGCTTATTCAAGCCACAATTCTCACAATCGGCGCCATGTACATACCATTCGGCGTCGCCGTCGGGCAAGCCATAATTCGAGATCTTATCAAGATACTCAGGCATCGTTGACGGATCGCCCGGCAAAAGCGAAATGGTATTGTTCACCACCCGGTCCCACTGGGGATACCCGCTTTCCGTATTACGATATACGTAATAACCCGTCCCATTGAAATGCTCCTTATCAAAAAGTGGCATTTCAAAATTCTTGATACCCATTTGATGCGCCAGTAAATTGGTGTAATTGGTTTGCTGACTTTCCCGGGTAATGCCGCCATTCATCACACCGGCCGTCAGTCCTCCTCCGAATGCGACCATTTCCATCTCTTGCCCCGGTTTGAGGATACGTCCAAAGTCGGCCAGCGGGGTCGGTGAAGACAGCCATTCCTCTATTTTGAGTATCGGCTGCCGCTCGATGATGTCATGAATCATTTCCGGGTACTGGCCCATCGGGTGAATACGCATAAAAGGGCTATTCGTCCGGGCCGAATCCTCGGCCGTTGCGACCTCGAATGGCAGGCCGGGAACGGGATCAGGCCAGCCATTGCCAGGCTGATTGCATCCGATAAGAGCGAGCAGGAATAACATCTTCTTCATAGATAGTTTTGTTTAAAATGAAACATGCGGACAAGTGGACTGAAACAGGCTCAGAGAACCCGCGTGCTGTAATGCCTGTCTGCTGCAAAAGCAGATCGGCACGAACTGTTTTAGGGGTTGAAGTCCCGGAAGAAATGTTGAGTCCTAAATGGTAGAATTATTAGCTCGTCAAGTATGCTGCAATAGAATGTAATTTGATTGCAAAGGCAAGCGAATGTAGTAGAAGAATGTCCAAACGGTTGACCGATGATCAAACGGTTATTTTTTATTGATTCGCAAATACTATTCTCGTCTTCTCGGCAAATCCAGCGATATCGATGAGTGGAATCTTTGCACCATAATGCCTATTAATCGCTTTGATGACCTCATTTGCAATAACGGCCTGTCCGAGCGCTGTGGGATAGATTCCATCAGAGGAGAAAAAATTGCCATGCTCAGTTCCATCGATTAATATGCCGTCATCTGTTCTATATCCGCCCTGATGAATGCGTTGATAGAGATCAAAAAGGTCAACTACCGCAAGGTCCTTTTCTGTGGCGTACTCCCTGATTTTCGCATTGTAAAAGAGCTGAGGATCGCTTTCATAGGTTTCTCCATAGTCAATTACCTCAATATCATCGAAATTAGCCGAGAACGCGCGACCTTTGAATCTTTCACAAAGTGCATGCAGTTTGGCTGTGGGAATCATCGAAAATGGCTTTAAAAAGTCTATGACCCCATCCGCAGTACCATTTCTATCAAAAGTGATGTATGCATTTTGAAACTCTTTCATCGAATACCAATTCATGTAAGGCAAATCCTGGTAGCGGGGAATGGTGAAAATCACGCCCTTTTTACCCCTCAGATGATAATTGATGGAATAATCAGTGATTCTACCGGAATCCATGATCGAGCCGTTAAAAGAATAGTCGAAACCTCCGATTTGACGCGTAGTTTGAATCCCAAACATCCAGCGGTCAAAAAATTCCTCAATAACTATAAAGTTATAAGGCAGCTCATCCGGCGAGCGTCCCTTGAATCTTGAGGCAAGAAGCGTGGGTAAGTCGCAATTTTCACATCCCCAGCCTGGAACATACCACTCCGTGCTTCCTTCAAATAGTCCGTAGTTTGAAATTTTTCCTTGGTAAAGCGGTATCGTTGACGGGCTCTCAGTAGTAACAGAAATGGTATTGTTTATAACGCGGTCCCAATTCGGATAACCGCTCTCCGTGTCGCGATATATGTAATAACCCGTCCCATTGAAATGCTCTTTATCAAAAAGCGGCATCGCAAAATTGGTAATACCCATCTGATGGGCGAGTAAATTAGTATAATTGGTTTGCTGACTTTGTCGAGTAATACCGCCATTCATAACGCCGGCCGTCAATCCTCCGCCGAATGCCGCCATTTCCATTGCCTGTCCGGGTTTCAGGGCCCGCCCGAAATCGGCCAGCGGGACGGGTGTAGACAGCCATTCTTCTATTTTAAGTTCCGGTTGCCTGTTGACGTTGTCCTTAATCATCTCCGGATATTTGCCCATCGGATGGATGCGAGAGAAAGGACCAAGTACCTTGGCCGAATCTTCGGCCGTGGGTATGTAAACAGGCTTTATGGGAACGGGATCGGGCCAGCCATTGCCAGGCTGATTGCATCCGATAAGAGCGAGCAGGAATAACATCTTCTTCATAGCTAGTTTTATTAGGTTAAATGTGAAATTGATTTTTTTCAAACCCTGTCGTCCTCACAAAGCCGGCAATGTCGATCAGCGGAATCTTTGCGCCGTAATGCTTATTAATCGCCTTGATGACTTCATTGGCAATAATGGCCTGTCCGAACGGCGTGGGATAGATGCCGTCCGACGAAAAAAAGTTGCCGTAAGCGGTTCCATCCACTTCGATACCGTCATCTGTTTTATACCCTCCCTGGTGAATGCGCTGGTAAAGGTCGAAGAGGTCTACCACGGCGAGGTCTTTTTCTGCGGCATACTCCCTGATTTTACCGTTGTATGGGCTGGGATCAGAACAGAAAGTTTCCCCTTCGTCTATCACTTCTACATCTTCGAAATTGACCCGAAATTCCCCGCCACGGCTGAAATTCTCGAAAAGGTGATGCAGTTTGGCAGACGGGATCATAGAACTGGGTCGTGAGACATCCAAAAGCTGATCTGCCTTGCCATTGCGGTTAAAACTAATGTAAATACCCCATCCTCTGCTTGCCAGCTCCTGGCTCGAATACCAATTCATGTAAGGTAGATCCTGGTAGCGGGGCACTGTAAATATCACCCCTTTTTGACCTTTGTTCAATACGCCATTGAGGGCATAGTCGGTGACTCTTCCCGAAAGTTGAATTGAGCCATTGAAAGCTATGTCATACATCCCTAATTGACCTGTCAATCTAATTCCAGTTATCCAGCGATCGAAAAACTCATCGAGAATGACAAAATTATAAGGTACGTCTTCCCTAATTTTGTGAAATGCCTTGGACGGCTGTTCGGGTATGTACCTCTTGAACCATGGTACCATGACTTTATTCAGGTCGCAGTTCTCACACCACGTACCATGTATAAGCCGCTCCGCTCCCCCGTCAGGCAATCCATAATTAGATATTTTCCCAAGATACTCCGGCATCGTTGGCGGATCGCCCGGCAAAGCCGAAATAGTATTGTTCACCACCCGGTCCCACTGGGGATACCCGCTTTCCGTATTACGATATACGTAATAACCGGTCCCATTGAAATGCTCCTTATCAAAAAGTGGCATTTCAAAATTCTTGATACCCATTTGATGCGCCAACAAATTGGTGTAATTGGTTTGCTGACTTTCCCGGGTAATGCCGCCATTCATCACACCGGCCGTCAGTCCTCCTCCGAATGCGACCATCTCCATCTCTTGCCCCGGTTTAAGGATACGCCCAAAGTCGGCCAGCGGTGTCGGCGTAGACAGCCATTCCTCTATTTTGAGCATCGGCTGCCGCTCGATGATGTCATGGATCATCTCCGGATAGTGCCCCATCGGGTGAATACGCATAAAAGGGCCGTTCGTCCGGGCCGAATCCTCGGCCGTTGCGACCTCGAATGGCAGGCCGGGAACAGGGTCGGGCCAATCGTCGCTGGGTTGGTTGCAGGCTATTAAAACGAGTAGAAACAACATTTTCTTCATAGCTAGTTTGTTTAAAAATGAAACACGCTGCACAAATGGACCGAAATCGAACACGGGACCGACGCAAGCGCATGCTGCTGCGATGGAAGCAGATCTGCACGCCCGGTTTCGAAGATTGAAGTCCTAGAAGAAATGTTGAGTTTTGACGAATAGAGTTATTGTCCGTCAGACGTGATGCAATAAAAGGTAATCTGAATGGCAAAGGCAAGCAAATGTAGTAGAAGAATGTCCGATCGGTTGACCGATGATCAAACGGTTACATTTACATCCAGACTTCCGCAAGCGTTTCCCTGAAAAGTGCATTCAATGCGTCGGTGTCGGGCATCGTCATGGGCGGGAGTTGTTTTGCATATTCTTTGTAAAACGCGAGTTTTTCGGTCAGGAAATCATGCAGCAGCGGAATGCGTGGCTCCTCAGCGAGTTCTACGCCGCTGGATTTGCGAACGAGCAGGGCATCGATTTCGAGTCGCAGGGCATCGTCTTGCACCTGGCTATCGAGCAGTTTGACGAACTCCGTAGGCGCCATCGTGTCCGTCGTGCGTATCCAGTCGCATGCGAGGATGGGCCGCAGCGCATAGAAATACTTTTTCGTACGCACCATGTCTTTGAGCAGGTAATCGTTGTAGTTGGCGTTGGTCATGCTCAGGTAATGGTGCAGGCAGGCGCGCGGATTGAAATACTGCTTTTGCAGCTCCCGCAGTCGCCCGGCGGTTGTGAACTGCTCGCGGTAGACGATCGGACTGCCTAGCCATTCCAGCATCGACGGGTTCGATTTCCTGAAAAGCCGCAACGCCTTCCGCAGCTCCCATCCGGCGAGGTCGAGGTCGTTGGGCAACATCTCCTCCTGGCTATCCTTCTTATCATCGATCTGCAAATACCACTCCGGCCGGTGCACATAAATATACCGCACATCCCAATCGCTATTCACCGAAGCAAACCCCCAAGCCCGGCTGCCGCTTTCTACGGCGTAGAGTATTTGAATATTGTGTTGGGTTTCGAGACGGGTGAGTTCTTGCTGGATTTCGGTGGTCATTGTATCTAGGCTTCAAAGTTAAGGAAGCCAATATACTGGCTTTTGTGGTTACTCCCTCATTTGCTACATCACTTACTCCATCTGTTGGTGAATCAAATTCGATTTCTAATCAATCATTCTTTACAAGCCTATTTTCAAAATACTCTGTGATATAGTATCCTCCCGTCTTTGTTGGGCCTAGGAATCGGACAATGTTAAGTGCTTTTGCTCTTCTCATTTGCCGCTCAATGGTGGGCCTCGATCGTTGAAGTATAGAAGCTATTTCATGCGCCTTTTGACCTGCCTTGTCGAGAACGATAAATACGATCTGAATCAGTTCGATTCTGCCTGTATTTGTTAATTCATCCAACTCTCCATTAATGATACTGTTTTCTATGAGTCGGTCAACCAGTTCTATGAGCAGAGTAGGCACTAATTGTCCTTTGCAAAATATTGGATTGCCCCTGGGGTTGTACCGGGCATTTGACAGGGTATTGGACGCCGCATTAGGAATTCTAAGGAAGTCATTTTCTCCCTCAATTACTCCCTCAATTGTTCCATCGTTTACTCCATCACTTGCTCCATCACTCTTAATAATTGGAATGGGGATCTTGGCTCTAAATGTGATTCCCTCGGTGAATTCTGGCTTACGTTTACCCGCATACTGTTTGGTAAGGCGCGTGACGTTCAAAACGCCGGAGCCTAGTTCGTCAACTCGCCCAAGCTGGATAAAAAATTTGGCGATAGTTGGATTTTTAGGAAATGGTGCGAAACGATCGGGGTTAATTAACCCTTCGCCGTGTGGATTGTTCGCATTTTCTGTTTCAACGTAGTTTTTCCCAATTACAAAGATGCAAGGCTGAGCATTTGTGTATTCTCTATGAACAATAATATTGGCGACAATTTCTCTGAATATGCTTGTCCTGAGGCTAATGCGCTGGTCTCTTAGAAGAAAGAATTTGTCAGGAAGGTGTTTTTCAACAAAACCCATTAGCTGTTCATAGGCATCGATCAGGTTTGTCTGAATGTAAAGCCGGTCGTCATAACGGTTTGTATCGCGTATTCTAGTGATCGCATCTATTTTGAAATGCGGTAGAATTTGAGTGATCACCTCATCCTTTCCAAGCAAAAGAGCTGCTGCAAGCGTGTAGCCTTCCTGACCATTAAGAAAGTCTCGCTTCCACAGCCCTGCTGTTTCTAGGAGCTGTTTGTTGTCCAGTGCCAGCCATGGATGATCTGCATTGTTACTGCGGATTAGATTTCTGAGCTTAGGAAAAAGTGCCGCATTAAAATCTTCGAAGCGAAATGCAGGAAATACCGAACTCTCCGTGTAGTGGATTCTTTTGCGATTAAAAATCTCTGCGATTTGTGAAGCCTCTGTCACCCTGAAATCTCCGTCGCTGCTTCTGACGTAAATTGTTTTTGAGCACCTATGGATCAGAGAGCTTGCGGGAACATGCAAGTGGATGAGCCATTTGTCCGCAACGTGATGTTGTCGCGGGAAAAGAAGGAATGCAGGACTGATTTTTGTCGGATTGTTGGAAAGGCTAGCCAGGTCATCCATCATCTTATTCAATTGGCTGGCATCGATTCCCGTGATTTTACCAGAGTCATTCACCCCGAGCAGAATATCACCGCCGTCCCCGTTAAGCATAGCGCAAACCGTCTCAAACAGATTGTCAGGTAGCGAATAGGTTGCCTCTTTGAATTCAAGATGTTGACTTTCTTTTTGTTGTAATAGTTGAAATAGTCGGTCTTGTGTCATTGGCTTTTCGTTTTTCGGTGTTACTTCCCGTGAAAGAATCTAGCCTATAAACTGTTATCAAATGGCTTGTAGAATGAGCTATCGGTTGACGAAGCGGAAAAATGTAGGTCGTAATGCCGTTAGAAAATTCCCCGCACCCTAATTTGCATTCCACCCTTTTTCTCCCGAATATTCCTGCTTCCCAAAACAAGTAAAACTATGAAACACATTAAAAACATTGCCCTGTCATGGTGTGGGGCCAGCGAAAGCACCCCGAGTGTGATTTACTTACACTGGGACACCTGAAGACAGGGCATTTTTCCATCCCAAAACAAGTAAGTTATGAATCAACAAACACTTTCCGAATCCCCGGATTCGCCCACGCTCTCCTATGCCGACCACGTAAAAGCACTCCTAAGCATGAACGCCCCCGCAGACTGGATCGAAGACCTGTGGACCATCTACACCGGCTTCATGATCGCACAGGGAGAACTAGGCCACAATCCAAGAGCAAGCGACCTGTTCTGCACGTTCCGCGAGCTGATTTTGTTCTTCCAAAAGCTAGAAGAACGAAAGGCAGCGTAGGACCAATGGATAATTAATGCAGCCTTTTTGCACATTCGTAATCACTCACGTTCCCCTATTACTTCAAACAAAAAATGGAGACCACCTAAGCAGCCTCCATTCAAATACATTAACAGAGTAAGAAACTATTGCGCCCCGTCAATCCCTGATTTCGAAGTCTTCTTTTCCTCAGGAGCCTTAAACTTCGCATTGGAAATCTTCAAAACCACTGCATTAGGCCAGGTCCGGTTCGTGTAAAACCGCTGACCGTTTACCGCGCTCACAGCCAGGCCCAGTGGCGTTGCCGCCGAGCGGATAGTTGCATCGAAATTGTTTACATATTCCACCAGTTCGCTGCCGTAGCCGAGTACTTCCACTTTGGTAGCGGCGGTTCCTTCAATCATCGGGAAGAGAAACTCCCGGCGTTGGCCGTATTTCCATTCGTCGTCACGCTTCTTAGTCACGAATGCGTAAATGGCCTTGTCGTCGTTGGATTGCGTGAACCAGATGTCCTTGTCGCGGATGACAGGGAGCGGTTTAACGGCGTATATAGACTCTCCGTTCGCGAAGTTCCAGAGCGCAATTTCGCGTAGCAGGGCTTCCTGTTCGATCTGGATCTCGCCGTTCGGTTTCGGGCCGACGTTCAACAAGAAGTTACCGCCCTTGGCGCGAATTTCGATAAGCATGTTGATGATCTCGGTGCCCGATTTGTGTGGGTCGTTGGTCGGTTTGTATTGCCAGTCGGTACCCATCGTGTAGCAGGCTTCCCACGGGCGCGGGGAGGCTTTGTCGGGGATATTCTGCTCGGGCGTGTTCATGGCGTCGCGCGTGATCACGAGCTCGGGTTGCAGGCTCCACGCGTACTCGCGCAGGCCGTCGCCTGGTCCGTCGAAAAACATGATGTCGATTTTACCATAATTGGTGAGCAGTTCTTTGATCTGCGCCTTGTCGTATTCCATCAGTTTGGGATTGTTCATCGGAAACTGGCGCTTATCCTGCAAGCGGCCGAGCGGGATGCCGTTCTGGTGGAAAAACAGAAAGTCTTCCGGGGAAAAATAAAGCCCGATAGCGATGCCCTGCTTGCGAAATGCTTCGATAATCTCCCTCGTGATGTCCCGTTTGAACGGCGTATTCATCACATTGAAAGTCGTCGTTTTGGTGTCGAACATGCAGAAACCCGCATGATGCTTGGTCGTAAAAACTACGTATTTCATTCCCGCAAGCCGCGCCATCGTGGCCCATTCGTCTGGATCGAACTTTTTCGGATTGAAGAATGTCGGCAGCTCTTTCATATACCGGTTCACGTAATCTTCGGAGGCCCCGGCGAGGGAATGGCTGATCACCGTCCCGAGCGAAACATCCACATTCCAGTGAATGAACATCCCGAAGCCCAGGTCCTGGAACCATTTGACGCGTTCGGGTTTGTTAGTGGTTTGCTGGGCGTGGGTGCCAGCTACAAGGCCGAGAAGTAGGAGGAGTGTTAAGAGTCTGGTGCGCATTGTTTTTGAAAGGTATTTTTGGAAAGACTGAATTTGGTGCTCGCGATACTCTGTTTTGGACGCGTTTTTGAAAATAGTTTGGGATCAGTGGCTATATTAGAGGGTTCGAAAACACTTCATCATGCATGAAAATTCTCAAATTGGCATTGCTGTTCATCCTTGCTACCATTACGGTTGCGATAGCCCAAGTCGATGAAATCTACCGGCTTACATTCAGTGATCCGACTAATTTTGACATTATGAATAGTCTGTCGCATAAACAGCCGAAGACAATTCTAATTTCGAATGTAACCGATAGCTGGGACTACACCGTTTTTTGGAACGGGTTGGTAGGCGGCGAGACGCAGGATCAGATAGATCGGGAGACTAAAACGACCCGCCATGAATCCTACGATCCTGAATACCTTTTTCGCGATCCGCAAATGCTGAAAGCCATCAGCACAACAGAACGCAAGTCACTTCGGAAAAAGACTCTTAAACCAACCGTAAAGAAGATTTCTCTAAAAGGAGTTAATTATCATACGATTACGTCGATCAAGAATGTAAAGGGCTTCTGTGTAGCCACTACCGAGCCCATTTTTACTTCTGAGGGACGGTATGCGTTTATTAAGGTCGATATCTATTTTGGCGGGCATTACCAGATTGATGGTGCATGGCATGGAGATTTTGGATCCGTTACAATCGTATACGAGAAGCTGCCGAATGGTAAATGGAAGAAGTATAAAAAGTTTGATCACCTGATTTTGTAGAGGGACGCAATGTTGTCGAAAATTCTAATTGTAACAAAACAGATATATTTGATAAAAAAACAAAAGATGGTCCGAAAAATAGCCATGGTTAAGCATCAGTACGACTTGAAGACTTATGACCAGGCAAGTTGTGATTTGGAATACTGGTTAACCAAAACACCTCAGGAGAAATTGGCAGCTGTGACGTTTTTGATAAGCCAAAAACTAAAACCTGGTGAAAGAATGGACAAAACAGTGTTTAGTCAGCGAAAATTAAAGTAAATGTCATGTCGAATCTTTGCGCATACTCACTCGCCATAATGCCGGCGCCGCCCATCGCCGAAGAGGTCCGTGGCTTCAAATCAGACTACCGCTCTGCCATCGGCAAAAGCTACGGCAGTGCTAACGCCGACGGCCATATTTCACTAGACGGTTTCGACGCGGCAGAAGCGGATTATCCGTTAATTCTGGCAGAATATACCCGGTTGGTCTCGCAGTTGACTCCTTTCCACTTAAACTTCTCAGGCTTCGGCGACTTCGATAGGGCTAATTTCTCAGCATTCTATATCAAGCCGACCGATGAATCGTCCAACGCCATACGCGAGCGCACGCAGACAATCATGAAGGGTTTCGATAAGAAATTCAAAAAGCAGTACATGCAGAAATGGGCGGACGAGTCGAAGAACCCGCATATGTCCATCGGGCGCAGGCTTACGCGCGAGTGGATTGCATTGGCCTATTCACTTTTTACGGAATATGAAGCCGGATTTCTCTGCGAATCGTTCGCGATCCGGAAGTATAATGAGAAGCGCAGGCAGTATGATGTGATTGATACGATTCCCTTGCTGGGACAGAATGGAGCAGGAGAGCAAATCAGTTTGTTTTAGTCTGAGAGGCTCTCTCCACATTAAGTTTGCTGTTGGTCCGGTAAGGCTTGGCCCGGATCATCCTGATATTGTTAAATTCTTCGATAATAAGCGTATCGTCTTCTGGCACAATACCGCGCTTGATCCAGTTGCTGACGGTTTCGGTGTTTTTGATGCCAAACCGTCGGCAATACTCCTTAATGGTTACCCATTCGGCCAGGTCGATGACCTCTCCCTGACGGATCAGATAATCGTTTGCCTCCTTGATCGCCTTGTCGGCTTGCTTCATTAAATCCTGAATCCGGGCTTGAAATTCTTCGCGTGTCTCCATCGTAGTTTATGGCCGTTTTTCTAATTTGTCAATCACTTTGGTCAACCGGGATATTTGTTCCAGTATTTCGTCAATCTGCTGGGGAGTCAACATTTCAGCTTGATCTCTCAGGGCTTGTTTCAATGCTGCTCTCAGCATTCTCAGTTCGAAGAGGTTCATTTTTGCCTATATCAAATTTACAAATTGTTATTTAGCATAACAAGTCTTGGAATTCGGAGAAATGTGCGTTTAGAGCTTGAAACTGAGTAAACGCTGCTTTACTACTGCTAAAAAATGATCAAAGAAGTGATTTGGATGATCAATCGGCGATATTACGGATACCAGTATACTTTATCCGTAAATATGTAATTTGTCGGTTTCGTGCTCTAAACATTCCTCCCACCCAATGCTACAAAACTACACTTCCAACGAATTTTACGCCGATCGACTTTCGCATCGCCTAGCCCTGGCTAAAAAATGGTTGGACAGGATCCTCTTTTTTACGGTTGCCGCCGTGTTTGTGACAGTCTGGCTGGGGCTGGTTTTGAAAAAGGAAGATGCAGGCGCATTGATGGATCGATTTAGCGGAACGTTTGCGAAATGGATTTTTGAAGAGCCCTATTCCCAGGAGCGTATGTTGGGGATTTTTGGGCTGGTATTCCTGGCGAACGCAGGACCATCGATAGTATTTTTTGTGCGGAAGAACTGGGTTTTTCCAAAGGCATCCATGACTTTGCGTGGGTATGCTACCGTTCATTCCAAGGAGGTGGTCAAGCTGCCGCGGAGCCGGGGAGCAACCAAAACACCGAAGGCATTTTACGTGTATGTGAGCCATCCGGTAACAGGGAATGTAATACCCGTAGAGATTTCGGAAGGTTGGTATACGAATCTCGAAGTCGGCAACCGGGTTAACGTACATTATCATCCCAGCAGCGACAATGTAGTTTATCTGATCAATTCCTGATAGGCGCAAAAAAAGCAGAGGCCGAAACCTCTGCTTTGTTATAGAATGTTGTCAGTTTTTACTTCCCTATTACCACGCGACCTGCGGTGACGCTGCCATCTTTCTGCACAACTTGTAAAAGGTACGTACCGGCATTTAAATGCCCGGTTTTGATCACCGAGGTCGATTTGGACGTTTCGAAAACTTGCTGCCCGGCCTGGTTTAGCAGTTTTACAGAAACCGCATTGGCCAACACTTTTTCATCCAGCAATAACTGTTCTCCCACAGGGTTGGGGTAGAAAGGTGCCGATCGCTGATCTTCAAAAAACAGCCGTTTGATACTGCTATACGCGAATGTCCCATTGGTATCCACCATTTTAAGCCGGTACAAGTTTTCACCCGGGAGTGGTGAGAGGTCGGCAGCATGGTAACTGGTTTTGACACGGCTCTCGTTGGCCGCTGTGAGTGTTCCAATAACTGTCCAGTTGTGACTGGTTCCACTTCGTTGGATTTCGAAATGGCTGGAATTGGTTTCTTCCGCCGTAGACCAGGTCAGATCCGCCTGATTTTCCTGCTTCTCCGCAGTGAAGTGAGTCAGTCTAACAGGCAAGGCGGCGTCATTCGTGAACACAAAGGCAGCGCCTGCATTAAGCGCCGAATTCGCATTGTTTTCATCATCGTCTTTCGAGCTGGCTCCCACGATGATGTTTTTACCCTCCAGAGCGACTGAATACCCGAAAGAGTCGTCACCCTCTCTGGAAGAAGCAACTAATTTCTTCACCATCGCCCAATCATCATTGCCGGAATTTTCGAAAATGAATACTGAGCCCGCGGCGTTGACTGGATTGGCGTCATTGGCGTCATTGTCATCGGTATTGGCCCCAATAACGACGTGGTTGCCTTTTAAAGAAACACTTCCACCAAAACCCTGAAAATCGACCCGTTTAGTGGCAGTTACCTTCTTTAACAGACCCCAGTTCGATGTTCCTCCCTGACCTCGCTTAAAAATGTAGGCTGATCCGGAATGCGCAAGAGTGTTTGTTTCCGCTGCATCTTCGTCCTCCTGACTGGCCCCTACTACGGCATAGTCCCCATCAATGCTCACGGACGTTCCGAAATAGTCGTATTCAGCGCGGACAGGGGCTGTGATTTTCTTAATCTGTCCCCATGAATCGGGCCCACCGTTGTTTTTTTCAAAAATATAGGCAGAACCGGCCGCCCATACGCTACTCGAACCATTAGCATCGTGCGATTCCTGCATGGCGCCTACAATGGCTTTATCCCCCGAAATCGCGACTGATTTGCCAAATTGGTCGCTTCCCGAGCGATCGGACGACAAAATTCTTTTCAGGAGGCCCCAATTATTGCTCCCGCCCTGGTCCTTTTTGTAGAGATATGCTGCGCCTGCGAAGTCAAGCGAATTATCGGGAGTTACGTCGGTTTCATAAGGTACGCCTATCAATACATAATCTCCACTGATGGCCAATGCATTGCCAAAAGTGACGTTGGTCTGAGGTTGCGGTGACGTGATCTTTTTCACCAGTCCCCAGGCATTACTTCCACCCGCATCTTTTTGGAAAATATACACCGCGCCGGCGCCGTTAGCGACACCTCCGCCGGGTAAACTGATGTTTTCATAAGGCGCACTCACCACAAGGGTTTCGCCGTTGAACGCTACCTGCGTGCCAAAGAGCATAAAAGGCGACCTAACTGGTGCCGTAATTTTCTTTACCTGTACCCATACGCTGCCCACCTTATGAAAGATATAGGCCGCACCCGCCCGCTCCATAGAGAAGTTACCATTTGCGTCGTCGTCTTCGCCGAGTGCGCCCACAACGGCGTAGTCGCCGGATATGGCCACCGAACTGCCGAATACGCTCAGATTTTCACGGTCGGCAGCAACGATCTTCTGAGTAGGTTGCCACTGCGCCAGCCCGATGTGCGGATACGATGCAGCGAACATCAGCGGGAAAATCCATTTTTTGATAAAGGTAGTTGTGAATCGCATGAACTGTTTTTGTTTAGGGTTTAAGAGGGGAATCGTGGCCTAGTTACCGACGGCAACCGGGCTGCTTGTCATAGTTCCGTCTTTCCTGGTGATTTGCAGAATATAGGTTCCGTTGGACAGGTGACCTGTATAGATAACCGGTACCGGTTTGGACGTCTCGAAAACCGGCTTGCCCGTTTGATCCAGTAATTTAAGGGACACGGCATTTCTCAAAGTTGTTTCAGCAAGCAACAACCGGTCCGATACCGGATTGGGGTAAAATGATACGGATTCTAGTCCGTTAAAAGTCAGTGCCTGGACTTTGCTGTAAGCGAATGTGCCGTCATGGTCTACCATTTTGAGGCAGTACAGATTCTGGCCCGCAAGCGGCGATTTATCCCATGCATCGTAATGCATCGTAACACGGCTTTCGTTGGCAGCTTTTACGTTTTCGAAGGTTATCCAGGTGCGCCCGTCAGCACTTCTCTGGATTTCGAAATGGTTTGAATTGGTTTCCTCGGTAGATGTCCATTTCAAATAGACTTGCTTTTCCCTTTGTTCCGCCGAAAAGCTGACAAGTTTCACAGGCAAAGCGCTTTCACGCGAGAAGCTGTATGCCGCGCCAGGGTAATATAATGCAAACGGATCTCCATTATTTTTTGCAATAGCACCCACAAGGATCAGCGTGTCATTGAGTGCCACCGCATTTCCAAAGAAGTCACCGTTATCCCTGTCAGGTGCGTGAATTTTCGCTGTTTGTCCCCAATTCCCAATGCCGCCACGGTTTTCAGAAAAGACCCATGCGGCTCCGGCATTTATCACGTAATCCTCGTTCTTATAGTCAAAGGCCTCGGTCCGGGCACCGACTACGACGGTACCTCCCCTGATAGCAACTGAACAGCCGAAGTTGGATCGATCTCTCCTCACATCCGCGGTCAATCTCTTTTCAAGTCCCCATTGGTCAGGCCCCCCATTATTTTTTGAAAAAACATATGCGGCACCTACACTATACATTAACGTAGACCCTTCCATTACCCTCTCGCGCGGAGCGCCTACCACAACCTGGTCGCCATCGATCGAAACAGACAGTCTGAAGGATACGCTTTCTGCTATGGAAGGTGCCATAATTTTCTTTGCCAATCCCCAATTGTTAGCTCCGCCCAGCGTTTTTTTGAAGATATGGGCCGAACCGGTTTCTTGGACTTCCGGGCCGGCTCCTGAGTTATAGTCGGATTGAGCGCCTACGACCACATATTCGCCGCTTATGGCTACTTTTCCGCCGAAGGAATTGGAACCATTTCCGGTTTGTGGAATCAAAGTTGCCACAGAGCCCCAGTTGTTAGTTCCGCCCGCATCCTTTTCAAGTACGTAGCCCCGGGGTTCGTAGTACACACCTGCAATGGCATTATTTCCGTCGATAGCAACGCTGTTACCAAAGTATTCATTAACCTGACGATTCGGCGATGTTACTTTTTTTACAAATCCCCAGTTATCGGCTCCGCCCTGGTTTTTTGCAAATATGTAGGCAGCACCGGCGCCAGACATCCAATTTTGTTCATGGGCATCTGTTTCAGACTTGGATCCGATGATAATGTAGTCATCTTTGATGCAAACAGATATGCCAAAATAGTCTGATGCAGCCCTGACCGGCGGATAGATTTTTTTGATCTGTTTCCAGACGCCATGGTCATTGAAAAACAAGTAAGCGGCACCCGCCCAATCGAGCGAGGGTTTGCCATCGGCGGCACCATTGTCGGAAAGTGCACCTATGAGGGCATAGTTTCCGGAAATGGAAATGTCATGTCCAAACGAACCATGCGAAATTCTGTCACTTGCAACTACTTTTATCCCGGGTTGCCAACTCTGTCCCAAGGATATGGAAGCTGATAAAATAAATGATAAGAAAAGAAAGGTTTTCTTAGCGGGTAAAAAAACGAATGCATGTTGATGCTTTAAAGATAGAGAGGTGAGTAAGTAACTAATATTAAACTATTCGCAAGTTAGCGGAAAAATTCCGTGCAGGTGCGACGTGTAATATTTTGCGATGATCTATTGTGATCATTCTTACAATTTTCCGGGAACGTTGTCAGGTGCACCGCCGGATTCCTCGTCTATGCCTGTTAATCAATCACTGCGTATTCAATCTTTTGGGAAATTTGGACAGGATGGCGGACGACAGCGCGCTTTGGCTGGCTTACCGAAATGGCGACGATGAAGCTTTGGGCGTACTCGCCGAGCGTTATTATGGCGCGTTGCGGCGGTACGGTATGAAGTTTTATGTGGATGGAAGCATTGTCGAGGATTGTATCCAGGACCTTTTTTTGGATCTCTGGCAGAACCGCGAGCGGATCAGCCAGACACCGTCGGTGAAATTTTACCTTTTCAAAGCTATTCGGCACAGCATTCTGGGGCATATGCGTTACCAGCAGCGGTTCACAAATGAGGCGTCGCTGGATTGGGACACTTCCTTACCCGAAAATTTCAATGCGGAATCGCTGCTGATCGAGCAGGAAACCTTGAATAGCCTCGTCGCACAAATGCATGCCCACATGGAGGCGCTGCCCAGGCGCGAGCGCGAAGCGCTGTACCTGCGCTACTATGAGAACATGAGCGTGGCTGATATTTCCGGACTGATGGGCGTCAATCGGCAGTCGGTTTCCAACTTTCTTCAAAAAGGCATCACCCGCATCCGCGCCAAATGGTTTGTGACGATGGTACTAAACCTATTCTTTTTTTAATTTTTTTTCTCCCCCGAGGGTATATCGGTTCCTGCCATTCATAATATCATAGAAATCATTTGAAAAATGAAGAATGGACAGGCCAGACTACGATTTGAATACCCCTGAAGATTTTCTGCAAAATGACCGGTTTCGCGATTGGGTGAAGTACCGGCTGCCGGAAGACAGGGTATTTTGGGAAGATTTTCTCAACACTTATCCCGAAAAACGTCCCGTTTATGAAAGAGCGGTAGCAATGCTGCTGGTGATATTCGGCAACGAGCAGGCAAACGAAGCAGGAGAGGGAGCCGGAAGGCTTCGCGAAATACTGAGTACCGTCGCCAGCCACACCGAAGCAAACCACCACGAACCTCTGCCATTGTGGCGCTGGCTGCGCTGGTCGGCGGCTGCTGTGTTGGTGATCGGGCTCGGATTCTGGTGGAGCAGGGGAGGGCGTCAGGCCGGGATTATTGCAAACGGCGTTGTGCAAACAGACCAACCTGCGCAAAGCAAATGGATCGTTCGGGAGAATCAGTCGCAGGCGGTAATGCTGGTGAATTTGCCCGACGGATCGTCGGTATTGCTCAGCAAAGGCAGCAGCATTCGTTTTGGAAAGGAAATGAACGATGCAGAGCGCGATGTGTTCCTTGACGGCGAGGGCTTTTTTGAAGTGGTCAAAAATCCTGCAAAACCATTTCTTGTACATACCGACAAGCTTACCACACGGGTTTTAGGCACAAGTTTCCGCGTAAAGTCGTTCCCTGGACAGGCCGATGCCGAGGTCGCGGTAAAAACGGGTAAGGTGGCTGTGGTCGCGGATGGCAATGACGCTGCCGAGCCGCTGATGCTATATCCCAACCAGCGCGTGAGCCTCGTTCGAAAAAATGACAAGTTCATCAGTTCGGTTACCGGGCCGGCCCGCAATGAAACCGCCACGCCAATCGAGACCGAATCCTTCGATTTTGAGTTTACACCAGTTTCCGAGGCATTCAAAATACTCGAAACGCATTATGCAGTGAAAATTAGTTTCGACCAGGAAAGGATGAACAATTGCACCGTGACTGCATCCCTGAAAGATGAGCCGTTTCTCGAAAAAGTGCGGTTGATATGCCTCGCAACGGAAGCATCCTTTGTAGTGAATGGCGACGAAGTGACCATTTCCGGAGCCGGCTGTCCCTAGTCGGCATCCCTAGCCGGGCGCCCCTAGCTGCTCTAATCCCTCATAAAATTCTCACCTAACTCTTACCGTATGAAAAACACCAGCCGCACTGTACCCTTTTGACTATTTCTCCCATGGGAGATAAGAACTACTATCTCATGTTTCTGAATTTTAACCAATTATGAAGAGAAATCTATCTATTAAAGTGACTACCCCAGGCATTGTCCGGTCTGCCCGAGGGCTATTGTACCTGCAAACTTTGCTCATGCTGGTATTCATGCAATTCAGCTGGGCCAAGAGTGGAACTGCCCAGGAAATGCTGAATCAGCGGATAACCATCTCGGTGGAAAACGAGCGGATCGAATCGGTTATCAGCCGGCTGGAAAAGTCGGCGAATGTCCGCTTCCTTTATAGCAGGGAGATTATCCAATCGAAAAGAAAAGTCAGCTTTACTGCCGAAAATCAACCATTGTCGTCGGTACTGGAAGGCATTTTACAGCCGTTAAAGCTGAAATACGAGGTGTCGGGCGATAAGATCATCCTTAAAAGACAATTGAATACATCGGAGGCCGAGCCACAGATTTTGCCGACTCCCGATGCGCCGGCGGCGGAAATCAACCTCACGGGAACGGTGACGGACACCGACGGCATGGGTTTGCCGGGTGTTAGCATTCTGGTCAAAGGAACGCAAACCGGCACCACCACCGACGGGGCCGGTAAATTCCGGCTCGATGTGGCCGACCGTAGCGCAGTACTTGTTTTCAGCTTTGTCGGATACATTTCACAGGAAATCGCAGTTGGAACGCAATCTGTACTGAATGTGAAGCTTGCTGCCGACGACAAGGCTTTGGAGGAAGTAGTCGTGGTAGGTTATGGTGTTCAAAAGAAAGCCAATTTAACGGGAGCGGTTTCGACGGTCGATTCGAAGGCCATTGAAAACCGTCCGTCAAGCAACCTGGCAACCGGTTTGCAGGGGGTGACACCGGGCTTGATCATTACACGTCAGACAGGCCAGCCGGGCCGTGAAAACATCGCTATCCAAATTCGGGGGGCGACTTCTGCAAACGGAAACGTTAACCCGCTGGTGTTGCTCGATGGAGTGAGTGTGCCCATCAGCACGATGCAGACGATGAACCCCAACGACGTGGAGAGCATCAGTGTGCTCAAAGACGCTGCCGCGGCGGCGATTTATGGCGCGCAGGCAGCAGGTGGTGTGATTTTGATTACTACCAAAAAAGGAAAGGCTGGGAAAGTAGCATTCGACTATTCGGGACAGCAGGGAATCGATTGGTCCACGAATGTGCCCGACAGGATGTCGCTGCTCGACGAAGCTCTTTTTTCGAACCTGGCCCGCAAGAATTCGGGTAGTGCACCAGAGTATACCGACGAGGAGCTCCAGCGCATCCGCGACGGCGTGCCTTATGTTGTCAACCCGGCTGATACCTCGTCCTACCTGTATTATAACCAGGAGCCGATTGCGAACCAGCTTTTGAGGAAACACACTTCCATGAGCACGCACAACCTGACTGTGCGTGGAGGAAGCGACAAACTGAACTTCCTGATTTCCGGCGGATACTATAACAAGCAAGGGGTGTTCAAAGTAGGCCCTGACAGCTACGATCGCTATAACGCCCGCATGAACCTTGGCGCGGAACTGAACAAATACCTTTCGCTCGACAGCCGTTTGTCTTTCACCAACGACCGTACGAAAGCATCCTACGCCGAGGCAAACGGTGGCGGATTGATTTACCAAGTTTACCGTTTCCGGACCAGAAACCCCGTATTTACACCCGAAGGACGCTATAACTCGGCCAATAGCACTTATGCGCAACTCAAAGAGGGGGGCTATAACGATTACAAACGGAACTACTTTGACGGGGTATTTACCTTGACAGCCGCCAATTTTGTAAAGGGCCTACAGATCCGCGCGGTGGCCGGTACGCAATACCGCAGGGGCGACCGACGCGTATTTAACCGTACGGTGCCCCTTTGGAGCAAGTCAAAAATTGCAGGATGGGTGAACCAGGTGAATTCCTACAACGTAACCAACGAGCTTACCAAGAATACCAACTTGCAGGCATTGGTCAATTATGATTTCAAGATTGCCGAAAAGCACAATTTCGCGCTTTTCGCGGGGTATCAGTGGGAGGACTATCGTGAAGACTTCAACTCCGCCGGCGCGACTAACTTGGTGAGCAACGATTTGCCGACGCTGAACCTGGGCGACGATAAAACGAAAACCAATAGCCAGGTGATCGCTACCCGTGCATTCCAGTCAGTGTTTGGCCGTTTTAACTATAACTTTCACAACAAGTACCTTTTTGAAGCCACGATCCGCTTCGACGAAAGTTCCAAACTCGCACCGGAAGGCCGCCGCAAGGCATTCCCTTCGGCATCGGCCGGGTGGAATGTGCATCAGGAAAACTGGTTCGCCAGCACCCTTTCATTTTTCTCAGAGTTTAAACTCCGGGCTTCATGGGGACGTTTGGGGGGCGCGCTTGGCGACGCTATTGGAAACTACGACTACCTGAGCCAGCTCAGCCGTGGAAATGCTTTGGTGTTGGGAGACTCGCGTACTTCCTACATTTTTCAGGGCTCAATTCCATCGGCCAACCTTTCATGGGAAACCATCGAAACAACCAACGGTGGTATAGACATTGGTTTGCTACAAAACCGTCTGCAATTCAGCGGGGATTATTATGTGAAATACAACCGAAATATGCTCACCGCCCAGCAGCTGCCCGGCACGATCGGGATCGGCACGCCGCGCAAAAACAATGGCGAGCTTAAATCGTGGGGTTGGGAAACCGAGCTGCGCTTCCGTGACCAGATAGGGAACGATTTCAATTATTCATTTGCCATTAACTTTTCGGATAACAACAACCGTTTGATCAGCTTTTCAAACCGCAATGTAGTGGGGGCAGGCACCAACGGTCTGATCGAAGGGTTTCCTTTGAACACCATCTGGGGTTATGAAACAGCAGGCTATTTCAACACTGAGGACGAAGTGAAGCAATGGGCATTTCAAGACAACCGCACCGGGGCAGGCGATGTGAAATACGTCGACCATGATGGTGACAAGCGCATTTCCGTGGGCAAAGGAACCGTCGAAAACCATGGAGACCTGGTCATGCTCGGAAGCACTTCTCCGCGCTATCTGTTTGGCGTAACACTCGGCGCCAGTTGGAAAGGATTTGACTTTTCCGCATTCTTCCAGGGAGTAGGCAAACGTCATTACCGCGCTACCGCGGAGTCGATCGCGCCGCTGCTGGTTACCTGGAAACAGGCCATGGGCATTCACCGAGACTACTGGACGCCGGAAAATACCGATGCATTATTTCCGCGCCCCTATACGACCGGCACACACAATTACCTGACTTCGGATAAATGGACATTGAATGCAAGCTACGTGAGGCTGAAAAATATCCAGGTGGGTTACACGATCCCGGCCAGAATTACCGACAAGGTCCGCATTTCACGGGCACGTGTATTCTTTTCCGGTCAGGATATCCTCACATTCTCGGGAATGGGTGGTTTTAAAGGGTATTTCGATCCTGAGACCCGGGATGGCGTCGAGAACGACTATCCGTTTTTCGCTACGGCGGCTTTTGGTCTAAACCTTTCATTCTGATCCAGCTTTCAATCTATTATTTTATGAAAATCACTTTAAAACATACCTTGGTGGCTCTTGCGTTGATGATGGCTGTTTCGTCCTGTGACGTGGAACGCCTGCCGGAAACGAACATCAGCGACCTGAACTTCTGGAAAACGGAATCGGATATCAAAACCGCTAACAACTACCTGTATACGTTTTTGCCCGGGTTTGGTAACGAAGACATTTGGTCGGACGATGCGTTTGGCCTCTCTGCAAACTCTATCAGCGACGGTTCACGGCTGGCGCCTGCCACTGCGGGAGATTACAATTCGCCGTACAACCTGATCCGGGCTGCCAACAACGTCCTTGAAAAGGCACCACGCGCGGAAGTATCCGCCACGGTTTTGAATCGCTATCTTGCCGAAGCGCGTTTCTTCAGGGCTTGGGCATATTTTTCGCTGGTGCAGAAGTATGGAAGCGTGCCGTTGATCCTGAAAACGCTAGATGAGAACAGCCCCGAGCTTGTTGCACCTGCCGCCGCACGTGAAGCGATCGTGGACCAGATTTACGCGGATCTCGACTTCGCGATCACCAATCTGCCTACCATCACGACGCTGGGAACAGCCGACTATGGCCGTATTTCCAAAACAGCTGCGTATGCATTCAGGGCAAGGGTTGCGTTGTTTGAAGGTACATTCGCCAAATTCCATTCCAAAGGCGATGCTGTAAAGCATTTGACGCTCGCTTTGGCTTCCAGCAAAGCGGTGATCGACAGTAAAGAGCACGCGTTGTTCGGCAACTATTTCGATTTGTTTCAAATGGCAGGAGAAGGCCGCCAGAACAAGGAGAATATCATTGTAAAGCAATATGGCGTCTCTAATACGGAGCGTGTGGCTACTCACAACTTTTACCGCGGCTCCCTGGAAACCGGCAACCTGAATCCTACCAAGTCGCTCGCGGATTCATACCTTATGAAAGATGGCTTGCCCATTTCAAAATCGTCGCTTTGGGTAATGCCCGATTCCTCCCACAAGGTTTTCAGAAACCGTGATGCACGTATGAGCGCGACGTTCATGAAGCGCGGGGACGCGATGATGACTACCAAGCCGATTTTCGATATCGCTAATCTGGTTTTCAACAAAACCGGCTACATGTTCCGCAAATTTGCCAATATCGATGATTGGAACAGCCAGGCATCGACCATCGACCGCCCACTACTGCGTTATGCCGAGGTGCTGCTGACATTTGCCGAGGCGTCTTACGAGCTGAATAATGCAATCACGGATGCTGAATTGGATATGTCGGTGAACCTGCTGCGCGAGCGCGGCCAGATCGCGAAGCTGAGCAATGCATTCGTCAAAGCTAACGGACTGGATATGCGTGAGGAAATTCGCCGAGAGCGCCGGGTCGAACTTGCGCAGGAGGGCTTCCGGTATTGGGACATTATTCGCTGGAAAACGGCAGAGACGGAGCTCGTGAAGCCTGTTTTAGGTAATTTCTATTTCAAAAGCGAATTTGCCGCTGCCACGGTGAATCTTACACCCGATAACATTATTCTGGTACAAGCCGCCAGCTTCCGCAAATTCGATCCTGCGAAAGATTACCTGTGGCCTTTGCCGATCAACGAAATCGCGCTGAACCCCAAGCTGGACCAGAATCCGGGCTGGTAGGGCAAAAGGCGGAAAGAGGGAAGGGGAAAGAAGTTACATTCTGGTAAAGTGGATAGCCATTTGCGGGCTATCCACTTTTTATATTTAAATGCATATAAATACTCATTTTTAGTGGAATTTTATATGTATTTAAATATAATTTAAGTAACAGAATAGAAATTACATGCAATTGAATATAATTTGACTATAATTGAGATAATTATATTTTAAAGCATATAATGGAGACGCTGGCTCAATTTGTAAAATCACGCCGAAAGAACGTAAAACTGACGCAAGAAAAATTCGCCGAAAAAGCTGGTGTGGCGCTGACAGTCGTTCGCAAAATCGAACAGGGAAAGAAAAACCTTAATCTGGATAAGGTAAATCAGGTACTTCGGATGTTTGGTCATGAATTAGGACCTGTGTTGATGAAACCCATTGAAGAAAACTAAATGAGAAGCGCGTCGATTTACTACGATCGGGCATTGGCCGGGACATTAACGGAGACTGAGGAAGGACTTTACACATTCGTTTATCACCCCGAATACATCCGCCTGTTTCCAGATCAGTACCTGACCTTTTCTATGCCCGCCACAGAAAGATTTACAGCGGCTGGCCTAGGTTAATACAAGCGCTGGCAATTCTCGCAAAAATAGCTCCGCCGCTTCGTTCGTCCCAGGTATTCCTTATGGAAAGGGATGTTACACCGGGGACAGATTTTCTTCGTGTGCGCGAGCCAGTGTTTCTTTAAAGTAAACTCCTTTTTCCACTCCAGAAAATCGAACGCGTAGGTCCGGGTTTCCTTTACCATCTGCTTCAATTTGGCGTCGGGGATTTTGCCAAGCTCGCTAAGCGGGTGCACGCGGATGCGAAAGAGTACCTCGTTTTTGATGATATTGCCGCTGCCGGCGAAGATCTCCTGATCCAAAAGCGCGTCACAGACAAGCATGTCGGGTTTTTTCTTCAACTTGCTGAGCGCAGCAGCGGGCTCCCAGGTCCTGGACATAATATCAACCGACCAATCGTAGATTTCATCGGCGGGAGCATCAATGAGCTGAACGGATGACGTATAAAAATTCAGTTCGTGATTGTCAAAGATAAGGCTTAACCGCGGCGGGTTTTTCTTTTGCTGGTCAATGAGATATGAACCGAAGAGCAGGAAGTGAATGCGGATGGTAAAGTCCTTGAAGCAGATCAGGAAATGTTTTCCCCACGACCTGAAATCAGTGACAGTTTCACCGATGAGCCGGTCTTTATCAATCTTGGAGTTCCCCTCCACATGGAGGACAGCCTTTCCTTTCAGCCCCAGTTGCTCGACAGCTTCTCTCAAAATCACAATGGACGGTCCTTCGGGCATGGCGTTTTTTTTCGCACGTTTTACTAAAAATGTGCCAGAGGTGGAAGGGACGAAAGGGAGAAAGGGAAGACAGGGAGGAAAGGGAGGAAGGAGGACGGGACAATTCCTTCCTCCCTTTCCTCCATCCTCCCTTTCCTCCTTTGTCCTTTTGATAATTCTTCCGCCCCCTTTGCAATCTTTTTTCGTGGAAGAGCCCTGTTCATGCTTTGTTTTAGTACAGGTTAATTATTGGGCTCTATACACATGCTTTTCAATTCCCTTCATTTTATCGTTTTTTTTCTATTCGCTACAACTACCTATTACACATTACCCGGGCGCTGGCGTTGGTTTTCACTCCTAACGGCCAGTGCCTATTTTTATGCTTCATTTATTCCCGCCTACCTATTGCTGCTGGGAATGATCATCGTTTTCGACTACCTGGCCGGGATAGGTATTGAAAAACTGTCGGGCAATCTCCGCAGGTTGATGCTAGCCTCGAGTCTCCTATTCAATGTCGGGTTCCTTTCTTTTTTCAAATATTTTGATTTCCTGAATGCCAATATCTCCGGGCTATTGTCCATTGCCGGTATCGATTATGGGGCTGCGACCATGGCGGGGTTGTACCCAGGTCTGGCGCTGCCTATCGGTCTGTCGTTCCACACATTTCAGTCGATGAGCTATACGATCGAAGTGTATCGCGGCCACCAGCGTGCCGAGCGTCACTTCGGGATTTATGCATTATATGTATTGTTTTATCCGCAACTGGTCGCCGGCCCCATCGAGCGTCCGCAGAATGTGCTGTGGCAGTTCAGGCAGCAGATGGATTTTGATTGGGATAACCTTCGGACGGGGTTGTGGTGGATGGTGTGGGGTATGTTCAAAAAAGTGGTAATCGCCGACAGGCTCGCATTAGTAACCGACCCGATCTTCGCTAATCCCGAAATACAGAATGCCGGCAGTCTGGCCGTCGCAGCTATATTTTATAGTATTCAGATCTACTGCGACTTTTCAGGTTATTCCGACATCGCGCTGGGGGCCGCCAGAACCATGGGGTTCCGGTTGATGGTCAATTTTCGCTCGCCCTATTTTGCCCGGTCAATAGCGGAGTTCTGGCAGCGATGGCACATTTCGCTATCGACCTGGTTTCGCGATTATGTCTATATTCCAATGGGCGGAAACCAGCGCGGGCGTTTCAGGACGTACACGAATTTGCTGGTCGTCTTTCTGCTGAGCGGGCTATGGCACGGTGCCGATTGGAAATTCGTGATTTGGGGCGCGATCCACGGTTGTCTGCTCATTCTCTCGCGAATAGGCAATGTCGATAAGGACTATTCTCAGAAACTGCCGGGCTGGTTGCAAACCGCTCTGACGTTCGCCGTGGTAACTGTTACCTGGATTTTCTTCCGTGCGCGCAACGTGGGCGAGGCATTTATGATTGTGTGCAGGCTCGCGAAGCCTTCATCATGGGATTTACCTAATCTGCCCATCAGCGATGGCGAGACGGGGTTTTGCATGTTGCTGATTGTGTTTCTGTTTTTAAAAGAACACCTGCTTCCCGATTACATACCTGCGCGAAGGTCGTTCTGGCCGTCGCTGGGTGTAGCCACATTGCTCTGTTACTTGTGGGGAGTGTTTGGGAGCAACCAATTCATCTATTTTCAGTTTTGAAATATGAAAACTCTGTTTTCCGGTCTGCGTATTGCCATCATGCTGGTGTCGGGTATCGTACTCTGGATAGGGCTGTCTGATCGACTGCAGCGTAAATTGTATTCCCGCGGCTTCATTCCGGATCAATACCGCTTCGGCGATCTCTATAATATTACCAATTTGGAGCAATTCAAGGAAACGCATTGGGCGGAAGCCGACGGCCTCGATGAAAACGACAAGCCGCGAATCCGGTCAAATAATGTGGACCTGTACACGATCGGCGATAGCTTCACCACCATGGATACCAGTTTTTATGCCGGCCGCCGCAACCACCACATCTGGCTCGGTACCGGTGTGGATACAGTGGCCCTTGACCCGGAAGTACATTCCATTCTGGTGATCGAGGTGATTGAAAGAACAATCCAGGAACGTTTGCGCGAGCATTATGCAGAACTTTATATCGATCGCGGGTTTCAGATTCGAGGCAAAAACCGGCCGGTTACCAATGCAGCCTCCAACACCGGCCGCAGTTTTTGGGGGAATACTTTAAACCGTCAGATCAACGAGCGATTGGAATTCCTGCTGTTCAATTCCGAGGCCGCATTGAAATGCAAGGAAGTGAAAGCCGGGATGATGCTTTCCTGGTTCGGTCGCACGCATCCGGGCTCGCTCATTTCGCGCGACAGGCAGTTCCTGTTCTATGAAATCGAAGCCGATCCGCAAAGCATACTATCCCCATTTACGCCGCTCACCAATGCCGATATCGACAGCGTCGTCATCAATATGAACCGCATTCGCGCGCATTACCTGCGTGCGGGTTTTGCTGAGGTATACTTTTGCCTCATTCCCAATAAAGTGACGGTGTGTGAGCCGGAACGTCACCCACACAACCGCCAGATCGCCCGGATAGAACAAAACCCGCACCTGAAAGCCCCGCTGTTAACATTGAGCAGGCAGCTCCGGCATCATCCCGAATGGTACCACAAAAGCGACGGCCACTGGAACGCAAGCGGAAAACGCCTGTGGTTGAAATATGTTAATGATATGGTTATGAGGTGGTCTACTACTCTTCGCTCACGGCGTCGCGGACGCAATCCTGTGGAGCAGAAATGATCTGGAAATCGGGTGCGTTCAAGTTAGTGTCCGGCACGCTTATTGATGGTAGTTTGCTAAGCGTTAAGCTGCGCAGATCATCCATCAAACCGTATTTATGGGATTATTTTTCAAAAGCCGCAAACATGCTCCTGCACCCGAGTTGCCCGATTGGCTTTCGGTGCGGGATGGTTTTCCTTTTTACATCAAAGCGCCGATGGTGCTCATCGGACTTTATCTGTTTTTTTACATTCTCAACCAGTTGCAAGAGATCATCGTCCCATTCGCATTTGCCGGGCTGATCGCCGTGTTGCTCAACCCCGTCTACAACCGATTTCAGAAATGGAAGTTCAATAAGATCCTCGCCATCGTGCTTACGATTTTCATCGCCGTTCTCGTGGTGGCTGGTATCATGTTCTTTCTTTCGTCTCAGATCGTCCAGTTCGGTGATATGATTCCACAATTGGAAAAAAAGACGATTAAGCTGCTGGGAAATTTGCAGGAATGGCTTTCATCAACATTCGGTATTTCGACCGAAAAACAGATGAGCATGCTCGACGAGGCAATCAACAACAGCCGCACATATGTGGGCAAGACGGTGAACACGCTTTTTGGTATTATCAGCTTTTTTGTACTTATACCGCTCTACATCTTCCTGCTGTTGTTTTACAAGCCGTTGATCCTGAACTTTATATTTGAGGTTTTTGATGAAAATAACTCGGAGCAAGTAGCTGAAATTTTGCAGGAAACCAAGGGCGCAGTTCAAAGTTATATTGTAGGGCTGATGATCGAAACGACGATCGTTGCTACGCTGAACTCCATCGCGTTGCTCATCCTGGGTGTGCCGTACGCCTTGCTGCTGGGCGTGATTGGCGCGATCCTGAACCTGATCCCTTACATTGGCGGTATTATCGCCATTGCATTGCCGGTGCTGATCTCGTTCATTACCAAGGACGGATACACTACACCGTTACTGATTATCGGTGCTTATACGGTGATCCAGTTTCTGGATAACAACATCATTGTGCCCCGTGTAGTGTCTTCCAAAGTGTCTGTCAATGCATTGATTTCCATTTTGGTCGTGCTGCTTGGCGGCACACTCTGGGGTGTGAGCGGGATGTTTTTGTCGATCCCGTTCGTGGCGGTGCTGAAAATCATTTTCGATCGCATCGACGAGCTGAAACCGTGGGGGAAACTGCTGGGCGACACCATGCCCGATGATCCGCCCGCCAAGGTGGTGAATCCGAATGAGGCCGAGGACAAGGAACGAACATTGTTCTGAAAACAAATAGGCGAGCATTCGTTCGAATGCCCGCCTATTTGTTTGAAACACATGGTAAATCAATAATCCAGTTTCTTGATCGTACCATCGCCAAGGCTGAGAACGTAGAATGTGCGGTCGCCCCAGCGTTTGATGTCAGTCGGTCTGTCGAGCCCGCTGAACAGCACGGTCCCGTCCTCGTTCAGTACCGAACCGGTATTGGCTTTGAAACCCGGTGGATTGCCCGGACCACCCGGAGGCATTGTGAAGTCGGCGTAATGTAGTAGGAGCGGCTTGTTGTTGACAGTCAGAGTCAAATGGGTAAGGGTCGTAAAGCCGGATTTGTAAGGAACCATCACGCCACTGGTATTCACTTGATAAATATTTGCTGCGCCCGGCGAGAACGGAAAGCCGGTAAGACTGCTGAGTACGAATTGAGTACCATCAAATACGATACCGGTAGGAACCGGATCCCTGTTGGGCGCTACTGGCGGGAAAGTGGTGAACAGGCTGAGCGTGTGTGTGTCCTTATCGCGCTTGATGACCGCGTTGGCGCCAGCGTCGGCAATGTAAAGGTGCCCATCAGGCCCTTTGGTCAGGCTGAAAGCGTTGGAGTTGTTGTCAAACGTAAGATTGAGGGTTGATACATAGGCCCTGATATTCTCTTTGGGGATCGTATTCTTGTCAATAGGCGGATTTCCTGAGGCAAAACCAGACACGTCGATAATATAGAGAAAGCCTTCCACACCATGAAGCAGATATATTGTGCCGTTTTCATAATATAAATGGCTGATGCCCTCCACATTGCCCTGGTTGAAAATGGATTGAAAACCTGCCACAACGGTGGTCTTGACACCCTGGGGCGTGATCATTACCAATGCGCCGTCGTTAATCCCGGTACCGCCTTCGGTAACCCAGAAACGCCCTTGTTCGTCGATTACCATTCCGATGGGCGCACGCAGCCCGTTAACAAAGGGTGAAACGGCGAACTGGGTGGGTTCCGGAACCGGCTCGCCGTGGTCGGTACAGGCGTCGATGGCGACCAGGCCCGCCATCAGTGCAAATGCAATTAAAGAGAGGAAATGCTTTTTCATCGCGGTTGAGTTTTGAGTGGATGTGTAGAAAAGCAATGGTAGAAGTTGTGGGCAAAAGTAGAAGTTGGCTCCACTTTACTATTGTATAAATGCGTCATTATCAATGGAATTTAGTAAGCGGTAAAGTTTGTAACTTGCAATCCAGATATCCACCACCAAACCGCTCATGAATCAGGACATTCGCCAGCCGTTACCGGCCGCTTACCTTTCCATTGACGAGGCTACCAAAGCCTCAGGTTTCACAATGGCTTCCGACATTTACACCTGCTCATTGCTCAAAACCCTGGCCGCTTCCAAACCCGGCGGCAAGTTCCTCGAACTCGGCACAGGCACGGGCCTTTCTACCGCCTGGATACTGGACGGGATGGACGCACATGCCACGCTTGTATCGATTGATAACGATGCCCGCTTCCTTGAAATCGCTGAAAACCACCTCGGCGGCGACCCGCGCCTTACCCTGGTGCACACCGACGGTGAAGATTGGGTGAATGCGCACCTGGGCGAGCGGTACGACTACATTTTTGCCGACACCTGGCATGGGAAATACCTTATGCTCGACCAAGTGCTCAACATGCTCAATCCCGGCGCATTTTACATCATCGACGACATGCTGCCCCAGCCCAACTGGCCGGAAGGACACGATCAGAAAGCATTGAAGCTCATCGAATACCTCGATAGCCGTTTGGATCTGTCTGTTACCAAACAAGTGTGGGCGACGGGCATTCTCCTCGCCGTGAAATACTGATTGCTAGCATTCTTTCCAATCATTCCCTGAAATCACCCTCTGGCTCAATCGGAGGGTGATTTGTAACTTTTTATGGTTTGTGTAGGAGTAAATTAAGGGTTTCGCGCGCTTGACTTTGATAATTGTAAGATGATCTTGTAATGATCAAAGATTGAGTACTAACCCTTAAATCTTAGCTTATGTGCCAAAACCATGGAGTAGCTTACATCCGGCCCGGTGAGGTCGAAGTGCAGGAGATCGAGTACCCGAAACTCGCGCTGGGTAACCGCAAGTGCGAGCATGGGGTAATCCTGAAAATTGTTTCCACCAACATTTGCGGCAGCGACCAGCACATGGTCCGTGGGCGCACCACCGCTCCGGCCGGGCTAGTGTTGGGGCATGAGATCACCGGTATTGTGATCGAAGCCGGCAGCGACGTCGAATTTATTAAAGTCGGCGACCTGGTGTCCGTACCTTTTAATATTGCCTGCGGCCGATGCCGTAATTGCAAGGAGGGTAAAACCGGCATTTGCCTCAACGTAAACCCCTCGCGCCCGGGCGCTGCATACGGGTATGTGGACATGGGCGGCTGGGTAGGCGGGCAGGCCGAGTACGTAATGGTGCCCTATGCCGATTTCAACCTCCTGAAATTCCCCGATAAAGACCAGGGAATGGCCTACATCAAGGACCTCACCCTGCTTTCCGATATTTTCCCGACAGGCTACCATGGTGCCGTTACCGCCGGAGTAGGGCCCGGCTCGATCGTGTATGTAGCAGGCGCGGGCCCGGTGGGTCTGGCGTGCGCAGCCTCGTGCCACCTGCTCGGAGCCGCGGTCGTGATCGTCGGTGATATGATTCCCGAACGCCTTGCGCAGGCCGCCAGCTTCGGCTGTGAAGTAATCGACCTGACCAAGGATACGCCATTGGAACAAGCAATCGCTGAGATCATAGGCGTACCGGAAGTGGATTGTTTTGTGGATTGTGTCGGCTTCGAAGCCCGCGGTCACGGAGCCCACGCTGTGGAAGAGCGCCCGGCCACAGTACTCAATACTGCCATGGCCGTTACCCGCGCCGGCGGCGCTATTGGTATCCCGGGCCTTTATGTCACCGGCGACCCAGGCGCCCGCGATTCAGCCGCGAAAGAAGGTAGCCTCAGTATACGCATAGGTCTTGGTTGGGCCAAGTCGCACTCATTCTACACCGGCCAATGCCCCGTGATGAAGTACCATCGTAACCTGATGAATGCGATTCTCTATGACAAAATTAAGATCGCCAAGGCAGTGAATGTAGAGGTGATTACATTGCAAGACGCGCCGAGAGGCTATGCCGATTTTGATAAGGGTGCGGCTAAGAAGTTTGTGATTGACCCGCATGGGATGATTGTTTGATTTCGCAAGTGATATAATGGCGGCGGCTCCTGACTTCTTTTTTTGATTCAGGAGCCGCTGCTGCTGCTGTGGCGGCAGGTGCAGCGCATCGCTAGATCCATTGAAACGGATCCCCCGACGCCACGTGCGTCATTTTGAGCCCTGCAAGTTTTGGCTGCAACCACTCCACAAAATACTCCATTCCCGGCTCTTCGCTCACGGCGTGTCCCAGCACGATTAATGCCATTTTCGAGCCTAGCAGTCGCCCGTCGCGGGCATATTCTACGCCTTCCCATTCCGGCGTTTCGCCTACGATGAGCACGTCCGGCTTTTCTGCAACCGCCACAGATACTTGCCGTTGGCCGCCGGCTGCACCGGGCATAATGGCCAGCTTGGAGCAGGGTTGGCTCAGATCGCCGACGACACGAAGTTTCTGAATGCCGAGTTTGGTTTTGAGATGTTTCACCAAATCGCCTAATGTGGTAGCGGGTATGGTCAACGCCGGTGTTTCGTTTTTGTAGTACTGCGTCCAACCGGCTTTTTTAACCACGCCATAGCGGATTGCATCCGGTTTGAGGGAATGGCAGTAGTCGTGGAAACGCCAGACGGTGATTTTGTGCTTTTCGAGCAGGGCCTGCTTCTTTTTGACCACGTCGTTGCCCTTTGCCCAGTCCGGATCGTCACGGTGGTTGTAGAAGGTTGGTTCGTGGGCGATGATGAAGTTGGCTTTCAGCTTGGCGGCCTGCTCGATGACCGTCGCCGTGGCGAACATCGTGGTGACAATGCCTGTCACAGTCTGGTCGGCGCTTCCGGATTTGATGGTGTCGACCGTGTCCGGGATCGGTTTCAGATTACCTTCTTTGAGGATCAGATCGATGATCTGCTGAACAGTATAGGATTTGGGTGCTGCACCGAAGAGCATTTCAGGTGTCAGGAATGTGAATGCGCCGCCGGATAATGCGGCCTGGCCGAGGAAGCGGCGACGGTTGGGATCGGATGTGGTCATAAGTGGTCAGGAGTAGTCGGGAATGGTCAAGTTTAGTCGGGAACGGTCAGGCGTTGTTAGGGGTAGTCAAGTGTTGTCAAGTATTGTCAGAGGTAGTCAAGTGTTGTCAGGAATGGATCATTGATTGAATACTACGTAGATTTTACCCAATATAAAATAATAATAACCATTTCTGACCACTCCTGGCCATTTCTGACCACTCTTGACCACTGCTGACTCCTCCTAGACCACACCTGACCACGTATGTCATCAGCCTATTCGCTCCTGAGCGATTTCACCGGGTTCATCAATGCCGCGCGGATGCTCTGAAAGCTTACCGATACGAATGCGATAGCGATGGATAATGCTGCGGCAATCACAAACATCCACCATTCGATTTCAACCCGGTAAGCGAAGTCGTTGAGCCAAAATGCTACGCCGTACCAGGCAATGGGCGCTCCGATGAGGACAGCGAGGAGCACCAGTTTGAGAAAATCTTTGGAAAGCAGCGCTACAATGCCTGAAACGGTGGCACCCAGGACTTTTCGAACGCCTATTTCCTTCGTGCGCTGCGCGATGGTGTAGGACGAGAGCCCGAAAATACCGAGTGAGGCGATGAGCACCGCCAGCAGCGAGAAGAAGCTGGAAATCTGGCCGAAAATGCGGTCGTCTTTGTATTGCTCGTCGAAACGTTGGTTCATGAAAAAGTAATTGAAACTGTTGCCGGGGAAAAATTCGTCGTACTTTTTGCGCACCATAGCAATGCTCTGCGCGGGGTTTGAAGCACTAATTTTTACCGAAATAAATCCGGACAACGTATAAAAAGGTGCAAACACGATGGGCTCGATGCTGTGTTTCAGGGATTGCTGGTGAAAGTCGCTGACAACACCCACAATGTCCCATTCTTTGTTATTGAATACGAATTTCTGCCCGGCAGCGTCGGCGGCATTCTCGAAACCCAGCAGCTTTGCCGCCGATTCGTTCAGAATTGCATTTTTTACTTTGTCGCCGATCGGGTTGGAGTCGGTGGGAAGGAAGTTGCGGCCGGCAAGAAGCGGAATTTTGTAGGTTTCAAAAAAGTCGGCGTCGATAGACATTCGGTTGAATGTAACGCCTTTGGGGTCATTGGAGCCGACACGCCGGAAATTGAAACTGCGGCTCAGCCGGTTGCCGAACACACTTCCCGAGGCGCTTGCCATTTGTACCGATGGTATGCGTTCGAGCTCGGTTTTGAAGCTGTTGATCCGGTCGATGGACGTGGAATCCCAGCGTGTTAGCTCTGGCCCGCGCATCACAAGTACCTGGTCCATATCAAAACCCAGTTTCTCTTCGCGCATGAACTGGATTTGTTTAAAAACGATGAATGTACCCACAATCAGGACCATCGAAGCCGTGTACTGGAATACCACAAGCGATTGCCTTACCCATATCCCCTTGACCGAACGTTTGAAAGAGCCTTTCAAAACCTGTACGGCTTTGAATGAGGACAATGCAAATGCCGGATAAAAGCCCGACAGCAGAATGCCGAAAAGGAAAATACCTGCCACTGCTAGCGCAAAAACAGGGCCTCCGTATCCTGAGCCCGTCAGCAGGGCGAACGACAGCGGCTTTTCAATCAATTTGTTCAGTACAGGTTGTAATAGTAATGTCAACACAATGCCGAGAGCCAGTCCCACGATGTTGAGCACGAGGGATTCGGACATAAATTGGCTGATGAGCTGCCCCTTGGTTGCGCCGGCAACTTTGCGGACGCCTACCTCACGTGCGCGTTCGAGCGACCGCGCAGTGGCGAGATTAATGTAGTTGATCCAGGCAATGAGCAGGATAAATACAGCGATAATGAGCATCGTCAAGACTGCTTTCCCATTGCTGACCTGCCCGATTTCATATTCATAATTCGAAAACAGGTGCGCTTTACTAAGCGGTTGCAGGAAGAATTGCTCTACGCTGCCCGAGATCTTATTGCCCTGAAAATGCCGGTCGCTGAATGCAGGCAATTTTTTGGTCAATACAGCCGCATCGGCGCCAGGCCGCAGTTTGACATAATGCCAGACGTCGGAGCTCTCCCAGCTGTTTCTGATCCACTCGCCCCACGTCTGCGGAAGCGTTGCAAAGGACATCAGCACGCCATGCTGTAAATGGGACGCCGCCGGAAAATCCTTCATAATGCCGGTGATCTGGTAGGGCCTGGTGTCAAGGTCGACTACAATGGGTTTCCCGATGAGCGCCGCATAATCGGCCGGAGTCGCGTTGAAAATCCGTTTGGCATTGGTTTCCGAAATAACAATGGAATACGGCGCTTTCAGCGCGGTTTGGAAATCACCGGCCACGAGTGGAAATGTGAAAAATGATAGAAAACGCTCGTCGGTATAGACACCTTTTTCTGCAAATATGCGGCGATCCTTTTGCAGGCTGAATGTGCCTGGATTGGCCATGGTCGTATAGGTTTCGACTTCGTTGAAATCGCTGGCCATGGCAGCCGCTACCGCTGGGTAGGTGATTGTGCCGTGCTGGATCAGTTTACCCTGCTGGAAACGATCGTTGGTGACGCGATAAATGCGCTCGAAGTCCCGGTTGAACCTGTCAAAGCTCAGCTCGAAGCTCACGTATTGCAGGATCATCAGACATGCGGTGATACCGGCGACCAGTCCGGTAATGTTCATGGCGGAAAATCCCTTATTTTTCCACATGTTACGCAGGGCGATTTTAAAATAATTACGGATCATAGTGGTTCGAAAAACAGATGGTTGTGGGAATTTCGGAGCCTCTTTTCTGAGCGCGAAAGGCCTGGCGAGACTGAAAACGTCACGCACATAGCGGGCACGTGCATGCTTTAAGCCGTACACGCGTCTACGTTGCGCGAAAAGCTCGTGGAGGTCGCCTTCGAGCTCTTCCAACAAATGCGGCGCACAGAACAACCGCAATAATCGGCCCGGCCAGCGCGGGGGCTGGATGTTTGAAAGATCATTCACTTCGCAGACTTTTTACAGGGTTCATCAATGCGGCGCGAATACTCTGGAAACTGATGGTAGCCAGGGCAACGAACGTGGAAAACAATCCTGCCGCGACGAAGATCCACGCACGGATATCCGTTTTGTAGGCAAAACCTTCCAGCCAGCGGTGCATGGCAAACCATGATAGCGGCGCGGCAATCACGAATGCAATACCCACCAGTTGAAGGAAGTCTTTAGACAGTAAACCCACAATGCTGGCTGCCGAAGCGCCCATCACTTTACGTACACCAATCTCCTTCGTGCGCTGAACGGTCGAGAAAGATGCCAGTCCGAGCAGACCAAGGCAGGAAATGACGATTGCAAGCACCGCAAAATGGATGAAAAGCTCCTGAAAGCGAACATCTGTGCGGTATTGGCGGTCGTAAAACTCATCAAGGAAAAAGTAACTGAACGGACGCTCGGGCCGCTGGATTTTCCACTGGGCTTCAATGGCTTCCAATGTTTGGTGTACTCGGTTTCCATTCATCTTAACAGACAGCCAATTGCCGTTCCAGGCGTCGAGCAGGCGGAAGGTGAGAGGTCTTACTTTTTCACGTAAAGATTTGAAATTGAAATCCTTCACCACGCCGATGATGATGCCCTCGCGGTCCCACTGGCTGAATTTTTTGCCTATCGCCTGCTCGGGCGAAGCGTAGCCCAGCAGTTTTGCAGCTGCTTCGTTAATAACCAGTGCTTTGGTGCTATCGGTGGTAAACTCATTCGAAAACGGCCTCCCGGCCACCAGTGTCAATCCATACTGAGGGATAAAGTCAAAATCGACCTGGTACACATCCAATGTAGCCACCTGCATTTCGCCCTGGCTGTTCTCGATCTTTGAATGAGCATCCGAGTTTTCGCCACCCGGCACCGATGACGATGCGGCCACCGACCTTACCCCATTCAAATGCTGCAACGCGGCCTTCAATGCCTGGCGAGCGCTGCCTGTGCCCGAGGGAATTATCAGCGTTTGGTCTTTGGAAAAGCCCAACTCGTGACTGCGCATATAATTGACCTGCGTGTAAACGATCATCGTGCCGATAATCAATGCGATGGAAATGGCAAATTGCACGGTCACAAGTCCTTTTCTCAGAAAGTTGCCCTTCCCACTTGTCGTAAATTTGCCTTTCAGTACTTTCACCGGCTCGAACGACGATAGTACCAACGCCGGATAAATACCCGAAGCCAGCCCTATTAGCAACGAGGCCCCAAACAAAATTCCCACAAACGGCAGCTCATCCGAGATGCCATTGCTGATCGTTTTGCCCGAAAGTCCGTTGAAAAGCGGGATTAATGCGGCCGAAAGTAAGACGGCAAAAACAAAACTGAGTGAAGACATCAATAACGATTCGGAAATAAATTGGCGCGCCAATGCACTTTTTGCCGCGCCAATCGCCTTGCGCACCCCTACCTCACGGGCGCGCTCCAGCGAGCGGGCGGTGGTGAGGTTCACGAAATTGATGCAAGCAATAAGCAGGATAAAGACGGCGATAATAGTGAACGTGTAGATATTAGTGAGGTTACCCGATTGCTCAGCTTCGCGATCGGAATGGAGGTAAATGTCCAGAAGTGGTTCGAGAACGAATGCGAACGATACTTTTTCCCGCCGGAGGAAAGTGCCGACGTGCCTTTCGAGAAATGCCGGAAATTTGCTGGCAAGTACTGCCGGATCAGTGCCGGGTTTCAATAACAGGTAGGTAGTGGTGCCAAAATTCGCCCATTCCTCATTTACTGCGGTGTTATAGTGCCGGGTGTGGGTGGTCATGGAAATAAAAATATCGCCATTGATCTGGGAGTTGACGGGGGGCTCGCGGATAATGCCTGTCACCTGTGCGGCGTCCCCGGCGTCACCGACGAGCAGCGTCTGACCCATTGGGTCGCTTTCTCCGAAATATTTTTTGGCGGTGCTTTCGGTGAGTACCACGCTGAATGGCGCTTGCAATGCGGTTTTAGGGTTGCCTTGCAGGAGTTCTAAATCAAATATCTGAAAAAGCGATGAATCGGCGAGGATGGTTTGCGTTTCATTGAATTTCAGATCTCCCTTGCGGAAAAGATAGTTCTCCTTGCTAATGCGGGTAAATGCTTCTATGTCGGGGAAATCGTTTTGCAGGTTCGGTCCGAATGGCCAGGAACTGATGCTGTAGTGCAGGGTGCCGCCACTGTACCCGATATCGGTGGAGAGCCGGTAAATGCGGTCGGCCTTTTTGTTGAATGCATCATAGGTAAGCTCGAAATGTACGTATAAGGCAATGAGAAAGCAGGCCGTCATACCGGCAGACAATCCCATCAAATTAATCATCGAGAACATTTTGTGCTTCGCCAGGTTGCGGAAAGCGATTTTGAAGTAACTGCGGATCATGGCTGTATGGATGAATGCAGGTTTGGGATATTTTCCGGTTTCTTTTTTCCATGCAAAAGGGCGCATCAGACTAAACACGTCGCGGATATAGCGCCTGCGCGCCTCACGTATTCCGTAGGTACGCAGGCGCTGCGCAAAGAGTTCGAGCAGATCCCCCTCGAGCTCGATGACCAGATGCCGGGCGCAAAATGCACGCAGGAGCTGTGTCGCCCATTTGGGCGGTTCGCCGTGGGGCCTGTTATTCACTTCGCAGACTTTTTACAGGGTTCATCAATGCGGCGCGAATACTCTGGAAACTGATGGTAGCCAGGGCAACAAAGGTGGAAAGCAATCCTGCCGCGACAAAGATCCACGCACGGATATCCGTTTTGTAGGCAAAACCTTCCAGCCAGCGGTGCATGGCAAACCATGATAGCGGCGCGGCAATCACGAATGCAATACCTACCAGTTGAAGGAAGTCTTTAGATAATAAGCCCACGATGCTTGCTGCCGAAGCGCCCATGACCTTCCTGACACCGATCTCCTTTGTACGTTGAATGGTGGAGTAGGAGGCAAGGCCCAGCAGCCCCAAGCAGGATATGAAGATCGCCAATGCGGCAAAATTCAGAAACAGCGCTTCAAAACGCTCGTCGGCACGGTACTGCCGGTCGTAGAACTCGTCGAGGAAATAATAGATGAACGGCTTGTCGGGATTAGCCTGTTTCCATTGATTTTCAATCGCTGAAACGGTTTGTTTCACATCGCCGCCGTCGATTTTGACGGAGAGCAGATTTCCATTCCAAAAATCAGTAATGCGGAAAGTCAGTGGTTTGATATTTTCCTGTAATGATTTGAAATGGAAATCCCCGACCACGCCAATGATCACCCCTTTCCGGCCCCATTGCTCGAACTTTTTGCCTACGGCCTCCCCGGCCGAACGGTAACCGAGTACTTTTGCCGTCGCTTCATTGATCATCAGCGATTGAGTACTGTCGGTCGAATATGCTTTGGAGAATGCCCGCCCGGCTACTACCTTCAATCCGTATTGCCGGATAAAATCGAAATCCACGCGGTAGACGTCCAGGTTACCGGCCTGCATTTCGCCGCTGATATTTTCGACTTTCGAATATGCCTGCGGGGTCCAGCTTCCGGGTACGGCGGCCGAGGCCGCTGCCGATCGCACGCCAGCAAAATTCAGAATGGATGCCTTGAAAGCATCGCGGTCGCGGCCGGTACCTGCCTGAACAACCAGCATCTGGTCTTTGGTAAAGCCCAGCTCGTGGCTTCGCATGAAGTCGAGCTGCGTGTATACGACGATGGTGGCGATGATCATGACGATGGAAATAGCAAACTGCACCGTTACCAGGCCTTTTCGAAGCATAACCCCCTTGATGCTCGTTGTAAAACGGCCTTTCAGTACTTTCACGGGCTCGAAAGAGGAAAGAACAAATGCGGGGTAAATACCTGCTGTTGTTCCAACCAAGGCCGCGATGACCAACCCCATCGCAACAAAAGGTAATTCATGTATAATTCCTTTGCTGACCTGTTTACCGGCCAATGCATTGAAAAATGGCAGCAACGCAGCTGCAATGGCCATGGATAACACAAATGCGATCATGCACATCAGTGCCGATTCGGTGATGAACTGCCTCGCCAAAGCACTTTTGGGAGCGCCCACTGCCTTGCGCATACCCACTTCCCGCGCCCGCTCCACCGAACGCGCGGTGGTAAGGTTCACGAAGTTAATGCAGGCAATGACCATAATGAAAAAGGCTACGGCGCTGAAAATATAGAGGTTATCAACATTGCCCGATTCATCTGCCGGACGTGTCGAGTGCAGATAAATGTCCCTTAGCGGTTCGAGGCTCAGGCTGATCTGCATTTGCTGTTCGGCCATCATTTTCCCGGCATGGTTTTGAACAAATGCAGGAAATTTCCTTTCCATTGCAGTCGCCACTGTACCTGGTTTGAGCAGTACATACGCGATAGCGCCGAAGCTGCCCCACTCGCGCTCGATGTTTTTATCCTGATGAGCGGTGTAAGTACTCATCGAGACGAAAATGTCACCTTTGATTTGCGAGTTTGCCGGCGGGTCCTGCATCACACCGGTAACCTGTGCCGGCTCACTAGGATCGCCCAGCATCAGTGTCTGGCCCACCGGATCGGCGTCGGCGAAGTATTTCCGGGCGGCCGTTTCGGTCAAAACAAGGCTCAGTGGAGCCACCAGGGCAGTTTTGGGATTGCCTTTCAGCAATTTTAAGTCAAAAACACGAAAGAGGGTCGAATCAGCAAGCACCGTGTTTTCCTCAATGAATTTGAGGTCACCCTTCCGAATCAGCGTTTCTTCTTTTTGTACCCGTACAAAAGCCTCCACTTCGGGAAAATCATTTTGCATATTGGAGGCCATTGCCCACGGGCTGATCGCGTAGCGCAGCGTTTCGGAACTGGTTTTAATATCCGCTGCGACGCGGTAAATGCGGTCGGCTTTTTGGTTGAAAGTATCATAGGTCAACTCGAAATGCACGTACAATGCAATGAGAAAGCAGGCCGTCATGCCCGCCGATAGTCCCAGTACATTAATTATGGAGAACATTTTGTGCTTCGCAAGGTTGCGGAATGCGATTTTGAAATGGTTGCGAATCATGGCTGGCTGGATTAATGCGGGTTGGGGATATTTTTCTCGTTTTTCTTTCATGGCGAAAGGCTGCATCAGCGAAACCACATCACGCACGTAACGCCGGCGGGCTTCACGTATTCCGTAAGCGCGTACGCGCTGCGCGAAGAGTTCAAGCAGATCGCCTTCGAGCTCGTTTACCAGGTGTGGCGCGCAGAACCAATGCAGCAGGCGTGCGGCCCATTTGGGCGGTTGAATGGGGGCTTTCATGGCTCAGGCAGGTTTGGGAATAGCGTTCCACATGCGGTTACGGATCTCACGGATATTGTCGAGTGCTTTCGTACCGGCCATCGTCACGGTGAAAAATCGTTTGCTCCTCCCGCCCCGCTCGGCCGTGGCCCCACCCAGGCGTGACGACAGCAGGCCTTTCTCTTCCAACCGGTGCAATGCGGCATGTACGGCACCGAGGTTCACTGAGCGGCCCATTTGCTGTTCGATCTCGTTGGTAATCGAGGCGCCGTAGGCATCCCCGGCCAATATCGCAACGGCCAGCAGCACTACCTCCTCAAACTCTCCCAGATAGGTTCCTTTCATAAGGCTTTTATTATTTCTGTAAATGTATAACAAATGGCGTGCCTGATATGTAGTGTATTGATTTTGAGAAATATATATAAAATTTAAAGCAAAAAATGTCCGCATTCGGACATTGGTCATGCCGGATGCGGACAGTAGCGGATGTTTTGAAATGGCTATTGGCGGATAATCCTGAATGTACTTTTCTGCGGTCCCGATTCCACATTCAGCAGCAAAATGCCCGACGGATGTTTACGGAGGTCTAGATGCAGTGTTTCGTCGGTGGTGTGAAACGAAGCGAGCAGCTTGCCGGAGATATCAGACAAATGCACGTAGTGTTTTCCACGTTTTCCAAAATTCACTGTCACGAATTCCCTGGTTGGGTTTGGAAATGCTATCATGGCAGGCAAGGCCGGTTCGGTAGCAGTAATCAATTCAATCGTTACGGAAGCTGGCGCCAGTACCTGCCCCGGGCCGCAGCCGTTGCTCACGCTACGCAGCGTGTAAACTTCGCCAGGGGCCGGGCTATGCAATGATATGGAGTCGTTTGTTGCTAACAGATGAGCATTAAAGGTGGATTTTGAAGTGGCATAATTGATTTGCCAGGGACTGTCACCGGTAAGGATGACGGCCGCTCGCGGAATAGCATTTCCTTGTTGATACACCTTGTCGGTTGCAAATCGCACAGTTGGCTTGTAGCGTAGGGCGAGCGGATTGCGGAAATCAGCAACCGCCACATCGGGATCCGTGGCGATGACGCGAACCCGGTAACCGTCCGAACGGGCCATGCCGCCTGGTATGATGGCAGTAAGCGGCGATGCGGATCCTGTGGTGGGCAATGTTTTGAAATTCAGTCCAATGGAATCAGAAAGTTGTACAAGGAATTTATTGGATGAAGAAAATGTCCCGATGCTAGTAAAGTAGACCTGGACGGTATCTGTTGTACAGAGGAAATTATACTGGCGTACCGAATTCCATTTTGTGACCTCCACCGATTTCGCAGAAGCCGGATTGACGGTAACAGTAGCGCCTTCGCCGACGATCGTACCGCTGCCGCACTGGTTGTTCGCCGACACGATCTGATAATGTGTAGTGACCTGAGGAGCTACCATGATCGCACTGCCGATGTTACCTGAGGGGGCGTACTCACCCGAAACTCCATTTGAAAGAGTGTAACGGATAGTCTGTCCCTGCGAACCATTCAGCGACCTGATAACCAGATTGGTTTGTCCGCCCGGATTAATGGTGGTATTGCCAAGTAGCGTCAGGCGCGGTTTCTGATCGATTATAATAAATGCGTCCGTCTGTATTTTGTATTTCTGAATGTTACCTCTCAGGATGTAAAAGCCGGATTCGAGCCCTTGCGGTAGCTGAAAATAAGGTGTTCCCTGCGGAGCGCGGGTGGAATCGAGACGGATCGTTTCGTTTGTGCTGATGTTGATCAGGGAGAAACGGATATAATCGTCGGAAATATCGAAATCGCCTTGCAAAACATAGGAGAAGGTGAAACCCTGTTCCACGCAAAGCGTATTTGCGAATGTTTGCATCGTAAGCTTGGGTAGAACCTTGTAGCTCACCGCGGCTGGTACCGGGCCGTATCCGCAAGAGTTGCTGATAGATTTGATAGCGAATGTTCCGCTCTTGAACGGATAAATTGAGGTAGAGAACTTGTTCTGATTGCTATTGTAATCGTACAGGCCGTCAGCAACAATCCATTGCGGCACAGTTCCGGTAGTCTCTATATCGAATCGCATCTGCCGGCCGGCTTCAACTTCGAACGGGCCGCTCCCCGGGTAAGAAACCGAGGTAATGGTGGCCGTCGGGGCGCTTCCAATGTCCAGACTAAAACTGTTCGAAAAGACGCCATCAGAGGATATTACACGCATGTAGTAATTGCCTGCCGCGTAGTCGGCCGGGACGTGGTATTCGGCTACGCGCGAGGTGGTATTTGAGCCGGCATCGGTGAAAGTGGCATTGTCTTTGGATATTTGAAGTTTAAAAGTGGTGGAAACCAGGGTCGTGTCCATTACTTCAAAGGGTACCCTGATGGTACTTCCTGTGCAAATGAGCATATGCCAGTTTTCCGATGGAACGATGACACGATAACGATCCACGAAAATATTGGCGGGAAGATTGATATTCTGCACTCCACAGGCCGATCGGATCGACTTTACTACGAAGTGATTGGCGCCATGCTTCACATTTACCGAAAACCTGGAACTGTACCAATTGCCATCCAAAATGACGGAATGGTCCTGCTTGCCATCCGAATAGGTGAGCGACCACGGTGTTCCTCCCAGGTGGCTGAGCTCCATGTCGACGGCCTTTGAACCGGCACCTGATAAGCTTGTCCTATCTGAATAAGCCAGCCGCAGATTGTAGAAGGGGTAATAGGTTTCAAGGTTAACCTGTTCGCTGGCTACCCCCGTTTTCTTGGAAACCACCTTGATATAATAGGAGGCCGTGCCCGAACTGATATTCCCTTGTTCGTCGTAAGGTATCGGAACTTTTATTTTTCCGGCTTTTGTAACCGTTTTGATGGTCTGAAACTCACAGCAACTGCTCGATTTGTTGAGCTGGATCATAAATTCATCATCGTCGGGAAACTGCCCGGTGGTTCCGATTTCCATATCCAGGGTGTCGCCATAGCAGGCAGGATATTTGATAGAGGTAGCGACGATGGTCAACTTAGAAGGGGATTCATCCAGCACCTTTACATTTAGGGGCGTTGGTGAGTCGTTGGAAAAGCAGCTGTTACTGATTGACTTCAATGCATATTGTCCCGATTTAGTGATGTAAAAATTCCCATAACCAATATCATTGTAAATGTTGGAAATCCATGAGGTGCCATAAGCTGCGTTTAAAGAATAGGGGCCTCCTCCCTTGTAATTAAAAGCAAATGAGTGAACCGCAGGAATGGGAACCTCTCTATTCGGTTCTGTCCATACCACCTCAGGTTTTCCCTGTATCGTAACATCTGTAAACAAGTTGGATTCCAGACGCGGATTTTCAGAGATAAGCTGAAAAGAAAATGACTTCTGCCGCCAAATACGAATGGGGGACTTTGACCAAATATCTGGGATCTTGAATTCCATTTCCGATCCCACACGCTGCGCTGGAACAATGACGGTGTCAAGAGGGGACCGAATTTTCATGGAGTAACGTGCATTTGCCGGAAGGTCGACATTTGCCGAGAAGGGCAGGCGGACCGTTGCCCCTTCGCAGTACGGCGCGGTGATGTCACGTTTCGGTAATATCAGGCCGGAAGGAACCGTCGCTACCACTTTGTTTTGTGACAAGGCCGCAGCGGCGCAGCTGGACTGAATGGCTTTAATGGTATACTCGGTAGTCGCGGTCGGGTATGTTTTGAGGTCATGATTTCTGATCTGCCCTACATCACTGACGCCCGGTATTTTGGTGCCATCGCTCAGGACAATAGTGTATGGATCCGGGCCAATATACCGGACGGTAATATCGAAGCCGTCGCCCGCAAGCACTTTATTGCTGGTTGAGGTAATTTCGGCAAAAGGTTTGGGATGAATCCACAGGTAGACGGCACCTGCTTCGCCCACGGTGCCGGGATTTTGTGTCATTACCGACACAGTAAACACCTTTCTGGTCACCAGCGAAATGTTCTCAGGAATAGTTGCCAGCAATTCCCCGTCTTTCAGTGTGGCTTGAGCATAATACTTTTTGGCATTCGCAGGCGACCCGGAATCCACGGATTCTGTGAGCCTTACGGTGTAGCTTGTACCATCATTCAATTTACCGTTATCTGCCGAAAACCGAACCCTGATCTGTGAGCCGGGACATGCAGCCCGCGGCGTAATGAGGGTCGTCTGGATCGACACGGGGTTTACGTACACCCTCGCTGCGCCGCTGACGGTCATGGCTCCGCATACATTCTCGGCATGCGCAATGGTGTAATTGACTGATTTTTCGGGATACAGGCGACGAATTTGCTGGAACGCCGCATCACGGTCAGCGTTGAAACTTACCTTGCTGCTGTCATTGAGCGTTACAATGCCGGACGAAGTGCTGTTTGCATTCAGGTAGAATGAAAATTCCTTGTACTGGTTGATAGTATCGCTTAGCGCGGGGGAAATCGTTACTTGGCCTTTCGTGTGAAAATAGGTGGCATAGCTCCAGTTACTGGTTATTGCAGGTGACGATGCGGTAATCTGGACCTCCTGGCTGTTGCCCGTGCTTCGTAAGTTTTCGGGCAGGGAGACTTCGAATTTGCCGTTTTTTAAAACGGCGGGAAACTCTGTCACCTCAGCCTGGTAAGATTTTCTGATGCGGGCTTTGAATACATTGTCTTTGCCAAATGTACCGCTAACCGTGGCGTCGATTTTTAAGGTCGGATCTGCACAACGATCACCATCGATAGAAATATTGATAGTAGGGGATTGGGCTAAAGAATGGAAGGTGACTGAGAAAAAGATAAACAGTGCAACGTAAAATCGATTCATTAGAGGTAGTTTGCTATTGGAATTGCAAGTAAAGATTCAAATCTACAACTAATTTTATACGGGATATATGGTTTTTGACTTTCGGTTACAAGTTTTCCAGACCGTCGCCCGCCGGTTGAGCTTTACCAAAGCCGCCGCCGAGCTTTTCATTACACAGCCTGCGGTGACAAAGCATATTCATGAGCTGGAAAATCAGTTAAAAACCAAATTGTTCGAGCGGAATGGTGCCAAAATCAGCCTGACGCCCGCAGGAGCAATACTGCTGCATCATGCCGAGCAGATTTTCGATATTTACAGAAACCTGGAATTTGAAATCAACAGTCTTTCGCAGCGGAATAGCGGTAAACTAAGACTGGGGGCCAGCACGACGGCGGCGCAATATATCCTGCCACCGATTCTGGCCGCATTTCACCGCAAGTTTCACAATATCGAGGTTACACTTACAACCAAAAACACCGAGGAGATCGAGCAAGCATTGCAGCACAAGGAGATCGATTTGGGCGTGATCGAAGGCTTCTCCAAGAATGCTGCCATTAAGTATACCGAGTTTTTGAACGATGAAATCGTGCTTGTGGCCAATAGCAAAAATCCGCTGGCGGCTACGGGCGTGGTGAATGCGGGGCAGCTGCGCGGCATTCCGTTGCTGCTCCGTGAACCGGGTTCGGGCACGCTCGAAGTGATCTCGCATGCCCTGAAGTCGATCGGACTGGGGCTGGGCGATTTGAATGTGGAAATGCAGCTGAGCAGCAGCGAGAGCATGAAATTGTATATCCTGCATTCGGATAGTATGGCGTTCATTTCGGTGCACGCAGTATTGAAGGAGTTACAGAGCAAGGAATGCCGCATTGTCGATGTGGAAGGGCTGTCGATTAATCGCCACTTCCATTTCACTACTTTGCATGGTCAGCAGGAGGCGTTACCGGAGCTTTTCATGCGCTTCGCGCTTTACCAAAGAAAATAGACGGCTATATTGCGTGTTTTACGAGTAGTTCTGATCTGCATCCTATTTTAAGCATCTGTGTACTGTACCAATCAACGCTTGATGAAAGTGTTGAAATTATTTTTGTTAAACTATTTATGTTAAAAATCACATTAAGCGTCTCGGCGTTCCTACTTATGCTATGGTCGACGACGGGCACCCTTCAAAAAGAGGAAAGATCCGAACCCCGGAATCTGGCCAAAGCCGACTCCCTTCCTAACGCTGCCGCATGGCCGGCAGAACTGAATGTAACGCATTTTGCAGGGCACGATCTTACGCCAAGTCCGGCCTGTTTGGCTGTGGCACCTACCGGTGAGGTATTCGTTGGGGTCGATATGATCGGCTCCCTGGGAAAAACACCCGGAAAAGGTAGCATTGTGCGCCTTGTTGACGCGGATAATGACGGTAAAGTAGACCAGCACACCACATTTGCAATGCTGGATAACCCGCGGGGGATTATTGCGCAGGGAGACCAGGTGTTTGTTTTGCATACTACTTTCTCCAAAGAAACCGGAAAGGCTTCCGGAATGGATCTGGTGGTGCTGGAAGACAAAAACCACGACGGGGTAGCAGACGGACCGGCCAAGCCGTTAGTAGAAAATATATGTTCGCCAAAGTTCCTCCAAAGCCGTGGTACCGACCATGCTACCAATGGTATCCGCATGGGTATCGACGGGTGGATCTATATTGCCGTGGGTGACTTCGGTTTCCACGACGCGCTCGACCGCTCGGGCAAGAAAATGACCCAATTGGGGGGCGGTATCGTTCGGGTACGCCCCGATGGTACCGAAATGGAGGTTTATACCCACGGATTACGTAACATTTACGATGTGGCGATTGACCCTTACATGAATATCTTCACCCGCGACAACACCAACGACGGCGGCGGCTGGAACATCCGTTTCAGTAACCAGATCCAGTCGGGGGAATACGGTTACCCGGTGCTGTTCAAGAATTTTACCGAAGAAATCATCCCTGCGTTGATCGACCTCGGAGGAGGTTCGGGAACAGGTTCGCTCTTTATGGACGATCCAACCTGGCCGGCCAAATACAACCGCGTACCGATGATGGCCGACTGGGGCCGCAGCCAGGTGTACGTGCACCGCGTGACGCCGGATGGTCCTACTTTCCAGCAGAAAGAGGAGGAATTTATCAAGCTTTCACAGGTTACCGACCTTGATATCGATGCTTCGGGACGTGTTTACCTGGCGGCATGGGATGGCGCGGGATATTCGGGTAACCCGGGTAAAGGCTTTATTTCCCGTGCAGTACCACAGGGATGGCAGTACAAGGAATTCAAAGACATCAGCAAATCGTCGGTGAAGCAGCTGGCGGCATTGCTGCGGTCGGAAAGTGCTGTGCAGCGTCTGGCGGCGCAGCAAGAGTTGCTGAAACGCCCGGCAAAGGATGCGGCAAAAGCGGCATGGACTGTTGCCGAGGACAAGAAAGCCCCTTTGTATGTACGTGTGGCGGGTATGTACACCTACGCGCAGGCCTCCGGCCAGGACGGTATTGATAACCTTGCCAAACTGGCGTCCGAAAGTGATATGCGTGAACATGCATTGCGCGCATTGGCCGATCGTAAGCCATATGTAGCCAAAGTGCCGGTAGAGCCGTTCCTGAAAGCGCTCGAAAATGGTAATGCGCGGGAGAAACTCGCTGCGGCAATCGGGTTGGGCCGTTTGGGCAGACCGGAAGGCGCGGCAGCATTGCTGAAAGTGAAAGTGCCGGGTTCATTTGTAGCACCCGTCAAAGGTAGCGAAGGACCCCACGCAACACCGAACTCGGCTATCGTAACTCCGCACATTGCGGTCCGCGCGCTTGTGGCGCTAAATGCGGTAGACGCGTGCGTGAAAGCAATCGGCACGGAAAACTCCACGATCGCATTGTGGGCGCTGCGTTACATGCACGATCCAAAGGCCGTCGACGGCTTAATAACTGCCTATGGTAAAACCAGCGATAAGGTGTTGAAAGAGCAAATCCTGACGACATTAGGAAGAATCTACAAAAAAGAAGCTGATTACGACGGTTCCTGGTGGTGGAGCACCCGTCCGGATACGCATGGTCCTTATTATAAGGCCGTTGAATGGGAGTCGTCGGCGAAGGTCAAGGACTTTTTGACGAAAGAATTTAACGCTTCAAGCGACAAGCAATTCTTCGCCGACCTGAATGAGCGCAACCGAATGGGTATTAGCGAGTTCGGTGGGGAAGAAGTGGTGGCTGCCAAAGAGGAAGTGAAAGTCGACCTGGAAAAGATCCGCAATAAGAAAGGACAGGTGGGGGAGTCGTCGATTGAGGATGTGATGCTGGCCATCGCGAAAATCCAGGGCGATCCGGCCACAGGACGGAAGCTGTTCACCAAACAGGGTTGCGTAGCGTGTCACAGTCTGAGCCGCAGCGAGGTAATGAAGGGACCATTCATGGGCCAGATCGGCTCGATCATGAACCGCGAGCAGATCGCTGAGTCGATTTTGAAACCCAATGCGTCCATTTCTCAGGGCTTTGCTTCGGTGATGATCACTACCAAAGGCGATAAAACTTATATGGGTTTTGTTTCGGAAGAGTCCGCCGAAAAGCTGGTGATCCGTGACATTACCGGTCAGGTGAATACCATTAAAGTAGCCAACATCACTTCGCGCAAGGAAATGGAAACATCGATGATGCCTCCGGGGCTGGCCAATGAGCTGTCCTATGAAGAGTTTGCCTCACTGATTACTTTCCTGTCACAGCAGAAGAAATAGATGGCACGTGAATAGCTAAAAGCCGGCCCGCGATTTCACGGGCCGGCTTTCTTTTTTGGACAAAACCAAGGTTGCAATTTTGAAGATTTTGGGTGCTAAAAGTGCAAAATGGCGCTTTTCTGACGAATTTTTATGCGTTCGTGCCCATTTTTTTGCAGAATCTACAATTTTTGCGATAAATTAGTAGTCTGATAGAAGTAATTTGTAGTTGTTAAGTTGATTAATATTTGCACCCATCGTCTCTTACTCAACGTTTGTTTATACAGCATCCCCCGGCAGGCCCACTTTCGCCGGGGATTTTTTTGACCAGCTTCTTCGAGTCCCGTGGCATTTTATGATTTATCAAAGTCCGAAAGAGCCGATCGCGTACGCGTGATCAAAGGTGAAATTAAGGATGCATTGCTAAGCTATAGTCTTCAAAAATCACATGTATGCTATTCAGATGAGGATACCTATATACGGAAATCGGCCTACCTGGTAACGGGACGGCTGTATTCAGAGGACGCCACCCTGCGCCCGGCAATCCTTGCGATGCTTTTCAAATTCATGTCCGATCCGGATTTTAAAGTCAGACAAACGGTGATTAATGCTGCTGGTGAAATCGGTAAACAGGATTTCGAAGGAGTTCGATTCTATTTCGACGAAGGATTGAAAGACCCGCACCATTCGCCGAGGAATGCCGTGATTGGCTCGGTGAAAAAAATGGGAGAGGTAAACCCCGAGGCGGTTCTTGCTTGGGCGAGGGAATATCTGCACCACGAAGACAAGGAAATCCGAAGGGAAATCTGCCATGGTATAGAACTACGAGGCCGCAAATATCCCGAAGACATTCTGCCGTTATTGGCCGAGCTCCAACACGACCACACCTCACGCGTACGCAATACGCTCGTGCATGTGATCGGGCAGATTGCCTACAAAAAAGGTTGCCTTGCCAAAGTACTCGCACATCTGGAAAGCTGGGAGAACCGCCCGCTGGTCGACGCCGCACTCGAAGAAATTATTGATGTACATCACCGTTATCGTAACTTCACAGCGCTTACTCAGGCAGAGGCGATCACACTAATCGATGCGCATTATCCCGATCGTAAGCGTAAAAGTGGTAGAGTGGCGAATTAACACGAAAGATTATGACCGTAATATCCCGACTTGCGACGTCGTTGGGCCGTCGCGATGAAGTGCCTAATCAGGACTTGGCGATTGAAATTGCTGCAAATGCTGATGATAAGGCAGTCGCTGAGCTGGTCGAAAATCTGAGCCATAGAAGTAAGGATGTCCGCCATGATTGCATGAAGGTCCTTTATGAAATAGGTGAGCGGAACCCATCGTTGATAGCGTCTTACGCGGATCAATTTGCCGCGTTGCTCGACAGCAAGGACAACCGCATGCAATGGGGCGCTATGACGGCCCTGAATACCATTGTGCATGAAAACCCGGAGATTGCATTTGCCGCAATCCCACAACTCGCCGCGGTCGCCGGCAAGGGCTCGGTTATCACTCGCGATAATTTTGTCGCTATTCTGATCAAACTCAGTGGCATTCCTGCCTACGCAGACCAAGCGCTTTCCTTGCTGAATGAGCAAATGCTAAGCTGCCCATCCAACCAGCTGCCGATGTACGCTGAAAATGCGCTACCGGTGATTGGCGGTGTTCAAAAGGCAACATTCGTGAAAACGCTTACCAGCCGCCTGGGTGATTTCGAAAAAGAATCAAAACGTAAACGCGTGGAGAAGGTTTTGAAAAGGCTTGGGTAGTACGATAAACTGGACTAACTGGGACGTTGGATGCTACCCTCTGGCATCATTTTCGCTGGCGTTGCTCTCAACAACTAGATGTAACCATGGAACAAATAAATAGGCATTTGGGTATGGTAGAAAGTGCGGTAACGGTATCCGCTTTTCTGAAAGCATTGAACAATAGTGACTTCGAGGAAGCGGGAGAGCTGATGGACGAAAACGTGAAGTTCGAGGGAGTGCTTGGGAATGTGGAAGGAAGGAACGAATACGTCAGGCAAATGGCGAAAATGAAGCTACGCTATGATGTGAAGAATTTGCTCTACGATGAGCACTTCGTTTCGGTTCTTTATGAGATCGATATGGGCGCTAAGAAAGTGCTCACCTCCGGCTGGTACGAAGTGCGTGACGGTAAAATCACGCACATTCGTGTGATTTTCGATCCGAGGCCTGTTTTGTCTTAAGTGCCTGAGGACTTATGGTTTCTTAATAACAGTCCTTTTGCGCTTTACTGTGTAGGAGGTGGCAGTGTCTGCCTGAGGCCGGCCGGTGCTGCTGCGATTGCCATCGATGCTGCCCGATGAGTTGATGGTGCCGTTATCATTCAGTATCGGGCCCGTTTCGGCGTTGGCCGAATCTTTCAGAATAGCATTCAGATCGGACGAATCGGCAGTCTTTACCTGGTGTCTTTTCGTTTTGCGCTGATATTTCTGTTCATGTCTTGAAGATCGCGTCGATGCGTCGCCGGATTGTGCGAACCCCCAGGCGGGAATAGTCAGCAAAAGGGCCATTAAGAGCGTTTTAGGCAGTTTCATGGAAAGAGTGTCTTTTCGTTTGATGATTTGATTTTCACCTCAAATACCGTTCCAGAACCATATTAGAATCTACACCGCCCCTGCCACCCGGTGCTTGCGGCGGAATTCGCCCAGGCTCATTCCCTTACTCTTTTTGAAGAACCGGTTGAGGTGGCTTTCGTCGGTGAATGAAAGTTCGGACGCGATTTCGTTCATACGCATGTCGCTATGGAGCAATCTGGTTTCTACGAGCTTTACCCTCGAATTGACGATGTATTCCTGCATTGTTTCATTGGTGTGTTTCTTAAAATACCTTCCCAGGTAGGATTCCGATATCCCAAAGTGGCTGCTGATGCGGGCGGCCTTGATCTTTTCAGGGTGATAAATGTTGGCCTGGATGTATTGCAGGATGTCAATAGCCTTTTCCTCGCTGCATTCGGTGATTTTCTCGGGCAGGTACATAGCGATGTTGCGGGCTACGAGGATAATCATCGTATTGATGTATTGCCTGATAAGCTCCTGGTTGTACATGTCGCGGTTGACGTACTCGCGGATTATTGCTTCCACCAGCGGCTTGACAATGCTCTTGTCTGTCTGGTTTTTGAGAATGCACCCGGGTTGGTGGCTGGCATTCTGTAAGATAAATTCCAGCCTTTGAAGCAGGTCTTCCCTATGCGACGCGCTTACAAGCGACGTATTCCGTTTGATATACACATCGTTGAAACGGATAAAAACAAACTTGGTGGTTGTCTGAATGTCGAAGGAGTGGGTGTCTTCGGGTGTGAGCAGAAACATATGGCCGGCATTGTACCGGAAAGTATGCTGGTTGATCTCTTGCACACCGGTACCTTCCATAATGTAGATTAATTCAAAAAAGTTATGCTGGTGCGTTGGTTTGGGGCATTCGTTGAGCTCTTTGTAGATAATTTCGAAGGGCTCGTGAAGATTTTCTTTCATCGCTGTGAGAAGTGTACCGGATTTTGGAAAAATTGTACTGTAAAACTACCTGAAAATCGGTACAAATTTGCATTGTCAAACACAAAATCATTGTAGTTCATGAAAGCAACATTTTTGACCGATACAAATGCTCCGCTCATTATCAAAGAAGTGGAAACGCCTGTTCCTGGCACGGATCAGGTGCTTGTTAAACTGGCCTATTCCTCGCTGAACCATCGAGATGTATGGATTCAGAAAGGGCAATATGCCGGGCCGAAAGCAGGGCTCATCCTGGGTTCCGACGGCCTGGGTACTGTGGTCGAAACCGGAGCTAATGCAGACCCCGCCTGGATCGGGAAGGCGGTAATCATCAATCCCAGCCACGATTGGGGGGATAACCCGGCGGCATTTGGCGACCAGTTCAAAATCCTGGGCAATCCCGAGCCCGGCACCTTTGCCGAATACATTGCCGTAGACGAGCGGTATATTCACGAGAAGCCGGGGCACCTTACCGACGCAGAAGCGGCAGCGCTGCCACTAGCAGGCATTACCACCTACCGTGCCTTGTTTACGCGGGCTGCGCTGCAACCCGGCGAGCAGATATTGATCACCGGCATAGGCGCGGGTACGGCTTTGCTGGCCTTGCAATACGCGATCGCAGCGGGTGCGAAAGTGTATGTAACTTCCGGCTCGCAAGACAAGATTGAGAGAGCCAAAGCGCTTGGCGCGACCGATGGTTTTAACTACAAGGAAGAAAACTGGTTCCAGAAAGCGAAACAGGCAACAGGCGGATTCGACGTCGTGCTGGACAGCGCCTCGGGCAAGGGATTTGGGAACCTGATCGAGACGGTGAAGCCCGGCGGCAGGATCGTGTTTTTTGGCGGAACCGACGGCCCGATCGGTAACATTATCCCGAACAAGGTGTATTGGAGAAACCTGTCGATCCTCGGTACGACGATGGGAACATTGCAGGAGTTTCGGGATATGCTCGAGTTTACTGCCAGGCATCAGGTTAAACCCATTGTGGACAAAGTCTATCCCTCATTGGCTGACGCGCAGCAAGCTTTCGATTACATGCACGAAGGCAAGCAGTTTGGTAAAATTGTGCTGAAAAATCAGTAAGGAGGAAAGGGAGAATGGAGGAAAGGGAGGATGGAGGAAAGGGAGAAAAAACAATCAATGACTCAATGACTAAATCCTCCTCCATCCTCCATCCTCCTTTCCTCCCCTTCCTCCCTTTTTTCCACTTTTTACTCGACCGTAATTCCGGTCATATCTTCGAGGCGCGCTATTAATGCCCATCCGTAGAAATCGTTGGCCAGCGCTATCGTGAGCTCGTTTTTGCCTGCTTTGAAGGGGACGACAAATGAGGTGTTTTCAATAGAGCATCTACCGGCGGGTTCTTTCATGATGGGCGCTGCAAAAGTGTTTTTGTCAACATACAGATAGCGGCCGTTGAGAAATACCCACACATCGTCGCTGAAACCCATTGCCATCTTCTTCTTCTGGTCGGTTTTGGAAATGATATTAACCTTCATCCACACTACGCGGCGCTCCTTGCTCATCCCGAATTTACGGGTAAGGTTGATCATACCCCTTCTTTCCGCCCAGATCGGCTCCCACATCGTTTCAGCTTTGGGCGCCTGGTCGAGGCTGAAATCCACGTTTTTGGGAAGTACAGCTGGCTCGCTGATCTGCCATTTGCGCAAGTAGCGGGGGTCGTGCGCGACCGGGTCTGTGCCTTCGTAAGCGGGAAGCCCCTCTGTTTGTCCGGGTTTGATCACCAGATTTGAAACAATCCCTTCGCCTTCAAATGCCAGGGTACCCTCAGTGACATTGCCTTCCATTCTGGGTACTTCCATCGTAGGGCGCTGCGTATCGTTCACAAATACCCGCAGTTGGTGCCCCGAAGCGATCAGCTTCACGTGGTTCCAGGTTTTATTCTGGAAATTGGCTTTTCCCTGATATTGCGGCAGCAGGTCCCACAGGTTGACCCCGTCGATGGCAGGCGAATATTGCACAGCTTCGATGGCCGTAGAATCACCCGCCAGCTGCGTGCGGAAGTAGAACAGTTCCGTTTCCTTACTATCCTTATACCTGAAATAGAAGGACGAGAACCGCTGATCGGTGGGAATGTAGTCGAACTCGATGGTGCCGTTGGAAAACTTCGTGTTTTTTAAAACAACCTGGCCTGGTTTGGGAAGTATCTTCAATGCGGGTCGTCCCTCGTGGGTTAAAAACTCTGCATTGGCGCCAGGCGCGTCCCAATTTTCGGCGGTAAGGGTTACCCAGATGCTGGGGGCTTTTTCGGCGGTTTTAGCTTTCTTTTGACCAAATACAGTAAAAGTAATGCCGCAGAGAGCAGCTAGAATTAATTTTTTCATGGCTAATAATGCAAACGTGTTAAAGGAGCCTATTTTTTGAAAATGCCGGCGTTGAGCTCTTCTCCGGCTGAATTGGGTAGTGGATGAAGATAATCGTGTGGTAAACCCTTGGTCGCGACTTCGCTGAGCAGCAGCTTGCCCGTGCGTGAGACGTTTTCTTGGGAATGTGCATTACTGTCGGCCGGTACTGCGCCGTTAGAGCCATAATAACCCATTTCGTGCTGCATCCTGGAAAAAAGGCAGTTTTTGAAGCGATATTTCGGGTATGTCTTTTCCGCTCGAAGCCACAGATATTCAGAGTCGGCAACAATGTTGTTTTCGAATACGAACGGCTCATGGAAAGTCCCAAACCAAATGGCCGACTCATAAGCGCCGACTATGATCGAGTTTTTGAGCGAAAAGTCCCTGATCGCCATAAAAAGCAGCAGTGCGTTCTTGGTACCATAAAAAACACAATGGTCGACGTGAATGCCCGCGCCGTGCGCCCAAATGCTCCCCTGAATGGGCGTTGAATTACGCTCTCCAATGAAATAGCATTGCGAAACGTCCAGTCCGGTCAATGTCGAATCCTTGCGGCTCACGGGATAATAGTACTGCACTTCCGGATTGCCATTGCCAATAAATTTCAGTCCACGGATACGCACATGGTCGGCTGCCACCAGCAACCCGACCGCGTGCTGGAACTGCGTTTTGTTGTTGTTCGCCGATATCGATTGGATAACTGGCATTTGTCCGGGCTTCCAATCTGCGTCATCCGGCATGGAAGTCGCTTCGATTGTGAGCCACGCTTCCTCGGTATTGCGCTTGTCGATCACCACCTGATCGCCCAACGTGTAAAGCCCCGGCGCAATCTTGATGGTAACGCTTTCACCCGGTGTGAATGCCTTGGCCAGTTCAACGGCCCGCTGCAACGTGGCCACCGGTGTTGCGACTTTACCATCAGCTGCATCGCTGCCTGTGCCTGCGTTGACATAAACCGTTTGTGCTTGCAGCAGGCGAACAGCGAGCAATAATATAATGGACAATAAATAGCTTAATTTGTGCATCTTTTAAATATTTGTTGGTCGTTTAGAGTACGCGGCCAGCCGGCTGGTTGCTTTGTTACTTCAAACATAATGAGGCCGCGTTGAACGCCGTTTTCAAGTTCTGTTCAAATTTTGTCAAGTTTTATCACGCTCATCCACAATGGTTTCTGAAATAAATGAATTGCAGCGTTGCAAGGCGGTCATTGAAGATAAGCTGGGCTGGGGCCCGGCCGACAGCTGGCAGACGGTCGATTTCGAGAACCTGAGCGAGCTGATCTTGAAAGAGACCGGTGTGTCGCTCAGTACGAGCACGCTCCGGCGCATATGGGGCAGGACAGAGTATAATCATCTGCCGAGCGGAACGACACTGAATACCCTGGCGCGCTTCGCAGGCGCGAGCGACTGGCGTGCATTTGTAAAGCAAAATAAGGCCATTACCGCCGAGCCAGACGAGCAGCATCTACCGGCGGCCGCACCTCAGAAAACGGGGAGATGGAAGAAGCTGGCATGGATCGCGTCTGCGGTAGTGGCGGTTATTCTAGCCGGTACGTTCGCATTCGATAAAGGAGAGCCGCAATTGGAAAAAAGTGCCTACACTTTCGAAAGCCGCTCGGTAACACGTGGTATTCCCAATTCCGTCATATTTACCTATGATGCATCTGCTTCACCGACCGATTCTGTGTTTATCCAGCAATCCTGGGACGATACCCGGCGAGTACTTGTTGATAAAAATCTCCATAAGCATACCTCGGTGTATTACGAGCCCGGCAGTTATAAAGCCAAATTAGTGATCGGGGACCAGATCGTGAAGGAGCATAAGCTGCTCGTGGGAACCGATGGCTGGTCTGCATTGATCGACCAACCCAAAATGCCGGTTTATTTGAAAAACGAAGAATTTCTCCATGCAGACGGCATCGGAACGAGTACTAAATCGATTGAGCAGAAAAATATCGCGTTGCAACCCGAGCCGCCTTTAATTAAGTATTTCAATGTCGGTAATTTCGAACCGGTGGCGCTCAATGATTTTTCTTTTTCAACCGAAATCAAAAACGAATACAATGAAGGTGCGGCAGCCTGCCAGCTGAGCTATATTTCTTTGCTTACCGATGATGCGCCGATTGTGATACCATTGTCGGCGAAAGGGTGTGTTTCGGACCTCTATCTGATGAGTTTGGATGACTACGTGTCCGGCAAAAAGGCGGATCTGTCGGCGCTGGGAGTTGATTTTTCGGATTGGGTGCGTGTATCGTGCGCGGTCTCCGGCGGTAGGGTCCGCTATGCTATCAATAACAGGCCGGCTTTTGAATTCCCTATTCCGAATCGCCCGATCAGGATACTCGGCCTGGCGTTTGGCTTCCGTGGCACCGGCTCGGTTCGGAATGTCAGCCTACGGTCGGGCAGTAAACTGGTTTTCGAAGCACCGTGAAAATCAAAGCCCCGGCACGAGCCAGGGCCTGATTTAATTATGCATCAACTTGAATATCTTGACAGCTCCGTCGGCCTGTTCGAAATGAATGTAGTACATCCCGATTGGGAACTGTTGCATGCTAATCGTAAAAGCAGGCGATGTGACAGGCTGTGAGAGCCTCACAATTCCGGAATGGCTAATTACCCTTACATTGTCCACCTTGCGGTTACGGATTACAATGCGTAGCAGATCGTCGACAGGGTTAGGGTAAACTTCTGCCCACGAAAACTCGGGAAAGCTCACCGAACGGATACCGCTGAATGCAAAGCTGCCATCGGCGTCAACCATTTTTAACCGGTAGTAATTCAATCCCGGTTCGGGGATGCTGTCGGTGAAAGTGTAGTTCAGCGTTGTATTACTTTCAAATGCTGCATCCGTCGTGCCGATCACGCGCCAGACCCGAACGTCGGTACTGCGCTGCATATCGAAATGGGCACTGTTGAGCTCTTCGGTAGTTCGCCATTCGAGCAATGCTGTGACTTCTTTTTTCTCCACATCGAAATACGCCAACGTTACGGGCAGCGGGTCGGAAACGATATCGACTTTAACTTGCGCAACGTTCGAAAGCTGCCCGGCTTGGTCGCTTACAGTATAGCCGATTGTCACACGGCCTTTGAAATCACTATCAGGGGTATACGTTATCAGTCCGTTCGCGCTTGCGACTGTGCCCGAGGCCGGACTTTGCACGACCACGAGCGAGGCCGGGTTGAATGCCGAGCATTCAGAAAGGTCGTTTTTCAGCACATCGATCACCAGCGGCGTATTTACTTTTCCCATCGCAATATCATCGACTGCCGAGGGTTTGTGATGTTTGACCACGATATAAACCGACTCCCCGGATTCGCAGCCATCGGCATTGACGCCTATTGCTTTATAGGTGCCCTCATTTTTCACGAGCAACTCGGCCGTAGACGTTCCTGTGATTACCTGATTATCCAGAAACCATTCGTAACGTACCGCGCCGGTAGATTCCGCCCTGATCCGCAATGTGGCATCCTTGCACATGAATACTTTCCTGGCCGGGCTTTGCGCGGAGGCCCGGCCGGAAAACAGAAGCATCCATATGAAAACGTAATAGCGCATGACTGCCGCTTTTTGCTTTTTTAGTTCAACCAAGCTAGTTAAGTGTGATGGCAGGGACGGTCGGTACCGGCAGGTTATGCAGGATTTCTTTCGTTCCACCGGTCACAGAGCCAGTTAGTTTCGAAGCCGTAGCAATAAAATCACCCGTGGTAGGAAGCACATAGCTGACGAGTGCGCTGTATGTGCCAGCGTCGGTAACATTCAGGGTCGAGCCCGTTTGGCCGCTGATCACCGATCCGCCTTTGCTCCATGCAAACGGGGAGATTGTTACGCCGTACGTATCCAGGCCGGTTGTAGCCGAGACCGTCGCTGACAAGGTTGCGGCTACTGATTTATCCGTACAGAAATTCTCTTTGTCGGCCGTAATGCTTACAGTGAGGGTAGGGAGGACGATAATCGTGTGTTCCACCACATTGGACAAACAGCCATCAAGCACTTCAATAACGCCTAGCGTGATTTTGTGAATGCTGGGTGAACCAACGGCATCCGAGAAAGTGTGGGTGAGTACTCCGCCACTAGCTTGGTCGAGCGTTTCGATAACCTGACCGGCACCGGGATCGAGTGTCCACAGGTATTGGTAGAAATTGGAACCGGCCGCAGGCGATAGCGAGAACGATTGCCCGTTCACTACATAGTAAGTGCCGGCTTTGGAAACTTGCGTCGCGCAGGAGAAGAATGCAACTGCAAGGAGGGTGGTAAACAGTTTTTTCATGATGGTAATGATAAAAATGAACAGTTATAAAGGATGGTTTGAATTCTGAGTAATCAGGGATTGAGTGCCACGCCTGGTGAAACTGGTGGGCTCGACACGGCTATATCCACTCTCTTGCGGGGGGAGGCAATACATCCGGAGCCCGACTTGGTTATATCTACATAATAGGAGATTGTGCCAGGTGTTGTGAGGCCGCTGGCTGTCCAGTTTTGTGTGGTAGAAACAGCCGTGGTGCCGTGCGCTGTGGTATACCATGTGTACGAAAAGCTGCCGATTCCCGAGATGCCCAATTGGGGCGCCAGGGCCGATAATGCTGCCGTGCCGATATTGCTGCAAGCTTTTGGGGCTGTGGCGGTCGGTACATCGGGTGAGCGCCTCACATCGTGGATGTTCAGGCCATTGCTGCCAAGTCCTGCGCCGAGCGCGCCGATGTTGAGATCGAGCTCAACTCTGTCAAATATCACCGAGGTGCCGCCTGCACTTTTGGGGGCAAAATAGAAAGCAACCTGGTTGTTGTTGCCGCCCAGAAGCCCCAGTAAGTCAGCATCCAACAGCGCGTTGACTAGCGTAGAAGTCCCGACCGGCGTGCTGCCGTTGTAGGCTTGCAATGTAATACCCGAAGCCAGGTTCACGGCCAGGAACGACCCGCTTTGCGAGAGGATAACCCGCACCGCGTCGGCATTGTTGGACACCCCATTGAAAAAGAATGATTGTTTAATATGGCCGCTCACCAAGGCCACACCTGTGGAGACAAACGAGGATTTGGAATTCAGGTCATTATCAATGGCATTTCCGGCGTTCACTACATCGAAGCTTCCCAGTGTAAGGCCGGAATAATCCTTGGTGGACACATTGGGACTACCGCAATCCGCCACGTTGAAAGGATAGGGATTGGATGTATTAGTGGCTCCCGGCCCGTAGAAGGCATAATATACCTGCAACGTGTTGGTGCCGAGTGCGACAGGTGACGATAGTTTAGTTTTTATGTACTTAAATGTGGCAGTCGGCGTAATGGCCAGAAAAACGGAGCCATCAGGTGTGTAGTAGGTCTTATAGTCGGTTGACTGAACGCTTACCAGCACCCCATTTTTGTCGAGCGCGGTAAGCTCCACGCCCCCGCCGAGCAATGCGCTGGTATTATTGTTGGTACGCACGTACACAGTCACAGGAGCGCCGGTACTGGCCGTGACTTCCGCGGGGAATTCGAGCTGAATCCACGCCGAGGAAGTTCCCACCGTACTCGTGGCCGTGAGCAGTGCATAATTGTTGTTAGGTTTGATATTCCCGGCCACGTTTCTGGCATTGTCGGGGTTGGCCACCGAGAAACTCCCGGTCAGGCCACCTCCTGAGGCGGAGCCACCGTTAGTTTGCTTATCGGGATATACCGCATTGGAGGGTTGCGCATTGCAAAAAGGCACAAATCCTCCACAGCAGACCAGGGCCAGCAGTAGTTTCAGGTAGAATTTTGTCAAATGATAAGGAAGGTTTCGTGTTTGGTAACTAGTTCTACAAATTTAACAGGAGCGATGATATATCCAAATTATTTCTACAAAATGAAAGCGTGGAATTAATATAAATATCTTTTCACCTCTGCCTGAGGGTTGCATCTGCTGAAAAAGAGCTCAAAATGACTAACTTCGCCGCTTTCAACAGACTTAGCTGCTTCCAGTGAACAACGATTTTTTCAGCCTGCGAACCGTGAATGTGCTTCGCTACCTGACCCCACTCCGGGAAGGTGGTTCGCTTCCCGCTATTGCGGAGGCCGATGACGACTTTCTTTACGTACTGAAATTCAGAGGGGCCGGGCAGGGTACCAAAGCATTGATTTCTGAACTGATAGGAGGGGAGCTGGCTCGTTTCCTGGGACTTAAAGTGCCCGAAATCGTGTTCGCGAACCTTGATGAAGGCTTCGGAAGGACTGAACCCGACGAGGAAATACAGGATTTGCTGAAAGCGAGCACCGGTCTCAATCTTGCAATGCATTACCTGTCGGGCGCGATCACATTTGACCCGGTTGTGACCAAGGTGGAACCACGGCTGGCGTCCGAGATTGTCTGGCTCGACAGCTTTCTTACGAATGTGGACCGTACCGCCCGCAATACAAATATGCTCATGTGGCATAGGGAACTCTGGCTGATTGACCATGGTGCAGCGCTTTATTTTCATCATTCATGGCAGAACTGGGGGGAACAGGCGAAAAGGCCATTTGCCCAAATAAAGGACCATGTGCTCCTGCGAAGCGCGTCCATGCTGGAAGAGGTGAATGATGAATTCAGCGAACGGTTGGCTGGTGGTATTATTCCGGCTGTCGTGTCTCTTATTCCCGACGATTGGTTATTGAAGGACTCACCGTTTGAATCTGCCGATGAGCACCGGCAGGCCTACATTTCTTATTTGCAGGCCCGCCTGTCAGCATCTGAAGTCTTTGTGAAAGGAGCCCGGGATGCCAGATAGACTTTTATACGAATATGCGGTTTTGCGCATTGTTCCGCGCGTAGAACGGGAGGAGTTCATGAACGTGGGCATTGTGTTATATTGCCCTTCGCGTGGTTTTCTTGCATGTATTTCGGAAGTCGACAGGGATCGTATGAGCGCCTTCGCACGCGAGACCGATTTAGCCGAGGTGGAAGATTATCTCAGCGCATTCAGGCAAATCTGCGAGGGTAACCGGCAATGCGGAAGCCCCATTGCTGCACTGCCCGCTGCATCGCGCTTCCGGTGGCTTACCGCCACACGCAGCACCATTTTGCAGACGTCCAAAGTACATCCGGGCTTTTGTACAGATCCCGAAGATACATTGAAGCGAATTTTCGAGCAGCAAGTAAAATAGAATATCATTTCAGTTTCAGGTATTGCTGCACAAGCTCCTTTTTGCGGCGTGAAATCTCGATCCGCGAACCGTCGGAAAGCAGCAGGAACTGGTTATTATGCGTTACTTGCTTGATGTACTTGGGGTTCACGAGGTGTGATTTGTGTGTGCGGATGAAATTGAATTCCCCTAGCATCTCGTCGAAGTGTTTCAGGGTTTTGCTGGCAAGAAATGGCCGTTTCCCAACCAGGTGAATGGCTGTATAGTTCTTGTCGGCTTCCAATCTCAGGATTTCGTCTAGTGTAAAAAAGAAAACACCCTCGCTGGATGGTACCGCCAGCCGGAATTCCCTGATATTCTTCTTCTCGATGTTATGGACCAGGTTGTCGTACAGCTGCTGGGTATCCTGTTTCGGTTTAGCTTTTACTTTTTCGATATGGCGATCGACGGCCGTTTGTAGTTCTTCCGGGTCGACCGGTTTCAGCAGATAATCCAATGCGCTGAACCGGATCGCCTGAATGGCATATTGATTGAACGCCGTAGTAAACACGATGTCGTAAGGCGGGTTTTTACGAGCCAGCAAAAACTCGAAGCCATTCTGGTGGGGCATTTCCACGTCCAGGAAAACGATATCGGGCTGGAAGCCGTCCAGCACTTTCAGGGCTTCTTCAACCGATTCCGCATGCCGGACGTCGAATTCCTGCGAAACCGAATTGCTGAGGTAATGATTCAGAACATTGCGTGCCTTCTGTTCGTCATCGATGATTAGTGTTTTAAGCATAGTTCGGGGATATTTATGGTGTAAGATGGGTGTTTAAAGTGCTAAATCAGGTATGTTCCAGTGATGTGGAGAGTTCGATCACGATGACGGTGCCGGTGGCAACGTCGTTGGGATCATATTTGTCGACGATTTCCACCGAAGCATGCTGGCCTTGCCGGTCTATCAGCATGAGGCGGTCTTTGGCAATTTGCAAGCCTTTGGATTTGTGCCGTTTGGTGGTGGCATTACGCTCTTTGATTTCAAAGGACTTCTTTCGTCCGATTCCATTATCATCGATCGTACATCTGAATATTTCTTCATCAATGCGCTCAAAGGCGATTTTCAATTCGCGGTAACCATTTTTGTGCATCAGCCCATGCCAGATGGCATTTTCGACGTACGGTTGCAACAGCATCGAAGGCAAAAGTATATCGTCCGCTTCCAGGTCGTCGTCAATATCGATGGTATACACGAAACTCTGTTCGAACCGCATTTGTTCGAGTTCCAGGTATAGTTGAAGTACGTTTTTCTCCTCCTCGATCGACACAAGGTTCCGGTCGGAATTGTTGAGCACCATCCGGAAGAGCTTCGAGAATTTGTTGAGATACTTGCTGGCCTCTCCGTATTTCTGCGTGACAATGCACTCCTGGATGCTATTGAGACAGTTGAATACGAAATGCGGGTTCATCTGTGCCCGTAAAGCCATCAGCTGGCTCTCCGCCAGCATCCGGTTGATTTCAAGTAGCATAATCTCCTTCCTGGCTGCTTCCTCTTCTGCCTGTGCTTCGGCGATTTTATTCGCATTTATGGAAGCGATCGTCACTAACGTGCGCGCCTGCTCCTCCGTGAAGAAGTTCTTTTTGGTGTGTTCGGAGTCCAGCACGCCGATGAGCTTTCCTTCATGGAGAATTGGGACTGCGATTTCGGAGAACTTATTGGCATCCTGTCGTATGTACCTGGGGTCGCGCGAGGTGTCAGGTATAATTAATGTCTTTTTGATTTTGGCCGCTACGCCAACGATGCCTTCTCCCAATTCGAGCTCCAAGGGGTTCACGATTTCATTTTCGATCAAGCCCTTTGACCCATATGTAGCTTTCTGAATCAGCTTTTGTTTATCGGCGTCCCATAGAAAAACAGTACAGTCCTCAAAGTGCAGCTGCGCCGTACAGCTGCGGACAATGTCCCAGCATATTTCGTTAACAGAGTTTTCACCATACACCGAGTTCACAAAGTACTCGATTGTTTTGGCAAGTCCCCGTTTATGTTTCCGGTTTAAGTAGCTGTTGTAAGTCAGGTAAAGAAACGCTCCTGATACGCAACCTACCAACAATAGGAACCACCAGCTCTGCCACCAATAGGGCAATATTCGAATTCTCACCGTCGCAACCTGATTCATCCACCGCTCGTGCTCGTCTGTACTCCGGACTTTGAAAACGTAATCACCAGCCGGAAGGCTGTTGTAGCTAACTGTCATACTCCTGCCCGCATTCACCCAATCATCATCAACACCTGTGAGCTTGTAACTGTACTGCAACGACGGGACGTCCCGATGTTTTATGGAAGCATATTGGAATGTGATAAAATCCCTTTCAGGTGGTAGAACGAACGATGTCGGGAGGAAGTCGGAAATTTCTTCTCCCAAAACTCTCACAGAGGTAATATGCGGGGGCTTTTTAACAGGTATCCGGGCAAACTTCATGGGATCTATTACAACAATGTGATCCAGCATCGCGGCATAGATATGATCCGGTGTAGCCAACACGTAATTCCAGTAGTCTTGCAACGTCTTACCCAGGTTGATGCGGACGCGTGTCACTTTCTTGGTATTCGGGAAAAAGAACAGTAACCCGCTCGGGCCGGCCGCCCATATGGCTCCGCGTTTGTCCAGTGCAATGCTATTGATTTGTGTTGTGACAAATCCGTTTCGCGGCGTCAGGCTGTCAATATACTGGCCTTGGTCGTTAAGTTTATATAGCCCGCGCTCCCAGACCGCCGCCCACCAGTTCCCGGCCCGGTCTTCAAGAAGCTGCATGGCGTGGAAGCTGTTCTTGTCGGGAACAGGAATAACAGAAAATCGCTGAGTCCGCTCAGAAAAGCGGACAATACCCTCGCCTTTAATGGCGAACAGGATATCACCATTGCGCAGTTTTAGCGCACTCCGGCAAAATTTGTAATTGAAGTGGCCAAACCGGTCGTCGGTCCCATCGAACCGGTCACAGATATTCGTCTTGGGGTCGAACCTGTACAGTGCGTCCTTAAAGACCTGGAACCAAACTCTTCCCTGGTTATCAATGACCACGAAATTGCCGGGAGAGAAAGCTTTGGGGAGCTTGCTGTGCGTAAACCTGCGGAGTTCTTTATCGCCGTTGCGAAGGCTGTACAAGCCTCCGTCCCCGCCAAACCACCATGTCCCTGCTGAATAGGCGCAGCCCGAAAATCTGTTTCTTAAAAGTACTTCTTTTGATGCGATGTATTGTTTGAAGATCTTTTCTCTTTCGGTAAACAGCACAATTCCGTCTTCTTTCATGGCCAGAATAGTATCACCCCTGGCTGCCAACGTGTTATTGCTCGCAAAATTCACCTGAAGAAAGAATGGCCTGCTGGGCAATCGGTAAACGGTCTCAAATGGATTGTTGTAAGTCAGTTTGCTCAGCCCGTTTAATGTGGCGAACCAGAGATCTTTTTCATCGTCCTCGATAATGTGGTAAAAGAATCCGTAGCCGATGGAAAACGCATCATCCTGACTGTAAAATAGCTTACGGATAGGTTTTCCCGGTTCTTTCATATAAGCTGCATACATCCAGGTCGAAATCCACAGTCTGTTCTGGCTATCAACAAAGAGGTAATTGGCGCCATCGGTGGAGCGGACATTATCCAGATAGAGGTAGGAAGTGTCACTCGCGATGTCGGGCTTGGAGAAGTGGAGCGAGAAACCGGCGCTTGTGCTGTACCATAAATTGGCATCTTTGTCGAGCGCAATGGCTGTCACCCATTTTTTCTTTAAGATCGGCCATTGGTGCGGGTTATCGGTGCTGTCATAGACTGCCTTGTTCTTGAAATCGATGAAAAAGCATTGATAACCACCCACCCAGAATCCCTTTCTTCTGGCGTCCCAGCAAAAAGCGCTCTCAGCCGCAAAAGAAAGGTCTTGGCCGGACATGCGTTCGGCCCACGGAAGCAAATCCGTCAATTTCCACATTTTCGCGCCGTCGTAGATAAAGATTTCGGAGCGACAGATAAACCAGAGCCTGTGCTCCCCATCTTCTTTAACTGAAAGGATAGGCTTACCTGCAAGCGGCTTCCAGCGTTCGTCGGCCCTGTATTTCCCGGTTGCCTTGTTGAAGAGTTTCAGGCCGCGTGAAGTGGCGACGAGCAAATTATTGCTTCCGTCTATCGGGAGAATGCATTTCACATCCACATGACGGTCCGTCCGCAGGTCGTCGTAGTACTTGATAGTGTTCCCATCGAAACGGTTAAGCCCATTCGCTGTGCCGATCCAAAGAAACCCATCCGGATCTTTATATAAGCAATGGACATCTTTTGCGCTGAGCCCGTCTTCCTCTCTAAGATTCTGAAAGACAAACTGCGCTTCGGACGTAAATGACCAAAGTAAGCAAACGAGCCAAGTAAGCTGATTATGACGCATGTAAGGGATGGATTTTTCGCAGGTTATGTAAGGTAACCATAAGAAAAATCAAAGTAAATATTGATGAATAAAAGGTAGGTACGAGTTGATTAACGGAAATCTGGCTGCTGCCGGCACTCGTCAAACCCCTTTTTAAGGCAGCCCAACTAATTTGACCATTCAATCAATGATAGCTCACCGTTCACACATCCTATTTTTATTACCTGCCCATCTGGACAACATTTGTTTAAGACACCAGTGGTAACCTAACCATTCATCAAAAACGAACTATCGTCATGGGACTCTATCTGACAGGCCTTCTAATCGATTGCGCCGCGGTACTCGCGGTGGGCAGCTACTACTTATATTATATAGTCATGAAGAGAGAGCCCGACGAACCCCGGCATTATTTCTGGATCGTAATGATCTCGATCGGCGTCGTCGTCTTAGCCTCCATATACTACATATATATAGGAGATCTGACCACGGCATCCATCCTCGCATGGGTGATGGCCGTACCGGTCGTGATCACAGCCATCTTTATCGTGCTCATCATCATATTCCGCCCCAACTGGAATTAGACGCGCCATCGGCTCCGCATCATAATTGTTATAGGGTATAAAGTTAAGCAACGCCGCGGCAATTTTGCCGCGGCGTTCTTTTTCGAAATGTAAATCAATAATGCAGTTTCTATTGATAATTACGGTCTTCGAATTACAGATTTTACAAAAAATACCGATGGTTTTTTAATCGCTACCAGTTACTCATCGGATTCTTTTTGGGAGGGATGGTGGATGTAGATTTGAATCAATAATTTAAATGAAGCCGAAATTGAATCGCCCGAATTATCATGTGTAGAGCCGCGATTGTGTAAAGTGTATTCAATTAAAATGCAATATAATTATGAAAAAGTATCTGCTATCCTTCACACTATTACTGGTGAAATTATTGCTGAGCAGCACGTTTACGTTTGCCCAATTTTTTCCGGAGACCGTTAATGATCCTTGTGACAATTGTGCGCCTTCGGGTTACTCGGTTGTTTCTGGGATGCCGTCAGTTTCAAATGTTACATCAAAAGGTGGGCAGTTCCCATGGAGGAACCAGCAAGGATCAGTTATCCAACTACCCTCGCCCGCTTCTGTATCCCAAGGTTATACAACAGTTGACTCCGACTCTCCACAATATGGTACATTCCTTACCTTACTAAGCGGCCCTGTCGGAAAAGATAAAGTTGAATTTATTGTCTCTGGGTTTATTCCCGGAATGCAATACACAATGGAGTATGCAGTTTCCTCATCCCGGACGCTGTCGACAAATTTTGGTTCTTCTGCAACTTTACAGATTGGAAGCGTGGGGCCTGTCCCGACTTTATTAGCAACCAGTAAAACGGATTTCGGCAGCAATGTAAATCAATGGCTTAAAAAATTCGTTCAATTCACCCCTACCACTACCGAAGTTTCCTTCGCGTTATCCGGAAACACAGATATAGGATCGGGGTTTGTAAACTTCGATATCTGGACCAAACCACTGCATTGCATTCTGCCGAAGGACAAGCAAGTTGTTTTGACTAGTACTCAGGTGAATACAAGGTTTCCGGGGCCGTACAAAACCGTTGATTTAGGGACTACTGTTGATACGGGCTCAATGCCCGTCGGCGCAAGTGTAGTATGGAAATTAACTAATTCAATCAATGGCGCAATCATCCCAAATACACCGGATGGTACGTTTGTCACTCCCGGAGAATATTACGCATTCTACTATCACGTTGCCAATACTTGTTATGCTCTCGAATCAGTAGTCTCCACAGCTGAGGTGACGGTGAATTATGTACCTACCCAGGTACCTCTCAAATTGGGTGGTACGCTCACGATAAAGTGTCCGGACTCAACTTATAGCCTTATTAATAAATTGGTTAATCCTGCGGATGCAGGCATTGTAAAGTGGTTTAATAATAATAAGCACTTAGGTCAGCCAATAGAGAATGCAATAATTAGCCAATCCGGCACTTATTACCCATTTTATTATAGCAATTCGACGGGAGCATTCTCAGTAGCCACGTCAACGTCATTTGTCACAGTTAATTTTGAAACCCCTTGCTGCAAAGCAGGTAAGGACCAAGTAGCAGTGCAGCCCAGTTCAATAACAAACACCTGTCCATCTATGACAGCAGATTTAACGACGACCGTCGCCAACGTTCCTCTTAACACTCAACTTGTATGGTTTAATAATCCCGCGCACACGGGCAATGCCGTAAGCAATGCTTCGGCGGTGGGGGCAGGGACTTACTATGCTTTCTTTTACGATCCTGTACTAAACTGCTATAACACAGACAACTCAACAGCACAAGTGAAGGTTACAACCACGCTCTGTGCCAGCAACGTTCAACTTAGCCTTAAAGCTGCCCTGCAAGGCGCCATATCGGGAGGGGCTCTGAAAATGAAAAATGATTTGCAGACGTATGGCGGAACTGGGCTCCTCCCGACAAGCGCTCCGTATGCTGCTTCCAGTTCCTATCCAAGCATCAACAACCCCGCGGGAGCCGTTGGTGAAGTGGTTGACTGGGTTTTTGTGGAAATCCGAAGCGGTTCATCACCTCAAACTGTGTTGCAGTCGAAAAGCCTCCTGCTCAAACCGAACGGAAGTATTGTAGACAGGAATGGACTCCCCACGACATTTAACCCTCAATCTGAATCCGTCAGAGTGGTAGTGAAGCATCGCAATCACCTGGCAATCATGAGCAACCCCATTCCGAATTTTAGCGCTGGTTCCACGCTTAACTACGACTTTACAACTGCGCTTTCGCAAGCATCCAATGCATTCGGCGATCCTCCTCAAATGGTTCAGAAGAATGGAATATGGTGCATGTGGGTAGGTGACATAAATTCAAATCAGGACTTAATAATTGACGCCTCCGATTTCAATGATGTGTATGAAGTTAACAAAGTAGCGCCGTTCGATGTCTATTCAATTGCTGATTTGAATATGGATGGTATCGTCGACGCTAGCGACTATAACTTGGAATACTTTAATAATGTAGTAGCACCATATTCTTCACTTATTAACTATTAAATCGAACACCCTGTATGAAAAAAATCTCTAAAATTGTAATTGGTTTGTTGTGCATGAATTTAACATCAGAATTTTGTGCAGCACAGACAACTCCAATCGACAACGTTGCCCCTGGACCGCATATATTGGTTGAAACCCGAAACTTCGTGGTAACCAACAGTCCAAGTGGCTCCATGTCACCAACCACGTTGAAATTCGATCTATACATGTCTGCGAGCCAGGCTTATGTTAACTATCTGGTCGCAAATGGGACAGAGTTTGGCTTCCAAAGTGGAGATGTAGCTTTTGATCTTGACTTTGGTACTGATGGGACAACAGTCTACACGTTGCCAATCGGCTGGCAGGCTGTCAAAACAAATAATCAGCTTAGTGACATACAAGCTCCACAAAATTTAGCTCCTGGGACTCTCCCAGCTGGTTACGATACAAGATTTAAATTTACACCGATTAGAACAATGCAATCGGATCCGTTTACTACAACGCCTACGCATGTAGCCACCGCTACGATGTCATGGCCAGCAGGAACTATTATCGGGACACCCGGTACAGGCTCAGGTGCAAAAATACAGTTACGCTGTGCTGCCTCCGGTTTCGGAACGGGCGGAACGGGATCCAAATGGGGGGATTTAAATGGCAATAGTGCGAACACGATAGGCCCAAGTTCGACTCTTGCAACGCCATTACCCGTAAAGTTGGTAAACTTCTCTGCCGTCCGTGAAGGAAACACTGCTACGTTGACGTGGTCAACATCCGAGGAGTCAAACAGTGACTACTTCGAAGTGCAGCGTAGCGCAGATAGCAAAGTTTGGGAAAAGTTGAAAACTGTTGCCGCAAAAGGAGAAAGTTCGGTGGAGGTACATTACTCGGCAGTGGATGACAGCCCGATGAACGGCAACAACTTCTATCGCCTCAAAATGATTGACAAAGACGGGACCTTCGCACTTAGCAAGATTCGGAATGTTGAATTTGAGTTCAAAACAGGATATACGCTCTTCCCGAATCCGGTGAGTGACAAACTCAATTTCAAATCGACAGAAGACTGGAACACAGTAGCCAGTATTAAAATATACAATGCACAAGGCGTTGAAGTATATACATCACCGTCAGTGCCGGTGAAAGAGGTTGATGTCAAGAATCTTCCCTCTGGCACCTATGTAGTGAAACTTTCGCGTAAACAAAGTCGACAATCTCAGAGCTATAAGGTTGTGATAGCCCGATAGTATAGGATTGTGTGTAAGTAATTGGTTCAGGCTGATAGCGTGAGTGCCTTTTCCTTCCCTGTTCACTTTGAGGCACCACGCTGTCACTGAATTCTATCTTCAACATTTACTTCGTTACAAATGAGAACTGGATTTTTATTAACCTTATTCATAGTATCGTTTACGACCGCTTGTCAGAAGGATAAAGAATGTGTTCCGCCACCTTTGGCACAGCAAATTATAAATAGTTGGAATGCTAAATTGGTTTCGGAGAAAGATAAATCACAAGAAATGACATTTAAGAGTGACGGAACTCTGAAAGAGAGCAAAGGTTTGATATTTGGAGCATATGGAAATCCAACTTGCAATTGGGAACTTGATCAAGACCTTGTGATATTAAATGCGAGGTTTTCTAATGGAAATATCGAAAGATATGAATGCTCGGTAATTAGCAGAAGTTGTGATCAGATTATTTTGGATGTTGAGGGGCTTGATCAAATGGAATTAAATAAAAAATAAATAAATTATCGATATGAAAAAAATACTATTAATAGGTTTAGTAATAACGGCAGTTACTTCTATCATTGTAGTTAACTTGTATTCGTCAAAGCCAAAACCTATTTATTGAAGATAAACCAACGCTTCGGTTTAATATATTTTTTACTCAATTCGTGCATAAAGATGAAACATCGTATTCAGCGTTGGCTTGGGTTGTTCTACCTGGTTATACTGAAGAACAAAATTAAGTACTTCTAATAGCCTGTGGAGCTCTATCATTAAGTGTGTGTTAGTGCATATTCCGAACGCCGTTTTGTGCGTTCGGAATTTTTTGTTTATCTTTTACATTCAGTAGCCCCTTCTGTCAGATCTCACCACTCAACGATAGCCGTGCAATAGGCCGATGAAGAAATAAGGCACTGACCGCTCGCGGGCAATTGATTGTACTATCCGGCATATGTGACCGAATTTGTACTAAAACCATGGCTCGGCGAAAGTATTAAGTCATATTTGCCGATTTTTCAGTTAGATTTAGAACCTTTGTAGCTTATTTGCGACAACTATTTCTACAAAAACAATAGTATGTAGAGTAGGAAGAATCCAGTTGTCTTGGGTTGTTGTGTGATATTCTGTACCCTTCTCTTACTAGAAAATGGAATTTATTATCGTAGACGACAGTGTTTTCGATCAGTTTACCCAGGAAAAGCTGCTGCTCAAAAGTGGTTTGACCGAAACGGTAAGGACGTTTAGCTCAGCGCAGCAGGCGATAGAATACCTCCGTACCCAGGACTCGGACATGCCTGATACGGTGATCCTGCTCGATCTTCAAATGCCTGGGCTCAACGGCTTTGAATTCACCGAGCAGTATGGCCAATTACCTAAGGCGGTCCGAAAGCGGATTCGCCTGTTTATGATTTCGTCTACCGTAGATGTTTCCGACATCGAACAAGCCGAGGCCAATCCCTACATTATCCAGCTTTTGCCCAAGCCCCTTGAAATACCGCTGCTCAGAGAGCTTCTCAAATCATAATGCTTTTCTACCGCCGTCAATTCCATTAGGCATTTTACATCAGGACTTCGAACGTCCGGTCTGCTACTTTCACAGGTTTCTACGCCTTGGCTGGTGATAAAATTCCCGCGACTTAAATCGAAAGTCCGGTGAGGTTGTGGCTATATTTGCGCCTAGCCATTAACCAGAGATCATCATGCCTTTCCGGAGATTCTTCGTTTTTGTACTCCTTGCTTTTACAACCGCTTTGGCCAGCTCCTGCAACCGTCCCGCCGGCACGCCACAAGAGGCAGCCGATTTGCTTACCGCCGTTTCTCAATGGAAAATCGAGGAAATTGTTGTCAACGACGCAGTTACTTTCAAGGATGGTAAAATGACGCAGCAATTCGGCGGCATCGATTTTCAGCGGTACATGGAAACTGTCCAGGTGAAAAAGGGCGGCGTTTTTTCCGGAGTTTTCAAGGGAGAGGCCACACCTTTTTTGCTCAAATGGCAGGTCAACGAAAGCGATATTACGATTGGCGCGCCGGAAGGAAACGGCAAAGGAGCATGGACGGTGCGGCCAGATGATGTCCGAAAAGGATCTTTCGTCATGAAAACACAAAGCACCGCCTACGATTATCCGCGAATGACTACCATTGCCCTGAAATTCAAGGCGGCACCATAACATTTACCTATACTAAATCACCATGAGCAAGCTCGACAAGGCTTTTGAACTTTTTGACGACTACAATAAACGCTCTCCCGAGCGTGTCGTGTGGGAAAATGTGGAATATCCTATTGAATATTTCTATGCGCTCAAACTCTACGAGTGGGTTACGAAGCTGGACCCGGAGGCGGACGAAAGCCTGCTTCTGGCATCGAGGTGCCAGCATATCGGGCGCTGGGAAATTGCGCGCAAAAGTTATCCGGATGGCCGCGTAGGTTATCTCAAATGGCGTAGCGACCTGTCAAAGTACCACGCGGGCATCGCTGCCGAAATTCTTGCCAGCGTAGGTTACGATGAGGAGGTGATCAACCGCGTAAAGCAGATCGTCCTTAAACAGCGCCTCAAAAGCGATACCGACGTGCAGACCATGGAAAACGCCCTCTGCCTCGTTTTTCTTCAATATCAATACGACGACCTGATCGCCAAAATGACCGAGGAGAAAATGATCGAGATCCTCCGCAAAACCTGGGGCAAAATGAGCGATCCCGGCAGGGAAGCAGCTTTGTCTTTACAGTACAGCAATGTCGGTAGGGATCTGATATTGAAGGCGCTCAAAGAAGATTGACGTTAAGTTAATATATAGTCTCAGCCAGTAATGTCAGCGAAAAAGCCAGGTGGAAGTCTACCTGGCTTTTTCGCTTATTTCATTTATGGGCCGTTTCCTGCGAACCATCCAGGCTTTGCGCAGTTTTTACCAATTGCACAAACTCAGAGCGATACCCTTCATTGTCCTTCCCGAATGCGCCTCGGGCGCGCTGGATCACATCCGCATAGGTGGCTTTCCCCTTGTATTCAGAGCCCCGCAATAGCAAACCAAACTCCGCTACGGCGCTGGCAAAGCGCAGATTTTCAGAGCATTTTTCAAAGGCAACAGATGTGGCTTTTACCGGCAGATCGAAAAGAATGCTCTTTTCACTTTCCGGCTTTTTGTACCGGACTTTGACAGTCATCATTTCATCGCCGTTGCCGGTTGTGTTCGCATTATTCTGCTGGTATTTCAAAGGATGGGTTGCGCCGGTGTATGAACTGTGGACGTCTTTGGGCACAATTTCATAAATGGCCGTAACGATGTGCCCCGAGCCCATATCACCGGCATCTTTCTTGTCATCATTGAATTCGTCGTTACGTAATGCGCGGTTTTCGTAGCCAATCAGGCGGTAGGCCTGTACATACCCAGGGTTAAACTCGATCTGGATCTTCACATCCTTGGCGACGGTAAACAGCGTACCACCAAATTCCTGTACAAATTCCTTTCGAGCCTCCTGAATGTTGTCGATGTAAGCATAATTGCCGTTGCCCTTGTCGGCCAGGGTTTCTACATGGCTGTCTTTGTAGTTACCCATTCCAAAACCCATTATGCTGAGGAAAATACCGGCCCTGCGTTTTTCCTCGATCAGTTTTTGTAACTCTGATTCGTTGGAAATGCCCACATTGAAATCACCATCGGTGGCAAGGATCACACGGTTGTTACCTTTCGGCAGAAAGTACTTTCTGGCCAAATCATAAGCGAGCTCTATGCCTTCGCCACCTGCTGTCGAGCCGCCTGCTTCCAGTTTGTCGAGCGCGTCTTTAATCACTTTCTTCTCGCTTCCGGCAGTTGGCGGCAATACCAACCCCGCAGAACCGGCGTATGTTACGATCGAGATTTTGTCTTCCGCACGCAACTGGTCCACGAGTAGTTTGAAGGCTTGTTTGAGTAGCGGAAGTTTGTTCGGGTCGCTCATAGAGCCGGATACGTCGATCAGGAAAACCAGGTTGGAGGCAGGCAGGTTTTCGGTGGATACGGTTTTGGCCTGTAATCCGATGTGCACCAGTTTCAAGCCCGGATTCCAGGGAGAGTCGGTGGTTTCGGCAGTGATGGCCAGAGGGTGCTCGCCGGTAGGTTGCGGATAGTCATAATCAAAATAATTGATCATCTCCTCGATCCTGACAGCGTCTTCGGGTGGCATTTGGCCGTTGTTCAGGAAACGGCGCACATTACTGTATGCGGCGCGGTCGACGTCGACGGAGAATGTGGTCACGGGCTGCTGGCCGACGGACAAGAAGCCGTTCTCGTTAATCGGTTTGTAACTTTCCGTAGCAACCGGTATTTGCGTGACAGTTCCCGAAAACGTCGAAGGTGCGGCGGCAACCCGGTTGAAAACCAGCGACTTTTCCACGCGCCCGGGTTGACTAGGATGCACTAATTCTTGATCTGCTATTTCTTCTGTTCTCAGCGTGTGGGTTAAAATGACATTCAAAACAGAATCTGAGGTGAGGGGCATTGTCAAAGTTTTATACCCGATTTTTTTGAACATCAACGCCCTGGCCAGCTTGGACACTTGAATCGAAAAACGGCCGCCGTGGTCGGTTACCGTGCTGGCGCCGCTGCCCTGGATAGTGACGTTCACGCCCGCTACGGGTAAGTTTGAGCCGTCTGTAACAGTACCTTTGATGATGCGGTCGGGCAACAATGCAAAGGCACTCAAAAAGACAGCTAACAGAATGATTACTCTTGTTTTCATGGTTTTCGGATTTTGATATTTATCCGCTGGATGCGCGCCGGCAGGTAATTCCATAAAAGTTCTTAAGTTTTTTTTATGGAATTTTGATTAACCCGCATCCAGTAACAAGAAGGCGGAAAAGACTCCCCACGCACGTGAAATTTTTGAAATTCTTTCAGGGTAAGGTAAACGAACCGGTACCGGAAGCCGAGCGGCTTGCGGAGTACCGGCGCCGTGGCGATGTTGCGCTATTGGGAGGGTTGTACGAGCCTTACATGGATATGGTTTTTGGAGTCTGCTTTAAATACCTGCGCGATGAAGAGGAATGCAAAGATGCCGTCATGCAGATCTTCGAGAAATTGGTCTTGGATTTACGGCAGCACGAAGTTTCGAATTTCAAAAGCTGGCTGCATAGCGTCGCGCGGAACCACTGCCTGATGAAGCTCAGGATGGCGCGGGCGACGGCAGGGCAGGAGGAAGCCGATGAACAGGCACAAGAGCTGGAAGTTGAAGCAGACATCGGCGATGATGCATTTATGCTGAACGGGCAGTTGGATGCGTTGGATGAATGCCTTCAAAAGCTCACAAATGAACAGCGGCTGAGCATCGAGTTGTTTTACTTGCAAGATAAATGCTACCGCGATATTGCCGGACAAACCGGTTTTGACATAGGTAGGGTCAAAAGTTATATTCAGAATGGAAAGCGGAAGTTGAAAATCTGCATCGAAAGCAATGGCAGCTACTAACGATCACACACCGGATTTCGAAGATTTCGAACGCTATTGTAGCGGCGAAATGCCGCCGGCTGAACAGCGTTTGCTGGAAGGGAGGATGCTCGCCGAGCCCTTGTTAGCAGAGGCTTATGATGGATTCCTGGCGTGGCGAGAGCGTGACGGCCGCATGGCGGACACCCGCGCAGAACTGAGGGAGCGCTTAAATGCGCGCGTGAGGCGCGCCGACCGGAACACATTGCCGCTATGGGCTTATGCGTCGGCCGCCTCGGTGTTGCTTGCGGTGTTCAGTTACTGGTTTGTGTTTTTGCGCGACCAGCCGGAGGCACTGCAAAAACCTTCGATTGCTGTGAAACGCGAGGAAATAAAGTCTCTGCCGGCTGCGATCGTACCGAAGTCCCCAGCGGAGTCTGCGTCAGTTTTGAGCAGCGCCCCACTAAATGCCCCCCATTCCAATGCAACATCCAAACCGAAAACAACATTGACACCCTCCGGCCTTGCCGATGCGAAGGTGCAGCAAGAGGAGAACGAAATTGCATTGGAAGATTCTTCCCCAATTAAAACGGAGGAGATTCAGGCGGTGCCACAGCCTTCTCAGGTTTTGGTGATGCCCAGTGCCGCTCAGGCCGTCGGTAGGTCCGTGGCAGGCCGCGAGAAAATGGAGCGCGAAAAGGCCGATACGCAATATCTGGTTGCTTCAAAGCCAGTGTCTGCCAATGCTAAAACTTACACTGTAACTGTTCCTGGCGATACAATGCCGGCTGCGCCTGCCCTGGGGTGGGCCGACTACCGTACCTACCTCGAAAAGAATACGGGCTCTGCTTCTACAACCGGACAAATAGTGGTGACATTCTCCGTCAGTTCCACAGGCACATTGTCCGATTTTGTAACCAATGGCCCCGAGCAGCTTTACAAAGAAGCAATCCGCATTATCAGTAGTGGCCCCGCCTGGGCGCCCGCCCGCAGGAGAGGGATTCCCGTAACATCGCGGGCCGAGATACGACTTCAATTTAGGCAAGCACAATAATTCTGTCCAAATCAGACGGTTAACCGGTTACTTGTAGAAGTAATTTTAAAATATTTCCAAAATTGGACGTTTATTTTTTGCGATCTACGCCACAGTATTTAATTTTACTACAAGCTCTTGACTACTCATCTCTTGATTTTTTACTAAATCTGAACTTGTAATTTTTCCCAATAGTGCTTCGTGTCCATTTCCTGACCTGGTTCTGTCCGATGCGCTGGTGGGTGATACAATTTTTTGGTTTAAATTTTGTTATGGCAAGTATTATGACTAATTCTACGAAATAATTACCTGCTGTTTTAAACAGTAATATACCGAATATTTGCCCACTTATACTCAACCCATGGACAATAGAAAAAGTCTGTTGATTATAGACGACGAACCCAGCATTACTAAAATACTGGAACATTTTCTTAAGAAGGACTTTGATGTGGTGATCAAAAGCGACGGCTCGGAGGGAATGCTGTGGCTCGAAGAGGGTAATCAGGCTGATCTCATCATTGCGGACCTCCATATGCCGAACCTGAGTGGAAAAGAGTTCCTGAAAGTAGCCAAGGCGAGTAATCTGTATTCGGAGATTCCCATTATCATTCTTTCAGGTTCCGACGAAAGCAGCGAGCGCATTCAATGCCTGAATCTCGGTGCCGACGATTTTATGGTCAAGCCGTTCAACCCAATGGAGGTGCACGCGAAGATCAACGCCGTATTGCGGCGCAGTAAACGCTTCTCTTAAAAGATGACGATATCATGGAACTGGCCGGCACAACGACAGAAACGGTAACGGCAGGCAAGACCTACGTTGCCCAGTTCAGGGTTATTTATGTCCACCACAATTTTCAGGAATACCTCCGTTTTACCGAGCGCTTCGAGGAATATCTTCAGGTGGAGTATTTCGATACCCCCTCCGGTGCATTAGGTGCATTAAAGGAGAACTATCCCGCGGACGTGATCGTCGCGCACGATGGAAGCGGCGGTGTGGAGCTGCTCGACACGATCCGGAACAGTGCCGGCTTCGGTAATATCCCATTCGTGTTGCTGGTCGACAGACTTTCCCGCCAGGCTATCGATTTAGCGCGGGCCAAGCATGCCGACGATGTTTTTTCGGCCAATTTCGATGATGGGGATCTTATTACCCGTATCAAATACTTCAAAAAAAGGCAGTGGTACGTGGCCAATAAGGCCTCGCAGAAAATCGGCTCCCAGGGGCATAAGACGCCCCTTTGGAAACGGGCGATTGATGTTGCTGCGACAGGTACGGCTGTCATTCTTCTGTTACCGGTGTTCATTATCGTGGCGATCCTGATCAAGCTGGACTCGAAGGGGCCGGTCTTTTATAAATCCAAAAGGGTAGGGAGCGGCTACAAGATTTTCGATCTGTACAAATTCAGAACCATGCGCACCGACGCCGACCAGCTAATCCGGAAAATGGCCGCATTGAATATGTATTCCAAAGCCGAGCCGGCTGTCCAGATCGAAACGCAGGGGCTTTGCGACGATTGCCTCGCTGGAAATCAATGCAAAAGCCTGCTCTTCCATGACGGTAAGGAGATTTGCGAAAAGCTTTACCAATTCCAGAAGGATCAGAAGGCGGCATTCATGAAATTTCAGAACGACCCGCGCATCACACGCCTGGGAAGCTTCCTGAGAAATTCGAGCATTGATGAGCTCCCGCAGTTGATCAACATTCTCAAAGGCGATATGTCGCTGGTGGGTAACCGCCCGCTGCCTTTGTACGAAGCAGAAAAAATGACCACCGACGATAAAATCCTGCGTTTTGCGGGGCCTGCGGGCCTTACCGGCCTGTGGCAGGTGACCAAACGCGGCAAGGGTAAGTCTGACATGACCGAGGAGGAGCGTACGCAGCTCGATATTACCTATGCCCGCGAATTTTCGTTTAAAATGGATATGGAAATCATCCTGAAAACATTCCCCGCGCTGTTGCAGTCGGAGAATGTGTGATGGCGCAAAACGTATGTCAGGACGCTTTCACCCAGTCTTTGTATTCGGGATCGTATTTTTTGATGACACGTGCGGGGTTTCCCACGGCAACCGAATAAGGCGGGACATCTTTGGTAACCACGGCCCCGGCGGCAATTACCGAATGCCGGCCGATGGTAACACCCGCGGTGACTACCGCATTGGCCCCGATCCAGCATTCGTCTTCAATGACGATGGGTGCCACGCTGACGCCCTGCATGTGAATCGGCTGCTGAATATCCTGATAGTTGTGATTCAGGCCGCTGGCAACAATATGCTGTGCCAGAATCACATCGTTGCCGATCGTAACCGGACCGATAATGACGTTTCCCAGGCCGACAAGCGAGTTGGCGCCAATACTTACAGCCCCCACACCATTATTAATTGTACTGAAATCCTCGATCATCGAATTGTCGCCGATCGAAAAAGGATTGAAAGGCAGCACGTCCATCCTTACCCACCGACGGACGATGACATTTTTGCCCCTTTTATGAAAGAAACGGTTCAAAAATATCCGGACCCAGAGCCTTGGACGAGCCTGATTAGTTGGGATCAGCATCCAGTGGACAATTTTTTTTAGCCCCGGACTATTCCGGATTTGGGCGGATAACGACATTTTGCCTAGATTAGTAAGATGTAGTAATATTTTTACCAAAAGTATTTTGTATTGCCGCAAAGTCAAGCGAAACCGATTTTAAATAAATTTTTTGTCCTTATATGCCGATAAAACATGCCGCTTTTGGGCTCTTGCTTTTTTTGACGTTCCAAAGCGCCCGTGCTCAGGAATCTTTGAGCAAAGACGTGGACTACGCGTACCTGGATAAGTTGATAGCCGTATGCAAGGCCAATTATCCCAAAATCAAGATGTATCAGGCGCATATCAGTGCCGCCGAAACGAGCGTCAAAAAGGCGAAACTATCGTATTTCGACATTTTCAACTTCTCGTATCTGTACGTTCCCAAGAATGATCGTGCGACGCCGGTATCGGCCTCGTTCCCTTTTACTTATCAATTTGGTTTTTTCGTCAATATAGGGGCCATCCTGCAAAAGCCGGCCATGGTGAAGCAGGCAAAGAGCGAGCTCGCCTCGGCGGAGTACGACAAGCAGTCGTTTGATTTGAACATGGAAGCGGAGGTGAAGAAGAGATATTTCACTTATATCCAGAAAAAGGCGGTCTACCGGGTACGCTCCAATGCGGCGCTCGACGTCGAAAGCATGCTCGAAAACGTAAAAAAACGCTTTGTAATGGGGCAGGAGACGCTGGAAAAATACAACCAGGTGCTGGTGATGCAGACCGATCACGCGCAGAATCTGCTGAATACCGAAAGCGAGGTTTTGATTGCGAAAAGCAGTCTGGAAGAATTGTTAGGACAAAAATTAGAAGATATCAAATGACGGAGGTTGTACAGTTTTTAAGATTACTGCAAAGGAATAAGATCACTCTCATACTGGTTCCGCTGATCACCGTTATTGTCTGCTACTTTCTCGTGCGGCGGTTGCCGGACACCTACGAGTCGCATGCGCGCATCGCGACCGGGTTGGTTGATAAGACCGATCAGGTGGTAACCCGCGCCAAAGACGAGCAGGATCAGCAGATTGCGCGTAAATTCGAGAGCCTGATTCAGGTCATGCGATTGAAAAGAACACTCGATCAGGTGTCCTATCGTTTGATTTTGAATGACTTAAAAGGATTGAAGGACTCGACCTGGCGCGAGCCCGTCCGTGAGCTGGAAGAAATGAGCAAGGCAGATAAAGCGAAGGCCGTTGCCCTGATTACCCAAAAATACCAGAAACACGAAGAGCTGTTTTTGTGGAAACAGGAAGAGAAAAAGCTGAACGATATCATTGTGGAAATGGGCTATGGTGCCAATACGCTCCGTGAGAAGCTCATCATTTACCGCACAGGTGTGAGCGACTACATCGACGTCGAATTCGAAGCCGAGCACCCCGACCTGGCCGCATACGTGATCAACACGCTCGCGCAGGAGTTTATTTCCGATAACTCTTCTCGCGTGGTGGGCAACAATAAGAAGACAATTGACTTCCTGGCCAGTTTCATGCAGCAAAAGCTGCAAGCCTTGAATGACCGGATGAATACGCTGAAAAACTTCAAAATACAAAACAGGGTATTGAATCTTAACGAGCAGGCGAAGAGTATTTACGGGCAAATGGCCGATTTCGAAACACGCCGTCAGATTGCCCAAAAGGACATTATTGCTTACACGGCCGCTATCGGTAATATCGACAGACGCTTTAATCCGACCGAGCGGAAGTATTTCGAAAGCGCATTGACGGACATTAACCAGAAGATCATCGCTACCAAAAGCAACCTGAAAGCGCTGAACGAACGCTACATTCTGAGCAATTTCGACAACCGCATGAAATTCAGCCTGGATTCGCTGCGGAGTCGGCTTTCGGAGGAAATCAATGAAGCCACCGATAAATATGCCTACAACCCGATGGTGGTGAAGCAGGATCTGGTGACACAGAAGCTGAGCATGGAAATATCGCTGGAACTGGCGAAAAACAGCGTGGCATCGATCCAGGGCGAGCTCGACCGCCTGAACCGCAAGTTCGACGGGCTGGTGCCGAACGAGGCCAGGATTCAGGAATACGAGACCTCCATAGACATTGCAAGCAAGGAGTACATCGAAGCTTTACAGCGCTACAATGAGGCCAGTCTCGAATTTAGCTTTCCCATATACCTGCGCCTGATCGAGCGCGCGATGCCCGGCGAGGTGCAGGCTTCCAAGAAAATGGTGCTGGTGATCCTGTCCGGGGTGATCAGTTTCACATTCTGCGTTTTTGTGTTCTTTATTCTTTTCTACCTCGACAAATCGATCCGGTACCCGCTGCAACTCGCCAACGAAACAGGCAAGCCTGTGCTTGGTTACCTGAATGCGCTCGATAAGGATTCGAACCTGAGCCTTTCAGGTATGAATACGTCTGACGACAAGTCCGTAAGGCTTTACAAGAATCTGGTGCGATCGATCCGGTACGAGCTCGATAATGAAATGAGTGATCCGAAGATCATCGCTGTTACCAGCCTTGGTTATGGAGTAGGCAAAACCCCATTTGTGATCGCATTGGCCTGGGCATTCTCGAAGATTAACAAGACGGTGCTCATTATAGATGGAAATTTCGCCCAGCCGGACATTTCCAAGCTGAACCCGGACAGCACGCCGTTTGAAAATTTTGTCAAATCCAATAACCTGCCGGAACCGACGCCCGGGCAGATTACAATCCTAGGCGCCAAGACCGGCGATATTTCTGTGCTCGAACTGGCCGATGAAAAAGTGATCGGCCAGCGTTTGCAGGCGCTGAAAACTCGTTTCGACATTATTCTGATTGAAACCGATTCATTGCGTGCGATGAACAGGGCCAAGGAATGGGTGTCGTTCTCGGATCTGGTTGTTGCCGTTTTCGCCGCGGGTCGTTCCATTGGATCGGAGGATCAATCCAAAATACAATACCTTGATGGCTTGAACGGAAAATTTGCAGGCTGGGTGCTTACCAATACCGAAAGCATTCCCGAACAGGCCGGAAAAGTGGCTAAACCGGTAGAAGTATGAAAATCCTGGAATGGATAGGACTGGCGATTCAGGCGGCGATCGGGTACAACCTCGTATTTCCGGTGTTTCTGCTGTTGATTTACGGTTTGAGAAAGGTTGTAACATCCCGCCGGCCTGCTACCGGCGGCGGGCTTCCCGATTACGGCATTATTGTGACGGCCTACGAGTATACCGCGCAATTGCCAGCCGTGGTGGGCTCGCTGCTGCAATTGAATTACGACCGCTACCATGTTTATGTGGTTGCCGATAAATGCGACATCAGTAATCTGCGTTTCCCGACGGATAAAGTGCTGCTGCTCCGTCCGGAGGAAGTTCTCGGAAGCAATACCCGTTCGCATTTTTATGCCATCCGCCGGTTCGTCCGTCCCCACACGCACCTGACGATCATCGACAGCGACAACCTCACCGATCCCCAATATCTGAACGAGCTTAACGTCTATTTCAACCGGGGTTATGAGGCGGTGCAGGGCGTGAGAGAGGCCAAAAACCTGGATACTACCTACGCTTGCCTGGATGCTGCGCGCGATATTTACTACCATTTCTACGATGGGAAAGTCCTTTTCGGCGCTGGCTCGTCGGCTACCCTGGCAGGGTCGGGGATGGCATTCAGCACGGCACTGTATGAGAAAGTGCTCGGGCAGCTGGACGTTACTGGTGCGGGTTTCGACAAGGTGCTGCAAGAAGGGATTGTCAGCCGCGGTTACCGCATTGCATTCGCCGAGAAGGCGATTGTTTATGATGAAAAGACGACGGGCTCCGACCAGTTGGTCAAGCAACGTGCCCGGTGGATCAACACATGGTTCAAGTATTTTGCCTACGGATTTAAAATCCTGTTCAAGGGCATTGCCCGTTTCAGTCTCAACCAGGTACTTTTCGGATTGGTATTGCTGCGGCCGCCTTTGTTCATATTCCTGCTGCTTTCGGTATTTTTTATGCTGCTCAATCTGCTGATCGCGCCGGTGTTATCATTGGTATGGCTGATCGGTCTGGTAGTTTTTGTACTCGGTTTTTACATTTCGCTGAAAAGCTCGCCCACCGATCCGAAGATCTACCAATCGCTAGTGAATATTCCGAAATTCATGTTCTATCAGCTCACAGCGCTGGTGAACGCGCGCCGTGCGAACAAGATTTCGGTAGCTACACGACAGGAGGACAAGACTCAGGGTTAACGCTCGGCTATTATGAAAATTTATCCGGATAAAAAGGTCAGCGAGCGGAAACGGGGCTTCAACGAGCTTACGCCCATGCAGCAAAAAATACGCCAGGCAGCACTATTGCTCGCTTTGGTAAGCGTATTTATCTGGTTTTTCAAAATCCTGTTTTTTTAGTGGAAAACATTCAGATTCATCTTCCCGGGAAAAGCAGCGAAGGGTTGGGCCGCGTGGAAAGATTGCGCGCGCTCTTCGATCGCAAACTCACGGGGCTGCTTATTTTGCTGTTAATATCGGTTGCACTCGGGGCGCTGATCGCTTACCAGGGTATTATCGCCGGGGTAGGCATTTTGGCGCTGATGTTTGGACCGCCTATCGTGTATGGCATCGTGGCATTTCCCGAATTCGGGATTACCGTGCTGCTCCTGTTAGCCTATTTGCTGTTTTTTGTAGGGCGGCTCGGCGTGAATTTCCCGCTTGGGACCGTCATGGATGGTATTCAGGGGCTGCTGATCCTCGGTTTTTTCATTCACCAGAAACGAAGGCCCAACTGGAAAGTTTTCAAAGGGCCTATCAGCGTGATGATCCTGATCTGGATCGTTTACAACCTGATTCAGGTGGCCAATCCATCGGCTGAGTCGCGACTGGCCTGGGTGTACACCATTCGTGCGGTGGCGATCGTGATGCTGACCTACTTTGTTTTCATGTACCAGATCCGCACTATTCAGTTCTTGCGATTTTTGCTCAAACTCTGGCTCGGACTGGCGCTATTCGCCGCCTTGTATGCTTACAAGCAGGAATATATCGGTTTCTCCGCGGCGGAGCAGGCCTGGCTCGACTCGGAAGGCGTTGCCGACCTGCTTTTTATCTCCGGGCACTGGCGAAAGTTCTCCATCTTCTCCGATCCGGTCGCATTCTCCTACAACATGGTGGTGAGTAGTATTATCTGTATCGCATTGCTGACCTTCGTGAAGAAAACCTGGCAGAAAGTAGTACTGGCCATGATGATCGCGCTGTTTTTCTCGTCGATGCTGTTCTCGGGTACACGCGGCGCGTATGTGCTCATACCCGCGGCGATGGTGCTTTTTGTGATTTTGCGGATCAACCGGCAAGTACTCATCTTCTCGGGTGTTGCCGCTTTGTTTTTTGTATTCCTGATTTTCGTACCTACCACCAATTCCAACATCGTCCGCTTCCAGACGGCTTTTAAACCGAACGACGATATTTCGTTCCAGGCTCGGAAAAACAACCAGAAGCGGATTCAACCTTACATTCTCACGCACCCGATCGGGGGCGGACTGGGTGCTACGGGCGCGTGGGGGCAGCGGTTCGCGCCGCAATCGTACCTGGCTAATTTCCCTCCTGACAGCGGGTATGTCCGCATTGCGGTGGAGCTGGGCTCGGTAGGCCTTTTCCTGTTCTGTTTGCTGATGTTCTTTATTTTAAGAGAAGGTATCAACAACTATTTCCTGATCAGGAACCCCGAGCTGAAAACCTATTGTCTGGCGATGCTGTTGGTGGTGTTTGCCTATAATGTCGGCAATTACCCCCAGGAAGCGCTGGTGCAATTTCCTTCGAATATCTATTTCTACCTGGCAGCAGCCATTATTAATATCACCCGCATTCTCGACGAGCGGGAATAGAAAGCGAACCACAGCGTATGAAAATCGCTCACCTGATACTTGCACATGCGGCACCGGAGCAGCTGTCGAAGCTCATCGGCTCGCTCGAACACCGGGATGCATGGTTTTTTGTTCATCTCGACGGGAAAGCGGATATCCGGACATTTCCCTTTTTGCAGGACCGCGAGCGGGTAGTACTTGTGCCTGATCGTGTGGATGTCGGCTGGGGTGCGTACAGTATTGTCGAAGCCACGCTCCGAGGGTTTCAGGCTGTCGTAAATTCGGGTATTGATTTTGGATATGTAAACCTGCTCAGCGGTGCCGATTATCCGCTGCGGTCTCCATTGGAAATCCATGATTTTTTCGCGCGGAATAACGGGAAGAACTTCATGGAATACTGTTCCGTCCACAATGAATGGACGGAAGCGATTCCGAGATTGACCGAATACCACCTTACCAATTACAATTTCCCGGGCAAATACCTGGTGCAGAAATGGGTGAACAGGCTGCTACCCATGCGCAAAATGCCCGCCGGGCTCGAACCGGTAGGACGCTCGCAGTGGATGAGCCTGACACTGGATGCAGTGCGTTACATATTGGAGTATCTGGACGGTCACCCAGTGGTTAAGAAGTTTTTCAAGCTCACCTGGGCTCCTGATGAGATTATATTTCAAACCATTTTGTATAATTCCCCATTCCGCTCCTCGCTCGTGAACGATAATTTGAGGTATATTGACTGGTCGAAAGGCCAGGCGAGCCCGAAAGTACTCACAGAGGAGGACCTGGAACATATGTGGGCATCAGGAAAACTGTTTGCCCGTAAGTTCGATCTTACGCAGTTTCCGGCGGTGATCGGCGAGCTCGACAGAAAAATTCAGGATCATCATTATAAGTAACCGAATCTCAACGAGGGTGGGGACCTTTGACCCCACACATTACCTACTGCAATATGGATATTGTCATTACGGGGCAACAGGCCTGGGACGTGGAAATCGGGAGTAACTGCAAGAACATCGCCCTGGAATTCAGCAAAAACCACAGGGTATTGTACGTCAATTCCCCTCTCGACCGCATTAGCCTGCTCAAAAATGCCGGGGATCCTAAAATCGCGAAACGCAAAAATGTGGTTTCCGGCAAGGCCGACGGCCTGGAAGAGGTGCAGCAAAACCTGTGGGTGTTGTATCCCGACAAAATGATTGAGTCGATCAACTGGCTGCCGGAAATGCTGTTTGATATTTTAAATAAGAGGAATAATCAGCTCTTCGCGGGATCGATTGCCCGTGCAGCGAAGCGGCTGGGCTTTACGGACTATATTCATTTCAACGACAATGATATGTTCCGCAGCTTTTTCCTGAAAGACCTGCTCAAACCGCGCCTGTCTGTTTACTACTCCCGCGATTACATGCTGGCAGTCGATTACTGGCGCAAGCATGGCGCTCGGCTGGAACCGCAGTTGATCGCTAAAAGTGACATTTGCGTAGCCAATTCCACCTATCTGGCCAATTACTGCGCCAAATACAATCCGCGCTCGTTTTACGTCGGGCAAGGTTGCGACCTGGACATTTTCATGGCTGGAAACCAGGCTCCCGAGCCCGCGGACATAGGCGCGATCGCCCGCCCGCGTATCGGATACGTGGGAGCGCTGCAAAGCATCCGCCTGGACATGGAACTACTGGAATATATTGCACAGCAGCGCCCCGACTGGAATATCGTGCTGGTAGGACCGGAAGACAATGAGTTTCTACAAAGCAGCCTGCACAAGCTCTCCAACGTGACCTTCACCGGCTCCCGCAACATTGCCGACCTGCCGGCTTATATCAATGCATTCGACGTGTGTGTGAACCCGCAGCTGCTTAATGAGGTCACGATCGGTAATTATCCCCGCAAAATCGATGAATACCTCGCAGTAGGCAAGCCGGTGGTTGCTACTGCCACGGATGCCATGAGCGTATTCGCCGACCATGTGTATCTCGGAAAGGGAAAAGAAGACTACGTGCGGCTGATTGAGCTTGCGTTGACTGAAAATTCGGAAGCGCGCACCGAAGCACGGCGTGCATTTGCGAGCTCACATACCTGGGAAAACAGCGTAGAAGAGATCTACAATGCCATTAAAGCAGTTTAAGCTGCGTTAAACCCGTTTCCGCTTCTGCTTTCAAATCGATCAGCCTCTGGTTCAGATCGTCGGTCCATTTGCCCTGTTTCAGGGTTGCTTCAAGTTCCTTGTACTGGTTGGCAGTATTGAGCAGCCCGACCGAGAATAATGAAGAGCGGAATTTATGGATAGCCTGACGGAGTCGTTCCAGATCGTTGGCCTGAGATGCCTCGCCGATGCTTTTGAGTTGTATCTGGCTGTCTTTTTCGAACATTGCGATCAGCTCGTCGCGTAATTCCTGATCACCTCCGGTGATTTCGGCGAGATAGTCGAGATTTAGGATAGAGTCTGTCATTTTAGTTTGAGAAGGTTGCTGAGTAAAATTTGGAGGTTGAGGTGTTTCGTAATGCTCTTTGTTTCCAAGATGTGCGATGGTATATAAAAGTTCACTTTCCTTAAATGGTTTAGAAATATAGCTGTTGGCGCCGATACTGAGGCATTCTTCTTTCTCACCGACCATCGCATGAGCGGTCATGGTGATGATCGGGATGGTGGTGGAAATGGTCCGGCGAATCTCTTTAATTGCCGTGTAGCCGTCCATCACCGGCATTTGAATATCCATTAAAACCAAATCGAAGGTACCTTCCCGCAGCTTGTCGAGTGCTTCCTGGCCATTGTTTACGATTGTCAGAGGGATATTCAGTCTCTCGAAAATAGCTTTCAGGAGCTTCTGGTTAAGTGAGTTATCTTCCGCCGCCAGAATGTGCAGGGCTGTGACGGAAGCGGTAACATCGATCTCTTTTTCCAGCTCTTCTTCCAGTTCGGCCTCTTTGACAATCCTGAATGGAAAATCCATCGTGAAAACCGTACCCTTGCCCAGCTCGCTTTCGAGGTTCAGGGTTCCCTCAAAAAGTTGTACCAGCGATTTTACAATGCTCAGTCCCAGACCGGTTCCGCCAAATACCCGGGTGGTGCTTTCGGTAGCCTGCACGAAGCGGTTGAATACTTCTTTCAGTTTATCCTTGGGAATGCCGACGCCTGTGTCCACTACCCTGAAACGGATATTCTGCACCTCGTTTACCGGCTCGCCGATCGGTTCGACGTGCAACTTCACACTGCCGCGCTCTGTAAATTTGACGGCGTTGCCGCATACATTGAGCAATATCTGCGTAAGCCTCAACTTATCGGTTTCAATGAACTCGGGCAGCCCGTCTTCGAGCACGGCTTCGTAGGCAATGCCCTTCTCCACGGCGCGGTGGTGCATAATCGCCGAAATCGAGTCAGCCAGTTCGTGGATCGAAACGGGCGTTTTTTCGAGATGGATCTGCCCGGCTTCGATCTTGGAGAAATCCAGGATGTCGTTGATCAGTTCCAGCAGGTTTTTGCCGGCATACTGAATGTAGCCTACATATTCGAGACTTTTGGGGTCGGTAACCTCGCCCAGGAGCAGGTTCGTAAACCCGATGATCGCATTCAGAGGTGTCCTGATCTCGTGGCTGACATTGGAAAGGAATATGTCCTTCACGCGTACCGATTTCTCGGCCAGAATGCGCGCTTTTTCAAGCGTTGCCTCGTAATTAGCCCGCTCTGTAATGTCCCTGAAAACCGTAATGGCGCTTTTGATCTGCCCATCAAGGCCGATTACCGGTTGCACGCTCGTTTCGAGGTGGTAAATTTTATCATTCTTGACAAGGTCAATCTTGTTGCCGGCAAGTTTTTCGCCTTGCAATGCCCTGGCAACCGGCAAAGTGTCGGCCGAAAACCGGACGTGGTACCGTGTCGGATCGAGGAGTTTGATGCGTGTGACCTGCTCTTCGAGCGTTTCGGGGCGTTCGCCAGCTACACCCAGGATTTCCCGTCCTGATTCATTCAAAAGCTCGATTTTCCTTTCACTATTGATAACCATCACGCCGTCTGGAATGGCTTCCAGGTATTGGCTCATTGTGCGCTCCCTCTCCTTGATTTCCTTCTGGAACTGGCGTTGCTTGCGTTTGTCGAGGTTCAGGAACACAATGGAAAGGATGGTAAGAATGAACCCCACGGCGCCCGTCAGCAAAATGAAAAGGACCGAATTCTGCTGGGTATCGGAAACCAGCTTGCGCCGCTGGTCCATATTGTTTTTCTCATAATCCTCTATCTCGTTGATCTTGCGCGTCAGCAAATTGTTGAGCCGGATGCCTTCGCCCTCCTGTATTTTGGTAAAAGCCTGCTCGGTGCCCTGGGTGCGGTAAATGCTGATCACATTCTGCGAATAGAGCACGATCTGGCTGGATATTTCAAGCAGGTCTTTAACGCGCTTGGTCTGGATATCGTCGTCCTTTACGAGGTTGAAGAGCGTGTCGGTAATGCCTACGAGCTGGACCTTTTTGTTGTAGTTGTCTGTCAGCAGGTCGTTGTTCTGCGTGATCAGGTACCCGCGCATGTTCGACTGAAAATCCTTCGTTACCAGCCCGAAGTTGGCCGTCTGGTTCAGTACGCCGATCGTGACGTTCAGCCGCTCGTTGTTTAGCGAGAGGTCGCGGACATTTTTGTAAGTAAAATACTGGGAACCGAAGATCATCGCCAGTCCAAGGTAAATGCTCGCGTAATACCATCTGAATGAGTCATTTGTTATACGGGTTGGCATATCTTAGGAGTGGAAACGTTGGGTTTTTGTGGCACCAAGATCGGAATAAACCGAGACTATATTTCAGGTCAGGTAATCAAAATTAAATTTCAGGTGGCGGTATAGGTCGCGGATTTGTTTCACAGGAAACCGGTCGGTCTGCCGCCAGTTTTCGCGCGACATGGTACTGGGTTCGGATTCCGAGTTTTTCTGTACAAACAGTCCGGTATAATCCTTGTAAAAATAGGCCTTGCCATGGTTTTTGAGGAAAGACATCATCATACTGTACTCGGTGAAGTCACCTTTCCGGCCTTCAATATACCTTCCGAATTTCTCAAAAAAACTGCTCCTGCGCAGGTGCGGGTGGTCGCTGTAAGCATAAAACTTGCGGTAACCCGGTTTCCATACTTTGAAATCCATTTCGTAATAGCCGTTGCGGGGGTTTTTCAAATAGGGGTATTCAAAATAGGCGTAGAACCTCACCACATCGTTTTCGGGTTTTTCTCGCATAATGTCCAGCGCGTTGGTAAAGCTTTCCGGGAAAATGGCGGTAGGCGTGAAATCTTCCTGCACGTACAGGGTTAGAGGCGTTAGAACGGCATCCTGGCCTTTGTTGATATTATTACCCAAGCCCCTGTTCTGAGGCGTTGTAATGAGCCTGAACTCATGCTTTTTCTGTAATTGAAGCAAGTAGTCGATATGTTCGGGTTTGCTGCCGTCGTCGGACACGACAATGTCGCCGAACGCGCAGCCCAACGCTTCAAATGAAAGGAGCAACTGTTCCAGCGACTGGCTCCGGTTGTAATGGGTAATGAGCAGTGTCACCTCCCCGAAGAAATATTCCTTGTTCATGTGGGCAGTCTATTTCATGAAAACCAGGTCCAGCGTATTTTTCAGCCAGCGATAACGGAGGTAGCCCAGCCGGGCAAGCTTCACCAGTGGGTTCTCGCTCAGTTTCCAGTCGGCACGCTCCATGGTACTGGGTTCGTCGGAGGAGTTTCGTTGGTAAAATAATTGGGTGAAGTCGTTGTAAAACAACCCTTTCCCCTTTTTCTGTAAAAAGCTGACAGCCATTTTGTATTCTGTCAGATCGCCTTTAATGCCTTCGGGATAACGGCCAAACTTTTGCAGGAACGTGCTCCGGCGCAAATGCGGGTGGTCGCTGTAATAGTAGAATTTCAAATGGTTCATGTCCCAGAACCGGTATACCATTTCGGAATAACCCTTCTTGAAAGGTTTCAGGGTAGGGTAGGCGAAGTAGGCGTAAAACCGCACAATGTCCCATTTGGGATCCTCGCGCATGAATGTGAGCGCATCCTGGAAATGCTCCGGGAAAATGTCGGAAGGCTGGAAATCCTCCTGCACATATAAGGTATATTCCGATTGCACCGCATCCTGGCCTTTATTGATATTGTTGCCCAGCCCACGATTTTTCGGCGTGGTAACGAGCCGGAACCGGAAGCGGCCGGCGAGCGCCTGCACCTTTTCGAGGTGTTCGGGTTTGCTGCCATCGTCCGAAACCACAATATCCGCAAACTGGCAGCCGAGCGATTCGAATGTCGCCAGCAGCCGTTCGAGCGAGCCGCTGCGGTTGTAATGGGTGATCAGCAAGGTCGTATCGGGGAAATGGTGCTGCATCATATTACGAGAGATAGTCACGCATGCCTTGCAGTTGTCGCTTGGCCCGATTGAAGAATGCTTTGGAAATGCTGCCGTCGTCGAGCAAACGGCGCGGCGAGGTGAAAACCGTTGCTTTGGAGCTGGTAACCTGTTTCAGTTCACCTTCTTTTTTGAGGTTCAGAGCCATGCGGCCGTCTTCGGCCTCGTTCTGGAAATCACTTCCCACGATATTGGCATACACCCGCGAGCCACTCACCTTGAATCCGCCGGTTCTGCGGCCTACCTCAGTTACAAATCCCATATTAAAGCCGTAGACATTCAGGTATTCGCGGTTTTTCTTCCGGATCTGGATCATCAGGCCGGCAAACTTTTCGTAAAGCCAAAGACCTGTACGTCCATGCCCGGCAGGTGGCATGAATGCGTAATTTCCGTAAACACCGGTAATATCCGCGTTTTTTGCCATCGGTTCCACCATCAGGTCGATCCAGTCTGGCGGATAGAAGGTGTCGGAATCAGCGCAGAGGTGGAATTTGCCGCGCGCATGGTCGAGGCCCATTTGCCGGGCAAAAGGTGTTCCCTGGACAGTTTGCAGGTAATTCCGTACGCCCAGCGTATCGAGGACCTTCTGTGTGCCGTCGGTAGAGTTGTTGTTGACGACGATGATCTCGACTTTGTACCGCGTGTTGCTCGCCGAAAGCGACGACAGGGTCCGATAGATGTTGTTCTCCTCATTCCAGGCCGGAATGACCACCGAGACTTCCGGGGTTTCATCCTTGAACCGGCTGATCCGCTCCCGTAAGGCCTGAATTTCGCCTTCGGTAAGGTCTGCGAAGCGCTTGTTTGTAAAAAGGTGCGGTAAAATCCATTTAGGTAAGCCCAATAAGCTCATATTCTGGCAATCAGTAGGTTTTGTACATCTTCACAATCAAGCTGGCCCATGCGGCGGGCAGTTGGGAGGAAAGTTAAAACATTATTCCTGCTTTGCGCAAAAATATTGTAAAATTACTTCGCATATTGCGTTTGGTTCCAATCTTGCCCACGACCTGATGGCCTTTCAGCTTTTACAGAAATTAAGGAACAAACATTTTCTTTCACTGGCCGGAAACGGTATTATGTCTGTGCTAGGGATGCTCAATATGATCATCCTGTACCGCGCATTGCCTGTGGCGAGTATAGGGATGTGGGTGTTCTTTTTGTCGATATTACTCCTGGTCGACACATTCCGGTCGGGTTTCCTGACCACGGCTTTCATTAAGTTCTACGCGGGCGCCAACGACGCCCGAAAGCGCGAGGTGGTAGGTTCTGCCTGGTTTATTGGCGGTGCCATCACAGGCATTCTGGCGCTGATCAACATTCCGGCATTCCTGTTTTCGGATTGGTTTAAAAACCCTTCGGTGGTATTGTTCGTCGAATGGTTCGGCATTATTTACATCGCCTCGCTGCCGTATTTCATTGCTTCCTGTGTAGTGCAGGCCGAGCAGCGGTTCGACCAATTACTTTGTATCCGTTTTCTGAGCCAGGGGTTTTTCATCCTTTTTGTGATGGTGATGGCATTTACCAAAACCGCAAATCTGCAAAACATCATCTATGCCTATTTGGGGGGAGCGGCGCTTACAAGCATTTTTACGATCGTTATGGGCTGGTCCAAGCTCGCCAATTTCAAGGACCGCACCACCGAATGCATTAAGGAAATATTCCATTTTGGTAAATTCTCGGTAGGTACCACATTGAGTTCCAATCTCTTCGGAACATCCAATACCATGATCATCAACTTCATGCTCGGCCCGGCTGCATTGGCGGTGTTCAATCTGGGGCAGCGGCTGATGGAGATCATCGAAATACCGCTCCGCAGCTTCGCCGCCACGGGCATGCCCGAGCTCTCGGCCGCCTACAATGAAGGCAACCGGCCCAAGGTGATCGACACGATGAAACGTTACGCGGGGCTTATCACCATGGCATTGTTACCGGCCTGCATTGGTGCGGTAATCCTGGCCGACGTCGCGATTCATATTATAGGAGGGGAGAAATACATCAATTCCGAGGCCGCCAACATCATGCGCTTGTACATGACCTTCGCGCTCCTGTACCCGCTCGACCGCTTTTTTGCGCTGACACTCGACGTTATCCATCAGCCTAAAATCAATTTTATCAAGGTACTGATCATGCTTGCGGGCAGTGTTATCGCCTCTGTGAGCGGTATTTATCTTACCGGCAGCATTTACGGCGTGGCGATTGCCGGCGTGGTGCCAACGCTCATTGGTGTGGGGATCGGATACTGGGGACTCAACCGTTTTCAGCCTTTCAGCATTCTCAGCGTATTCACGACGGGCTATGCCGAGGCCGTTAACCTGGCCAGGGTGTGGTGGGGAAAGCTGATGGTTCACAAGGCACAATAGTGGATCATACTGGATAGGTGTTGCGTCTGGGCTATTGATGCGATACGGAAAATGGCTGCGGAAGGCGCACTATTGGTTTGCGGATATATTGTAAAAATTTCTAAATTACCACAGCGCCCGGCTCCGGGCCGACGATCTGCCGTAAATCTACCAATACGCCTTGCCAATGAAACTGAAAGGACATCAGATCATTATCTTTGGCCTATCCCGGTTTGACGCACCTATTGAAGCCGCTAATTACACGACAGCCAAGCTGCTCGCGCGGGAGAATGAGGTGTACTATATCGAGAATCCATTGACGCTGGGGGACTTTTTCAGGCTTCGCAAAAAGCCTGAATACCAGTTGCGCAAGGGGCATTTTTCGCTCACCCGCCATTCGATGATCGAAACCGACATTCCTAATCTGAAAGTTATCATTCCGCCGATATTGCTGCCGGCCGACTTCCTTCCGGAAAACGGGATGTTTCGTACTATATTGAAATTCAACGAGCTTTTGATCCGTACCAAGTTGAAAAGCATTCTCCAAGCGTACAAGATCAGGGATTATATTTTTATCAACTCATCCAACTTCCATTACCCTACGGTTACCGATGGTCTGATGCCCAGGCTGAAAGTGTACCACCGCCTCGATCCGGTGCTCCCGTTTAACCTGCGGCATGGGGTGGTTTCCGAGGATATTCTGGTCAAACAGAGCGATGTGGTGATTTGCAGCAGCAAGAAGGCATACAAGGAAAAGAAAAGGCAAAACCCGTACAGCTATTTTGTGGCCAACGCCGCCGACCTGGGCCATAGCAGCAAGGCGTTAAATCCGCGTTTGCCGGTCAACCCGGCTATTGCCGCATTGAAAAAGCCCGTAGTCGGTTATCTGGGGGCGATCGAGCGGCAGCTGGATTATGATTTGCTGCAAAAGGTCATATTGTCCAACCCCGACAAGAGCTTCGCATTCGTAGGCCCGGTTTCCAGAGAATTCGTGCCCGATTGGTTTTTTACCGCCGAAAACGTGCATTTCTCCGGCCCGGTCGACCACGAAGATATGCCGGCGGTGATCAAGGGTTTCGATGTGGCGCTGATTCCGTTCAAAAAGGATGAAGAAAATAGCAGTATTTTTCCGTTGAATCTCTTCGAATACCTGGGAGCAGGCAAGCCGGTGGTGGCCACCGACTTTAACCCGGATTTAAAAGAGCTTTCCAAAGGCGCGGTGAAGTTCTGCGAAAATGCCGGAGGTTTTTCGCAGGCCATTACCACAGCATTACAAACCGACGATGCGGAGCAACGTAAAACGCGGGTGACGATTGCCGCAGAAAATACTTGGGAAAGCCGCGTTGATGCCATTGGCGACATCATCTATTACCACCTCGAAGAGGTGATTCAGCCTTGATAGTTGCTGATCGCTAGATACTGACGATGGACTACCGACCACCGACCGCCGACGGCTGACGGCTGACGGCTGACCGCCGACGATAGACCATGGTTGGCGGTCTGCTGGTCGATGGTCTATCGTCTATGGTCGGCCGTCAGCGGTCGGCGGTCACTTCTCGATTTGTACTGAAAGCGCATTTCGATGTGCTTGTATGTCCATGCCGAGACGAAATAGATGAGTATGAAGTTGAAAACGAAGAGGTAGGAATAGGCTTCGGGCGGGAATTTCAATATGCGGATGAACAGCACGTTGAAAAGACTGATCAACAGGGCGTGCGTCATGTAGATCGAGTAGGAGTATTGTCCGAGCTTGTGCAGCAGCTTCACACTTTTGAATGCTTTTGAAATGATGCCTTTCTCAAATGAAAAGGTATAAATGCAAATGAAGAACAGTATTTCAAAAATAGCGCCCCAGGGCTTCATGACCTCGCCGTTGTAAATGCTGAGGGTGATCAGGGTAAGCGATAGGATCTCGCTGATTGAAAACAATACGGGCGACCATTCACGTACCCGCATATGCGTGTTGCTGAAAAGATTAAAGCAAAGTACACCTGTGAAAAAACCGAGTATACCCCGCAAAAAGCCGTAATCGAAGCTGTAATTGATCTGAAAACTGTTGGATACCGACCAGAGCGCGGTGAGTGACACGACGATCATCAGCCCATACCAGGCGTTTCGGCTGCGGAACTGGTTGCTGCGGTGAATGTAAACGACCAGGCTTCCGAAAACAAGGTAAGCCATCATTTCAGCGCTGATAGACCAGCTCGGGATGTTCCAGCTGACGTCCTTTACGCCCGGTACCGGGGTGGAGTTGACCAGGAAAAGCGACGTGAAAAAAGTGTAGATATTGTTCGCCGGGTTCACCAGGTTGTTCACCTTAATGTACGGGCTGAGCATGTTTTTAGCTACTTCCATTCCTACAAATGCCAGGAGCATTACCAAATGCAGCGGATAAATGCGGTAAACGCGTTTTTTCAGAAACAACCTGAACTGCGCCCAATCGGCCAGCGACTGGTAACTGTACGCGATCACAAACCCGCTGAGGACAAAAAAGAAGTCCACGAACATATCCGAATTCTCAACGAAACGGTTGTTCAGAACGGGCGTATTGGCAAATGGCCCCAGGTGGAACAGGAAAACGAGTGAAGCAAACAGGCCCCGAAAAATATCCAGAACTTCGAAGCGGTGTTTCATGGGAGTGGCTGGTTGAAATAGAATGTGCTGATAAACCGGTTGAGGCCTGTGTCGGGCTCGTGCTCGTAGGCGAATTCGTCGGAAGCCTTGGTCATAATGAGCAGCCCGAAATGCTCGCTGGTATCCGATAGCAACGCGGGCATTTCCAGCTCGGCGAGTTGTTCGATGAAGAATATCGCCCGGCCCGTCTCGTCGGTGCGCACGCAGAGCGAATCCATGCCATTGTGGTAAATAGGGAAATCCAGCGGCCGTACCATTTCTTCCAGCGGCCACATAATCTTTTTCTTATCCTGGCCGGTAAGCACGAGCGGCTTGCCGTAATCTTCTTTTTCGAGGATGACTGCATCCATCGTCAGCCCGATTTTGAGCACCGATTCCCGCTCTCCCGAATGCTTCACGGCATTGGTAAGCAGCTCCATGATGACCCATTTGATTTTGGCCATCAGGTCATCGTGAAGCGGGGAATTGCCCGTCTTTTGCCGGATGTGGTCGAGGCACAGCTGCAGCGTGCCCGGAATACCCTCCCGGTTACTTTTGAAAACTATCGTGATCTGATCCGAATCCTCCCTCATAAACTAGCTAAGTGTTCCCAGCGCCTCTTCATAGTCGTTAAATATCCTGAATACCTTGTCCATCCGGATGAGCGTGAGCAGGTTCTTCACATCCGGCTTCAGAGAGACCAGGTAAATATCGACGTTGCGCGGCATGGCGTATTTCAATGCGACTACCAGGCTGCCCAGAAATGAGCTGTCGATGTAGTTCACGTTTTCAAAACTGACGATCACCAGCCGCACACCGTTGCCGATGATTGTGATCATTTCCTCCTTGAATGCTTCTGCATTGGAGAGGCTGGCCTCTTCCGGTAAAATCGTGGCCTGTACCACGCGATTTAATTCCTCAACTTTCAGTATCATAAAGGGCTATTGTTTTTCTATAAAAATGATGCTCGCATCATCCATTTGGTTACTATCGTCGATCAGGTCAAGCACATGCTGCCTGATCAGCCCGAAACTGTCGGGCGTGCCGAGATACGGGGTTATTTTCTCTACAAAAAACGGGTAGTCGCTTTTCTTTGAGCCGTTGGATGGAATATCGATCATGCCGTCGGTGAAAATGGCGAGCTGATCGCCCCGCTTCATGGTCATTACCTGCTTGTCGTAAAGGCCGTCTTCCAGCAAGCCCAGCAGCAGCCCGGTGGACTGGATGGTGGAAGTGCTTCCCGTCTCGCGGGAGAAGCTCACAAGCGGAAGATCGCCCGCACCTGTATAATGCACTTCGCCGGTGTGCGTGTCGAGCAGCAAAAGCGAAAGGCTCGACAGGATATTCTGCAAGCTTTCGTCGAGGTAAATCAACTTGTTGATCTTTTGTACGATGGTCACTAGATCAAAATCCTGGTCGAGCACGCAGAAGCGGATCGCAGCGCGGATGTAGCTCAGAAAGCCGAATGTGAAGAACCAGGCTTTCCACTTCTTACCCATGATATCGCCTAGAAATGCGAAGCAGAAACGGCTGTCGGCCTGCACGAAATCGATGAAATCACCACCGGGATAGCCACGGTAACCCTTGTGCCAATAGAAAATACGGTAACCGGTAACGGCCGGCGCATGCGTCGGGATTGATTTGACATTGAGCGTTTCAGCAGCGACCTTCAATTCCCTTACCGACCTTAGGTGTTCGTTTTCAAGGGTTTTGATGATGTTGTTGAGCTTGGTGATAATTACCGGGATCGGCGTTTCCTTGTTGATGAAGTCCAACGCGGACATATTCAGACCTTCCAGCACCAGCTTGTTGTCGGTAAACGAAGTCAGGAAAACGAACGGTATATCACTGATATTCGGATTGAGCAACACGGCCTGCCTGAAATCGAAACCGTTCATTTCGGGCATGTCGTAGTCGGACAGGATCAGGTCCGGGGTTTCCACGAGCAGCATGTTCAACGCCTCGGTTGCCGATTCGCAGAGCACGCAGTTGTATCCTGCTTTCAATAGGGCATGTTCGATAACCTTGCGGAAAAGCAGGTTATCCTCCACGAGCAGGATCTTTTTGACGGTAGTTTGCGGCTCGACGAAACTGATCATTTTTTGTTGAAGTTTAATACAAACAAAAGGACTCCACCAAAAATAATCAGCAGCGAGACAAGGTCCATGATTGTGACGCCGTCATTGATATTGAAATAGTAAACCGTAAAAAGCTCGAAACTGGGCGGTGCTGGCATGATGATCATCGCAAATCCGACGATGATCAGCAGGATCGCCAACACGAACATCACACCTCTCTGCACGATTCCGCTTCGCTTGGGTGTATTGATCCGGCTGTCGAACTGGTTTTCGGCCAGAAGCTTTTCGAGACCTTCGAGGAGCTCTTCGCGAGAAAGGTTGTTGTCCTGATCCAGCTCCCTGAATGGCGCCAGCTTTTTCTGAGTAGCCGCCGAGCGCTGGAATGCATCCGCGATCTCCTTCTGGTAATGTTTTGAAAGGTGCGTGTCGACATCAGCCTGCTCAATCGCTTCGATCAGCTCGCTAACCTTCTTTTCCAGTCGGGCAATATCCTGTCCCTGAGGACTGGATAGATTAGAGCCGGATTCTTGGTTGTTGAGCTTACGGTTGAGTTGCACGCTGGGATAGTTTTTTCGTAAGAAAGGCCGTCAGGAACGCATTCAGGATGTTTTTTGTAAAAAACCGCGATCATTCCCGGATTTTGGTTAAAGCTATGTTTTTATTGTTAAATTTGAAATAGTTCTACAAATCAATAAAAATATTCCTTTGTTTTCGGCAACCCGAACGGCCCAGTTTTGCGCATGAAAAAAGTGTCCATCGTAACGGTGAATTTCAATCAGCCGAAGGTTACCGAAGACTTATTGAAATCGCTGGCGGAGGTGAATACCTATCCGGGTCTGGAAATCATCGTCGTCGACAATGGGAGCAAAGCAAACCCCGTGCCTGAATGGCAGGAGCGGTATACGGAAATCATTTTTGTTCGTTCGGAGCTTAATACCGGCTTTGCAGGAGGGAACAATATCGGCCTGGCGCAGGCCACGGGCGACTACCTTTTCCTGATCAACAATGATACCGAGGTCACCGCAGACCTGATCGGTAAGCTGGTGGACACCATGGAGGCCAACCCGAAAATCGGCATGATTTCTCCCAAAATCCATTACTTCGATCAGCCCGGTATGCTGCAATACACCGGCTACACCCCAATGAACTACTACACCTGCCGTAATGCATGCATAGGGCAGTTCGAGCAGGATCGGGGGCAGTACGATTTTCTCTCCGGCCCGACCGGCTACGCACATGGCGCTGCGATGATGATCAGCCGCGAAGCCTGGCAGAAAGCGGGTGGAATGGCCGAAAACTATTTCCTTTATTACGAGGAGCTTGACTGGTGCGAACGCATCAAACGGGCAGGATATGAAGTCCACGTGAACCTTGATGCGTTGATTTACCACAAGGAATCGGTATCAGTAGGCAAACGGACTGCCTTGAAGGAGTTTTTTATGAACCGTAACCGCATTTTATTCATCCGAAAAAATGCGCCCGGTTTCAGGTTCTTCGTGTTCTGCTGCTATTTTATGCTGGCGGTGGTTCCCCGGAATATTATTCAGTATATCAAAAACAAAGAATACGGTTTCATCCCTGTTTTTTGGAGCGCCATCACCTGGCATTTCAAAAATGATCCCGATAGCACAAACCTAGGCTTCCCGTTGACCCGCTGATTTATGGAAATACTTTTCTGGCTCAGTCTGTTTATTGTTTTCTACACATTCCTCGGTTACGGCATCGTGCTGTACATACTCGTCCGCATTCGCAGGGCATTCAAAGGAAAGAGGCTGGCTCCCGGGATGGATCAGGATTTTCCGACACTTACGTTGGTGATCGCGGCTTATAATGAGGAGAGTATTATAGAGGAAAAAATCGCGAATACGCTGCAACTCTCATACCCCGCTGGTAAGCTGAGCCTTATTTTCGTCACCGACGGCTCCTCCGACCGCACCCCCCATCTGGTGGCCAATTACCCTCAGATCAAGCTCATGCACACACCTGTGCGCAGCGGCAAGATCCTGGCGATGCACCGCGCCATGGATGAGGTAGATACGGAGGTGGTTGTTTTCACCGACGCCAACACGTTTTTGAACAAGGAGGCATTGCTGCTGATCGCAAGGCACTATGCCGATGCCAAAGTGGGGGCAGTCTCCGGGGAAAAGCGGGTGATGCAGGATGCATTGTCGGATGCCACGGCGGGCGAGGGATTTTATTGGAAATACGAGTCGACACTCAAAAAGTGGGATTCTGAGCTGTACTCCGTGGTAGGGGCGGCAGGGGAGCTATTCAGCGTCCGGCGGTCGCTGTACCGCTCGGTGGAACCCGATACGATCCTGGACGACTTTATGATTTCCATGCAAATAGCCGAACAGGGGTATCGCATTGTTTACGAGCCAGATGCTTATGCTTCCGAGCTGTCGTCGGAGAATATCAAAGAGGAACTGAAAAGAAAGGTGCGCATCGCGGCGGGCGGGATCCAGTCGATCCTGCGGTTGCAGAAATTGATGAACCCGTTCCACGATCCGCTGCTTTCCTTCCAATACATCAGCCACCGCGTGCTCCGTTGGACGGTGACCCCGTTTCTGATGATACTGGCATTAGCTCTCAATATATTAATTGTAATCCAATCCGGCGGTGTGCTTTACCAACTTCTGCTGGCTGGACAGGTCGGATTTTACGGGCTCGCTTTGGCAGGCTGGATACTCGAAACGCGGAAGATCAAGGTGAAAGCGCTTTTTGTACCTTACTACTTTTGTATGATGAACTATGCCGTGCTGGCTGGTATCAGGCGGTATTTCAAAGGTTCGCAAAGCGCGGCATGGGAGAAATCCAAAAGAAAAAGCGCATAGCCTCAGACTATGCGCTCATTCATTCCTTCAATTAATTTAGAGTTGTTTCAGCCGTTCGGATTCCGATTCAAGAATAGGGATCAGTTCTTCGATCTCCACTGAAATGTTATGGTACATTTCCAGTAGTTGTTCAACGGGATCGTCGTTCTTAATGGCCTTTTCGAGCACTTCTACCTTCGGACGCACGTGCGTCAGGCCGGTCATCGTGAACGAAGGTTTTAATCCGTGCACGATACTGGCCGATTCTTTGAGGTCGCCCGATTCGAGTGCACCTTGTAAGGACTGCCAGCGAGGCACAGAGTCGCTCAGAAATGCATCAAAAATCATGTACAGGATTACAGGATCTTCTCCGTAGGCCTGGTCGATGTAGGCAAGGTCCAGGGCGGGGTTGAGTTGTAAGGCCATCGTTTTGTGTTAAAGTTTTTGCAGAAGCTCAATTAGTGGGATTGGTAAGGTATTATTCGAAGAAATACTTCGACAATATAACCGCTTTCTGCAAAACTATCACATTATTGTTGGTTCTCCTGCTCTTTTATCTCTTCTTTGGCCGGCTGCTTGGCGTCCTCCTTTGCATTCTGCCGGGCTTTTTTGCGGAAATACCTGCGGAAAAGGAAGTTGGAGCGAAGCGCAGTCATATTTTCGTCCAGTTTTTCGGTAGTGCTTTCGAGGTTTTTCAGCGTTTCTTTCAGGTTTGCAGCTGTTGCTTCGTCGTGTAGTAGTACGCCCAACGGGCTGGTTTTGTTCGAGTTAAGGTCTGCGCTGGCCGTTTTGAGGTTATTAACCATCACATTGGCCGAGGAGACGGTTTCGTTCAGGCGTGCGATTGTCCCGCGCAGGTCTTTCATGATCACCGTGTCGGTGGCGAAATCGTTGGCCAGACCTCCTTTTTCGTTCAGTTTGGAGGTATAACCGGCCAACGAGGCGGTCAATGCTTGTGCATTTACAGACGCTTTTTTCATCGCACCCAGGGTCTGGTCCAGGTCGTTGTAAAGCCGCTCGTCGTTTAGCAGCATCCCTACGGTGCCTTTTCCGGCCAGGATATTCTTGCTGATCGTCTTGAATGCGCTGGTAATGCCCAGCAAATTCTTGTTGTTTTCCGAAAGCACAGCCAGCATTTCTTCCGTACTCTCTATTTTTTCGACCGCTATTTCATCACCGTCCTCAATGGAAGGCACTTTTTGCGTACCACCGTAAATGACGATGATTTTGTTGCCGATCAGACCGTCAGTGCTCACTTTTGCCTTGGCATTCTTACGGACAAACTCCTGTGATTTTTCCTCGATGTTCAGCATTACCTCCACTTTGGAATTGGCCAGGAAGCGGATGCTTTTTACGGTCCCGATCTTCACCCCGGAGTACCAGATGTTGTTTCCGATTTTCAACCCGTTCACATCGTCAAAAATGGATTTGACGGTAATGGCCGAGGAAAAAACCTTTTTCATACTCCCGATCGTGAGTATCCCCACCACGAAAATGAGAATGCCGATGATGACGAAAAGGCCTACGTTAATGGATCGTTTGGTTGATGTTGCCATTATTACTGAATAAAATTATAGTCGTAAAAACTCTTGATCCGCTCTTCGTCGGTATCAAATACTTCTTCAAAAGTGCCTGTTTTCAGAAACTTGCCGTCAAGCAGCATCGCTATGCGATCGCCTGTCTCCCGCGCGCACGTGAGGTCGTGTGTGATGATGATCGAAGTCGTTTGGTATTTCTCCTTCACTTCGTTGATCAGCTGGTTGATTTCCAGACAGGTGATCGGGTCCAGCCCGGCTGTCGGCTCGTCGTAGAGCATGATTTCCGGTTTCAGTATGAGCGTCCGGGCGATACCGATCCGCTTGCGCTGGCCGCCTGAGAGCTCTGCCGGCACCTGATTAATCGTTTGCAGCAGGCCCACCGCGTCGAGCACGTATTCCACCTGCTCGTCGATCTCCGCGCGCGTGAGGTTCGGAATGTTGCGTACGAGCGGGAATTCAAGGTTTTCGCGGACCGTCATGCTATCGTATAACGCGCTGTTTTGAAACGAAAACCCGATTTTAAGACGCAAATCGCGCAGATCGTTGCCTTCCAGCCGGGAGACTTCCTTGCCAAGTACGATACAATCACCGCGGTCTTGTTTGAGCAAACCCACCATAATCTTGATCAGTACCGATTTCCCGGTTCCCGACCGGCCCAGCACGACCATATTTTCACCTTTGTTCACAGTAAGGTCCACGCCCTGCAATACATGCAGATCGCCGAATGACTTATACAGGTCGCGTACCTCGATAACCGGCTCGCCGGGTTTGAAATCTTCTTCCATTTTAGATTCTGAAATAATTGGATACCTGTACGATGATCACCTCCTCAATGAAAATGAGGAACATAGAGGTCACCACCGCTGAGTTGGCCGCCTTACCGACACCCTCGGTACCTTTGCTGGCGTTATAACCCTGGTAGCTGCCCACGATCCCGATCGTGAACCCGTATGCAATCGCCTTTGCGACCGACGTCCAGATGTCCAGGAACGTGATCTGCTCGAATGCGTTCTCGAAGAAGGCGATGAAACTTGTTCCTTCATTCAATGTCACGTTCAAGAACGCGCCGAGCAAGCTGACGAGCGCGCAGTAGAACATCAGCACGGGGATGGCTATCGTGCAGGCCAGCACCCGGGTTACCACCAGAAATTTGAATGGGTTAACGGCCGAAACCTCCATCGCATCGATCTGCTCGGTAACACGCATCGATCCCAGCTCGGCGCCGATGCTCGATCCGATCTTACCCGCACTGATGAGCGCGGTTACCAGCGGCGCCAGCGCACGCACAATCGCGATCGCTACCAGCGACGGCAGCCAGGAAGTAGCCCCGAATTCGGACAATGACGGACGCGATTGTTTGGTGAACACCATTCCGGTAATGAATCCGGTGAGGCTGATCAGGAGCAAGGACCGGTTTCCGATCGCATAGCATTGCCGGACAATCTCCTGGAATTCCATCCGGCCCCGGAAAACCTCGCGGAAAAAACGGATGAAGAAAACATACGCATTATAAACCGCCAGTAAGGCATTGTCCAGATTCTTGCCGTATACAAATTGCTTTTTTTTAGCGCTCATTCAATCGGTACAATTGTATTAAACTTTATTTATCGGGCGGTTGTGGTCAGCGCGCCCGTAAGTCCCAGCATTCGTTCTTCAAACCATCGCATCCGATAGGCGTTCATCGCGTTTTTGCCGAGTTGGTCCAGCAGCCGGTAGTTGACGATCACACCGACCGCCGCCCCGATTCCCGGGATCAGCTGAGCCATTTTTGCCAGGTCGATGTAGTCGCGGTATTCCTGCTGGAATGTCTTCCAGTTGAACTCGTGAATGTCCGCTGGAAGGTCCTTGCTGCGTAAATCCCATTGGATCATTCGCGAAAACACCTCTTGCCGGCCTTTCTGGCTCGAAAACGTCAGTTGAAAAATATGGAGTATAAAAAGCCGTTCCCTATAATCGTTGATCGGCCTTCCGTACAATGCTGCAATCTCGAAAAGTAGTTTGATTTTAATGCCTATCAGGATAGGAAATTCTGCCAATGCGAGCCAAAAACCTCCCGCGCCGGTAATACCTCCCTCCGCAGCCCCGGCCTTTTTATAAAATTCGATCTTTTTGCGAACCGCTGTTTCCATTTCTTCCAGCGAGGCGCCCGGGATAGATTGCGTGGTGGTATATTCGGCCCCGGTGAGCACGCCGCGCACCATTTGTTTGATGGTACCGGTGATCACGTCATGGATTTTGTCGGGAATGATGTCGTTGATTTTATCCTGAAATCTCTTGGAGGTCCTGTCGATAAAATTCGGCCGCTTCTGCATTTTCAGCTGCCACTTGGTCAATTCAGGTTTTATCTGCTCTTCATAACTGTTGATGTGCATATCGTTCAGGGCTATTGTCGGACAGGATAGAGAAACGTTGGCCTTTGCTACCGGATAGCAAAAATCATTCCATTATCGTATAAAGTCAAAAGCAGCTGTAAGAATTCCCGGAATGGAGGGCCGCTCGGGGAATTACCGATGGACGGTCGGGAAGATGTGCAGGTGGTTGCCTCTGTCCGGGAGCCCAATACTAACAACGCTTACTATTATATGTTCAAATTATCTGACCCATAGTTTTTTAGTGAAAAATTTGCCATTCGATTCAAACCGGATTAAATGCATTCCCGAAACTTGCTTTGGGACTGTGAATGAGGACTTCGCACTGCCCGAGATCTTTCGGTTCGCTAAAAACTGACCATTCAGGCTAATCAGTCTGATCATGCCTGTTTGCGGCCTGTCAAAACGAATCGTTACCTCGTCACCACGAAGGGTGGGATTTGGAAAAATGTCAAAAGGTGCGTTCTGGTCTTGTTCTACACCTAATACCAATGTGGGTGCTACTTCTGCGTAGGCGGGCATGGATTCGGCTGCGTCGTTAATGGCTATCAGCCTGTACAGGATAGGGGCCGCGGATTCCCCCGGTTGGTCAAGCCACTCCACAGTACTGCCGGCTACCCGCGCCACGAGGGCATAAGCAGTTGCATCGCCCATCTTACGTTCCAGAATATAGCCTTTCGCGCCGGAAACCGGCTGCCACGAAAGCCTGATGTTACTTTTTTCTCCGTTGAGAGCGGTCAGGCTGGTTGCCGGTAATGCGCTGGCAATGGGCACATCAAAGAAGGTAAATGCGCGCATGCCCTTCGCATTGGTAATGTATGGCCCCGTGAAAGGGTAGTAAGAGCTCTCTTTTTCGAGATAGGGCGGCAGATAGTTGAGCGTTGCAGCGTTTTGCGCAGCTCTCAGGTCCAGGGTAACCCGGTTACCTTCCGCTTTTCCGCTTGTTACTCCTCCTGATTGGTGATCGAGGTAGAAGAAGTCTTTCAAATCCAGTACTTGCCCGCCCTGATGTTTGTAGGGTTCGGGGTATTTCAATTCCTGGCCTTCGTCGAACACGAGCGTCAGGCTCTTCTTTTCCGCAGAATTGTAAAATGCCTTTCTGAGGTTGGGGGAGGCGATATTGACCGTATCGCTGGATGCGTAAAAGTCGCGGAGCATCAGGCGCGAAAGCTCGGTACCGCTTTGCCTGTTGCCTTCGCGGTTGTAGTGCAGGCCATCGAAACCGGTGGTACCGACAGTTGCGATACTCGTAATGTCGGGATAGATAGCCGCAAGCCGTCGTTGGTAATCCCGTATCAGAACGCCGATGAGCGAAGGGTGGTAAATAATGTCGATCTGGAAAACATACAGCTTTTGCAGGCTTGGGAAATCCATTTTCAGGTTTTTGCGCAAAACATCGAAATGTCCTTCCCAATTACCTCCCTCGCCGTAAGCCTCACTTTCGCCTTGTCTGAAAATGTAAGCCTTCACCGCGTGGGCGACGCCCGCCTTTCGCGTGCGGTAGAGCATTCTGCCATAGCCGTTGTTGAAATCAGTAGGGTTGCTTTCGGTGCGCTGTGAATGCGAATAGGCGGAAGACCAGTGGTAGCCTGCATTGATAAGGCAGTTGGGGATCCCCGATTTTTCCATGAGCTGCTTTTGGATTTCAAAACCCATGGTCCCCACGCCATTGTTGTAGGAATGCATGTTGGAAAGCGTCCAGAGCGTGTCCGCTTCTTTATAAGTTTCAGTATTGAGCGTGCCAGTGATCTTTCCAAAAGTCCGGCAAAACATGCTTGTGTCGCCCTCGCCGAAAAAACCGGTCGAATTGGATTGGCCCGACAATATATAAACGTCGCCGCTCACCACGCGGGTGCGGGTAACAAGCAGCGACGAGTCGGCATCCTTGCAAAGGAAAACCTTGAAATCATAATTCGCACGTTCGGCTTTGATACTCGCTTCCGTGCTGAAAGTGCCTTTGGTGTTGGCTCCGTACTGAATGCCCGCCCGCCGGTATTGATAGGGCTGGCCGTTGCGTAATACCTGTACCGAGACATACTTCCAATCCGGCGCTTCTACCACACCAGCTATGGGCACGTGCGCCTGGCTTGCGGCATCGCGCGGGTAAAGCTGGTAATCCTGCGGCAACTTGCCGAACGATACCGGGTTGAAACGCTGAGCATTGGAAAAAGTAACCGACAATAGCGTTAGAGCAAATGACAACAAGCAGTGTGTGGCGGCTCTTTGAGAGATCCTACCAGGGAGGAGAGTTTTCAGCACAGGGTTTAGTTAGTTTATTTTAATCGAACAGGTTTGACCCCTTCACGCGTGATTTTCACTGGGTTGATCATCCCTTTTTCATCGAAGGACATGACGTCTATACAAGTTTCGCGGTGGTTGCCGTCTGTTTCGGTCAATGGGCGGCGGTGGTACACAATATACCATTCATCCTTACCCGGAATCTGAATCACCGAGTGGTGGCCGGCGCCGGTCGCTACCGCGGGATCCTGTTGCAGGATTTTACCTACACGCTTGAACGGCCCGAAGGGCGAATCGGCAATGGCGTAGGCCACAGAATAGTTAGGACCTGTCCAGCCGCCTTCCGACCACATGAAGTAGTATTTACCATTGCGGATAAACATGAACGGCCCTTCTACATAGCCTTCCGGTGTGATTTCACGGAATGTTTTGCCGTCTTCGAAAGGAATGAAACCGGTAAAATCGCTTTTCAGTTTAGCGACATTGCAATGCTTCCAGCCACCATAAAACAAGTAATGCTGGCCGTCTTTGTCTTTGAAAACAAACTGGTCGATAGGCTGGGCACCATTGTGGAACTTGTCGATGAGCGGTTTGCCCAGGTAATCCTTGAATGGGCCCTCGGGGCTGTCGGCGACAGCTACGCCGATACCTCCTTTTTCATTGTCGTTCTGAATATCGTTGGCCCCGAAAAACAGGTAGTATTTTTTATCCTTTTCGATGATCGACGGTGCCCACATGGCGCGCTTGGCCCACTTCACGGCCGATGTGTCGATGATACTCGGGTGTTTTTCCCAGGTTACCAGGTCTTTGGACGAAAACGCATCCATATGTACCTGTTTGTTGTAGGGAGCGGAGTAGGTGGGGTAGATCCAGTATGTCTTATTGAAAATGATACCTTCGGGATCGGCATACCAGCCGGGGAAGACGGGATTGCCACTTGTCGGCTGGGCGGCGGTCGGCTGGGCGGCAGTCCGCTGGGCGAAGGAATGGTAGTAGCAAATGGTTAGGAGTGTTAAGGCAAGCAATTTTTTCATGATCAAAGTTTCGGTGATTGGTAATGTAACCGCTGCAAGATCCAAATTTTTGTTCAATTAATAACCCTCGCCAGCGCCTCCTCCGCCGAATGTACCACCTCCGAATTCGAGCCCCGGGCTGGTCGGCGTTACCCCAAGTTCCTGGGCAGCAATGACCGCTTGCAGGTTTTCAAGGCTGTTTTTACGGTTTTGCTCGTCGGAAATACCGTGTTTAGCCGTATGCAGATATTTGATCAGCATTATAGCCGTTGCGATCATGAGCGTACCCCCGAGCACGAGCTCCTGTGAGGCTGTCAGTACCCCGAAATAATGTACATAGGTATAAGCAGAGAATGCAAAGGCTATTAATCCGATGATAAACAGAATGCGGTCTGCCTTTTTTAACCCAAAGAATACATAGCAGACCGGGATGATAAATGTAAAAAAGTAGAACAAGGGGGCGAATGCGATTTGTGGAGCTACCGACACGTTCAGGCCATTGATCAGCGCATTCAGCTCTCTAACCACCAGGTAATTCCCGCCGAGATAGAAGGTGACCAACGCCAGCACTTCGAAGATCTGGCGGCATTCGTGGTAATAGATGTCTTTGTTTTTTCGGACCAGCGCATAAATCAACGCTGCTAGCACCATCACCGCAAACGGCAGCAGGGCTTTGCCAAGCGGGAACTTCATCATCAACTCGGCCATAATCGTGAATATCAACCCAAAAATCACGACCGGACCCAGCAGATCGGCGTAACGCAGGGTAGCAGGGACGATGATAGCCAGCGCTATCAGGCAATAGGCCCAAACCGGTGCGTGCTCAAAAAGCAGGAACACAGGCACCATTGCCGCCGTAATGGCCGCATACAGCAATGCATTATCGACACCAGAATGGAAGAGGTTTTTGGTTTTGATTAAATATTCCAGCATGAATACGAAGCATGCGCAGCAGATCAGGCTAAGCGTTGAAAACCCTACTTCGGAACTGGTGTCATAAATAAACAGCGAGAGGAAGCCCACAAAAAACGAGCAAGCGACTACGCCGAAAAGGAAGAGTCCGATTTTGACAAATATGCCGGGGCGGTAAAATTTCTCGGCAAAGTGCGCCTTTACCTCCTCTTCCTGTTCACTGGTGAGAAGATTTTTTGATTTCCATGCTGCTGCCTGGCGATGAACATACAGGTTTTCGACCCAGGTTTGGTTGTATGCCTTTTTCATTTTTTGATCGCCGGTTTGATTCCAAGGAATTTTTTAAAGTTCAGCAGGAAGTAAATCACGCCGATGCTTGAAAAGAAGAAGTAGAATATGCCTAACCCAAATGCGGCGTCAGGCCCGAGGTTATCAAAAATGGTGTAGGTGATAATGCTATACCCATACACCGTTCCCATCAGCAGGAACAGTAGCGATTGCGCATGCCGCGCGCGATGGATAAAGAAGTAGCAAAGTCCGATGCCGATGAAAAAATAGAGGATTTTAGGGCCATGGCTAAACAACCCGATCTGCGCCGCGATGCAGGCCAGGTTGCCGCCCATCAGCATGTAGGTGAATGCAAAGTGTTTTTTTACATTCTGCGTTTCCGAAATCCAGCCGACCACCGTGAGCACGCACCCGAGCGCGATAGCGGGCATGATCAGCCTGCCGTCTGAAAAGTCGTTATCGGCCAATACGGAAAGCGGGGCGATCGTAAGCCCGAGCCATGAGGCCAGCCCCGTGATGGCCATCGATAAGGCACCGCGGTGATCGAAACGGTAGGCGCAGAGAAAAAAGGCGACGGTAGGAATAATCACGGCCAGCCCGTACCGCGTGCCGAAAAGGTTGTACTGATATTGCAGATAACCTTCAAGCGCCAAAAATGTGGAACAGCCCAGCAGCAGCACGTAATCGATCAGCTTGTTGGGATTTTCGACTTTTTCACGCGAGTAGGGGAGGCTGTTTTTATAAGTGTAGTAAAAACAACCGGCGGTAATGAGCGCTATGACTGCTATGATCGCCTGATGACCGATCGTGTCGATATTCTCATAGATAAGGATCCCGGCGCCGGAGCTGAAAAACAGGATACCCAGGTAGAGTACAGATCGTAGTTCCCAGTGAATGGAAAATGCCTTTTCGCTTTCAAAAGAAGCGACGTTGTCGGCCTGCTGGTCAGAGATAATCCCCTTGCTTACCAGGGAATTAAGGATGGATTTTGTTGTCATGGAAGCTGAGACGAGGGAAAGTAAAGTTAGCAAACTTTGCCATGAACCGCGCTTCGCTTCGCTTTTTGAATTATTTAAAGGGGCATCGGAATATTTAACGGTACAATATTAAAAGCGCAGGGTGAAATCCTCCTTTACCTGCTCGCTGCGGAAGAATACAAGTCCTATCCAGAACAGATCGACTGTGACCGTCACGCGCGGATGCGCTTTGATGTACTGCCAGGCTTTTGTCATTTCCTCCGACCAGTAGATGTCGTCAAAAATGAACAACGAGCCGTTCTGAGCATGCGGAAGGCATTGTTCGAAATAGCGTACAGTAGGCTCGTAACGGTGGTTGGCGTCGAAATAAGCGAAATCGATCGGTTGGTTGAGTTTTTCCAGGCGTTTGGGAAGCGTTTCGTCGATATTGCCCAGCACGACTTCGATATTATCGGCATGCTGGCGCTCGAAATGCTGCCGGGCCTTTCCGGCCGTTTGCGGACAGCCTTCGAAGGTGATCAGCTGAGCATCGGGCTTTGCTTTCGACATATATAATGTAGTAAGCCCGAGCGAGGTGCCGAGTTCGAGAATGGTCGCCGGTTGAAAACGCCGGATGAGCCGGTAAAAAAGCCGGCCGAATTTGGCGGGCTTTTCTGCATTTTTCGCGATCGTACTGATTTTGCGCAGGTTTGATTTGTTCACACGAGAGCCCGCGCCCAGGTCGAGAATCTCGATTTGCTCATCGGAGCGCAGCAATTCCTTACGCAGTGAACGGATGGCTTCATATTCGGGATTGTCGTCCTTCCGGACGGCGATCACATTGTTATAAAGCTCGAAAAGGAATGGGGAATGAATGGAATGCTCGTTTCCGGAGCGCAAAAGGTACTTGATATAAGCAGCAATCAATGCAATGGAGTTTTAAAAGAGGCCGTTGCCCGGCCGGTGATTTAGTTGAGGCGATAGGGTGCTACCAGCGAAAACGCGGGGATAACGACGCGGAACTGCCGTCCGTCGAGCACCCGTTCCATCAGGTAAGTGCCGGCCATTTTGCCCATGTCGGTACGCAGGTTGCATCCCGAAACGTAGTCGTGCACATCGCCTGGTTCCAACACAGGTTGCAGCCCCACGATACCTGCTCCTTCCACTTCGCGCACGGTCCCGTTGGCGTCGTAAATCAGCCAATGCCTTCTCAAGAGCTTGACAGTATGCTCACTATGGTTTTCAATCAGGATCTTGTACGTAAATACAAAATGATCCTGACCCGGATTAGAATAGTCGGGCTGATATTCCGTCAAAACGGTGACTTTGACACCATCTGTAACTTTGGAAACCATATAGATCGAGGGTGTTGGAAAGTATTAAGAACGAAAATAGTAATCAATTGCTGATAAAACCAAATCAAAAAACACATAATTTGGTTTTCCAAAACAAATTCAACAGCATGGATGTAAAAATTGAGCAGTCGTGGAAAGAGCGGCTCGCCCCTGAGTTTGAGAAGCCTTATTTCGCCTCGCTCACGGCTTTTGTAAGGGAAGAGTACCAGACCAAACAGATATTTCCGCCTGCCAAGCAGATATTCAACGCATTCAATTATTGCAGCTTCGACGAGTGTAAGGTGGTGATCCTTGGGCAGGACCCCTACCACGGTCCCGGCCAGGCACATGGCCTTTGCTTTTCGGTCAACGACGGTGTTCGGATGCCGCCGTCGCTGATCAATATCTTTAAGGAGATCCAGCAAGACCTGGGCAAGCCATTTCCACAATCGGGTAACCTCGAACGCTGGGCGAAGCAGGGCGTGCTGCTTTTGAATGCGACACTAACTGTGCAGGCGGCAGCGGCAGGCTCGCACCAGGGTAAGGGCTGGGAGCGGTTTACGGATGCGGTGATCAAATGTATTTCCGACGAAAAGAGTAACGTCGTTTTCATGCTCTGGGGCAGGTATGCGCAGGAGAAGGGGGCGGTGATCGATGCTTCGAAGCATTATGTATTGAAGGCCAAGCACCCATCGCCGATGTCGGCCAATGGCGGCGGCTGGTTTGGTACCAAGCATTTCAGCAAAGCCAACCAATATCTGGAAAGCAAGGGACTCGACCCGATTAACTGGTAATCGTGCAAATAAAAAGAGAGCCGGGATACCCGGCTCTCTTTAAGATTTTCACTCCTATTACTATTATTAATTATTTCTCGATGTTGGAATTCATCTCCAACACCTTGTCCCAGTGACCTTCGTTGGCCTTCACAAATGCCAATCTGTCGGCATTCAATGTGTATTCCTGGGCAGCTTCGTTGGTGCGGAAAGTCAGGTAGTGAATCACGTCAAATTGTTCACTGGTGTTATCCGACTTCTGCACATGTCCAGCCGAATAGGCTACGACATCTTTTACAGCTTTCTTCATTGTCGCAAAATCGCGCAGGTGTTTTTCAACTTCCTGAGGAGTTGTACCGGGTTTAAACTTGATACAAACCACTCGCTGAATTTCGGCTGGCTTATGAGGTACATAAGCACCGTAAATGATCAGCATAAATACGCAAAGCGCGAAAATAGGGACTAAATATCCTAATGTTTTATTTCTCGTTCTCATTATAGCAAATTCAATAAATGCAATTATCTATTTCTCTTGCTACAAAGGTAAAACTTTAATCGATTATTGTATTATTTGGATATTAAATATAAATAATTTTGAAAATTTAATATTTAAGAAAAGAAACATCCTCCCAAAATCTACTTTCCAAAATAATATTCTGAGCATAAGTTTTTGTAAAATTTTCTATTAATGCTGTCCCTCAGCTAGCTACGGGCGCCGTTCGGATGCGAAAATTGGCCGTTTGGGAAAAACAAGTTTCAAAAAGGCCCGTTTATGTTACCTTTTTTTGTAAATGACGTCTCAATAGGTGTAAAAACTGTTATAAACACCTTCCGAAGATTGTATGGCGTCATTTGTTCTTTTAGCGCAGAAAAAACCTGAAAAAAATCGGTTTTTTTTCAAAAATGCATTGAATTTCAGCTTGCTCGCCCTGCTTTTGCTCCCTGCAAGCGGCGAAAAAGGCCATTGGGGTTTCTGGGCACACAAGCGGATCAACCGTTTGGCCATTTACAGGCTGCCGGTTGAAATGCAGGTATTCTATAAAAAGTACATGGATTACCTATCGGAGAATGCCGTCAATCCCGACAAGCGGCGGTATGCCGTGGTAGGGGAAGCGGAGCGGCACTTTATCGACCTGGATGTTTACGGTGACAGCGCGCTTGCCGTGCTTCCCATACATTGGCAGGCCGCAGTGCAGAAAATAGGAGAGGATAGCCTGCGTAAACACGGTGTTGTGCCTTGGTATGTTCAAACTGCCGCTTCCCAGCTCACAGCCGCATTCAAAGACAAGAATGTTTCCCGCATTCTCCGTGTTTCGGCGGACATCGGCCATTACATTGCCGACGCCCATGTGCCGCTGCATACCACGCGGAACTATAACGGCCAGCTTACAGGCCAGGAAGGTATTCACGGTTTCTGGGAATCAAGGCTGCCGGAGCTGTTTGCGGAAGATTATGATATGTGGCTGGGGCCGGTAGTCTACCGGAAAGACATTGCGCACGACATTTGGAGAGCTGTCGCGGACTCGCACGCTGCCATGGATTCGGTACTGCTGTTCGAAAAGCAACTAACAGAAGGTTTGAAGGCTGACAAAAAGTACAGTTTCGAGCTGCGGAACAACGTGCTTACCCGAATGCATTCGCGCGAATTTTCTGAAAAGTACCACCGGATGCTAGCCGGGCAAGTGGAGCGGAGAATGCGGGCTTCGGTGCAGATGGTGGGTGATATTTGGTACACGTGCTGGATCGACGCCGGACAACCGGATCTGGGCGTGCTGGCCAGCGTGGCGCCCGACGATGCGGAGAAAAATGCAGAAGCCGCCGAAGAGCAAAGCTGGTTACAGCGGCTTTTGCATGTGCGGCCGGAGCCGGAAAATTAAATGCGGTGCGATCGCTGCTAAGCGGTGATTCCAAGTATTAATCGGCATGATTGGTCATCAATACCTTGGCAGTCACGAGCAGTTGGCCTACATGCCGCTGCGTGTGCTCGGCCGCATGGAAAAGCAGCCCCAAATGTGTGGAAGGTACCATCGCACGGCCCACGTAGCGTATTTCGGTTAAGGTATCCGGATTCGTTTCGCGGAGTTGTTTCAACGCTTTATCGAGCTGGCTGCTGAACTGGTCCAGCAGATGATTATATGTACAATCCTCCATCGGCTCCTGCCCTTCGCTTTTCAGAAATACCATTTGGCTTTCGCTAAGCGATTCCTCGCGTGCATACGTGAACAGGCGATCGAGCACGCCTGCGAGGTGCTGTAAATGGAAGCCTACCGAGGCTACATTGGCCGGTTTTTCCCAAAGTAGTTTGGATGGGAATGTGTTGGCGAATATGCCCAGTTCTTCACGCGCCTGTAACAATGCATGCGCAACGGGTTGGAGCAGGTCGGGTATTTCGGGAAGCGGCCCGCGGAGCCATACTTCGAGTTGGTCGTTATTTTGCATGGCTGAAAATAAACGAAAAAGGGGCCTTTTTACAAGCCCCTTTTCGCACTAATTGTTGTCAGAATTTATTTTGCAATGTCGATCTGTACCGGCTTGCCTTTGATGGTGTTGCCATCCATCGCACGCAATACCGCGCGTGCGTCGCGCTCAGGTACGTCTACGAACGTGAATTTGTCATAAATGTCGATCGCACCGATGGTTTTACCCGGAATGTTGGCTTCGCCTGCGATAGCGCCCACGATGTCTTTCGGCATAATGTGGTCTTTGCGGCCAAGGCTCAGAAACAAGCGGGTCATACCAGCCTCGGGAGCCGATTGACGACGCTCGCCACGGTCACCTCTTTCGCCGCGGTCACCGCGCTCGCCACGAGGTGCATAACGGTCGCCACCGCGATCTCCGCCGAAACGGCTGCCGCCTTCACGACGGTCGCCAAAGCGGCCGCCTTCACGGCGATCACCGCGACCAAAACGGTCACTGCCGCCTTCGCGACGGTCACTGCGACGCTCTTCCCATGCGAGGTTGCTGTCGGAGTATTCGTTTTTCTGAACGCCCATGATCTGCTTCGCCATCGCGCCTACAATTTGCTCGGTAGTAAAACCGCTGTGGTGCAGCATTTCGAGTACGTCGTTGTACAGTTCTTCGTCGTTGCTTTCTTTGATAGAGTTCGAAATATTCTCTACAAAACGAGCCTTACGAACGCCTACGATGTCTTCGAATGAAGGAATAACCCCTTTTTCGATTTTTACTTTCGTATAACCTTCAATCGATTTCAGACGGTATTTTTCGTCACGGGCTACGAGTGAGAACGCCTTACCCGACATCCCCGCGCGGCCTGTACGACCGATACGGTGTACGTAATATTCTTCGTCCATCGGGATGTCGTAGTTGATCACGCCATCCAGGCCGCTTACGTCGATACCGCGTGCCGCAACGTCAGTAGCAACAAGGATAGTAGTAACACCGGCCTTGAATTTGCTCATTACATTGCTGCGCTGCTGCTGGCGCAGGTCACCGTGGATACCTTCGGAAGCATAACCGCGCAATTGCAGGTCTTCTACGATCTCGTCCACTTTGCGTTTGGTATTACAGAACACCAAAAGGGACTTAATGTGGTGCATATCGATCAGACGGGTCATTACTTCGACTTTCGCCTGTGGTTTCACCTCGAAATAAACCTGCTCGATATTCTGGTTGGTCAGCTCGTTACGAACGACTTTGATCAATGTAGGATCGTTCAGGAAGCGCTTGGTGATCGACATGATCGGCTTCGACATGGTTGCCGAGAAAAGGATCGTCTGACGCTCTTCCGGCATATCGGCCAGGATGCTCTCGATGTCCTCACGGAAGCCCATATCGAGCATTTCGTCAGCCTCGTCGAGTACCATCATGCGTACTTCGTCGAATTTCAGGGTGCGGCGCTCCATGTGGTCCATGACGCGGCCCGGAGTTCCTACTACTATATGTACCCCTTTTTTCAAAGAGCGGATCTGACGGTCGATCGAATCGCCACCGTAGATGGCTTCGATGCGCACGCCACGCATAAATTTGGACAGACGGCCGAGTTCTTCCGATACCTGCACCGCTAGTTCACGGGTAGGGCAAAGGATCAGGGCTTGTACTGCATTAACAGATGGATCTATTCTTTCCAGCACGGGAATACCGAATGCCGCAGTTTTACCGGTACCGGTCTGAGCCTGACCAATTACGTCAGAACCCTGCAAAACTGCCGGGATTCCCTGTGCCTGTATCGGTGAGGGTTTTTCAAAACCCATTTCTTGCAAGGCTTTCAGGATGTTTTCGTTGAGTCCAAGCTCTTCGAAAGTTTGAAAAGTTTCAGTAGTCATTCTATTGCTTTTAGTATTAATTCTTGATTTGAACGGTTGGTCCGGTCTGAGAGGCAATTGGGCAAATAACATAATGATCCTGCGGGACAAGCCCAACACATGCATTAGTCCCGATGAAATCGGACCACATTACCGGCATTCCGGTTTATTTCGTAAAAAATTGAAAGGGATTGCACAAAGCCCACCACTAACCATCCGTGGGGCTCTGCGTGTGAACGGTAGGTCCAGCCGGGACAAATTTTGAGGCTGGCAGGTGATCTATAATGTACTAGACCGTTTATGAGCAGAGAAGCGAACGGATGTTCCTTCAAATTGTGACGCAAAAGTAAGAACAATAATTGGTAATCGCAACGGTTTAAAGAAAGTAATTGTAATATTTTTAGAAAACAAAAACCCGGCGCATTAAAAATGGCCGGGTTTATCTAGTCAGGTTTGCTGATTCAGAATAATTCCTTGACGTCCGTATAAGGCAAATGCCATGCTTCGGCAACACCTTTAAATACTACTTTTCCGTGAACGACATTTAATCCCTTGCGCAGCTCCTCGTTGGTCGAGCAAGCTTGTTTCCAGCCCTGGTTGGCCAGTTGCAATGCGTAGGGGAGGGTTGCGTTGGTGAGTGCCAATGTGGAGGTATAAGGCACCGCGCCGGGCATGTTGGCCACACAATAATGTACGACGCCGTCCACTTCGTAGATCGGATCTTCGTGTGTGGTAGCTTTCGAAGTTTCAAAGCATCCGCCCTGGTCGATGGCCACGTCCACCATCACCGTGCCGGGCTTCATCAGTTTGAGCATATCGCGGGTAATGAGTGACGGTGCTTTCGCGCCGGGGATCAGCACGCCGCCGATGATCAGGTTCGCACCCTGGATCAGCTCGCGGATATTGTATTCATTGGACATAACCGTGTCCACGTTCGCAGGCATAATGTCTTCCAGGTAGCGCAGTCGCGCCAGACTGATGTCCATGATCGTTACATTTGCTCCTAATCCGGCTGCCATCTTCGCGGACTGTGTGCCCACAATCCCGCCGCCGAGTACCAGTACATTCGCCGGTTTTACACCGGCTACGCCGCCCAGCAGGATACCGAAGCCACCCATCGGTTTTTCAAGGTATTTGGCCCCTTCCTGGATCGCCATGCGACCTGCTACCTCGCTCATCGGAACGAGCAATGGAAGGCTTCTGTCTGTTTTTTCGACTGTTTCGTATGCGAGGCAAACTGCTTTGCGCTCGATCATCGCGTGGGTGAGGGGCTCGGAGGAAGCGAAGTGGAAGTAAGTGAAAAGGAGCTGGTTTTCTTTAATTAGTGGGTATTCACTGGCAATAGGCTCTTTTACCTTTATAATCATTTCGGCAATGCCGTAAACTTCTTCTATTGTTGGGAGAATGCTGGCGCCTGCTTGTGTGTATTGCTCGTCGGTAAACCCGCTGCCTTTGCCCGCTTCTGCCTGCACGTACACCGTGTGTCCGTGCTTACGTAGCTCTGTGACTCCTGCGGGCGTTAAAGCTACCCGGTTCTCGTTGTTCTTGATTTCTTTAGGGACACCAATGATCATCGGTATGTGCAGTGTTTATAGTTTAGATTAATGGGTCCAAAATTAATTTTTGGCAGAAAAACATACTATAAGGGCCAGAAAAGACAGAAAAGAAAACTATTTTTGATCTCATTGATAAGAAAAATTTCTGCCGGTAACGCCCACAGCCTATACACAGCCACAAAAAATACTTTATGCAACCCGACCAGACCGACCGCAAAATCCTAGACCTGTTGCAGCAGAACGCCCAAATGACGATCAAAGAGATCGCTAGTAAGATCAATTTGTCGGTCACACCCGTGCACGAACGCATCCGGAAGCTTGAAAAAGAGGGTTTTATCGACAAATATGTGTGCTTGCTGAACCGGCGGAAATTGGGGAAAAGCCTGGTAGTGTATTGTAATGTGACACTCGATAAGCAGCGGAAAGAGAGCTTCGAGGACTTCAACCAGGCCATTGTAAAAATGCCCGAAGTGCTGGAATGCTCGGTCGTTTCGGGTAACTTCGATTACATGCTCAAAGTGGTCGTCGAGGACGGCGAGGCTTACAATCAGTTTTACCAGCATAAACTTTCTGCCCTGTCGAGCGTGTTACACATCAGCAGTTATTTCGTAATTTCCGAGATCAAGTACACCACCGGAATCGCTGTATTGTAATTATCAACGCTATTTAAACTGATCATCAGGCCGGTAGGCGCGCGCTGATCGCTGAATGCACAGCATATGAACAAGAATTTTAAGGATGGTCTGAACCTGATGTCGAAAGTGACGCCGAGGCGTGCCTGGAATGCGATGCAGATATTGGGGAGCTATTTTTATTCCAAAATGACGGGTAACCCCGTTCATTGGGGAATGCCGATCGCCATTTCTTTCGAACCGACCACTTCCTGTAACCTCCGTTGCCCGGAATGCCCCAGCGGCCTTCGCTCATTTACGCGGCCGACGGGTATGATGGAGGAAAAGTTGTATAAAAGAACCATTGACGAGCTTGCGGATACTTTATTATACCTGATATTCTATTTCCAGGGTGAGCCGTATCTTCATCCGAAATTCTTCGAACTCGTGCAGTATGCGCATAAAAAAGGCATTTACACTGCCACTTCCACCAACGCGCATTACCTCACCGACGAGAAGGCGCGTAAAACCGTCGAATCGGGCCTGGATCGCCTGATCATTTCCATTGACGGAACTACCCAGGACGTTTACCAGCAATACCGCGTCGGTGGAAACCTGGAAAAAGTACTGGAAGGAACACGCAACATCATTAAATGGAAGAAGGAGCTCAAATCCGCCACTCCGCATGTGATATTCCAGTTCCTGGTCGTGAAGCCGAACGAGCACCAGATCGAGGACGTGAAAAAACTGGCGGAGGAAATGGGCGTGGACGAAGTGGGTCTGAAAACGGCTCAGATTTACGACTATGAAGAGGGCTCGGATTTGATCCCTACTATCGAAAAATACTCCCGCTACCAGGCTCAGGCGGACGGTAAGTATTCCATCAAAAACAAATTCGTAGACCACTGCTGGAAAATGTGGCACTCGTGCGTGATCACTTGGGACGGTGCGGTTGTGCCTTGCTGTTTCGACAAGGACGCCGAGTACAAGCTGGGCGATATGAAAACTTCGACTTTCCGCCAGCTCTGGAAGGGAAAGAAGTACCGCGATTTCCGGGCTTCGCTGATCCGATCCCGTTCAGAGATAGAGATGTGCAAGAACTGTACGGAGGGAACGCAGGTGTGGGCGTGAAACATTCGCCTTTTTTCAGTCCAAATTATTTTTAATTAAATAATAATATCATTTAAATATCTCATTTTCAATTACTTTGGTGTTTTATTTAAAACTCCGTGGAACATTTTTTGGTAGATTGCCCCGAATAATAGAAATTTGACATTGGTAACTCAAATGAATACATGGGCAAAGTAATTGCAATTGCAAACCAAAAGGGAGGCGTAGGGAAAACCACCACTGCTATTAACCTTGCGGCCAGTTTGGCCGCGCTAGAATTCCGCACACTCATCATCGACGCTGACCCTCAGGCCAATTCAACCTCGGGACTTGGATTTAATCCGCAGGAGATGGAAAACAGCATTTACGAATGCATGGTGGAGCAGGCGAAGACTTCCGAAATTATCCTGCAAACCGATTTTCCTAACCTGGAATTGCTGCCGTCGCACATCGACCTGGTAGGGGCGGAAATCGAGATGATCAACCTCAAAAACCGGGAACACCGGATGAAGGACGCTATTGAAGAGGTCCGTAATGAGTACGACTTCATCATCATCGACTGCTCGCCTTCACTCGGCCTCATCACGATCAACAGCCTTACCGCCGCCGACTCGGTGATTATTCCCGTGCAATGCGAGTATTTTGCATTGGAGGGGTTGGGTAAACTGTTGAATACCATTACAATTATCCAGTCGAGACTGAATACCAACCTGATCATCGAGGGCATCCTGCTCACGATGTACGACCTCCGCCTGCGTCTGTCCAACCAGGTGGTGACCGAGGTTACCAATCACTTCGAATCTCTTGTTTTCAATACCATTATCCCTCGTAACGTACGTATCAGTGAGGCGCCGAGCTTCGGGATTCCTGTGATGGCGCAGGATTCGGACAGCAAAGGGGCTGTTAGCTACCTGAACCTTGCAAGAGAGATTCTCAGTAAAAACGGTTTGCTCTCCGACAGGGTAAACTGATCACGATAGTACGAACAGGCAATGGAGAATAGCAGCAAGACGAAAAAAATGACCGGACTGGGAAGAGGATTAGGCGCTCTTCTGCAAGACTCCGAGAAAATCAATACGCCCAGGTCCAACACACGTATTTCGCCGGCCGAAATCATCGGTTCGATGAACGAGATCGACGTAAGTCAGATCGAAGCGAACCCTTACCAGCCGCGGACGAAGTTCGACCAGGAGTCACTGGAAGAACTCGCCGACTCAATCCGCGTCCAGGGGATTATCCAGCCGATTACCGTGCGGCAGCTTTCCGAGGACTCCTATCAGTTGATTTCGGGAGAGCGTCGTTTGCAGGCGTCCCGTTCACTGGGCCTGACCACCATTCCCGCATACATCCGCACGGCCAACGACCAGCAGATGCTGGAAATGGCGCTGATCGAGAACATTCAGCGCGAGAACCTGAATGCGATCGAAATCGCATTGAGCTACCAGCGGCTGATTCTCGAATGCAGCCTGAAACAGGAAGAACTCGGTGCGCGCGTGGGCAAGAACCGCACGACCGTCAACAACTATATCCGTCTGCTCAAACTGCCGCCTGTGATCCAGGCTTCCTTGCGCGACGACAAGATCAGTATGGGCCACGCCCGGGCATTGATCACGATCAACAGCGATCAGAGCCAATTGAAAATTTTCAACCAGATTATCGAAGAGGGATGGTCGGTGAGGAAGGTAGAGGACGAGGTACGGAAGCTCGGAATGATGAGCAATATCCCCGTTGAGTCGAAAAAACAGCCGACAATTAATCAGGAAATAAAGTCGTTACAGTTCCAGCTTTCGTCCTTTTTCGGGGCAAAAGTGTCTGTTAAGAGCAATGAGCAGCATAAAGGCGAGATCAAGATCCCTTTCGGCTCTCAGGATGAACTGAAAAAGATTTTAGAAACACTGAAATTCAAATAAACGTTGAAAAACTGGGTATTGTTAGGGTTGATTTTGCTGGTTTCGAGTCGGATTTCAGCACAGACAGAGGGTAAAAAGGATAGTCTGAAAACCGAAAAATTGCCGGCTGTCGCATTGGACAGCACTACTCTGGCCCAGGCAGATTCGTTAAAAAACGTTAAAAAGAAGTGGATGCCGGTGCCGAAAACGGCTACCAAGCTGGCATTGATACCGGGTGCCGGGCAGATTTACAACCGTGATTACTGGAAGGCGCCTATCGTCTACCTGGCGTTCGGAGGAGGGCTTTATACCTATTACCTGAATACGATCAAATACCACGATTTTCTCGATGCGTATAAGTCGTTTTATGTGCTGGATAAGAGCGATCCGAATTACGGCAAGCGCAAAAAGGAGCTGGCTAGCGACGATGCCACTGTGAATGTGAGGGTCAGAAACCTATTGAATACGAGCAGCGAGTACCGGGATGCGACACACAGCCAGATTGTCCGCCAGAAGAATTACTGGCGCCGGAACCGCGGTTTTGCCATTATCGTAACGGGCCTGATTTACACGCTGTCGATCATTGAAGCCAATGTGGCGGCGCATTTGAAGACATTCGACCTTTCGGACGATCTGTCTTTGAACATAAGCCCGAAACTGAACCAGCCCGCCATGCAGACCCCGACGCCGGGTTTGCGTATGGTTTTTAATTTTAAGTGATTTAAAAGAGTACTGATTTTCAAATAACAGATTAATGAGAATACTATTACTGGGGTACGGAAAGATGGGGAAGACGATCGAACAGATTGCCATTGAAAGAGGGCATTCGATCGTAGGGAAAATTGATGTGCAAAACCGTGCGGATATGGAGAAGCTTCAAACTGCTGACGTAGATGTAGCCATCGAATTCAGTTCACCAGAGTCCGCATTTGAAAATATCATCTATTGCCTCAAAAAAGGCTGGCCGATCGTGTGCGGTACCACAGGCTGGCTCGACCGCCGCACAGAGGTGGAGGCGCTTTGCAAGGCTCAGTCGGGTTCGTTTTTCTACGCTTCCAATTACAGCATCGGCGTTAACCTGTTCTTCCGGCTCAACCGCATGCTGGCGCGCCTGATGAACGGGCACGAGTACCAGAGCTCGATGACCGAGATTCATCATATTCATAAGCTCGACGCGCCAAGCGGCACGGCTATTACGCTTGCGGAAGGCATTATCGAGGAAATGGGGAATGTCGACGGGTGGAAGCTGGCTCCTGAAAATGAAGAAGGTTACCTGCAAATCCTGGCCGAACGCCGCGGTGAAGTGCCTGGTACCCATATTGTTCGCTATGAGTCGGAAGTCGATACCATCGAAATATCCCACACAGCCCACAACCGCCAGGGTTTTGCGCTTGGAGCGGTGGTGGCTGCCGAATGGCTTCCTGGCAAATTCGGGGTGTTCGGGATGAATGACCTCCTCAAAATTTAAAGTATTCTAACTATCAATCATCGCATGGCTGTTAATAAAGAGTTGACTTCCAGTTCAGTTGAGTCCAAAAAGAAGAAGTCACCGGCAAGGGAATGGTTTGACTCCATTCTATTCGCGGTAGTAGCGGCAACGCTGATCCGCTGGCTGTTTTTTGAAGCATTTACCATCCCAACGCCATCGATGGAGAACAGCCTGCTTGTGGGCGATTTCCTTTTCGTGAGCAAGCTGCATTACGGAACCCGCACGCCCAAAACGCCATTGCAGGTGCCGCTTACCCACCAGACGATCTGGGGAACCAACATTCCTTCGTACACAAGCCTGATCCAACTGCCGCAATACCGTCTGCCGGGTTTCAGCGAGGTGAAACGGGGCGATGTGGTGGTGTTCAACTATCCTCCCGAATTGCAGCATCCGGTTGATTTGAAAACCAATTATATCAAACGCTGCGTCGGTATTCCGGGCGATAAGGTAGAAGTGCGTGATTTGCAGGTCTATGCAAATGGACAAGCCATGGAGAATCCTCCCAGAATGGAGAATGAGTACTTCGTGGCTACTACCACCGCAGTGAATGAAGAAAAAGTGTTCCGCGACAACGGTATTTCGGAATTCAACTCTTTTACCGACGGCGAGAATGATACGATCAAAGGGAATGAGCAAATGGGCTACCTGGTTTTCACCACTACCGAGATTGCTGCGAAGCTTAAAACTTATGACTTTGTGAAAAGCATTACGCTAGTGAAAACGGACAACGGTATCACTGAGCCGATGTTATACCCTAATTCGTCGCTTTTTAAATGGAATCGCGATAATTATGGGCCCATTACCGTTCCGAAAGAGGGTATGACCGTGCAGCTGACACCTGAAAATGTGGCGATGTACGGCCCTGTTATCAAAAACTACGAGGACAATGAAGATGTAGTGGTCGAAGAAAAATCAGTGAAAATAGGTGGCAAGGCCATTACCAGCTACACCTTCAAGCAGGACTATTATTTTATGATGGGGGATAATCGCCATAACTCAGCCGATTCTCGCTATTGGGGCTTTGTTCCGATGGACCACATCGTGGGTAAGGCGGTGTTCGTATGGATGTCAATCGATCCGAACCCGACCAGCTTCTTCAACAAGATTCGTTGGAGCCGCATTTTCAGGGTGATTAACTAGGCATTTTGAAATGGCCATTAGGCAAGGGAAGGATCTGACGGTCTTTCCCTTTCTTTTTAATATTATATATAAATTAATATTATATACTTATTGTAGAGTTATGGAGATTAACGGTATATTGCGTTGTAAATGCTTCGCTAACCGATACTTCCATGTCCGTTGCAGAAATACTCTTAAAGCCCACAAACACCCCGAAAAAGAAGTCGGCCTTCCGCGAATGGTTCGACTCGGTATTATTTGCCGTGGTTGCGGCCACATTGATCCGCTGGCTGTTTTTCAGCGCATTTGTAATCCCCACGCCTTCGATGGAGAACAGTCTGCTGGTGGGCGATTACCTGTTTGTGAGCAGGCTGCATTATGGCACAACCACGCCCATTACACCGTTGCAGGTGCCGCTCACGCACCAGACAATATGGGGCACGAGCATTCCTTCCTATCTCGACTGGATCCGGCTGCCGCAATACCGCCTGCCAGGTTTTACCGATATTAAGAATGGCGATGTGGTGGTGTTTTACCTGCCGGTCGAGCACCCTGATATGTACCAGAAATATAGTCGGGTACTTCCTGATTTGCATCCTCACCCGACGGATCTGCGATCCAACTACATTAAACGCTGCGTGGGTATTCCCGGCGATAAACTGGAAGTAAGGCTCGGGCAGGTCTATGTGAACGGACGCGCGCAGGCGTCGCCCGTACGTATGCAGAATGAGTATTTTGTTTCGGTGAAAACGGCTGTGAATGAGGAAAATGTGTTCCGCAAGAACGGGATTGTAGACTATGCTCAGTTTACTGAAACATTCGGAGATAGCATCCCGGCGAACGACGAGGCTGGGTATGTGGTGAAGACGACCGCCGCATTGGCGGAAAAGCTTAAAACCTATGATTTCGTGAAGAGGGTACAGCCCGTACTGATGGAAAAAGGCCTGAAAGAGTCATACCTGTTTCCGTCCAGTGATGCAATCGATTGGAATAAGGATAATTATGGCCCCATTGCGGTGCCGAAGGCGGGGATGACCGTACCACTCACAGAGGTCAACATTGCGCTTTATGGCGATATCATCCGGAATTTCGACGGTAATGAAAATGTCGTTGTAGAAAAGGAGAGAATCACGATTGGCGGCAAGCAGATTGCCAGCTATACATTCAAGCAGGATTACTATTTCATGATGGGGGATAATCGCCACGATTCGGCCGACTCGCGTTATTGGGGGTTCGTTCCCAAAGATCACATTGTAGGAAAAGCGGGTTTCGTGTGGATGTCCATCGATCCAAACCCGACGAGCTTCGTGAAAAAAATCCGCTGGGACCGTATTTTCAGAAGCATAAATTAAAGGGATGAAGGAGGAAAGGGAGGATGGATAAAAGGGAGGATGGGAGGATGGAGTAAGGGACTCAATTTTCCCTTTACTCCCCTTCCTTCATCCTCCCTTTCCTCCCTTTAAAAATTACTCCTCCTGCGAAAAGATCAAAGCTGAGTAGGGCGGGATTTGCAGGGATGCGAACTGTCCGCAGCCGTCCATTTCGCCGTCCATGGTATCGATATCGAAGACGCCCAGATTCGAGAAATCCGCGTCGTAATATTCGTTGTCGCTGTTCAGCCGCAGGTGCCATTTGCCAGGCCGCGGGAACCCGACTTTGTAATCGGAAAACGTTTCGGTCGAAAAGTTAAATGCAACTACGACGCTGTCTTTGGGCCCGCCTTCGTCCCAGCGGTGCATGACGATCACTTTTTTCTCATTGTCTTGCCTGATTATACCGACGTTCTGCCCTTGGAGGCCCTTGGTTACACCAAACCAGTTTCTACGGATGTGGATCATGTCACGGTGTAATGCTGCGAAGCCGCTGAATTTTTCAAGCCTTGACCAGTCGATCGGATCGCTATCCGAAAACCATTTGTCTTCCAGCAATGGCTGTCCCTGAAATATCATAGGGATACCAGGCGAGGTAAGCACCAGCGCCACGCCCAGCGCCGCCCGTTTTTTGGAATACCAGTTATTGACATCGCCATCGGCGATTTCCTCTGCCACGCGCGCCTGGCCGTTAGCTACTTCGTCGTGTGATTCGGTGTAGATAATGCGCTGAAAAGCATCGTCATTGTAGCGATTGGTAATAGCTGCCACGACGCTGTCCATATTGCGGTCCTGGTCGTTGGCTGTGATAATGGCCTCGCGGATCGAATGCACAAACTCCGCATCCCATTGAGAGCCGTACCCCAAACCACCATTTTCGACCGAATTGGTGATGAAATCCAGTGAATGCATGTCCTCGGCAATGGTAATACAGTTGCCGCAGCTGTCGCGGATATCCTTGTTGATCCACTGCATGAGCGAAATGCCTTCGGCGATATCGTCGCCCGGGTTACCGTTGGCCTTTACATTTCTTATGTAAGGAACCATGTCCATGCGCAGGCCGTCGACGCGGTAATCGCGCAGCCACATCAGGGCATTGTCGTGGATGTACTGCCGCACTTCGCCGCGGCCGTAGTCTGGGCGGGTATTGCCCCAGGGCGTTTCAGAGCGCCAGTCGTTATAGAAATAAATACCTCCGCCATCGTTCTCCTGCCAGCCGTCGAACTGCCAGAGATCAAGGTCCGACGGGCCGAAGTGATTGTACACCACATCGAGGATTACCGCGATACCGGCCTCGTGTGCGGCTTTCACAAATGCCTTCAAGCCATCCGGGCCGCCATAGTCGGATTCGATAGCAAACGGATTGGCCGGGTTATACCCCCACGATCTCGAACCGGGAAACTCCGAGCAAGGCATTAGCTCCACGGCATTGAAACCCATGTCTTTTAAATAATTAATGCGCTCAATTGCCGTGTAAAATGTGCCGACCTGCCCTTGTTCTTTCACATGGAAAGTGCCTACATGGAGCTCGTAGATAACCAGTTCATGCCAGCCGGGCATTTGAAAAGTTACGTCATGCCAGTCGAAAGATTCGTGGTTGTAAACGATGCAGTTGCCAGCCGAATTGGTCATTTTTAAAGCATAGGGGTCATTTCGGTGCAACTCCCCGGCAGGAGTTTTGATAACGTATTTGTATTCATCCCCTTCCTTGGAATTTTCAACCAGCGCGCCCCACATGCCGTTCTCTTCGGGTTGCAGCGGAGTAGCGGAGGTATCCCAGTCGTTGAAACTTCCCGTGACCGAAACGCTTTCGGCGTGCGGCGCCCATACGCGGTAATACACTCCTTCGGGATGGCAGGTAGCGCCCATGCCTTCGTAATGTTGTTCGGTTTCGGCTACTTCGGTTTCGAGGTTTTCCATATAGCGGTTTTCAGATTATTGTTTATTTTTGAAATAGACTGTTGACGTATACTCGCAAAATGCATGCCAGGCGTCGGCAAGCACCAACTCAACCTACACACTATAATATGCAACCATCCTCAGACGCAGAGAAAACCTGCATCCTTGCACTCATGCACACGCCCGGAATCGGGGCTGTGACGATCCGCCAGCTCATCAGTTACTGTGGCAGCGCTTCCCAGGTTTTTCAGGCGGATTACAAAAAGCTCATCAAAATCCCGGGGATCGGCGACAAAATCGTGAAGGCGGTTTTGGCAAAAAACGCGCTGGAACTGGCGGAAAGAGAGCTCGCGCAATGCCGGAAAACCGGAACGCAACTACTTTTTTTCAATGAGCCGGAATACCCCGCGCGCCTGCGGCCGCTTTACGACGCGCCCATTGCCTTGTATGCCAAAGGCAATACTGACTTTAACTGGCCGCGTACGGTGGGGATCGTGGGCACGCGGAATATTAGTGACTACGGCAAGGCCGTGACGGAAAATATCATTCGGGAGCTGGTACCCTATCAGCCGCTTGTGGTCAGCGGGCTGGCCTATGGTGTGGATATCACTGCACACCGGCATTGCCTGCGCAACAACCTGGCTACACTGGGGGTTATGGCGAGCGGGCTGGATGTGATCTACCCGGCCGTGCATCAGCGTACCGCTTTTGAAATGCAGGACAATGGCGGGATCGTCACGGAAAGTGCATTGGGGACCAAGCCGGATTTTATGAGATTTCCCGCCCGGAACCGAATTATTGCGGGGCTCAGTGATGTTACCATAGTAGTGGAATCGGGGCGGACGGGCGGGAGCCTTATCACCGTTGAATTTGCACAGAACTACCACCGGGAGGTGTTCGCAGTGCCGGGCGCTATCCATGAACCGCAATCAGAGGGCTGTAACTTCCTGATCCGCGATCATAAGGCTTCGATTTTTACATCGGTGGCGGATATGGCGGCGGCCCTGGGTTGGGGCGAGGGAATGCCGGACGTCGCGCAGGCGGGTGCTTGTGACCAGGCGGTATTAACTTTCGAGGGTTTTACCCAGGACGAGGGCCAGGTGCTTTCGCTGTTAAAGCAACGGGGAGCGATGCAAATCGACGAGCTCGCGTGGCAATCGGGGATTCATTTAAACCGCCTGGCTACGTTGCTGCTGAACCTCGAATTCCAGGGGATGGTCCGGTCGATGCCGGGCAAGAAATACGGGTTGATTTAAATGCATGGATAAGAGTATCATTCAGTTAATTAAGGAAGGGGAGGGGCTCACCATTGAGTTCAAGAGGACAATAGACAGTCCCTTTAAAATTGCCAAAACCATTGTTTCTTTCGCCAATACCTCCGGGGGCAATCTGCTGATTGGCGTGGCCGATCATGGCGCCATTATGGGCGTGCAATCGGAACTGCGGGAGTTGCAAAAGCTTGAAAAGGCGCTCGTGAAGCTGATCGAACCAGAGCTGGTGGTCCAGATCAAGACCGAGAATCTGGACAGCAAGAAGGTATTACGGGTGACCGTTAATGAAAGCGAAGACAAGCCGCATCACGCATTGAATGAGAAGGGCGAACGCATTATTTACATTCGTGTGAAGGATAAAAGCATGCCTATTCCGAGACTGTTGCTTTACAATGGGGCCGATACTGAAACGGAGAAGCTTCTGGCAACGCGCCACGTAAAGACATTGATCACCTACCTGAAAGAAACGGACTCGGTCACGGCCAAGGTGTTTTCCAAAATCATCAATATCTCCGAAAAAAGAGCTGAACGGATGTTGCAGGACCTGGCAGCGCGCCAGATTTTGCTTAAACTATCCAGAGGAAAGCCTGAAAGTTTTAGTTTGAAATGGCACGAATGAAAAACGCGGCTGGCATCCGTAGCTCCGGTCGCCAGCCGCGTTCGGACGAATGGGTTGATTAGTTGATACCTACCAATTCCAGTTCAAAAATAAGATCCTGACCTGCCAACGGGTGGTTAGCATCCAGTACCACGTAAGTTTCAGTTACTTCTCTTACAACAACCGGGATAACCTGGCCGCCGTCCTGATGCATATTCAGTGTACCGCCGATTTCCAGAGGAATATCAGCCGGGATCTGCGCGCGGTCGAATTGGATGATCATTTCATCATTTACCGGGCCATATGCTTCTGCGTTCGGGATATGGATGGTCTTTTTTGCGCCGATTTCCATGCCCGTCACACCATCGTCAAATCCTTTGATCACCTGTCCGCTTCCCAATGTGAAGCTCAAAGGCTCACGTCCTTCGGAGGAATCAAAAAGTTGTCCGTCCGGCAGGGTACCTTTGTAATGTACCTGCACTTTGTCACCAGCCTTTGCCTGACTCATAATTCTATATTTAGATGGTTTGAAAAAGCATTCGTGAATATTTTCTTCACGAATGGATGAGAATGAAAATTAGTATGCCCGGGCAAATACCACACGCCCTTTCGACGGCTTACCCGAGTAAATGCAAACGCCCTCTTCCGCTTCCTGGTTGAGAGGAATACAGCGGATGGTCGCTTTCGTTTCTTCCTTGATCTTCTCTTCGGTCTCGGAAGTGCCGTCCCAGTGAGCGAGGATAAACCCGCCTTTGGTATCGAGGATATTGTTGAATTCTTCGAAAGAATCTACTTTATGGGTATTCTCTTCGCGGAATGTAAGTGCTTTCTTGTAGATAGACTCCTGAATGTCGTCGAGCAGATTTTGCACATAAGCTGCAATCCCTTCCACCGAAACCGTTTCCTTGGTTTTTGTATCGCGGCGGGCTACTTCTACTGTACCGTTTTCGAGGTCGCGGCCGCCCATCGCCAACCGCACGGGAACGCCTTTCAATTCATATTCAGCAAATTTGAAACCTGGCTTCGCATTATCGCTGCTGTCGTATTTGACACTGATACCCAGCTTTTTCAAATCCTTGGTGATTTCCGCTACCTTTTCAGAAATCTGCGCAAGCTGCTCGTCATTACGATAAATAGGAACGATCACCACCTGGATAGGTGCCAGTTTGGGAGGTAATACAAGGCCGGCGTCGTCGGAATGCGCCATGATGAGCGCACCCATCAGGCGCGTACTTACGCCCCATGACGTTCCCCAAACGTAATCCAGCTTGCCTTCCTTATCCTGGAATTTTACGTCGAATGCATTCGCGAAGTTCTGGCCCAGGAAGTGGGAAGTACCGGCTTGCAATGCTTTTCCGTCCTGCATCATCGCTTCGATACAATAGGTATCTTCCGCACCCGCGAAACGTTCGTTAGCTGTTTTCACCCCTTTGATAACGGGTACTGCCATCCATTCCTCGGCAAACTGCGCGTATACTTCCAGCATTTGTTTGGTTTCGGCTACCGCTTCCTGCGCTGTTGCGTGCGCCGTGTGGCCTTCCTGCCAGAGGAACTCAGCTGTACGAAGGAACAGGCGCGTACGCATTTCCCAACGCACTACGTTTGCCCATTGGTTGATGAGCAGCGGAAGATCACGGTAGGACTGGATCCAGTTCTTATAAGTGCTCCAGATGACCGTTTCCGAAGTCGGGCGCACGATCAGTTCTTCTTCCAGTTTCGCCTCCGGGTCAACGACCACGCCCTTGCCGTTTGGGTCGTTTTTGAGGCGGTAATGTGTCACAACGGCGCATTCCTTCGCAAATCCTTCCACGTGTGAAGCCTCCTTGCTCAGGTACGATTTCGGGATGAAAAGCGGGAAATAGGCATTGGTATGGCCTGTTTCTTTGAACATGTCATCCAGCGCTCGCTGCATTTTTTCCCAGATAGAGTATCCGTACGGTTTGATCACCATACAACCTCTTACCGGTGAGTTTTCGGCCAGGTCGGCGCGTTTCACTAATTCATTGTACCATTCGGAGTAGTTTTCACTTCGTGTTGGCAAGGCTTTACTCATTACTTTGTATTATTTTGGAATTGAAATGGAGTATTACGTTAATCCAGGCCTGTTTTTCAAGGGAGTTGCAAAGATAGTTTTTTATGTTAACTTTGGAATTAATGTATAGTTACGGACGTTTACTTCATAGGGAGAATGCGTTTTTATACCTATATTAGCAACAAACTTTTAATCCTTAAAAGCCATGAGTATGTTCAATAAAGCAAAATATTTGTCTTTGCTGGTGCTGTTGGGAGCTTGGGGATGTACTTCAAATCAGTATGCATCACGCTCGGGTGGTGGCTATGACGATCTCTACGGGGGAAACTCCGGCGGAGGCCTCGCATTGGCAGACCGGGGAGGTGATCAGGAAGTATCCCGTTCGGGCAATCCGGACTATACCTACACAGGTAACAATTCCGAAAACGGCACAGCAGACTATTACGACGAAAATTATCTTTCATCCAGAGCCGTAAAACGTCAGGTTTCGACAGATGTAGGCTATAATGCCGGCTTTGTCGACGGCTACAATGCAGCGAATTTTAATAGCCCTTATTACGGTGGTTTAGGCTCGTACTGGCCTGGCAGCTATGCAGGCCTGTCGCTCAACTTCGGTTACGGCGGTTTCAGAATGCGTCCTTCTTTCGGGTTCGGCTTCGGATCGATGATGGGATATTCTCCATGGGGTTATTCGCCATGGGGCTACGGAAGCATGCTGAGCTATGGTTATGATCCGTTTTACAGCCCGTGGGGGTATAGTCCATGGGGTTATAATAGCATGTACGGCTGGGGTGGAGGCTACTACGATGGCTTCTACGGTGGTTACGGCTATTCACCATGGGCTTACAGCCGTCCGGTGATCGTGATCAACAATTCGGACAGAGGTTATACCAGAACTTACGGCCCGCGCGTAGTGGATGCAAGCAGGAACCGCAGCAGCGAGCGTTACAACTCTAACTTTGTAAACTCCTCACGTAACCGTTCTGAAACTGCTACAAGAGGAAGTCGCGATGGTGGCCGGGTGATCTCGGGCGATACATATTCATCACCAAGATCTGGCCGCGGTAATGCAGTGGCAAATGGCGGAAGAACCAGCGGTGAATCCTCCTACGGTTCACGTGTGGTGGATGCCGGCGGCGGTAACGTGTATTACTCACGTCCGCGTTCGGCCAATTCGAGCAACTACTCTTCCGAAAGTGGAAACAACAATGGCGCAAGCTACTATTCGTCTCCGCGTTCTTCGAGAGGTTCTTCTTCCTCGTCTTACAGCGCACCAACATACAGTACGCCAACGAGAACTCAAGACTACGGAACGCCTAGCAGAAGCTATTCGAACCAGAGAAGCGAATCATACAGCGCACCGACCAGGACTTATAGCCAGCCGTCGTATAGCGCCCCTTCAAGAAGTTACAGCGCCCCATCCAGCGGTGGCGGCGGTGGCGGCGGAAGTTCAAGCCGCTCTTCGAGAGGTCCAAGATAATTTACAACTATCCTGAAAAAGAGATAGTCATGTCAAACCCTGCAAGATGTCATAATTTTGCAGGGTTTTCGTTTAAATTGTATTGAAATAAGTATCAACCGCCATGTCGAAAACATCCTCAGGAATTGCGCTCCTCTTTTCGCTGCTCACTTCATCAGCGACATTCGCACAATACGCTACCGACGCACTTCGCTATTCAGAAATCAACCAGAACGGATCCGCACGCTTTCAGGCGCTGGGCGGAAACCATGCTGCCATTGGCGCTGACGCCAGCTCTATTTACGGAAACCCGGCAGGCTTGGGATTCTATAATCGTTCGGAATTTACGTTGAGTCCGGCCGTGACGATTGCCGGCACGAAAGCTAACTACCTCGGCAACGAAGACAAGCAAAGCAGTAGTCTGTTTAATATTCCGCAGGCTTCGGTCGTGTTTGCGAGCCAGCCGGGATTTCAGCGGAAATGGAAGCGGTCGTCATTCGGGGTTTCTTTTTCCCGCCAGCAATCATTCCAGAACGGTTACCTGTATGGCGGCCGCAACAACAACAGCGCCTATATTGATAATGTATTGGAGACGGTCAACAACGCGAACCCTCCCTACACTATCAAGGAACTGGAAGACGGTCTGAAAAACGACGCCGCGGGCAATCCGATCGCCAATTCGATTCCGGTAGCCTACTACCAGATGTACCTGATCAACCCTACAACTGCTTCCGGACCTCCGTTTGCTGCGATCGACGGGCAAAGCGTGGTGGATCAGTCGGGTGACTTTACTTCCAAAGGAGCCACATCGCAATGGACATTCGCTTACGCGGGCAACCTGGACGATAAATTTTACCTAGGGGGAAATATCGGGTTCAGCAGGATTAAATATGACTATTCTTCACGGTTTAGCGATGACTATATCAACAGTCCTTCACTGACCTACATTGATCAGTTTGAGGATTTTACAGTTCGTGGTAACGGGTTCAATGCCTCGCTGGGTGCTATTTACAAGTTCAATCCGATGTTCCAGATCGGTGGAACGCTGATCAGCCCGACCATCAGCGCGATTAAGGAAACTTACAGCCAAAGCGTAGCTGCGGGCTTCGTGGGCGGGAAGGTGAAAGATGGCAATGGAAACCTAATTACACCACCATACAGCTCACTTCCCATTGCAGCAAATGATTTTGAATACACACTAATTGGTCCGATGCGTGGTAATTTGGGAGGTACGGTGTTTTTTCAAAACAAGGGGTTCCTGACCGCTACAATTGAATATGTGGGTTATAGCGGCATGCGGGCAACGACGAGCTTTCTGGATGCCGACGGTAACCGCACCTTCAAGAATGATACGAAGGCGGAAATCAAAGACACGTTCCGTAATACCGTCAATTTCCGATTGGGCGGGGAGGTTAGGGCTAATATTTTCCGTGCGCGCATAGGTGGCGCTTACATTGCAGATCCTTATCTTGACCGGACGGACGGCATCGATCGAAGCAAGCTATTGTTTTCGGCGGGTGTCGGCGTGCGCACCGATCGCTTTTTTGTGGATTTGACCGGAACATTTACCACTTACAAATCTGCTTATACACCTTATTATCTGAACAACCCGAACAACTATGCATCAGTAGAGATCACCAACAGGCCGGTTAATGTGATGTTGACAGGCGGAGTATTTTTCTGATACTGTTTTTGGCTCGGTTATAACTGAAAAAACCTGCTTAGCGCAGGTTTTTTCAGTTATAACAAAGGCGTAAGCACTTCCAGTAAGTGACTGACGTCTATTTCGCCCCTTAGTGTAAAATCTGCTTGTGTGTAATAGGGCAGCCTGTCGGTAATGCGGTTTTGCAGCGTGTCGACCAGCGAGGTGGCGCCGGAGAGAATAGGGCGGTCGTCTTTGCCGTGGTTTTCGATCCTTCTTGCAAGGTCTTCGGCCGGGACATCCAGGAAAATGCTGACGCCCATTTTTTTAATCACCTCCATATTGTCGAAAAAACAGGGCGTGCCGCCGCCTGAGGCGAGTACAATACCTTTTTGTGTGGAGGTTTCCTTCAAAATCCGGCTTTCGACTTCCCGGAAATAGGTTTCCCCTTGCTGCGAAAAAATGGCGGAAATCTCCATGCCCTGGTCTTTCTCGATCAGCTTGTCAAGGTCTACGAACTGGTAATTCAATGCACGCGCAAGTTTTTTGCCGAGCGTAGTTTTGCCGGAAGACATCATCCCGACGAGTATTACATTCTTCATTTAATATTGGGTGTCAGTCACATTATTTGACAAGGCTCAACACTTCTTCGGCAGTCGGAGTGTCGTTGTAATGCCATTTGCCTTTCACAATGCCGTCTTTCAAAAGCCACAGGCCGGGGTTGGAGCGCGAAATGGTTTTCAAAACTGTCGCGTCTACATAATAGTACGGCGCAGTGAGCTGGTGCTGCGAGAGGAAGTTCTCGATATCGGCGCTGTTTCCGGAAGTGAGGATGACCGGCTCCACGCCTTTGTTTTTCACAGCATTGATCAGCTTATTGATATCCGGCAATGCGGCGGTATTAATGTCTGTAAGGCTTTTAATGATCAGGAATAGCTTTTTGCCCTGGAAAGTTCCTTCCGTGAAATCACCCGCATCATTCCAGACCTTGTAATCCGTGATTTTCGGTTTCGCGTCCTCATTCAGCACCACCATTTCTTTGAATTTCAGCGTAGTATCACTCGGATATTGCTCATATTCCAGTGTTTTGCCGTCCTTTTCAAATATATACTGATATCGCAGGGGCTCGGAAGGCTTCATTTGCGCGGGAATGCTCGCGCCTACACGATAAGGCAACAGATCAATGATCGGTAAATGGCGAAGTGAGTAAATGGCCACACCGAGAGAAACCAGTGTCGAAATAACAACAACAATACCGGTAGGGTAGGATTTGAACTTCTTTCGGTAATATACGATCACCAGGATTAGCACCAGTAGGAATATATCCTTACCAAACGAGGTCCACGGCGTGAGCTTAATCGCCGCGCCGAAGCAGCCGCAATCGGTCACTTTGTTGAAATAGGCCGAATAGAATGTCAGGAATGTAAAGAAAACGATGATCGCCAGCAGCAGCCAGGATATGGTTTTCGGCTTGTAAGCAACCAGTAATGCGATGCCCAGAACAACCTCCGCTGTGCACAGAAAAACCGAAAAATACAGCGCCAGCGGCACCAGAGCCATAAAGAAATCATGCAATGCAGGAAGATCGGTCGCGAAGACCTCGAAATATTCTTCCAGCTTGTACTGTGTCCCGATCGGGTCGTTCAGCTTGATGATTCCGGAGAAAATGAACAATAATCCTACTACGACTCGTGAGATCTGGGCAAAGATTTTCATTGCAAACTGGACGGCGGTTTGGGTGTGTCTTTGTTAGTTGGTCTGTAAGGCATTCGATTTAATCAGACAGAACACCGAATAGTTGATAATATCCTGGTATCCGGCTTTTACGCCTTCGGAAACGAGTGTAAGGCCTTGATTGTCTTCGATTTGCTTGATCCTTAGCAGTTTCATGAGAATGATGTCTGTCATGGAGCTTACACGCATGTCGCGCCACGCCTCGCCATAGTCATGGTTTTTATTAAACAACAATTCCTTCACTTCGTTCACCTGAGAATTGTAAAGAATTGTTAATGCTGAATCGTCGATGTTCTGACTTTGCTCTGTGGCGGCGATCTGGATCAGCGCCATCACGCAATAATTGATGATTCCGATGAATTCGGACGACACGTCCTCATTGACTTTCTGTACACCCTTGTCCTGGATGGTGCGGATGCGCTGGGCCTTGATGAAGATCTGATCGGTAATCGAAGGGAGCCGAAGGATACGCCAGGATGTTCCGTAGTCCTTGTTTTTTTTTGTAAAAAGATCTTGGCAATACTGAATGATTTCCTGATATTCCGATTCTGTGGATTTCACTGTTTCAAATGAGTTAGAGACTTTCAGACGGTAGGAAGAGAATGCTTTGATATTCATTCCTTTGCCTGTTTTTGAAAAGAATTTATGTTGCAAGTTAGTAAAAAAACGCTCAATATCCGGGGCACGCTGCTCGATCTGTCTACGCCCGCGGTAATGGGGATTATCAATATCACGCCCGACTCTTTTTACTCAGGAAGCCGGGTCGCTGCGACGGAAGAGATCGTCGAAAAGGCCGGTCAGATGCTGTCGGAAGGCGCTGGTATGATCGATATCGGCGGTTACTCCACACGTCCGGGCGCACGGGAGGTGAGCGCAGAGGAGGAGGGCGACCGCATCGAATCCGCCGTGGAGCCATTAGCTAAATTTTTCCCCAACCTGATCATTTCTGTCGATACCTTTCGGGCCGAAGTAGCCGAAAGGGGCATTCGCAAAGGCGCACATATTATAAATGATGTCGCCGGCGGAACGCTCGACGACGCCATGTTCGAGACCGTCGCCCGACTGCGCGTGCCGTACATATTAATGCACATGCGCGGGACACCGCAAACGATGAACAGTCTGACCGACTACGAACGCCTCGTGCCGGATATTCTCACAGATTTAAGGCAGAAAGTCGCCGTGTTGCAAAGCAAGGGAGTCGCCGACCTGATCATCGATCCGGGGTTCGGATTTGCGAAGACCATCGCGCAGAATTTTGAGCTGATGCGCGAGCTGAAACAGTTCCAGTTGCTAGGGTACCCGGTGCTGGTGGGCATTTCGCGCAAGACGACAATCTACAAAACCTTGCATATTTCGCCCGAAGAAGCGTTAAATGGTACAACGGTGCTCAACACGCTGGCATTGGAGCGCGGAGCGTCGATCCTGCGTGTGCACGATGTGAAACCTGCCGTGGAAGCGGTAAAACTGTGGATGGCCGCAGGTAACTATCCGAATTAAAATAGTAATTTAGTCGCTGTAAAATATCACCTTTCGTATGCGTGTGGGTTTTCTGAACATCAATTGGGCTGATATCCTGGATGTTTTTTTAGTGTCCATTCTTCTTTATCAGGTATATACCCTAGTTCGGGGAAGTATTGCAAGCAGGGTTTTTCTCGGGTATTTGTTCGTTTACGTCTTCTATCTGGTGGTCAAAGGGCTTGGTTTGGGGTTGCTTACAGCTATCCTGCAATACTTCATGGGTGTCGGTGCTGTGGCGTTGATCGTGATTTTCCAGCAGGAGATCCGGCGTTTTCTGCTCATTATCGGCAAATCGACGATTTATACCAACAATGGTTTCCTCAAAAAGATTATCGGCAATTCGATGCGCGACTTTAAGGTGAAAAACCTGAAAGAGGTGATCGACGCGAGTAAAACCATCGCCGCAAACTTTACGGGAGCATTGATCGTGCTCAACAAGCGCGATGATCTGGGTAAATATGTGGAAACCGGTGAAATGCTGGATGCGCGCGTTTCCAAGCCGTTGCTGGTGTCGCTTTTCAATCAATACAGCGAGCTGCATGATGGCGCGGTAATCATCGTGGACGGCGTGCTAAAAGCGGCACGATGTGTGTTGCCCGTTGCGGACGGCGTGGATGTGCCTTCATCATTGGGCTTCCGCCACCGGGCGGCCATGGGTATGAGCGAGGCTACGGACGCGATCGTGATCGTGATTTCGGAACAGACCGGTAAAATATCGTTAGCCGTTGAAGGCGAGCTGCACAGCAATATCCCCTACAACGAGCTGGAATCGCGGATCGAAGAGTACCTGGCCTCGGACGTGCAGCGCATGCCGAAGTAGGTTTATTTTAATTAAAATATATTTTGGAAGGAAATTTGGCGTTTTGGGAAGCAATTTCTATTTTTGCAGACCGAAATGAGAAATAGAAAAATATTCATTACCAATGGCAAATCATAAATCAGCTTTAAAAAGAATCCGCGCCAACGAAACTAAGCGTTTGCGTAATCGTTACCAGCACAAGACTACCCGTTCATACATCAAGAAATTGCGTGAGACGACTGATAAGGCAGTAGCTGTTGAAGTTTACAAAACTGTATCTTCAATGTTGGATCGTTTGGCAAAGAAAAATATCATCCACAAGAAGAAAGCTTCCAATCAGAAGTCTAAACTGGCGAAATTCGTCAACGGACTTGCTGTTGCAGCGTAATTTTTACTTCCTGTGACCCGAAACCCCGGCAAATGCTTGCCGGGGTTTTTCTTTTTATTGTATATTGCGCATTCTGAAAAGAACCTTGCACGGGTATAAACACTCCTGCAAGGTTCTTTTGGTGTAAGCTCAAATTGTTCAAACCACCTAAAACTTAAATTCTTTTCCATGAAGAAAGTTGCATTATTTGCTGGTTTGGCTGCGTTGGGAAGCATCCCTGCGATAGCCCAATCACCCATCACCTTCAATGCCCGTGGTCTGGTTGTAGTGTCCGATGCCGATCTGGCAGCTTCCGCATTGGTTGATGGTAAGCTATTAAGAGACAACACATCAAAAGACCAGCTTACTACCATCAAATTCCCAATAGAACGGGGTAGTAAAGGCCTGGGAAGTGCGCTGGTGTCGAATTCAGCGCTGGGATACTCCAAAACGCTGGCCGTGTCGCCGACCGGGACGCTTGCATTTGTACTGGAAAACCGGATCAGACCGGAGGATGGTGTAGGGGAATACAAAGACATTTCAAAGGAATTTCCGGTCGGAGAGAAGCTGTTTGTAGTTGATATCAGCAATCTGGCGGCGCCGAAAGCCAAGTTTGGCTTTCCTGTTGGTAAAAAGCCGACTTCGATCGACGTCAACAAGAACGAGCTGATTCTTGCGACTAACGATACCGGCAAGGAACTCGTGTTCATTGAGGCCGGCCCGGACGGCAAGCCGGCGCGTTTTTTGAACCTGCCATCCGCATTGGACAGCACTAACCGCATTGTAGACATTTCGTGGCACCCGTCCGGCGATTTCATCGCGTTCAGCCTTGATAATTCCAATGAAGTAGGTTTGTACAAAGTGATCCGCGAGGCCGGAAAGCTCAAAAATGTGGAAATGGTAGGAAAGCCTGTGAAAGTGGGCGTAGATCCTACTTTCGGTAGATTTACGGCTGATGGCAAACATTACCTCGTTCTCGACGCCAAAGGCCCGCAGGGCAAAGGTGCTGGCGAAGGCGAGGTATTTGTGGTCGACTTCTCGATGGACGGTGCGGTTGAGCACAAAGTGGCAGGCCAGGCGCCGGTTGGTTTGAATACCGGCTCGTTCGCGTTGAGCCCTGATGGTACGTTGCTCGTGACGGCCAACGCAGGCAAGAGCGGCTCGCCGTGGGCAGAAGCAGGGGCGGGCTCAGGCGCGTCGCTATCATTATATAAGGTAGCCAACACCGGCGCACTGACCAAAGTTACGGACTATCCATTCGACGGCATCTATCCTCAGAGCGTAGCCTTCGATAAAGACGGCTCGAATCTGGCGGTTTCCGTGTTTGAATACCTCGAATACGGCAGCGGCAATGGCGGTGTGGAATTTTGGTCGGTGACCAAGGGCGATACCCCGGCGTTGAAAAAGCAGGGGGCGAAAGTCAGCGTGGCCAAGGGTGCGCACACCTTGCGTGTGATCCCCTGATTGTGCGAAATCTCAAATTTTAATAGGCAGGCCGGTTTGTTACCGGCCTGTTTTGTTTGCATTTAGTTTGCCCAAGGATGCTAAATCGGCCTGATTTTCGTAATTTTGCGGTCTCATTCATAAATAATCAATTTACAGATGATTACGGTTCAGAACGTATCGCTGCGATACGGTAAAAGGGTATTGTTCGACGAAGTAAATATAAAGTTTGTCCCTGGTAACTGCTATGGCGTGATCGGCGCTAACGGAGCCGGGAAATCCACTTTTTTGAAGATTCTTTCAGGCGAAATTGAGCCGCAAACGGGTAATGTAAGCATGAACCCGGGCGAGCGCATGACGTTCCTGAAACAGGACCAGTTCGAGTTCGATGCGTACACTGTGATGGACACGGTAATCCTCGGCCACGAGCGTCTTTATAAAGTAATGAAGGAGCGTGAAGCCATTTACGCGAAAGAGGATTTTACAGACGAAGACGGTGAGAAAGCCGCCGACCTGGAAGCAGAATTTGCGGATTTGAACGGTTGGGAAGCTGAAACCGAAGCCGCGCAGCTTTTGAGCGGTCTCGGTTTAGGCGAAGAGCTGCACCATTCACTAATGGGCGATTTGAATGCGAACGATAAAGTACGCGTCCTGCTCGCACAAGCGCTTTTCGGTAATCCTGATGTGCTCCTGCTCGATGAGCCTACCAACAACCTTGACGTTGAAACGGTATTGTGGCTCGAAAACTTCCTCGCAGATTTCAAAAATACGGTGATCGTGGTTTCTCACGACCGTCACTTCCTCGATGAAGTTTGTACGCATGTGGTGGACATCGATTTCAGCAAAGTTCAGTTGTTCTCCGGTAACTATTCATTCTGGTACCAGTCCAGCCAGCTGGCATTGAAGCAGCGCCAGGATGCCAACAAGAAGGCGGAAGACAAGCGCAAGGAATTGGAAGATTTCATCCGCCGTTTTAGCGCGAATGCTTCGAAATCAAAACAAGCTACTTCCCGCGCCAAATTGCTCGAAAAACTGACTGTTGATGATATTAAGCCATCTTCCCGGAAGTATCCCTACATCGCATTCAAATCCGAGCGTGAGGTGGGTGACCAGATTTTGCGCGTAGAGGGCCTTTCTAAAACTGCCGAGGATGGTACCAAGCTGTTCGACAACATTAGCTTCACCGTCAATAAAGGTGATAAAATCGCATTCGTGAGCCGGAATGTGCTGGCGATCAGCGCATTGTTTGATATTGTAAGTGAAGTGGATAAGGCCGATAAAGGTGATTTCACCTGGGGCGTTACCATTACGAAATCTTATTTCCCGAAAGACCCGGGACAGTTCTTCGATGTGGATTTGAACCTGGTTGACTGGCTGCGCCAATATTCCGATGAGAAGGACGAAAGCTTTATCCGCGGTTTCCTGGGCCGTATGCTTTTCTCCGGTGAAGAGTCGTTGAAAAAGGCGAAAGTGCTTTCGGGAGGTGAAAAAGTACGCTGTATGCTCTCACGCACGATGCTCTCGGGCGCCAATGCACTCGTGCTCGATGACCCTACCAACCACCTCGACCTCGAATCGATCACCGCACTAAACAACGGCCTGATCGATTTCACAGGATGCTTGTTGTTCTATTCCCACGACCACCAGTTCGTGGAAACCGTAGCGAACCGCATTATCGAGATCGGACCAAAAGGAATCCTCGACAAGTTGATGACGTACGACGAGTTCCTGACCGACGAGACAGTGAAGCAGCAGCGTCAGAAACTGTATTGATTTTCGGTTAAATCATTAAAAAGAGAGCCCCGTTTCGGTTTTGAAACGGGGCTCTCTTTTTACATAGGGTATGTGGTGAACCTAAAAGATTGAGAGCTGCTTCTCCGTTTTTTGGGTCAAAACCGCGTAGGAACTCGGCTTGATACCCCGCAGATAAGGTACCATGCTGAGGATCGCAAACTTGATTTTTGTGATGTAGTAGGCGGAGTTTTTCTTTTTAAACATGAGCTGCAACACTTCATCGTCATACAGGTAGTTGATATCCCTGATCACTTCAAAGTTTTCGGACTTCAATAAAAACCTGAACAGTGACGGCGTGTAAATGTTAATGTGGCCGTAAGAGAGAAAGTGGTCCAATTTCCTGTCCACGTAAAAGGAGAAGTCTATCGGTACCTCAAAAATCTGGTGCTTCGATACCCGCTTAATTTCTCTCAACAGTATCCGCTCGTGCTCCACATGCTCCAATACGTGGGAGCAGATGACCAGGTCAAAATGATTGTCAGGATAGGGAATTTTGTATCCGTCAAAGAGGAGAATACTTTTGAGGTTCTTGATATTCTTGGATTTGATCAGCTCAATGCCGCTTTCGGAAATTTCAATGCAATTCAGATCGTCGCAAAAATTCCATTGGGATAGCCAGCTTAGAATGCTTCCCTCACCAGCGCCTACTTCCAGCACATTTTTGAACCGGATCGATTTGGAGAGCTCCACGATGTTAAGCGCTTTGTAACGAGCCCCTGTGTTACGCCATTTTACGGAATTTTCATCATATTGGTTTGAATATGAATCCTTTATATTATCGGATAATTGCATGTGGCCGAATGCGGATTTTGTTTTAAAGTGTGCAAAATAAATGAATCGAATCCAGAAGTTTTCTAGTCATTAGCTACTAAAATCTTAAATACTTCGGAGCCGACAGTGAGAAAGTAGATTCCGTCCTGTAATGATTCAGTTGATATCTCCTTTTCCGGAAGCACGGAAGATGCCATGACCGTAACGCCTTGCCCGTTTTTAATGCTATACGGCTGGTTCTGATTTTGAGCACGGATAGTCAGATGGCCGCGAGAGGGGTTCGGATATACCGCGACAACCTGCTCCTTGCTCTGTACAACGATTATTTTAGAATAGGTGGAAGTTCCATCCCAGTCAATCTGTTTGAGGCGGTAGTAAGTTAATGAATGCGGAGCCGGGTCGGTAAATGAATAGTTTAATGCTTGCCAGCTATCCGTATTACCCTCCACAAAGCCAATTTTTTGGAACAACTTGCTATTTGAACTCTTTTCTATCTCAAAGCCTTTGTTGTTGATTTCAGAGGCTGTTACCCATTTGAGTACATTCCCCTCTATTTTACTTTCACCTGAAAAACTAACCAGCTCGACGGGTAATGTAGCGCATTCGGTTGCTAATTCACCTAAGGAATTACAGCCCGGTGCATTTGAAGTCACGTTGAAAGGTGTTGAATTTGCTTTCAGGATTAAGCAAATGGGGCGGATTGCGCATTCGGATAGGTTCGTGTTGTTCTGAATCTGGACTTGCCCCGCCCGTTCGAGGCTGTCCAGGCCGGTTAGCGATGTAAGGGCATTGTTATTGGTGATGTTTAAATAGTCACCGATGCTTTTTAGTCTGCTGAGGCCCTGCAAATTAGTCAGCAGCGGATTGTAGCCAATGTAGAGATAGCCTGTTGTATTTGTCAGTGAGTTCAGACCGTCGAGGTTCGGTAACTTGTCATTCAAGGCTATCGAAATTGAGCTGGCGGTGGTGATGTTACGAAGACCTGATAAACTTTCCAACTTTGGATTAGCACCCACTGATAAGAAATAGGTGACGGAAGTGATTTTATTAAATACTTCAACACTTGTTAGGACCGGATTATAAACGACCCTGAGATAACTCCCTACATATGAAAGGGATTGTAAGCCCGAGAGATCTGTAAGCGATTGATTCCCATCTATATCAATCCCATCGTAAATGTTGGTGAGGGCACCGAGTCCGTCAACATTTGAAAGGAGGGAGTTGTTATTGATCGTAAGACGACCATTTATGTCCGTCAACGCGCCCAACCCATTCATGTTTGGAAGTGTTGGATTGTTAACTATCGTCACATCGCCAATAACACGGGTTATATTAGAGAGTCCGTTCAAATTTGTAATGTCGGCGCCAGTAATCGTCACACTTCCTAAAATTGTCTTGCACCCGGGATTTTGAATCTTGAAATTATCAAGCTGTTGCTGGCTTGTGAAATCGGAGACGTCGCAGGATTGAGCATTGGCGTATTGAGAAAAAAAGCAAATTGAAATTAGCAGATAAAGTTTTTTCATTTAGTGGGTCGGCGATGTGTAAGTTAATTGATTGCTAAACTAGTAACTTTAAGATACCATCTTGCGACCAGCGCCTAAAATAATATTAGAAAGGCCACTAATTTGCCTGCTGAGATAAATCGGGCTTATAACAAAACAGCCCCGCTTCAATAGAAACGGGGCTGTTTTGTTTGGTATGAAAACAAAGTGCTTAATCGTAGCTCAAACCATATTGCTTCAACACATCTTCGGGAACACCTTCCCAGACATTCGGCGTGTTGCCTTTGTAGCCAAGATCAGCGATACCGATTTTGGAAGTGTAAAAGCCGGAAGCTGTCAGGTTGCGCATCATATTGAAGAATGCAACACCCTGGCTGTGGATTGGCTTCGCTTTTTGAGGATAGGCGATATCGTCGATGATCTGGATCTGCTGCGCCTTGGTGGCTAATGTAAATCCTTTGCCGAAACGGCTGATCGACTCTCTTTCGAGCCATCTCAAACCTCCGCGCAATGGCGTCTGATGTTGCGGCATGTCTTTCACGATGAAGTCGATAAACTCCACCACACCTGCCTGGGACGCGCTGGCCGAAGTGGCGTCGGCCGGAATGATAATGTCCACCAAAACTTTGATCGTCGCTAGTTCGGCCATTGTCAGAAATTTCTCTTTCGCAATTTTGGCATCGCGAATGGCCTCCTCCTTTGTTCTTCCTCCCGGAATTTTAAGCGGGGTTTCCGGCGGGGTTTGCGTTTCGAGGTCCCGCTGTTCGGCAAGGGCCACCTGGGGGCTCAATGCGGCTAACCCCAACGAGCTCAGGGTTAATGACTTTAATGAATCTCTGCGTTTCATATGCTTATGATTTGAACAGGGTTCAAATGTTAGATATTTTTCTGTTTAACCTGATTGATAATGTACTCCGAAGCACGCATCGAGAGCGCGAGAATCGTCCAGGTCGGGTTTTTATCAGCCTGCGACACGAACGAACCACCGTCGACTACAAATACGTTTTTAGCGTCGTGAGCCTGTGAGAACTTGTTCAACGCCGACGTTTTCGGATCGTCACCCATACGCACGGTTCCTACTTCGTGGATGATCCGTCCTGGAGCCGCCAGCCCGTAGTTGGTATCCGCGCCCGGCTTGGTACCGTTCGCTACACCTCCCAGTGCATGGATGATCTCTTCGAAAGTATCATGCATGTGTTTCGCCTGTTTGATTTCGTAATCGGACCATTTGTAATGGAAACGCAGTACCGGAATACCGAATTTATCCACCACATTCGGGTCGATTTCGCAGTAGTTGTTATAATCGGGCACCGCTTCACCGCGTCCTGCCATACCGATGTTTGCACCATAGAAACGGCGGTAATCCTCTTTCAGTGACGCACCGTAACCTCCCGCCTCTTTCATCACACCCGCTTTGGTCGGATACTTACCATTCAGGTTTTCGATACCTGAACCGAACCCGTAGCTCGGCATTCCCATCCCGCCGCCGTACTCGATGTGGTAACCACGCGGGAAGTCGAGTTTTTTGTTGTCGAGCCACCAAGGAGTGTACACGTGCATACCGCCTACACCGTCCTCGTTGTAACGCTTGCGGTCCATCAGGTGGGGTAGGAATGCGCCGCGTGAAGCACCCGTTGAGTCGTGGAGGTAACGACCTACCACGCCGCTGGAATTCGCCAGACCATTCTGGTGACGGGCCGATTTCGAGTTCAGCAACAAGCGTGAAGATTCTGCGGCCGAAGCGGCGAGTACCACCACTTTCGCTTTGATGGTATGCTCGGTGAGTTTCTCACGGTCAATGTACGAAACGCCGGTTGCCAGTCCTGTTGAAGGGTCGGTCAACACCTCGCGGCACATCGCATTGTTGATCAAGGTTACGTTACCGGTTTTAATCGCAGGAATACACAATACCGACGATGATGAGAAATCCGCATAGGCCTGGCACGCGCGTGAGCACTGGCTGCAATAGAAACAAACGCCGCGCTGGTCATTGATAGGCTTGGTAAGGATCGAAAGACGTGACGGGATCACAGGAATGTTCGCCTTTTTACCTGCCTGTTTGAGGAAAAGCTCGTGCAGGCGTGGCTTCGGCGGAGGAAGGAAAATGCCGTCCGGTTCGTTATCAAGGCCCTCTACGGTCCCGAAAACGCCGATCAGCTTGTCTACCTGATCATAATAAGGTTTTACATCGTCGTAGCTGATCGGCCAGTCGTCGCCAAGGCCGTCGATGCTCTTACGTTTGAAGTCTTTCGGGCCGAAACGAAGGGAAATACGTCCCCAGTGGTTGGTACGGCCTCCGAGCATACGGGACCTGAACCAGTCAAATTGCGTTCCGTTTTTGTGTGTATAGGGTTCTCCCTCGATTTCCCATCCACCCCAGGCTGCATCGAAATCACCGAAAGGGCGGTGGGTACTTGCGCCACGACGTGGCGATTCGTAAGGCCATTTCAGCTGAGTAATGTATTTTGGATCGGCAGGGTCGAAATACCCACCTGCTTCCAAAAGAGCCACCTTGGCACCCGCTTTGGCAAGTTGATAAGCTGCCATTCCGCCTCCCGCACCCGAGCCGATGATCGCGACGTCGAAAACGGTAGGTTGTTCTTTGATTTGAAACATAGTAAAGGGTTGTTTAGATAGTACTATTTAACCAATAAATATAAACACGTATCAGGTAACGCAGCGCCAAGTTTCCGACATTCCAGAGTTATTTAAAAACAATCTAAATGCGGATATTCGGATTTCTTCCGCGCCGCCGTATTTTTGTATTCTAAAAACAGAATTATATTTTGGCAGTTACCGGCAGCGACCTTCGCGTCGCAAAAGAATTTCTGATAAAAGGCGAATTAGTAGCCATTCCTACCGAAACCGTTTACGGGCTGGCGGGCAATGCATTGAACGAAAAAGCGGTACTTTCTATTTTCGAAGCAAAGAACCGGCCCGCGTTCGACCCACTCATTATCCATACTGATTCCATCGAGAAAGCGGCTATTTACGTGTCGGACATCCCCGAAAAGGCGCGTGTGCTGGCTAGCCGCTTCTGGCCCGGGCCGCTGACTTTGCTCTTACCTAAAAAGGATATTGTACCCGATCTGGTGACTTCGGGGCTCGATACAGTGGCGGTACGGATTCCCAATCATCCGCTTACACTCGAACTGCTGAGCCAGCTCAGCTTCCCGCTTGCAGCGCCAAGCGCCAACCCCTTTGGCTACATCAGCCCGACCAAACCCGAGCATGTAGCGCAGCAACTCGGTGACCGCATTCCTTATATTCTCGACGGCGGCGAATGTGAAGTTGGGATTGAATCCACGATTTTGGGTTTCGAGAACGATGAAACGATCGTGTACCGGCTGGGCGGGCTCGATATCAATGAAATCGAGTCGCTGATCGGGCCGGTCGCGCTGATGCCGCATTCCACCTCCGATCCTAAGGCGCCGGGCATGCTCAAAAGCCATTATGCCCCCCGAAAGCCGCTGCATTTGTACAGAAGGGATGAGATCGTGCCTGGTGACGCGGAAACGGGATACCTGATGTTTGATAAATACCTCGAAGGAGCCGACAGGAAATACCAGCGTTTGCTCAGCCCGAATCGTGATTTGAAAGAAGCTGCGCATAACCTTTTCGCATACCTGCGGGAGCTGGATGCATTGCCCGTTTCGGAAATCAAAGCGGAATTGGTGCCTTCCAGTGGGCTGGGCCTGGCCATCAACGACCGCCTGCAACGCGCTTCGGTGCCTGCCTGATAGCGGTTATTTGAAAAATTGCTGGTGGAAATTCATCAGGAAAACCTCGTCGGTGGCGCGGGTAATGGCCGTATAAAGCCACCTGACGAACTCGGCGTTGATTTGCTCCTCGGGTAAATATCCCTGATCGATAAAAACCGCGCTCCACTGGCCGCCCTGCGCCTTGTGACATGTGAGCGCGTAGGCGAACTTTACCTGCAATGCATTCAGATACGGATCTTTTCGCAATGCTTCGACGCGGTCTTTTTTGGATTTGATATAAAAATAGTCCTGCTGGACGCTCTCGTAGAGCTTCTTATTGTCTTCCGCGGACATCGATGCCGACGGTGAATGTAGCGTATCCAGGAAAATCTTCGCGTCGAACTCGGGTTGCTTTTCGTAGTCAGTCAGCCTTAATGTCACGTCGGCGAACCGGAAGCCGTGCATTTCCTGGGTTTTGCGGATTTTCAGAAGCTCCACAAAATCGCCGTTGGCGATGAAGCCGGCGGGGGAGTCTTCATCGAGGATATTGTAATTGTTTCTTACGACCATCAGCCGGTCACCGGCATCGAGCTCGTCTTCCGAAAAGTTAATGACCCTGCGAATGTATTCATTGTACTGAACGGCCGCTTTGTTGGATCGGGTCAGAATAATCGAGTTCTCAGTACCATATTTATCGTAAGCATATCGCAGTCCCTCCTCCAATTTCTCGCCCGTCATTTTGAAAACATCGCGGTAGGAACGGGTAGTAATATGAATATCGGCCGCCTCGGCACCGAGTTGGTTGCGCAACTGGGTAGCATTGAAAAGAATGCCGGACTGCTCGTCCTGGCGCATGACCTCCTTTAATTCTTCTTGGAAAACAGACATATAGAATGTCCTTTCCAGGTAATCACCGTCCAGTGCGGGGCTCAGTTCTTTTCCGACGGGAGGTAGCTGGGCAGTGTCGCCGACGAGCATCAGCTTGTTGCCAGGGTTTTCAAATACAAATTCCACCAGGTCGGCCAGCAGGCTGCGGCTTCCGAAATCCGCGTCGTCGGTGATCATCGAAGCCTCGTCGACGATGAACAGGGTGTTGTCGTGGTAATTTTTCTGGCGCTGGAAAGTTAATGTGCCTGAAAACGCATCGGCTGTCTGCTTGTAGATCTTCTTGTGGATCGTAAGCGCGATCTTTTCGGAGTAGCCCGACATCACCTTTGCCGCCCGGCCTGTGGGTGCCAGCAGCACCGACTTATAGCCGAAGTGTTTCAACACCTTAATGAGCGTGCTGATGATCGTCGTTTTACCGGTTCCCGCGTAACCTTTGAGCAAAAAACAGTCCCTGTAACGTTCAAGGCCCTTCTCTTCAATCAGAAAATCATTGGTCTTCTCGAAGAAACGAAGCTGACCGTCAGTGGGCCTGAAAGGGAATTGTCTGCGCAGTAATTGGGAAGGCAAAAGTTTGTCGGTGTCCATGGAACGAATCTAACGCAAGGATTTCGATTATCAAAAACCGATTTTTTAACAAAATAATACTCATATTTTATTGGACTTTATTAGGTCAAATCCATATATTAGACTCCCTTATCTGAAAATCCCCAAACCTAAACATCTATGCTGGTACAACATGTAATGGGCAACAAGCCTGTCAATGCGATTTGGTCGGTTACGCAGGACAACACAGTGTTTGAGGCTCTGGAACTCATGGCCGAGAAGAACATTGGGGCAGTTTTGGTACTTGAAGATAATGAATTGATCGGCATCTTTTCCGAGCGCGACTATGCACGCAAAGTGATTTTGCAGGGGCGCGGTTCGAGGGACACGCTGATCCGCGATGTAATGACCAGCAAGGTGATTACCGTGGAGACGGACGAGAAGATCGAGCAATGTATGCAGATTATGTCGGACAAGCACATCCGCCACTTGCCTGTGAACCGCGACGGCCAGCTGGTAGGCATTATTTCGATCAACGACATCGTTTCCGCGATCATACACGAGCAGAAAGAGCATATTAATACGCTCGAAAGCTATATTTCCGGAAGTCCGTACTCCTGATCCTTCTTTCGTTTTCAGGCAGAATAGCCATTTTACCGCCCGTAACCGCCCTGCCGGAAGCGGGGAGGTAGAATTATGTCTTGCCTATTCTGGTCGGATGGTTATCTTTGCCCGTTCAAAAAACAGGTTTTGCAAGCGCTAAATGCAGACATAGGGACTATTTACGGAGGCTCCGTGCGTGTGCGCGTGTGCGGGATCTGCGTGCACGAGGGCCGCATTCTGCTTGTGAACCAGGCGCTCTATGGACCCGCCGGCGTATTTTGGGCGCCTCCCGGCGGTGGCGTCTATTTCGGCGAAACAGCAGCGCACGCACTGGTCCGTGAGTTCCGCGAAGAAACGGGCCTGGACGTCGTGGTTGGAGAGTTGCTATTTGTCAATGAGCATATTGCAGACCCGCTGCACGCGGTTGAGCTGTTTTTTGAAATCAAATCCTTTGAGGGAACCCTGATGTCGGGTTTCGACCCGGAGCTGGCAGCAGACGGGCAGATTATCCGTGAGGTCCGTTTTTTGAGCTGGGAAGAAATCACCACTTTCAAACCGGAGCAGCGGCACCGCATCCTAAATATCGCAGGCTCGCTGGCAGGAATTTTTGAACTCAACAAGTATATTTCCGGAAACTAACACCGGCATAAACATTAAACAACACCACCTAACGACGTGGCAAATTCTGAAAACCAGTTAATAGAAGTTATTCCGACGCTGTTGGTAGGAGATAATTCCTTCGATGCGGCCAGTATTCCGCTTTGTACGCTCTGTATCGAGCTCGACGAGCGACGTATCCGCTTTTGCATCGTGAGGGACGAGAATATGGAATGCATCTGGCTGGAAGACTATTTTTTTGAGAATGCGCTCACGCCCACGGAAATTTTCGAACGGCTGAAACGGATTTTCAGTGGACACCTGTCCTGGTCGTCCAATAACTGGAACAATGTCCGAGTGACAGTGAATTCGCATGCTTTCACGCTGGTGCCGAATGTTTTGTTCCAACCTGAATCGGCCTACGAATACCTTTCTTTTGCATTGGGCAACCCGGTTTCGAAGCATGAAAAAGTGCTTTGGCATGATTTGCCGCTTGTGCACGCGCAGAACGTTTTCAGCGTTCAGGAGCTTTGGTATGACTGGGTTGTGAACCATTTCAGCTCGTCGACGGTCACATTCTATCATCTTACGAGCGCGCTGGCGATAGGCTCCCTGGTGAACCATGTGGAGCACCAGGAAATGCGCATGATGTCGTTGTATTTTGAAAAAGACCATTTCACCCTGGTGGTGAGCGAAAGCCAGCAGTTGCTGCTTTGCAACCGCTTTAAATATGCTCAGGTTCAGGAGCTTGCTTACATTATCCTGTTCACATTGAGCCAGCTGAATATCCTGCCGGAGGAAATCAAGGTGCTTTGCTACGGAGAAATCGCGCCGACGTCGGAATCTTACCAGGAGCTTTCAAGGTTTTTCCCGAACTTGCATATGGGTACCCGGCCGACAACGCTGAAATACAGCCCGCAATGTGCGGAGGTACCCGGTCACCGGTATTTCGGATTGTTCAATACTTATCTCATTTCCTCCTAAAACGCCTCCTATGACTCGTATCGCATTATTTCCGGGATCTTTCGATCCGTTCACCAAAGGGCATGAGGATATTGTCCTGCGCGGGCTGAGGCTGTTTGATGAGGTCGTTATAGGGATCGGTAACAATGCTACCAAAAAGCGTTATTTCCCGCTGGAAGTGATGAAGGAGATGATCGAAAAGACGTTCTCTTCTGAGCCGAATGTGAAAGTGATTACCTACGACGACCTGACGGCCCATACTGCCCGGGAGCTGGGCGCGAGGTTTCTGTTGAGGGGACTGCGGAACACGACCGATTTTGAATATGAGAACGGCATTTCACAGGTAAACCGGTATTTATACGAAGAGATCGAGACCGTCTTTCTGATCACATCGCCCAGTCTGGCACCGATCAGTTCGAGCATTATCCGCGACCTGCACCGCTACGGACAGGCCGTGGACAATTTTCTTCCCTATTCATTATCCGAACTGAAAAAGGCTGAGCAGAACATCTGAGTGCCCTGAGCGCGGTTTCAGGATTCTTTCAGGTTGTGGATCTTATTCAGGCTGTCGACCACGTAGCGGATCGAGCTGTATGATTGTATGAGCAACGGTTTTACATCCGAAGGCTCGTACCAATCCAGCTTCTCGATCTGCTCTTCGGCTTGCGGGCTCATTTGAGAATCGTCGAGACAATCGAGCAGGTACCATTTCGTGCGTTTCAGGATGCGGCTGTTATTCAGCGTGTAGGTATGCCAGGTAGTACATATTTTGTCGCGGATCAAGGCTTTTACACCGGTTTCCTCTTCGATTTCGCGGATAGCGGCCACTTTGGAATTTTCGCCTTTGTCGAGCTTGCCTTTCGGTAAATCCCACATTTTGCGGCGGTACATGAAGAGCCATTTGCCATCTTTCACCACCACGCCGCCTGCGGCCTTGATCACCTTGTACTGTGCCTTGATTTTGTCCTCAACCTCCGATTTTTCACGGGTAGCCATCGTGATCGAAAGCATGTCTTTCGGAAATTCCTTTTCGAGCATCTGGATCACCTGAATCGCGCTGGTAGTAGTGGAATTCAGGAACAGGACGTGACCTGTCAGCATGCTTCTCTGCAACTTTTCCAGCCTGAGATCTACGATATGTTCAAAACGCGATGTTTCGGCGGCAGACAACTGATTGGTCCGTACAATTCTGACTGGACGGTCGTCGAAAAAAATGATCATTTTGGAATGGGTACGTGAATGGATCGCAAAATTAAGTAAAGAGTTTAGTTTAGGCAGAGATTATTATTGATAAATTTGTATTTGTAACAACTAAACAGTTCTTGGAACTCCTTATAATTCTACTGCTGGTGCTGCTCAATGGCCTTTTTTCCATGTCTGAGATAGCACTGGTTTCTTCCCGAAAATCGCGACTGGAAGCAGCAGCCAAGAATGGCGATTCGAGCGCGAAAGCAGCATTAAACCTCGCGAATTCACCTACCAAATTTCTTTCCACCGTTCAGATCGGCATTACGCTCATCGGTTTGCTGACCGGTATGTACAGTGGCGACAATATTACCGCCGATTTTGAGCAAATAATTTCCCGCGTACCTGCGCTGGTGCCTTACGCACATTCGCTCGCCGTGGGTACAGTACTGGTGGTGATTACCTATTTGTCGCTTGTGCTGGGTGAGCTGGTGCCTAAACGCATCGGGATGTCCAACCCCGAAGCGATTTCAAAGGTAATGGCCACGCCAATGAACCTGCTTTCAAAGGTAACCGCGCCGTTCATCGCTTTGCTGGGTTTTTCCAGTGACTTGATCATCCGTGTTTTGAATATCAAACAAAGTGAGAATGCGGTGACCGAGGAGGAAATCAAAAGCCTGATCCAGGAAGGGACTTCGGGCGGCGTATTCGAGGAGATCGAGCAGGAAATCGTGCATAATGTGTTCCAGCTCGGCGACCGCAAGGTGACCTCGCTGATGACCAACCGGCAGGAAATCGTCTGGCTCGACCTGGAAGATACCGTCGAAGAGAACAAAGCTAAGATCCTCGACGCGCGCCACTCCATTTACCCGGTTTGCCGGGGTAATGTCGACGACGTGGTGGGGTTGGTATACGTTAAAGATCTGATTGCAACTGATCTCGAAGTACAAATGGCGCATTTGAATGCTATTGTGCGCGATCCGGTTTACCTGCCGGAAAGTAACCGGGCTTACCAGGCGCTCGAAAAGTTCAAGGAGCAGCGCGTGTATTACGGCATTATCGTGGACGAATACGGCGGTACGCTCGGTGTGGTGACCATGCATGATATTATGGATGCATTGGTGGGCGACATTTCCGAGGATATCGAGGAGGCATCGGAAATCGTGAAGCGCGAGGACGGTAGCTACCTCATCGATGCACAGCTACCATTCGACGATTTTATTCAGTATTTCAATATCAGTATCCAGGAAGCCGAGCGCCGGGAGCTGGTGGGCTTTAATACACTCGGTGGTTTTGTGCTGCACGTTCTGGAAAACATTCCCCAAACCGGCGAGAAGTTCAATTGGAGGCATTTCGAATTCGAGGTCATCGATATGGATCGCAGCCGCATAGATAAGCTTTTAGTAACCAACCATAATAAACAGGAAGAATCCGAAGATTAATAATGTCGAACGATCTGGATATTACCAAACGAATCGCCGAGCTGCTATTGGAAGCGCAGGCCATCAAACTCAGTCCCGCAAAGCCGTTCCAATGGAGTTCAGGCTGGTTTTCACCGATTTATTGTGACAACCGCGTGGCATTGTCGTACCCTGATACCCGCACCTTTATCAAAAAGGCGCTGGCTGAGCTGATCCGTGCGAAATATCCTAACGCGCAGGCGGTGGTAGGCGTTGCAACCGGCGGTATTGCGCAGGGTGCATTGGTAGCCGACCTGCTTGAATTGCCCTTCGCGTACGTACGTCCTGAGCCTAAAAAGCACGGAATGGGCAACCAGATCGAAGGCAGATTGGAAAAAGGACAGTCGGTGGTGATCGTAGAAGACCTGATCTCGACCGGTGGAAGCTCGCTGAAAACGGTTGACGCGCTCCGCGAAGCCGGTATTGAAGTCGCCGGGATGGTGGCGATATTTACCTACGGTTTCCAGGTTGCAACCGACAATTTCACCGCTAAAAGTGTACAGCTTGACACGATCAGCAATTACAACGCATTGATCGAGGTTGCATTGGAGCATAATTACATCGACGCTTCGCAACTTGAAAGCCTCGCCGAATGGAGAGTTGCGCCGGAGCAGTGGGGGAAGTAAATAAACTTCGGCTATCGGCAATCGGCCGTCGGCTTTAAACTATTCGGAAGCCGAAAGCCGACGGCCGATCGCCGAAGTACACTCTACCCTCTATGATTATCAAGGCTTTCGTACAGTCCGCCAAATGCTTCTTCTTTTACTCCGTCGGATTTCAGGAATTCGTGCGGGAAGCCCAGTTCAATTTTACTAACCTCATGTAGTTTTTGCAGGGCTTCCTCCGGGAGGCGGAAGTCGAGGCAGCCGAGGGAATCCACAAGCTGGCTCTCTTTGGAGGCGCCGATGATCGGGATCATGACCTGATCGCGATGACGCGTCCAGTTGATTGCCACTTGCGCCGGAGTTACGCCAAGTTCTGCTGCAACGTCCACCACTGTTTGGGCAATAAGGCTGCTGTGGTCACTTCTGCGGGTGCTATGGTCGGGCACGCGGCCGGACTCACCTCGCAGGTACTTGCCCGTCAGAGCGCCGCCGCCGATCGCCCCCCAGGGCGTTACGGCAAGGTCCAGGGCTTTTGCCATGGGCAGCAGGTCGCGCTCGGGCGTACGTTGCAGGAGAGAGTATTCGAACTGAATGGCCGCAAAGGCGTTCCAGCCGCGGAAATCGGCAATGGTGTTGGCTTGCGAGACAATCCAGGCCGGTGTATCGGAAATACCGATGTAATGCACGAGCCCGCGTGTGACCAGGTCGTCCAGGCCACGCATTACTTCTTCGGCAGGTGTGGTGTTGTCCCACATATGAACCCACAGGAGATCAATGTACTCGGTATTGAGGCGTTTGAGGCTTGATGTTACCGAGCGCATCATGTTTTTACGGTGGTTACCGGCGAAATTCAGATCGTCGTTACGGTCTTTGAGCGTGAATTTGGTGGCTAGTACCCAGTGGTCGCGGTCGCTTTCGATGAATTCGCCCACATATTTTTCCGAGGTGCCCTCGGTATACCGGTTCGCGGTGTCGATAAAATTGCCGCCTGCGTTGGCGAAGGCCTCGAAAATCTTAAAGCTTTCATGCTTGTCCGCTCCCCAGCCCCATTCTTTTCCGAACGTCATAGCTCCAAGGCAAACTTCCGATACCCGTAAACCCGAGCGGCCTAATAATTGATAACGCATAGTGATTTAATGATAATTTTAATTGAGGATATAGCTTCGTAAGCTTAGCTGACAACGGTGGTTTTTGTATCGCAAAGTTATACCCTTACCCGCCAAATGTATTTATATTGTACCAAATTTTGGATCTTTTACACCACACTCAATGATCGACGTTGCCTATCCTTACTTTGATACCAATCTCAGTTGGCTTTCGAACAATTACAGGTTGCTGCTGGAAGCAAATGACGAAACGGTACCGGTAAGGGAGCGGTTGCGATTTCTGGGCATTTACGCCTACCAGACGAAGGAATTCTACCGCGTACGCATCCCAAACCTGCTCGCAATGGGGGAGGTCAGCAACGACATCCGTTCCAAACTGAATATTTTTCCCGAGTCGCTGCTCGAACACGTATATGAAACGGTTGAAAACCAGCTCCGTGAATTCAACGATATTCTGATATCCGGGATCCTGCCCACACTGCTCGAACAGGGCGTGCATCTGTATTACCGCGAAGCATTCGTGTCCGAACATGCCGCATTTGTGAGGCGTTTTTTTCTCGATAAGCTGTTTCGCTATTTGCAGCCGGTGTTCCTCGACAGCCGCCGCACGCTTAAAACACCGGCTTTTGAATCCAAGCAATTATACCTGATCGTGCGCATGCAGCACCGGGAAGATGCCGAAGAAGATTGGTATGCGTCGGTGAATGTGCCAACCGAGCCTTACGGTCGTTTTCTGGAACTGCCCGAGTGGGAGGGAAAGCGCCACGTAGCATTTTTGGAGGATGTGATCCGCGAAAACCTGCCGGTGCTGTTTCCGGGCTATAATATCCTGGAAAGCTATGCATTAAGGGTCGAAAGGGAGACCGAGCTGACGATCGAGGACGAATACCCGATGCAGGTTGCACAACGTATTCTGAAACAGCTTGAAAAGCGCAATTTTGTGCAGCCATCCCAGTACTTCTATGAATCGGGAATGCCGCTGTACGTCAGGGAATATCTGGTAGGAAAGGTCTCGATCCCGATGAACGACTTCCATGAACGCGGTGATTACCTGTTCATGCAGGATCTTGCCAAATTTCCGGTACTATCCAGGCGGCTCGACTATCCCTATCAGCGGCCGGTTCAGAATCCTGAGTTCGAGGAAACGAAGTCGGTTTTCGAGGCCATTCAACGGGCCGATCAGATGCTGCATTTGCCCTACCAGTCCTACGAACCGATTGTGCGGTTTTTCAATGAGGCAGCTGTGGACCCTCACGTGCGCGAGATCCATGTTTCGCTGTATAAGATTAGTCCTAATTCATTTATACTGAACTCGTTGATCAGCGCCTCCAAAAACGGGAAGCGTGTCACGACATATGTGGAACTGAATACCAAACTGGATATCCAGGAGAACCTGCAATGGTCGAAAAAGATGCGCGATGCAGGGGTGAAGATCCTGCTGAGCGTGCCTGGCCTGAAAGTACATGCGAAAATGGCGCTGGTGAAGCGCAAGGTGCACAAAGGGTGGGAGCGTTACGCATTTCTCGGTACCGGCGGTTTCTACCGGCTGACCAGCCGTGAGATCGTCGATCACGCGCTGCTTACCTCACATCGTGAACTGACCAATGAGCTGGAACTGCTTTTCGGGTACTTATCTACGCAGGATGAGCCAAAGAAGTACAAATACCTTCCATTCAATACTTTACAGGTCACGCAGTTCAACCTTCAAAAGCGGCTGCTCGACCTGATGGACCGCGAGATCGCCAATTGTAATGCCGGGCTCAAATCGTTTATTACCATTAAAATCAACCAGTTGCAGGACCACATCCTGATCGATAAGCTTTATCAGGCTGGTCAGGCGGGCGTACCCGTGCATGTGATCGTAAGCGAGAGCTGCGGGCTGATCTCCGGCCTGCCGTCTATCAGCGACAACATCGTGGTGAGCAGGCATGTCGACCGGTATATTGAAAACACACGGATATTCCATTTTGGCAACCGTGGGAACGACGAGATTTACGTCACATCCTGCGACTGGACACACCGGAATTTGCACCGGCGGATAGACATTTGCTTCCCGATTCTGGACGAAACATTGAAAAATCAAATGCGGACTGTACTGAGGAACTACATGAATGACAACCAGAAATCGGTGAGGCTGGATCTGTATCAGAACAATTTGCGCATTGCCGACGATGCACGGGGGAAACTGCGCGCGCAGGAAGCAAATTACCGGTTAGTGGAGAAAATTGAGCGAAACGGGCCCTCGCGACGTTCAGAAATATAAGCTTTCCAACGGCTTAAAAAAATTTTATCAGCATTAAATTTCTGAATCGGCTGTCAGATTTAATGGACGGCATTTGTAGAAAAGGTAAAGAAATTTCGAAGGACTTTTTTCGTTGTCACCGCTTGCATGGTCTTGAAGTGTAAGGGGTATATCATTATATTTGAAAACATATCATTCTGAATCAATCCTAAAAGACATTTTTAAGCATGGGAATAGTAGAGCGAAGAGAGCGGCTTAGAATACAGGTACGCTCAGACATCGTGAAGACAGCCAAGGATATAGCCCGCGAGGATGGCTGGACGGCTGTTTCGATTCGCAAAATTGCTGATGTGATTGAATACAGCCCGCCTATTCTCTACGAGTATTTTGAAAGTAAAGACAAGCTCCTGGAAGCCATCAGAATGGAAGGTTTCGACTATTTGCAGACGGAGTTTGTGAAAATAAAAGGGCATTTCAGCAATCCCCAGAAACAGCTTGTGGAGGTTGCGCAGACAATCTGGCATTTTGCGGTCGAGAACCCGGAAGTTTTCCAGGTAATGTTCAATCTCGAAGGGGCCTATTGCGATTCGAAGAAAGCCTATTCGCAGGCGATGAGCATCAAGGACAATCCCGTTTGGGAAATGATCGCAAGTCTTCGCCCGAAGTCGGGGGAGCTCGTTACCAAAACATATTATGAGTGGTGGTGCCTTACCTTCGGGTTTATCAGCATTACCATGACCACCCAGCCTCGTTACGCATTTCCACAGGCGGAGCCCGTGTATATGGAAGGCATCCGGAGATTCATCCGGAGCATTATGTAACAGAAGGCGAAGAATGTTGGCGTATCTCTATTTTACTTTGGTGATAAACCAGTGAATATGGAGGTACGCTTTTCGTTAGCCAGGCATTTCCGCCGATGATCGAGTCATGGCCGATCACGGTTTCACCTCCCAGGATAGTCGCATTGGCATACACCACCACATTATCTTCAATTGTAGGGTGCCGCTTGTGTGATGCGAGCGACTTCGAAACGTGCGTCGCGCCGAGCGTAACACCCTGATAGAGCTTCACATTATTGCCAATATGGGTCGTTTCACCGATCACAACCCCTGTGCCGTGGTCGATGAAGAACGAATGGCCTATGGTCGCGTTCGGGTGAATGTCGATGCCCGTCTGGCTGTGCGCAAACTCCGTGAGCATACGTGGGAGCAATGGGATGCCGCTCTTGGCAAAAGAATGCGCAAAGCGGTAGGTAGCAATGGCCATAAACCCAGGGTACACCGAAATCACCTCCTCGATGCTTACCGAAGCCGGATCGTTGTCGGTAATGGATTTGGCATCGGTGAGCAGCGCCTCATAAATACCGGGGATTTGTGTAAACACTTCGTCCAGTATTTCCTCTGTATCGCGTTCTAGCTGAGGCAAGAGCGGTTGCAGCATGCAGTCCAGATCGTGGCGCAAATCGGCATATTTCATAGCCAAATCCTTGGCCGGGCAGCTCGGGCAATCCTTGCTGATCGGGAAGAGGAAATTGATCAGGTTCTGGATAAATTTCCCGGCGTCCTGCCTTGAAGGCAGCTTGTACCGGTATTTTTCGTTCTGCGCGGACAGGCGCTCAAAGAAAAGTGCTTGCTGGGTGGCTGTCATTAAAATAGAGGTTAACCTATACCGTTAAACCATTGCTGGCATTGCTTTTGAGTATCAAACAACGAAATGCACCGAAAAATTTTGAGAGTGGCATCTTCTTTTTTAAAAAGGCCATTTATCAGTTTTTTCTCCCGATAAAATCGTATATTGAAATATCCTGTGAATTTAGGAAATAAGGCAAGATTCTTTACGGCGTATGTTAAGTTTTAAATTACTTCGTTCGGCTATCCTGTTCCTTTCCTTATCCGTTTCACTGAGCTCCTGCTTTTCGCGGTACATTATTTCAGCCAAGGAAGTGCGGAGGCATTATGCTGATAAGAAGGTCAAGCCGAAGGAAATCTTCATCAAGAACGACACACTTTCTCTCTCGCTGGCCAGCATGGGGCCCGATACGCTTCCGATGCTGCTGCTCATTCATGGTGCCCCCGGATCGCTATGGGGTTACATGAATCTGATGGACGATGAGGACCTGCAAAAGCACTTTCATATTGTTTCGGTCGATAGGGTAGGCTATGGCAAGTCCCGGCTCAAAAAACGGCGTTATGTGACCTCGATCGAAACTCAGGCCAATGCATTGCTTCCCGTGCTTTCGCTCAATAAAAGTGACCAGAAAGTGATCATCCTGGGCAGGTCCTACGGTGCTCCCATTGCCGCCAGGCTAACCTCGCTGGCGCCCGACAAGGTGAAAGAACTTATTATGGTATCACCGGTAATCGACCCCGAAACGGAGCGGTTCTTTTGGTTCTCCAAATGGGGGAGGATGAGTTTTGTGCAGCTTTTCCTGCCTGCGGCTTTTAATGCAGCTACTGCCGAGAAATACAGTCACGCCGCCGAGTTACGTAAAATGCTGCCGGTTTGGGAGCAGCTCAGCGTGCCCACGACAGTGATTCAGGGGGGCAACGACTGGATCGCCGACCCGACCAACATCGATTTTGCTAAAAAACACATCAAGAGCAAACGCGCCCAGTATATATTCCTATACAATGCGGGCCATATGATTACCTTTTCTCATGCGTCGATGATCAAGGAAATGCTGCTGAAAAGCAGGTTATTTCAGGATAAGATCACCGCATTGGAGCCGAAGGGCGAGGGAATGGAACGCGAATAGGTTACTATCAAATGGGCATTCAAGAAGAAAGCGGCAGGTCACAGGACCTGCCGCTTTTCTATTTAATAATTAACCTATGGTAATACGTGAAATTGCATTTCACCTAAAACAACTATATTCCATAGGACGATATTCAGGCCGGGTACCATTACAAGCAGGCCGCATTATCTCAATACTTTTTGCGTCACGGAGTCTTTCGTATTGCTTGCGCGGATCAGGTACATGCCTCGCGCGAGGTTACGCATATCAAATACTTCCTGAACGGATATTTCTGGCGTTTTGCTGGCGATTTCCGTCAGAATGCGGCCATTCATATCGATTAGCTGCAAACGAATGACATCCCGCTGTTTGCTGTACGCTTTAACCGTCACGAAATTCTCGGTAGGAACCGGGTAGGCCTGAACGGCCATTGAAACTTCCGAAGAAGAAACAACGGGCGTTGAAGTGATTACACCGCCGTATTCCGACGATTCGTAGGGCGGTACTTCAACTGTATCTCCGGGTCTGTCGGTCACGGTAACCATTCCCTCGCGATAACTTTCGGAAATTTTGATACCGTCGCGCCATTCGGTTACCACCATGGCAAAAAGGTAATTACCAACCACTTCTGGCGCAGTCCATACCAGCTTTTTCTGCGCGGCATCTACCTTGAATGTTCCGGTGGCACTCACTTCATTCGGGAACCGGTAGCTGTGATCGAGCATCCGAACGCCGCAGGTGCCAGGTGAGGGCCGGCTCAGCCGCACTACCCTCACGCCCATGCTGTCGTTGTCGGCGATGATTGGTTTAAGGTCAATGGAAAAAACCTGGCGAACACCCGCTTCAAATTCAAGATCGGGCAGTACCGGCGTTGAATTGGCCGACTGCGTGTCAATCACCGTCCACAGGAACTGCGAGGTCAGCCCGGCCTGTGGTAAGTTCAGGATTTGATTCGTTCGGGTGTCAAGGGCCGTCGAAATCTGATAAATGCCTGCGGCAGGATAGGTGTAATTGAGCTGATATTCGCCTACGGACACGCCCTTGGAAATGGCCGTCATTGAAAGGCGGGATGCTTCTTTGACGGCCCCGTCGCCCATACAAATGGTAACGGAATTTAGTGCCTCGGCCGCACTTTGGCCGGTTTGGGTATCCAGGTAAATCTTTACTCTGATATCATAGGTCTGGCCCGACAGATGCCTTGCCAGGATTTCCCCGCCTCGCAGGTGCGACGCATGGGCGTACGCAGAAAGCAGGACCAGTAAGAGAATGCGGTAAACTGATTTCATATAGAGGAAAAAGAAGCCGTGAGGTTACATAGTATATATGTTCAAAACGCGCAGAGGACGTGTTTTTGTATGGCTTCCTGAAAACAAACTGCTAGTCCTTATAAATCAATATTTCACGTTTGCCGTCACTTTTGATGTAGCCGCGGTACATTCCCTCACTATTGAATGGCATCGCCACGTTGCCGTTCCGGTCGACAGCGATAATACCCCCTTCGCCACCTCTCTCTACCAGCTTTTTCATCACCACTTCGTTGGCAGCATCTTTCAGGGAGAGTCCTTTGTATTCCATCAACGCAGAAACATCGTGCGCTACTACCGAACGGATGAAGTACTCGCCATGACCTGTTGCCGACACTGCGCAGGTTGCATTGTTGGCGTAAGTGCCGGCGCCGATGATCGGCGCGTCACCGATACGGCCGTACCGCTTGTTGGTCATGCCGCCGGTAGAAGTCCCCGCCGCCAGGTTGCCATATTTATCCAATGCCACACAGCCCACCGTTCCGAACTTTTTGCCTTCGGTGAAAATCAAATCTTCCCCGGAGCGAAACCCGGTCTTAGGCTCTTTTTTTAAGGAGGAAGGGCCTTTTCCCTTTCCTCCATTCTCCCTACTATTATGGTCCAACTCGGTTTTCTCCTGCGCTTTGGCGCGCTCCAATGCTTTGTATCGCGCTTCGGTATAGAAATACGATGGATCTACGATTTCCAGCCCTTTTTCTTTGGCAAATTGTTCAGCACCCTTGCCGGCCATCATCACATGCACCGACTGGTCCATGACCGCGATAGCGGCTGAAATCGGGTTTTTGATGGTCGTAACGCCGGCTACCGCACCTGCTTTCAGTGTTTTGCCCTCCATAATGGCCGCATCCAGCTCATTTTTGCCTTCGTTGGTAAACACAGCACCCTTGCCGGCATTGAAAAGCGGAGAATCCTCCATTACATGAATGGCCGCTTCGACGGCCTGTACGCTGGTACCGCCCTTTTTGAGTACTTCATAGCCTTTCTGCAATGCCAGGTCGAGTCCCTCGCGGTAGGCCTTTTCGCGTTCAGGGCTCATGTTTGCGCGTGTAATGGTGCCCGCGCCACCGTGTATGACGAGCGTGATCTTGTCTGAAAAATCCTGCGCGAATGCAGCAAAGCAAGAGCAGGTAATCAGCAGGATAAGGGAAAGCTTTTTCATGAAATAGTAATTTGAGTGATGATTTCAAATCTAGTAACTAAAATCCTATATCCCTATCGGGCTGATAATGGGTGGGGTAGGTATTGCATGCGCGAAAAGCGCGTTTTTTTAGCAGTAGAGCACATTCTGGTGTTACTTTTGGTAGTTCTGATTAAAATTTATTTAAAAAACCGAAAACTGATGAAAAAAGTAGTGCTCAGCCTGGGAGTTCTTCTGGGCAGCCTGTATGGTCCGGCCTATGCGCAGCAAACTGCTGACTGGAAGTATGTGCAAGGCAAGATCGTAACGCCGTGGGCGGAAAAAGTGGTGGCCGCCAACCCGCTTCCAGAATACCCCCGTCCGCAAATGACACGCCCCAACTGGCAAAATATCAATGGCCTGTGGAACTATGCCATCGTTCCCCAAAGTGCCGGCGACACCAAGCCTTCTGCCTTCGATGGTAAGATATTAGTCCCGTTTGCCGTTGAATCCGCATTGTCGGGCGTAGGTAAAACGGTGGGCAAGGATAGCGTTCTCTGGTACCAACGCTTAATCGATTTTGCACCAAAATTGAAAGACCAACGTGTGCTGATCCATTTCGGTGCCGTTGACTGGAAAGCAGAAGTATTTGTGAACGGTAAACCCGCCGGAAGCCACCAGGGTGGATACGATCCGTTCAGCTTCGATATCACCGACTTGCTCGTGAAGAAAAAGCAGCAGGAGATCGTCGTGAAAGTGTGGGATCCGAGCAGCGACGGCCCTCAGCCGCGTGGTAAGCAAATCAAGAATCCGCACGGGATCTGGTACACGCCGGTAACCGGAATCTGGCAGACGGTTTGGCTGGAAACTGTTGCGACCAGCCATATCACCAGCGTTACCCCAGTCGCCGATATTGATAAGCAGACGCTTACCGTAAATACAGCGGTTGCCAGTGCAGGAGCAGCTGATAAGGTGAAAATTACCGCATGGGATGGTGTGAATAAAGTGGCTGAACAGGAAGTAGCGCCTAACCAGCCTGCTATACTGAATATCAGTGATGCGAAACTCTGGTCACCGGATGCACCTAACCTTTACAATCTGACCGTAACGCTTACCCGCAACGGAAAGCCGGTCGATGAGGTGAAAAGCTACGCTGCCATGCGTAAAATCGGCGTGCAGGTGGACGAAAACGGCATTCAGCGCATGACCCTGAATAACAAGTTCTTGTTCCAATACGGTCCGCTCGACCAAGGCTGGTGGCCTGACGGCCTTTACACAGCGCCTACTGACGAGGCATTGAAGTTCGATATCCTGAAAACGAAGGAAATGGGCTTTAATATGATCCGCAAGCACGTGAAAGTGGAACCTGCCAGATGGTACCGCTATTGCGATGAGCTTGGAATGCTTGTATGGCAGGATATGCCGAGCGGCGACCTGGGTAACAACTGGGAAATGCGCCCGGGCATTACAGGTAACGAAACCGACAAAAAGCGTACGCCGGAATCTGAGAACATTTACAAAACAGAATGGAAGGCAATTATGGATGCCAACCGTTTCTTCCCATCGATCGTCGTTTGGGTGCCGTTCAATGAAGCATGGGGGCAGTTTAAGACAGCCGAAATCACTAATTGGACCATGCAATACGATCCCTCGCGTCTCGTAAACAGCGCCAGCGGCGGTAACTTCGAGCCGGTAGGGCATATCATCGATTTACACAACTATCCGGCGCCTGTAATGCCGCGTCCGGATCTGTTCGGTCAGAAGCAAATCATCGTTTTGGGAGAATTTGGTGGCCTTGGCTTGCCGGTGGACCAGCACGTTTGGCAGCAGAAAGATAACTGGGGTTATCAGAGCTTCAAAAATCAGGAGGAGCTCTACAACCGTTACGCGACGTTCATCGACCGCTTCGAGCCTTTGATCAAAAAAGGCCTTTCAGCAGCGGTTTACACGCAGACTACGGACGTGGAAGTGGAAACCAATGGTTTGATGACTTATGATCGCAAGGTGATCAAGTTCCCTGAGACCAAGTTGAAGCAGATCCATTCGAAGCTTTACGACCCTTCATTTGTGAAGTTGAGGGGTAAATGATGATTGACCGCCGACCATAGACCGCCGATTCTGTCTTCTTGAAATCGGCCGTCAGCGGTCAGTGGTCGGCGGTCATTTTAAAAAAATCGGCCGTCTATTTCCCTTTCATCTGTGCTTCCACAACGGCAATCGCCACCATGTTTACGATCTCCCGTACCGAGCTACCCAATTGCAACACGTGTACCGGCTTTTTGAGGCCGAGAAGGATTGGTCCGATGGTTTCGAGTTCCGCAGCTTCTTTCAGCAGGTTGTAAGCGATGTTGCTGGCCGAAAGGTTAGGGAATATCAAGGTATTCGCGCCGCCGTCGACAAGGTCGCTGAACGGGTGATTTTCCTTCAATAATGTGGTATTGAATGCGAGGTGCGCCTGTAATTCGCCTTCCACGATCATCGATGGGTTGCGTTTTTTCAGGATCGCGGTCGCATCCCGCATTTTTTCGGCGTCGGCACCTTTGGCGCTGCCGTAGTTGGCATAGGTCACCAATGCAATGCGCGGCTGGATATTGAAGCGCTCCACGGCTTTGGCGGTCAGCTCGGTAATTTCCACGATATCATCGACGGTCGGATCGAGGTTAACGGTCGTGTCGGAGAAGAACAACGGGCCTTTCGGTGTGAGCAAAATGTACATACCGGCCACTTTGTTGACGCCTTCCTGTTTGCCGATCACTTGCAGCGCAGGGCGGATCGTGTCGGGGTAAGTTCTGGTCAGACCGGATATGAATGCATCCGCTTCGCCAGTCTCGACCATCATCGAGCCGAAATAGCTTTTGAAATACATCGTGCGACGTGCTTCAATCGGTGTGAGGCCTTTTCTCTGCCGTTTTTCGAACAGTTTTGCTGCATACTTTTCAATCATCGGATCGCTTTCCGGAGCACGTGGGTCGATGATCGACACATCGGCCAGGTCGAGCTTGCTTTCGCGGATCAAATGCTGAATGGTTTCCTTGTTACCGAGCAGGATGGGCGTTGCGATACCCTCGTCGCGCACCTGCTGGGCCGCACGCAGTACCTGGATGTTCTCCGCATCTGCAAAAACGACCTTTTTAGGAGCGAGCTTCGCTTTGTTGAGGATCACGCGCGAAATCTGCTCGTTGCGCCCCAGACGGCTCGAAAGCTCCTGCTCGTAAGCGTCCCAATCAGTGATTACCTTTCGAGCCACGCCGGTTTCAATGGCTGCTTTCGCCACAGCGGGTGCTACGGTTGTGAGCAGGCGAGGATCCACCGGTTTTGGGATAATATAATTTTTACCAAAAACGATATTTGTCTCATTGTAAGCGAGGTTGACGATGTCAGGCACCGGTTTCTTGGCAAGATCGGCCAATGCATGTACCGCTGCGAGTTTCATTTCCTCGTTGATTTCCGTCGCGCGTACGTCGAGCGCTCCCCTGAATATGTATGGGAAGCCGAGGACGTTGTTCACCTGGTTCGGATAATCGGAACGGCCGGTGGCCATAATCACGTCTTCGCGTGCTGCTACGGCGTCCGGATAAGGGATTTCAGGATTCGGGTTAGCCATTGCCAGTACGATCGGATCTTTTGCCATGGATTTCACCATTTCCTTCGAAACGATATCAGCCGTCGAAAGTCCCAGGAACAGGTCGGCGCCTACCATCGCTTCTTCCAGCGATCCATATGCTTTGTCGGTAGCGAATTGCTTTTTCATATCCGACAAATCCGTCCGGCCATTGTGGATGTGGCCTTTGGTGTCGAACATCGCGATGTTCTTTGGACTAGCACCCAATGCGAGGTACAGTTTCGTACACGATACCGCGGAAGCGCCGGCACCGGACACCACTACGCGGATGTCTTCGATCTTTTTGTCGACGAGCACCAATGCATTCAGCATAGCCGCGGCACTGATGATTGCCGTTCCGTGCTGGTCGTCGTGCATGACGGGGATATTGAGCTCTTTTTTAAGTCGGGCTTCAATATCAAAACACTCAGGGGCCTTTATGTCTTCGAGGTTGACGCCTCCGAAAGTAGGTTCGAGGATTTTGACCGTTCTGACAAACTCGTCCACATCCTTGGTGTTGAGTTCTATGTCAAAAACGTCGATATCCGCATATATTTTGAAGAGCAGCCCTTTACCTTCCATGACGGGTTTGGAAGCTTCCGGTCCGATATCACCCAAACCAAGTACGGCGGTCCCGTTGCTGATAACAGCTACCAAATTGCCCTTGGCGGTGTATTGATACGCATTTTCTACATTATCCGCGATTTCCAGGCAGGGCTCTGCCACGCCGGGCGAATAGGCAAGCGAAAGGTCGCGTTGGGTACTCGTTTCTTTGGTGGGGATAACCTGTATTTTTCCTGGCCTACCCTTGGAATGGTAGTATAGCGCGTCTTCTTTTCTAATCTTTTTGTTCATACCTAGTTGACGATGTTTCGTGCAAGGTACAAACAATCGGTTCACCGCAATGAATTCTCAGAAGGTATTCGTGAGAATTTCATCATGGTTTTTTGAGACGCGCGGTTACACTATTTATTGGAAAGTAGAGAGGTCGTCGTCGGCTAATGATGGGCTATTGACCAATTTTTTACGCTCTTTCACAGAAGCAATGCGTTTTTTGAGAAAATAGGCAAACACCATGTACAATCCGAACATTCCGATGTAAATGTACAGCGAAGCAGTATTGGTAATGTCGCCGTGGAATGTGAAAAACAATGCGGTATTCACGATCGTCACCATCCAGAGTGTGAACGATGCCCAGAAGTGGTTCAGACCGTTGTCGATCAGAATATGGTGCATGTGGTTGCGGTCGGCCACGAATGGCGAGCCACCTTTGAAAATTCGGACAATGAAAACGCGCAGGGTATCGAAGATCGGTACAATCAGGAGCACCATGACGATGATCGGCGCGTTGAAATAGGCGTTAGGATCGTGCAGATAACCTACATTCAGCGAGAGGAATTCCACCGCGAAGATCGAAAGCAGATAGCCGACGATCAGCGATCCGGTATCGCCCATGAAAATCTTGCTGGTTTTGGAAAAATTGAAGCGAAGGAAACCGAGCAATGACCCCGACATCGCAAATGCAAGGCAGCCGAAAGAGAAATGGTCGTTGGCGATGAACCATATCCCGAACCCGAGGCCGGCGATGAGGCTGATACCGCCCGCCAGGCCATCGATCCCGTCGATGAGATTGATCGCGTTGATAATCGCGATGAATATGAAAACGGTAAGTGGAATGCTGATGAAATCCGAAACGCCGTGAATGCCGAAGATGCCGTAGAAGTTATCGACTTTGAAGTTGCCCATCGCGACGAGGATCAGCGACGCGAAAATCTGGATAATGAGCTTCTTGGTCGGGTCTACCGCGAGAATGTCGTCCTTAATTCCGAGGAAGAAAAGGATGATCACACCGGTCATGGCCAGGCTGATCAGGTTCGAATCGAGGATGTTCTCTGAATGCGGCCACAGGAAGTAGGCGATCAGCGTGGCTGCGAATATGGCAATACCGCCCAAAGTAGGCGTTTCCGTCTCATGTGAACTTCTGAAACCCGGCTTTGCAGTCAAATGCAGCAGGTTGGAGAGGTTAATGATGATGGGTATCGAAATGATCGAAAGAAAGCATCCGATCAAAAATGAGAGAAGGCATTGATAAATGTCGTGGTGGACAAGCGTATTGACGTTTCCTTCGGTCAATATTTGCAGAGGTAGTTGTAGTTCCATGAGCTTGTCAAAATTAGGAAGTGCGTTGAGGGCGGATTGAAAAATCCAAATCAAATGTCGAAATATAAACCAATAAATTAAATATGCAAATGCCTGAATATCAAAATATTTACTATCTGGTTTAAGGTACTTAAGTTGACTTCCGGACCCTAAATAAATTGTATAATTTTTCTCAAAGGTTTTAACCACAAAGTATAAAACCGGGGTTTCAAATTGTTGATTTTCCAGGCCAGCCGGTCGTTCTGGTTGGCCGCGATACGGTTCTTGAGTGTGCTGTTGCTAACCCCGCCGGCCCGCATTTTCACGAGGACTTTGGGTAAGTAAGCAAGCCTGATGTTTTCGCGATGTACAAAGCGAAGCATCAGTTCGTAATCTGCTGCGCTTCCCAAATCGAGGCGGAAGTGCCCGTGTGTGTTGTAGACCTCTTTTCTGACGAAAAAAGTAGGGTGTGGCGGCATCCATCCATTCAAAAACGCGCCAACCTTGTATGCACCAGAGACCCATTTTCTGCGTACTAGCGTTGCATCATTCGCATCAATATATTCCAGATCGCCATAGGAAGCGTCGGCGTTGCTGGATGCCAGCACCTCCGCCACATCGCTGACTACCGACGGGTATGCGTAAAAATCGTCGGCATTCAGGATCCCTATCACGTCACCGGTTGCTAATTGTATGCCTTTGTTCATGGCATCATAGATACCGGCATCGGGTTCACTCAAAAAACGGGCGATTTTGTCACCGTACGACCGCACAATGTCTTGGGTACCATCCTTGGAGTTTCCATCCACGATAATGTACTCGATGTCCGGGTAGTCCTGTCCGAGAACCGATTCAATGCTGTGGCGAATCGTCGCCGCGCCGTTATATACAACTGTAAGTATGCTTACTTTCAACTGGTTATTGTTCTTGTTTTAATATATTTCGCAGGGTTTCCCTGGTAAATTCCATAAGGCTCCATATGGCTTGTGGCCACCGATCCGACAGTCAGCAGCGCGTGTGAGCCAACATTTACCCCCGGGCAGACCGTCGCCTGCGCGCCGATCCATGAGCCTGCGCCAAGCGTTATGGGCTTCACAATCAGGTCAAAAGTGCTTTTTCTGTAATTATGGTTGCCCGTCAGAAGCATCGCTCCCTGCGACAGGCACGCATTTGATTCAATAGTCACCAATGTGAGGTTGTCGATCCACACATTTTCGCCGATCCATACGTGGTCGCCTATCTGCAGAAACCACGGGTATTTCACATTCACTTTGGGCTTGATCACCACTCCTTTGCCGATCTTCGCGCCGAACAGCCGCAGCAGCGCCACCTTGAATGCAGACGGGTAGGGAATGTGTGTATGGATGAACAGCCGGTTCAGTAAATACCAGATCACCAGCTTCGGATAACCGCCCGGATTGTACCAATCGTTGTTATAAACGGACAGATTGGTTTGGGTTTCTGAGGTCTTTTCCATATTCCGTCCTGAAATGTGATATAATAGCTTCCTTGTCGCGTCCTACCCGGTGATACACTTCGTAAATCTTGGCATCCACCAGGAAGCGGTACCAAAACCCCTGTAAAACGTGCCATATGAGCCCCTTTGTTCCATCCAGGAAACCTAATTTGACAAAATACCTGTATGTAAAGTAGATAAATGGCCTCGTAAACAGCGGCATATTAGCATACTTGATTTTCAGGAAACGCGTACGTTGTTCCTGAGTACCCCAGAAGCTCGGTTCGACAGTTTCCTTGTTATCAAAGTTATATTTAATGTTCAATAGGTCTATGACCTCCCGGATTGCGTAATTGTTATGCTTCTGCGTCCACCAGGTGAGGTTGTTGAGCGTATGATCGACGATATCGTGCTGCAATTGAGCGGTGGTGCCGCTGCTGAGTTTGATATGTTCGTCCATCCACAGTTCCTCACAAATCCCCAGCCCACGCCGCCACACGCGCAGGAGCCAGATCGGGTAGTACCCGCCACGGCGGATCCATTTTTCCATGAAAATCACCCTGCGTTTCACGTAAAGTCCCGAAACATTCTCCGGCACTTGCGAGAGCGAGTTGTTTAGTTCCTGGGCAAGCTCCGGCGTAATGTACTCGTCCGCATCCATGCGCATGAGCCATTGAGTCTGGAAAGGGTTGTTCCGGATGCCGAAATTGAACTGGAAAGCATAGGAAACCCAGGGATTTTGCACCACGGTAGCGCCAAGGCCTTCGGCAATCGCGACGGTATCGTCGGTGGAAAACGAATCGACGATGAAAATTTTATCGGTAACCTGTAACAGGCTTTGAATGCACCGGCCGATGTGCTTGGATTCGTTGTGCGTTAAAATGATGACGGATAAATCGATCATATTCGGATTAAAACAGACCTGTATCTGGGTGCCTGTCAGCGGTTACATTCGGGGGTAAATGTAGTTACTTTTTTTGAACTTTCTTGTATTCTTCCAATAACTGGTTGGCAACCACACGAATGTCGAAATTTTCGGTTACCATCCTGTAAGCTCGATTTGCGATGTCTTCCGCGTAAGGCTTGTCTTGTAATATTTTAAGAAGCCCATTCGCAACGCCATCGCTGGTCAGCGGGGTCAGGTAAGCTGCATCGTAGCGTGCAATGTAGTCGCCAAAGCCTACGCGGTCGGACACGAGTGCGGGCACGCCCGAGGTCATCGCTTCCAGCACTGCGATCGAAAAACCTTCGGAATAGGAGGGGGAAACGAACAGATCCGCGTCGGCCAATGCCTCTTTTTTGATCGTGTCTGTCAGCATTCCCACCAGTTTAATGCGGCCTTCGAGGTTATGCTTGCGGATGAACTCTTCGGTTTCGGCTTGATAGCCGTCGTCGGGGCCGGCCAGTATCAACTGTGCATTCGGTAGTTGTTCGTGAACCTTTTGAAATGCGGGCAACAGCAGGTCGAGGCCCTTTTTAATATTCAATCTTGCCAGGAACAGCACCATCTGCTGGTCGGGCGAAATGCCGTGTTTGGCCCTGAAAATACCTTTGGCGGGTAGATTAGCCCGGTTATACTCGTCGAGTTTCATTCCGTTGGGCACGATCACCATATTTTTCGGGCGGTAACCCAGGTAGCGGATCACGTCCTCTTCCTCGTCGGTGTTATTGATCTGGATCAGATCGGCTTTACCAAGCAGCCTTTTTTGGTATAACAAAGTCACCAGGTCCTTCTTCCATTTACTATGCGCGACCGCCCATTTGTCGAGCAGGCCGTGGATAGTGATGACTTTAACCGCCTTTGAGGGGATCAGGAACGGCGCCAGGCTACCGAAATGCCAGATTCCGTGCATATGTACGACGTCGTACTCGTGGATGTGCTTTTTCAGGTATTTGTACAATTCGACGGAGAACTCCCGGTAAAAGTTGCTCACGGGCGTCGTACGCGCGACCGCGATCAGGCGCGCCCCCTCGGGCACGGGGTACATTTTCTCGCCGGGGGTCATCGGGCTCAGGATATCGACCTGGTGGCCTTGCTTGACGACCTCGGTGGTGTGGTCGTAGATAATGCGGGCCGGGCCTCCGATCGCCCATGTATATGCACAAATATTCAGTATTCGCATGCTTGGGTTTTAATGTATAGTTGTGTTCGTTATGCTTCCTGTCATCGGGTGGCCAGGTCGCGGTACGTTTCGGCCATTTGCGCGGCCACCGGGCCGGACGCGAATGGAGCGATCAATTTCAAAGATTCCTGCCCCATTCCGGTAATACGGCCGGGGTTTTGGATGAAAAACGTTAGATGCTTTTCCAGATCGGCTTGCTGAGTGTGATTAAATGTAAATCCGTTCACGCCATTCCGCACCAGATCGTCGGTGCATCCGCAGGTATCAGACACGATGACGGGCATCCCGCACACCATCGCCTCATTCACTACCAACCCCCATGGCTCCGACTTGCTGGGTAACACCAGCACATCGCTTTGCGCCAGCCAGCCCGGCACCTGGTACCAGGGAAATCCCCCTGCGAAAATGACCTTGCCGGTAATGCCCAGGTCGTTTACCAGCTTTTCCAGAATCTCCTTTTCGGGGCCGCCTCCTACTAAAAGCAGCTGCCAGCCGGCGCCGGTTTGTTTCACAGTATCAGCAAATGCGCGGATTAGCATATCCAGATTTTTTTCCGGTGCGAGTCTCCCCACGTAGATAAATTTCCTCGAAATGGCCCTGGCAGCCGTATCAAGCCCTTTTTTTGCCTCATCGTACCGCTGGCGGACCACCTGCTCATCGATTACCGCCGCATTACGCACTCTGATAGCGCTTTTCGCGACGCCGAGACTTTCCAGGTATTCGGCCGATGTTTTGCCAAAGCAAAAAAAAGCATGGGCGCGGCCCACGATTACTTTCTTGATTGCTTCCTTCCAGCCGGAACGGTTATGGTCTGCCGAAGACGACTCCGAAGAAATCACCACTTTCACGCCTTTTGCACGTGCAAAAAACGTGAGCAGCACCTGTGCCCAGTCGAAATAGCCTGTGATATTAAGGACGTCGGGCTGGTACTCATTAAATACCCTGAAAAGCGCTTTACGCCGTTCGCCGAAGCTTACCTGGTCGAGGCTGCGCTCGAAAAGGACCTTATAAGGGTAATCGTAAATGATCGTATCGTCATTTTGCATGACTTTCCGGCTCGCCTCGTACAATGCGATCTGCGCAACAAGCAACTCGTCGGCGGGATTGGCCCGCTTCATAGCGAGGTGGATCTCACTGAAAAGCTTTGATTTGTAATGCGCCCATAATTGGTTGTGAACAATCATTACACGCATCATTTCCGAAGGTTAAGGTATTCCTGAAACAATGGGTACAGATTGTCGGCCAGGAAAACCTGCCCGTCGCTGTTGAAATGCACGACGTCCATCTTCCGGTAGCGTGCCTTCGAAACACCGAACTGGAACTCGTCGATCAACCTGATGTTCTTTTCTTTGGCAAATGCGATGATCTCCTGACCCTGGTCATTGAAATGGCCGAGATCGATCTCGGAAATTTCGGGGTGCAAGTAAATAAACATCGGGATATTCTGCTGTTTGGCGATTTCATAAAGCTGCTCATACCCCGGATTGAATATCAGGCCCGGCTTGCGGATACCCGCCTCGTTAAGCTTCTTGGCTTCCACGGTGTCCTCAACCGCTTTGGCGTCGGCTGCGACGTGCGCGCTGTCGGTCACGTCGGGCTTCACAATGGCAATATGCTCTTCCTTTTTCTCCGCTTCCGGCGTCAGGAAAAGGGTATCCAGGAAATAAAAGAACATCCAGCGGTACCGGTCCCAAAGTTCATAGAGCGCTACTTTATATTGTTTGTCGGGCCATCCGGGATCGACACCCACCGGGCTCTGGTGGGACATAATGTCGTGGGCATCGTGGCTGCTCGTCACCAGGCAAATCAGTTTGGCCTTGAAAGTTCCGTATTTTTTCAGGTAAGCGGCGATATTGTCCGGCCCCCACGATCCGGCGGAGATGTTCAGCACGCGCACGCGTTTGTTGAAATCCTTTAAAAAACGTTTTTCGAGCAGGGTGGAGGCAATGCTATCCTGGTCGGTGAGGCTCCCGCCATTGACAACCGAATCTCCAATGAGCAATATAACGAGGCTGTCGGTAGGCAGCACTTCCTCGTTGCGCATGGAGAGGCTGTTGGTACGCAGCACCTGACCGAACCGTTTTACGTCCTGGTTAGGCGCATATATATATTCAAAATCAGGATCCGATACGTAGAGCGGCGAATTACAAAAGCCATATTTTACCCTTAATACAACCTCGGTAATCCCCGCAAGAATGACAATAGCAATTAAAAAACCGTAAACAAACTTTAACATCAAGTGAACGTCTTCTGCGTCGAAAGTGACTGCAAATTTAGGATTACTTTTTCCATTTACTGCTTTTTCAGTTTTCGTTAACTAAATAAGTCGGTATTTAATCTGCCATCACTCGGCTGCTGACCTTCCTCCCCGGTGTTCATATACATCCCCAATGGCCACTCCAATAGGGACAATGCCGGAATAGCCCAAAGCATTTTGTTTTCAATGACCATCACCTGGCACAGGTCTTGATCAGGGTGTGGTTTCAGTTTTGTATTAATCAAAACCTAAAAACGAAACATCATGGGATTTATAGAATCAAAAACGGGCATTAACGCGGAGCCGGTAAAGCTCTTTGTACAAGAAGTCGGGCAGGGCAAACCCGTCGTGTTCGTTTCCGGCTGGCCGCTTAGCCATGAAATGTGGGAGTACCAGTTCAATGTTTTGCCCAAACACGGGATTAGCTGCATTGGCTACGACCGACGGGGCTTTGGCAAATCGGACAAGCCGTGGAGCGGCTACGACTACGACACGCTGGCCGCAGACCTTAAATCGGTGATCGATTCGCTGGGTTTGGAGGATGTGACCCTCGTCGGATTTTCGATGGGAGGAGGTGAAGTAGTGCGCTACCTGAGCAAATATGGCAGCGGCAAAGTTTCGAAAGCCGTCCTGATCAGTACCGTGCTTCCTTATATGCTCAAAACCGACGACAATCCCGACGGCGTGCCGCAGGACCTGTTTGATGGATTTGTGAAAGATATAGAAGACGACCGGCCGAAGTTTCTGGCCGGCTTTGCCAAAGATTTTTATGGAAATGCATTTCTGAACAATGCCGTTAGCGACGAACTGCTGCAATGGCACAGTATGCTGGCTTTGCAGGGTTCAGGGCGTGCTACTACGCAGTGTATCCGCAGTTTCAGTGCTACCGATTTTCGCAACGAAATATCGCTGCTGGATGTACCTGTGCTCATTATTCACGGAGAGGATGATAAGACGGTGCCCGTTCATGTAAGCAGCGAGCGTACGTCCCAAATGCTGCCGGGAGCCGAATATATTGTGTACGAAAGTGCGCCGCATGGCCTGTTCGTCACACATAAGGAGCGCTTGAATGAGAACCTGATCCAGTTCATCAACCAGGAAGTTGTGACGATCAGTAATCCGTACACCGACATTTCGACCTAGTATCGAAAAACCGGTTGTAATCATGCAGGGGCGATACCAATGGTTCGCCCCTGCTTTTATGCGATCATTTCGATCAGTTCAATGCGGTTTCCAAATGGGTCGCGGAAAGAGAAGCGGTTGCGGTCGGGGATTTTGCTATCGTTTTTAATGGTAATGCTGTGCTTTTCAAGCAATGCCCTGGCTTCTTCCAGATTGTCCACCTCAAATGCCGGATGACGCTGCGAAATAGCGTGCACGTCTTCGGCCCGGATATGTAACTGGATATCGCCGATTTGGTACCATATTGCGCCGTGAGGCAGTGGGTAGCCCAGGTCAGTAAGTTCTTCAAGGCCCAATACCCCGCCATAAAATTCCCGCGCCTGCTGCTCGGTGCCCGGCGGGATACAGAGCATAATATGGTCGAGTCTTTTGAATTTAATGTTCATCACCAGGAGTGTTTTTGCGCATCAAATCTAGCGCCATATTTTGGATAAACCTTTCTCGACGCCCCAAATCGGGTCAAAGAGTGGAATGGGAACCTTACTGATATTTTCCAACGCACGTGGCCGGTCACCGGGCTCACCGCGGAGAATGTCATAGTCGCGGCCATCGGGATAAGCGCCTACTACGGCGAAATCCGCCGATGCTTCCAGTTTCTTATGGCCGACCCCGGCAGGTATTACCAGCACATCGCCTGCTGTCACGTGCAGCTTGTCACCACGCTCGCCGCCCATATGCAGCAATGCGCTGCCCGCGTATACGCCCAGGACTTCATGGGTGATGCTATGGTAATGGTGATAGGGAAATACGCCATTTCGCCACGAATTAGTCCAATTGTTCTCAGCAAAGCGCTTTTCAAGCCAGGCCGCGCCTTCCTGGCCATTGCCCGTGAAAGCGCCATGGTAAACGAGCAGCGGATATTTGCTGTTGGGAATGCTGCCATCGTCCTCGAACTGGTATGTGCGGGGTTGTGTGATGTTCATGGTTTGCAGTGTGTTAAGGTTATTCCAAAATGCTCCGCGTGTAATCCCTGATATGATCCCGCAGGTTTTCCTTTACTTCCAACCAGGTGATGTTTAACAAATCAATGGGATCCTGTTGAGGATCGGCGTCCTCGAAGTACACAAGTGACCGTACAACTTGGGCGGGATCACTTGAAGGATATTTGAGCACATAAAAGTGAATCATTTCTTTCACACTAAAATGCTTTAAAAGCGCGTGTACATCCCAAAAGTCTTTTTTTGCACCCCTGCCCGCCACGGCTCCAAGCTTCATCGCGATGACATCGGGCAGCGAAGCAAAACGTATGCCATCGAAGTTTTCAGCCTCCGAGATTTCTGGATACTGATGTCGGATTAGGTCCGTTTTTATGCCGTTGATTTGATATAACAATGTCTGATTACGAGCGCTTAGTTCGATGGCATTCGGACATGCTTCGGCGATAGCATCCTTAACTTCGATCAGATTAAACGCGCTGGTTGTGAACAAGTCGATATCCACCGAAATACGGTGGCCGAGCCGTAATGCGAGGTTTGTTCCGCCTACAAGGGAAAAGGCAGCCAATTCAGGCAATGCCAGGAGTCGCCTCAAAAGTTCCAGGGTTGGTTCCGCGACTGTCTCCGAGTGTAACATTTAAAATCGTTTATATGGAGGTCGAATGCGACACAAATGAAATTGAGAACATCCTTTTTCAGATAGGCAGCAAAAACGATCCTTTCCTTGAACCGATTGACGCCATAAAACCGGACTATTTTTATAAAGTCGTCCCAGGTGCCGTAATTGGCGACTTTTTCCATTACAAATAAGTCCTTTTCCTGGAAATCGATTTGGTCGAAATCGACGTCCCAAAATGCGGTTCTGGATATTGTCGGCTTAGTCATCAAAGAGTTTTCCATTTAGCTGTCAGTTTTTTACAGGCCCTTTACTCACCTCTTTCCCTTCCTTCCAAACGGATTCGATCTTTCTTGTGTTCCGGATGTCGTCGAAAGGATTGGCAGAGAGGATGAGCAGGTCGGCTTTTTTGCCCCTTTCTAGGGTACCTTTTTCCTGATCGATGTACAACGCCGCGGCCGCATTACGCGTGCTGATGGTGATGGCTTGCGCGGGCGTAAGACCGGCTTTGACCATCAATTCCATTTCCAAATGCTCCGTAAATCCCTGGGTACGAACTGGAAATGCGCCGGAGTCGGTGCCGAGGGCTACTTTGATGCCTGCGTCATGGATTTTCTTCAAATTGACCATCGCCGTTTTAAATGCGGCCATATTGCGCTGGTAATCGGGCGAATTCCTGATTTTTTCTCCATAAGCCTTATCGGTGATCATTTCGAAAACACCGGGTTCGAGCGAGGCTTTGAAAAATGCGTCGTTGATCCAGTCGGGATTGCCGGCGTAGACAAACTGGTATTCGTCCAGGGACAGGGTGGGAATATAGGTCACGTTTTTCTGCTTCATTTTGGTCAGCAGGTCCTGGTCAACCTCTTTGTCGCGGATGCTGTGGGCGATAATGTCTATGCCTGCTTCGGTGAGCTTGCGGGCGTCTTCGACGTAGAAAAGGTGTGCCGCTACGCGGATATTGCGTTTGTGCGCCTCGCGGATAATGGCCTGATAAATTTCCGGTTTCATTTTTTGTGCATTACCGCCATGGTCATCGACCCAGATTTTCACGACCGTAGGTTTCACGGCAGCCAGCTTCTCCATCATTGCCGGCACCTCTTCGGGCGTGTTGGGGCGCAGCAACAGGTTCATCCACGAGCCGGGGTTCGGGTCGGGCGTATTGAAACCGTAGCCTGCGGAATACAGCCTCGCGCCCGGAAGCAACCCTGCTTGGGTGGAGTCGATCAGCCCGTTGAATATCATTGGACGGTCTGTGCCCATGGCCAAAACGGCGGTCACGCCATAATCCTCGTATTTTTTGAGGTGCCGCAGCAGATTTTCGCGGGTGTAATTGTCGGCTGAGGAGGTCGTTCCTTTGAGCGTTCCCACGTGTGCGTGTGCGCAGATGAGCGAAGGCATGACGGTCTTGCCGCTCAAATCGATCTCGCGCGCGCCGTCGGTTTTAATACCTTTTTGAATGGCGGTGATCAGCCCGCCGGTGATCAGGATATCGGTTTGCGTGCGCGGTGCAGAGCCAGTCCCGTCAATTACCGTGGCGTTTTTGAGCAGGATCGAACCGGCATTTTGAGCCAATACCCCCGCAGAGCACAGGGCGATGGACATTTGAAATAGCAATAGTAATTTCTTCATCATTTATGGATTTAGGATTCAAATTGCCAACCGGTGGATTGGTACGTATTTTGATAGTAAAAAGCCGCGCCGGCCAGGTGCGAAAATTAAAAAACATCAACACCTAAAAAATAATATCATGGCTAAATATTCGAAAAAAGCTGGTGAAAAGGTGGAAGAGGCCTTACATGAGCAAAAAGAAGGAAAACTAAAATCCGGTTCGGGAAAGAAGGTAACTTCCAAAAAGCAAGCCATCGCCATTGGCTTATCCGAAGCCCGTAAAGAAGGAGCGAAGGTCCCGAAAAAGAAAGATTAACAGCGTGTTAGGAAAAAGCCCTTCTTTCGTAGTCCGGAAAGGGGCCTTTTTTGTAAATAATATAAAGTGAAAGATGCCGGCGCAGAATTTGCTTTGTATTATGATAAATTAATTCCTGCGCTGGTTTTTACTCCTTAAAATAGTTGAATAACTGCTATATTGTACGGATACTACTGACGTTTCTAATTGTAAGTTTTTTGAAAATGAATGACCTGAGGAAGGAGCTCTTGAAGCTGCTGCAAAAGGATGAACGTGTTTTCGACTTTATCCAGGACTCGGCCACAGACGGATTACTCATATGGAAGTATTCAAATCCGGAAGATTGCTGGGCTGACAAGAAATTGCAGCAAACGATCGCATCCGGTCCGGGGTTTCAGGAAGGTAACGATATACCCGCTTCGCTTTTTGAAAATGCTTCCTTTTCATTCCATATAAAGAATGTATGCGCGGGCCTTCCCGAAAGCCGCGAACCGCGCCACGGTACTGTAAGAATCCCTCGCGATAACGTACACGGATTACGGTTGGCTGTAACTTCTATTTACGCATTTGCCGAACCGCACGGTTGGCTCGTTTTGTCGGGCTTTCAACGGGACACATTGTTGCCCGACCTACCGGGATTGATCACCAGTACAGAGCTGTATCAGTCGTTTCTGAATAGCAACGCGATTTATGTGACGAGCATCGATCTGGAAGGAAACTACAAGTATGTCAACGATCATTTCTGCGAATTTTACGGGCTGGAGCGAAATGCGATCATCGGCCAATCGTCGCTCAGGGGCGTTGTGGCGGAGGATATCGAGAAATGCCTGCAAGTCGGTGAGCAGTGCTTTGTGAATCCGGGGACGCCTCAGCCGGTAGTCCTGCGCAAGTACTCAACGCTCGACGGCGTGAAAACGACGCAGTGGGAATTTACCGGGATTGCCGACGAAAACGGGGTGGTGGAGGAAATACTATGCATTGGCTACGACATTACCCAGCAGCTCAAAGTGCAGGAAGACCTCTCTGTGCTGGTATCCAATATGCAGGATGTCCTGTTCACGATCTCTCCCGGGGGCGTTTTCAGTTATGTATCGCCAAGTTGGACGTCGATGTACGGGCATACTGTTGAGGAAACCGTTGGGAGGCCGTTCACCGAATTTATCCATCCCGACGATTTTCATATCTGTTTCGAGGCTTTGCGCATTACCACGGAAACCGGTGTGCCCGTGCCGGGTGGTGTGGAACACCGGATCAGGCACAAGGATGGGTCGTGGTCGTGGAGCAATACCAGTGCCAATATCGATCCGGTGAGCAAGGAGATCATTCTGACAAGCCACGACATTACGGAGCTGCGAAACTCCCGTGAGCGTCTCAAAGAGTTGGCCATTGTTGCCTCCAACACCACAGATTATATTGTTATAACAGACAGCAAAGGGTATATAACATGGGTTAACAAGGCCTACGAAACACACACCGGTTACGAACGGAAGGAGGTCAAGGGGATGAGCCCGCTGGTTTTACTGCGCGGGCCAGAGACCGATCCCGATACCCTCGACCGGATTTTGCTGCAATGCAAAGAGAAGCAGGTTGTGCGGGAGGAAGTGCTTTGCTATACCAAGGCCGGGGTAAGCTATTGGGTTGATCTCAAAGTAACACCTGTTTTCGATGACTACGGTAACTGCACCCATTTCATAGCCGTGGAAAGAGACATTACCGCCCGCAAAGCGGCAGACCAGGAACTCAGGCGGATCAAGGACATCCAGGAACAGACCAACAGTGTGGCGCGCGTAGGAGGGTGGGAGCTGTACCCGCGCACGGGTGAGCTGTATTGGTCGCCTACCACCAAGGAAATCCACGAAGTGCCGCAGGATTATGTGCCCAATACCGATACGGCCATCCATTTTTATAAAGAAGGATACAGCAGGGATGTGATCACCAGGGCTGTGGCCGCGGGGCTCGCCGATGGAACGCCCTGGGATAGTGAACTACAATTGGTAACGGCCAAAGGCAATGAATTGTGGGTCAGATCGATCGGGAAGGCCGAAATGGTGGATGGCGTATGCGTTAGGGTTTACGGGGCGTTTCAGGATATCACGCACCGAAAGCAGGCGGAAATGGATATCAAGAACTCGGAAGTCAAATTCCGGACTTTGTACGATTCCACGAGCGACGCGGTGATCCTTTTTGACCATACAGGCTACCTGGATTGTAATGAAGCCGCGTTGAAAATGTTTGGGATTGATTCTGTGGAGATGTTTCGGCAAATGCCCATGGGCGACTTGTCGGGCTTGAATGAGCCAGGCATGGAGGAACATAGGAATGAGGGCAAGCGGCACGTGCAAATGGTCTACGAAAAAGGCACACACAATTTCGAATGGAAATACAAGCGCTTCGGCGAGTCGAAGGAGTCGTTTATTGCGGAGGTTTTGCTTAACCTGATGAAAATTAACGACTCGGAGATTATTCAGGCGGTGATCCGGGACATTACGTTGCGGAAACGTGCAGAGCTCGAACTGCTCGAGGCCAGGGAACATGCGGAAGCGGCCAGTAAGCTGAAATCGGAATTTTTGGCTAATATGAGCCATGAAATCCGTACGCCGCTGAATGGCGTGGTCGGGTTTACCGACTTGCTGATGAAGACGAATCTGGACGAGACCCAGCAGCAATACATGTCGATGGTCTTTCAGTCGGCCAATTCGCTGATGGACATTATCAACGACATTCTTGACTTCTCTAAGATAGAGGCGGGCAAGCTCGAACTGACCCCGGAGAAAACCGATCTTTTGGAAATTTGCGGCCAGGTGGCCGATATGGTAACTTACCAGGCGCAGCAAAAGCACCTGGAAATGCTGCTCAATATCCCTGCCGACATTCCGCAGTTTGTCTGGTGTGATTCGGTGCGGTTGCGGCAAATCCTGGTGAATTTGCTCAGCAATGCCGTCAAATTTACGAGCCGGGGCGAGATCGAGCTGAAAATTGAATTGTTGCAAAAGGTAAGCGGCCTGGACTACACATTCCGGTTCTCGGTCCGCGATACCGGCATTGGTATTGATCCTCAAAATCAGCGCCGTATTTTCGAGGCATTTTCACAGGAAGATTCCTCTACCACGAAGCGGTTTGGCGGTACGGGACTGGGCCTTACGATTTCCAATAGCCTGCTGGGGCTGATGGACAGCCGCCTGCAACTGGTGAGCAAGCTCGAAAACGGCAGTACTTTCTTTTTCGACGTCACATTCCGGGCTATCGAAGGTGAAGACCGGTTTGACTGGGAGAATGTGGAGCAGATCGAAAATGTGCTGGTCGTGGACGATAATCTTCATAATGGCCAGATTTTGAAGGATATGCTGGCCAACAAGCGCATCGCGGCTGATTATATCCGAAGCGGAGAGGAAGCTTATGAAAGGCTCGCCGGCGGCAAAACATATGATGTGATATTGATGGATTGTCAAATGCCCGGATGGGACGGGATCGAAACGATCCGCATGCTGCGGAAACTGGAAGGCAAGGCAGCCCATCAACCTGTGATATTGCTGAACGATTCGTTCGACGAAGAGGCGCTGAGTGATTTTGGTAACGAATTGGATATCAGGTGCTTTTTGGTGAAACCAGTTAAAATACAGCAGCTTTTTCATGCGCTTTCCCATCTCGGGCTCAAAGCCAAAGCCCCGGAAAAGCCTGCAAAAATAGTGGCACAGGAAAAATTATCCGAAGAAACTTACGAACCAGGCGACGTGAAAATACTCATAGCGGAAGATCACAAGATCAATATGCTGCTGGTCAAATCAATGCTGGGTAAAATATTGCCCGGCAGCGAGCTGATCGAGGCGGCCAACGGGAGGGAAGCGATCGAAGCATTCCGCAGGACCAGGCCCGATATCGTTTTTATGGACATCCAAATGCCGGAGATGAACGGGTACGAAGCCACGCGCGAGATCAGACAGGCGGGTAGCCCGCACGTACCGATCATCGCGCTTACGGCCGGTACCGTCGTGGGGGAGCGTGAAAAGTGCATCGAAGCCGGTATGGACGATTATCTGACCAAACCGGTTTTGAAGGAGACGCTCGAAGCGGCGGTCCGGAGGTGGCTTCAAAGGACGGATTAGCCGTTCACGACCTGTCCGCCGTTCGGGTGCAATACCTGCCCGCTCATGTAGGAGGCGTCCTCGCTGGCCAGGAATACGTAGCACGTGGCCACCTCGCAGGGCTGGCCCGGGCGCTTGAACGGCGTGTCTTTACCAAATTTTTTCACCCGCTCCGAATCAAAAGTGGAGGGGATGAGCGGCGTCCAGATCGGTCCCGGCGCGACCGCGTTCACCCGGATGCCCTTTTCAGCCAAATTATCTGCCAGCGACCGTGTGTAGGCTACAATTGCCCCTTTGGTAGATGAATAATCCAGCAACGAAGGATTGCCGTGATAAGCTGTGATGGATGTGGTGTTGATGATAGTGTCTCCCTGCTGTAAATGCGATAATGCCGCTTGCGTGAAGTAGAAAAAGGAGAAGATGTTCGTCGCAAAGGTATTGTTCAGCTGATCCGGTGAAATCTGGTCGACGCTTTCTTTTGGATGCTGCTCGGCCGCATTGTTGACAAGGATATTCAGTTTCCCGAACTCGTTGACCACGCGGCTTACTGCTTCCCTGCAAAATGCCTCGCTGCGGATGTCGCCCTGAATGAGCAGGCAACTTTTTCCTTCGGCTTCGACCATGGACCTGGTATCGGCCGCGTCCTGACTCTCATCGAGGTAAACAATGGCCACGTCGGCGCCTTCTCGCGCGAAATGTACTGCCACCGAGCGGCCAATGCCGCTATCGCCACCGGTAATGAGGGCCGTTTTACCTTCCAGTTTGCCGCTGCCGCGGTAGTTCTCGCGGATCACGACCGGCGCCGGATCCATGATTTCTTCTATGCCAGGCTGTGCGCTTTGCGTCTGCCCGCGGGTGTCTATATCGAAACTCATAATGCTTAAATGTTTTTTTGATGCGGCTCATCGTCAAAAAGGATATGCCAACGGCCGGCGTGGGTCGAAAGCACGGGCTGCTGCTGGAAATGAGTAAAGATTTTCACAGTGTAGTGTATGTGTTTGGACCGCAAAAGCCTGTTTTGATGCTTGGAAAGGCGATCGGCATGGTTATTAATACAAGCACGCGATACGGCCGCAAATGTTGGCCGCCAAACGTATCGTGCTATGGATTCGAAAAAGGTGGTGATCATAGGCGGAGGTTTCGGGGGGATTAACCTCGCCCAGAAGCTAGCCCGGAATAAGTCGTTTCAAATTGTGCTGGTGGATAAGAACAACTACAATTTCTTTCCGCCATTGCTGTATCAGGTTGCGACCGGTTTTCTGGAAGCTTCCAATATCAGTTATCCGTTCCGCAAGTTTTTTCAGGACAAATCCAATCTCCGGTTTAGTCTGGGAGGCTTTGAAAAGGTTTTTCCGGAAGAAAAGAAGGTAGCGACCGAAAGCGGCGATATCTACTACGACTACCTTGTATTCGCCACTGGTACGGAAAGCAATTATTTTGGCATGGAGAACGTCCGGAAAAACGCGGTACCGATGAAAACCGTGCAGGATGCGCTCGCGTTGCGGAATCACATCCTGAGACTGAAAGAAAAAGCCACCAAAGAAACCGACACCGAGGTCCGTAAAAAGCTGCTATCCATTGTGGTGGCCGGCGCAGGGCCGACGGGCGTGGAAGTTTCGGGAATGCTGGCGGAAATGCATAAGAGTATTTTTAAAAAGGATTATCCTGAACTGAAAAGGGAAGAAGTACAAATCTATCTCGTCGATGCGCTGCCCGTGGTATTGAATCCTATGAGCAAAAAATCGCAGGAGGAAACGCTTGCAGAGCTGAAAGGCCTGGGAATAGAGGTGCTGCTGGATCATGCAGTGAAAGATTATGACAATGGAATCGTCACATTCGCTAACGGCAATACCATCGAAACCGAAACGCTGATCTGGACCTCGGGTGTGACTGCTACTGCATTGCCCGGCTTGCCCGAGGAAGTTTTCGGCAAAGGCCGGCGTGTGCTGGTGGACGCCTACAACCGTGTGAAAGGTTTTGAGGATATTTTTGCCATTGGCGATGTGTGTTTGATGACCTCCGATTCGGAATTTCCGAATGGGCATCCACAACTCGCCCAGGTAGCCATCCAGCAGGGAAAGAACCTGGCACATAATCTGTCGCAGTGGCAGGAAGGGCGTTTGCCCAGGGCATTTGAATATAACGATAAAGGCACGATGGCGATCATCGGCGTCAATAAGGCTGTGGCCGATTTGCCGGGCTTGCATTTCAAGGGCTTTATCGCTTATTTTCTGTGGTTGGTAGTGCATTTGTTTTCACTGATCCGCTACCGGAACCAGGTGAAAACCCTTTACAACTGGATGGTTGCATTCTTCACAAGGGACCAATCCCTGCGTTTTATCCTCGATTCGAAGCCGGAGAAGCCTGTGCATTGACCCTATCTATTCAGTTGACCATCATGAATTTTAGCCGCATTTCTTTATGATCAAGACAATTGCCGACCCTTCCCAATACCCGTTCGAATGGCTTGATGTGACGGACCCCGGCGAGGAGGAGGTAAGGCGGCTCACGGAAAAATATGGCTTACACGCCTCGTCCATCAAGGACTGGCTGCAACCCGACCATTTGCCGAAATATGAAGATGTAGGCAGCTATGTGTTTATTATTTTCAGAATGCACAGCGAGAAAGTGGGGACCGAGGCCGATACCGTCACCGAGCTGACCGACAAGCTGGCGATTTTCATGACTAAGGAGAGGGTCATCACCATGCACAAAAAGGATTGGGGCGCCCCGGAAGTGATCCGGGAAGAGCAGGTCGACCAGCATTCGTGCGAGGATACGGTACATCTGGTGAATGAGATCATCAAAAGCTGCATTGCGACCTACGAGGCGCCGTCGCTGAAACTGACCAAGGATATTGAATACTATGAGGAAAACATGTTCCTCAAAAACCGTAAAGCATCGCTTTTGAAGGGTTTGTATTACCTCAGAAGAAGGGTGGAAGTTACACGGCGCATTCTGATGCTTTCCCACGAAATTGTGGATAAAATAGATGCGCCGGGCCATTCCAACACCTACACCCGCGACACGCGTGACCTGTATGTGAAGCTGCACAATATTTATGACACGCTGTTTGAAAATATGAACCACCTGGTGATGGTCTATTTCTCGATTTCCTCGCAGCGTACCAATGAGATTGTGCGCGTGCTCACGGTGTTTTCAGTCTTTTTTATGCCGCTTACGTTTATCGTCGGTATATATGGCATGAACTTCGATTTTATGCCTGAATTGCGACTGAAATGGGGTTATCCGGGCGTTATGATCCTGATGGGCGGGATTACTTTCGGGATTTATGTGTGGTTTAAACGGCGCGGATGGCTGTAAGGGGTAGCATAAATGCATTTAACCTCTATTTTTGCCTCCCTATTGTCCTGAATTTATGAACCGAACCTTTACCAGACACGCATTTCCGTCGTTAGCATTATTTTGCATTGCGCTTTTGTTTCCCCGCGCCATTTTCGCCGCTATCCCAAAAGCGCCGGCCACGCTCGTTGCAGTAGCAGCTTCCGGAAGCCAGATTAACCTCGGATGGCTGGACCTTGCGACGGACGAAACCGGTTTTGAAGTGGAGCAATCTACGGATGGGACCAGGTTTGTAAAAATTGCCGATCTGGCGGCCAATACCATCACTTATCAGGATAAATCGCTGAAATCGGCCACCAAATACTGGTACCGGGTGCGCGCTAAGAATGCTTCCGGGGCGTCGGCTTATTCCAATGTCGCCAATGCCACAACGCTGGTAATCATCACTATTCCAAAGGCACCCTCTGCACTTGTTGCCAACGTGGCCTCTTCCACGCAGATCAATTTGAGCTGGACGGATAACGCGGGCGATGAAACAGGCTTTGAACTCGAACGCTCAACGGATGCATTGTCATTTACCAAAATCGCCGACCTCGGCCCGAATGTGACGACCTACCAGCACACCGGCCTCGCGCCCGCAACACGCTACTGGTACCGTGTGCTCGCGAAAAATACCGCCGGGAAATCGGGTTATTCCAATATTGCCAACGCGACTACACAGGACGTAGCGCCTAACCCGCCTTCGGGCCTGACCGCGGTGGCTGTTTCGGCTTCTCAAATTGACCTGAAATGGGTCGATAATGCCAACAACGAAAGCGGTTATCAGGTTGAGCGTTCACAGAATGGGGCTGCTTTTACGAAAATTGCCGACCTCCCCGCCAATGTGACCGGCTATCAGAGTACCGGTCTGGCTGCTGCGACAAGTTATTCCTACCGTGTCCGGGCAGTAAATGCAGTTGGAGCGTCGGCATACAGCAATACCGGTTCGGCCAAAACGCAGAATGTTCCCCTGCCCGACGCGCCCACAAACCTTACGGCCGTGCCTACCGCCCCAGACCTGATCCAGCTGCGTTGGGCGAAACCCACGGGCAATGCCACCGAAATCGTGATCGAACGTGCGAAAGGCGAAGGTAACTTTGTCCAAATAGGCAAAGTTGCAGCGGCAGTGCTGCAATATGAGGACCGAGCCGAGCTCGAAGCTGCCGATTATTTCTACCGCATTAAGGCTGTGAATGCAGGGGGGGAATCGCCTTACAGCCTGCTCGCGATCGTGCGCGCGACTTCCATCATTACAGCAGTGGAAACCCCGCATGACCAGCATTTGATTTACATGGCAGGGCGGACGCTCGTTGTCGATCTTAACCGTGCAGTAGGGGCGTGGGTGTCGGTTTATGACCTTGCCGGGCGGGCACATCAGGTGAGGAAAATCAGCCGGGAAGGGCGGATAGACCTCAGCGGGCTTCCGGCGGGCGTTTATGTGGTTGTAACCGATATGGGTAAGGAAGTAATATCGAAGCGAATATTCCTTTATTGATATATCCTGAACCTAAATTACTGACCTCTATGAAATGCTGTTTTTTGAAGCCGTTTTCGGGCTTCTCCTGCATGGCACTTGCCCTGTGCCTGCTCATTTCCGGTGCCGTTTCGGCGCAAAAGAAGAAAAAATACATTGTAAACGCCTACGTAGGCGGGTTCCGCGGGCTTGTGAATGTGGAAGAAATTGATGCGGAAAAGCTCACGCACATTAACTATGCATTTGTAAATGTGCAGGACAGCCTGGCCGTCCTTACCAACCTCGCCACCGATTCCACCAATTTCAGGAAGCTGAATGGGCTTAAAAAGAAAAATCCGGACCTGAAAATCGTGATCTCGATCGGCGGATGGGCGTGGAGCGAGAACTTCTCGGATGCGGTGCTGACAGAATCTTCGAGGTTGAAATTTGCGAAATCCAGCGTCGACATCGTACGCCAATATGATCTGGACGGTGTGGATATCGATTGGGAATATCCCGGTATGCGCGGCGAGGAAGGCAACATCTTCCGGCCGGAAGACAAGCAGAATTTTACCCTGATGTTCAAAGCGATCCGTGAGGAATTGAATTTGCTCGAAAAAGAGAAGGGCAAAAAGTACCTGCTCACCACGGCTGTGGGTGGTTCGAAATCGTTTATCGAGCATACCGAAATGGCCCTCGCGCAGGTGTACCTCGACTACGTGCTGATCATGACCTACGACTACGGCGGCCGCAACGGCACGGTCGGCCACCATACCAACTTGTATGACTACGATCCATCCGGCGAAGGCTCATCCGCCGACCGCTCGGTGAAGAATTTTATTGCCGCGGGCGTGCCTGCGAGCAAGATCGGGCTCGGAGCGGCCTTCTACGGCAAAGGCTGGGAAGCCGAAACCGCCGACAATCACGGATTAGGTGCAAAACGCGTAAAATCGGTGCAGGGAGGCGGCTATACCAAACTGAAAGACACGACGATCAATCAGAATGGCTATAAAAAGTATTATGATAAAAAGGCCAAAGCCCCGTACCTGTTCAACGACTCCACCAAAGTGCTCATTACCTACGAAGACGAGAAGTCGGTGAAGGGGAAATGCAAGTATGTGAAAAAGAACAAGCTGGCAGGCATATTCTTCTGGGAGTATTTCAATGATCCGAAAGAATACCTGATCAACGAAATCCACAAAAATCTCGACTAGCGCGCGACCAGCCGCAGCAGATCATCCCTGGTCAGTGATTTGAGAATATCAGAATCTGTTTTGATCAGATCATTGGCCAGGTCCTTTTTCGTTTCCTGCAATTCCATGATTTTTTCTTCGATCGTGTCCGGGCAAATGAGCCGCACGGCGATCACATGCTTGTCCTGCCCGATACGGTGAGAGCGGTCGATGGCCTGGTTTTCAACGGCCGGATTCCACCACGGATCGATCAGGTACACATAGTCGGCTTCGGTGAGGTTGAGACCGGTACCGCCGGCTTTCAGCGAGATCAGAAAAACGCGCACGTCGGGGTTGGTCTGGAAGTTCTCCACCTTCGCCGCCCTGTCGCGCGACTGGCCCGTAAGGTATTCGTACCCGATGCCGCGGCTTTCCAGTTCAGGGCGGATCAGGTCGAGCATGGACACGAACTGCGAGAAAATCAGGATCTTATGCTGCGTCGCTTTACTTTCGATCTGCTCCACAAGCGTGTCGACTTTGGCAGAAGCATTGCCGTAAAACTTTTCGTCGCGGAGCAATGCGGGCGAATCGCATATCTGACGCAACTTGGTAAGTCCTTGCAATACATGCAGTTGGGAGCGTTTGATGTCGCCTTCGCTGGTGGTGTTGAGGTAAATGTAAAATTCCAGTTCGTACGCATTATACACGCGCCGCTGTTCTTCGCCCATTTCGCAGTAGATCACCATTTCCGTTTTTTCGGGAAGCTCCGAAGCCACTTGCTGCTTGGTGCGCCGCAGTATAAACGGATTCACCCGCTTTTGCAGTTCCGCGGCCCGCTCGGCGTCCTTGAAACGGTCGATAGGCGCCGAGAAATGGTTGCGGAACTGCGTTTTGTTGCCCAGCAGGCCGGGGCAGGCGAACGAAAGCTGTCCGTACAAATCGAAAGTATTGTTCTCCACCGGCGTACCGGTCATCACAATGCGGTTGCGCGCATTGAGCAGTCTCACGGCTTTATAGCGCTGTGATTCAGGATTTTTGATGGCTTGCGATTCGTCGAGGACGATGTAGTTGAAATGGTATTTCTTTAAAAAATTCACATCCGAAAGCAGCGTACCGTAGGAGGTGAGGATGATTTCGTAATTGTCAAAATCGCTAATTTCCTTCACGCGGTCGGCACCGTAAATGGTCAGCATCCGGATGTCCGGCGCGAACTTAGCGACCTCGGCCTGCCAGTTGAAAACCAGCGAGGTAGGCACGATGACGAGGTTCGTGTTCCGTACCTGTTTTTTTCTTTGCAATAAAATGAATGCGATGATCTGCAAGGTTTTACCCAGACCCATATCGTCCGCCAGGCAGCCGCCGAAATTGAAATCATCGAGGAAATTGAGCCAGTTGAGCCCCTGTTTTTGATATCCGCGCAGGCTTGCTTTCAGCTTTTTGGGCACTGGTACCGGCTTGATCGCATCGAAATCCGTGAATTTGGACTCGTAAAATGCGATCTGCTCCTGCGCCTCGCGGTCGAGCATTTCGGCGTCGTACATGTCGTGCACAGCCGCGAAACTAATTTTCGGCGTATGAATTTCCTCGCCCACGATCTCGCCGACTTCGAAGAACCGGGCAAATTTTTCAAGCCATTGTTCCGGTAAAATACCCAATGTGCCGTCGCTGAGTTCGACATATTTATTGCGGTTTTTGGCGGCCTTATGCAGGTTTTTGAGCGTCACTTTCTGCGAACCGAACTGCACCGTAGCGGTGGTATTGAACCAGTTAATGCCGCTATTGACGTGGATCGAAACCTTTGCCTTGTTTGCATTGAGGCGGTTTTTGGTGAGCTGATTAAAACCAAGAATGGTAATGCCCTGATTTTTCCATTCGTCGAATGCATCGGGAAACCAGTTTTCGTCCAGGAACCGGGCGCGGTGCAGGTAAAAGAAATGCTTGTCCTCAATACCCTCTGCAAGCTGGTACTCGAAATCCGGGTGCTGGCGCATCATGGCGGCCATATAGCGGAGCTCCTCCTCTTCGTCACGCTTTACCATGAACGGATTACCATGTCCGTCTACCGAATAAATGTCGTTTTTGGAGTAGAGCGGCACTTCTACGCTGCCGTACCTTACCACCGGCGTGATGAGCACGTAATTGCCGAAATCTTCCAGGTAAATGATCTTTTCCACGCGCCCGTCGAAGCCCTGTTCCTCGCGCTGCGCAGGCGTAGCGGGCTTTACGTACGTGTACGATATGCGTATGCGCGGGGGAAGTTTGGCGAGCAGGTTCTGGCGAAAGTCCTCGAATTTGGTTTCGTGGATGTAAATGCGCTGGTTGTGCTGTCTGAAAAAATGCAGCACTTTCAGAATGTCTTCGCTTTCAATCAGGTGCAGCGAATCTTTGTACAAGACAAAATAATCGTAGCGGATCTCCACATTTTCGATGTCAAGGTGGACGCTATCGATGATCAGCTGGCCGGAAATGCGGAAAAACGGGTCCTTTTTATCGATCACCAAATGCACGTCCACATCCGACTGCGCGAGTTTCACGGGTACCAGCGAGGCTGCATTCACGTTGTCGGATACCAGTGGGGCATGGTAGTAAAAATCCAGTTTTTCAGGATTTTTGAGCACTGCACGCAGGCCGGCGAGGTCGGTTTCCGGGTTTTTCTTCCTGAAATTATTGCTGAACGACGCAATTGCCGTGTAAAATCGCGACAGGTCGTGGTCCTGCGTTTTCCAGAGCTGCTCCAACGGATTGAGCTGCACGAACGGGTTTTTCAGCTTGCCGTCGCGCGTCACCGGCGCATCATACATTTCCAGGAAAAAGTGGTCGTAGTACTTGTTAAGGCCGATCGCGACGATCGTGCGGGTGTTGGCGTCGGCGGGTTTGGCCTCGGGTAAATGCCGCGCCGGATCCGTAAAAAGCTGGTCCTGCATAGCCGAAACAGCCGCCTGGTTGATCGGGATAAGCTCCTTGATCAGCGGCAGCACACGCAACTCCCGGTTGACGTATTCAATCGTAAAGTATTGGTTCAGATCTGGTTCGGCTTCCATGCCGTAGTCGGCGGCGAGAGCGCGGAGGCGGTCGTTACGGATGTTTTTGTCGAAAAACGCGCGGAAATCCCTGCGGTTCATAATGTTGTACAGCACCTGCACCTGGTGTTCACAAAGCTTTCGTTTGGGACGGCTGCATTCGCAGTAGAGGTTCACCATGCGGTCGTTCTGCTTCACCACCACCTTGAAAGCCTCGCCGCCCCACTGAATGCGGAATGCGGCATAATCCACCACCATATCGTCGGGCTGGATCTCGAAATAACCCCGGCGCTCGGTAGCGGGCATGTCGGCGCTGTGGTTGAGAATGTGTGTGGTGGAGAGCTCGGCGAGGTTAAAATCCAGGAAAATATAGTTGTGCTGGCTCGGCGCGGCTCCCACGGCTGGTTCATCCTTTTTCATAAAGCAAATTAACAACTGCGGGTACGTTTGGCACCATTATTTTGCAAAATTTGCGTTAATGAAAAATCTGACCTGCTTCCGTTTCTTCACGTTTACCACCTTTTTGTTCCTGCTGATATCGGCCTCGGCGCGGGCGCAGGACGTCAAACCCGACACTTTGAAAGTACTTCCGGCCGATTCGGTCGCCGTTCCGAAGCCGGACACGACAAACCTGAAATTGCTCCCGGCCGACTCGGTAGCTACGACCATGCCCGATACGATCGTCCAGCCGCCGCGTGTGTTGGTCGATACCATTCGTTACCGGCTCATCGGCGACGGTAATTTTACAAGAGGAAATGTAAACCGGAGCCTAATGGTCCTGCGTGCCGAACTGATTTTCAGCGGGCCGGTGATCAACATCGCTACCAACCCGCGGTTTACCTACGGAAAGCAGAATGGTGTCCTGGCCGAGCGCGACAGTTATGTGGATCTTTTCGTAGATGTTTTCAAAAAGCGCAAAACCTATGTTTTCGGCCTGGCTGCGTTGGAAACCAGTAACCTGCGGCGCATCGACCTGCGGCAGATGGCCGGCGCGGGGATAGGGTACCGGGTGATCAAAACGAAGTCCCACGACCTGAGCCTGACCGACGCGCTGCTCTACGAATCGACCAACTTTTTTGAAAAAGCCACGGTAACAACTGTGCGTAACTCATTTAGAATCAAGGGTAAGCATTCGTTTTTATCGGATAAATTCCGGTTCAATCACCTGACATTCATCCAGCCTGCATTGAACGACCTGTCGAACATGCGCTGGAATACGATCCTCTCGGCGGAAATGCCGCTCAACAGATGGGTGACGCTGCGGACGAGTTTTGAAAACTCCTACGAGAGTGTGGTAGAGGTAGGCCGCAAGCGCACCGACTCACGCATTACTTTTGGGATTTCGGTAGGAAATAAATAGACGATTCCGATACTGCGGTTGTAAGGGAAAGAGGCGTAGAATACTGTCCATATCACCAGCACATTATATCTGTCCAAAATGTGCTTTACTAAGTATTCACTACATTCCAAATCGAGCAATGAGAGACCAACAGGACAATCGCCGTGACTTCCTGCGCAATTCGCTTTATTCAGCCGCCGGCCTGGCGATGTTTCCGCAACTGACCCCCAATGCATACGGGTCCATCAAAACCGTCGTAGCCGAGCAGCCTTTTATACCGGTAGCACCGTCCCGGATCAAGTTTGCGGTGATCGGGATGAACCACGGCCATATTTATGGGCAGGTGGAGGCGGTGACGCGTGGCGGTGGTGAGCTGGTTTCTTTTTTTGCCAAAGAAGCGGACCTCGCTGCCGCATTTGCCAAACGCTACCCGAATGCGAAACAAGCTAAATCGGAAGCGGAAATCCTCGACGATAAATCGATTCAACTCGTGCTCAGCTCGGGCATACCTGACGAGCGAGGTCCCCTGGGCGTTCGCGTGATGAAGGCGGGCAAGGACTATATGGTGGACAAACCGGGCCTTACCACACTCGAACAGCTTGCCGAAGTCCGTAAAGTGCAGAAAGAAACCAAGCGTATTTATTCGATCATGTACAGCGAGCGGCTCGAAAACCGCGCGACGGTGAAGGCAGGCGAATTGGTGAAGCAAGGCATTATCGGCAAAGTGGTGCAGACGATCGGCCTTGGTCCTCACCGGATGAATGCGAACACGCGCCCAGAATGGTTTTTTGACAAAAAGCGTTTCGGCGGTATCATATGCGATATTGCTTCTCACCAGTTTGATCAGTATTTGTTTTTTACCAACTCCACCAAAGCACAGATAGTGGCCTCTCAGGTAGGTAACGTCAATCACCCGCAGTATCCCAAATTTGAGGACTTCGGTGATGCAATGCTGCGCGGGAATGGAGGCTCGGGCTATATTCGTGTAGACTGGTTCTCACCCGACGGCCTGAAAACCTGGGGCGACGGGCGCCTTACCGTGCTTGGTACCGAAGGTTTTATCGAGATCCGTAAGAATATCGATATCGGAGGCCGCGAAGGCGGTAACCACCTTTTTGTGGTGAATAATAAAGAAACAACCTATGTGGATTGCAGCCAGGTGGAACTGCCTTACGGCCGCCAACTGGTGGACGACGTGCTTAACCGTACGGAAACGGCCATGTCGCAGGAGCATTGCTTCCTGGCAACGGAACTATGCTTGAAAGCGCAGAAAAACGCGCAGAATGTTTCGACTGTGAGCTAATGCAACGCTCCCGTTCCTGATCACTTTTAAACACTACACAAACTATGATACGCAGACTGATTTTCATTTTCGGATTAATGGGCGCCCATGCTGCTTTTGCGCAGGGGCCGGTCAGCAACGTCGACCGTGATATTGTCTTCAAATCGGTGAATGTGATCCCGATGGACCGCGAGACGGTTTTAAAGGATCAGACGGTGGTGGTCAGGAACGGAAAAGTTGTTTCCATTGGTAATAGCGCAAAAGCCGCCGCAAATGCGTTGGTGGTAGATGCCAAAGGCAAATACCTCATGCCGGGTTGGTCGGAAATGCACGCGCACGTGCCTGCGATCGAGGATTTCGGGCCGATGAAGGATGTGCTGACGCTTTACCTGGCCAACGGCATTACAACTATCCGCGGAATGCTCGGTAATGCCAAGCATCTCGAACTGCGCGAGAAAGTGCGGAGCGGGGAAGTGCTGGGACCGAATTTCTACACTACCGGCCCCGCATTCAGCGGACAAACTGTGAAAACGGCCGCCCGTGGCATCGAAATGGTGAAGGAGGAAAAAGCGGCGGGGTACGATTACCTGAAACTGCTGCCCGGACTGACCAAAGAGACCTTCCCGGGTATTGCCAAGACCTCCAAAGAGCTGGGTATCGGAATGGTAGGTCACGTTTCGTTCGCCGTCGGAGTTTGGGCGGCCATCGATGCCGGGTATTCTTCCATTGACCACCTCGATGGTTTCGTGGAAGCCATTGTGCCCGGTACCGACACACTCGCCGAGCAGGAAACCGGTCTTTTCGGCACCTGGATCGCCTATGCTGCCGATACTACCCGTATTCCGAAGCTAATCAAGGGTTTGAAGGATAAAAACATCCGGGTAGTGCCCACGCAGGCCATTGCCGAGCGCTGGCTTTCGCCGTTGCCCGCATCGGCCTATGAAAATGACCCGGAATGGAAGTATATGACTGCCAAAGAAAAGGAGAACTGGCTGAATGCGAAGAGCAGTTATGTCAATAACCCCAAATTCAACAAAGAACGAGCGGAGGCATTTGTGAATATCCGCCGCAAACTGATTTTGGCTTGCCAGAGAGGCGGCGTGCAGCTCATGCTCGGATGTGATGCGCCACAGGTACTGAATGTGCCCGGGTTTGCTACCCATCATGAATTGAAATACCTCGTAGACGCCGGACTGACGCCTTACGAGGCATTGAAAACGGGTACTGTGAATGTGGCGAGCTACCTGAACAAACCCGATTCAGGCTCGATCAAGGCCGGCAATGTGTCCGATCTGGTGTTACTTGCCGCCAATCCGCTGGAAAACATCGGCAATACCAAAACCATCGAAGGCGTGATGATCGGTACGAAATGGCTCCCGAAAAGCTTCCTGGACAGCGAGTTGAAAAAGATCGAAAAGTAACTATTCTTCGTAAATCATTTTGCGCGTCATACCGCCGTCGATGATCAGGTTCGTGCCGGTGATGAAATCATTTTCAGGATTGGTCAGATACAGGCACGCTCTGGCAATGTCGTCGGGCTTACCAACGCGGCCGGCCGGGTGCTGGGCGTGATCCGAGGCTTTTAATTGGCTGTAATCGCCCGTTTCGATCCATCCGGGGCTGATCGCGTTCACACTAATGTGATCGGGACCGAGCGAGATAGCCATTGCGTGTGTTAATGCCAGGATCCCGCCTTTCGAAGCCGCATATGCCTCCGTGTTGGGCTCGGACATGAGCGCCCGTGTGGACGCGATGTTCACGATCGCGCCCCTGCCTTGCGTACGCATAACCCGCGCGGCCTCACGTGCGCAAAGAAAACTTCCTCGCAAGTTGGTGTTCAATACATAGTCCCAATCGTCCACAGCCAGGTCATAGGGGGATTGACTACGGCCCAAACCGGCATTGTTGATCAGCACGTCTATTCTTCCGAACGATGTCTTTACCTGTTCGATACCCGTCACGATTTCGTCGGGATTGGTCAAATCGATGACCAGGGAACTGGATACGAAGCCTTCCTTTTCAATTGTTTTCTGAATAACCCGCAGCCCGTTCGGGTCGCGGTCCCATAATGCTACGCTCGCCCCTTTTCGGGCATAATAGGTAGCTACGACGCTACCGATGCCGTTTCCGGCACCGGTTACAATCACTACTTTGTTTTGATAGTCGCTCATGATCAGGATAATGCTTTGAAATCCGCTTCGGACAACCGGATGTTTCCTCCCTGCAAGTTTTCTTCCAAATGTTTCAGCGAGCTCGTGCCGGGGATCAGCAGGATATTCGGGGCGCGTTGCAGCAGCCAGGCCAATGCGATCTGCGCCGTAGTAGCGTGGTGCTTCTCTGCGATACCCGAAATTTTGTGTTTCAATTTCTCGGGTCCCGACGCGAGCGGGTACCACGGTATGAAGGCCATTCCGCGTGCCAGCGTGTAATCCAGCACATCTTCCCACCGCCGGTTACCGAGGTTATACAGGTTTTGAACCGAGACGATCGGTATTGTCTTCTCCGCCCGTTTGACCTGATCCACATCTACTTCGGATAATCCGACATGCCGGATTTTGCCCGCTTTCACGGCATCTACTACCGGGCCAAGCGTTTCTTCGACCGGGAAGCGGGAGTCGATGCGGTGCAGTTGCCACAGGTCGATCACATCTTTTTTCAATCTTTTAAGGCTTCCGTCAATGGCCTGCCGGATATGCTCGGGATGCCCATTCACACGCCATTGGTTCGGCCCGGTGCGCTCAAAGCCGCCTTTTGTAGCTATGAGCAGGTCATCGGGATAAGGCGAGAGCGCATCAGCTATGAGCACTTCGTTGGTATGCGGGCCGTAGGAATCGGCGGTATCTATAAAATTGACGCCCGCGTCAACCGCGGCGCGAAGCACATTTTTGGCATTCTCGCGGTCGGGTGCGTCGCCCCAAACTCCCTGGCCGGTTAGTTGCATACCGCCATAACCCAGGCGGTTGATCTCTATTTCTCCGCCGATTCTGAACGTACCGGCTTGTTGATGATCGTTATTCATATTGGTTTGTAGTTAAAAGTCACCGCATAAGAAACTGTCGAATGTAGCTTTTCATTCAAGGCAGGAGGGACGAGGAGCATACTCATTTTTCACAAAGCAAATCTCACGCCAGGGCATAAGGGTGGACTTTTGGTCGAAATCTTTGGCACGGTTTTGTTCTTTTTGGCATAAAACCAAACATCATCAACAAATGGAAACGACAGTATTTGAAGCCCGCGCCAGGGAATTGGTCGACGATATTAAAGAGATTGTCAAAGTGAAGGGAATCAACCTGACAGACGCGCTCGAAGAAGCCGGTATCTCGCGGAAATCGTCTGACAAAATACTGAATAAAGGGGTAATGCCTACGCTATCCGAATTTCTTGCTTTGTGCCAGATATCGGGCATCACTTTTCACTTGCCTTATGTGGAAACGACCAACAGCCCGATGTAGCGCTACCCGACTTCAAAATTGAAGTCGCCATTCATCACCAGGCGCGCGTCGATCAGGTCGGGGCTGCCTGGGATCTGGAGACCTTTGATTTTGGCGGTTTTGCCTTTGCTGAGCAGCTCGAAAATGTGCTTGTCGGTCAATTTTTTGCCCAGGAATTCAAAGGGTATCTTAAAACCGCAGGCCTGGAAATTGCTGCATCCGTAGGCTGTTTTGCCTTTCTTTAAAAGGTGCTCCTTGCATTTGGGGCAATGCAGGGTTTCAATTGAAACCTCTTCTTTCGGCTCGCGGGGCTTGCGCTCTTTTTTGGGTTTTTCTTCTTTTTCAGCAACTGCCGGTGCTTCCTCGATAATGGTAATGGACCGCGCGCGCTCATTTTTGACTTCGTGCGTAAGCTTCACCACCATTTCAATCAGCTCCTGCTTGAAAGTATCCATCGCATATTCGCCTTTTTCGATCAATCGGAGCTTGCGTTCCCAATGCCCTGTTAACTCGGCGCTTTTGAGCAGTTCGTTTTGAATGGTATCGATCAGGTCGATGCCGGTTTGCGTGGCAAATACATTCTTCTTCTTTTTTTCGATGTATTTGCGTTTGAAGAGCGTTTCAATGATGTTGGCCCGTGTCGAGGGGCGGCCTATGCCGTTGTCCTTCATAAGTTCGCGCATTTCCTCGTCTTCGACCTGTTTTCCGGCGGTTTCCATCGCGCGCAGCAAAGTTGCCTCGGTGTAGGCCTTTGGCGGGGAAGTTTTGCCCTGATGCACGCGGGGCTCGTGCGGGCCACGTTCGCCTACTTCGAAAATCGGCATTACTTTTTCCTCTTCCGCCTCTTTTTTGGAGGCATTATCATTGACGTACAACTCCCGCCAGCCCAATTCGAGGATTTGTTTGCCGGTAGCTTTAAATTCGACTTGCCCGACCATTCCCAGCACGGTGGTGTTGGATACCTTACATTCAGGATAAAAAACGGCGATAAAACGTCTGGCGATCAGGTCGTAAATGCGTTTTTCATCCTGGCCGATATGCACCGGTAACACGCCGGTTGGGATAATCGCGTGGTGATCGGTTACCTTCTTGTCGTCGAAAACATTCTTCGATTTGGGGATCGGCAAATTGGCAAGCAGTGGCGCTGTGAACTGGCTATAATAGGTCAGCTCGCGCAGGATGCCCTCTACTTTCGGGTGCAAGTCTTCTGAAAGGTAGGTAGTATCAACCCGGGGGTAGGTAACGAACTTCTTTTCGTAAAGATTTTGGATGTGTTTTAAGGTATCCTCTGCCGAGTAGCCATACTTTTTATTTGCCTCAACCTGTAAGGAGGTGAGGTCAAAAAGCCTCGGATTGCCTTCCTTGCCTTCCTTTTTCTCAAATGCGGTTACTTCAAAATCGTGCTGTTGCAGGTAGGCAAGGCCTTTATTGGCTTTTTCGACATTCTTAATGCGGTCGATAGTCGCGGTAAATTCCGTTTCGCGGTAAATGGTTTTCAGTTCCCAATACTCCTCCGAAACAAATGCATCGATTTCCTTTTGTCGCTGGACGATCAGCGCCAGGGTAGGGGTCTGCACGCGGCCGATGGACAGTACTGCTTTCCCTCCACCGAATTTCTTGGTAAAAAGGCGGGTTGCATTCATGCCGAGCAGCCAGTCGCCTATTGCGCGTGCGCTGCCGGCTGCGTACAGGTTGTCGTACTGGCTGCCCTCGCGGAGTTTGTCGAAACCCTCCCGGATAGCCTGTTCGGTGAGGGATGAAATCCACAGCCGCTTGACGGGCACCGTACATTTCGCTTTCAGCAGCACCCAACGCTGGATCAGCTCGCCTTCCTGGCCCGCATCTCCGCAGTTGATCACCTCTTCACAGTTGCGCACAAGGTTTTCGATTACGCCGAACTGCCGTATGGCACCTTCATTGTCTATGAGTTTGATCCCGAAACTGGAAGGGATCATGGGCAGGTCTTCCAGCCGCCATGATTTCCAGCGTTCGGTGTAGTCGTGTGGTTCTTTTAATGTGCAGAAATGGCCGAAAGTCCAGGTAACCTGGTAGCCGTTACCCTCGTAATAGCCGTCGCGGCGCTGGCCGGCGCCGATCACTGCTGCAATATCTTTGGCTACGCTGGGTTTTTCCGCAATGCAAACTTTCATAGGTTCCTTTCCACGATCGCTTTTTTTACGACCGGCATGTCTGTTGTCGTTCCCTTTGAGGGGGTGCAAAGATGGTCAATTTTGTCCAGACTTCCCGCCGCCGCCGACCCGATTTGCCTGCCTACCGACCGACGAAAGGGCATGTGAACGGCCAATTTTGACCGAACAATCAATCGGGCAAAAAAAAAATCAAAAAAATTTCAAAAAAATTTCGTGGTTTTTGGTTTCTGTGAGGCAAATCTTCGGTGATTTTGGGTATTGGTAGAATCCACTCCAAATATAATTTGGTTTTGATTGGTTGGTTTAGAATAAAATGGAAGTGTTTGGTGGTGCTTAACAATAAGGTAACATAAGCACCCGGCGGTACGAAATCTTATGGGGACGAAAAAATGAAAATCCGCTGATTTTTAGATTTTGAATCTTTGAATAGTTATATAGTTTAGGCTTGTTTTAAGCCCGTTTTTGTCAGTTGATAGTGTTGTATTATTTTGTTAGCAAATGCTCTGAACGTTTGTTTTCAGAATATTGTATTATATTTGTACTCGAAATACGATTGAGAACACAAGGAAAACATAAAACACTATTAACAATGAAAAATGCAAAAAACCTGCTAGCCGTTGCTTTGGTAGCAATCACTAGCGCAGCTTATGCCAACAACAATTCTACATATACAGTTGAAGAAAAAACCAAAGTAGCAGTTGTTAACAACACATTGCCTGCTGCGGCACCAGTTCTGGACAGCCCTGCACCGCAAAAAGTGAAAAATACGCCTGACACCAATTATAGCGCAGCTCAGAAAGCCGCTATCGTAGGCCTCCAATTGAAAAGTGTAACTACGAAGTAAGTGATTGAACCTCATGGGGTTCGGTTAAGATTGATTGATGGTTTTAAAAAGGGAGAAATTTTTCTCCCTTTTTTTGTGGCTGAATGCTTAATATCGGATAGGATGTAAAAAGTAAATGTCCGATATTAGTAGAATGTTTGAAATAGACCTCACTGATATGCTCGAAATGCAGCCCGTATTCGACCGGCTGTATGAAAAACGCGACCAGATCAAAAACAGTCGCCCTATTCCTGCTTCAGCGCTTGCAAAGATCAGGGAGGGGCTCGCCTTGGAATGGACCTATAACAGCAACAGCATCGAGGGTAACACGCTTAGTTTGAGAGAAACGCAGCTGGTGTTGCAGGAGGGCATTACTATTAAAGGCAAATCGTTGCGGGAGCATTTTGAGGCGCACAACCACGAGAAGGCGATCCAGTACCTGTATGGGCTAGTAAGCCCGGATTATGCCATGCGGAGTATCGATATACTCTCGTTGCATGGGCTGGTACTGCGGTCTATCGAGGATGATTTTGCGGGGCGCATACGCGATGCAGGCGTGCGCATTGTAGGCGCGAACTTTACACCGCCCAACGCGCGAAAAGTGCCGGATCTGCTCGATGAGCTGATCGGATTCACGAATGAGAATCCATTGGGGTTAAATGATATTCAATTGGCGACGGTTTTTCACCATCGGCTGGTTTGGATACATCCGTTTTTCGACGGGAATGGGCGGACAGTGCGGCTGGCGATGAATCTCCTGCTGATGCGCGCTGGATTTCCGCCTGCGATTATTCTCAAAAATGACAGGAAGAAATACTATGAGGCCCTCAACCAGGCCAATAAGGGGTCGTATCAGAAGCTGGGGCTTTTGATGACGCAGGCTTTGGAGCGCAGCCTGAATATCTATTTGAATGCATTGCCGGGGTATGAGTATGAATATGAACCGATTGTGCGCATTGTGGAAGAGCCGGAAGTGCCCTATGGGCAGGAGTATGTGAGCCTGCTGGCGCGCCAGGGGAAGATCGATGCTTACAAGGAGGGGAATGTTTGGTACACTACGCGGGAGGCGGTGAAAGATTATGTGGAAAATCGGAAGCGGAAGCGCTGACGGCCAGAGGCCCTGAAAATAGTAGGGGCGAAGCAGGAGCTTCGCCCTATTTTACCTGAAAAAGCTACCGATCGAGATCATTAATAGAAGCGACTCTTCTTTGGATGTTCCTGCGCTGATATTGAATGCAAATTGCTCGCGGAATGGAGTGATATAAAAGCCGCCGCCATATCCCTGGTGCCAGTAATTGGCGCTGCCTGGGTCGTTTTTTGCCCAAACTCTTCCCACATCATAAAATGCCCGTATGCCCATTTTAAGCGGAACAAAGGTATTACGGGTTTCGGTGAGCTGCCAGCGGAGCTCGGTGTTGAGGAAGCCCTTCGATTCCCCGGTGAAGCGGTTGCGTTTGAAACCGCGGAGGTCGTTGAGCTGGCCGAGCGAGAACAGTTTGTAAAATGGCAGCTGGCCTTTTGCAATACCGCCACCCAACCGGAGGCCCAAGGTGAGTGGGTTTTTGCTATGGTTGGATAAGTATTGTTCCATTTCAAGTTCCGAAATCGAGGCCAGGTCGTTGCGGGATTGTGAAACATGGCCGGCCTGCTGGGTTAGCTGTAAGCGAAAGCCGCGTTCGGGTAATGCGGCACGATCGCGGAAATCGAGGTTAAGAATACCTTTGACGAAGATCAAATGCAATTGCTCTACACCGAAAATATCCGGGTGGTCGGCGAGGTAGCTGTTGTTTCTCTGAATGCCTTCGGCGAGCTCGTAGCTTCCCGTCACCTCGATTTTGCTCTGTTTCCAGAACTGGCGGAGCAGACCGGCCGATACGGCGAACGAGTTGTACTGAGTGCGGTAGTAGTTGGAAGGCAGATCGTTGTTTTTGGGCGTATCGTTACCTACCCCGAAGAAAAAGTTGTAATTGAGCGGCCGTGAGAGCGTCACCTGAGAAATGCCATCCCATTTGCCCAACAGCTGCCGGAACTGGTTGTTATAGCTGAACTCATAATTCCCTTTCACGCTCACCGATGCGCTGAGCGAATGTTTCGCGGCAAAGTCGGGCTTGCCGAAGCGCTGGCGGGTGAAGGTAACCCCACCATGGACGGCGGAACCTACGAACGGGTTATAAGTAAGCAATGCAATGGGCAGGTAGGTGTTGTATTTGAATGCATTGCGGTCGTATTCGTAATAACGGTCGTCGACGGGCTTCACCTCACGTGCTTCCGTGCCAAGTTCATGGTGCGGATTGGCATCTTTTTCATAAATGAGGGTTTGTTTGCTTCCTTTACTTACATCGGACCGGTCGGAAATGTAATCGTTGCCGCTTCCGCTGATAATGCGCACGAGGATCGATCTGCCGGATTTTCCCTCAATATCGAAAACGTCGTCGCCGCCCAGCCCGTTCAGCCTGATCTCGCGCGTTTCTGCCGGGTCGAAAACGCGGTGGTAATAGGTTTTGGAAGTATCGGCCTGCTGGCTCTGTTTGAAAACGTCATAGACAGTAACCGTCACCCGCCCATTCCATTCTCGCACTACCTTGAAATATTCAGCCTTGTTGGATCCGACCACGTCCACTTCCCTTGCCAGTAGTGCGTAATATTCAGCGGCATACTTTTGCAGGTCGCCAATGCGTGCTTTCAGTTTTCGCTCGATTTCGCGGCCGTCCTTTTCATAAATCTCGGAAGGCATGTTGTGTACAGCTGCGGCAATGTCCTGCTCTTGAATAGCATGCTGGATTTCCCCGGCAGCTTTTATCCAGTCCGATTTCGTGAGTTCACTGCCCACGAAGCGGTCGAGGTGGCGGGCTTGCCACATGAGGCTGCGGAGGCCGTGAATGCGTTTGGCGAAGTTCTCACCATTAGGCATGCCCCATTCGCGGTCGGCGAGCCAGGGAATGATGCCGTCCCAGCGCGAGAATGCGTGGTCGCGGTCGCGTGGGATAGGACGATACAGCTCCCCGCCGGCGGTTTTGTAGCCTGCCCATTTCCAGTTGTCTTCGTGCTTGCTCCAATCGCCGATCCAAAGGTCGAACATGCGTGCCCGGGCGAACTCTGCCTTGTCGACGCGGTTGTCGTGATCATGGTAGAGTTTGTTGAACAGTTTGAAACTCTTTTCAATGTCTTTGGCACCCGCAAATACTTTCGGTTTAGAGATTTTATCGGTCGGGCGCTCTTCCAGCATACCGAAAAGGTTACCGTATTGCTCTTTGAAACCACCCAATTTGTTGTCTTTGGGTAATACAAACAATTCAGGGCTGGCATGCAGGATACCGATCTTGTCGAGCAGGGGCGCTACTGCCATTGCGCCGTAGGGCTGCTGGGTAGAGGTCTGGTCTTTGAGTACCTGTGATACGACGGTCCCGCGCAGCTCATATGCGAGCGCACGGAAAGGGTCCTTGTCAACCGAACGGAAAACATATTCCTTTCCATTGCCTGCGACGAGTTTCAGGGAGGTTGTCTGCCGGCCGCCGCCTTTTCCGGCGATGACCAGCCCGCCGAAGGTCGTGTCCATGTCGAGATAAGGGACTTTGACAGGTATTGTCCAGGAGTCGCGGTAGTGCTTTCCAAACCATTTTTCCTTGAAGCGCTTGCTGGCATATTCACTGCCCGCTGCGACGGTTGCCAGCTCCGGGCGCGGCGTGTCCATTTTGTCGGAAGGCTTGATTACCGGGTTGCAGGGCTGGAAAAGCGTGTTGGTAATGCCTTTGCCGGCATTTTCGCAAGCCGACGCGAAAATCGGGCCGTTTTCCTTTTCCGAAACCTGAGCGCCCGTCACCAGCCAGTGCCGATAGCCTACCAGGCCATTTGAAGAATAGGTTATTTCAACAAAACCGGCTGATGATGAAGCTAATGCGGCCTTCTTGCTATGCGCGACGAATGACCCACCGGCGACCCCTCCGCTGTTAATGAAGAAGTTGTTATCCTTCCGCACGACCGACTGGTTGCGCTCGTGGCCCGAAGCAAGGATCACCGAGCTGTAATCCTGCAACACACCATTCACTTTATAGCGATACAAGCCCAGGTTGGCGTTCGAAATGTCGCGGCTCGTACCGATATTCTGCCTGAAACCGACCAACGCATTGCCTACCAGCGGAGGAGAGAAATAGGATGCCGCCGAAAATCTCCCGCCATAATTTCCCAGCGATTCGACCGGGAAATGGGAGAGTATAAGCACGTTTTTATCGGTTGTTTCATCGAGAATGCCTTCCAATTCTTCCACAAAATTATCGGTATCGGCGATGGAGCAGGCGTCGGAGGAGGGTTTGGGCTTGTCATGCGGGTGGTTCCACCATTGGGAGTTGATCACCACCACTTCGAGCATCGGGAAAGAAACCGTCCACGGGCCTGGGCAACCGCGGCCGAGAAATAGCTGAAAACGCTGGTGTTTTTCGCGGTCGAGCGCTTTTTCCAGTGCTATGATCCGTTGCCAGCCGTCCTTGCCGGAGTTGAGCCATTCGCGGTCTCCCTGGTTGAGGAGCATATGCAGCTCAGGGTTGCGGTCCAGTAGCGCATTGGCCTTCCTTTTCCATTCAGCGACCTGTTCGGTGGTCATTTGCTCGGGAAAGGAGTCGCCGTTAAATACCCAGAGCAATGGCCCCGGTTTGGTAGCGAGGTAATTTTCGATAATCGGAAAAATGTCGGCAGGATTTTCAAAGTCGGCTGTGTTACCTGTGAGTATCACTTTGAAATCGGTGGCGTGCAGATTGCAGGCAGTCAAAATGATAAACAGAACGGACGCAGCGAGGCGTTTTGAGCAGATTCTGAGCCTGTTAGGGGCGTGTAGTAGAAGTGTAGTCAAGGTATGGGAACGTTGCGTGTGAAAAGAATGACAATTTAATAGTAATCCCTGCGGATTGAAATGGTGCGAAGCACGGAAATGTTGGAAAAATGTATTGCCACAAGGTTTTTTTATACCTTACACTTTAAAACCTCTATTGCAATGCCGTTTTCCAAGCTACCCATGAAGCTCTTGCTCATCGAAGATGAGCCTAACGTGATATCCCTGATCCAGCGCAGCCTTACCGCCAATGGCCACGAGATCACGATCGCCATGGACGGGCAATCGGGGCTGCAAATGGCATTACAGCACCAGTTCGACGTGATTATTCTCGACTTGATGATCCCGATTATTAACGGCATGGAGGTGTGCCGGCGGGCGCGGCAAGCGCAGGTTACCACGCCGATCCTGATGCTGACTGCCCTGGGTACGACCGAGAACATCGTATCGGGCCTGGATGCAGGGGCAGACGATTACATGACCAAGCCTTTCAAACTGGCAGAGCTGGAAGCGCGGCTTCGCTCGCTTATCCGTAGGGGCAAGGAGCCGGAAAAGGAGAAAAACGATAAAATACTGACGCTAGGAGACCTCGTGCTCGACAAGGTAACGAAGACGGTTAAACGCGGAGGCCAGCCGATTGAGCTGACGGCCACTGAATTCCGCCTTTTGGAATACCTCCTTTCCAACACCAACCGTGTGCTGAACAGAATGGAAATCCTGGAAAATGTGTGGGATATTAATTTCAACCTAGGGACGAATGTCGTGGATGTGTATATCAATTATCTCCGGAAAAAAATCGATAAAAATCACGATATCAAGCTGATACACACTGTGTTCGGAATGGGGTATGTGGTCCGTCAGTCGTATGAAGATACAAAATAAGATCGCCCTGATTTTTACGGCATTGTCGGCCGGCATTATCTTGGCATTGAGCGTATTCGTCTACTTTTTTGCTTCTGAAAGCATTGCCACGAGCTTTTTCCATCGCCTCGAAGTGCGTTCGGACATCGTGGGGCATGCGGCATTGCAGGACAACAAATCACTCACATCCATCTATTACGATATCAAGGAGCGGCACCTGGGTAGTTTGCCTTACGAAAAACACCGCATTTTGCCTGGCCAGCCCGATGAAGCGACCAAAAAACGGCTTGCATTGCCGTCGTCATTTTACGAACCGTTCCAAAACGATATTCCGGCCAGGTTTTTCAACCATGATACTTCTTATGTGGTGCTTCGTGTCGCGCGTGAGAACCGGCAAGTAATGGTGGTGTCGTCGGCACTCGACACTTACGGCATGCAGGAAATGACTAACCTGAAAAACCTGCTGCTGATCGGTTTTTTCATCGCGATGGTTTTTGTGTTCACATTCGGGAAGCTGTTTTCTAATGAGATCTTCAAACCGATCCGCCGCATTATCCGCAATGTGAAGGGTATTAATGCCCACAACCTGCATCAGCGGCTGGTGGTAGAGCCAACGGACGATGATGTGGAGGCGCTTTCAAGGACTTTCAACGACATGCTCGACAGGCTGGAAGTGACTTTTGAAATGCAGAATAATTTCGTCAGCAATGCCTCGCACGAGTTCCGCACACCGTTGACGGTTGTGAGTGGTGAAGCCGAGCTGGGCATGTCGATGCCCGGGCTGCCTGATGCGGCAAAGGAATCGTTTCTGAATATTTACAAGGAGGTCGAGAAGCTCGAACACCTGACCAACAGCATGCTTAGCCTCGCTCAAACCGGTTTTGACGGCAAGAAAGAACAATGGGAAGAGGTGCGGATCGACGAACTGATCCTTTCCGTAAAGGAAGCCGCCGACCGTATCATCCCCGAGAACCAGGTGGCAATCGATTTCGACAACCTGCCCGACGATGAATGCAAGCTCACCGTGAACGGAAACTTGGCATTGCTGAAAGCCGCTTTTTCCAACATTGTGCTCAACAGCTGTAAATACTCCGACAACAAGCCGGTGACCGTTAAGATCAGCGCCGACAATAAATACGTGATCGTGGAGATCACCGACCAGGGCATTGGAATTCCCGACCGCGAAATAGGGCAGATATTCGTGCCTTTTTTCAGGGCTTCCAACACAGCTCCATACAAGGGTTACGGAATAGGTTTGCCGCTGACTCACAATATCATACGCATGCACCAGGGCAAGGCCGATGTGCACAGCCGCGTGGGGGAAGGGACGCGTTTCACCACGTATTTGCCTTTCAAGTATTTTTGAGTACTCTTATCTGATTTTAATATTCTTACTTCATTCTAATAAGTCTCTCACTACATTATAATGCAGCTCTTAAGCAGGGCTAATCTCTTGGCCGTAACATTGCATTGTTGATTGATTATCAACGCATTGTTAACTTAAACAGACGGCATTTATATGAGAACAGTGGTGATACCAACGGACTTTACAAATGAAGGCATTCAGATTGCCGAGGCCATTGTGAGAGATATCCGCGACGAGGTGCGCGTGGTTTTCACACATCTTTTCCACGTGGCCGACGACATCCAGGACCTGCTCTTTTCTACATACCGCGAAAAAGAATATGAACTCGTTCCGGAGGAGTTCTGGCAGGAATGCAGAATGCTGAAAGATACCTATCCGGACGTGGCCAGCATCAAGATCGACTTCTTCTACGGCAACAAACTCGCGCTCCTGAAAAATTTTCTTGAATACTACGAAACGGATTACATCGCTTATTCCGAGCAGTATGGCATTCCCAAACTGACCCGAAGCAGTCTGGACGCGTTGCCAGTCCTGAAAAAGACGGGCTACACGATGATCAACGCGGATATGGTGCGGGCTACGTCGCTCGCCGACAGCTACCGCTAAGGTACTTTGGTTTGACTATGAGATTGTGAAAAAGGTAAATATCAGTGAACTATGCTTCTCAAAAAGAATATCCCCATCCGCTATATTTTTGGCAAAATCAAATATGAAATCCTGTTCGTGACGATCTACGGCATTGCTATCGAGGTCATTTACCAGAACTTTCATATTACCAATATTTCGATTCCGATGACGGTACACAGCGTACTGGGAACGATTATCTCGCTCCTGCTGGCATTCCGTTCCAACCAGGCTTACGACCGCTGGTGGGAGGCCCGGATCGTGTGGGGCGCTATCGTGAACGACTCCCGCACATTTGCGCGGCAGATCCTTTCATTGATGGAGGACCCATTGGATCCCGACCGGATCGACGGCTTCAAGAAGCGGATGATCAAGCGGCAGATCGCCTGGTGTTACGCATTGGGCAAGGGGCTTCGGCGCGACGATCCGATGCCGATGGTGAGCAAGTTCGTATCCGAGGAAGAATTGGAATACCTCAAAGACTTTGATAACAAGCACGTTGGGCTCGTACAGCTGCATGCGCGTGATTTGAATAATGCGTTGAAACAGGGTTGGTTGAATCCCTACCAGCAAGTGGAGCTCGATCAGACGCTCACACGCTTGTGCGATCACATGGGTAAGTCGGAGCGGATCAAGAATACGGTATTCCCGTCGACTTACAGCCTTTACATTCATTTGGCATTACACTTCTTCATCCTTCTGTTGCCGTTTGGGCTCGTGCAGCTTTTCGGTTTCCTGATGGTGCCGGTACTGGTGGTGATTACCGCATGTTTCTTCCTGATCGAAAAAATGGCTATCCATTTGCAGGATCCGTTCGAGAACAAGCCGACCGACACGCCTGTGCTGTCTATCTCGCGGAATATCGAGCGTGATTTGAAACAGATGATGCGCGACAAGCACGTGCCACAGGCTTTCCAGCCCGAGAAGTTTTACATTTTGTAAGGATGGTGCGAAGCGGGAGCTTCGCACCCGCTATTCGCAGGCCTCCGGCCGGTCAGTTACCGTTTAATGATCGCTTTTCGGTACTGGCCGGCCGGAGGCCTGCGAATAGTATGCACGAAGCCTTAGCTTCGCGCCAGCGGCGCCGAGGCGCCGCTGCTATTTTCGCTTCATACCATTATGAATATCGACCAGGATATGATGGTCATCCCGCACCCAGTTGCCGCTCTGGTATTTCTTGTGTTTGGCTGTAAAGAGATAATCCTCAAACATATCGTAGGCCTTGTGTGCCTCTTCTACGGAATAGAACGATCCCAGCCAGGTGGCCGGGATTTTATCTTTTTTAACCACTCCAACCCCCACATTGTAGAGCTTTACAATACCCTGGGAAAACTCCATGGAAATATAATTCTGCTCTCTGATTTGCGCACTGCTGAGAATCGATGCCGTATGGGCCAGATAGTTGAGCAGCCTTGCGCGGATCTGCACCTCATTTTCCGATTTCGCGGGTTTGATGCGCCACCAGTTGTTTTTCCCAAAGTAGGGATCCTCCTGGAAACGCATCAGTTTATGGCCGTACTCGATCAGTGAGACGCTTTCGTTGGGTGAAAACTCGAAGTTGACGAGCCGCATTCCGTTATCGGCATACGAAAAGAACACGCCTATTTCTTCGGTTTTGCGGTTCGAAGTGAGGAAAATGGTGTGGGCTACGCTATCAAAATCCCATTTCCCGGCGGTGTATTCGCCTGCCGTACCCACTCTGGTGAAGGTACTGTCGGGGAAAAATGAGATCAGCATATTGTGTTTATCGCCCGACTCGTATTGCCTCAACGGTCGTCCGTCGGGTTGAACGACTCCCTGCTCCGTGGTACTCACACCGGAGATCCGCCAGGTACCCAGCATGTTTGCGGGTTTGGGTTTAATGCGGTCTTCCATCAACTCGCGTGGCCGGTGTGCGGGCCGTTTGGAGCCGGTGCGGTAAATGATCCCGTGATTATGCATCATGGTGATCGTAATGAAGAGGATGAAGAGTTTCAGGGATGTCATGGCGCGGCTGTTGGTGGGGGTTGTATTACCCTCAAGTTAGGTATTTTCTGTGAATCAAATTGAAGTAAACAAGTAGGAACATGAAATATTGAGTAATTCCGGGGGACTTTTTACTTATGACCGCATATCGGGATGGTCATACTGCATCCGTATTTAATCCTAAACCCAGGACTTCTGCTCATGAACTTGCTCAGGTTGCTACCGCTGCTGTTTGCTTTTTTATTATTTGGATTTGAAGATGATTTCAACCGACCCGCAACCGAATACGCGGTGCCTCGTGCTGCTGACACGCCGCTGCGTGCCGTGCAGGACGCCAAAGGTGAAACTATCAGCATTTTCAGGGGTAATGAGGCCAAACCGATATTGACGCAGAATGCAAAGCCCGATTTTAGGCCCTACCTGCACCCGCTCGTTGCACCCGATGGAAAGGGTACGCTCACCGAATACAGCCCGGGCCACCACAAGCACCAGACGGGCATTTACTGGGGCTACACCCGCGTGAATGGGCGTGACTATTTCCACCACCCGAGCGATGGCTACTGGAAAAAAGTATCGGCCAGTGTGATCGAAGCAAAAGGTACGGAAGTGAAATGGCAGACCGTCTACAACCTGCTCGATTCCACCGGCACGGCCGTGCTGACCGAGACACAAAATTGGTCGATGCGCGTGAAAGACGGGAAATACCTCCTCGACCTGGAATGGAACGGCGAGGCCCAGACCGACGTGACAATCGGCAAATACGACTACGGCGGCCTTTTTGTGCGTATGCCATGGAAAGAGGGCATTAAAGGCGCGGTGATGAATGCGGCCCGCCAGAAAAACGAAAAGGCGGAGGGGCAAGCCGCCATGTGGGTGGATATCGGTATGCAGGTCGAAGGTCGTAACGACTTGGCGCACATTGCGATTCTGGACCACCCATCCAACAAAGGTTATCCGCAAACCTGGCGTGTGGACGGGCAGCTGGGCGCCGGCCCCGCGCGCGCACGTAAGGGTGACTGGCATATCAAAAAGGGAGAAACCGAGATCATTAAGCATGAACTGGTGGTTTATACAGGTGATTTCAAGGATGTTGAGCTAAATAAAACGTTTGGCGAATTCATAGGTAACACGGGACAGTACAACACTACGGCCCTGTGGGCATTAGCGCAGAAGGAGGGAAGGGAGGCCAAGTTTCTGAGTGCGCAGGAGGCAGTAGCGGCAATGACGGTCAAGGAAGGCTATCAGGTCAATGCATATGCTTCCGAACCGATGATGACCCAGCCAATGGCATTCTGCTGGGACGACCGCGGCCGGATGTGGATTGCGGAGAACAAAGACTACGAATCGCGCGGCAAGGGCTTTTCCAAAGCCGGTACCAGCCGCATTCTGATCCTGGAAGATACCGATCACGACGGTGTGGCCGATAGCAAGAAGGTATTTATGGAAGGCATTGCATTTCCGGCAGCATTGGCGGTCGGCTTTGGCGGGGTGTTCGTAGGAGCACCGCCTAACCTGCTTTTTGTACCCGATAAAAACGGCGACGACAAGGCCGATGTGGACGATATCGAAGTGCGCCTGACAGGCTGGGGCATTCGCGACCGCCACGAAACGCTCAATAGCTTTCATTGGGGCCCGGATGGCTGGCTCTACGGCTTGCAGGGCTTCGCGACCCCCTCCAAAGTGGGTAAGCCGGTTGGAAAAGGTAAACTATACCGGCATAACGATGCATTTCCCGAGAATATCGAGGTGGAGGATGGTGTAGATATCAATGGCGGCGTGTGGCGGTACCATCCTACAAAACGCAAATTCGAGGTGGTGGCCCACGGGTTCAGTAATCCCTGGGGCATTGATTACGATGCAAAAGGGCAGCTGTTTATTACAGCCTGTGTGATCCCGCATTTGTGGCACGTGGTGCCGGGTGGCATCTACCACCGGCAGGGCGGGCAGCATTTCAATCCTTACGTGTATAATGATATCAAAACCATTGCCGATCACAGTCACCGCTCGGCTCATGGCGGCGCGCGCATTTACCTTTCCGATGCATTTCCGGCCTCGGAGCGCGGCAAGATATTCATGGCTAACATTCACGAACACGGCATTCTTTCTGACCAGCTCGTGCCGAAAGGTTCAGGCTTTTCGGGCAAGCACAGCGACGATTTTTTGATGGCTAACAATGCCCAATGGGTCGGATTCAGCATGGAAATAGGGCCGGAGGGCGGCATTTACATCCTCGACTGGCATGACGCCGACATTTGCGGCTCCGACGTATTGAACTCCGAAACCGGCCGGATTTTCAGGGTTATGCCTAAAAACTCCCTCGCCGAAGACTGGAAAGGCCGCTACGACGATCTCAACAAACTTTCGGACGCGGCGCTCGCCGCATTGCAAACCAGCAAAAGTGAATGGCACGCTCGCCGCGCCCGCGTGATTTTGCAAAGCAGGGCGGCGACAGGTAAGATTTCACAAGATGCGGTGGCAAAATTGAACGCATTATATCAATCCAAAGACAACGCCGACAACCGCCTTCGCGCCATGTGGGCTTTAAAAGTGACTGATAACCTGAGTAACGCGGCATTAAAACAGGCGCTTTCCGACGCGGATGCCCATGTGCGCGCCTGGGCGATCCAGTTCCTGTGTGAAGATGCACAACCGGGGGCGGACGTTACCGGGCAGTTTGCGCAAATGGCGGTAAGCGATCCGTCGCCTGTCGTGCGGCTCTACCTGGCGTCGGCTCTGCAACGAGTGGATGCGAATGCGAAATGGGCTATTGCCAAAGGCTTGCTTACGCACGCGGAAGATGCGCAGGACCACAATCTTCCCAAAATGACCTGGTTTGGGATCGAGCCGTTGGTAAAGGATAATGCTGCCAAAGCGTTGGAACTGGCCGCGGGGAGTAAGGTTCCGATGGTAACCCAGTTTATAGCAAGAAGATTGGTAGATGCAGATCAAATCAATATGCTGGTGGCGAATGCCGGCAAATCGACGGCGAGCAGGGCCGACATTCTCACTGGTATGCGCGACGGTCTCGAAGGCCGGACCGACATTAAAACGCCTGAAAACTGGAACGCGGTTTACGCTAAATTGAAACAGGCAGACAAGCCCACCGCCCAACTTGCCGCCGACCTGGGCCGTCATTTCGGTGACACCGAATCGGCAAAAACCGCGTTGGCGACATTGAAAAACAAATCCGCCGCGTTGGCAGAGCGTCAAAAGGCCCTGCGATCCCTCGCCGCGCGCCAGCGCCCCGAGCTTGCGGCTGAACTTCCTGCATTGCTGAACGACAATGCATTGCGCCTCGATGCGATCCGCGCCGTAGCCGGATACGACAGCGAGCCGCTGGCCAAGCAGCTCATCGATGCCTATCCGAAATTCAATGCACAGGAAAAATCAGAAGCCGTACAAACCCTTGCTTCGCGACCGAAATCGGGCTGGCTCCTTACCCAAGCCATTTCGAAGAATGTAATTCCTAAAAAGGATGTACCCACCTACGTAGCGCGCCAGCTCCGGCGCGTGGTTGGCAGCGGTTTCGTGGAAGTATGGGGGCCTATTGACCACGTCGCATTCGACGAAAAAGCTTACAAAAAATACCGTACCCTACTCTCGGACAAAGCCGTAGCCGGCGCCAGCAAGACCCAGGGGCGCCTCGTGTTCCAGCGCACCTGCGCTCCCTGCCACAAGCTGTACGGTGAAGGCGGCATCATCGGTCCCGAGCTCACCGGCTCCAACCGCGCCAACCTCGACTACCTCCTGGGCAACATCCTCGACCCGAGCGGTGAAATCCAGGACGACTATAAAATGGTGGTCATCACCACCCGCGACGGGCGCACATACGTAGGCAACGTGGCCAAAGAAACCGACCGGCAGCTCACATTGCGCATCGTGGGGCAAGATGCTGTATTAATAAACAAATCCGACATTCAAACCCGCGAGGTAACCCCATCATCGATGATGCCGACGGGGTTGCTGGATAATCTTTCTGAGAAGGAGGTGACGGAATTGATTGCGTATTTGCGGACAACGACGCAGGTGCCGTTGACGAAGACCAGCGGAGGAAAATAAACAAAGCAAAAGGCGCGAAGCTCCGGCTTCGTGCCCACTATTCGCAGGCCTCTGGCCGGCCAGATATGCGATGATGAATTTTGTTTTCTTTGTAATGAACTTCCCGGCCATAGGCGAGGCAAATCGAATCCTCGGATTCGAAGGGTGTTTGTTGATTCATAAAAAGTACGTTTAGGATGAAAAAAATGCCCTGTCTTAGGTGTCCTGACATGTACTTTATGCCTGGGGGCTTTCGCGGGACCCACACCATAACAGGGCAATGCTTGTAAGGTTTTCATTTGCGAGAAGTACATTCAGGAGGGTGCATATTGGCTGTTAGTGATTCCAAATGCAAGTAATTTCTTAGGCACTTTCCAAATAGCACCGAAGAAGATATGAGTGGTCGTTACTGGTAAACTTCCGATGAGCTACCTTAAAGCCTGCCTGGTTTCAAGATAGTCGTCCACCGCTTCCTTCATTCCTCGATTCAATTCTTCCCTGCGGTATTCCTATTCCTCATCCTCGACTCCTTCAAAATAATTCAAAACCGTCATCAATGGCAACGTGGTTTTATCCGCCGCGTTCGACATCTGAATCACCGCCCGGTCGATGGAGTTGGGATCGAAGCCTGAGAAATAGCCTTCAATGACTTCACCCGGCCGGAGTTGGTAGGAGATGGCCTTGTTGAGGTATTTAGAAGCACGTTTTTGCAGGCCGGTAAGTTGTGGGGCGGACATATTGATATCAGTTTGCATGGTCAGTGAATGCGGGCATTCATGCTAGCAAAGGCATCAAAGACGAAAAAAGTTTCAGCGCGGGTGATTCGCCCGTTCGTTGCGCGCAGCCATTTCGACGGATTGCACAATGCGTTTTTCGCGCGTTTCGGGCCTTTTAGCATTCAATATCCATTCCAGAATCAGTCTTTTGGAGGAAGGGGCGAACTTTGCGAAGTTTTCAAATGCTGCCTTATTCGCGTCGAAAGCTAGCTGCAAATCGTCGGGTATCAATGCATTACCGGCGGTTTCGAGGGCATCCCAGGCACCCGTTTCCTTTGCAAGGTCGATCATCGCCTGGCCTTCGGCGCACATCAGGCCCGCTTCGGTCATACGATCGGCGCGCTCTTTGTTCACAATGCTCCACTTGCTTTTCGGATTGCGTTTCGTGAATGTAAGGTAAAAGCTCTCTGCGTCGCGCTTGATGGCCTTGCTATCAATCCAGCCATAACACAATGCGTGCTCGATCGATTCTTTGTAGCCGATGCTGGGCGTGGGGCTGTTTTTGTGGTAGATGATCAGGAATACGGCATCTTTTTTCGCGCCGTTTTTGGCTAGCCACGCGCGCCATTCCTTATGGCTAGGGGCAGTCATCGCTTCGATACCGTTTTTAGTTTCCATGGATGCCGGATTTGGTTTAAGGTTTATACAAAACTAAATGGGGTGCGTGACAGCCGTATGTCAGCAGGTTTTCCGCGGGTTGTAAAAAAGCTTGCCATTTGCTCAACCGTTTGAAAATCGGATTTTTATACTAAACGCTGAAAATTTAAATTTAGAAAACAATCACATTGAGTCATGGATCACAAAAACGTTACCAGATCATTTCATAGAGTTTCTGAGCGAAAAGAGCTCGTTCAAGACCGGGATGCTTTTCTAAAAGAAATGGACCGGCTTTTTGAAGAACTGGATGCAGAGCTTCCGGATATCGAAATGTCCGAAGACGAAATTCAAGCTGAAATAAACGCATACAGGGATGAGAAAAGGCGCAAAGGTTAAAATTGTTTTGGACGCCAATTGGTATGTTTCTGCTTGCATTAATAGAAAATCGCGTCGCACACTATATCAACATATTCTTAAAAACACCGGGATTAAGGCCTACTACTCAGAGGAACTTCTCGCGGAGTTTGCTGATGTTATTTCCCGGGTCAAATTCAGGAAGTACGTGACATTGGAGCAGGCTACGCGCCTTAAAACCATTGTACTAAAATTTGTAATAAAGTACATATTGATTCCCAGCCTTCCGTAGTGAGAGATGTTTGCGACAACTATCTGCTTGGCTTGTGCGAATCGTGTCGGGCACATTATCTGGTCTCTGGTGACCGGGATCTTCTTGTTCTGAAAAGCCATAAAGCTGCATCGATCTTGACTATGAGGCAGTTCATTCAAATCGCTGGCATTTTGTAGTGCCTAGAAACGATCGGGCATTGAAATGGCCCCTCCCTTTTTAATGAGCCGAATTTCAATAGTACAAAACCAGTAATTTATTGCAATGCGCCCGCTTTTGGTTTAAATTCATAACTCAACCAAAAACCAGAGCTATGCGCGCGTTTCAGAAACTGATTTTTGCTATTGTATTGTGTGTCAATGCGGTGGGTGCGTTTTCTGCCGACCAGCCCGAAACTTTGAAAATAGGCGCCCAGGCGCCGGATTTTAACCTGCTGGGTGTCGACGGCAAGCGGTATTCACTCAAAAGCTTTGCGGGCGCGGACATCCTTGCGATCGTGTTTACCTGCAATCACTGCCCGACCGCGCAGGCGTATGAGGAGCGTATCAAAAAGCTTACGGCCGATTACAAAGCCAAAAAGGTTGCGGTGGTGGCGATATCTTCCAACGATCCGAAGGCGATCCTGCTCGATGAGCTTGGTTATACCGATATGAGCGATACCTACGACGAAATGAAGATCCGGGCGAAGGATATGGCTTACAATTTTCCTTACCTCTACGACGGCGATGACCAGAAGATCGCGTTGGCATACGGCCCCGTTGCTACACCACATATTTTCATTTTCGACAAGGCCAGAAAACTACAATACAACGGCCGGATCGACGATGTGGAGAAGCCTACGGGCACGCCGAAAAACCTGGACGCGAAAAACGCCATTGAGGCATTGCTGGCCGGAAAACCGGTTCCCGTACCTACTACCAAGACCTTCGGCTGCTCGATGAAATGGGCGTCGAAAGAAGATAACGTGAAGAAAGAACAAACAGCCTGGGCAAAAGAGCCCGTGACGCTAGAGACAATCGACGAACCAGGGTTGAAAGAGCTGATCCAGAACAAATCGGACAAACTGCGACTCATTAATGTGTGGGCGACCTGGTGCGGGCCGTGTGTAACCGAGTTCCCGGACTTCATGGTGATGCACCACATGTACCGCCGCCGCGATTTTGAATTTATCTCGATCAGTGCGGATAATCCCGATAAAAAAGACAAGGTGCTGAAATTCCTGCAAGGCAAGTTTGCCTCTAATAAAAACTATATTTTTAATATCGAGGACAAATACAAGCTCATCGAAGCGGTAGATTCGAAATGGCAGGGCGCTTTACCCTATACCATACTTGTAGAACCAGGCGGCAAGATCGTCTATTCGCAGCAAGGGCCGATCGACCCCGCGAAAATGAAGAAGCTGATCGTGGAGAACAAGTATGTCGGACGGTACTACTAAACGATATTCAAACAACCAATCTGACTTTATGGAAGACCTGGACATTTCAAGACGCCGTTTTCTGGGCACGTCGGCCCTTGCGGCGGCGGGTTTCGTGATGGCGCGCACGCCTATCTTCGGCGCACCAGCTTACATTAAAAAGCTCGGCAAACCCAATTCGCTGTTCAATGGCGTGCAGGTAGGGGCCATTACCTATTCATGGAGGAGCCTGCCCGGCGGCGCGGAGGACATTTTGAAATACTGCATTGAAACCAATATCAGCGCCATCGAGCTGATGGGACCCACCGGCGAGTCGTTTGCAGGAGCGCCGGAAGCCCCACCGCGCCCCAACCTCGCGCCCGGCCCGGATGGCAAGCGCCCTGAAATGACGGACGAGCAAAAAGCCATTCAGAAGGAGTATGCGACCAAGATGGCCGAATGGCGTGCGAAAGTGTCGATGGATAAGTTCGTACAGCTTCGTAAAATGTACAACAATGCCGGTGTGAGCATTTACGGTTTCAAACCCAACGCATTGAATGCGAACAGTACCGATGCGGAAGTGGATTATGCATTCCGTGCGGCGAAAGCACTAGGCGCTAACCAGGCGAATGTAGAGCTGCCGAACGATCCTGCGCAAACGAAGCGCCTCGGTGACATTGCCGCTAAAAACAAGGTCTATTGCGGCTACCATGGGCACACGCAGCAAACCCCGACCTGGTGGGACACTGCATTAAGCCAGTCGAAATACAATGCGATGAACTTCGATATGGGGCATTACGTCGCTGCGGGCTTTGATCCGTTCCCGTTGCTCGAAGCTAAGCACGACCATATTGTGAGCATGCACGTAAAGGACCGCAAAAACAAGGAACACGGCGGTGCCAACGTAGTATGGGGCCAGGGCGACACGCCGATAGTCGCTGTCCTTGAAATGATGCGAGCAAAAAAATACAAGTTCCCTGCGACGATCGAGCTCGAATACGAGATCCCGGCAGGTTCGGATGCATTGAAGGAAACCGCTAAATGCGTCGAATTCGCACGCAAGGCGCTGGGCGCGTAAGTTAATTTTGATATTATAAAACGGGTCGTGAAGCAATGCGCTTCACGACCCGTTTTGTTTTCAGGAAGAACGGCAGTTGCGATGGAACTCTGCATGAGTTACGCAAGACCACCCAGGCCATATAAGCATTGGCTAACAGGCCTGTAAAAACGGATTGATGATCGTCAATTTTCTTTTGCATACATTACCCACTTCCACCAATACCTGTGCATTGACATAGGGGATATTTGCGATCAGCGCTTCGGCTGTATCGTGTTTTTCCTGATGATTGTCTAAAGGTAAATGATGATATTGGAATCCAGAAAAGCGTTACTCAAAGTCATTAGCTTCGTTTCGATCAAATTTAAATTTTGACATATCGATCCGAGGAAACTTTGAGTACTTTTCATGAATTTCCTCCAAAGACGCAGCCTTCCGAGGTTTTTCTCTTCTTTCAATCACCGCGGTAACCTTTACATTCTTCCCAATAAAATCAGCAGGAAGCTCGATCGTCACCGAAGTAGTCTTTGGAGTGACGTTTTTCGTGAACATGATAGTGTGATTTTGCTTAAACAAATCTAAAAATTTTCTACTAAAAATTTTTTCGTACGAAATTTTTCCTACCTTTGAAAAGTTGAATGAAAAACGAAAGAATGGAACCGACAAAATCAGAATTGGAAATACTGCAGGTGCTTTGGGAGCATGGGCCGTCGACGGTGCGGTTTGTGAATGATAAGCTCAATGAAGAGAAGCGCGCGGTGCAGTATTCCTCTACCTTGAAGCTGATGCAGATCATGGCCGAGAAAGGCATCGTGATCCGCGACGAGAGCAGTATGAAGCATATTTACAGCCCTGCCGAGCCGGAGGACAAAACCAAGTCGGCATTGCTGGAACGCTTTGTAGACTCCATGTACAGAGGATCGGCTTCGAGCCTGGTTATGCAGCTTTTCGGTAACAAGAATACCTCTGCCGAGGAACTCAGCGAGATCAAGGATTTCCTGAAAAAACTGGATCAGTAATCACCACACCATTTCAATCCGCTAGCCATGAATTGGAATATCATTGATCAGCCGATTGCCCATGAGTGGGTTCGCGCGCTCTGCCTCACATTAATGCATTCGCTCTGGCAGGGACTTGTGGCCGCTATCGGGGCCGGGATCATCCTGCTTTGTACGCGTAAAAGCAAGCCCGCATTCCGCTATAATTTGCTGGCGCTCGTAATGCTGCTGTTTGTCGTCGGAACGGTGCTGACATTCAATCTGATGATAAGGGATAGTGGGGAAATCTCCGGTTCGGTGGTCGTTTTCTCCAAAGAATGGGGCGTTCCGACAACTTTTCAACACGCTGGCGATATTGCACTCGCGACTGCGGAAACGGATTGGATAATGAAGATAATGGCATTTTTCAACGCAAATGCACAAGTGATCGTAGCTGGCTGGTTCCTGGTTTTTGTGTTAAAATCAATACTGGCAGCGAGCGGCTTGTTGTACCTGAGAAAGGTCGCGCAGCAGGTTTCAACCCCGGAAATGAAATGGATCGTTCGGTTTTACGAGCTGGCCGAAAGGATGCGGATCGGACAGGAAGTGGAGCTACGCGAATCGGCGCAGGTGGCGGTACCGCTGGTGATCGGTTTTTTGAAGCCGGTGGTACTCGTGCCGCTCGGTATGCTGGCCAATCTACCGGCCGCCCAGGTGGAAGCCATTTTGCTGCATGAACTGGCGCACATCCGCCGCCGCGACTATTTGATCAACCTCGTACAGATATTCTGTGAAAATGTCTTTTTCTTCAATCCGGCTGTCTGGTGGATTTCCAGGCTGATCCGCGAAGAACGCGAGCATTGCTGCGACGATCTGGCGATCAGCGTCATGCAGAACAAAACATCGTTCATTCACGCGCTCGTCTCGTTTCAGGAGTATAATCAGTCGCGGCCGGCATTTGAAATGGCTTTTTCTAAAAAGCGTAACCATTTGCTGGACAGGATCAAACGCATTGTCAATAACAATAATAAATCACTAGATGCCATGGAAAAACTATTTGTAACATTCAGTCTGGCGGCGGCGATTGCGCTGTCGGCAGCCACCACGCCGGAGAAGCCGGTAACAGCCGGGAAAGCGCCTGCCGTGAAGGAAGTCCGGCTTAATGAGGTGAAACCGTTGTTAGGAGAGGTCAAGGCAGTACCATCGCCCAAAGCGCAAAATTCCTTCATACAGGAACCGGATACACTTCCGAAAAAGAAACTGCGGTCGGAAGGAATGGAAATACATTCCGCTAACGTGTATATGCCGCAGCAGGGAATCAGTACGTATAATGTTACACGTAACAATAAGCAGTACGAGATTGTGAAGCGGAACGGCAAGATTATCTCGCTCTTTGTCGACGATCAGGAAATAGCAGCGGAAAATTATGCGAAATACCAGCCGGAGATCGATAAAATCATGGTCGAGGTGAAAGCGCAGCACGAACTTGCCGAGAAACAGCGTGAAGAGGCCCAGGAGATGCGTAAGATCGCCGAAGAGCAGCGTCGGGTGGCCGAGAAGCAACGCGAAGAGGCCCAAGTGATGCGCCTGGAAGCTGAAAAGCAACGGGAACATGCCAGCCAGATGCGCCTGGATGCCAAGAAGCATCAGGAGTATGCAGATCAAATGCGCGTGAATGCGAATGCCAATCACGATCAGCTAGCCAAGGTGAGGGGAGAGGCCGAAAAAATGCGCGAGGCTGCGGAAGATATGCGCAAACAGGCCGAACTGATGCGCCGCGAAGCTGAGAAGCAACGGGAGCACGCCGACGAGCAGCGTGTGCAAGCCGAAGGGCAACGCAAACAAGCCGAAGAAATGCGGCGCGAGGCCGAAAAACAGCGCGAAGTTTATATGAAACGCCAGGAAGCTGTGATTGAAGAACTGACGGGTGCGGGGTTGGTGAAGGATAAGGATGAGCTGTCATTCAAACTGAGCGACGACGAGTTGATCGTCAACGGTGAAAAGCAATCCGCGGATTTGCACCAGAAGCTGAAAGCCAAATACCTGAATGACGGCGGCGACAAAAAATCGACCATGTACTACAACTATAACGGCAGATCAGGATATTCGACCAGGGCACGCTAGACTTGCCGTCGGCTATCATCAGTAAAACCGTTGCAGGAACGTGTTTAGTAGGAAGTTACCACGAACAACTTTCGAACGGCATGCATCGCAGGACATTTATCAAAAATTCATCCATTGCAATAGCCGGGACCGCATTAGCACCCGGTTTTGCTGTTTCAAACCTGGTTCTGGCGAGTCGGGTTAACCCGGGAGGGGCTGTTCCCGGGCAGTTTGCACAGAACAAACTGCCCAAATGGAAAGGCTTCAACCTGCTCGATTTCTTTGCTCCTGATCCGGCAAAAGGGCGTAAGGCAACTACCGAAGAGCAGTTTAAATGGATGGCCGACTGGGGTTTCGACTTTGTGCGTATCCCGATGGCCTATCCGGCCTACCTGAAATTCGACCGCAGTCGCAATATCACACCGGAAGAAGTCTACCAGATCGACGAGCAAGCCGTGGAGCGCATCGACAAGCTCGTAGCTGCCGCGCACAAACACAACATACACGTAAGCCTGAACCTGCACCGTGCGCCAGGGTACTGCGTTAATGCAGGTTTTAATGAGCCCTACAACCTTTGGACCGACCAGAAAGCGCTCGACGCATTCTGTTTTCACTGGAATATGTGGGCCAAAAGGTATAAGAATACCTCTCAGAAACGCATTAGTTTCGACTTACTTAATGAACCGAGCATGCGCGCCGATATGAACGACCAACATTCCAAACGGTCGTCGGTACCAGGCGATGTGTACCGGAAAATGGCGATCGCCGCGTCGGCGGCTATCAGAAAAGAGAATCCGGGCCATTTGATCATTGCCGACGGCAACGACGTAGGCACCTCTGTAATCCCCGAGCTGGCCGACCTTGACATCGCTCAAAGCTGCCGCGGGTACCATCCGGGCATTATCTCCCACTATAAAGCGCCCTGGGCCATGAAAGACCCCGATAATGCGCCGGAACCTAAATGGCCTGGACAGGTAGGAGACCAATATCTGAGCCGCGCAATGCTGGAAAAGTTCTACAAGCCCTGGATCGAGCTCGTCGGTAAGGGCGTAGGTGTACACTGCGGGGAATGCGGCTGCTGGAATAAGACGCCCCACGATGTTTTCCTGGCGTGGTTCAATGATGTGCTCGATATCCTTTCGTCCAACGGTATCGGCTTCTCATTATGGGAGTTCGCCGGAGATTTCGGCGTACTCGATTCACGGCGCGAAGACGTAGCCTACGAAGACTGGCACGGACATAAGCTGGACCGTAAGTTACTGACGCTGTTGATGAAGTATTGAGCTACTTATTCAACTCGGCGAGTAATCCCGGGATATTCAAGCTCTTCGTATACATTTCAATCGAGCCGTCGGGCAGGTATTGCCATTGGTCCTGAGGGCGGTCCCAATAGAGTTCGACGCCGTTGCCGTCGGGATCGTTCAGGTATAACGCCTCCGAAACACCGTGGTCGCTGGCGCCGGTGAGGGGATAATTGGCTTTCAAAAGGCGATTCAATGCAACGGCCAGGTCTTTCCGGGTAGGGTAGAGAATGGCCGTGTGGAACAAGCCGACGCCGTGGGCCGATGCGGGAGGCGCGCCTTTGCTGTACCAGGTGTTGAGCCCGATGTGGTGGTGATAACCACCGGCTGAAATGAACACCGCCTGGGTACCGTAGCGGGTGGTGATTTCGAAGCCCAGCAGGCCGCAATAGAAGTCAATGGCACGATCGAGATCGGCTACTTTGAGGTGGACATGGCCAATTTTCGTTTGGGCGGGTATGATATAGTTATCTGGTTCCATAGGAGGTAGAATGCGGTTTGTAAACAATCAATTTACATTCATTTGCGGTAAAAAATTCCGGGGGGCCGCTTTACAGTTAAATCAGTTAACCATTCAGGACATATTAATGAACCGCCGAGAAGCATTATCCTCGATCGCTGCCGTGAGCGCAGCAGGCATTGTTCCCGCCGAAGCCGCCAAAACCAAAGCTCAGCCATTTATTTATTCGCTCAATATGAGCACGCTGCGCGGGCAGAAACTCGGTTTCCGCAAGGAACTGGAAGTAGCGGCGAAGGCAGGTTATGGTTCTGTCGAGATCTGGATCAGCACTTTACAGGACTATCTTAAAGGCGGAGGCACGTTGCAGGAAGCTAAACGCATGATCGGTGATCTCGGGTTGAAAGTGGAGGATGCGATCGGCTTTGCGACCTGGATCGTGGACGACGAAACGGCACGTGCCAAGGCGTTGGACCAGCTGAAAGGTGAAATGGAGCAGCTAGCTGCCATTGGCTGCCCACGTGTGGCGGCCCCGCCCATGGGCGCCACCACCGGCGCTTCGCTTGATCTTGCCCGTGTAGCTGAGCGTTACCGTGCCATCCTTGAACTGGGCGACAAAACCGGCGTGGTACCGCATCTGGAACTATGGGGCTTCTCTAAAAACCTCAGTCGGGTGGGAGAGATACTGTATGTGGCGGTCGAATCGGGCCATCCCTCGGCGCGGTTGCTCATGGATGTATACCATTTGCACAAAGGTGGCTCCGGAATGGATGCCATTAAGGATGTAGGCAAGCCGTTGATCGAGATTTTCCACGTGAACGATTATCCCAAGACACCGCCGCGTGAGCAGATTACCGACGCGGACCGTGTATACGTGGGCGACGGTATTGCGCCTTGGAAAAATGTGATTCAAAGCCTCAAAAATCCCGAAAAGCCTATTATCCTGTCGTTTGAAGTATTTAATAAAGATTATTGGGCCCAGGATGCACTGGAGGTAGCCAAAACGAGCCTTGTGAAAATGAAGAAGATCGTCGAGGCGGCAGTATAGAAGAGCACAGGCCGGCGTTAAGCCGGCCTTTTTTATGAAATCAGCTTTTGCCCGAGCTGGTGATAGTCAAAGTATTTTCTGAGCAACAGGTTGATGAATCTTTTCAGATAAATTTCATTCAAAAAAACATTCGACCAGTTGTCGTACCGCTGCGACTGAATGCCCAGGTAAAAGAAATAGAGGCAGATTCCAAGCATGGGGATCAATCGTTTTTCTTCATCGCTCACGGGCGTAACCGACTCGTAGCCTTTCAGGAATTGCTCCGTTTTTAGTTCGCGTTCGGCATCATCTTTTTCCGTGGAGTGGATTTGGAGCATGTAATAGGCCATATCAAGGCATAACCAGCCGTTTCCGCAAAAGTCGAAATCGAAGAAAGTGATGCCCCCATCGGTTGTGACATTCATATTATCAAACCAGAGATCGAGATGGACGGCACCTTTTCGCAGCTGAGTTCGATCCGCATTCTGCAATTCACCGATGAGGTATTCCTGCACCGTTTTCATGTATTGCATTTCCTCGGTGTCGGCGGGCAGAAACTTGCTTAGTTGCCCAAGGGAGTCGATCAGCAACTCTTTTTCGGTGTAGGCCACGCGTTGCAGCGGGAAGTCTTTGGCCAGTAAATGCATTTCGGCCATGAGCTTTCCCACGCGATAATGCGTTTCCGAGTCGAAATTGAGCACCTTCTCACCTTCGGCAAAGGAGAATAGTACACCAAAACGCTCGCCTTCGGGCGCCTGGAAAGTATGTATGAATGCGTTGGCGAGGTCGGCAATGGGGTAGGAAACCGACACGCCATTTTGGCGCAAATACTCCAATAGGCGCAGTTCCTCCGAAATTTCCGTCCAGGTCCTCCATTGGAAACTGTAAACGCGGAAAATGTAACGTTTGTCCGAAGCGACGATCAGGTAAGTATCGCTGATTCCGGTTTTCAAGATCCGGCATTCAACCTGTTGTTCAGGGAAATAGTGCTTTTGAATAAAATCCCCCAGGTGAACGGGCGAAAGATTGGAATTCGAGACGGGGAAGATGTTCATGGCGTAAAGGCGATAGGGGCGGCAAAATTATGGATATATTTGCCTTGAACGTAACGCACTTTAAACAAAAATTTATGGCAGAGATCAAATTCAAGCTGGATAATCGCCGCCGCGGAGCTTTTTATGTGGAGGAAGATGGCAAACAGGTGGGTGAAATGGTGATCGGGTTAAGCGAAACCACATTGACCGTGTACCATACCGAGGTGGACCCGGCGATGGAAGGCCGCGGGCTGGCACGCAAAATGCTCGACGCGATGGTTGCCTATGCGCGTGAGCACGGGTTGCAGGTGCTGCCCCTGTGTGAATACGTGCACGGACAGTTCCGTCGTCATCCCGAGGAATTTGCAGATATCTGGCAAAAGCGATAATTCAGGCCGCCTCAGCGCGGTTGCGGGAGGTACACAATGAACGTGGCGCCCTTGCCTGGCTGGCTTTGGGCGGTAATATGGCCATGGTGGTTTTGCACCACCTTTTTACACAAAGCCAGGCCAATGCCCGAGCCCGAGAACTCGCTCCGCCCGTGCAGCCGCTGGAACATCTGGAAAATGCGGTCGAGGTAAATTTCGTCGAAGCCGATACCGTTGTCGATCACTTCGAGGCGGATGTAGGAATGATCCGGCAAAAGTTTTGGCAAAGTCGCCTTCTCAGCTGCGGTCACGGGCCGGTACGACAGCCTGACGATCGATTGTTGGTCAGGCAGCCGGTATTTGATCGCATTGCTGATCAGGTTTTGCATAAGCTGTGCAAGCTGCGAGCCATTTCCCCAGACAACGGGCAGGTCTTCAACGATGATATCGGTCTTTTGCTCCTGAATCGAAATTTCCAGGTCGGCCAGCACCGAATGCACGATCTCGCCCAGCCGCACTTCGTCGAATTCGCCCTCGCGCGTAGTCAGGCGCGAGTAGGCGAGCAGGTCGTCGATCATCGCTGACATTCTTTTTGATGCGTCCTGAATGCGGTTCAGCATATATTTGCCATTATCGTCGAGCTTTTCGGCGTAGGTCGAAAGCAGGCGTGAGCCGAACGACTGGATTTTCCGGAGCGGCTCCTGCATGTCGTGGCTGGCGGCATAAGCGAACTGTTGAAGGTTGTTATTGGAATTGACCAGTTCGATATTGGCCTGGTGCAACTCATCCGTGCGCTGGCCGACGCGCCTTTCCAGCTCGCTGGCCAGCTGCCGGTACCGTTCTTCACTCTGTTCGAGCTCCTGCCGGGATATCACCTGCTCGGTCACGTCCACGGCCATGTCCAGGATGGCATATACTTCGCCCTTTGAATTTTTTAGCGGCTTGTAGGTGTAATCGTAGTAGAATGTTTGCAGCCGGCCATCCACTACCAGGTCGGCCTTCGCCCCCTGTTCCGAATGCGCTTCGCCTGTTTTGTAAATACGGTCGAGGATGTCCAGAAAAGGCTGGCCTTCGAGCTCCGGCAATGCGTCCCGAAGCGGCTTGCCTATTACCGAGCGCCCCTTTCCCCACACTTTAAGCATTGCCTCGTTGGGAATATCGATCACCATATCTTCCCCGACAAACAATGCGGTAGCCACCGGTGCCTGTTCGATCAGGGTCCGTAGATGTTCTTCATTCACTTTCAGCCGCTGTTCCGATTCAATGCGGTCGGTGATGTCCATGACAATGCCGGACAGCGAAATGGCCTTGCCCATGCTGTCATACAAGTACCGCCCCAGTACCCGTACCCAATGCACGGAAGAGTTGTTCCAGATAAACCGCGCCTCGTACCGCAGTTCTCCGTTGTCCGCTGCTTCGGCGTAGGCTTGGTTGCGGATATCGACATCATCGGGATGGAGACTTGCGAGAAGAATATCCCGCGTCATATTGGCCGCCTCGCTACCGGTGATGATCCGCGCCATGGTGGGGGAGTAGATAATCTCGTTAGTGGCCAGGTCTACCATAAAAGATCCCGCTCCGGAGCCCTCGATGGTCATGGCTGCCTGTTGGTCGGCCCAGGCGATTTTCTCCTGGCCGGTAACCTCTGCCGTAATTTCGCGCGAGATGCCCGAGAAGCGATAGGGTGTGCCGGCCTGATCGAAATATGCCTGGCCGGTGCAATGCAACCAGCGGAGTTTGCGGTCGCTGGCGCCGATAACCCGGTAGCGGATATCGTAAAGAGATCTCACCGACGGATCGAGCGCGCGTTCGATGGATTCAATTACCCGGGCGCGGTCGTCGGGGTGGATAAATCGGACCAGGCTTTCATAATGCATTTCCGCATCGGCGGGATAGCCGTAGAGTTCTTTGCAGCGGTCGTTGAACAATGCCGTCCGATCGGCGGGGTTGAGGTTCCAGGTGCCGAGCTGGGCTGCCTGCATGGCGAATCGCAGACTCTCTTCGCTCTCCTCCCTTGCTTTATCTGATCGGAGCTGCTGGGAGATATCCATCATCGAGCCCACCATACGCACAGGCTTGCCTCCGCCCTGGATCGTGTATCCACGGTCGTGCACGTGCGCATACGAGCCGTCGGCCCGCCGGAACCGGTAGAAATTCGACCAGTTGCTTTCACCTTTATCGATGACCTGGTAAATCTTTTTCACCACCTGCTCCTGATCATCGGGATGAATGCGGTCGAACCAGGAGTTGGGCCCGCTTTCGATATCCTCGGGACGGTACCCGAAAATTTCCTGCATGCCCTCGTTCCACCATACCGTTCCTCTCGCCAGGTCCCAATCCCAGATCACGTCATGGGTAGCTTTTGCCACAAGTTTAAACCGCTCGATCGCCAGCAGCAGATCGTTCATAGGCTCGTTCAGGGTAGTATTACTCATTGATAAAAACTTGCTCAGGTTTACGTATGCGGCATTCAGAGGCAGTCACACGTTGTAAAAGTACGGATATTAGGTTAAAAGCAATGGTGGGTTACTTGCGGCGTCCGTCCAAGTAAAAATCTTCCCGAAATCGCTTTAACCTTCATCAGAAAAAAGCATACTAGCACTAAACCGACCGTGCCATGAGGAAACTACCATTCTACTTTGCCTGCGCTGCTTCTTTGGCCTTCGCCGGTTGTATCATGATCCAGCCTTCCAGGAAGCAGGTTTCGCTATTCGACGGAAAAACTTTCCGGGGATGGGAAGGAGACACGGTCAAAACCTGGAAAATCGAAAACGGCAGCATTGCCGGCGGCTCGCTGGAAGAGACAGTGCCCCATAACGAATTCCTATGTACGCGTAAGGAGTATTCTAATTTTATATTGAAGGTTAAATTTAAACTGACGGGCCATGAAGGTTTTATCAATACGGGCGTCCAGTTCCATAGCGTACGGCTGCAAAATCCGCCATACGAAATGACGGGCTATCAGGCCGACCTGGGTGATAAATATTGGGCGAGCCTTTACGATGAATCGAGACGGAATAAGACGCTGATTGCGCCCGACTCTGCATTGGTCGGGAAAATCGTGAAGCGGAACGATTGGAACAATTATGAAGTGCACAGCCGGAACGGCCACATCCAGCTTTTCCTGAACGGGACAAAAACGGTGGATTATACCGAACCTGATAAGTCCATTCCGCAAAAAGGGCTGATCGGCCTGCAAATTCACGGGGGAGGAAAAGCCAAGGTGTTTTATAAAGATATTATGATCGAAGAACTATAACGCAAAACCGGCGGCACCCCGGGAGCCGCCGGTTTTGTAATGTCGTTATTTCCAGATGCCCAACAACCGCCGGGCTACGACAATCTCCGCCAGGTGATAGGAGTTATGATCGGCGATCAGCATAGCTTCGCGAACGATATTCTGCCCGCTACCCCAGGGCAACGGACTGAAAAGGTCCTTGTTTTCATTTTGCAACAGCCGGAAAAAGCGTTGCTGGTCGTCGTTGATTTCCTTCACACTTTCTTCCCATTGCTGGTCACTTACGCTGTCGGTTGGCTCGGGCCAGTATTCGTCCGGCCAGATGAGCGTTTTGTAGTCCTTTGAGATCGAAAAATCGACAATATCCTTCTGAGCGATCCGGATATGCTCCATGAGCTGCCAGATACTGTACGGCAGGTTGTCGGGGATTACGGTGCGCAGGTGGGCCGGTATGCCGGCAAGCGCTTCATCGAGGGTAACGTGTGCATTTCCTCCCCTGATGAGGTCAGTCAGTTCATTAATCAGTTTTTTTCGCTGGTCGGCGTGCATGGAACGTTAGTTATTAGTAGGGTGGGGAATTCATCGGCAAAATGTACATATTTTTGATTTACCTGCGCAACAAATCCCGAATTGATTAAATTGGGAAGTCATCTTCTTAAACCTTTGAAATTCTTCAAATGAAGCCTAATCGCCGTAATTTTCTCAAAAATGTAACAGCTGCGTCTGCACTGTTAGCCACGGAAAGCATTGCCAAGCCTTTTCACATTATCAAGGACCTCAAAAAAATCAGTCCCAACGATAAGATCCGTTTCGCAACGATCGGAATGGGCATCCAGGGGCACAGCGACACCAAGGCTGCGCTGCGCAGCTCCCAGGACGTCGAGTTCGTAGCCGCCGCCGATCTGTACGATGGCCGCCTCACACGCGTGAAGGAGCTTTACGGAAAGGACATTTTCACAACGCGCGACTACCGCCAGATCCTGGAAAGAAAGGATATCGACGCCGTCCTCGTTGTAACGCCCGACCATTGGCATGACCACATTACCAAAGCCGCATTGCAGGCCGGTAAGAATGTGTACTGCGAAAAACCGATGGTACACCATATCAATGAGGGCCTGTCGGTGATCGAGGCCTGGAAGAAGTCCGGCAAAACGATGCAGGTTGGCAGCCAACGGATCAGCTCGGCTTCGTTTAAAGAGGCTAAGCGCCTTTTCCAGGCGGGTGAAATCGGCGAGATCAACTATGTCGAGTCCAATAACGACCGTTTCAATGCCATTGGCGCATGGAACTACTCCATTCCGACCGACGCCTCGCCGAGTACCGTGGATTGGGATACCTATCTCGGCGACGCGCCCAAGCGAGCATTCGATGCGAAGCGCTTTTTCCGTTGGAGAAACTACCAGGATTATGGTACCGGCGTGGGCGGGGATCTTTTTGTGCACCTTATCACCGGTGTGCATTTTGTGACCAATTCGCTTGGTCCCGAGCGCGTGATGTCGTCCGGCGAGCTTAGCTACTGGAAAGACGGCCGCGATGTGCCCGATGTGCTGGTGTCTATCCTGGATTACCCCAAAACCGATATTCATGCGAATTTCCAGATGGTGCTCCGTGTGAACTTTGCGAATGCGGGTGCTATTGCCAACAATACCCGTATCATCGGCACCGAGGGCCAGATTGAATTTACCGAAAACAACCTGGTACTCACCAAAAAGAAACTGCCGAAAGCGCCCGGCATGGGAGGCTACGACAGCTTCAATACCTTCTCGGAAGCGCAGCAAAAGGAGTTTAAGAAACAATACGATGCCCAGTACCCGGAAGATACCCGGAAAGCGGAACCCGTGAAAGAAGTGCGGTTCGAAGCCCCGAAAGAGGACGATGCGCATGCTAACCATTTCAGGGATTTCTTCGAAAACGTGAAGAAAGGCAGTGTGGGAACGGTCGAAGACCCGGTATTCGGCTTTCGCGCAGCAGCCCCGGTGCTGGCGTGTAATGAAAGCTATTTCAGCAAAAAGATCGTCCATTGGGACCCTGTCGCAATGAAAATGAAGAAGAAATAAAAACCTTCATACCGGGCGGGAGATGCACAACATCTCCCGCTTTTGTTATTTCAACCCAAATCCAACTGTTTCTGGTATGAAGATCATTTCTACGATCGCTTTGGCTGCCATGCTGGCCATCCCGGCGCTTGCCCAGACGGGGAAGGTGCTCGATAACCTGTCGTTGCCCTCCAAGTTGCTCAAATCCGAAAGGAGGTTTGCCGTTTACCTGCCGCCCGATTACGCGACTTCCGAGCGGAGCTACCCCGTAATGTACCTGCTGCATGGCGCCGGCGACGATCACACGGGTTGGGTACAGTTTGGCGAAGTGCTGCACATTGCCGACAAAGCGATTGCCGAAGGCAAGGCCACGCCGATGATTATAGTCATGCCGGATGCGAACACGGGTAGGAGAGGGTATTTCAATGATGTGAAGGGCGACTGGAACTACGAGGACTTTTTCTTCACCGAGCTGATGCCTTACGTCGAGAAGAAATTCCGCATTAAAGGTGAAAAGCGTTTCAGGGCTATTGCCGGGCTCTCAATGGGCGGCGGCGGGAGCTTTATGTACGCATTGCACCACCCCGAGCTGTTTTCGTCGGCCTGTCCGCTCAGCGCATCCACCGGCCCGATTACCCTGGACGATGCCAAAAAGAACCTGATCAGAAACAACCCGAATATCGCCGATTCGACAGTCGAGAGATATTATAACCGGCACAGCGCGCTGGCGTTGATCAGCAACATCGCCGAAGATCAGAAAAAGGCGGTTCGCTGGTATATCGATTGCGGAGATGATGACTTTCTGTACGAAGGGAATAGCCTCGTTCACATTGCATTACGTAAAAAAGAAGTGCCGCATGAGTTCCGTGTACGTGAGGGCGGGCACACATGGACCTACTGGCGCGAGTCATTGCCGGAGGTGCTGGCATTTGTTTCCCAGGCATTTCACCAGTATTGATCGCCATGGTACAGGACGTTTTACCAGGCATCAAGCAGTTTGACCTTACCGGAAAGGTCGCCATTGTCACGGGAGGCTCGAAGGGCCTTGGGCTGGCGATGGCGGCTGGTCTGGCTTCCGCGGGCTGTGCTATTTTGTTGGTCAACCGGAGCGCGGTCGACGGTGAACGGAGTGCCGCTGAGCTGTGCATTTCTTTCGGTACGCGCGTGCTTTCCTACGCTGCGGATATTACCCGTGAAGAGCAGGTGCATGCAATGGTCGCTTTTGCGCTGGAAAGTTTCGGGAAGATCGACATTCTCATCAACAGTGCCGGGATCAATATCCGCGGCCCGATCGACGAGTTGTCTACGGCCGATTTTAAGCACGTGATGGATGTGAACGTAACCGGCACGTGGCTGGCATGCCGGGCTGTTGCGCCGCATATGAAAGCGCAGCACAGTGGCCGCATAATCAACCTGGCGAGTACGCTGGGACTTGTGGGGCTTGCCAACCGCACACCCTACACAGCCAGCAAAGGGGCCATCGTGCAAATGACCCGCGCACTGGCGTTGGAGCTCGCACCTTACGACATCATGGTGAACGCCATATGTCCCGGCCCGTTCCTGACCGAGATGAATATTCCGATCGCCGAGAGTGACGATGCCCGTGACATTATCCTAGGTGCAACCGCGCTCCGTCGATGGGGGCATCTGCATGAAATTCAGGGTGCTGCCATATTTCTGGCCAGCGACGCGGCCAGCTACATGGTGGGTTCCATCCTCACCGTCGATGGCGGATGGACGGCCCGTTAATCGTTTTTTAATCTTATAAAATATAATTTTTAAAAGATTTGATCGTTTACGCACACGCATTTGCGGGCGAAGCTGCAAAAATCAGGTAAGTTTCTGCAAAATTGTTATTACTATCTTATAAATGCCGTTTCCATGCAATGGGGGCGGTTTTTTGTTGCCCATCCAACTAGTTGCTGCGTATAGAGGCCGGTTACGAGTATACGTTAAGTAACTAGTGGTTATTTTTCAAGAAAACATATTCAGAAAGCAGGAATGCTTGTTTATGTAAATAATTTCATATCTTTTTGTACATCCGGTTACTCATACAGTCCGCCTCGGTACTGCCGGATTACGAAATATAACATTTTCGAGTTTAGCTCCCCTGTCAAGTACAAATAAATCGCCCACCGGTTACGAGCGATATTTTAGAAATAGGATTTTAGAAATTATAAGTAAGACAAATTGTGTATGGTAGACACTTCTCTGACTTGTTGAAAAACAAGGGCTTATGCATGAAACCCAGTTGTAATATCTTTTCATTTTTTTATAATTTTTTTAACTATCTACTATCTATCTATACTTAATCTATGATGATTTCTGAACGGGAAAAGTACCGTAGCCTAACGCGGTATTTTTACTCCCTTCTGTTGACCTTACTGGTCATGACTGGTGCGTACGCTCAGGACGTAACGGTGAAGGGAAAAGTGAATGATGAGCAGGGGCAGGGACTGCCCGGAGTGAGCGTCCTGGTAAAAGGGACATCGACAGGTACGGTAACGGACATCGAGGGTAACTATACTGTGAATGCGCCGGGTACGGCAACGCTCGTGTTTTCTTTCATCGGGTACATTACACAGGAGATCCCGCTGGGCAATAAAACCAGCCTGGATGTGAAAATGGCAACGGATACCAAAGCATTAGACGAGGTCGTGGTCGTGGGTTATGGTACTGCCAAGAAAGCAACCCTGACCGGTTCGGTGACTGCCGTGAAAGGTGCAGAGCTTCAAAAAGCGCCTTCAACTAACCTCTCCAACACATTGGGCGGTCGCTTGCCGGGTGTTTCTGCGGTACAAGCGAGCGGTGAGCCAGGTTACGACGGCTCGGCGATCCGTATCCGCGGTACCAACTCCCTCGGTAACAGCAATGCGCTGATCGTGGTGGATGGTGTGCCTAACCGTTCCGGTGGTCTCGACCGTTTGAACCCGGCCGACATTGAGAGTATTTCGGTACTGAAAGATGCCGCTGCGGCGATTTACGGTTCGCGTGCGGGTAACGGGGTAATCCTGATCACCACGAAACGCGGAAAGAGCGGTAAACCACAGCTTTCTTACGACCTCAACCTGGGGATAGCCCAGCCAACCCGCACACCGCAGATGTCGAATGCAGCGGAGTATGCGACTATCCGTAACGAATTGCAGATCTACGACAACCTGCCCGTAGGACAATGGCAGGGTGCATTGCAAGGATTTAATACCAATGGCGCGTATACCCGTACCGACAACGGAAACGTGCTGAATGCGGTGTTTACCCCAACCGACATTCAGAAATTCCGCGACGGTTCCGATCCGCTGACCCACCCTAACACCGACTGGTATGGCGCGGTAATCCGCAACTGGTCGCCGCAGCAGCGCCACAACCTGCAATTAACGGGCGGTAGCGAGAATATCAAGTACCTTGCTTCATTGGGTTATATCAACCAGGATGGTAACTATGTGAACTCCGCGACAGGTTACAAGCAGTACGACATGCGTGTGAACCTCGATACGAAGATCAACAAATACGTAACTGCTAAGCTGGGCGTGGTTATGCGTGAGGAGTTCCGCCGCTTCCCCAACGGGGGTGGCGCGGGCGATATCTTCCGTATGCTCATGCGCGGAAAGCCTACCGAAATCGCGATCTGGCCTGACGGACGCCCTGGGCCCGATATCGAGAACGGACAGAACCCGGCCGTTATCACAACCAACACGACCGGCTATAACAACGACAAGCGTGACTATATTCAGACCAACGGCCAGCTGGACATCGATGTGCCTGGTGTACCGGGCTTGAAAGTGACAGCAATGGCGGCTATTGATAAGCAAATGCGTCGTCAGAAGTCGTTCCAGAAGCCATGGACGCTTTATTACTGGGATAAAAAGACCTACGAAGCAGATGGCACGACTCCCTTGCTGACAGGAACTGTGCGTTCGACATTCAACGATCCGCGTTTGACAGAAACTTCTTCGCAGGAGCTTTCGATCCAATTGACCGGCCAGGCTTCTTACGAGAAGACATTCGGCTCACACAGCTTCAATGCAATGGTAGGTGCGCAGCGCGAGACTGTTGATGCCGACGGTTTCTTCGCTTACCGCCGCTATTTCATCTCTCCGGTTGTAGACCAGCTTTTTGCGGGTGGTACGCCTGAGCAGAACATCGGTAACTCGGGTACCAACAATGGTGATTTGTACAAACGCGCACGTTTGAGCTACTTTGGTCGCGTGGGCTACAACTTTAAAGAGAAATACCTCGCCGAGTTCCTGTGGCGTGCGGATGGTTCTTACGTGTTCCCGAAACAAGGCCGTTTCGGTTTCTTCCCGGGGGTATCGGCCGGTTGGCGTATTTCAGAAGAAGGCTTCTGGAAAAACAATATCCACTTCGTGAACAACGTGAAATTGCGTGCTTCGTGGGGACAAATGGGTGCTGAGCCGTACTTGCTCGGTACCGAAAACCTGGCCGAATACCAATACCTGAATACGATGGGCTTCGGTACTTACATCGTGAACGATCAGGTGGTAAAAACGCTGCTTGAATCGCGCGTGGCGAACAATAACTTTACCTGGGAGGTAGCCAACAACTCCAACTTCGGTATTGAAGGTACTTTGTGGAAGGACCGTATCGCATTTGAAATCGACTACTTTGTTAACAACCGTTCGAAAATCCTGATCCCGATGACGGGTTCAACGCCTTCGTCGGCAGGTATCGACGGCAAGCTTCCTCCTGTAAACCTGGGTAAGCTGCAAAACAAAGGTTTTGAATTCAAGATTAGCTACGATGGCTCTGTCGACAACTTTACCTACTCGGTGGGTGTGAATGGTGGTTATGCTAAAAACACAATCAAATACTGGAACGAAACGCCGGGTATTCCTTCTTATCAGACGACTACCGGCCGCCCTTACCAGGCGTTCCTTGCATACCAATATGACGGTGTTTTCCGCGACCAAGCTGAAATCGATGCCAATACAATCAATTACTCCGGTATTACAGGTACGCTTCGTCCGGGCGACATGAAGTTCAAGGATGTAAACAATGATGGTAAAATCACCAAGGATGATATGGTCCGTTCGGAAAAAACCAACCGTCCGCAATTCACCGGTGGTGTAAACATCAACCTCGGCTACAAAGCATTTGACCTGACGATCCTGTTCCAGGGCGCTGCGGGTGGTTTGCAATATGTAGGCCAGACCGAATCGGGTGACATTGGTAACTATTTGAAATACGCTTACGACCACCGCTGGACGATCGACAACCCAAGCTCGACAGACCCGCGTTTGGCTAACCGTAACAATACCTACTATACCAACCTCACCAACGCGGATTCACCAGGGGCAAACACTTATTACCTGAAAAGCAACAATTACCTGCGTTTGAAAAACATCGAGCTGGGTTATAACCTGCCTTCGGAAATCGGTTCGAAAATCGGTGTAGGTAACCTGCGTGTGTATGTAAACGGATTGAACCTGTTCACGATCGACAAGATCAAGATCTGGGACCCGGAAGCGACTTCTACCAACGGACAATACTATCCGCAGTCGCGAGTTCTTAATGCAGGTGTACGTGTAACTTTCTAAGACTTTAAAAATGAAACTGAGTTATAAAAATTGGATTTTTCTGGCGGCGCTGGCCACAACCGGGCTGGTGTCGTGCGACACTGACTTTTTGGATGTAACGCCTCCCATCGAAATTCCTACCGATGAGGTCTGGAAAGACGGTGCATTGGCCGAAGGATTTGTGACAGGTATTTACCAGGGTTTGCAGCAAGGCGGTTTCAGCGAACAAATGCTTGCCTCGCTGAGTGACGAAGCGGTATTTACCCACACGGGCCGGAATATCAACACGGTGAACGAAGGTAGTTTGAGCCCCTCCAACCTTGGCTGGGTGGATGATACCTACGGATGGGGGCCTATGTACACCCGTATCCGCGCCGCCAACCAGGCGATCCAGGAGTTGCCGAAGTCTACTTTCACGGACCAGACTTTGAAAGACCGCTTGAAAGGGGAGGCACACTTCCTGCGTGCTTACTACTATCAGCAGTTGGTGCGCTACTACGGTTCGGTGCCTCTGGTCACCAAAGTATATGCATTGAATGAAGATTATTCTGTAACCCGGAACACCTTCGAGGAGTGTGTGAAGTTTATCGTGGCCGATTGCGATAGCGCCGCTGCATTGCTGAAAGGCAAGGCAGATCAGAAAGGACGTGCTTCGGAAGTGTCTGCATTGGCGCTGAAATCGCGGATTTTGTTGTACGCTGCGAGCGACCTGCACGATGTTCCCACTGCCAAAGCGAAGTCCGCATTGTTTGCTGCCTATCCAAATCCCGAGTTCCTGGGCTACACCAGCGGCGACCGCAAGGCACGTTGGACAGCCGCACAGGCTGCTGCGAAAGCTGCATTGGACCTGAAAGCAGGCTACAAACTTAACCTGACAGCTCCTGTTACCGCTGCGCAAGGTAAGATCAACTACATTTCCATGGCCATGGCCGGATACAGCGCCGATAAAACGCTGGATGCTTCCGGTGGAGACGACATCATTTTTGGTCGTTATTTCACAGCCAGCCAGACATCGGATGGTGCGCGCCAGACCGGTTTGAACAATGGCCCTAACGGCTACCACAACTGGGCTGGTAATACGCCGATCGGTTTGCTCGTGGATGACTATGAAATGATGGATGGAACCCCATTCGCATGGACCAACCCTACGCACAAAGCTAATCCTTACGCGAACCGCGATCCACGTTTCTACGCGACTGTGATGTATGATGGTGCCAACTGGAAACCGCGTCCTTCCGATGCGAAAGACCCCGCTAACCAGATTCAGACCGGTTCTTATGATTTGCTTGACGAAAAAGGTACATTATTCAACCGCAAAGGATTGGATACCCGCAGCAGCACAATCGAAGACTGGAACGGTAGCCGTACCGGTTACTATATGCGCAAGTTCATCGATCCGAACCCTGCATTGTACGACAACACCGACCGTCAGAACATTCCATGGCCGTTCTTCCGCGTAACCGAGGTGGTATTCAACTACATCGAGGCGAGCATTGAATTGGGCCAGGATGCGGTTGCATTGGAGTGGTTGAACAAGATCCGTTTCCGCGCGGGTATGCCAGCCTTGAAAGTTTCGGGCGCTGCTTTGAAAGAAGCTTACCGTCATGAAAAACGCATTGAAATGGCTTACGAAGAGCAGCGCTACCACGATGCACGTCGCTGGATGATCGCTCCGACCACTTTGGGCCGTTCGTTGCAGTTCATTACCGTAATCGGTAAGTTCAAGCCAGGTAAGTCGATGAAAGAGCCGTATCACTACGATCCGACCGTTTACGATTATACCTACACTCCGACGGAGGATAAATCGCATGAGAACCGTACGTGGGTAGACAAGATGTATTTCCGTCCGTTCAGCCGCGACGAAATCAACCGTAATGCGAAACTGGTTCAAAATCCTGGTTACGACAAGTAACAGGTGAGAAGCAAACCATTTGATCACTGCCCGTGCTGTTACAGTACGGGCAGTTTTCGTTATTGAGGGTTTTTGAAGACAAATTCCCACAAAACGTGGATTTAGGTAAACACTATTAAACTAATAGGATATTTGTAATCTACTCAAAATCAATAAATTGTAAATTTTGGCATAATCCTGTTGACACAAATGGGCACAGTGCGAATGCACGAGGTCAAAAACATTAATAGTTGTCTAAAAAACAAGGATTATGAAAAAGCTAGTAGTATCGGCATTTGCCCTGGCGCTCATCTCGTTTACTTCCGTTCAGGCCCAGACGTCCAGTCAGGCGACGGCTGATCATTCAGCACATCAGGAAGCGGTGGCACAGAAAACAACGAAGGCAGACCAAAAGGAGAAAGTGGCCGTGAAAACGGAAGATCTGCCCGAAGGAATTCAGAAGACAATCAAAAGCGACGACTTTAAAGGCTGGACGGTGAAGAAGGCATTTCTGGTAACCGAGCCCGACAAAGCCCAGTATTATGAATTACAAGTAGCGAACGGCAAGGAAAATGCCCTCGTGAAACTCGATAAAGACGGAAGAAATGTAGGATAACCATAGTATTCCTTCATTATTCAGTGACTGAGCCGGAGCGATCCGGCTTTTTTTGTTTCCGGGTCGGTTGCTAACTTTAACGTCATATTTGAGAAATACCTAACCCGTTACTGAATGACCTTAGTTCTACGTTCTGTTTGCTGCATTGCCGCAGCTTCATTCCTCCTGTTTAACTGCGCGGGCAGAAAACAATCCACGCCAGCCAGCAGCCAGCTTGCCAGTACTGATTCACAGGGCAAAGAGCTTTTTACCACACATTGTGTCTCGTGCCATGCCATGGAACAGGAGGAGATCGGCCCGCGCCTGGGTGGTGTTACCGGCGTGCTTTCGGAAAAAGAGCTGGTTGCATTCATTAAAAATCCCAACCATGCGATCGAATCGGGTAATGCACGGGCTGTGAGCCTGTCGAAGCGCTATAAGATGATTATGCCGCCCTTTGATTTTTTGAAGGACGAAGAAATCCGGTCGATCCTCGGGTACATTGCTTCGGAGACGAAAGCGCGCAACATAGCACCGCTCGAAGTTAAAATAGACACGGCTTCGAATGCCCGCCTGGCGCAGCCGGTGATTAAAACGGGGCTGAGGATAGAGCTGGAAAACTTCGTAACGATCCCACCATCCAGCGATAAAATGCCCCGCACGCGTATCGCGAACATGCGCCCGCACCCGTCGCAGGACGGTACGCTGTACGTGAGCGATCAGCGAGGCCTGATTTACCGGATCAACGGAAAGGATGTAACCACTTTCGTCGACCTGAGGAATGAGATTGAGGATTTCGTCAATGAACCGGGCCTGGGTACCGGCCTGGGCAGTTTCGCATTCCATCCGGATTACCTCAGTAACGGTTTGATTTATATTACCCACACGGAGGCTCCCAAAGGAAAGCGTGCCGATTACGTTTATAACGACTCCATCAAGGTCGCCTTACAATGGGTAGTTTCCGAGTGGAAGATCGACGATGTCAAAAGCCAGGTTTTTAAAGGAAAAAGAAGAGAGCTGCTCCGCATCAATGTGCCTAATGTGGTGCACGGCACGCAGGACATCGGTTTCAACCCCGATGCCGCGAAAGGAGACAAGGATTATGGCTTATTATATATAGGTACCGGCGACGGCGGCTCGACGATCAGTAAATATCCCCAGCTTTGCCACAGCCTGCATTCGCTGCTCGGTACGATTATCCGCATCGATCCGCTGGGAAATAATAGCAAGAACGGGCATTACGGCATTCCGGCTGATAATCCGTTCGTAGACGAGAAGGGCGACATTTATAAGGAGATATATGCCTATGGTTTCCGTAACCCGCACCGTCTGGCGTGGCATGGCGGAAGGCTGTTCAGCGCGGAAGTGGGCGAATCCAATTTTGAAGAGGTGAATGTGATCGTGAAAGGCGGCGATTATGGCTGGAATGTGCGGGAAGGGAATTTTGGTATATCTTCCAAAGACCTTAAAAATGTGTATCCGGTGCCGGCGACCGAGAGCGGCAAGTTCGAAAAGCCCTTTTTGCAGTACGATCATATCGACGGGAATGCCATCAGCGGCGGCTACGTGTATGAAGGCCCGATAGCGGCTTTGAAGCATAAGTACATCTTCGGGGATATTGTCAACGGCCGTATTTTTTATGGTACGATCGATCCCCAATTGACTGACAACTCGGTGTATGAGCTAACGATCGTCCGCGATGGAAAGGATACCAATCTGGTTGAAATGTCGGGTTCGAAGCGGGTCGATATACGCATTGAATACAACCGCTATACGGGGGAACTGTACATCATGACTAAAAGCGACGGTAAGATCCGCCGGGTAAGCAAGGCATATACGTTAAATTAGCCGCAAGGGCGCTAAATAGTCTGCGACTGCCGATAAATAATTGAATTGTCCTGATTTTCAATGGGCGTTGTTTCTTTGCAACCCTCACTAAACGAAAATCAGGACATCTGTTATGGCCAATGTTAAAACTGTACTCGACCAATGGTCGGTAAAAGACCTCGAAGACAATTCCAGCATTAATGTACTCGTGGAAAGCTGCACGGAGCTCGGTAACAATGCACAGCCGGGCATACAGATTATATGCATGGGGCATTACATCACCTACGAACCCAATATCGTAGAGCAATGGGCTTACAAAGCCGGTAAAGAAGGCGTTACGGAATATTTGCTTGAAGACAAATCCTGGACTTACCACGAAGATCAGTATGTGAAATATTTCCTGGTGCTGGGCAGCCCGCTCAAAGCGCGCATTATCGTGAAAACGCGCAGCTCGAAGCCCAATGTAAGGGAGTATGACCTCCCTTTTGAAGTCTGACGCGGAGTATCACTCACACATACACACCTACCTGAAATGATCAAGTTTACTTACCTCGCATTGCTGGGTATTTTCTGCATAATCCTATTGATTACGGTAGTTTACTACCTCCTGAAACCCGCCCCCGCCGGCGACAGCTCGGTGGGGTGGGCGCTCGGGATATTGTACCTGGCCGGGCTGCTTGGCGTAGTGCTTCTGGCGGCCCTGTTCTGGAAAAATAGAACCATCGGGCTGGTGATTCTCTGTATTCCGATGCTATTTTTTCTGTGGCCGGCCATCCAGCGGGGAGCAACAGATGTGTACGCCTGGTTTCCAACTCAAAAGCGCAGCCCGCTCACATTGCATATCGTCAACAACACGCCGGCGCTCGTCAATGTGAAGCTCGAATGCTGGTTCGATACACAGAGCGAAGTGCAGCAGACCCTCTACAAAACACTGGAATTTACTTCAAAACCATTTGCTGTTGATCAGCATGTGCTCGCGGATTATGATGTGCAGCTGCTTTCATCGAAATCCGCATTTGTACGGCTGGTATTCTTCGAATGCTTGCAGCAAAGTGGAAACGGCTACTCATATGTCCGCGAAGTGCAGCCGTGCATGCAGTATCACGATGTGCCGGTTGAGGACTTCCGGGTGAAGGATTACCTGATCGCCATTGACGGGGAAAAGAACTCGGAAGCATTTCAGGATGAAATAAAGAGATTGAAAGCAGATAGTCTTTATACGAACGGTGTGTTCTGAAAACCAGAGTTTTATGAAGTTGACCTTATCGAAAGTAATACCCTCGCCGCTGGATACGCAATTGCAGCTGACACATGCGCTGGAAAGTACCGGCTCCTTTTTAATGGCCGATCGCTGGAAAATACTGCTTCTCCGCCCGAATGGCGCCATGGACCTGATATGGCAAACCACCGACGAGGATATTGCCTATAAATGGAGAGGCTTTTTCGACGACAGACTCACCGATTCAGTTTACGATGAAATTAGGCAACTGCCAAATGGTTTCCGGTTGCTCCCCAAAGAAGATTACCAGCGAATGGAGGCGTCGGACTTATATAAAAAAGCCAGCACGCTGCCGCTACTTTATGAGGCGCATGACGGCACGTGGCTCGCCTTTGCAGGAAAGAAAATCGCGGTAATTAAGTGGGTGGCAGGGCATGCCGGCGAACATGCCATCACGAAGACCAAAGGCAAAGACCCGATTTGCCGGGCTTTGCATCCCCAGCAAAACCTGATTGTCTACGGAACCAATCACGGAGAACTCTTCGCACAGCCATTTGATCAGAACGGGTTTGGCAAAACGATCAAAATCAGTGAGCTTCCCAACATATGCTATCAAATAGCTTTTTCCGGCGACGGCAAAAGATTGTTCGTTGGAGGCTTGGGCTACATTAAAATGTTCGAATACGACAGCAAAAGTTTTACCGAAATGGCTTCTATCTCTTCAGCGCTCAGGTCGTTCGAACTCGCGGAGGATTACCTGGTGCTTAACAAAGGAATGCACGGCATCGATGTCATAAAAGTGACGGACAGGCTGCAAAGGATCGACTCAATGGACTTGCCGTTTTCGATCGACAAAATGCTCTCGCTAGGTCCGCAAAGGACCTTTCTACTTACTTCCGGGTCGACGAACGAATGGGCGTTGCTGAACTGGTAGGCGTAACTACAAGTAAATCTTGACCATCTCCCGCCAGTACCTTGGCCGGTGGGCTTCATCGTCCCAAATGTAAAACTGGTGCGGCACGTTGAGCTGGTGGAGTGAATCGCTTAGGTGGCGGTTATTGTCCAGAAAAGTATCCTCGCGCCCGATCACGAGCGTGATTTCCATTCCCCTCAGTTGTTGAAGCAACTTGGGGTCTGAAATGCCCGGTACAAAGTGATTGGGCATGTTATAATAGATATTTTCATCAAAATACCCGTCGAAGAGGTCGGCGAAATAGGGAAGCGCCTGCGTGAGATCGTAGCGGGCGCTCATGCCTACTACTTTTGTGAAAATGTTGGGATGCTTGAAGGCGATATTCACTGCATGGTATCCGCCGAGGCTGCAACCTGCGGCTATAAGCTCGCGCTTTTTGTTCTGCGTCCGGATGAACGGGATTACTTCTTCGAGAATGTACTTTTCGTATTGTATGTGGCGGGCAATGCGTAAAGGAGGAGGGGAGTCGGAGTAAAAACTTTCGCTGTCGATACTGTCGACGCAGTAAACCTGTATGAAACCGGCATCGATCTTCTCTTTCATCGCGTCGATCACCCGCCAGTTTTCGAAATCGTAAAAATGGGCTGAGCGCGTCGGGAAAAATATGACAGGAGTTCCCGATTGACCAAATACAAGCATTTCCATCGACTTACCCAAAATCGGACTAAACCACTTGTGGTACGCTCTTTCCATGACGAAGAGGTTTGTTTAAGAAGTTTTTTGAAGTGCCCCGTTAACGGCATATATGTTTTCACTGATCACTTTCTTCCAAATTGCATAGCCATCTGCGCTCAAATGCAGCCCGTCCGCTTCGAAAAGTGACTTGCGCGGGTAGCCCTGGTAGTTCACCATCAGCGGGAAAATATCAACGTAATGCTGATTCGGATCTTTTTCGGTCTCCTCGCGGATCAGCTCGTTGGCAGCCCTGATCGACGTGATGATGTCCCACCGTTGCAAGCTCGGCTTTATCGACACAAAAAAGCAGGGAATATCGCCGAAACGTCCCCGAACCAGTGCAACAAGCTGGCGGTAAAACAGCAGCACCTCCGTAGGGTGCCGGCCGTCGCCCAGGTCGTTGTCGCCGGCGTAGATGACAATGCGCGCAGGGGCCGTTACGGTGGTCATAATACGTTCGAAGAACCAAACGCAAGCCGCCAGCGTGGAGCCTCCGAAACCCAGGTTAACCGGTTTAAATTCCGCGAAATCCTCGTATAAGCTCGTCCACAATGTAAAGCTTGAACTTCCGTAGAAGATCGTATCAGGCTCATAGTTTAATGTGGACCGTTCTTTTTCGACTCTTTGTACTTCCTCTTCGTACCAGACCATATTTTCCTGATTTTCGGTATCTCGCTGATTTTGGGTGTTTAACCGTAAAAATAAGTACGGGAAATTAACATATGGTTAAATAATGGTCATGGGAATGAGAATTATCAAATAATCGGGCCAATCGTCGTCGGAATACTACAAGAAATATAATTTTTTATAAATCGGTTACAACCATCGGCCGCTGTTCGGTTTCTCTGCATTATAATTCAAACTACTATTGGCATGAAAAGAACGATTTTACTCGCATTAATCTGTTTTGCAGCTATTTCCTGCGACAAAAAGGACGACGCCGCACCTCAGGCTGATCTGAATCCAACCAGCCTGACCTATCAGAAGGCAGCAACGGTTCGTACTTCGGGCAGCGATCTGAAAGTGGAGCTCAAAGAGGTGACCGACAGCCGCTGCCCGGTGAACGCCAACTGCGTTTCGATGGGAAGTGCGAAATTGGTGCTCGCGATCTCCGACGCTTCGAACCAGGTGAGTGTGGATTTCGAATTCAAGGGTGATTCCAAAAACCAACAGGGTTTCAAGCTGGGAGGAACAGAGTACGTACTGACCATCTCGGAGGTGCTTCCTTATCCGGAACTTCCAAAATCACCCAAGCTGGAAGATTACAAGATTGGAGTATCCATCGAAAAAAAGTAATAGATTCAGATTTGGTGTGAAGTGCAGCAAAAGGAGTCAGGAGTATCCTGGCTCCTTTTCTCATTTTTGGCGTTTCAGGTGCTCCCAATGCGATTTGTTCGTAACTTGAACACTTCTAAACCCATTAACCAGCCAATGAAGCATAATTTTTCAAGACGGGAGGCGCTTGCCGGACTGGCTGCCGCCGGTGCCGGACTGGCATTAAGCCCGTTTTCTTCCTCAGCCCATAACGATCTCAAAATGATACTGGAAAGGAAAATCCCGTCAACCGGCGAACGTCTGCCGGTAGTTGGCCTGGGCTCCTGGCAGCAATTCGACGTTGGAGCCGGCGCTTCTGAGCGTGGGCCGTTGAAAGAGGTATTGCAAAAAATGCAGGAAATGGGTGGCAAACTCATCGATGCTTCCCCTATGTACGGGCGCGCCGAGCAGGTAATCGGTGACCTGACCACGGATTTGAAGCTGAACGAGCAATTTTTCTTTGCCACAAAGGTATGGACAACCGGCAAGCAGGAGGGGATCGACCAGATGACTGCTTCGTTGCGGAAAATGAGGCGCAAAAAGATCGATCTGATGCAGGTGCACAACTTGCAGGATTGGGAAACACACCTTAAAACGCTCCGCGACTGGAAAACTGCCGGAAAGGTTCGTTATATCGGAATTACCCATTATACCGATGCCTCCCACACGCGCCTGGAACAGATCGTGAAATCGGAAAATATTGATTTTGTACAATTCAACTATTCCATACGCTCGCGGAACGCGGAGAAAAGCCTGCTAAAAGCGGCCAAAGACAAAGGCGTGGCCGTGATCATCAATGAGCCGTTTGAGCAGGGCGCATTGTTCCGGGCGGTAAAAGGGAAGGAGTTGCCTGCGTGGGCGGGTGATTATGATATCAAAAGTTGGGCGCAGTTTTTTCTGAAATACATTATCAGCAATGATGCCGTCACCTGCGTGATACCAGGTACTTCTGATGTGAAGCACCTGGTAGACAATCTGGGCGCCGGTGAAGGGCGCTTGCCCGACGAAACGGCCCGAAAGAAAATGCGCGAGTGGATGGCAGGAATTTGATTATTCCAACGCGAAAGCCACATATTGGTTACCCTTTTTGGTGCCCAGCTTGGTACCGCCACAGGCAATCACCACATACTGCTTTCCATTGACCTCATAGGTAGCGGGTGTAGCAAATCCGGCAGCCGGCAATTGAGTTTCCCAGAGCAATTTGCCGGTTTTTTTATCAAATGCTCTGAACTTCTCGTCTTTTGTAGCAGCGATAAAAAGCAACCCGCTGGCCGTTACAACGGGCCCGCCATAGTTTTCGGTGCCGGTGGTGGGAACGCCTTTGGCTTTGAGCGATTCCACTTCACCAAATGGTATTTTCCAAAGAAACTTGCCGGTGTTCAAATCGATCGCATTGAGCGTGCCCCAAGGCGGTGAAATCGCAGGCAGGCCGTTGGCATCCAGGAACTTGTTGTAGCCGGTGCTTTGATATGGCAGATAGACCTTCTTCGAAGCAGCCGTTTCCGAGGCGGCCTCCACTTTTTCGTCACCAAACAGGAACGAAACCAAAGCCTGCTTTTCGTCGGACGTCAGCATCGTAAAACCGGGCATCATACCCTTACCGGAGCTTACCAGCTGGTTCACAAATGCCTTGTCGCGGCGTGTGCCGATGTCCACAAGCGACGGATAGCCGCTTTTGGCATTACCTTTCCTTTGAGGCCCGTGGCAGGTCACGCAATAGGTGGTATAAACCTTTTCACCGGGACTCAGGTTGGATAGTTCGCTTTCTTTCGGCGTGTCTTTCATCGTCAGAATCCAAGCCATTTCATTGCTGTTCACATACAAGATTCCCTCGTTGGGATCAGCAGCTGCGCCACCCCATTCCGCGCCGCCGTCGAAGCCGGGCAGGATTATCGTGCCTTCTTTGCTTGGCGCGGCGAAAAGCGCCTTTTTGTATCCTTTGAATTTGATTTTCAACGAGTCGCGATCAGGTGCGTGAACGCTGATGTCATTCTCGGTGAGGGTGTAAGCCTGCCGTGCGTAAGGAGCCGGCTTGCTTGGTACGGGCTGCGCCGGCCAGGGATATTCACCGGGCAATGCGTCTTTTGGTGCGGTAACTTCCTTGATCGGGAACAACGGCTTGCCCGTCACCCGGTCGAACAGGAATACGTAACCCTGTTTGCTGACCTGCGCCACCGCGTCGATCTTGCGGGGTTTGCCGTCTGGCCCGGTTTGCGTGACGGTAATCAGGTTGGGAGGTGCGGGAAGGTCGCGGTCCCAGAGGTCGTGATGCATGGTCTGGAAATGCCAGAGGCGCTTGCCGGTGCGCGCATCGAGTGCGAGCAGGCAGTTGGCAAACAGGTTAGCTCCCTTGCGCTTACCGCCGTAAAAATCGTAACCTGCCGATCCGGTAGGTACATATAAAATGCCGCGCTTACGGTCGATAGCTGTACCTGCCCAGTTATTCGCTGCGCCGGTGAAAGTGTTTTTGTAGGCGTCGGGAGGGAATGTTTCATAACCAAACTCGCCGGGATAGGGGATGGTATGAAACGTCCATACGAGCTTACCCGTGCGCACATTGAACGCCCGCAGGTCGCCTGGGGCCGCGTCGGACTCTTCCGAAAGCCTCAATGGCATAATAATCAGATCCTCGAAGATTGTGCCCGGCGTGTTGGAAACCATGTATTTGCTTTTGGCAGTTTCAGGCAGCCCGGTATGCAGGTCGATGCGTCCGTTGTCACCGAAACGCTCGATCACCTTCCCCGTGCGTGCGTCGAGCGCGTACAGGTATGAGCCCATCGCGTGCATGATGCGTTTGTCGTCTCCATCCTCCCAATAGGTAAGGCCACGGCTGGTATTGGAGCCGTTTTTAGATTTATCGCCGAACACCCAGAGCTGCTTGCCGGTAGCCGCGTCGAGCGCGAAGGCCTGCACGGTGGCAGTAACTCCATACAGCACGCCATTCACGATGATCGGGTTCACTTGCGTTTGCCCAGAGTCGGGCATGGACCAGGTCCAGGCGACTTTCAGGTTTTTGACATTATCCTTATTGATCTGCGTCAACGGCGAGAAATGGTTTCGGTCGGGGCCACCGAGGTACTCACGCCACTCGCGTTGGTCGTCGTTTTGGTCAGAAATTGTTTGTGCGCCAGCCAGTATCAAGGCAAGGCCGCCAATACACCACGATAAGGGTTTTAACATATAAACTGCAAAAATCAGATGTATAAAGGAGGTTATTCAAAACGGGCATTTACGGTAAGGCCCGGCCAGGAATCGGTACGGAATGCGCTGGCGGGAAAGCCGTCGGCATTGTACAGGTTGGCGTCTTCCGGCGCATCCGACCACGCGTAGCGCACGGCGACCGGCTTGCTCACATCCGGGCTGGAAACGATCACTTTATTTCCCTGGATCTCCGCCTTGGCATAATGGAAAACCTTGTCATCGCCGGCGATCTCAAAGCCTTTCAAATATCCGTAGCGATCTTTGACAGTGAGGCCATTCTCTGCGTTTTTAAATGAAATAACGGCCTTACTGCCCTGCACCTGCAACTGGTCATAAAGTGGAGAAGTGTACGGGATGTTCTGGCCGTAATCCTGCTTCAATGCCTGGGTTGCCAGGCGGTGCGCTACGTCCTGTTTGTTGGTCGGGTGAATGTCGAGAGGGTTACCCACGTCGGTAGAAACGGCCATACCGGTTTTGGGCAGGCTGAGTGTCATATTTTGAGCTTCGCGGAGTTCGGCCCAGTTGCTTCCTTTGTTGCTGTCACGATCTACACCGAAACTCGATAATTGCACCCAATAGAACGAGAATTCATCATTCCAAAGTTTACGCCAGTCGTTGATCATAAGCGGAAACGATTGGCGGTATTGGTAAGCGCGGCCTGCATTGCTTTCGCCTTGGTACCAAAGCGCTCCGCGTATGCCAAACGGTAGCAAAGGCACGATCATCGCATTGTAAATAGTGGTACCCACATTGTTCATCAGGTGTGCGTACTCGTGTTTTTCCGCGAATGCGGGCATCAGGTACCAGTCCTTGGCGAGGCTGGTTTTGCGGCTACCGTCTTCCACGTAGAGGTCGTTGGCCGAGCCCATCAATCCCGGGCCAAACCATGAGGCACTCACCATATTGCCTGTTTTGAGTATCAGGATATTTTTGCCTTCCTTCCAGGTACCCGCGGGTAGCTGGATTTTCCGCGCACCTTTCGCAGCTCCTTCATGGACGGGCTTACCATTGATATACACCTCGACCGGCCCGTCGTTTTCAGCCAACGACAGGGTAGTCTGTTTCCCAACCCAATCAGAAGCAATCGATATTTCTTTGGCCATATAACCTTTGCCGCGGAAACCCATTAGTCCCTTCCAGTCCCATTGTCCCACGCCGTCCGCGGTTTTTTGCCAGCTAGTGAAATCCACGTCAGGCGAAATGTATTTCTTTTCATCCTCCCAGGTCGGGTCGTAGGACGCGTTTTTGAAAAGCTGTTTTTTGAGCTTCTTATCCATTATGGCATCCGCTTCCTGCCATGTTTTGGGCAGGTTTTGCGCGTAGGAACGCAGTTCGTCATTGCCGAGCATGGCTTCCTTGCTGATCCAGCCTTCTATTTGCGAACCTCCCCACGACGAATGCAGAAGGCCGATCGGTACATGCAGTTTTTGATAGAGTTCGCGGGCAAAAAAGAAACCCACTGCGGTGAAGCCGCCGACCGTCTCTGCGTTGGCTACTTTCCATTCTCCGGCTGTCAAATCTTGCTCGGGTTGAAGCGTTACCACGTGGTCGACGCGGAAATGGCGAATTTGCGGAAACTCGGCATTTTTGCGCTCCTCTTCATAATTTTTTGCCGCCGAAACAGGCCATTCCATATTCGACTGCCCCGAGCAAAGCCATACTTCGCCGATTAGCACATCGTTCACGGTCGCATTCCCCGATTTGCCGCTTACTTGCAACGAATGCGGCCCGCCGGCTTCCAATGCTTTGAACCTCACAAGCCATTTGCCGGATGCATCCGCTTTCGCATCCATGGATTGTCCCGCCAATGTCACCTTCACTTTTTCACCGGGTTTGGCCCACCCCCACACGGGAATCGGCTTTTGGCGTTGGAGCACTACATGATCGGAAAAAAGGCGGGCGAATTTGATTTGGGCAAACGACGGCGTCGCGCAGGCGAGGAGCAGCAGTATCAGTATTCGTTTCATCGAAAGGCAAAGTTGATTTTTGGTTACCTATAAATGCCTAAGGAAGTCATATTCTACTGAAATAATGGGTTGCTCGCGTTCGGTTTGTTGAATTTGGCCTTATTTTTAGCCGTAATTCAAGTATAAGCCATGATTTCCATCGTTATTTGCTCGGCCGATCAGACCGAGTTGTCCAAAGTTTCTGAGAATATCCACGATACCGTTGGCATTCCCCATGAAATAATCGCGATTGACAACCGTGAAGCAAGGTGCGGGATTTGCGACGTTTACAATGAGGGAGCAAAGAAAGCCAGGTTCGATCTGGTGTGTTTCATGCACGAGGACATTGAAATCAGGACTGAAAATTGGGGAAGCGTCGTTAAGCATATCTTTGAGAGTGACCCGGATATTGGCATTGTGGGAGTAGCCGGGGGCGGTTACAAATCCCTAGCGCCTGCGGGCTGGTATCAGCTGGAATTCCATTCGGAAGAAAGGTCGTATCAGAATGTTCTTCAGGGCTACAAGTTTGATGACAAGCAGGAAATTCATGCTTATCATAACCCGCGCAATGAGCGGCTGAGCCGGGTGGTCTGCGTGGATGGTCTTTGGTTTTGTACGCGGCGCGATATAGCCCTCCGATTTCCATTTGACGGCAAAGTGCTTACCGGCTTTCACGGGTATGACCTAGATTTCTGCCTGAGCGTATTTCCGCATTACAAGATCATGGTGACCTATGAGGTGCTGATGAAGCATGCCTCAGAAGGGAATTTTAACAGGCAATGGTTGGACCACATCCTGAAACTGCACAAAAAATGGAGTTACGCCTTGCCGCTGACGACATCCGTCATGCGGGGCAATGAAATGTACGATATCGAAAAAAGGTCATTTGAGAGGCTCATAGAGCAAATGATGCGCTGGAAGTATAGCTACTGGAAAATTCAGACGATGCTCTGGCACAGCGCCAAGACGAAGCAGATGTCCACCCGCGTGGTTTTTAAGGCTTTTCGTCACCTTTTGAAATTACATCTACATATTCTTCCCTTTCCGGACGGGCAAAGAAACGGGCCCACAACAGCTTAGCACGCAAACCCCAGATCTGCCGGTACACGAATGCTGTTTTCTTCGACTTTTTGTAAACCGGAATGTAGTAGAGCTGTTCGTAATTATCCCGGATAATGCCCGCGTATTCAAATGAAAAGAACGATTCAAGCCGCGCTTCGAATAAAGCACGGAGCCTGTCGAGAAAGGGTTGGTCGCGGTTTTTTTTGAACGAGGCACATTGCTGTACCCATTTCAGGTCCCGACGCAACTTCTTGATGTCGCGGTTTTCGTGGTAATTCTTCCGGATTTTCTTCCGCTTGTTGAGAATGTCGGTGGACGTAGTCGTATGCTGGCGGTATCTGACCAGCGTTTCCGGGATCACCTCAATGCTGCCCAGGTTGGCAGCTACATAGGCAATCCAATGGTCGTGAAAATGATCCGGATTGAATGGCAGGAACTCGTCGCGCAGGTCGCGTTTGAAGAGAATGCTGTGTCCCGAGACGCAATTGAAATACAAAAAAACCTTGGGATCATCGCCCCGGTAGAGGTGGATAATGTCTGACATCTTCCGTTTCCAGGTCATTTGCCGCCCCTGCTCGTCCATAAACGCCGAATCGTGGTAAATCAGCAAATGCTCCCCGATACCCGCTACCTGTTTGCTGATTTTTTCCAGGTCCCAGATATCATCCTGGTCGCACAGCGCGATGTATTCGCCTTCACACAGGCCAATCGCCTTTTCGAAATTCTTTACATAACCCAGGTTGGCCTCGTTTTCTAAGATCCTGAAAAACGGGTACCGCTCCTGGTAGCTGCGCACGATCTCGCGGGAGCGATCCTTGCTGCCGTCGTCGACAACCACAATTTCGATGTTCGGGTAAGTTTGGTTTACGAGCGAATCAAGCTGTTCTTGGAGGTATTTTTCGCCATTGTAAACACACAATGCGATCGAAACGAGCGGGTAGGGTGTGCCGGGAATATCGGAATCGGGTTGGTTGTTCACTTTACTGTTATTTTTTTGCTTTTACGCCCCATGCTTTTCTGAGCGCATAAAAAAACTTGCTGGTGTCCGGTTTCTTCAAAATCCGGAGCAGTGTGTCGCGGTGTTTCCAGACGAGGATTCCAAATTTTGCATTGAAAAAGCCATCGTTACGCCTGATACTCTGATTGTACAATGCATCGATCAGCCCTTGTGCCTTGCCTGTACACTGCTGTGCACAAAGCCGGAGCCACTCACTTTCCCTTTCCAGTTCAAGCACTTTTTGATCGGTACTCCTGGCCACCGTTTTCAATGCGAGTATATCGGTGTTGTTGCTGGAATGCTGGCGGTATTGCACGAGTGCCTCCGGTACAAAATCGATGCTGCCAAGGCAGGCTGCATTGAATGCCAGCCATTGGTCGTAATGAAAGCGTTCAGGGAAAGGCAGTGATTTTTGCAATACCTGCTTTTTCATCAAAATACTATGGCCCGATACGCAGTTCAAAAACAGGAACACTTCGGGCGCATTGCCGCGGTAGAAGCTCAGCTTGTCGGAAATGCGCCGGTTCATTGACCGGCCCCCGGCGTCTATAAACTCCGAATCGTGGTAAACCAATGTATGGTCGCCGATGAGGCGTACCTGCTTTTCAAGTTTTTCCCGTTGCCAGATGTCGTCCTGGTCACAAATCGCGATCAGCTCGCTCCGGCAGAGACCCAGCGCCTTTTCAAAATTCTTGTTGTAACCAAGGTTTTGCTCGTTGTAATGCAACCTGATGCGGACGTCCCTTTCCGCATATTCTTCCAAAATGGAACGTGTGGCGTCAGTCGAAAAATCATCCACTACCACCAGCTCCCACTGGGTATATCGTTGTGCAATTACCGAATCCAGCTGCTCCCGGAGAAATGCGCTGCCATTGTAGGTACACAAGGCAATGGATATCAGCGGCGGGTTTTCCATTTACACATCGGTGAATTGCTGCATATCGATCAGGCGCTTGTACAGCCCGTCTTTCGCGATGAGCTCTGTGTGGCTGCCTTGTTCGATGATCTTGCCTTCTTCCAGCACCAGGATCGTGTCCGCGCTCTGAATTGTGCTCAGGCGGTGTGCGATCACAAGCGATGTCCGGTTTTTCATCAGGTTGTTCAATGCTTCCTGTACCAGTTTTTCCGATTCGGTATCCAGGGCCGAGGTCGCCTCATCCAGGAGCATGATCGGCGGGTTCTTCAACACGGCCCGGGCAATGCAGATGCGCTGCTTTTGTCCACCTGAAAGCTTCATCCCCCGGTCTCCTATATTGCTGTAATAGCCCTCCTCGGTTCCCATTATAAATTCATGTGCATTGGCAATCCGGGCTGCTGCCTCCACCTGCTCCATGGTGGCGTCCGGGCTTCCGAAAGCGATATTCTGAAAAATCGTGTCATTGAATAGCATCGATTCCTGGTTCACAAGCCCGAACATCGACCACAGCGATTCCTGTTTGATGTGCCGTACATCCACGCCGTCTATCAGTACATGGCCTTCTGCCGTATCGATAAACCGGGGAAGCAGGTCCATCAGTGTCGATTTTCCGCCGCCGGAAGGCCCTACCAATGCAACTGTTTTGCCTTTTGGAATGGTCACATTAATGGATTGCAGGACAGGCCGCGAAGGGTAGGAGAACGAGACGTTTTCCAGCCGGATGGAATCCTTAAAATTCCGCATATCCACCGCATCCGGTGCGTCACGGATCTCCGGCTTTTCGTCGATCAGTTCGAGCACGCGCTCGCCTGCGGCTATGCCCGCGTGAATGGTGCTGAAAGAGTCAGTCAGTGCTTTCGCAGGGCGCATTACCTGCGAGAAAATGCCGATGTAGGCGACGAATTTGGACACGTCGAGGTCCGAATTGTTATCGATGATAAGCGAGCCGCCGTACAGTACGATAATCGCAACCATGCTGACACCCAAAAATTCGGAAACCGGCGAGCTGAGCTGCTGGCGTTTGGCCATTTTGCGCCCGAGGTCGGAATAGCGGATGTTTTCCTTATGGAATTTGTCTTTGATAGCCTCAGTGGCATTGAACGCCTTGATGATCTTGATGCCGGTAAGGGCTTCATCGAGGTAGCTGATCATGAGCCCGAAGTAATGCTGGGCCAGGGCAGCCTGCTGTTTCAGCCTTTTCACGATTTTTGAAATGAGGAAAGCGGAAATAGGGATCACCAGGATGGCAAAGAAGGTCAGTTTGGCCGACGTAGCGAAAAGCATAAATACATAAGCAAGCAACTGCATCGGCTCCTTAAACACTACCTGTAAAGTACTTGTAACCGAAAATTGTACGACTCCCACGTCGGATGCGATCTTAGAGATAATATCCCCTTTGCGCTGGTTGCTGAAATAGCCCACATGCAAGTCCATTACATTGTCGAACACTTGTTTGCGCAAATTCAGCAGGGTGTGGATCCGGAGGTTTTCCATGATCCGCTGCGAGAAATATCTGAAGATATTCGAAAGCAGCACAGAGCCGACGATTACCGCACATACGACCTGTAACGCGCCGTGTGGCCCGAAAGCCAGGTTAGCCTGCTGCGCATAATAGTTGAGCATGCCCGTGGGGTCAAGCCAGCCGTTTTCCGGCCTGGGGTCCGCTTGCCCGCCCTGGTTAAGAAAAAGCGTATTCAGGAGCGGCGCCAGTAGGGCCAGGTTTAATGTATTGAATACTACTCCCAGCAGGGTACAAATGATGTAAGGGACAGCAAAACGGGCAATCGGTTGAGCAAAAGATAATAATCTGAGGTACGTTTTCATTCTTAGATAATGGCATACTCGCCGTACGCCGGAAGTAAAAAAAACCGAAACCGGGTTTTTCGGATTAACGCGCAAATTAACGCTTATCTGGCGAAACAACTGTCCGTGACTTCAATTAATTCCCGGCAGGCCGCCGGTTAGTACGATGCCACGGTTACGGGAAAGGTTGGAAGCCGCAGGAAAAAAGCCGACAATGAGCGCGGAGCCCAACTTTTTAAAACAAGTCGTTGTTCAAAAGTAAACCGCCAGACAATGATTACGAATTCCGATATATTTTCAATTGAAACAGGAGACACCGTGCCTGTAACTACCTATAAGGCAGCCCGCTCGGTTGCCGGGCTTGTTGCGAGCCATTTCGAGCGGCACCACGAGGCGGTATCCAAGTATTACGAACAGGAACTCGCGCCCCGTCCCGACGCCCGCATTATCGAAACGATCATCGATACGACGTTCTGGGCGAGCCTGCGCCGCGAGGAGGGGCGCTCGCCGAAAGTATCCATCGCCTACCTGCCGCCGGAAGCCGCCGAACACCCGCTGGTGTTTGCTGAGAAACTCGCGCTGACAGCCAACGTGCTCACCAAGCTCGCACCCGCGGTGGAGCGCTCGGGCATCCACCTGGGCGTGTGGCTCGAAGACGGCGAGCTGCGTATTTGGGGTACCACACGGGTGATTCCCGGATTGTGCTTCGTACTGGAAGTGATCGAGCCGGGAATGCTGGTAGTGAAGCATCGCAGGGTAGAGGGCTTTGGTAAATTCGTGAACGTCGCGGTGCTCAAAGGCGATCAGGTGAAGATCGTCAACGAGGAGAGCCGTAAAGTGAAGGACTGCCCTTCGCTGATCAACTCGCTGATGGGGTTTTCGTCGACGACATTATGGAGTGACTATCCCAATTTGCTTGTGCAGCTCGCGGCGTCGATGCGCAGCCATGAGCGCGGCGGTATATTGCTCGTGGTTCCCAAAGGCAAGGACCGCTGGCGCGAATCGATCATCCACCCGATTACCTATGACGTGCAGCCGCCATTTTCCGAATTGGCCGACCTGCACCGCAAATATGTGGAGGATCCTAACCCCATTACCTGGCAAAACCAGTTCAGTTCTGCGGTGCACAATATGGCCGGCCTCACAGCCGTGGACGGCGCGACGATCATTAACGACCGTTACGAACTACTCGCATTCGGGGCCAAAATCGGCCGGGCGCAGGATGCCAAACCGGTTGAAGAAATCCTGATTACCGAACCGATCATAGGCAATACGGCGATGGTGGTGCATCCGGTACAGAACGGCGGCACGCGGCATTTGTCGGCGGCGCAGTTTGTGTACGACCAGCGCGATTCGATAGCGCTCGTGGCCTCGCAGGATGGCCGTTTCACCATATTCTCCTGGTCGAAATGCGAAAACATGGTGCAGGCACACCGGGTGGACGCGCTGCTGCTATGACCCGAACGGGAAGAGTTCCAGCTGCTCAGGGTCTTTGTATTTCCGCGATTTGACCTCAGGCTCATGAAAGTTAGATAGGGAGATCCCGAGCAGCCGCACAGCTTTTTCTTCCAGATCGAGCTTTTCTAGCAACTGCTTAGCGGTGTCGGTAATCATGTCGAGGTCGCCGACGGGGTGGGCGAAGGAATGGTTGCGGGTTATTTGGGTAAAATCACTGAATTTGACTTTCAATGTTACCGTTCGGCCTTTCAACTGGTTCTTTTCGAGCCGGTTGGCGACGGTGATGCCGATGCGGTCGAGCTCCTTGTTCATTTCATCCAAGGTGGTGAGGTCGTAAGTGAAGGTGTCTTCGGCGCCGAGCGATTTGGTTTCGCGGTGGGTTTGTACCTCCCGGTCGTCGATCCCGCGTACGATTTTGTAAAAGAAATGCCCTGTTTTTCCAAAATGGCCCACCAGCTCATCCTCTGATAGTTTTTTGAGGTCCGCGCCTGTAAACAGCTGCATTCCCTTCATTTTGTCGGCAGTAACCTTTCCCACGCCATGAAACTTTTCGACCGGCAGCTGGTCCATGAAGCTTTCAATTTTAGACGGCCCAATGAATTTTAAACCATCCGGCTTGTTGATGTCGGAAGCGATTTTGGCTACAAATTTATTGACAGACACCCCTGCCGACGCGGTGAGGTTCAGTTCTTCTTTAATGGATTTCTTGATCTGCTTCGCAATTTCCAATGCCGAACCGATGCCCATTTTGTCCTCGGTGACATCCAGGTAAGCCTCGTCCAGCGAAAGCGGCTCGATCAGGTCTGTATAGCGGGAAAAAATCTCGCGGATACTTCTGGAAACGGATTTATACACCTCAAATCTGGGATGCACGAAGATGATCTGCGGGCACAACTGAATGGCCTGCCGCGAAGGCATCGCCGACCGCACCCCAAACTTACGTGCCTCGTAGCTTGCCGTGGCCACCACGCCCCGGCCGGTAGGGGAGCCGCCGACGGCCAGCGGTTTGCCGCGGTATTCGGGGAAATCGCGCTGCTCCACCGAGGCATAGAATGCATCCATGTCGATATGGATGATCTTGCGGATGGGTTTGCTAGCGGGCGTTTCCTGCATGGAAATGGCAATTTTTCTGGTTATAGGTGTACCCTCCAATTAAAAACAAATTAAATAATATTGCATTCGCATCAGGAGGCACTTTTTTTTCGTAGTAGGTGAATAAATCCGCAGTCAGTCTGTAACTAGCGGGCCGATTCTTTACTCATGTCCCCAGAAAATTCGATGCGACATACTATACTCCTGTTCAAATACATTCTTGCAATCCTTCTTTTGGTCCGTATTGGCTCCGGCGTTGCGCAGGCGCAGGACCGTTGCGCGTCGATGGACCTCCTCCAAAAACGCTTCACCGAAAAGCCCGCACTTAAACTAATGTTCGACCAGCGTGAGCTGCGTCTGAAACAGCTCATCAACGAAAGAATAGCTTCCGGGAAGTCGATGCGGACGACCGGCCTGGTCACGATCCCAGTCGTGTTCCACGTCGTGCTTAGCCGTCAGTCGATGGTGACAGACGCGCAGCTCATGGCCCAGCTCGATACCATTAACAAGGATTACGCAGGAACCAACGCCGGGGCGGACAAGGTTCCTTCCTATTTCAAATCGCTTTTCGGACAGTCGGGCATTCAGTTTTGCCTCGCGCAGCGCACACCCAACGACGCGCCCTCGACCGGGATCATGCGTTACACTACCACACGCAATTCATTTGACTACACCACTAACCAGGTGAAGCACGCCGAATCGGGCGGCGCGGATGCCTGGGACACCGATAAATACCTCAATATCTGGATTTGCGACCTGTCGGGCTCCACGCTGGGCTACGCTACCTTCCCGGATGACGGTGTAAAAGACGAGCAGGGCGTGGCGATCGACTACGCGTCGCTGCCGGGCGGAAGCGCTACCGGTTTCAACCAGGGAAAAACATTGACCCATGAAATAGGCCATTATTTTAATCTGTTCCACATTTGGGGAGATGATAATGGCTCCTGCTCCGGTACGGATCAGGTGGATGACACCCCCAACCAGAGTAACAGCACGACCTCCTGCCAGACGGGCATCGTTACCGATCGCTGTACCACCACTTCGCCGGGCATTATGTACCAGAACTACATGGATTACACGCCTGATGCCTGTTTGTTAATGTTTACCAAAATGCAGGTTGCAAGAATGGAAACGGCGTTCAGTACGTATCGTTCGCTGCTGGCGCTTTCCAATGGCTGCACGCCGGTGGATGTGAAGAAAAAGGATGCTTCCCTGAAAGCGATCCGCCAACCTGCACAACGCATTTGTTCCAACTCGCTCACACCGCAGATCACCTTGGTGAACAAGGGCAGTGAAACGCTAACGTCAGTGACGATCCACGTCGCAATTGATAATGGAGCCGGGCAGAATTACAACTGGACTGGTTCGCTGGCCACTTACGCCGAAGCAACCGTGACTCTACCGGCCATGACCACTTTGGAAGGCAACCATGTGCTGAGCATTACCACGTTGAATCCAAACGGCGCGGCGGATGAGGATACTTCCAACGATGCTTTGAGCCTGGATTTTATCTACTATGAGCCATTCGCCGCTCCTGTGAAGGAAGGATTTGAGGGACTCTTCACCCCGCAGGGCTGGGATATCGTGAATGAAGACGGTGGCTCGACCTGGGAAAAAACAACTTCCGCATCCAAAACGGGCAGTGCCTCGGTTAAAATAGGAAACTTTGACAACCAGGTGGTGGGACAACGCGATTACCTGCGTTCGCCGACGGTACGTATTGCCGGAGTCGACTCTGCATTTGTATCGTTTCAGGTAGCCGCCGCGACTTACACCAATGCTTCGGCACAGGGTAATGTATGGGATACTTTGCAGGTGCTTATTAGTACAGATTGCGGACAGACTTACACAAGTGTCTACAAGAAATGGGGATCCAGCTTAATCACCCGCAGCACGGCCACTCGAACCGCGTTTACGCCGGGCGTGAACGAATGGAGGCGCGAAGAGATCAATATCGGCAGTTTCATTGGCCAGGGCGAAATCCTCGTCGCATTCCTGAATACCAATGGCAACGAGAATGATATTTACCTCGACGATATCAATATCCGCACTGTGACCGTGAATCCCAACCTGAAAGAGGCGGGCTTCCTGGTGACACCGAACCCGACGAGCGGACAGGTGTCGGTGCAGTTTTATCCGCATCCCGAGAAACTGAAATCCGTCTCGATTTATAATGTTGGCGGGCAGAAAATCAGGGAGATCGTCATTACCGGTGAAGTGGCTTCCAATGTTTACAACTTCGATCTGACGACCTACCCATCGGGACTGTATGTGGTCAAAGCGGAGTTTGAAGACCGTGTTCTGACGAAGAAGATTGTGAAGAATTAAGGTAAAAAAGTCAGGAAGTCATTAGGTCATTTGTTGATTTAATACAATATGACCTAACAACTTCCTGACTATTAATGACTACTAGTGACTAATATATCCTTTTAACCACCACCTTGCTATTCGTCTGCGAAATGGCAAACTCCCTGGCATTTTCATTCGGTGGTGCGATAAAAATCTGCTTTTTCTTCTTGCCATCGGTGTTTACCCAGTTGGCTGAATAAATCTCCGGGAGCTGGCCGGTGTAGATCGGGTGATGGTCGGAGTACATGAACACTTCCTCCTGTTCGTAAGCCAGTTCGAGATCGCTGCCCTCGATCACATCACAGATGATCTTCAACCCGCCTGCCTCGTCGTCTACCAGACCTTTGATCCGGGCTTTCCCGTAAAAAGGATCTTCTTCAAATTCCCAACGGATGTAGTATTCGATTACGTTTCCGATCTGAGACTCAATGTAGTCGGCAGTTAGCAGTTGTTCCTGGCGCATGGTCGAAGTTGGTTTTTTACACTCCTTAAAACTAGGCAAAATTCAATCCCGCCCCGTGTGGGCGTTTTGACAAATGTAATCGTAAGCAGGATGTTTCCAAAAATAATAGGACGCGTTTCATAGATATTTGAAAAATTACGATCAAGTAGACATTTGCATTACAGCAAGCCATTGGGAAGGCTTCGTTCATATAGCTGCATAGGTTAGTTATATAGATTTAATTCTAAATTGATTTGTAGAAATTTTTATAACCTCGCGAGTGACTGTTTTATCACCTGGGGGAACATAGCGGTATGGTTTTTGTCGGGCACTGGCTAATCAACATAATTTTCCGGGGCATGGTCCCGTCACTTAGCCAAGATTGATATGAGAAAAACTCAACGAGTCAATGAGCCTGTACCCTGTTCGGTCCCGCTCATTTTCCTGAGGATCGGTTTCTTCCTGTTACTGTTCTCGGGCCCGATATCCCGAAGCCACGCACAGCAGACCGGGCCGGATTCAAGCCGAAAGAACAAGCCCGATACGCTCACCAACCCGGTCCAGAAACCTGATCCAGCATCAGCCCGACCGGCCTCCGATACCCTCCCCAAGCCTCGAAATACCACCGATTCTGCTTCCAAATCCTCCTCCTCACCTCTGGTGAAACCCTCGCAGAACTTCGACCCGCTGGCCAAGCCGGCTCCTCAGAAAGATTCATTGAATAAACCCGACAGCACTGCCAAGCCGGCCCAGACTGGCAATGCAAACGCGACCCAACCGGTACAGAGTGCCGCACCGGATTCCGCCACGGCGCAGAAACCAGCGGGAACCACGGACGCCGGTCCCGGCGCGCGTGACATCAAAGGGGTGGTGAAAGACGAAAAAGGTGCAGGAATGCCCGGGGTGGCGGTTTTGGTGAAAGGGACTCAGATTCAGGCCATTACCGAACCAGACGGCTCTTTCCAGATGAAAGTTCCTGCCCAGGGCGGCATATTGGTGTATAGCTTCGTCGGTTTTACAACCAAGGAAGTGCCTATCACCGGCCTTAGTACCTACAATACGCAGCTCATTCCCGAAGCCAAGGCATTGAAAGAAGTGGTAGTGGTAGGATACGGGGCGCAGAGCAAGCGCGACCTGGCGAGTTCCACCTCGCGGGTGGCTTCGCAGGAATATAAGTCAGCGGTGATCAACACGATCGACCAGGCGATTCAGGGGCGGGCTACCGGTGTTCAGGTCGTGGAAAGCTCGGGCGAGCCGGGCGCTTCTGCGGTGGTGAGGATACGCGGTAACAACTCGCTGAGCGGGAACAATGAGCCGCTGTACGTGATCGATGGTTTCCCGATGCCGCCTTACCGCGAGGCGGGGACCAATTTCTATGGCTCCTACACGCAAAACGGCTTGTACGGTATCAACCCGAACGATATTGAAAGCATGGAAATTCTCAAAGATGCTTCTGCGACAGCCATTTACGGATCTCGCGGAGCAAATGGGGTGATCCTGATCACGACGAAATCGGGCAGGCGCGGAGAGGGCCGTGTGGAACTCGTCAACAAAACTTCGTTCGGCCGGGTCGCTAATCCGATCCGGATGATGAACTCGCGGCAGTATGCGGAAGTGATCAACGAAAGTTTCCGCGTTACCAACCGCAATCCGCCGTTCGAAAACCTGGATAGCGCCATGACGAATACGGATTGGGTGGACGCCATTACACAGCCGAGTTTCCGGCAGGATATTACGTTGAGCCTTTCGGGTGGCAGCCCCAAGTCGTCGTACTACATTTCGGGTAACTATCTCAAAGACAAAGGGACGATTATCAATTCAAACAACGACCGGGCGAGCTTACGCGTTAATGTGAACAATGAAATCAATAACTGGTACACCGTCAAAGGGCAGCTTTCCTTTTCCCGTCAGAAAACCAACCGCGCGGTAACTGCCTCGCGTGCGTGGCCGAGCTCGGGCGGGCTCATGGACGGCTTGCGCGCAGCGCCTACGCTGGAACTCGATTACCTGGGCAACAATAGTTTAGGTATTCCCAACTACCAGGGCTATTACTTTTCCAATCCCTACAATGAGCTGATGGCGAAAACCGATGTGACGCAGAGCGATTATTCCATCCTCAACATCGAGAACTACTTCAAAATCGCCAATGGGCTGCAACTGGTAGTAAGCCTGGCAGGCAACCAGAACCTCACACGCCGCAAGGTATTCCTGCCGCCGTCGACGGCCGAGGGAAATCAGGTGAAAGGGAAGGGGAGCAACAATACGGCCAACACGTACAGCTACAACTTCAACTCCTATCTCCAATACGAGAAGACTTTCCGAAAGAACCATTACCTGAACACAACCCTGGGTGTGGAATATAACGACCAGACTGTTGAATTCCTCAACACCAACTCGTCGGGCTTCGATGTGCCGTTTTTCGGCGTCGACAACATCGGTAGCGCCTCATCGCAGGTGATCGGATCATTCAAAGAGAAGCGCATTCTGCAATCGGGCTTCCTGCGCGCGAACTACTCTTTCAAGAGCAGGTATGTGCTGAATGCCTCGGTGCGCGCGGATGGAGCCTCGGCATTTGCGGCCAACAAGAAGTACGGGATTTTTCCGGCTGTGGCGCTCGCATGGAACCTCGATCAGGAGGAATTTATGAAGGGGGTGACCTTCATTTCGAATACCAAATTCCGCGCTTCGTACGGCGAAACGGGTAGCCAGGCTATTGCACCTTACTCGTCGCTCTCGCTGTACAGCGCGGGCTTCTACGAAATGGGGCCGGGTGGCGACGGCGCCGTGATCAATACGGGAATCTTCCCGAATACGATTGCCAATCCGAACCTTTCCTGGGAGCGGACGAGGCAGTTCAACGTCGGGGTGGATTTTAATGCAGCCAAGGACCGGATCGTGCTCAGTTTCGATTACTACAACAAAGTCACGTCCGATCTCCTGCAACCGCGCAAGGTACCTACACAAGCGGGCGTGGGAACCATCATCGACAACTACGGAACCATGCGGAATCGCGGTGTGGAGCTGAGTATTCAGGGCAATATCATTCAGAAGAAGAATGTGACCTATTCGACGCGCGTCAACATTTCGAGAAACGTGAATACGCTGGTGAACCTCGGCGACCGCACCCAACCCGATTACGTGAGTATCAACGGCAACTTGCTGGGTGGTGTTTCGGGTATCCTGATTCCCGGGCAGGAAGTAGGGCAGTTCTTTGGATACCGGGTGGACGGCCTGAGCCAGAAGGACGATTTCGACGCCAACGGCAACCCGAAATTCGCGACGTTCGAAGGCCCGGCGCCTGCCGGATCAAAAGGAAACCCGCTTTATGGTGCCTGGAAATACTCGGACATTAATGGCGATGGCATTATTACCGCCGACGACCGCGTGGTGCTCGGCAAATCCACACCGGATTTCACGTTCGGATGGAGCCACGACTTCACCTGGAAAAACTTCGCGGTGAATGCATTGTTTACTGGTTCTGTCGGAAACGATGTGCTCAACCTCACGCGGTTCTACATCAGCAATGGCGTGGTAGATTACGGTGGGGTGGGGTTCAACCAGTCGGAAGAATGGTTCCAGCATCGCTATACGGATGCCAAGCCACATAACAACCCGAAATATCCGGGTGTGCAGCGTGGGATCGCCTCAGGAGATATTAACTCGGTGATGTTGGAAGACGGCAGTTTTGCCCGCCTGAAAATGCTCACTGTTTCTTACACGTTCCCGAAACTCGGCCCGATCCAGAACCCGCGCCTCTTTGTGACGGGTACCAATCTGTGGACCTTGACCAACTACTCCGGTTTCGACCCCGAAGTAAGCTCCTATGCGCAGTCGCTGCTGCAACAAGGCATCGACTACGGTGCATACCCCGCGCAGCGGTCGTATACGATCGGGTTTTCCTGCAATTTCTAGTGTTGACCAATGTATCTGAAAACATGAAAATACATATCAAGATATCCGTAATCCTGTTGGCTCTGCTGGGCATTGCGTCCTGTAAGGATAATCTCGACGAGTCGCCCTATTCCTCGCTGGGCAAGGATGTGGCATTCAAGGACGAGGACGGCCTGAACCAGGCGACGATTGGCGTGTACCAGGCGTGGACTACCACCGACCATTCCGATATTTATAACCGCTTCGTACTGACCGAATCCGGCCACCGGTATGCGACGGCGGGCATTCTCGGCTCCGGCGCCGATCCTTACTACCGTTTTGCGCATACCCCGGTGTCGGGTGCGTTCGAGTCGGTGTGGGCCCGGTTTTACAAGATTATTTACCGTGCAAATACTGTGATTGATAATGCCAAGCTGGCGGTTCCCGGTGAGGAAGAAGAAGCCGACCCTTACATTGCAGAGGCGCGTGTGCTGCGGGCGTATGCTTATTTCAACCTCGTGAGATTGTTTGGCGGCGTGCCGCTGATATTGAAGGAGATCGGGTCATTTGAAGAAAAAGACCTCATTTTCGCGCCCCGTGCAACCGATGCAGAAGTGTACGACGCCATCCTGGCCGATCTGGCATTTGCCGAAACCATCCTTCCGGATTCGCGTGGCGGGGCGGAGCTGGGGCGTGTCTCTGCCGGCACAGTGAAGGCATTAATGGGTAAAGTGTACCTGACAATGGCCGGCAAGCCTTTGAACAGGACGGAAAACTATCAAAAAGCGATCGAAAAACTGAGCGAGCTCGTGGGAGCGGTGAATGAGGAAAAGTATGATATGGAGCTGCTTCCGAACTTCGCCGATGTATTTGCGCTAGCCAATGAACGTAACCGTGAAATCGTGCTGTCGTTCGGTTATTTTGTGAACCCTTCTAACCAGAACGGAAACATACTCCCGTTCCACTTGTTCCCCTCGGGCCTGGTGAATGGCGATGAGCAGACCAACTACGGTTTGACCTATGATTATTACAAACTGTTTGATAAAACTGACACGCGCCGCGATTACACGCTGGTTTCGCGCTATGCATTCACAGGGGGCGCCCGCGCAGGAGCCGAGCCTGGCGACAGCATTATTTACGATCCTGCGACCTCGCATTATATGAACCAGCGGACCAAACAGCCGTTTTCGCATGACGATTTTAAATATGGTATCGCCTTCGGAAAGCTTGCCCGGGAAGCCCGCCCGGCCGGAGCGCCAGTGCAGGGGTACAGCTCGGACCTGATCGAAATGCGGTTTTCGGATGTGCTGCTGATGCTCGCCGAAGCATCGGTGGAAACCGGCAAAACCGCGGATGCGCTTCCGCTGCTCAACCGCGTCCGCGCCCGTGCGAAGGCGGCACCTTCCAAGGCCGCTGGTGTAGCCGCATTGCGCACGGCTATTCGCACCGAACGCCGGCTGGAACTGAGCGGGGAGTTTAATACCGTGTTCGATATCCGACGCTGGGGGACGTTGCAGGAAGAAATCGCCGCGATGAGCGACGACCAGATCATCGACAACGTGCTGGTGCCCTATTCGCCGCGTCTCGAACTTTATCCTATACCGCAGTCGCAGATCGACGCCAACCCAAATCTGCGCCAGAATGACGGCTGGTAGCGGGAAATCCGGAGTTTCAGATGTAATTTCAGGTTTTTAAATTACGCTATGAAAACTCCTTTCCGACTGGGTGCGGTATTCCTCGCAGGCCTCGGCCTGATGGCTTCCTGCCAGAAGCATCTTACCGTTTCCAAAAGCGAATACAAACAGTACGGCATCGACCAGCAGGTCGGTGCCGATTCTGCTATTATCCGGTACTATCAGCCGTATAAGGATAAAATGCAGGCCGAGATGAACCGGGTAGTAGGGCAGACCGAAGTGGCGCTCACCAAGCCCTCAAACCCCGAGACGCTCATGGGCAATTTCTTCGCCGATGCCATGCTCAAAGAAGGTTTGAAGAAAGACCCTACCATCCAATTCACGCTCGCAACGAAAGGTGGCCTGCGTACCACATTCCCGAAAGGTAATATCACGGTTTCCCATGTTTTCGAACTTATGCCATTTGAAAATGAGATGGTGGTGCTGAAACTGTCGGGACCCAACGTGCAGCAGGTGATTGATTTTATTGCTAAAAAGGATGGTGAACCCGTGGCTGGTATCCGCATGAAAATCAGGGATAACAAAGCCTACGACGTGACCATCGGCGGCGAGCCGTTCGACATTAATAAAACCTACAACCTGCTCACCTACGACTACCTTGCCGACGGCGGCGACGAGCTGGAATGCCTTCGTAATCCACTTGAACGCCGGGAAATCAACCAGAAGGTTAGGGAAGCATTGTTTGAAAATATCAGTGACCTGACGCGTCAGGGTAAGAAAATAACCGCTCAGCTCGATGGAAGAATTGTTTCAGATCAATAGGAGGGATTTCCTCAGAAAGGGCGGCCTCGCTGCCGCTGCATTGGGTTTGGGTTCTGTGCCGGCCTTCGCCAGACGCGATTCGGTTGTGCAGCTTACCATTCTCCACACCAACGATGTGCACAGCCGCATCGACCCATTTCCGATGGATGGCTCGCGTAATCAGGGACTTGGAGGCGTAGCACGCCGCGCCGCATTGGTGAAGCAAATACGTACCGAGCAGCCCAATGTACTTCTGCTCGACGCTGGCGATGTTTTTCAGGGAACTCCGTACTTTAATTTGTATGGCGGCGAGCTCGAATTGACGATTATGAGCCAGATGGGCTACGATGCGGCGACCATGGGTAACCATGATTTCGACAACAGTATTGCCGGTTTTGCGAAGCAGCTTCCGCACGCCAATTTCCCGTTCCTGGCCAGTAACTATGATTTCAATAACACCGAACTGAAAGGCAAAACACAACCTTACAAGGTATTTAAAAAGCAGGGACTGAAAATCGGTGTTTTCGGGGTTTGTATCGAGCTGGAAGGATTGGTAAACAAAAAGAATTACCTCGAAACCGTGTACCTTGACCCGATCGCGAAAGCTAACGAAATGGCTTCATTGCTTAAAAACGAACAACGTTGCGACTTCGTGATCTGCCTTTCGCATTTGGGATACAAATACAAGGAAAATAAAGTGTCAGATCAGATCCTGGCCAAATCCACACGGAATATCGACCTCATCATCGGCGGCCATACTCATTCGTTCATGAAGGAACCTGAAAATATTCTGAACCTGGATGGCAAGGTAACGGCCATCAACCAAGTCGGTTTTGCAGGCATTAACCTGGGGCGGCTGGATTACTTCTTCGATCGCGAACGTGGCGGGCAGAAGATGGTCTCCGCGGTGTTGCCGGTACACGAACACGTGTTAGGGTAACGCATGGCCGGGAGCGGTCATTAATGGTCAGGAGTAGTCAGGAATAGTCAAGAGTAGTCAGGTGTGGTCAGGAGTTGTCAAGAGTTGTCAGGTGTTGTCATGAGTGGTCATTAATGGTCAGGAGTAGTCATTCATAGTTGCAATAGGTAAAACAACACCTGGCTATTCCTGACCACACCTGGCAAATATTCCCCTTTCCAATGCGATTCACTCAATATGCAAAAACTGCTGCCGTACCTTCTCTTCTTCCAGGTCAAGCTGGGCGAGGTGTTGGCGGATGATTTCCTCTTCGTAAGTTTCTTTTTTATTGAACTGGTGCAGGATCTGGCGTTTGTGGTCGAGGAGCTCCTTGTTGATTTCCTGGAACCGACCAATGTAGGCGTGCCCCTCCGCGCTCACTTCCGAGTCGCGTACGTGTTCGAGAAATCCAATGTCGCTTTCCAGCTTGGATTTGAGGCTTTGCAAAAGCTCGTTGTCACCGATTTCGTGAGCATATTTTGTATTGAGCAGATTCAGCGAAGCCGCAGAGAGTTTCCTGCGGATGATCACATCCTGCTCCTGGGCCGAAATGGAGTAATCCCTTTCTTCCAGTTTCATCAGCCGGACGAGGGCGGGTAGGGTAAGCCCCTGGAAAACAAGGGTTACCAATATCACTACGAAAGTGATAAAAAGGATCATGTTCCGCTCGGGGAATGGCTGCCCGTTGTCGAGCAGCAACGGAATGGAAAGCGCTGAGGCAAGGGAAACCACGCCGCGCATGCCCGCCCAGCCAAAGATAAACGGCATTCGGATTCCGGGGCTGCTGTCGGCCGTGCGGACGAAGCGGCTGATAAACACGGTGAAAATAGATGCACCCAACGTGCTTGCAATGCGGGTAACAATTACAACCACCGAAATGATCAGCCCATACTTAATGGCCTCGCCGAGCGACGCTTCACCAAAGCCCTGGGTAATGACAGGCAGTTCGAGCCCGATGAGCATGAAGACAATGCCGTTCAGCACAAAACCGACCGTCGACCATACGTTGATGCCCTGAATGCGGCTCAGATGGCTCAAAATGCTGTGCTGGTTACGGGAAAGAAAGAGGCCTCCGGTGACGACGGCAATCACACCCGAAAAATGAAATTCCTCGGCCGCGATATACATGGCATAGGGCGCTACGAATGTCAGGATGGTGTCGATGCTCGGAGTAGTGGGAAGCCAGCGCAGGATCGCGTAAAAGATGAGCGCAATGCCCAGGCCGATGGCAAACCCCATGCCGATGACCAGGAAAAAGCTGCCTATCGCTTCGGTAAGGACAAAACTGCCCGAAGCAACGGCTACCAAAGCGAACCGGAACACGATCAACGACGATGCGTCGTTCAGTAAACTTTCGCCTTCGGCAATGGTAATGAGGCGCTTGGGTACTTTTACATTTTGCAGAATGGAAGTGGTCGCCACGGCATCGGGCGGTGAAATGATGCCGCCCAACAGGAAGCCTAGCGCGAGCGTGAACCCGGGTATGACCGCCTGCGATACGTACGCGATCACGCACGAGGTGAATATCACGATGATGAATGCAAATGAGCCGATCACGCGCCGCCATTTCCAGAAATCTTTCCACGAGGTTTGCCAGGCTGCTTCATAGAGCAGCGGCGGAAGGAAAATCAGAAATATCAACTGGGGATCGATCTCTACCGGCGGCAGGCCGGGAATGAGGCTTAGTACGAGCCCGCCGAGAACGAGTACAATCGGGTATGCGATTTTGATCCTTTGCGCCAGCATGACCAGGAACATGATCACAACCACCAGCGAAAGGTAGAGAATAATGGATTCGTGCATAAAATTCGTTCAGTGTCGGCTTATCGGATGTACAATTTAATACCGTTGGTCGATTTTAAAACAATTTGCGGATGCATTCCCACACTGGAACCGGGCTCGCGCACAAAGTCGAAGCGCTTGACCAGTGCTGCCAGTACAAGCTGCATTTCCATCAGGGCAAATTGCTGCCCGATACAAATCCGAGGCCCGGCGCCGAATGGCAGATAGTTGAATTTCGCCCGGTTTTTAACGATTTCGGTCTGGAAATTCTCCGGGTCGAATGCCGTAGGATTTTCCCAAAGATTAGGGTTGCGGTGCAGCTCGAAGATCGACATGAATACCGAACTGCCCTTTGGAATACCATACCCTTCGATCTCCTGATCGACCGTGCTCTCGCGCGTCATCGTCCATGCGGGCGGGTAGAGGCGAAGGCCTTCCTCGACAACCTGGCGGGTGTAGGGCATTTGAATGAGCTGTTCGAAGCCGGGTACTATGTCGAAAATTTCACTTTCCTTCCGTACCTTCTCCACGATCTCCGGCTGGGCCGAGAGTTCCCACAATAGCCAGCTCAGGCCGGTCGCCGAGGTCTCGTGCCCGGCCGCAAACATGGTAATGGCCTCGTCGCGGATTTGTTCGTCGTTCATTTGCTCGCCGGTTTCCTCGTCGGCGCTGTCAAGCAGTAGTTGGAGGAGGTCGTTGGGCGTCTCGCCTGACGAGCGGCGTTTGCGAATAAAATCGTAAACGAGGCTGTTGAAATATGCCAGGTCGGATTTGAAGCGCCGGTCCTCACCATTGATAGCCATCAGCGGCAGGCGATAAGGCTTGCGTACGCGTGTGACCAGGTAGGTTTGTGTACGGCTTACCTGTTTGTAAATCTGCTCCTTATCTTCGGTATTCATATTTCCGAACAGCGTTTTGAGCGCTATGTCGGACGTAATGCCCATCATTTTGGCATCGATATCGACGGCCGCTTTGCCGCGGAATTGTTCCAGCTCATCGATGAATGCGGCGGTGAGTTCGCCCATCGTGTTAAACAGATCCAGCAAGCGTTCGCGGTGGAAAGCGGGTTGCACGAGCCTCCTTTGCCTTAGCCAAAAATCGCCGTCGCTGATCACGAGCCCGTTCCCGAGCACGGGCCGGAGCATTTTGACCGAATTTCCCTTCCTGAAATTCTTATGGTGCTGTTGCAGCACATGTCGGAAAAAGGCGGGGTCACGCGTGACGATGAATTCCCTGAATAACCGGATCTTGAACGTATCACCGCATTCGTCGAAGCCCTGCCGTAAAAAACGCAGCGGATCGCGCGCAAAGCGGATCGCAGAGAGCAAGGGGATCGGGCCGATCTTGAATTCGGGAATAGGGCGCATGATGGTGTTTGATGGGAATCAATGCAAATAAACTATTCCGGAATGTATAAAAAAAGCCGCGCTCTATTCCAGGACGCGGCTTGGGGTGTGCATAGGTTTCATTTATTTCTTTCCGGCGAACGAGCGCAGCATCCAGGTGTTCTTCTCTTTGAACTGCATGAAACGGTTCACCATATCGTTGGTGCCGTCGTCGCCGGCTTCCTCGGTGGCGGTGAGCAGCTCGCGTTCAAGGCTAATGAGTTTGCTGAAATCGTCGAGCACGGCGTCCACCATATCGAGGTCTTTCATACCGATGGTGTTGATCTCCTTAATTTCCGATTCGTTGATGTAGTCTGCAAAACGGCTGTGCGGCGGCTTGCCCAAGGTCAGGACGCGCTCTGCGATTTCATCGATCGTTTCCTGCGCATTGGTGTACAATTCTTCGAATTTCGCATGCAGGGTAAAAAAGTTTTGACCTTTGATGTTCCAGTGGCAGCCTCTCAGTTTCTGGTAATGGATATGATAGTTGGCGAGGTAGTCATTCAACAGGTCCACAACGGGTTTTACGTCGGTTTCGCTCAGACTGATTGCTTTGGCATCCATAATACATAGGGTTGGGATTGACATTGTTTCCGGTAATTCTGTCATCAAAATCATACCAACGGATCAGAAATGACGCAGTGCAGCGTTAAAAGTTGCGAACGACGGCTTGTCGGCGTCCGAATGCGGGTTTCTGTTGTCAGAATACCGCTTTCAAGGGCAGACAGGCACGATCCTTGAGGTGCTTTTTTATATCCATTAATTCCATCCATTTATGTTCCTCAACAATTTGAAAACCATGAAAACGCAGGCGCTTCTTTTGATGAGCCTGGCAATCACAGCCCCTTCTTTCGCACAGAATAAAGAAGAAGAAAGGATAAACGCCGCCACCGCGGTACTGAGTGATTTCAACGGCATACAGATCCCGGCACAGCTGATCGAAGCCTCCAAAGGCATCATCATCATTCCGAGGATGATTAATGGCGGGCTGATTGTCGGTGGTAAGCACGGAAAAGGCCTCGCGATGGTGAAACGCGAAGACGGCGAGTGGAGCGACCCGGTGTTTGTGACCATCACAGGCGGCAGCGTAGGAGCGCAGATCGGCGTGCAAGCGGTGGACCTTGTACTAGTATTTAAAAGCGATAAAACGCTGATGAACATCGAAAAAGGCGACTATACCCTCGGCGGTGACGTATCGGTAGCGGCCGGGCCAGTCAGCAAAAACGCCTCCGCAACGACCGATTACAAACTGGAAGCGGAAGTATATTCCTATTCGCGCGCTAAGGGCCTTTTCGCCGGTGTGACCGTAAATGGCGCGATGCTCGATGTCGACGTCAGGGCGAATACCGGCCTGTACGGCAGCAAGGCCACCGTCCAATCTATTTTTACGGATTCAAACATTTCATCCAAGGCGATCGACGACCTCCGAGAAAAGCTGGATGATTTCAACTAAATGCCGCTATGCCATCCACAGTCGTTGCACAGATGATCTACAACGAGGAGAAGCAGACATTACGCATCGTATATGTTTCGGGGATGGTGTATGATTACAAAAACGTTCCCTGGGAAGTGTACCAGGCGATGAAAACCTCGGGCTCGAAGGGGACGTTTTTGAATAAGCATATTAAGGGGAATTTTGAGTTTGAGAAGGTGGAACGATCGAATAATCATGAATAGTCATTGGTGGTCAGGAATAGTCATTTGTTGTGTTTAAAACAAAACCTGACAACTCTTGACAATACCTGACTATTCAATCATTTATAATGCCGTCAGGCATGTAATATCGGTAGCTATCGTCTCCATAAATCCTTTAATGCCCTTGGGCATGCAACTTTTGTGCATTGTAACGGGCGGGATGCCGTTTGTTATGTTGTTACATCCCTGACGGGATTTCGCCAATCCGATTATCGAAAATTGCTACCGATGTTGTATCGCTACGCGATTGGGCTGCGTGGTGATACAACATTGGTTTGCGGTTCCAGATCTGTTCTTTTGAGCTCTTCAATCCAACTTTACAAAAAATGAGTGCACCGGTACAGTGGGCCAGCGCAATTTTTCTTTTACTTTGCGATATTTCCGCTTGGATATAACGATTGGTATTGCATGAAGTACCTGTTTACTACGCTGATTTTTACATTTCCGATCATTTGCCAGGCTCAAAGCCAGCCCGACACCTTGAAAGCGCGTTCGCTCGATGAGGTGGTGGTGACGGCTTCGCGGGTGATCGAAAGCATTCTCGTGTCGCCGGTGAGCGTGCAGAAGGTGAGTGCCAAAGCTACGGCGCTGTCGCCCGCATTGTCGTTTTTCGATGCTTTGGAAAACGTACAGGGCGTGCATATGATCACCCCTTCGATGGGTTTCAAGGTGTTGAATGCGAGAGGCTTTTCGAATACGACCAACGTGCGTTTCGCACAGCTCACCGACGGGATGGACGTGCAATCGCCGCATATCGGCGGGGCTATTGGCAATGCGCTCGGGCCTACGGACCTGGATATCGCCAGCATCGAGATATTGCCCGGTACCGCTTCTGCATTGTATGGGATGAACACCGTAAATGGCCTTGCCAATTTTTTTACCAAGAATCCATTCAATTCCGAGGGACTGTCGATTCAGCAGAAAACGGCCCTCAATCACCTAAGCGACAGCCATAGCAGGGCCAGGCCGTTTACCGAAACTACGCTTCGTTTTGCCAAAGTTGTCACGCCCAGGCTGGCATTTAAAATCAATGGCGCATTCACAAAAGGTTACGACTGGATCGCCTCCGACCAGACCGAACTGAATGGTAATGCCAACAGCAGCACGCAGCTTTTCGGTGCGGACAACCCGGCCAGCGACCCTGTGAATAAATACGGCAATGAAAGCTCCAACCGGAAGACCGTTACACTCGGAGGCAAGCGCTATGTGGTGAGCCGAACGGGCTATCAGGAAGCCGAGGTAGTAGATTACAATTTGCAGAACATCAAAGGCGACTTAGGCCTCTACTACAAAGTGGCGCCCGGGGCAATGCTGACTTACACGTATCATTTTGGTCTTCTTGACAATGTATACCAGCGCGCCAACCGGTTCCGGCTCGAAAATTACCTCGTACAGCAGCATGGTATTCAGTATCAGTCGGCGTCGGTGCAGGCCAAACTGTATGTCAATTCCGAGAATACCGGCCGCTCGTATAATTTGCGCTCGATGGCCGAGAATCTGGACCGCAGCTATAAATCCGATACCGACTGGTATGCCGATTTCACCAGGGGCTTCAACAATGCCATCACCGGTGGGGACGCGGTAGCCAATGCAATGCGGCAGGCACGCGCCACGGCGGATGCGGGACGGTATCTGCCTGGCACGGATGCCTTCAATACCCAGCTGCGCAAGTTGCAGGACATCAATAACTGGGACGCGGGCGCCGCATTGCGCGTGAAAGCGGATTTTGTGCACGCCGAAGTGCAGGTAAGCCTCACCGAAAAGTACCTCAAAGCCTGGAAGGACGAATACGAGCTCGATATCCTCCTCGGTGCCGACCACCGGACCTACATCATCGTGCCCGACGGCAATTATTTCGTGAACCCCGAGCCCGGAAAGGATGGCAAAAACATTACCTACTGCAAAACAGGTGGGTATGTTTCCCTGAATAAAGGTCTGTTTCAGAAAAAATTACGGCTTGGTGTTGTCCTGAGGGCAGATAAGAACAACTATTTCAAGACGACATTTAACCCACGGTTATCGGCCGTTTACAGCCCCGTACACGACCACAATGTCCGGGTTTCGTTCCAGACGGGCTACCGCTTTCCAAGCATTTTTGAAGCATATAGCAATGTCAACAGCGGCGGCGTGAAGCGGGTAGGAGGGTTGCCGGTGATGTCGCAGGGCATTTTCGAGAATGCGTGGCTGGCCAATTCCATTACCAGTTTCCAGCAGGCGGTTTTGAGTGATATCAACCAGAGCGGTCTCGCGCAGGATGCCGCGATTGAGAAGAATAAGGGTTTGCTCAAAAAGAACCCTTACACCTACGTGAAACCGGAGCATACCAAAACCTGGGAAGCCGGCTATAAGGGGCTTTTCCTCGATCGGGCATTGTTTGTGAATGCGGATTTATATTTCAACCGGTACAGCAATTTTATCGCGCAGGCCAACATGAACGTACCGGTATCGACCGATGCATCCATTATCCCGCATGACCTGTACGACAAGGCCCGCCAGGCGCAATACCGCATGTATACCAACTCCCGCTCGATCATTAACAACTACGGTTTCAGCGTGGGGCTGAGCTATCAGCTGGAAAAGAAATGGGTGTTCGGGGTGAACACGACATTTGCCAAGCTGAAAAACGCCGAAAATCAGGACGGCCTCGAAGACGGTTTCAATACCCCGAAATGGATGTGGAATGGCTCAGTCTCGCGCACTAACCTGCTCGATAACCTAGACGCCACGGTTTCTTACAAATGGCAGTCGGGCTACTACTCGCAGACGTTCCTCGTCACCGGCAACGTGCCGTCATACAGCAGCCTCGACGCGCAGCTGACCTACCGCCTGCCAATGCTCAAAAGCCTTGTCAAAGTGGGCGCCAGCAATTTGCTGAACAAATATTACGTCTCTTTCCTCGGCGGGCCGTCGGTTGGGGGAATGTATTATGTGACGCTCGCTTTTAATGTGCAGTAGGTTATTGTGTAAATGGTCAGGTGTTGTCAAGAGTAGTCAGACATTGTTTTATCTATTGCAACTATCAGCGACTACTCCTGACAACACCTGACTATTCTTTCATCAAATGTTCCCTTTCCGCATTTCCGCCACGGCATAATCCGCCGCCCGCGCTGTAAGCGCCATGTAGGTCAGCGATGGGTTTTGTGTGGCGGTGGAGGTCATGCACGCGCCGTCGGTCACGAATACGTTCGGTACCTGGTGCATCTGATTCCATTTGTTGAGCACCGAAGTTTTGGCGTCCTTGCCCATTCTGGCACCGCCCATCTCGTGGTTTTCGCTGCCGGGATTACGGTGCGTGTCGGTGGTTTTGATGTTTTTAAAACCGGCCTTATCGAGCATTTCGCTGAGTTCGGTGTAAAAATCCTTCACCATTTTCATGTCGTTGTCGTCGAACGACACATTCATGCGCAGTTGCGGAATTCCCCAGTCGTCTTTCAGGCTGTCGTGCAGCGTCACAAAGTTGGACTCTTTGGTAACGACCTCGCCCATCATTTGGGCACCCAGCGACCAGCCGCTTTCATCCGGCGCAAAAAGACTGGCTTTCAGCGATTCGCCCAGGCCGTCGTTTGCATTCCCGACTTTGGATGCTGAAAATGAGGCCGCATATCCGCGGAGGAAATCGGTTTCCTGCTTGAAAACGTTGCGGAACCGGGGAATGTAAGCGCCGTTCGGGCGACGTCCGTCGGTAGTGCGGTCGTGGAAACCGTCGAAATCGGCTGTAACGCGGCCGCGGTAATTGTGGAAACCGATGAACTTACCCAGCACGCCGCTATCGTTGCCCAGCCCGTTCGGGAAGCGGCTTGATTTGGAGTTGAGTAAGATCAGGTTCGTGTTAATGGCTGAGGCATTAATGAATATTATTTTGGCATAATACTCGGTCATTTCCTTTGTCTGCGCATCTACCACGCACACACCCGTAGCACGTTTTTTCTTTTCGTCATAAATCACCGAATGTACCACCGAATGGGGCCGCAATGTGAGATTGCCTGTCTTTTCGGCCCAGGGTAATGTGGCCGCATTGGTACTGAAATACCCGCCGAACGGGCAGCCTCGCTGGCACATATTGCGGTGCTGGCATTTGGCGCGGCCTTGCTGGGTGTGAATCGGCTGCGGGTCGGTGATATGCGCGGCCCGACCGATGATTACGGGTCGCGTGCCTTTGTAGTTTTTCGCGGTTTGATCGCTGAAATGCTTTTCTACGCAGCTCATTTCGTGCGGCGGCAGGAACTCGCCATCCGGAAGCTGCGGCAGGCCATCCTTATTGCCGGAAATCCCCGCAAACTTTTCCACATAGCTGTACCAAGGCGCAATGTCCTTGTAGCGGATCGGCCAATCGGTGGCGAAGCCGTCGCGCGCCGGGCCCTCGAAGTCGTAGTCCGACCACCTCTGCGTTTGCCGTGCCCACAGCAGCGAGCGGCCGCCTACCTGGTAACCGCGCATCCAACTGAACGGCTGGTCCTGTACATAGGGATGTTCATAATCCTTCACCACGAAATGCATGGCATCTTCGCGGAAAATATAATGCTTGCTGGCCATTGGACTTGCCTCCCGGACTGCCAACGGGGGGAACCCGCGATGCTCGAACTCCCAGGGCATCATATTCGTGGTGGGGTAATCTACGATATGCTTCACGTCGCGCCCGCGTTCGAGCACGAGGGTTTTCAATCCTTTTTCGGTTAATTCTTTCGCCGCCCAGCCGCCGCTGATCCCGGTTCCCACAACAATGGCGTCGAAAGTCTGCGCCTTAGTGGCGTCGATATTGAAATAGCTCATACTTTAATGAGTGAATGACTGAATAGGTTGATTTTTGGAGGGGTATTTATAGTCAGGTGTTGTCAGGTATTGTTTTAATTGTTGCTACTAATGACCACTCATAACTACAAATGGCTACACCTGACCACAAATGGCTACCCTTGACTATACCTGACTATTCTTGACTACACCGGACTATTCACTTATTTAAACAAATTCGGAAGCAACTTATCGTGTAGCAGCAATCGCCAGGTACCCCAATCGTGTGCGCCTTCGCCGCCGATGAAATAATCGTGTTTGACGCCAACTTTATCCAAAGCGGCATGCGTTGCGGCGGATCTTTTTCCTACAAAATCCAGTTCTCCGCTGCCCAATCCCACCAGCAGGTAATCTACTTTGTCCTTGATTTTAGGATCGCTGAAAAATGAGGGGTTTAATTTCTCGGGTTCCAGGTCGCCCGCGCTCAATATGCCGAAAGAACTGAACAAATCTATCGCCTTGAAACCCACGGCTTCGGTATGCCTGCCACCCATCGAAAGTCCGGAAATGGCACGTCCTTTCCGGTCTTTCACAGTGCTGTAATGCGTATCTACGAAAGGTACAATCTGTTTGCGCAGCTCTTCCTCAAACAACTTGTAGGTTTTTTCGAGGTGCTTGGGATCATTGCGGTGAATGACCTGGTTGTTGGGCATGGCAATGATCATCGGCACGATTTTCCCTTCCGCCAGCAGGTTATCCGCAATCAGGTCGGCGCGTCCGTCGAGTGTCCAGCCCGAAGCCAGCTCTCCGCTGCCGCCCAACAGGTACAGTACCGGGTATTTCTTCCTGGGATCATAGCCAGGCGGTGTGTACACCAACATTTCCCGCTCGCCATTCAGGACATTGGAATGATAAATATGCCTTGTGACGCTGCCGTGCGGCACAGGGCGTGCATCGTAATAAGCGGGCCCACTCCCGTGCACGACGAGGTTGCTGTACCCGGGCTGGTTAGAAGCGCCTGTAAGTGTATTGTTCGGGTCGGCCACCGCCACACCGTCGATCAGGAAGCGGTACACGTAGATATTCGGCGTTACCGGCCCCACCGTCAGCGTCCAGAGCCCTTCGGCATCTTTTGTAAAAGGGATATTGGTTTTGCTTTTCAATGCGAGCAGCATCGGCCCGCCCGTCAGCTCGACCTTCTGCGCATCGGGCGCTTTGAGCCGGAATGTTACAGTATGATCGTCTTTCACCTCGGGGGAAATGACATTCCCACCGTAAGGCACCAGCTGTTCGGTGTTTTTCTGTGGAGCCCAGTCGAGGTTCACATTCGCTTGCTGGGCTGTCGCGAACAGCGGCGCCGCCAGCAGGGAAGAAATAATGAGGTATTGTTTCAAGGGTTTCATCAGGAGTTACATTTCGAAAGAAAGACGAGGAAATGGGTGGGATACTCTACAACGGAGGGAGTGATTTTGCCGATTGCATATTCAAAAGCGCCAGTTGAGAATCGTATATAGTGGGGCGGTCGAGATGGATGTAATATGCCTGAGAAATAGGTTTATTCATCATCCAAACTTAGTACTAATGAAAAAGTTTTTACTTCTCTGTCTGCTGATGCCGTCGGTTATGGGCAATGCACAAGTTGTCAAGAACTGGAATCTGGGTGTTTCCGGATCGACGGGGAGAAGCTACTACAATAGAAAATACTACGATCAGCCAGATCTGCCACCAGGAAGAATAGCGAAACTAAAATCCAATTATTTGTGGGGAGGAGCTATTTGGGCAGAAAAATATCTGAATCGCCACGTCGCTGCAATTGGAGAACTTCGCTATACCGAAATAGATGTTCCGAATAACACGCTCTGCGAGTGCAGCTACACGGGAGCCGCAATTTTGCAGGACGAGAAACATTACTGGGGTTCCGTGGGAGTGGGACTGAGATATTATTTAAATCCAAAGTCGCCGGTCTCTTTGTTCTTCGACGCAAAGGCCGATGCCGACTGGCTGATCGTCGCGAAGGAAAAGATCAATAATAAAACGTACAATCGTTGGAATGCAATGGGATATTCACAGCTGGCGCCGAGTTTGTCGTTTGGTTTGGGTTCCAAATGGAAAAGGTTGGCGGTAAGTTTCGGAGTATACAGCAATGTGGCCCGTACGATGGTCAGGGACGTGGGTGTGCACAACAAAGTGCATTACGGAATGAAAACCGGTTTAATGTCCAGAGGTTTCTTTGCAAAAACCTCAATTACCGTATTCAGATTACGCTAACGAGCTGATAGATGAAATTTGCATTAGTACTTTCGATAGGAATTTTTGCCCCGTGTTTGTATTCGCCTGCAAGTGCTCAGCATAAGCGAGGTATGGACTTAGGTTTATCCGCTTCAAGCGGCAGAACGTTCTATGACAAAAAATACTATGATCAACCGCAGTTAGCCTCAGGTTGGGAGACAAATTTTAAAACAAACTATCGATGGTCGGCAGGTGCGTGGGGGGAAAAGCATCTAAACTCACATTTTTCGACCCTGACTGAGTTTCGGTTCAAATTGTCTATCCAATCAAAACAGACTTTTTCGGTAAAGGCTTTTTTATAAGAACCTCGTTCGTAATGGTCAAACTTAAATAACCCGATCAACCGGATTTCGCTAAACCAGCAAGGTTACCTCGGTGTCGCAGTCGGCGTAAATTTGAAAAACAATGCCTCACGCCAGAATATCCTTTACGAGTTTGCCGTGAACATCGGTTAACCGGAAGCGCCTGCCCTGGAATTTGTAGGTGAGCCGTTCGTGATCGACGCCCATTAAATGCAGTAGGGTAGCGTGAAAGTCGTGAACGTGTACGGGGTCTTTGATGATATTGTAGCTGAAATCGTCAGTTTCTCCGTAGCTGATACCGGATTTGACGCCGGCACCGGCCATCCACATTGTGAAGCAGCGCGGGTGATGGTCACGGCCGTAATCGGTCGCGCTGAGCTTGCCTTGCGAATAAACGGTCCTGCCGAATTCTCCGCCCCAGATCACGAGCGTGTCGTCGAGTAAGCCGCGGCGTTTGAGGTCCATGATCAATGCGCCGGTGGCCTGGTCGGTGGCTTTGCATTGCTGGGCAATAGCCTTTGGCAGGCCACCATGCTGGTCCCAGCCCTGGTGGTATAGCTGTACAAACTTGACGTCCTTTTCCAGCAACTTACGCGCGAGCAGGCAGTTGGCCGCGTAGGTGCCCGGGTCACGGCTGTCGGGGCCGTAGAGTTCAAAAACATCATCGGGCTCGGCGGAGGTGTCCATCACATCGGGCACGGAGGTTTGCATGCGGAAGGCCATTTCATACTGTGCAATGCGGTTGTTGATCTCCGGATCGCCGTAAGTATCATTTTGAAGCTGGTTTAGTTTGGAAAGGTAATCGAGCATTTCTTTCCGGTCGTGGCCGTCGTAACCTTCCGGATTGTTCAGGAAAAGCACCGGGTCCTTGCCCGAACGGAACTGCACGCCCTGGTGCCGCGATTCGAGAAAACCGTTGCCCCACAGGCGCGCGTAAAGCGGTTGATCTTTCGGGGCATTTTTGGAAACCAGTACAATGAAAATGGGCAGGTTGTTGTTGTCGGTACCGAGCCCATAGCTCACCCATGAGCCGATAGACGGCCTGCCAGGAAGCTGGTTGCCCGTCTGAAAAAAGGTAATGGCGGGGTCGTGGTTGATGGCTTCGGAATAAATGGATTTGACAATGCAAAGGTCATCGACCACCTTGGCCGTATAAGGCAGTAGCTCGCTTACCCAGGTGTTGGTTTTGCCATGCTGGTTGAAACCGTAAATAGACGGAGCCATGGGCAATACGCTCTGGCTGGCGCTCATTCCCGTAAGCCGCTGGCCTTTCCGGACAGAATCGGGCAGGTTTTGGCCTGCCATCCGGATCAGTTTGGGTTTATAATCAAATGTTTCGAACTGAGATGGCCCGCCGGCCATGAACAAATACACCACGCGTTTAGCTTTGGGCGCGATGTGCGGCAATGCTTTGAGTATCTCGGATTCAAGGTCACCCTGACTTATCGCAGCTTGCCGCGATGCCGAGCCATACAATTTATCGAGCCCGAAAAGCGACCCTACGGCCATCGCACCCAGTCCGAGGGAAGTTTGGGTAAGGAAGCGGCGGCGATCCAGTTTCCGGTGAAGCTCGTTGAACTCGGGCGTATGCATGCGGAACTCTTCTTCGTGGTGGTGCTGCATGGTTATCTTTTGGTTAAGGCGGCGTCTGAATTGAGAATGGTACTCGCTACTACGCTGTTGGCGGCAAGCAATGCGGGATCGAGCGTTTTATCGGCCATATGCTGGCCGGTACGCAGCCAACCCACGGCCTTTTTGGGATCTTTCCGGAACTTGCCTTCTTCCACTTTTCGCAATGTCAGCAGCAGGTCTACCTCTTTCACAGGCGGTTTGCGGCCCGTAAGCTTGCGGTAGGCAGTTATGATGGACTGGCGTGCGTCGGGAATGCGGGTCATTTGCTCGCCCAGCACATGCATGGCTTCCACAAATGTGGGATCGTTGAGAGTTACCAGGGCTTGCAATGGCGTATTCGTTTTTTGCCTGCGAACCACACAGAAGCTCCGCGAAGTAGCATCGAATGTCGCCAGCGTGGGGTTCGGTACCGAGCGTTTCACGATCACGTACAGGCTCCGGCGGTATACCGCATCGCCCGAATCGGGCGTGTAAGTGGTGTTGTTGATCGACCATAACCCCTCCGGTTGGTAAGGTTTCACACTCGCGCCACCGATTCTGGCATTCATCAATCCGCTTGCCATCAATGCATTGTCGCGGATCATTTCGGCCGACATACGGTTGGCAGGCCCGCGTGCGTACAGTCGGTTTTCGGGGTCGCGCTCGCGTACGTCCTTGCTCGTGCGGGAGTCCTGGCGATAGGTGGCCGACATCACGATCAGTTTATTCAGTTTTTTTACGTCCCAGTCTGATTCTCGGAAGGTAACAGCCAGCCAGTCGAGCAATTCGGGGTGCGTAGGCAGCTCGCCCTGATTACCGAAGTCCTCGGTCGTTTTGACAAGTCCGGTACCGAAGAAATTCTGCCAATAGCGGTTCACCGCCACGCGGGCGGTCAGCGGGTTATCCGCGTGTGTGAGCCATTGCGCAAGCCCGTAACGGTTTTTGGGTAAGTTTTTAGGGTATTCCAAAATCGAGGCTGGCGTAGAGGGGAACACTTTTTCGCCCAATGCGTCATAATTCCCGCGAAGCAGGATGTGTGCCTGCTTGGGTTTCGGCATTTCCTGCATCACCATTAGCTCGCGGATATGTTCGGTAGAATCCGAGAGTTGTGTGCGGGCCTCGCGCAAGGCTATGCGTGCCTTGGCGGTGGCGGGATCGACGGCAGAAATATAATAGCTTTTCAATGCAGCGGTTTCCGACCAAGATAGCTGCGCGGCATTCTTCGGTCCCATGGTCGCCCACGACGACTTGCGGGCGAGTATCGCCGCTTCAAATGGTGTGAGCTCGCGATTGTAGACGGTCACGTCATCGACTTGTGCATTTTTTAACCCAAAACCACGCCACCACGCCCCGATCTGCAAGCCGGGCTGAACGGAAGATTTAAACAAGATATCCTTCGTCAGTTGATCCATGGTCGTTTCCATCGCGGCTTCCTGCCCATTGATATACAACCTGAATCCGGCCGCTTTGGAAGAACCGTCATAAGTGACCGCCAGCTGCACCCATTGGTCTTTCGGAATAGGTTGCTTGCTCACCCTGGTGAGCGCGTCCGAGGGGGCGGTATGCGCCATATTCAGTTCGAGGCGGTCGTTTTTAAGGTATAAATGATAGCCACGGAAGTTGTAGAGGCGTTCCGCCTGGCTTTTGTGAAAGATCACGCCTTCATGCAGTTCTTTGGGGATGTTTACCCAAATCCCCACGCTGAACGGCTCCGATTTCCGGAACACACCGTTCTGTCCGAGGTCGAGGTACACATCGCCGTCGAGCAGTAGCGATTTGCCGTCGGACTTTGCTGCAAATACCGGGTCGCCGCCCGGAGAGCCGGCTTCCCGCTTCATTACGCCTGTTTCTTTGGCATTTACCGCGTTGCGCAGCGAGCCGTTTTCAAAAGTGTAATAGGCTTGCAAACCGGCCGTAGGAAGTGTCTCTTTCGCCAGGTTCCGGTATTTTCCGTCATTAATCCATTGCTTAAAACCGGTTTCCGCCTGGCGCTGGGTGGCTGTAAGCTGCCGCTCTTCGGTTTTGATCCTGGTTTGGATAAACCGGAGCGTTTGTTCCTGTTCGGCGGTCGGCAACAGCATGGTAGGGGTGGGTAATGCGTCGTCCCACGATATTTGTCCGGCTTCTTTTACATTATTGAAGAAGCTGAACAGCTCGTAATAGTTTTTCTGCGAAATGGGGTCGTACTTATGGTCATGGCACTTGGCGCATCCTACCGAGAGGCCGAGGAATGCATCGCCGAAGGTGTTGGTGCGGTCGACGACATATTCGGTCTGAAATTCTTCTTCGATAATGCCGCCCTCCATGTTCTGCTGGTGGTTGCGGTTGAATGCGGTGGCGATGCGCATGTCCTTCGTAGGGTTGGGCATCAGGTCGCCGGCCAGTTGCCAGTGGATGAACTGGTCGTAATGCATGTTTTTGTTGAATGCATTGATCACCCAGTCGCGATAGGGCGACATATCCCTTAGCCTGTCGACCGTGTAGCCATGCGAATCGGCAAAACGCGCCAGATCGAGCCAGTCTACCGCCATTTTTTCGCCATAATGCGGGGAGGCGAGCAGCCTGTCGACTTGCTTTTCGTAGGCATTTGCCGAATTGTCTTTTAAAAACGCATCTGTTTCTGCCAGCGTGGGTGGCAGCCCGGTAAGGTCGAGCGAAACGCGGCGGAGCAGTATTTCTTTCTCGGCTTGGGCCGATGGTTGCAGTTTTTCCTCTTCCAGTTTTTTAAATACAAAATGGTCGATCGGGTTAATCGCCCGGTCATCGTGCTGCGTGTCAGGTATATCTGCCTTTTCGGGTTTTACGAATGCCCAATGCGGCTTGTATTCGGCGCCCTCGTCGATCCACCGGATAAGAATCGCTTTCTCACGCGCGGAGAGGCTCAGGTGCGACTCAGGCGTAGGCATGACGTAATCCGGATCGGAGGAGATGATACGATGGAAAAATTCGCTATCGGCCAGGTCGCCGGGATCGATGGCGGCCAGTCCCGAATTTTTGGAGACTTTATGAAATGCGGATTCAGCCATGTCCAGTCGCAAGCCGCCTTTTTGCTTCGCTTTATCCGGCCCGTGGCAGGCAAAGCATTTGTCGGAGAGCACGGGTTTTACGTGTTGGTTGTAATCCAGCTTTTCGGGCAGCGCTTTCATTGCAACCTCTACATCCTCGGGCAGTTTGGGGGAACAGGAGAAGAAATGCCCGGTCAGCAACACCCACAGAATGAAAAACTTAATATGCTTCATGCTCAATGATACCCGTTTGATCTCTTTCGGCTTCCTGGTTGAAAAAATAGCAAAAGCCGTCGGCCGTGTCGTTATACGCTTTTTTGCAGATGTTTTGTTCAGGGATCGTGCCGGCCTGGTTTTGAGGGACTGAAATTGTGACCCTGATTGCGTGCAGTGTTATTGATTTTGTGCAAAAATACGAAGAATTAGTTCAATAAGATGGTGGCGTATTGACGTAATGTGATACTCCGTTTGCGTAGCCTTTGGGGTAGGCTTCAATGATTTGGCCGGAAGGCCGTGAAGAAGGAGAATAAGTAAAGAAGAAAAAAGAGGAACGTCAGTAGTTGAGTACTTGCAGCAGCCGACAGCCTACTGCTGTGCAACGGCCGCGGGGTCGTTGTTTCGGATGGACACGCGAATGTCCTCGATCTGGTGGTGGGCAAGCCAGCGCCTGAAGTCCAGTGCATGTTCTGGCTGGTGGTGGATGATCGCCCCGTTGGTCAGCATCAGCGTGAAGGTGCTGTACGCCTGAAGAAACTTGCAGACCTCTTTGGAGTGATATTCGAATCCGGCAAAGTAAGGTTTAGTGTAAGACATAGGCCGATTTAATTAACTTCTAGTTGCCTAAATTTAAATACATCGTCTCTCGGACGAAGAATTTATTGAGTAATGTTTCGGAATTACTTATTTAACGGCTTTACAAGTTATTGTATGGAGAAAATCCTTTACGGAATATGCATATTGTAGACTTTATCGACAATACTTGTACAGCAGAGCGTCCCGTGTAAAATTATCGCGGCACACCTCTTTTCATGGCTGGCATTATTTCTATATTTGAGTGCCCAGGGTTCGGAAACCCAGGCCGTATTAAATTCTATTTTAAACCTAAATACATCAACAACATGCGTTGGCAGGATTTACGCAGAAGCAGCAACGTGGAAGACCGCCGTGGAATGTCGGGCGGGGGCAAAGTTGCATTGGGAGGCATCGGGGTGATCATCGTGGTTGCTATCGGGCTGCTTACCGGTCAGGACCCGCAGGAAATACTTTCGAATATCCAGGGCGCCCAAACCGAACAGGCCGAAACCCGGCAGGCGGGGCCACGCCCGGACGACAAGACGGCGGATTTTGTGTCGGCGGTGTTGGGAAGTACCGAGGATGTTTGGACGCAGATTTACGCACAGAACAATGCCGAGTACGAAAAGCCGGTATTGCAGATGTTTTCGAATGCCACACAAAGTGCTTGCGGCGGGGCTTCCTCGGCCATGGGGCCATTCTATTGCCCGGCCGATCATAAAGTTTACATTGATCTTACCTTTTGCGACGAGTTGCGCGACCGGTTCAACGCCCCCGGTGAATTTGCAGTCGCGTATGTGGTGGCGCACGAGGTGGGGCACCACGTGCAGAACCTGATGGGTATTTCGCAGCAGGTACAGGAACAGCGCAGCAGGCTGAGCGAGGCCGATTATAACAAGCTGTCGGTCAAACTGGAATTACAGGCCGATTTCCTCGCAGGTGTGTGGGCTAACCACGCCAACCAGATGAATAAAATCCTCGAACCCGGTGACCTGGAATCCGCGCTTACCGCCGCCAATGCCATCGGTGACGACAAGCTCCAAAAGGAATCACAGGGTTACGTGGTGCCCGACGCTTTCACGCATGGTACCTCGCAGCAACGGATGTATTGGTTCAAGAAAGGTTTTGAAACCGGCGATCTCGCGCAGGGACGTTTCCAGGATATCCGGTAAATTGGGCCTGTTAGTCGCTGTTTTCGTCTTTAATGCCTTTCAATAAAGCATAAATGGCCATGGCATGTCCCTGGCCGAGGTCATAATCCGTTTTAAGCCATTGAACAATATCGCCAGCCTTCGTGCTGGCTTTTAATTGCCCGTCGGCTGTGAAGCCTTTTTGCTCGGCCAGCTTCCGGAAATCGTCCGGGCCTTTGCCGGTTTTGGCGAGGATGGTTTTGAGGTATCCCTGGAATGACATATGGTTTTCGGTTGGTTTAAGAAATTAGAGGCGCAAAATATAGGGTATATTAAAATTCACCGCAAAAGTTTACTTGGTTTAGGTACTGTTGTAATATAATTTGCAAAGATTTTTTACACTTCTTATTAAATGCTCTATCAGAATATTCTTCTCATCGATGATGATGAAGATGATCAGGAGATATTCCTGACTGCCCTTGAAACTACCCGAAAGCCGGTCCGCTGCACTGTACTGGACAGCGCCAGGAAGGCATTAAACCAGATTCACCGCGGCGAACTTGAAGCCGACCTGATCTTTCTGGACCTTAATATGCCCCTGATGAACGGGCAGCAGTTTTTAGCGGAGATCAAAAAAGACGAAAAACTTCGCAAAATTCCGATAATAATTCTGTCCACTTCTTCCAATGCCGCCACGGCTATGCAGGTAAAACAGCTGGGGGCGTGCCATTTTTTTACAAAACCGGACCGTTTTGAAGATCTGGTGGCGATTCTCGACGAAGTACTGGTATAGCCTGCCAAGCCTGGCGCGATTATAGTAGGGGCATCTGCATATTCATTCATCGATATGGATTTACGTAGGCCCAAAGACAACCAGTTTTTTCATTTTATTCAGGGAGGCGGCGAAATGGGCGCTCTGACGCGCTCGTTCGACTGGTCTCAAACGCCGATCGGTCCGCCGGAGCAGTGGCAGCAAAGCTTGCGGACGACCCTGGGTATTGTTCTGCATTCGGCGTTTCCGATGTTCCTTTTCTGGGGCGAGGATCTGATCTGCTTTTATAATGACGCGTTTCGCCCGAGCCTGGGTGCCGAAGGCAAACATCCGGCGCTGGGGAAGAAAGGCGAGGAGGTATGGCCGGAAATCTGGGACTTTATCGGCCCGCTGCTCAGCAAAGTGATGACAAGCGGAGAGCCGGTGTGGTTTGAAGACGAACTGGTGCCGTTTTTCAGGAACGGCAGGATCGAAGATATTTACTGGACGTTCAGTTACAGCCCTGTTTACGACGATAGCGGACAGGTCAACGGCGTGTTTGTGACCTGTACCGAGACCACCCAGAAAGTGATGATATTCAACCGGCTGCAAGAATCCGAGCGGCGTTTTCAAAACCTGGTGGCCGAGGCTACGGTGGGGATAATCGTACTCATCGGGAAGGATATGATCGTGGAGATTGTCAACGATGCCTACGGGCAGCTCGTCGGGCGCTCGCGCGAGGAGCTGCTCGGGAAGCCGCTTTTTTCTGTGATCCCGGAAACCGAGCCCGATTTCAGGAACGTTCTCGAGGAGGTTAGAACAACGGGCGAGCCGATCCATCTCAGCGAACATCCCTATTTCGTGCTGGTAAATGGCGAGAGAAAGGAAGGTTTCCTGAACCTGGTGTATCAGCCTTACCGGGACGACGACGGCAAAGTACATGGGGTAATGATCCTTTGCCATGATGTGACGCCGCAGGTGGTTGCGAAATTAAAAATGGAGGAGATCGTAGCCGAGCGCACGCGAGAGCTCGCCGCCGCGAACCGCCATTTGCAGCGTTCCAATGCGGAACTGGCCCAATTTGCCTATATTGCCTCGCACGACTTGCAGGAGCCGGTGCGGAAAGTGGCCACATTTACACAATTGCTGGAAGCCGAGCTAGGCGGTACGACCGATCGCCAGCGCAGTTACCTGGACAAAATTAAAAACGCATCGTCGCGAATGCTGCTGCTGATCCGTGACGTGCTTACTTTCTCGCAACTGGCCCGGGATTCAGACCTGGTTACCCAAGTCGATCTGGGCGTAGTACTCGATAACATTGTGGACGACCTCGAATTATTGATTGATCAGAAACACGCGTCGGTCGCCTACGAGGGGCTTCCTGTGGTGGAGGCAGTCCCGTTGCAGATGGCGCAGCTCTTCGGGAACCTTATTTCCAATGCATTAAAGTTCACCAAAAGCGGGGTGGACCCGGTTATCACTGTCTCGGCAGAGAAATTGGATAAAGCGGGATTGAAATCATACCCGATGCTCGATGCCCGATGTGCCTATCACCATTTGCAGGTCAGCGACAACGGTATCGGTTTTGAGCAGCTTTACGCCGAACAGATTTTCGAGATTTTTCAGCGTCTGCACGGCAAGAAGGATTTTGAAGGGACGGGTATTGGACTGGCGATGTGTAAAAAGATCCTTCAAAACCACCATGGACACATTTACGCCACTTCCTCCGAAGGCCAGGGTGCCACTTTTCATATTCTGATACCTGAAAACCAGGCCTGTTTTGCCGATTCGTCGACAATTTAAGCCCAGTCGTCGATTTCCTTCATCTTCGTCAAGTACCCATCAGTATACGTATTTCGATTTCGCCTTTAAAGAATATTTAATCTTTAAATTTTACAAGTATGGCGCAATCGATACGAAGTTGTTTATCGGTCTTACTGGCCGTGCTGTTTTGTTCATATGAAGCAGCCGGGCAGGAAAGACGTGTGAAAGGAAAGGTGACAGATGAATCCAACGCGGGTATACCGGGTGTGAGCGTGCTCGTGAAGGGAACCAACAGCGGTACGAATACCGATGCGGATGGGAATTTCAGTATCGCGCTGCCTGCCGGCAGCCATGTGCTTACGGTGTCCTCGATCGGACACGTGACCCAGGACGTTAACGTACCCGCTGGAACGACCGAGGTGACTGTCAAGTTGAAAGCGGATGTCAAAAGCCTCGGAGAGGTGGTGGTAACTGCATTGGGGGTGCAGCGCAGCACGCGGAATGTCGGTTATGCTGTGCAGCAGATCGACGGCGGCGGCATTCAGGAAGCCCGGGAAGTGAATTATATCAACTCGTTACAGGGGAAATTAGCCGGTGTGCAGATCGGCGGGAACAGCGGCTCGATGGGCGGCTCGTCGCGGGTGACGATCCGGGGGTTGAAATCCATTTCGGGTAACAATAATGCATTGTTTATCGTCGACGGTGTGCCGATGGCGAACATGAACCTGAACTCGTACGGCGTTACGGGCGGGCAGGGGACAGGCGGCGGCGGTTATGATTATGGTAACCCGGCACAGCTCATCAATCCCAATGATGTGGAGAATATTTCGGTACTGAAAGGCGCTGCTGCAACGGCACTTTACGGTAGTCGAGGGCAGAACGGAGTGATTTACATTACCACTAAAACAGGCAAGGGCTCCGGTAAGCTATCTTTGAATTATGACCTGAATATCCAGGCCGACCAGGTCTCGCTTCTGCCCAAATTTCAGAACCTTTACGGAGGCGGCGGAAGTTCGAGTTTTACGAAGTTGTATGTCAATCAGAACCCGTCGGGCTTCCTGCCGGGCGGCGGAACTTACGATGATGGCGACGGCAAAGGCCGCTACGACCTCATTCCCGACTATGGTACCGACGAATCGTGGGGGCCGAAGATGGAGGGGCAGCTGGTGCGGCATTACTGGTCGTGGGATCAGGACCGGAATAACCCGAATTTTGGTAAAACGGCACCGTGGAGCCCACATCCCGACAATGCGAAGGATTTTTTCAAAACCGGCGTTACATTCTCGAATAACCTCTCGGTGGCGAGCAGCGGCGACAATGGCTCGATCCGCTTTTCGGCCGGGCAGACCAAGCAGAACTTCATTTACCCGGGCAGTAACCTGAGCCGCTTTTTTATCAGCCTGAATACGGTTTATAAATTCACCGACAAGTTCACATTCAGTGGGGGCATCAACTACGTGAATGACCATTCCAAAGGCCGGCCGGGAACGGGTTTCTTCGGCAATAACCCGATGTTGTTTTACGTGATGTTCGGGCAGCGGCAGATTGACGACGCTTACCTGCGCAACTACAAATATGCCGACGGCACCGAGCAATCTTGGAACCGCACAGCATGGAATATCCAGAAGCCTGCATTTACCCAGAATCCCTACTGGAACCAGTATGAAAACTATAATACTGACCAGAATAACCGGTATTTCGGCAATGCAGGCCTTACTTACAAGCTCACCGACTGGCTCTCAGCCGACGTCCGTGTTTTCTCCGACTACCTCAATCACCTCGACGAGGTCAGGAGTGCGAAAGGCTTTTTTGTAGGGTCCTATGCCAAACGGGTGGTGATTAATAATGAAAACAATTACCAGGGAACACTGAACGTGAACAAAAGCTTTGCCGACTCGAAATTCACGCTGGAAGCAGTGGCCGGGGGCAATATCTTGCGGATCAAATCGAGTATCGACGCCGGAACTACCAACGGCGGGCTGCAAAATCCGATGGTGTATGTACTGCAAAATTCGGTGACGCCTGCGACGGTTTCCAATGCGTACGGGAACAAGCAGATCAATTCGGTTTTCGGTTCGGTGACATTGGGTTATAACAAATACCTGTTCCTCACGGCGACCGGCCGTAACGACTGGGCTTCAACCTTGAAGCAGACGGGCAATTATTCCTATTTCTATCCGTCGGTGTCGGGCTCGTTCATTTTCTCCGACCTTATCACCGGTGCCAAATGGCTCACGCTCGGGAAGGCGCGCCTGTCATATGCACGCGTGGGTAACGATGCCGATCCGTATTCGGTGTCAAGGTATTACGATTACGTGGCGCCATTTGATACTTATCCCTTGCAAAGCACTTCGGATAAGCTTTTCAATAGCAGGCTGAAACCGGAGCTGTCGTCGGAAACGGAAGCGGGCGTGGATTTTAAATTCTTCAATGACCGCCTCGGTGCGAATTTTACTTATTACAATCGCAAGACCAAAAACCAGATCTGGAACGTGCAGATACCTTCCGAAAGTGGATTTACTACCAAAGTCGTGAATGGCGGAACGGTGCAGAATAAAGGTATCGAGCTCACATTGTCCGCTACACCTGTGCAAACTACCAATTTCAGCTGGCGGGTAGGGCTTAATTTTTCCAAGAACAAGAACATTGTGCTTGATCTGAACAGTACCGGCGACAACATTGCGGGCATTGAACGGTTCATTATCGGTACCGAACGCCGTACGAACAAGGTATCGATGGTAGCGCAGAAAGGAATGTCGCTCGGCACCATGCTGGGCACGGATTACGTGTACGATTCCAAAGGCAACAAAACCGTGGCCGACAACGGGACTTACAATGTGACGCCCACGCCGGTGATCATCGGGGACGCCAATCCGGATTTTATTGGCGGCCTTTCAAATATGCTGAGCTACAAGAATTTTTATCTCTCGGCATTGGTGGATTTTCAAAAGGGGGGTGATTTCTTTTCCTATACCAACTTGTACGGAAACAAATCGGGCATGCTGAAAGAAACAGCAGAGAATGGTATCCGCGAAAACGGCCTGGTGAACCCGGGCGTAAAGGCGGATGGCTCGCCTAACGATATCGTGGTAGCTGCGCGGACGCATTTCAATGCCGATGGCGGTAACCGCATCAGCAAGGCCAATCTCTACGACGGCAGCTACATTTACCTGCGTGAGGTGCGGCTGGGCTGGTACCTGCCCGACAGCTGGGCGCAAAAAATCCGTATGCAGGCATTGCGCGTGACGCTCACCGGACGCAACCTCTGGCTGATCAAAAGCAATGCGCCGAACGTCGACCCGGCCAACATTACCAATTCCATCAGCAACCAGATCGGTTTTGAAGGCGGTGCATTGCCGGCCGTACGCAGCTACGGCGTGAACCTGAATGTTACTTTCTGACCCGGTTTTAAATCGATTGATATGAAAAACAAGATATTACTATTGATCGCTATCCTGATGGGTTTCACTGGGTGCGACAACTTCGAATCGCTGAATACCGACCCGGCGCGGTCGAGTGAGACTCAACCGGAATTTCTGCTTTCCAATGCCGAAAAGCGTGCGAGCGACCTGATGTACGATTCCTATTTCAACGGGCGGATCGGGATGGAGCTTTCGCAGTACTGGATGGGGACCGACAAGACTTCCGACGGGCGTTTCCTGTTCACCAATGACGGCCTCTGGGCAGGGCTTTATGCCGGCCCGCTAATGGATTTGAAAGAGATCAGCAACTATTACGACCGTCATCCCGCCGAAAAAAGCGCACATACCCTGGCTGTGGCTGAAATCCTGAAAGCCTGGATTTTTCATGTACTGACCGATGTGTATATCGATATTCCTTACACGCAGGCATTGCAGGGCGAGAATATTCCACAGCCGGTGTTCGATCAGGGAAAAGATGTGTATACTGCGTTACTCGGCTCTCTGAAAACGCAGATCGATGTGCTTTCCGGAACCTCTTCCGGTGTGATACGCGGTGATATTATTGCTAAGGGCGACGCGCAGCAGTGGATCAGGATCGCGAATGCATTACGGATGCGCATTGCCATGCGTATGGCCGATGCCGCGCCGGCGGAAGCGAAGTCGGTTATTGAGGATGCTGCCAAGAATACGCTGACCGGCACTGCCCAGGATGTGTTTTTTCCATACAATGTGGCTACTACGACCAACCGCTTTCCCTATAATGATGTGGAGCGCCCGCTGGTGGAATTCGCAGTTACATCTACGCTGGTGGAATACCTGCAATCGGTGAATGACCCGCGTTTGCCGGTTTTTGCACGTCCTGACGAGACCAATGGCAAGTACATCGGCAAAGTGTATGGTACCGAAGCCAATTCGCCGACGATGATCGGTCTTTCGAAGCCGGGCGTGATCGCTTACAGCGGCTCGGCGAAGGGTTATTTGATCACTTTTGCGGAAGTAGCATTTATCAAAGCGGAGGCTGCGGCGCGCGGAATGAATGTGGGGAGCGACACACCTGAAACACTGTACAATGAGGCAGTGAAGGCATCGATGGCGCAATGGGGTATCACCGACGCGAAAGCGGTGGAGGCTTACCTGAGAGCAGTACCCTATACGGCGGGCGCCTGGAAAAATGTGATCGGTACGCAGAAATGGATCGCTATGTATATGCAGGGGCTGCAATCGTGGCTGGAACGCCTGCGGCTGGATCCGAAAAAGCCCGATGGCACCGCGCTGTTTATCCCGCCAGCGTCGGGTAGCCTCGATCCGGACGTTACCGATGTGCCCAAACGGTTGAAATACCCCAGCAACACACGCGCCAGCAATGCACAAAACAGTGAGAGCGCTGCCAAGCGGATAGGCGGTGATACTCAGGCGGTGAAGAACTGGTGGGACGTCCACTGAAAATTAAGATTTTGTTAAAGCATCCTCTATCTTGATTCGGCTCCTTACCTTTGGCGCCGAATTAAGTTTGGATGTGAGATGACGCACGAAAAAATATTTGTTTTAGAAACCGGAAGAGCCGTGAAAGTAAAAGTAGAGGGCGTACTAGCCGACGACCTCTCGAAAGTAAGTATCCAGGTCGATGTTTTGATTAAAGATCCGAAGGAAGAGGAGTTTAGGCCGCCCATCGGGCTAACGCACCCGAAGTACTGGAAATTGAAAAATCTGGAACCTGAGAAGGCCAGTGCGCTGCAAATCCAGTACAGCGGCGTGCACCGTAAGCAAATCAGGAAAACGATCCGGGAATTTGATAAATTACATGCTTTGGAGGTACAAGATTAACCCCTTTTCAGTAAGCTGAATGAGATACACCACTATTGTAAAAACAGGCCTGGCCATTCTTTGGCTGGGCTTCAATGCACCCGTCGCTTCCGCGCAAACGGTCGGCCAGCCGCTGCCTGCCTGGCAGGAGGGCGAAATGGATATTCACCATATCAACACCGGTATGGGTAATGCGACGTTCATGATCCTGCCCGACGGGACCACGTTTCTGGTCGACGCAGGTGCGCTCGATCCTACGGAGGCGCGCACGCAAAGCCCGCGTAACACGAAGGCCAGACCCAATGCCGGGCGTCAGCCCGGTGAATGGATCGCACGGTATATCCGGAAGGTTTCCAAAGCGCCGGTAGTGGATTATGCGCTGATGACCCATTTTCATGATGACCATATGGGAACGCCTACATCGGTTTCCAAACGGTCGGAGCAGGGCAAATATGCTTTGGCGGGCATTACTGAGGTGGCCGAGTTTGTGCCGGTGAAAAAGATCATCGACCGCGGCTGGCCCGATTATTCCTATCCGCAACCATCGACGGATACCATGGTACGAAATTACCGGGCGTTCCTGGAATGGCAGGTGAAGAACAGAGGGTTGCGTGTAGAGGTAAGCGTTCCGGGTAGAAACGACCAGATCGTGTTGCTGCATGATCCTCAGAAATACAAAAATCTGTTTGAGGTACGGAATATTTCGGCCAACGGTGAAATCTGGACAGGCGTGGGCACAACCACCCGGAAGTATTTTCCCGAATTGAAAGACCTGAAACCTGAGCAATATCCGAGTGAAAATATGTGCAGCATTGCCACCCGGGTCAGCTACGGGAAGTTCGATTACTTTACAGGAGGCGATACGCCGGGCGTTTTGCAACCGGCCGTCCCTGCCTGGCATGATGTAGAGACGCCGGTAGCGAAAGCCGTGGGCCCTGTGGATGTTCATATTCTTGACCACCATGGTAACCGGGATTCGCAAAACGATTTCCTGTTGGGCGCATTGCGGCCCCGCGTGTTGGTAATACCGGTCTGGTCGTCGGACCACCCCGGGCACGATGTGCTCGACCGCATTTACTCGCAACGAATTTACCAGGGCGAGCGGGACGTATTTGCGACCGATATGCTGGAAGCCAATAAGCTGGTGATCGGCGAGCTGCTGAACCGTTTGAAAAGCGACAGCGGCCATGTGGTTGTGCGGGTGGTAAATGGGGGAGGTAGTTACCGCGTTTTTGTGCTGGACGACCGGGACGAGCAGCTCAAAGTCAAATCCATTCACGGGCCGTATACCTCCCGTTAAAAGGAAAGCCGGAAGCGTTTTCCGGCTTTTGGTATTTAAAATGCTGCCTTGTCTATTTCAAGCGCAGTTTGGCCGATTTGGGCGTGATCCCGATTTCCCGTGCTGGTATGTGAACCTACTTTTGACCCGTCAATCATTCACATACCAAACAAATAAAATGATGAAAATCAACACGGGTGTTTCCTTTAAATCTGTACTTTTTTCCGCTTTACTCGCATTCGGGCTTATTTCCTGCAACAATGATGAGGCCTCTGGCAACCAACCGGTACCGGTACCGGTGGATTACCATCTGACAGCTAAAACGCAATTTGTGGAAGCGGGAGGCGTGAAATATGCCTATCGTATTTTGGGCGACCAGGCGGGTATTCCGCTGGTATTGCTGGCGTCGCTCGGCAGCTCAATGGACGACTGGGATCCGGCCATTACCAATGGGCTGGCGCAGAAATATAAAGTGATATTGTTCGACAACCGGGGCGTAGGAAGTTCCACGGGACAGGTGCCTGCTACGATTGCGGAAATGGCGACCGACGCCGTTGGGTTTATAAAGGCAATGGGCCTTACAAAAGTAAATTTGATGGGTTTTTCGATGGGGGGCTTCATTACCCAGCAAATCCTGTTCACCGAACCGGCGTTGGTCCATAAAGCCATTCTGACGGGCACCGGGCCGAAGGGAAGCGAAGGGCTTGCAAATCTGCCGAACATCATCGCATCGACTGCCAACCTTACCCCCGAAGAAACCTTCCTGAGGTTCGGATTCACCCAATCGGAAGCAAGCCTGACCGCGGGGAAAGCATCTTACCAGCGCATTCAGCAACGGAAAACCGATCGTGACCAACCTTTGAGCCAACAAGCCGGTGGCGCGCAGCTGACGGCGGTACTAGCCTGGGCGAAGCCTGCTCCCAATGCATTGAATGAGCTGAAAGCCATTCAGCAGCCGGTGCTGTATGTGCAAGGTAAAAATGATGTACCCGTGCCGGTGATCAATGCCATTTATGCCTCGCAGAGTATCCCTAACGCGAATCTGGTGGTATACCCCGACGCGGGCCATGCCGCATTCTGCCAGTACGCCGGTCGGTTCGTGCAGGAAGCGGTTGATTTTCTGGCACAGTAAAAGCTATTACATCACTTTCGAAGTAGGTGCCGTTCGGACATTTTCCGGGCGGCACTTTTGCTTATAAACAGCTACTTAGGTCCCCGCAGGATAAACGGTATTTTATTTGCTTTGAAATCGGGAAACGGAGCAATACATTTGGTTGAAACAAAGGTAATTAATCAACTAAACGACATTTTTATGGGCCCGATAAATTATGAAGAGTTGACCAATTATTTTTCCTGGGCCGTGCTGATTGGAACAGGTAGCTGGGGGGTATATTCAGTTGTCAAGGCCTTCTCCATATTTTTCAAGGATGAAGTTACATTCTATAATCCTGAGAATGGCAAGACGATCACATTCAGAAAACATCCCCCCAAAGATTTTGACAAAGAAATGTTAGATTTTTGGAAATAAATGCAATTACAGAAGAGCAGGAAAAGGAGCCCGGTCAATAAAGCTAACAATACTGTTACTGCGGTTGCCTCCTTTTATTCCACACTATTTCTTCAACTTCCAGAATTCGTGTTCAAAGGAGTTATCTCCGTTTGTGCGCCCGTTTTCGGGTATCTTACATTCATTGCCTGGAAATTATTGAGTGCGCATGGGCGTCTGGCTTATTACGAATATGAAGCCAAAAAACACATTACTGAGCTGGAAATCGAGAAAGTGAAACCGGGATTATGTAGTGAGGACGTTCGGGAGATCGAATTGAGAATCAAGAATTACAGGAATGCCATTCACGAGCGGAGAATGATTGTACTGGAAGGAATATGATGAGTTTTTGCAACCCCGGCACCGTTCCGGCACCGGGGAGGGAATCTTACAAAGTAGCCATATCAATCACAAACCGGTACCGTACGTCGCCTTTGAGCATGCGCGCGTAGGAAGCGGTGATGTCTTTGATGTCGATCAGCTCGATGTCGGATACGATGTTATACTCGGCACAGAAATCAAGCATTTCCTGCGTTTCGGCAATGCCTCCGATACCCGAACCCGCCATGCTCCGGCGGCCGGTCAGCAGCGAGAATGGCTGCACAGAGTAGGGTTCAGTGGGCACACCTACATTGATGAGCGTTCCGTTCGTGCGAAGCAGTGATAAGTAAAGATCCATATCGTGCACGGCAGAAACCGTGTCGAGGATGAAATCGAAGCTGCCTTTCACGGCTTTTACCTGCTCAGGATCGGAGGTAACTACGAAATGATGTGCACCAAGGTCTTTTGCGGCCTGCTCCTTGGAAGCAGAGGTACTAAGCACAGTTACCTCGGCACCAAATGCAACACCGAATTTTACACCCATATGGCCAAGGCCGCCGAGGCCGAGTACCGCCAGCTTGTGGCCTTTGCCTACTTTCCAGTGGCGCAGCGGGGAATAGGTAGTGATGCCCGCGCACAGCAATGGAGCGGTGGCAGCCAAGGGCAGTTTGTCAGAAACCGAGAGTACAAATTCTTCGCGCACGACAATGGTATTGGAATAACCACCATAGGTAGGCACTCCGCTGCGGTCCAGGTTATTGTAAGTTTGGGTATTACCTTCGAGGCAGTACTGTTCCAGACCGTCCTTGCAGTTTTCGCAAACCTGGCACGAATCGACCATACAGCCTACACCGGCGAGGTCGCCCGCTTTGAATTTCTTCACGTGCGCGCCTACCTGCACGACTTTTCCGACAATTTCATGGCCGGGTACCATCGGGAAAACGCCTGGAAACCATTCGTCCTTGATCTGGTGAAGATCGGAGTGGCAGACGCCGCAATAGTGGATTTCGATCTGAACGTCGTGCGGGCCGACGTCCCTTCTTTCAAATTCCCACGGAGCCAGATCGGTCTCCGGTGTTTGGGCTGCGTATGCTTTTGCTTGTATCATGTCAGAAAAAGGGGTTTAATACGGTCACAAAATTAGCAGGCAGTTTTCTATCGGGATTAATACTTTCAAATCAATGCTTATAGTTTTCAAACAATGCCTTTTGCGGCTCTGTTTTCGCCTACTTTCTTTTTCGTGAGTTGTGCTGATGCGTTCCCTCTCATTAAAAGAAACAGCGTTCGTATATCTGAAATGATGCGCGATTCGTTTATTAAATCATGTTAGCCAGACGTATATATGTAATGCGTTCCCGCGTGTATTCCGCTGCGGAACTTAATTTATACATTGCTGCGTTACCGGCTCATAGCGAGTAATTTAGTGCAACTTAGAACTATTACAACCATTTACAGGCGAAGTATGCAATTTCGGAAGCCGGAGGCATTTGCGTTTTTCTTATCCTTGTGGGGCATAAGCTTGGTATGTTGTGCCCAGAAGCCCGGTTTGCCGGGTATGGCTCCGTCCAAATGGATTACCTTTCGCACGACGCACGCGCCGGGGAAGGTTTACCGCTTCGCGAACGGAGGCACCAAGACTTTCACCAACGAGGAAATGTATGTGAGGGCATGGTTGCCAGTACTCAATAAAAAGAACTTCGCGGTGGTTCTCGGTCCCAATTACCGGGCGGAGCAGCTTGAATTCAAGAGCAGCGGCGAGAATCCGGCCAAAAAGTTCGAAGGGTGGAACCTGCGCACGTTTGCATTGGACCTCAACTCGTTTGTGAGGCTGGATAGCACTTCCTGGATTTTGCTGACCTCGCACATCAACAAGACGGGGAATTTCGCGATGCTATCCGCCAAGGAAATTCCGCTGAACTACACCGTTTCAGCTTCCTATTTGAAAAGGACCTCTCCTAACAAGGAAATCGGTGCGGGGATCATTTTCAACAAAAGCTACAAATTGACCTTCCTGCCGGTTTTTGTCTTTAACTACAACCTCTCGGAGAAAGAAGGCATCGAAATTATGCTGCCCAAGAAAATGGCCTGGCGGCATAACCTTTCGCCCAACGACCGGCTCTATTTCAAAGCCGAGGCCGTTACGCGGACGTATTACCTTAACCGTGTAGCCGAAGGCACGCCCGACGTATGCCGCAGGATTGATGTCGATATGGGCATTTCTTATAACCGCAAATTCGGGAATTTTGCCGGCGTGGAGGTGTTTGGCGGTTACCGCAAGAACATTTCCAATAAGATGGTGCAAGATGCCGTTCCCGTACGCACTTCGGGGTTGGCAGCCACGGTCGAATTTTACGTTCAACCGCCCAGTTTCAGGGGTAAATCGCGGAAATAGGGCTTAACAATATGTTGATTTGAAGCACAGGGAATTAACTTTTGGGTAAAATCGGCCGGTGTAGTTTTACGCAAACTAACCTGGACAAAGATGAAACCCTTTTTACTTTCCCTTATTTGGACAGCCGCGGCCGTCGCGATATTGAATAGCTGCACAGACCACGGTCTTCCCAATGAAACTTATCCCGACAAGGCCGAAGCGCAGAGTCCGACGGTCGTGACCCAGGTCGGTAATGTAAAAGTATACAATGGTGGTTTCGGGTCGGCTGTGGCGCAGGACCCGAACGATCATATGGCATTTTACCTGCTCACCGACCGCGGTTCCAATATCGATGGTACGGTTGCCGATTCCAAAGTATTCGCCGATCCGGGCTTTGCGCCGCAAATCGGCAAGTTCCGGCTGATCGGCGACCAACTGGTGCTGGAAAAAACCATTGAGTTGAAAAACGAAAGCGGGGCTAAACTGAGCGGCCTCCCTAACCCTCCCGGATTCGGTTACACCGGAGAACTGGCGCTGGACGTTAACAACAATACGCTGCCTAACAGCATCGACGGGCTGGATTCAGAAGGCCTGGCGCTCGCGAAGGATGGAACGTTTTGGGTGAGCGATGAATATGGGCCGCATATCGTCCATTTCGATGCGAACGGCAAGACAATCGAGCGGATCAATCCATTTGGCAGCGGCGCAGGCGGCCGTAAAATCCCGCTGGTTTTTGCCAAAAGACGTCCGAACCGCGGAATGGAAGGGCTTACCATCACGCCCGATGGTAAAACGCTCGTCGGTATCATGCAATTCCCGCTGTACAATCCGTCCGCGTCGGATGTGTCGGGCTCGCTGGTGACGCGTATCCTTAGCTTCGACATTGCTACCGGCGCCAGTAAGGAGTATGTGTATCTCATCGACCGCGCGAATTTGCAGGCGAACAGCGAAATTGTGGCGATAGACAACACGACTTTCCTAGTGCTCGAACGCGACGGTGAATATGCTACCAATGCCAACCGCGCAACAGTAATCAAAAAAGTGTATAAAATCGACCTGGGTAATGCCACCGATATTTCCGATCCGGCCAACGGCGTGAGCGGCAAGTTGTACGGTGGACTCACCGTAGAACAGTTGAAAACCGACGCTAACCTGTCTGCGAATGGTATCAAACCCGTAACCAAGACGCTTGTAGCGGATTTGATGACTGATATTCCAATGCTTTATCCCCACGATAAAGCCGAAGGTATTGCGATTATCAATTCCACCACCATTGCTATTTCCAACGACGACGACTTCGGCGTAGTGGGCGTGGGCGGGGCGTATGCACAGAAAATCCTGCCGGCAACCGGCGTGGTGGATCGCAACACGATCTATTTCGTAAAGCTGAAACAGCCTCTTTGGTAACAATCCAGATTTTTGCTGGAAAAAGGCGAGCAGGTAGTACTTCATTCGGTGGATATCGATAAAGCCGACGAGCTGGAAGGTTTCACACTCAGGGGTAGTTCTTCGAAAGACATCGCGGTGAGGTCCTCCCGCAAAAGCAATGTGCATCAGGTGCGCGTAAGCTGGTAATCGGTCACTTCTGATTCTTGAAAATTTTACATTTTCATAATAAACACGTTCGATTCACTTAATAGTCCAAAAATACTTTTGCGCTCGATTTTTGAGCGCGAAGTAGATGGGTTTAAAAGTGAATCGCAGCGTGTTTTCTTGTTTTTGTTAAATTTTTTAAAACTATTATGAAGAAACTGATACTGCCAATTGTTCCGTTGGTAATGACAGGTATCCTGGTTTTCAGTCCGGGCAGGCATGCAGTGGCTTCCGGTAAAGGCCGGATGATGTTTGAAAGGCCGGCCCGCGCATTGACCGTGACGGGTAAGGTAGTGGACGAAACCGGTCAGCCGTTGCTCGGTGTGACGGTTTTGGAAAAAGGGACCAACAAAGGTACTGTAACCGACGCTGCGGGTACGTTTTCGATTGACGCCGGCTCAGGCGCTACGTTGGTTTTTTCATTTGTGGGCTTCATCGCACAGGAAGTGGTGGTTTCGGGCAATGCGCCGCTGGCCGTTACTTTGAAAGAGAATGCGATGATGCTGAACGAGTTTGTGGCGGTAGGTTACTCGACGATGCGCAAAAGCGATCTTACCGGCGCTATTTCCAGCGTTAAGGCAAAGGAGTTGAACCTCAGTACGCCTACTGTCGGGCAGGCATTGGTAGGTAAAGTGGCTGGTGTGCAGATCTCGCAGGTGAGCGGCGCGCCTTACGTGGGCACGAAGATCCGCGTGCGTGGTGTGGGTTCGGTGAACGCGAGCTCAGACCCGTTGTACGTGATTGACGGCTACCCGGCTGGTAACGATGTTTTCATTAATCCGAATGATATCGAATCGATCGACATCCTCAAAGATGCGGCGTCGGCTGCCATTTATGGCTCCCGCGCTGCGGGTGGGGTGGTGTTGATCACGACCAAAAGAGGTAAGGAAGGTAAAGGCCGGCTGGAATATGAATACCAGTTTGGCGTGAACCAGCTCAGCAAAAAGGTCGATCTTTTGAATGCTTCCGAATTTGGACAACTGATGATCGACGGCCGCAATGCGAGCTACCGCGACCTGATGGTGAATGCAGGCAAAACCTGGAACGACGGCATGTACTCCGACGACAATGCAACCCGTATCAAAAACGTGGGTAATGCAGGCTCTGTGAGTATCCCGACCGATCTCTACGATTTCGCGAACCAGAAGCTCATCACTCCGAAATACAATACCGACTGGCAGGATGAACTTTACCGTAATGCACCGGTGCACCGTCATAATGTCTCGTTTTCGGGCGGGAAGAATGGCCTGCGGTATGCGATCAGCGGTGGGCAGCTCAATCAGCAGGGAATTATCCTGAGCACCGGCCAGCACCGGACCAACTTCCGGACGAACCTGGATGCTGATGTGAACAAAAAGCTGAAAGTAGGTGCGAACCTTGCATTTACCTATAACACCAACCGTGAGGTGCAGGAAGGCCGTTTCGACAAAGGGCCGATCCTTGGTGCATTGATCTACATGCCGATTTTCAAAGCATACAATGATGATGGAAGTCTCGCGAAAAACGAAGCTGCCTCATTGAGCTCGGCTTATGGCTATCAATCGATCGAAAACCCGGTAGCATTGGCGACCGAAACGCATATCAACCGCAGAGGTCAGCGTGGTACGTTTAGCGGCTTTGCGACTTATGAGATCATTCCCGACCTGAATTTCAAGGTTAACCTGGGTTTGCAGACTTACAATGAGAAATACGAATTTTATTCTCCTACCAGCCTGAGTAGCGGTGCAAACCCTCCGGGGTCGCCCCAAGCGATTGCCGCAGCGAATGCGGTATCGCAGATGACCACGCAAATGGACAAGCTTGCGGAGTTTACATTGAACTACAAAAAGCAGCTCGGTAAGCACAGTATCGATGGTTTGGTGGGCTATACGGTGCAGGAAAACAACCGTGACATCGTTTCGGTAACCGCCCGCGGGTTCTCTAATGACCGCATCGAGGAAATTACCGGAAAGGGTGCAGACGCAACCCTTTTCGCGCTGAATACCGGAACCGACCAAACCGGCAAAGTGAACTGGACGCTGCTTTCCTACCTGGCGCGGGCGGCATACAATTATGATGGCAAGTATTATCTGACAGCCACTTTCCGTACCGATGGTTCGTCGCGTTTCGGCCCTAATAACCGCTGGGGGAACTTCCCGTCGGTGTCTGCCGGCTGGAATATTTCAAATGAGGAATTCTACAAAAATGCATTAGGCAATACTTCTACACTTAAACTGCGTGCAAGCTGGGGATTGAGCGGTAATAACAACATCGGTAATTACAACTTCCTCCAAACAATGGCGGCTCCCGGCGGTGTGGTATACGGAAACGGTTCTGTCAATACCGCATTGTGGGCGACGGGTATCAAAGACCTGAACCTGGGCTGGGAATCGACCTCGCAGTACAACTTCGGTGCCGACCTGGGCTTGTTTAACGATCGTTTGTCGATCATGGCGAACTACTACATCAGCCGCTCGTTCAACCTGTTGTTCAACCAGCCGCTGTCGGCCATTTCCGGTGCTTCCACGATTTTGACTAACCTGAGAAATTCGAAAGTACAGAACAAGGGTATCGACCTTCAAGTGGACGCCCGTGTGATCTCCACCAAAGATTTTGACCTGAATGTAGCCGGTAACATTTCGGTGAACCGCAACAAAGTGCTCGATATGGGAGGCGCCAGTACGATCATTACCAACGGTGCCGAGCGCTCGTACCTGACGCACATCACGCAGGAGGGCCAGCCGATCGGTATGTTCTATGGTTTCAAGGTGAAAGGAATGGTGCGCGAGAAGGATATGGAGAATATTGCTGCTGATAATGCGGTTTACAATTCTTCCACGCAGTCGTTCCCGGCTGGCTACCAGCTCAAAGGGCCGGCGCGCTCTACGGCTTCTACCAACCCGCTTCGCCCTGGTGACCTGTATTTCGAAGACGTGAACAATGATGGTGTTGTAAACGATGCCGACAAGCGGGTGATCGGTTCGCCGCATGCGAAATTCACTTACGGTTTCGCGATTACGGCCAGCTATAAAAGCTTCGATTTCAGTTCGTCATTCAACGGAACTTATGGCAACAAGGTACTCGACGGACAGGACTACTACCTCTACAATATGGAGGGTTCGGGTAACCAGTATGCCAAAGTGGCGAACCGTTACCGTTCGGAGTCGCAACCGGGCGATGGGCATGTGTACCGCGCCTCACGCGGGGGGACGCAAAGCAACAGCACACGTTTGTCGACCTTCTATTTGCAGGACGGCTCATTTCTAAGATGTACCAACCTGACGTTGGGCTACAACATGAACAGCATCGGCAGCCTGACCAACAATGCCATCAGTGCATTGCGTGTGTACGTAGGTGTGGACAATGCTTTCACTTTGACCAAATACCTGGGCTACAACCCTGAGGTGGATTACAACAACGGGGCCAACCTGACGCCGGGTGTCGACTACGGAAAATACCCGCTCGTGCGTGCCTACAACATCGGTGCCCGTATTACATTTTAAGCAGCAGAAGAGATGATCAAGCGTAAATACATTTTCAATACATTGTTTTCAGCATTTGGATTGGTGGCTCTTGCAGGGTGTTCCAGCGATTTCCTCGATCAGGAAAACCCGAATGCGGTGTCGGCGCCCACTTTCTACCGGACGCAAGACGACGTGGCCCTGGCCGTGAACGGTATCTACAACTCGCTCCGCGATGGCAACGGTATCGGGGAAAACAGCGGGCTGTTCAGTGAGGAACGGTCGGATAATACCGGGCGTAACGATAACCAGTCGAATGCGGGCGAGCCGTTCCAGTTCAACGACTTTTCGCTTTTGCCCAGCAACACTTACCTGAAAAGCCACTGGCTGACGCTGTTCCAGATGGTAACGCGTTGCAACCAGGTGCTGGCGGGTATCGAGCGTGTAACTTTCACCGACGCTAACCTAAAAGAGCAGTACAAAGCCGAAGCGAAATTCATCCGCGCATTGACCTACTTCCACCTTGTGCGCAAATGGGGCGATGTGCCTTTGGTTACGAAAGAACTGCTCAGCACCGACGAGGTAACGGCCGCTACCTTTCGCGAGAAACAGGCTGTGGTGTACAACCAGATTGTACAAGACCTGAAAGACGCCGTAGCTTCGACGCTACCAGACAAACAGACTGCGAATACCAAGGGTAAAGTCACCAAAAATGCCGCCAATGCATTGCTGGGTCAGGTGTACCTCACTATGGCGACTACCCTGGGTACGGCAGACCGTACCGCTAACCTGAACGAGGCAAAAAAATACCTGACGGCTTCCTACAACCTGCGCTCGTTCGGCGAGTTGAAGGAAGTTCCTTATGCGGATGTGTTCGATGTGGCTAAGAAGTCGACAAATCCGGAGACTATTTTTCAGGTGGTGAACAAGCAGGGCGATATCAATTTCTCGTCTTCGATCGCACGCAACAACCAAGCCAAAGGAGAGACGATCAACTCATTGTTCGCATCGTCGGGTTCGGGTGGTAATGTTACGCCTGACCTCGTGCAGGATTATGAGGAAGGTGATGTGAGAAAAGACTTTTCGATCAAATTTGCCAACGATCCGATCGTGAAGGACTATTTCATTACCAAATACCGTGACGCCAGCTCGGCAGCGACAACCAACGGCTACGGCGGCAACGACTGGATTCTGATCCGCTACGCCGACGTGATCCTGATGCTCGCCGAAGTGCATATGCAACTGGGCGACGAGCCGACGGCAATCGGGTTCCTCGACCAGGTCCGTGAGCGTGCGGGCCTGCCTAAATATGCAGTTTCCAAAGCCAATGCCGAATACGCAGCCAAATATCCAACCTTGAAACTCGCTATCCTCCACGAACGCCGCGCGGAGCTTGCATTCGAAAACCATCGCTGGTTCGACTTGCTGCGCTTCTTTACGACCGACGAGCTGGTGGCTTATTTCAAAAGCAAAAAGCAGGAGAATTTCGGTATCGCGAAACTCAGCAACTTTGGCAAAAAAGATCGTTACTATCCGATCCCGTTTGACGAAACCAAACTGAACCCGGAGAAAATGTACCAGAACGAAGGTTACTAAAACCTGAACCGGACTATCACTAAGCCCTGTGCCGGAAAAGCGCAGGGCTTTTTGTTTTGAAGCATATTATATTTGAAATGATATTCTAAAAAAGCACCATGCCGCAACGCCTGATTTCGATCCTCCAACTCACGCACGCGATCCCTTCCTCGGACCAGGAAACGATCCTGAATGCATTTAAGATGCGGCAGTTCCGGGAGGGTGATGTGCTATTCAAAGGCGGGAAGATTTGCCAGGAAATGTTTTTTGTACTGACTGGCGTGCTGCGCATTATGGTCACCAATGAGAAAGGCAACGAGGTAACGCATTACTTTTTGAAGGAAAATCAGTTTTGCACGATCCTGAATAGCTTTAACAACCACGTGACTGCGCACGAGAGCATTTGCGCCGCCTGCAACGTGCAGGTACTGAGTATTACCAAAGCCGATTTGTGGGCGCTTTACACGCGCGTGCCTTACCTGAAAGCGGTGATAGACACGATCACTAACCAGACGCTGCTGGAAAAGATCCAAATCCGTAATGCGTATCTCGGTCAGGATTCGGCTATGCGGTACCAGCAATTTCTCGCGCGCCAGGCCGATATCGCCACACGCGTGCCGCTTTCCGACGTTGCCTCTTACCTTGGCATTACGCCGCAGTCGCTTAGCCGCATTCGGAAAAATTTGCGCTGAAAACCGTTTTTACCATTTGTTAAGTGCTTTGGCAGCCCGCTAAGGCAGATTTGCATTGTCAAAAACAAATCAGTACAAATGGAAACTTCGAATTCAGCATTTTCCCTCAATGGTAAAAGAGTGGTGCTCCTGGGTGGCAGCTCGGGATTGGGGCTGGCTACGGCCAAGGCGGCAGCCGCAGAAGGCGCAAATGTGATCATCGTGTCGAGCAATGCGGCGCGGGTGCAAAATGCCGTAGCGGAATTGCCCGGTAACGGCTTCGGTATGCAATGCAACCTTTCCGATGAAGCATCCGTAATGCAACTATTTAAAGAAATCGGCACGTTGGATCACCTCGTTTTCACAGCTGGCGAAAGCCTTTTGTTAAGTAAAATCGCCGACACGGAAGTTGCTACTGCCCGCGCATTTTTCGATCTCCGTTATTGGGGCGCATTCATGGCGGTTAAATATGCGGCGCCCAGGATCAATGCGGGCGGCTCGATCGTGCTCACAGGCGGGATCGTGAGTGCGCGCCCGAATGCGGGCTGGTCCATAGGCGCGAGCATTTGCGCAGCGATGGACGGTTTTACGCGTTCTATGGCCGTAGAGCTGGCACCGGTACGCGTGAATCTGGTTTCGCCCGGTGTGATCCGTACGAATTTATGGTCGTCGATGGCCGAAACAGAGCGTGATGCATTCTACGGGCAGGTCGCGGCTGCGTTACCGGTGCGCCACATAGGTGAGGCCGAACAGGTGGCGCAAACTTATATTTACCTTATGAAACAGCCTTTTGCCACCGGGCAAATCCTCGTTACCGATGGCGGCGCCGTGCTCGTTTGATCAACCCGTGATCTTACAATTCAACCCGCGATCTCCACATGCAACCCGTTTTGCTGCAATGCGGTTGTTTTTGCGGCGTCGGCACCAGCATCTGTAATGAGGGTGTGAATGGCAGAAAGCTCAGCAAACTTTACATAACTGTCCCTGCCGATTTTGGTAGCGTCGCAAAGCAGCATTACCTGCCCCGCATTGCGGATAAATGCGGTCGTGATGGTCGATTCGTGTTCGCTGTGCGCGGTAAGGCCGTTTTCTGCGGACAGGCCATCCACGCCGATGAATGCTTTGTTTGCGTGGTAGCCATTGATATGCTGAACGGCTTTATCGCCATGAACAGCTTTTCGCGCCTTGTTAAGTTCCCCGCCGATCAGGTTGATCTGGATCGAAGCCACATCGATGAGTTCAGCCAGAACAGGCAGTGAATTGGTAATCACGCGAATGCTTTTCTTCTTCAAAAAACGACACATCTGAAACACGGTACTGCCGCAGTCGAGGAAGATAATGTCGCCATCCTGCACGTAAGAGGCTGCTCTTTCCGCGATCCGCTCTTTAACGGGGCTATTCACACCCGATTTTTCCGAAAACCCGGTCAGTATCGGGTTTTCGATTTTCATCGCGCCTCCGTGCGTGCGCAGGAGCAATCCTTCCTCTGCAATATCTCCCAGGTCGCGGCGTATCGTTGCCGGTGATGCGTCCAGAATTTCGGCCAGTTCGAATACGGTGAGGCTTTCGGCATCGTCCAGCGCGGCGAGAATTTTTTTCTTACGTTCTTGAAAGTTCATCGTAAATAGTTACTTTTGATCAATATTAATCAAAAACGATTAATATTGATCAATGATATCAGCTGTAAATGGCACTAATGCGCGTCAAAAGTAGCATATCTGATCATTTTTAATAAAATCATTTCACTTAAATCCCATTAGCCATGCGTGGATTAATGATCCTGGTTGCCGGGCCGTACCGGTCGGGGACGAATGACGACCCCGCTTTAATGCGTAAAAACCTCGATAAGCTCGAATCGGTTACGTTGCAGCTGTTCCGTGCCGGGCATTTGCCGGTAATCGGGGAATGGGTGGCGTTGCCGCTACTCAAACTGGCAGGCTCCAAAGCGCCGGGCGATGCGCCTTATGAAGAAATTTTGTACCCGGTAGCCGGGCGCCTTTTGCAGAAATGCGATGCCATTCTCAGATTGGAAGGGGAATCAAAAGGGGCCGACGAAGACATCAGAATCGGCCGGGAGCGGGGGTTGCAGATTTACTATAACCTCGCCGATGTGCCCGGTTGCGGGTGATCAGAGCAGATTGGGCTGGCGCGCTTTGTTTTTGTCGAACATCGGTACCGAAATGTAGAAACAAGTTCCGGATCCCGGGATGCTTTCCAGCCAGATTTTTCCCTTCTGGGCCTTGATGAATTCCATGCAGAGCATCAGGCCCAGACCAACGCCTTTCTCGTTATTAGTACCGAAGGTCGATTCGACATTGAGCGAAAATACCGACTGCTGCTTTTCCCATGACATCCCAATGCCGTCGTCCTGCACGGAAATAAGGCAGTTGTTGCCCTGCGCTTCGGTTTTTACCATAATATGACCGCCCACACCGGTGAACTTGATGGCATTCCCTACGATGTTCCGCAGGATGAGTTGCATCATGTCGCTATCGGCATAAATGCTGGCGGAAGGATCGAAATAATAATCCAGGGTGATGTTTTTCCGGGCCGCAATGTTGCGTTCCAGGTTCATCGTGGGTTCAAAAAGCGATTGCACGTTCAGGTATTCCAGGTGCGCCGAGACCCCGTGCAGCTGCGATTTGGACCAGTCCAGCAGCTTTGAAAGCATGGCCAGCGTGTTTTTGGTCGAGTTGAGGAGTTCGTTTTCGATGTCGAGCTTTTGTTCTTCTTCCAGCTCGTGTTGGGTAAGCAATTCCAGGAAGTTTTGGATGCTGGCCAGCGGCGAGCGCAAATCGTGTGCGACAATGGACATCAGTTTATTTTTCTCCGCATTCAGCTTTTCGAGCTCTTCATTCTGCTTGACGATCTGAACGTTCTGCAATTCGATCGCCTTCGATTTTTCGAGGGTGGACAGCTTTTCGCTTTCATAACTTCCCCTGATGTAATGAATGCAGAAATAGGTGATCGCCGCAACCACCGCGTAGGCCGACATGTGGTCGACAAACCGGTTGGATCGCGTGGTGTACGTATCCGGCACCAAGTGAGGATAATAGAACTCAATGAGATTCAGGATGATCAGCACCGTGACGTTGATCGGGATCCACACTTTATACTGATCGGCAGGGCTGATGGCGATGCTGAGCAGCAGGAAAAGCAGAAAGAACAGGTCGGTAGGCCCGAGCAGGCCTGAGTTGAGGAAATAGTTGACCAGGAAAAGCGACAGACCAACAATATTAGCTATCAATGTACTGATACTGACCATATTCTTGAAGCGGGACGCATAGTACAGCGCCACCGTGATCAGCAACACGATAAGACTGGCCAAGGCTATTTTTGGCAGTCCTATCGCATAGTTGAACGGTACATTATAAAGCAGTGCAAAGGTTGATATCAGGCATACCGAATGGAATATGCGGGCATTCATCGGGAACACTGACGGGTCACCGGATAAATTGATCCATGTCCGATAGATTGAATCTTTGAGAGGCAAGATGTGTAGGGTTTCTTTCCTACAAATATAACGTACGCATTTTCATTAAACACAAGTAGAATTAATATTAATTGGCGTGTGGAGATCTATTTAACCTTTGATGCGGTTCAGCTCATCTTCCGAACCGGATCTTCTGCTGCGCGCCGCCTTGATCTCCTTGCTTCCAAAACGGTAATTGAAGGTAATGCGCAGCATCTGGCCTTCAAAACGGAACCGGAGGCGCGTTTCGATGCCCGCATATGCCGACGTGTACCCGCCGCGTGCGGTGTGAAAAATGTCGCTGAATGTTGCTTTCAAACTGGCATTATCCTTCCAGAATTTCTTTTGAACACCAATGTCCACCATCCCCATTTGCCAGTTGTAATCGATACGGCGGTAGGGCGAGTTGTACCAGCCCGACAGCTCGATCGTCCAACTGTTTTTAAGCTTGAAAGTGTTCTGGCCGTTGAGGTTGAATGCGGTCGTCCGGTTGTTGACCACCACACCATTATCCAGCGCGGCCTTCCAGAGGTTGTGGTACCCGCTGATATTGAAATTGAGCTCCCACCATTTTGTGATCGGCGTGGTAATGCTCATATCCAGGCTGAAACCCTGCGAATAATCGAGGTTTTCAGTGATAAAGTAGGTGCGGCTGCTATCGTAGGGAATGCGCAGGCCCACAACCGGGAACCTGGTGCGCCGGTACCCGAACGAAGTCGTGAGTATGCCCTTGTAGACGTGCGAGAGCTTGAAACTGTTGGCGTATTCGGGTTTGAGGAACGGGTTTCCTTTGGAATAAACGAGCTCATCAACACGGTATTCGAAAGGGTTGAGGTTCTGATAACTCGGGCGGTTGATACGGCGACTGTAATTGAGGTTCCAGGTGTGGTTTTTGGACGCCCGGAATGAAATAGCACCACTTGGAAAGAAGCTCAGATAGGTCGTATCGACTTTATCCAGGTCGTTATGTTTGTAGCTCGTCAGGTCGCCCAGCGATTTGGTGTGTTCGGCGCGGAGCCCGGCTTGCAGGTCCCATTTTTTACCAAGGGAAATATTGTAGTTGACATAAGCGGCATACACGCGTTCAAGGTATTTGAAGCGGTTGCTGCGGTTGGTGTCGATCACTTCAACATTTTGTAAAACATTGAAGAAATTGAATGTATTGTCCGATTTTACATCCGACAGTTTCACGCCATACCCAAGTTTTCCCTTCCTGAATGGCTGTTCATAGTCGATTTTGAAGGATTTAATGGTAATATCCACGGGTGTTTTCGAAACGTAATTCCGTTCGATAGGCTCGTTGCCGGTTGTCTGAAAATGGTATTTGTTGGGCTGGTAACTGATCCCGCGTGAAGAGAACCGGCCGTAATCGGCATCGATGTTCAGTTCATGCCCGGTGGTGTCGGCATAGCGGTAATTTACGTTCACATTCAGGTTTTTGTTTTTCTCCGGGTTGGATGTCCGCGACGACAGAATGAGCGAGTCGGCAGTCAGATTGTTGCGTTTGCTGATGAAAGTCTCGCTCTCTCCGCCACCGTTGTGATTGCTGATGCGGCCATTGGCACTGAAACCCAGGGTATTTTTGGAATTGATAAAATAATCGGCCCCGATTTTGGCGCTGTGCGTCGTGTCGCGCCAGATGCCATGCCATAATTTATTGTAGGCTACATTGTTGAGGATCTGGTCGTCGTAAGTCGTATTATGCCATGCTCCCTGGTTGAAGCCGTAGTTACCGAACACGTTGAGCTTCTTGTCGCGATGGTTCAGGTTCAGCGATGCATTGTATTTAGGTGTTATCCCAAACATGCCCCCCAGGCTCACATTGCCGTTGGTACCCAGCTTGGCATTTTTCTTAAGACGGATATTGATAATGCCGAGGTCACCCGCCGCGTCGAATTTAGCCGAAGGGTTCGTGATGATTTCAATCGCTTCGATGTCAGCCGAATTCATGCTTTTTAACGTGGAGGCAAGGTCTTTTCCTGCTAATGGAGAAGGACGGCCGTCGATATAAATGCGGACGCCCGTTTTGCCCCGTACCAGGATATTTTCATCCCTGTCGACCTGCACGCCTGGGGATCGTTGCAGGAGATCGAGCGCGTTGGAGCCAGTAGCATTAATGCTCGCTTCCACGTTGAACACCATCCGGTCGTTTTTGACCTCTATGAGTGGTTTGATGCCGGTTACCTTCACCTCATTCAGCTGTTTCGCCTCGGGTAACATGGAAACGGCGGGCAGCTTCACATCCTGGCCGGCTACATCGAACACGGCCGAATGGTACATTTGCTGGCCTACCGCCGAAATGCGGACAAAATACTTGCCATCGGGTATACCGCTGATCTTGAATGAGCCCTGTTCGTCGGCGACGTCGGCTTTTACAAGGGTGGAGTCTTTGGATTGGTTAATGGAAACCGCGGCAAATCCGACGGTCTCATTTTGTTGATTTTTGACAAGGCCGCTTACTGTGAACGTCTGGGCGAAACCGGCAAAGGGAAGTCCATAAATTAGCAGGCTGAGTAGTGTTTTTTTCATAAATGGCTAATATTCGTATAGTCCAAAGAGTAAGAATTGGTCTGGATGTTGCATTGGGTCATAATTTTTCTACATTTAAACCGACAATCGACGTTTCCAATCAGAATTGATGAAAGTGCCATGAAGGCAATATTTTGCAGGGTTGTGCTGCTTTACATCCTATGCTTTCAGCAGGTTTTCGCACAGGAATTGACGCCCAGGTTCAGGCGGCTTACCACCGACCAGGGACTTTCCCAGAGCCATGTGAGCGCAATCCTGAAAGGCCGCAGGGGTTTCATGTGGTTCGCTACCGAGGACGGGCTCAACCGGTTTGACGGCTATAAATACACGCATTACAAACACGATCCGGGCAATCCGGCTTCTATCCACGACAGCTTTGTATTATCGCTGCTGGAAGACGAGGAGGGAAAATTGTGGGTAGGTACTTCCACGGGCCTGGACCGGCACGACCGGGCTACGGACAGCTTTCTGCATTATCCGCATCCGCGACGCGATCTGGCCATTAACACCATTTTTCGGGATAGTCGTAACCGCTTCTGGCTGGGCACCGACCAGGGCCTTTACCTGTTCGACCGGAGCCGCGGTACTTACCAGCTGTTCAGGTACCCGGGGAGGGATGCGGGGTCGGGAAATGCATTTGTGACCAGTATTGCAGAGGGGAAGGGCTACGTGCTGTGGGTTGGTACGGAAAAAGGGCTGTTTAAGCTAGATGTGAAATCGGGTGTTTTCGCGGCTTACGAGCACGGCGCGCACGCAAGCGCCGGGCGTACGAGCGCGGGCGGGGCCGGCGATGCGCTTAAATCCGACTGGATCAAAGTGCTGCGTTATGACCGGAGGGGAAATTTATGGGTAGGAACGCATGGCGGAGGTGTGTCGGTCATCGGTCCGTCGGGGACCATTGTAAAGCATTTTGAACACAAGGCCGCCGATCCGTGGAGCCTGGCGCACAATGATGTGCTTTCCATGGCCGAGGACGGCAGCGGCAAGCTATGGATTGGTACGGAGAATGGGGGTATCAGCATTTATGATCCGGCGACGGACCGTTTTTTTTCCGTGCGTAACAACCCTGACGACCGCTATTCGCTCAGCAACAATTCGGTATACGCGATTTACCATGATAATGCGGAGAATATGTGGATTGGCACCTATGCCGGTGGTGTGTCGTTTCTGCCCAAGTTCGGTCCGAAATTCGAATCTCACCGTCGGATGATCAGTAATCCCAACAGCCTGAGTAATAATGCGGTGCTTGCCATTTGCGGCGACAGTACGAGCGACGACATCTGGATCGGGACTGATGGGGGAGGGCTTAACAGATTCAACCGTAAAACGAAGAACTTTACATTTTACAGGCATCGGGAAGGCGACCCTCGCTCGATTTCGAACGACTATGTGATTTCCGTGATATGGATCGCCAGGGACGTGCTTGCGCTGGGTTTTCACAATGGCGGCTTCGATTTCCTGAATGTTAGAACGGGTGCGATTGAGCACCATTTGCCGGAAGAAGGCAATCCAAATAGCCTTTCAATTGCCGACGTGAACAACATGATGCGGGACCGCGACGGGAATCTCTGGATCGGTACCTGGAAGGGCGGGCTCAATTTTTACGATGTCAAAACCAAAGCCTTTACGCATTACCAGCACGATATCACCGATCCGGCGAGCATCAGCGGCGACATTATTACCACTATTTTTCAGGATAAAAAGGGGAATATCTGGGTAGGGACGTTTAACGGCCTCGACTTGCTGTTGCCCGGCCGCAACGGCTTCAAACATTTCCGCAGCCGGCCCAACGATCCGTCGAGTATTTCCCACAACAAAGTACAATCGATCCTGGAAGCGGAAAATGGCGATCTCTGGATAGGCACGGTGGGTGGCGGATTTTGCTATTTCGATCAGAAAAAGCAGCGGTTCAAGTCATTCCGGGAAAAGGACGGGCTTGCAAGTAATGTGGTATTTGGAATCCAGAAAGACAGTAAGAACAATCTTTGGCTTAGTACTAACAAGGGTATTTCCAAGTTTAACCTGCTGACCAATACCTTTCGAAATTACGGTATTGCCGATGGCCTGCCGGGCAATGAGTTTCGGGACAATTCCCGGTTTCAGACGGCCGACGGGCAGATGTACTTTGGGGGGATCAACGGTTTCATCAGTTTCTATCCCGACAGCCTGCGCTACAATGATTTCGTGCCGCCTGTGTACATCACAGATTTTCAGATATTTAACAAGCAGGTCGTCACAGGGGGCAGTGACAACATCCTCAAACAGCAGATCAGCGAGGCCAAAACGATCACTATTCGTCATGATCAGTCGGTGATCACCTTCGAATTCGCGGCATTGAGCTATACCGTCGCCGAAAAGAACCAGTATGCCTATATGCTGGAAGGCTTCGACAAAAGCTGGAATTACAGCGGCAACAAACGCACTGCCACCTACACCAACCTCGACCCTGGCACTTACACATTCAGGGTAAAGGGCTCCAACAACGATGGGTTATGGAATGAGAAGGGGGTCGCCATAGAACTGATTATCGAGCCGCCGTTCTGGCTTACCTGGTGGTTCCGGCTGTTGACCGTCGGACTGATAGCGGCACTGATTTTGGCCCTGTATCAGATCCGGACCTACACGATCCGTAAGCAAAAGCGGGTCCTCGAACAGCAGATACAGGAGCGGACCAAACAACTCGAACGCGCGATTGGGGAACAGCAACTGGCAGTGGAAAAGGCTGAGTTGGCTAACAGGGCCAAAAGTGCATTTCTGGCCACTATGAGCCATGAAATCAGGACGCCGATGAACGGGGTGATCGGCCTCGCTTCGCTGCTTGCCGAGACTGAACTGACCGAAGAGCAGCGAGATTTCACCAGATCCATACAGACGTCCGGACGGGATTTGCTGAATGTGATCAACGACATTCTCGATGTTTCCAAAATTGAATCGGGCAATATGGAGCTCGAAGAAAAAGAATTTGGCCTGAAAGCCTGCATTGGTGAAGTAATGGACCTTTTCCGAGCAAAAACTGCCACTCAACCGCTCAACCTGACGTTGAAAATCGAGGAAAATGTGCCGTCCCGCATTGTCGGCGACCGGTTGAGGCTCGGCCAGATCGTGACGAACCTGGTAGGCAACGCGGTTAAATTCACGCCCAGGGGAGAGGTACGTGTGCACGTGTATGTGATCGGGCAGGAGGGTGAGAAGGCCAAACTGGGGTTTGAGATTACCGACACCGGCATTGGGATCGCGGAGGATAAGCTGGACAAATTATTCAAACCGTTTTCACAAGTAGATTCGTCCACGACACGGCAGTATGGAGGCACCGGCCTCGGTTTGGTGATCTGTGAAAAGCTGACCGCGCTCATGGGGGGCGATATCGAGGTCAAAAGCGAGTTGCACAAGGGCAGCAGCTTCCGTTTTTGGATCGCAGCCAAAGTTGCTCCGGATCGGCAGGAACACCAGGAAGCCAAGCCTGGAAGCGACGATGCTGAAAAGAAGCTTCATTCCGATTTTGCAAGCCGGCATCCGATGACGATCCTCGTGGCGGAGGACAATAAAGTGAACCAGATCGTGATCATGAACACGTTAAGCAAGCTCGGTTACCAGGCCGATCTGGCGCATAATGGCCTGGAAGTGCTCGATCAGGTACAGAAAATCGATTATGATGTTATTCTGATGGATATGCAAATGCCGAAAATGGACGGTCTGGAAGCTACCCGGCAAATCAGGGCACAGCATACCACGCATCCATTTATCATCGCCATGACCGCCAATGCATTGCAGCAGGACAAAGAGAAGTGTTTTGAGGCAGGAATGGACGATTACCTTAGCAAGCCGGTTATCCTGGACGATCTGGTGGTGCTGCTCCAAAAATGGGCGGCCCGCCTGGAACCGCGTGCCTCGGGAAATGCATAGTACCCACGATTTTAAAATTCTGGTAAAACAAGAAGAGCAGCTTTGGGGCTGCTCTTTTGCGTCTGTTTGTGATGAAGTGTTAATAAGCTTTGACGGTAATCTGCCTGATACAAAATCTATACCATCTTTTCGAAGGAGATCGAACTGTGCAGCCCGTCATAGTTCCTGTTTGTTGATAGCACAAATATAATGGAATATTTCCTAATGAATGGATATAATCCACAAAAATATTTTCAACTTAGACCTGCTCAGCTATTTTGGGCCAGCCAACTTCGATTTCAGTTTAAGGAAGCCAGTGAATCCCGCAGCGAAACGTCTTCGTGCGACGCGTCGTAAACGCACTGCCCGCCCTTCACGACCAGGATCTGGGGAGATTCGTGCACAACACCAAAGTTGCTGGCGATAGCCTGGGATTCCTTGCGGTTTTGGATCACGTCCACAATGTAAATGGGTATCTGAATGTCGGTAGCGGCGTTTACTTCCGATTTGAGCTGCCGGTAAGCCATCAGGCTGGTTGCGCAACGGGGGCTGTGTTTGTAAATAATGGAGTAATCTGCCGATTGATAAATACTATCTACTTCTTCTTCACTACTAATAGTAATCCAGTTCATAACCTGTTAAAATATTTCGTCAAACTATTTGCAACAGGTTACACAACACACAAAACGTAGTTTTTCATTCCATCGAAATTGAAAAAGTGCTCTCAGGGCATCTCGAAGCACAAATCAGAAGTTTTGCCCCATCGCGAAAATTGGACGCGCTGCTCGGAAACCGTTTGATTTTTGAGTTTGTAGAAGTCTGTTACCAAAGCTGAACCTCGCCGAAATGATGGGCTGCTCGCCCCAGTACATTGGCAAAACCCTGAAAGGCTCAGAAAACCTCACTTTACAAACCATCTGTAAAATGGAAAAGGTGCTTCAAATCAAATTGATTGAAACACCTTATAGCCAATTACGAGATGCTAAACCTTCTTCTCAACCGGAACAACAATAAAGTTGAGCAGTTCCGTGTGCCGGATCACCGAAATGTCGGTAATGCGAAGGATGTCGCGCGTTGTGAGCGCCTTGAACAGTTCATTGGAATTGCGGACAGGCTTGCCGTTGAATGAGACGATAATGTCGCCCTCCATCAGCTGCGACCGCGACGCAGGAGTGTTCGGTTCAATGTGCGTGATGAAGATGCCCTCGTGGTTTGGAAGCTTGTGGTGCTGACGAACGCGTTCGTTTAGCGGGACATCCTGTAATTGGACGCCCAAATATGCCTTGAATACCTTGCCGTCGCGGATAAGTTGTCGTGCAATCTCCTTCGCCGTATTGATATCCACGGAAAAGCTCAACCCCTGGGCACCTTGAATGACAGCCGTGTTTACGCCAATCACCTCTCCATCGGTGTTGATCATCGGGCCGCCGGAGTTGCCCGGATTCAGCGCCGCGTCCGACTGTATTACATTGTCGACAAACCGCCCCGACTGCGTTTGCAAAGTCCGGCCGAGCGCACTCACTACGCCCGTAGTGACCGTATGCTGGTAGCCGTAGGGGTTGCCGATCGCAATCACGAACTGTCCGATCTGCAACGCACCCGAATCGCCAAGTTTGGCTACCGAATAACCCTGCGTGTATATTTTCAGGATAGCGAGGTCGGTGTCCGGGTCTTTGCCTACGAGCGTTGCTTCAATCTCGTTCTCGTTCAAAAGGCTCACCATAATTTTCTCCGCGCCGTCGACTACGTGACTGTTGGTGAAAATGAGGCCATCAGAAGAGAATATGAACCCCGAGCCGGAGCCTGCCGGCCGTATTTTTCCATTGACTGTCTTGAATATATCGATTTTTACAACGGCATTTTTGATCTGATCAACTGCGCCGATGATCATGCTTGAAAAGGTATCCATAGCTACTGGGTATCGTTTTGGTAAAACCCGTTCAAAAAGCTATCCAGCCGGCTTTTAAATGCCAAAGTGGCGCGCGCCGAAGTACAGCACGACAAAAGGGCATGATACATGCTAAGGCAGGCTGACCACAATCTTGCCAATGGTTTTTCCGGTCTCTATTTCGTCATGGGCTTTGGTGATGTCTTCAAACGCATAGGTAGCTGAAACATGCGACCGCACTTCCCCGGACCTGAGTAACGCCGCAACCCGCCCCATATCCTCGCCGCTCGAACTTACATTAAGCGTGTGGGCATATACTTTTTTCGCCCGCACTTTCTGAATCAGCTTTTCATCCGTGAATGGCACGAGGAGTGCGATGAGACGGCCACCTTCTTTCACAGCATCTAACGATCGGAATATGTGATCGCCAAAGAGCGAATCGATCACAATGTCGGCGTCCTGCACAATGTCTTCGAACTGAGTGGCGGTGTAGTCGATGAATTCGTCTGCACCGAGGCCGAGAATGAAGTCCTTTTTGGCTGCGGAGCCCGTGCCGATAACGTAAGCACCAAAGTGTTTGGCGATTTGCACGGCGTAATGTCCGACGCCCCCGCCAGCCCGGTGAATCAATACCTTTTCACCTGTTTTCACTTTTCCATAAGTAACCAGGGCCTGCCAGGCGGTAAGCGCGGCCAGGGTCGCGGCAGCGGCCTCTTCATGCGAAATGTTGCCCGGCTTCAATGCGAGCTGGTCTGCGGGAGCGGCCACGTATTCGGCGTATGCCTTACCATGTCCCCGAAAGTTGACCATCCCAAATACCTCGTCGCCCGGTTTCCATTGGGTGACCGCCTTGCCTAAGGCTTCGACCACCCCCGAAATGTCCCAGCCGATAATAACCGGTTCGCCGGGCTGCGGTTGGAGGAACATTTCCAGGGCGAACGGATGGGTTCTTACAAATGCGTCGACCGGGTTGATTCCGATTGCCTTGACGCGTACCAGTACTTCATTTTCCTTGATTGCCGGCGTAGGTATTTCGGTGAATATCAGGTTTTCAGTCCCTCCGTTGCTTGCTAATGTGATGGCTTTCATGATTTGCAATTGTTTGATTTGATGTCTGCAAATTTCGCGGGCCGGTCACTTTTGTGAGTTGTAAAAATTTGGGTTAAATCGGTACCTTTGCGGGTATGCGCATCCATCATATCCATCAGCCTTTCGATGTCCTGCTAGTGACAGTCGACGAATGTCCGATCAAGGAGCATAAGAATACGTTCATCGAACTGGTATATATGTTTGATGGTACGGGGACATACCATATCAACCAGAATGAGTTCCGGTACCAGAAGGAAAACCTGTTTTTAGCAATGCCTATGGATTTGCATTATACCAAGGTAAAGGAGACTACGGCATTTATGTTTATTCGGTTTAATAATATCTATCTGAATGCGCAGAAGGCCCGCGATGAGTATAGTAACCTGGGTGACTGGATCCATAAATTGGAATATATTTTTCATAACAATAATCACCTGCAAGGCTGCATTCTTCGGAACCAGCATGATAAGCCGCTGGTAAGAGCATTGATGGAGGCCATCAGGCAGGAATATGCCAACCGGCAAACGCTGCATAAAGAGCTTGTCCAGCAGCTACTGAACACCTTGCTCACGGTGGTTGCACGGAATATTACCACCCATATTCCCGAAAAGACACAACTGGCGCAAAACACCTCTCTGGACATTATTCATTATATCCACCAGAATATTTACAACCCGGACCTGCTTCGGGCTGAGCGCATCGCTTCCCATTTCAATATCTCGCTGAATTACCTCAGTGAGTATTTCAAAAAGCACACGCACGAAACGTTGCAGCAGTACATCATCAACTATAAAATTGCATTGGTGGAAATAAGGCTGAAACACAGCGACATGCGTATTAATGAAATAGCTGCCGAACTGGGTTTTACAGACGACAGCCATCTCATCAAGACTTTCAGGAAGCACCGTGGGATGAGCCCGCTCGAATACCGGCGAGAGGCTTTGGTCCTGGTGTAGGGGAATTTTATTTTACAATTTTCAGCTCGCGGCCGTCCACGGAAACTACATACAGCCCTTTTGGGAGGTTAGCGATGTTCAAGCGAACGGCTTTTTCTCCGGTTTGGGCACTTTGCACCAGTTTACCCGCGCTGTTAAAAATATCAATACGATTCAATGCCTGAGCGGATTCCACGGTGATCAAATCTGCGGCAGGGTTAGGGAAAACACGTACTGTCTCATTTCCATTGACGCGCACGCTCACAATGCGCGTGAAGTCGGTCCGGCCATCCGCATCAACCTGCTTCAAGCGATAATAATAGGTGCCTTTTGAAAGAAATTCATCTTCATACTGATAAAAAGAGCTGTTTCGGGTGTTACCCATGGCATTGACGGTTTTGACGGTCGCAAATGTCCGGGAGTCACTGCTCCGCTGCACTTCGAAGTGTGATGCGTTCACCTCGGAAGCCGTCGACCAGTCGAGGGTTACCCGCCCGGTAATGCCCATGCGGGCGCTGAAAGATTGCCACGTGACAGGCAGCGGGGTTGACAGTACATTCAATGCAGGCGAGAAAACGGTGTTGCGGTTGGAATCAATCACTTTAAGTTTATACAAACCAGCCCCGACCGTCCATTGCTGGGAAGTGCTTTGTACCTGGTTGCAATCGCCGAAGTTGAGCCAGTTGTATTGGTAGCCACCCGGCAAAGAAGGGCCCGTGAATGTAACCTGCGAGCTGCCCTGTACGCTGGCCGCGTCGACTGCCGGTGGGGGCGTCGCGGCATATGGATTGGATTGGGCGAGGAAATCGGGCGTAATCTTGTCGGCCCAGAGGCCGGCAAGGAAAACCAATCCTGAATAGATTTGTCCGTCGGGAGAAGGATTGATGCCATCCCCGCGAAAATGTACTTCATCGTGACGGTACTCAATGCTATAATACGGATCGGTTTCCGGGCCCTGGAATACGTGCGGATAGAGCCCATCGTTGTTGATCAGTTCGTTCTGCGCATTGACCACATTGGCCGAAACGCGTGTGGAGCCGTTGACGGTAAACCGCGAAGCACGTGCGACAACCCAGCCCAGATTGGGCTTGCCGGTAACGTTGCGGCTCGCGTTGACCACATCCCAAAGCGCCGATAAGTAACGGTTGTAAGTGTTGTCGCCTGGCTGTTCAAGGTAATTGTCGGATTCGCCCTGGTGCCATAAAACGGCCCTTACACCCAATTGAGCAATGTAATAGTTCAACGCAAGCCGTAAATGCCCGAATGGCAGGCCCGCCGGGAAAGTGTAGCCGAATGCACTGGTAGTTACGCCGTTGGGATCAATGGTTTGTTTCCAGTTGTCGACCCCGGTGCTCGACCAGCCACCGTTGAATATCATCACGGGCACGTGCAGTTTCTCGTAAATTTTGTCACCAAAAGAACCCCAGCACCACGCATAGTTACCAAATGGCGCCGTTTTTACGTTCGCATCGAGATGTACAAACTCAGGGCAGGGTAGCTGGACATTTGAATAAGGGGTAATGGTCGATGTTCCCGGATCCACATTCTGGAAATTGACGCTGTTGACCTGATCATGGGCAGCGGGAGGGCCGTTTGGATTGGCGTCGCCGCCTGTTGCATTAGACTGGCCTGCCACAACGAACACCTCGCCCACGCCTACACGCGCGAGCGTCGCGATCGACGACGTACCGCCGCCATTTGCCACACCCCGCGCTTCCAACTGGTACCAGCCACCTTTTAAATGTACGGAACCCAAAAACTGGCCTTGTGAAATCTGGTCATCGAGCGTTACCCAGCCTCCGCCTGCCGGAAATGCCTCACCCTCACCGGGTACGCGGGGCGTAAGCCGCACCTCGATCTTCTGGTAAGGCTGCGTGATATACCCTCCTATATATACGTCGGCTTCATTGGCGTTGTTGCGCTGAAAAACCGCCCTTTCGGATGGGAAAGTTACTACAACCTGCGAGAAGGTTCTGTGTGAGGTGATTAGAACTAATACTAGAGCAAGGAGTGGTAGTTTTCTTTTCATAAGTTACTTTTTACGATAGATGGATAGCGTTAATGTGATTTGAAACAGAATTTAAAATGCCAAAAGCAGCCTCTACATTCCTATCAGGAGTGCATACTCAGTTTCCGATAAGTTGTGGAAGGACTATTCTCATCGAAATTTAGGCAAATAAGTGATGCGAAATACAGCTGCGGCAGATACCATTTATTTTATGGTGCCCCGGCGCTTCGGCACCCGGACAAAACCTCTAAATTTGCCCCATGTCAAAAATGATCCCACAAAACCTGATTGAAATAATGGTCCACAATGCGCAAGAGGTACAAAACCAGCTTGCGAAGGATCATGCGCCTGTTGTGAAGCTGCATTCCAAATATGGCAAGGCCATTTGGCTGCTTTCTGAACTCGATCCTGTTAATAATATCGCTTTCGGGCTTTGCGACCTGGGGCAGGGCAATCCGGAGCTGAGTTACGTGTCGCTGTCGGATCTTGCAAGCCTCAAACATGCGCGCCTGAAAGTGCCCATGGTAGAAGCCGACCCTGCCTTCGACGGGAAATATCCGATGAGCGTGTACCTGAAAGCGGCCAAAGCGGCCGGTAGGGTAGTGGAGGAAGACGCTGTGCTGAGTTTGATGAGCCCGCTCGAATAATTTTCTCATTTCCGTTTTTCTTGTCCTAGTTCAATGCCTTGCCCCTACCCGGGGATATACCTTTGTATCATCAAAAACAAAGAAACATCTTAACTGAACAAGACAATGGAAAATACAATCAACGGCATCCACCACATTACAGCGATCGCTGGTGACGCTAAAACCAACTACGATTTTTATACAAGGGTATTAGGCCTTAGAATGGTGAAAAAAACCGTCAATTTTGACGATCCTAATACATATCACTTTTATTACGGCGACGAAAACGGTACGCCGGGTTCGATCCTGACTTTCTTCCCCTGGGGTAATCAGATCCCTGCCGGACGCCGCGGAACCCGCCAGGCTACCGAAATCGGATATTCGGTGCCCGAAGGCAGCCTGGATTTTTGGTTGAAAAGATTGGAGGCCAATAAAATCACTTATAACAAACCTGCCGAGAAATTCGGGGAGCAATATCTGACCTTCCTGGATCCCGATGGTTTGAAATTTGAACTGACGGTCCCAAAAGTTACCGATAACCGTATTCCATGGACTACTTCGGAAGTAGGAGCCGAATATGCGACCCGTGGCTTCCATAATGTGACGATCACAACGAACAACATCGAAGAGACCGCCAAAGTATTGACCGACATCTTCGGTTACCGCCTGGCCGAACAGCATGTAAATCGCTTCCGGTTTGTGACCGACGCGATTGAGAATGCAAATATCGTCGACCTGGTGGAAGCTCCTGGTGAAAGAGCGGGTCATGTGGCCAAAGGTTCGGTTCATCACATTGCATTCCGTGTTGCGAATGATGATATTCTGATGGAGTTCCGCAAAAAAGTACTGGATGCCGGTTTGCAGATCACCGATAAAATCGACAGAAACTACTTCTACTCGCTCTATTTCCGCGAACCGGGAGGTGTTCTGTTCGAGATCGCAAGTGATAACCCAGGCTTTGCAACCGACGAAACTGTGGAACAACTCGGCTCCGGTTTGATGCTGCCTCCTCAGTACGAGCCTCGCAGAGAGCAGATCGTCAAAGTGTTGCCGGTACTTAATTAATGAATGGTCATATGTAGTCATTTGTAGTCAGGTATTGTCATTTGTAGTCAGGTATTGTCAGGTGTGGTCAAGTGTTGTCAAGTGTGATCAAGTGTTGTCAACTACACCCAAAGATTTTCGACCATTTAATAATGAACAACAATACCTGAATACGAATGACAACTCCTAACAACGCCCGACCATTCACTCATTCAAAATTCACTCACTCGAAATTCCCATGTACACCCATAGCAAACAATTCATCACAAGCGGGATACCCATCCAGCAGGCCAAAAAAGCGATCGTTATGCTGCATGGCCGGGGTGCGACTGCCGCTGATATTATTTCCCTTCAAAGGGTTTTGAATCTGAGCGATTTTGCAATTTACGCGCCGCAGGCCACGAACAATAGCTGGTATCCTTACAGTTTCATGGCGCCGGTTACGCAAAACCAGCCTGCATTGGATTCGGCATTGACATTGGTAGGAGATGTGGTAGCGGAAATAGAGGCCGCGGGAATCCCAGCCGATCAGATTTATTTCGCCGGTTTTTCGCAGGGAGCTTGTCTTACACTGGAATATACCTCGCGCAATGCCCGTAAGTATGGGGGAATCATTGCTTTTACAGGCGGGTTGGTAGGCAAGGAGTTGGACATCGACAACTATAACGGCGATTTCAAACAGACGCCAGTGTTTATTTCAACTGGTAACCCCGACCCACACGTGCCTGTATCGCGGGTGCAGGAGAGCGTGACCATCCTCGAAGATATGAATGCGACGGTTAACCAGGTGATTTACCCGGGCCGGCCACACACGATTTCGGGAGAGGAGATCCAATTGGTGAACAACACGATTTTGAAGTAATCATGAAAAATTCCGTATTGCACCCGGCCTCGTCGCGCTTTTACGCGGACCACGGATGGCTCCAAAGCGCACAGACTTTCAGTTTTCACGGAAATTATGATCCTCAGCGCATCCAATTTGGTGCGTTGAGGGTTTTAAACGACGATACTGTCAACGGCGGTAAGGGCTTCGGGCGGCACCCGCACGATAACATGGAGATCATTTCGATCCCGCTGGAAGGTACGCTGGAACACCAGGACAGCATAGGTAATGTGGCGGTGATCCGTCGGGGAGAGATTCAGGTCATGAGCGCCGGTACCGGCGTTTATCATACCGAATTTAATAAGGATCCCGAAGAGCCTGTGACGTTTTTGCAAATATGGTTATATCCCAAAAAACTGAATGTGGCGCCACGCTACGACCAGATGGAATATGCTTCCGGCGACCGACATAACCGTTTTCAGCAAATCCTGTCACCGGATCCCAACGACGACGGCGTGTGGATCAATCAGGACGCCTGGTTCCATTTGGCTGAGTTGGATGCCGGTTTTGAAACCCGGTACCAGCTGAAAAAGGAAGGAAACGGTGTGTATGTGTTCGTGATTGATGGGAAAGTGGAGGTGAATGGACAGCTGCTTTCGACGCGTGACGGCTATGGTTTCTGGCCGGAGACTGCGGTCTCGTTGAAAGCGGTGGAGAAAAGTGCTCTGCTTGTGATCGAGGTTCCTGAAAAGTGGTAGAATATGAACTTGAATTGATCGGTAATATGTCGAAAATCAATATTCTGGCAGTAGCCAACCATCCCGAAATCCTGGAAACGATTATCCGGCTGATCAACCAAAATGAGCCCTGGCACGGGATACCTGCCGGTTCTTTGGAAGAAGCGGAGGAAGTACTTCGCTTAAATTCGGTCGATTTAGTACTTTTGGGGGTCGGGGTAGATGAGGAAACGGGTGGGAAAATCACATCTCTTTGCCAATCCATCGATCCGCGGATCGTCTGCTTGCGTCATTTCGGAGGCGGCAGCGGTTTATTATATTCAGAGATCCGGCATGCGTTAGCCGGTGGCTAATCCATTAACCGATGATGTTTGAGAAGATCAACAGCTACGCACTGAGGTGCTTGCCATTTACCCCACAAGACCTCGAATTTTTCGATTCGTTACTGCAATTTAAAACATACTCCAAAAAGACCTTCCTCTTACAGCAGGGGGAGGTTTGTCAGTTTGAGGCCTATATTCTCAAAGGTTGTATCCGCACCTATTTTATCGATAGCGCAGGGGCAGAGGTGACACTGCAATTTGCGGTGGAAGATTGGTGGGTAAGTGATATTACCAGTTTTCATAACCAGACTCCGAGTCACGTTTACATTGAAACGCTCGAAGACTGCGAAGTGCTCATTCTTACGCCTGAAACCAAGGAGAAGTTACTGGCGACCGTCCCTGGTTTCGAACGGATGTTCCGGCTCATGGTACAGCGAAACCTCGCACAAACGCAAGAGCGGTTGTTCAGGACCATTTCTACCAGCGCCGTCGAGAAGTACCTCGATTTCCTCGCCCGATACCCTGCCATCCCCCAGCGTGTCCCGCAGCATTACATCGCGTCATACCTTGGTTTTTCTCCGGAGTTTCTGAGCAAGGTGCGAAGGAAACTAAGCGAAAAATAGCTTACCCGAATTATCAAGCGGCTGATTGCCTGCATATACGGCGCAAAAACATCCACAAATTACTGCGTTGACAGCGCTTGTTTGCACGAAAGCGGTTTGGAACAATAGTTTTTAGGAATGCCGCATCACTAATCATGAACAATCATGGCAAATGCAGCAATCATAGAAACATTGAATGACTTGATACTGATCAACAACGACCGCATTGCTGGCTACGAAAAGGCCTATGACGAGACGGACACCGCCGACACCGACCTTCGGTCGGTTTACAACAGCCTGGCCAACCATAGCCGCGACAACGTGCAAGAATTGAGCAGTGAAGTTACCGCATTAGGCGGCGAACCAGCGACAGGCACAATGGTCTCAGGCAAATTATACCGGGTTTGGATGGATGTTCGGGCGGCATTCAGCAGTGATGGCCGCAAAACTTCGCTGGAAAATTCGGAATTCGGGGAGGACGCCGCGCAGAAAGCATATAATTCGGCGCTCGAATCGGATGAGCTGACGCCCGAGCTTCGCGCACTGATCACGCGTCAGAAAGCTACGCTGAAAAGTGGCCACGATACGATCAAACGACTGCGCGATGCGGAAAATGCTTATCACTAAAAATCAGATTACAGTTTATCAGCAAATAAGGGAGGCCGGCAAATCGCCGGCCTCCCTTATTAATAGGCCTATTGAAAAAATGATACCCATCATGCCCGGCCTTTTGCGTCCCAGTGATCCTTGATCACTTGGCCCGCCGTATCGCGGGCGATAACCCTGGTGAATCGGTCGCCCGTAATACGCCCATTTTCATTGCGGTGGCCGATAAAGAGCACCACAGGATTACCTTCCTTGTCTGTACGAAAAGTAAGGTCGTATTTCCCAAACTTCCTGTCGATCGTGCTTTCGGGCTCGTAGCGCTTGGAAAGCTCTTTTAATAGCTTGTCTCCGATTTTCATCATCATTCGCATTGCCGGTATTTCTTATCAATTACCTGATCGTCCGGGCACTTTCAGGCCGATCAGGGACTTAATCATTGCTTGTAGGTTGTAATGAGTATTTCAGAATCCGCTACCGCCTTGATCGAATGTGCCAGGTGAGCGTGGAAGGTCATCATTTGGCCGGCTGTGGTGTAAAATACACGTCCTTCCGTTTCGACCTTCAGTTCCCCGGTCAGCACCTGGAATGTAAGGGCTTCGTCAATCGAATGGTCGTTAACCATCGCACCCGATTTCAGGATGGCGATCACGATCGTAATTTTGTCTGATTTGTATACGGTAATAGCGTTCCGGTCATTTTTTGCCCAGGATTTTTCCGATCTGAGCTGTTCAAGGTAGGTAGGAATATCGCTGAACACATATGGCGCATCCAGGATACGGTCACCCTCAGGGCGGTTTCCGGTCGAGTGGTTGGATTTGATTTCCATTGACATGGTGAATAAGGTGTTGATCAATAGATTTTAGGACGCAGGAAAATCATGCCATTATGATATTAATAATTATTTTAATAAATTTTATAAAAAAATCCTGTTAAAGCAATCCTTCGTCCTACTTCGTCCAGGTGCAGAATCGCCTCACCTGAATTGCTTTTTACCATGAAATATTTGGCTCAAACAAATGACTTTTGCCTTTTGATCACAAGATCGACCGTTGAATAAATGAAATGGTACTTTTTTTAGAGTTATTCCATTATTTTTGGGCATCACACTCTTAACTAAAATTTAGCTGTGGAATTTAATAACAGGGAAATCGGCGCTACACTTATTCTGGTCTGCATGGTAGCTTTTTGGACTTTATCGTCTATTCGCAGGCGGATCGAAGAAGAGAGAAAGAAGAAGATTCTCAAACAAGGCGTTCAGGCGAACGCTACCGTTCTGGCCATTCGGCCGACGGGCGAATACCTCAACAATCTGCCCGAATTTCAGGTGCAGGTGAAGGTAAAACCAAAAGCTGGTAATGATTTTGTAACGGAGATGCGGGAGGTTCTTCCATTTGCCAAATACGACTCTCTCCGCAAAGGCACGCAAGTACTCGTTAAATATGACCCCGAATACTACAAAAGAGCGATTTTCCTGCAAATGGCAGAGACAATGATTTAATTTCTGACTTCACTGATCTTCATAAGAAAAGGGCCGTAAGGCCCTTTTTTGTTTTGATTGCCGGGAGTACTAACATTAAGTGTGTGCATAGTGCATTACGAATAGGTGTGTGTGACAGCCCGTGAATGTGTATAGTAGTTCAGACTGATTGATACAAATCAAACACCTAAAATTGACCTTCCCAAAGTTGTTGAATGAGAGGCTGACAAGAATTATCAATCGGCAAATCAAATGCCGATTAGCCCGTTTTTGCGGACTTTATGTTATTGTTAAGGATGTTTTCCAAAGCTCGGCCCGTGATACCTTTGCAATCTCAAAAAGATCTCCCATGAAGCAACTTCTCTCTCTCGTTCTCGCCTTTGTTCCGGTAATGTACTCCGCCAACGTATACGGCCAGGGTAAGACGGTCGCTCTGATCGCCCACCGGGGCGGGGTAGTGGACAGCACTTTTACGGAAAATGGGCTGCCGGCGTTGAAGGAGGCTGTGCGCCAGGGCTACAAGATGGTCGAAACCGATATGCGGGTAACGGCCGACGGTGTTTTGATCGCCAACCACGATGCTGATTTTAACCGGTTCTATGGCGATCCGCGTAAAGTGACGGAGACGAAATGGGAGCACGCCCGCGCATTGACGAGCAAGCTCGATGGCAATCATCCCATGCTCCTCGAAGAGGTGTTCAGATTTTGTGCTGAAAATAAAATGGCCATCATGCTCGATAATAAGATTGCCGGGATGGACTCCGCACTCTTCTCCGGGCTGACCGCCATGCTGGACCGGTACCACCTTCGCAAAACGGCTATCATGATCGGTACCGATGAATCCACGGAGTTTTTTACAGGCAAGGTACGGCTAAGCTGCTCCCGGAAGCAGCTGGAAGAAAACATGAAGAAGCCAGGCTATCATGCGGATCATTACTACCTGTTCGAAAGGCCGGCCAACCTCAGGCAGGAGGACGTAGCGTGGGCACGGAAGCACAGCATCCGCGTTGTGGCGGCGATCAACAAATACCATTACCGTAAATCAGCCGACATGATGGCCGACGCGAAAAAGGATTGCGAGCGCATGCTCGCGTACGGCGTGACCGAATTTCAAATCGATTCGGAGTTCCGGCAATTCCTGCTGAAATAATTTTTCTCAAAAAAATGATAAATCGTTTTAGGGATTGACGGAAGTTGTTTGACTATACATTCAGATCCGAGTAAAGGAGCACCCTGATGACTAAAATTCTAACCGATGAACAGCTGGTAACGCAGCTCCGCGAAGGCAACAAGCGTGCTTTTGAGGAGATCTACGACCGTTACTGGTATAAACTGTTCTGTATTTCCTATCATCAGGTGGGATCGCGGGAGGAATCGGAGGAACTGGTGCATGATATATTCGAGAGCCTGTGGAACAGACGCTCGGATACCGAAATCCGGAACCTGGCAACATACCTGGTGATAGCGATGAAATACCGGGTGACGAATTTCATCAAGTCACAGATTACCTGGCGGCGATATCAGGAATACTTGATTTTGAATAAAATTCAGGAAACCTACTCGACAGACGATATTGTGCAGTTTTCGGATCTTTCACGCGCGGTGGACGAGGTGATGCGCAAGCTGCCGGAGAAGACCAGCCGGGTGTTCCAGTTGAGCCGGTTCGAGAACCGCCCCGTGAAAGACATTGCCGAGGAGCTGAACATTTCCGAAAAAGCGGTGGAATACCATATTACCAAATCATTAAAAGCATTGAGAGAAAATCTCTGGATGTATTATTCCAGCAACTAAACCTATACACGCCTCCGCAAATGACACCCGAAAGTTACGACCAACTGATACAAAAATATATTGCCGGTGAAACCACGGCGGAAGAGGACTTGCGGGTGGAACAATACCTGCAAGAGAATCCGGCGGAAGACTCCGAAGTGCTGCTGTCAGAAAAAGACGAGATCGGCCAGCGCATTCGTCAGAAGCTTCTGGCCACTACGACGAGAAAGCCCGTCAAAATAGGCTGGTGGACGGCTGCCGCTGCGTCGGTGGCGCTGCTGGCAGGGGTGTTCTGGTACAATGCCCCCAAACGGACTGCCTATTTCCCTGCATTGAGCTCGATCTGGACCTGGAACGACGATGGCGAAGGTTTTGCGGTAAGTAATACCTCGCACAAACCCCAGCGGCTCACGTTGGAGGATGGGAGCGTAGTAATCCTGCAACCCAACAGCCGGATCAGCTATCCCGAGCATTTCGGAGAACGTAAAAGAACGGTGTACCTGCACGGCGAGGCCTTTTTTCAGGTAAAGAGAGATGTGACCAAGCCTTTTATCGTTTCGACGGAAAATCTGGCAACGCAGGTTTTGGGAACGAGTTTCAATGTGAAATCTTACGATGGCGCCGGCTCGATCGAGGTGCAGGTGGCCACCGGGCGTGTTTCCGTTTACGAAACTTCCGAAAGCAAGACGGCCAGCAAAAACGGTTTCATACTGACCCCAAACCAGAAAGTGGTATTCGATAAGGAATCGCGGAAAATGGAACTGGGCATTGTGAAGAACCCCGTGGCTGTTAAACCGGCCGAGGCGGGCGTGCGGTTTGAGTTTGCCGAAATACCCGCCATGGATGTGCTGGCATTGCTGGAAAAGACCTATGGTATTGATATTGTCGTGGAAGGCGATGTTTTGCGAAACTGTCTTTTCACGGGTGACCTTAATGAACTGCCGATGTTCGATCAGCTTGATCTGATCTGCAAGGCCGTGAATGCAGAGTACGAACGCCGCGGCGCTTCGCTGTTTATTTCGGGCGAAGGGTGCGGCAACTGATGGAGAAAGAAAAAGCAAGCCGGCCATGCGCTAACATGTCCGGCCGTTTTGAATACCCTTCCTGGCAGAAGGATACTGTTTGTTTTTGAGTTGTTCAGTTCACAAAAACCTTTAAAATTATGCATAAAAAAATACCCTACAAAAGGGTTGTTTACAAAGTCATGAGTACTACCGCTAAACAACTTTTGCTTGCTTTGATATGCTGCGGGATCTCCATGGCGCACGGCGTTTATAGCCAGGAGTTGCTGAACAAGGAGATTTCACTGAAAGTCGAGTCGTTGGAAATCAGGCAGGTATTGCGCCAGATTGAAAAGCAGGCCGACGTCAAATTTGTATACAGCTCGGGCAGTATCCAGGGCAGGAGTACAGTGGCAGCAAAGCAGCTTCAGGGTTCGCTGAACCGCGTACTCGACCAGCTGCTCACGCCCCTCAATGTGTCTTACGAGGTGGTGGGTAATTCGAGGATATTGCTGAGAAAAAAGAACGACCCGCAAAGCGCAGCGCCCTTTAACGCCAGAACCGCGGGTATGATAGCCGATCGGACGATTACCGGCAAGGTAGTGGACGAGAAAGGCGACGGCTTGCCGGGCGTGAATATCCTCATTGTAGGCAGCCAGCAAGGCACCACATCCGACCAAAATGGTCAGTACCAGCTCACTGTGCCGGATAATGGCGTCACGCTCCGTTTTTCGTTCATTGGTTATGTGAGTCAGGATGCGGTGGTGGCCAACAGCTCCGTGATCAACATCACCATGGCTCCTGATGTGAGCGCATTGAAAGAAGTGGTGGTGGTAGGTTACGGAACGCAAGAGAAAAAGGATGTAACGGGTGCGGTGTCGTCGGTGAAAGGTTCTGATTTTCAAAATCTTCCGTCGGGTGGTGCGCAGCAGGCATTGCAGGGCCGTGCGGCGGGTGTGAACGTGATCCGTAACGGCGGTGCGCCGGGCGATGCGGGTACGATCCAGATACGCGGTTTCGGTACGGTGAACAACGCCGACCCGCTGGTGGTGATCGACGGCGTTCCGACCGGTTCAATGAACGACGTGAACCCGAATGATATCGAATCCATTGAAATCCTGAAAGATGCGTCGGCATCCGCTATTTACGGAACGCGTGCGGCAAACGGGGTGGTGATCATCACGACCAAGCGTGGTACTTTCGATAACCCCATTAGTGTAACATTGAATGGCTATGCCGGTATCAGCAACCGCATTAAAACCCTTGATATGCTGGAAGCGCCTGATCTGGCGGCGTTGAAACGCGAAGCCTACAAGAACGACGGCTTGCCTGTACCACCGATTTGGGATGATGCCCAATACCAAACCCAGAAAACCAACTGGCAGGACGCATTGCTCAAACAAGGCGTTACCCAAAACTACGATGCGGCGATCCGTGGCGGCGGCAAATACTCGTCGTTTTCCATTTCGGGTGGTTATTATAATGAAAAGGGTATTATCGGGAAATCCTATTACAAGCGGTACACATTCCGCGTCAACTCGGATCACAAGATCGGATCGAGGCTGAAAATAGGACAGAACCTTCAATTCACGAATACGCATAATACATCGCCCAACACGACTTCTTCGCAGACCGGTTTGCTTTGGAGCGCTATCCGTTTCCATCCCGGCCTTCCGATCCGCAATGCTGATGGTTCTTACAGTTCAACCAAGGGTATAGGAGCATTCGGGGATATTAACAACCCCATTTTTACGGTCGATACGCAGGATCAGAACAATATCCGCAACCGCATTTTGGGTAGCCTCACCGGCGAGCTGGAATTGTTGAAAGGCTTGAAACTGCGCGCCAACCTGGCTATGGACGCGACCTTTTCCGAAAGCACGAATTTTGATGTAAAAATAAACGATCAGTTCCGCACCAATTCCTACAACCAGCTGGATCTGACGCACGGTAAGTATTGGTCGTTTTTGCAGGAGTATTTTCTTTCTTATGACAAAAAATTCGGTGCGCACAGCCTGAACCTCGTGGGTGGTTATACTTCCCAGACGTTCAACAGCATTTCTTCCAGGCAACGTGGCCGCGATTTCGCGAGCGAGGATCCCACGCTACGCTACCTGCAATATGCGGGAACAATCGTATCGGTGGCGGGCGAAGACGGTAACCGCAGCTACGACGCGCTGGCGTCGTGGTTTGGCCGCGCCAATTACTCGCTCATGGACCGCTACCTGCTGACGGCCACATTCCGTGCAGATGGTTCTTCCAAATTCGCACCGGGCAATCGCTGGGGGTACTTCCCTGCATTCTCGTTGGGATGGAGATTGTCGGAAGAGGACTTCTTCAAAAACGCATTGCCGGTGTTCAGCAACTTCAAGCTAACGGGTGGCTGGGGGCAGCTGGGTAACCAAAACGTGAACTCGCTGCAATACCTGGCGTTGATCAACTCGTCGTACCGCTATGCATTGGGTGCGGGCGGCACGCAAAACCCGATCTCGGGTGCTGCGCAAAGCCGTCTGGCCAATTTGCAGATAGGTTGGGAAACTGCCGAAATGAGCAATTTCGGTGTGGAAGCAGGACTTTGGAAGAATGCATTGTATTTGTCAGTGAACTACTTCATCAAGGATACCAAGAAGATGCTGCTGGCGCCGCCGTCTATCGGAACGATTGGTACCTCCATTATTCCTGACCAGAACATCGGTCAGCTGCGCAACAAGGGGGTGGAAATCGAGGCGTCTTACCGCCATTCATTCGGCGACCTGACCCTGAACCTGAGCGGTAATGCTACATTGATCAAAAACCGCATTACCCAACTCGCCACGCCAGGCGGCTTCCTCGCTTCGCAGCTGTATGGCCGCGGGCAGCAGGAGATCGTGCGCACGTATGAGAACAATCCTTATGGTACGTTCTATGGCTATAAAACGAATGGTCTGTACCAAAGCCAGGCTGAAATCGACGGGGACCCTAACATTGCCAACGATTCGCGCAAAACCAACGGGCAGATCCACCCAGGTGACGTTCGCTTCCTGGATTTGAATGGCGACGGCATTGTTGACGACAAGGACCGGACGATCATCGGAAGCCCTCAGCCTAAGATCAATTATGGTTTGAATGCAGGGCTGAACTACAAAGGATTTGATTTTAACTTGTTCTTCGTTGGTGTAGGTGGTGTTTCGATCTTCAATGCCGACCGTATGCAGGGCCTGGATGCGAGCTATTCTTTCAATTTGTATCAAGAGGCAACCGAGCGCTGGAACGGTGCGGGTACCAGCAATACTGTGCCGCGCCTGAGCATCGATAACCCGAACCGTAACTTCCGTCCTTCCGACCTGTTTATCGAGAAAGGGGATTTCTTCCGCCTGAAAAACTTCACATTGGGCTATACCATCCCTAAAACCGTGATCGAGAAAGTGAAATTGACCCAGGCGAGGATTTACGTTACCGGACAGAACGTGTTTACACTGACCAAATACACCGGTCTGAACCCCGAGCTGGGTTATGTAGGCGGAGACAAAGCAGCAGGATTGTACAATCAGCTGAATGTCGACTACGCGCAGTACCCCCAGGCACGCACCTGGACGATCGGCGCAACTTTGTCCTTTTAATCTCAATCCACACCAGCTCCCAAAGAGAACCCGATATGAAAAAGATATATGTAATGGCCGGATGGCTTTTCCTGATGGCCGCAACCAGTTGTAACGACGACCTGCTCGACAGCACGCCTTACGGACAGGTTACCTCCCAGCAGTTCTGGCGCAATGGCGACGACGTGGTGGCTGCCACCAACGCCATTTACGCTCCGTTGCTGAATGAAGACGGCTTCGCCCACACCGAATATACTTTCGATAACTGCTCCGACGATATGAACCGCGCTGGCGACCACTCCGACGAGACTTCGCTCGAAATGTTCACATTCGATGCGGCCAATTCGCACATTCTGGCAACGTGGTCGACTAAATATGAGGTGATTTCACGGGCTAATGCCGTGCTGATCAACGCCCCGAAAGTGACGATGGACGAGGCATTGCGTAACCGCAGCATGGGTGAGGCGTATTTCCTTCGCGGATTTGTATACTGGCGTCTTTCGCTGATCTACGGCGAAGTGCCTATTATTCTCGAAGATGATGCATTGAAAAATAACTATAACAAACCGAAAGCAACCCTTGCCGAGGTACGTGCGCAGGCTGAATCGGATTTCCAGAAGGCAGCTGCGCTGCTGCCGGTGAGCTATGACGATGCGCAGTCGGGCCGCGTAACACAGGGTTCTGCGAACGGGTTCCTTACCAAATTGTATGTATACCAGGAAAACTGGGCGAAAGCGATCGAGTTCGGACAGAAAGTGATCGGTAATGCGGCTTACAAGCTGGCAGGCAACTACAACGATAACTTCCAGCTCGTGACCGAAAACAACCCGGAAATCCTGTTCTCGCTGCAATATGAAACCGGCTGGACGACCGATAACTCCCCAACCTTCTACCACACGCCGCAGGCATTCGGAGGATGGGGATTCCATGAGCCGATCGAAGATCTCGTGCAGGAGTTTGAAAAAGGGGATCCGCGCCGCTCTTACTCCATTTATAGTCCCGGCGACAAAGTTACCCGCGGTTCGGCAGGAACTACTACTTTCGAGGCGAATATGACCCGCGTAACCGGCTATTCATTCCGTAAGTACACCAGCTTTACCGATGCCGGCGACATGAGCCAAAGCCTGAATGCCCCTTTCCTGCGTTCGGCGGATGTATATCTGCTTGTAGCTGAGGCGAAAATCCGTTCAGGCCAAAGTGGTGATACCGAGCTCAATGCTGTGCGGAAACGCGCGGGACTGGCTGCTAAAACAGGTGCAAAAATGGCCGACATCATGCACGAACGCCGCGTGGAGCTAGCCGGCGAAAACGAGCGTCACCAGGATTTGATGCGTTGGGACAAAGCGGGGCTGATCGACATTGCAGCACATTACAAGATCGCCCGCGGGCCATTTAAACCAAGCCGCAATTTCATCAAACCCAAACACTACTACTTCCCGCTTCCGCAACGCGAGGTGGATTTGAGTAATGGGGTTTTGAAGCAGAACGTTAATTATTAATGATTGAATGAATACTCAGTGGGTCAGGAATTGTCATTTATTGAAGTAATTTATTTACAATTCCTGACCATCATGACCATTCCTGACCATCAATGACCACAGTACGCTCCTTCCTGATTGTCATCGTTCTGCTCTACGCTGCCTTCGCTTGCCAAACCCGTGAGCACCAACTCACCGGCGTGTGGCGCACGGACTCGATCAGCAACTTTGTGAATGGGTTCAGTTTTACCAATAATGCATTCGACGAGCATTGGTCGACGTTCGAGTACGGCGAGGATGGGGTAATGATTGAGCGAAAAAAGGAGAAGTTTAGGACTTACCGTTACCAGCTTCCGACCGCTGATTCGCTCGTCTATACCGATTCGACCGGTCACCGGTTGAGCGGGTTTAAGATCGTGAAATTATCGGATGAACATTTGATATTAAAAAAAGCGCAGAAGCCTTACCTTCCCGGAAAAAATCAGGAGCTGTATGAAGTCCGGTTTTTTACCAAAATCCACGCCGCGCCTGCCGCAGGGGCACCTGCCGCAGGGGCTCCTGCCGAAGGGGCGCAGTAACTGCATTCGCCCATGATTCGCCCGCTATCCCTGTTTATTTGTATTGCCTGGCTGACCGGAGCCTGTACTTCCAAGAAAGACGATCAAAAGCTGTTCGAACTGCTTTCTCCGGACGAAACCGGTATTCATTTCAATAACCGGCTCCACGAGGACGACCAGCTCAACATTCTCACCTACGAATATTTCTATAACGGCGGCGGGGTAGGTGCAGGTGATATCAACAATGATGGGCTTACCGACTTGTTTTTCACCGGCAATATGTCCGAGAGCAAGTTGTATATCAACAAAAGCAAGGATCAGCATATTGAATTTGAGGATATTACCGCGAAATCGGGCATTGAGATACCGGAAGGCTGGGCAAGGGGTGTGGCTACGGTGGATATCAATGCGGACGGCTTCCTGGACATTTACGTTTGCCGTGCCGGACCTGCACAAGCGGGCAAGCTATCGAACCTGCTCTTCATCAATCAGAAAAACAACACATTTAAGGAAGAAGCCAGCGCATACGGGCTGGATTACAGCGGTAACACCACGCAGGCCGCATTCTTCGATTACGACCATGACGGCGACCTGGATGCTTACCTCGTCACCAATGTGATGAATATGCGCGGGCCGAACAACATCCGCGCGAAAATCAGCGACGGTTCCTCCGCCAATGCCGACCGCCTTTTCCGCAACAACGGAAACGGCACATTCACCGACGTCTCGAAAGAGTCGGGGATCCTCGAAGAGGGTTATGGGCTGGGTATTGCGGTTACCGACGTGAACAACGACGGCTGGCCGGATATCTACATTTCCAATGACTATGTGTCCAATGACTTGCTCTACATCAACCAACAGAACGGGACATTTAAAAATGAAATAGCCGCTTATTTCAAACACCAGAGCTACTCGGCGATGGGGAACGATGCCGCCGACATCGATAACGATGGGCTCGTCGACTTCATTACCGTGGACATGCTGCCCGAAGACCCGGTTCGCCGTAAGAATATGTTCGGGCTGATGAATTACGACCGGCATTTGTCGGAACTGCGAATGGGTTATGAGCCGCAATTCATGCGGAATACATTGCAGCACAACGAAGGCAGAATTCCGGGGCAAAACCGGCCCGCATTTAGTGAAATAGGGCGGTATGCAGGTGTGGAAGCCACCGACTGGAGCTGGGGCGCATTGTTTGCGGACTACGACAACGACGGTTTCCGTGACCTGATGATCACCAACGGCTATCCCAAAGACATTACCAACCGTGATTTCGTGATTTACCGCATGGCAGAATACGAAATGCAAATACGCTCAGGCAATGACGATAGCCGCAAGCTGGCCGAAGCATTGAAAAAAGTGGAAGGTGCCCACGTGCCCAACTACCTTTTTGCCAACAATCACGACCTGACATTCACCAACAAATCAGCCGATTGGGGCTTCGATATTCCCTCATTTTCGAATGGCGCCGTTTATGCCGACTTCGACAATGATGGTGACCTGGACGTAGCGATGAACAACATCGACCGCGAAGCGTTTTTGTATGAAAACCATTCGGAGCGGAAGCACGACCAGCATTCACTGACAGTCAAATTGAAAGGCCGGGCGCTGAACCGTGATGGTTTTGGAGCGAAAATCTGGCTTTGGACAACCAACGGTAAGCAATATGCCGAGCATTCGCCTTACCGCGGCTACCAGTCGACGACGGAACCGAACCGCGAGCATTTCGGCCTCGGCAACGCGGCGCAAATAGATAGCCTGTCGATCATTTGGCCCGATTCCCGGATTCAGGTATTAAAGAATGTGAAAGCTGGTCAGATACTCGAACTGGATCACGCAAATGCAACGCGTAATACGCCCGTAAATGGCGCGGCCGCTAATGCAAGCAGCCCTCTGTTTGGGGCATTGCAAAGCAGTGGTATTGATTTTCAGCACAAAGATGATCTTTACATTGATTTCAAAATACAGCCGCTTTTGCCCCATTTGTTATCCCAAAACGGTCCCGGCATTGCCGTGGCCGATGTGAATGGCGATGGCCTCGATGATTTTTATGTAGGAGGGGCATTCAACCAGTCGGGCCGCGTTTTTGTGCAGGATAAGCAGCAGCGTTTCACTTCGAAAGCACTGGTTGCCGGCCAGAAATATGAGGAGGACATGGGCACGCTTTTCTTCGACGCCGATGGGGATGGTGACCAGGATTTGTATGTTGTGAGCGGGAGTAATGAGTTTGAAGCGGGTTCCCGGTATTACCAGGACAGGCTTTATACTAATGATGGGAAGGGAAACTTTAAATTAAATGTCGGGGCTTTGCCGCCACTTTCTGCCAGCGGTTCCACGGTAAATGCAGCGGATTTCGACCGCGACGGCGACCTTGATCTTTTTGTAGGCGGCAGGCTTTCTCCCGGTGCGTATCCGATGCCTGGTGAAAGCTATTTGCTCCGGAATGACGGCGGTAAGTTTGTGGAAGTAACACAGCAGATGTGTCCTGAAATCCAGAACATCGGCATGGTAACCACCGCATTATGGACCGATTTTGACCGGGACGGCTGGGTGGACCTGATCGTTGCCGGCGAATGGATGCCCGTTGTTTTCTATAAAAATAAACAAGGTAAGTTAGTCGACGTGAGCGCGCAGACGGGCCTGAAAAGCACCACGGGCTGGTGGAACAGCATTGTTTCCGGCGACTTCGACGAGGATGGCGACACCGACTACGTGTTGGGCAATGTAGGCCTCAATAGCGAAGGAAAGCCTTCGGTCGGCAAGCCGCTGACGTTGCTCGCCAAGGATTTTGACAAAAGCGGAACGATGGACCCTGTAATGGCCCGTTACATCGGCGACGACCTGTACCCCGTGCACCCACGCGATGAAATGACAAGCCAGATGAACTTCCTCAAAAAGCGGTTCATCTATTATGCCGATTATTCCAAAGCCAAAATCCTAGACGTTTTCAAGCCGGAAGAGCTTAAAGATGCCCGCCAACTGGTTTGCGAGACTATGCAATCGGTGATGCTTGAAAATAGGGGCGGTGGGAAGTTTGTATTGAAATACCTGCCCCCGGCCGCCCAAATGGGTACCGTATACGGCCTGCTAGCCAATGATTTCAACTACGATGGGCATTTGGATCTGATGCTGTCCGGCAACAGCCACGCTACGGAATCGATCAGCGGAAGGCTCGACGGGTTGAATGGATTGTTAATGACGGGCGATGGAAAGGGCGGATTTAAACCGCTGCATCCTGCGCAAAGCGGCATTTTCGTCCCCGGCGACGCGAAGGGAATGGCGGGGGTGCAGTTAGCTAACGGCCGGCCAATGGTTGTGGCAGCGCAAAATAATGGCCCGCTCCTGGCATTTGCCGGTGCGGTTGAAGATAAAATGCTTTATATCAAACCGATGACGCAGGATGCAATGCTGGTAGCGACTTACGCCGATGGCCGGTCTAAGCGCTTTGAATTAGCGTACGGTTCGGGCTATTTATCGCAATCCGGGCGAAATGTGGCATTGCGGCGCGAGGGATTGAAAAAAGTTGTAATTACCGATTTTCACGGACGTGCGAGGGAGATGGCGCTTTAGGGAGAGCGTTTTACTTGCTGTTGCATCCCTGACGGGATTCCTGAAAATTCCCTGGACATGTTTTTGCTACCAATATTACATCGCTACGCGATTGCGCGCTCACCCAAATGCCGTTAGGCATGTAATATTGGTAGCGCCTGGCACCCCTATGACTCCTCAAAAATGCCGTTAGGCATGCAACAACAGGTACGTTGCGCTAAAACGTCACCTCAGACGCCTACCAGACGAACGTTCCAACAGAACCGGCTTTCAAACGTGTTACCACAAAATTCCCGCCATCCTGAATGGTAAATTTCTTTTCCGCGTCGGAATCGTTCAGGACGATCAAAACCTTCTTGCCGTCCGGCCGCAGGAATGCCACGTTCAGCATTTGCTCGTCGGGGTTTCTTCCAATTGTCGCATTGGTACCCGAACCGATCCGTACTGAGGCAGGGACCACGAATTTGGAGGCATGCGCCACCACGTAGTAGGCTGCATTGCGCGTCACATTGTCGCCGTCGATCGTCACGCCGCCCAGGCAGCGGTCACAGCCGCCGCGGTCGGTGAAGGGGCGGTTTTGCGGGTTGCTGCTCAGGTTCCATTCCAGCACGGTGCGAGCCCAGTTGCGCGTGGCGCCGATGGTCAGGTTCTTGATATGGTTTGGAAAGTCTTTTTCAAAATTACCCGGCGCGCCCATCCATTGCTCGGTAAAATAGAGGTGCCTGTCGGGATGCGCGTCGTGGACTTTCGATAAGGCATCAATGGTGCCGCCGTAGAGGTGGAATGCCGATCCATTCACATATTTCTTCGCTTCCGGGTCGTCCAGGATCGAGATCGGATATTCGGGTTTATCGGCATTATGGTCGTAAACGATAATCTTTGTGGAGATTTTGGCCTTTTCAAATGCAGGTCCTAAATGGTCCTTCACAAAAACAGCCTGGTCCTTGGCGAGCATCAGCAAACTGGGGTTGTTGCCCGGGTGTAAAGGCTCATTCTGCACGGTGATAGCATCGATACGGATGCCTTCCTTTTGCATATCCTGAATGTAGCGCACAAAATATTTAGCATAGGCATCGTACCATTCCGGTTTAAGGCTACCGCCGCGCGTGTCGCCGTTGTCCTTCATCCATACCGGCGGCGACCAGGGCGAACCGAGGATTTTCAGTTTCGGATTAATGGCTAATATCTCTTTCAAAATGGGGACCACATCGTTGCGGTCGGGGCCGAGGTCGAAATGCTTCATTTCCGGGTCGGTTTGGCCCTGGGGAATGTCATCGTAGGAAAATACCGTCTCATTCAGGTCGGAGGCGCCGATGCTTACGCGCAAGTAAGCCATACCTATCCCATTTCCGGCAGTCGAAAAAAGCTCTTTCAGCAATGCGGCCCGGGCACTTTCGCTCATGCCCATTAAGTGCTGAGCGCTGCCGCCGGTAAGCGTAAACCCGAAACCGTCGATTTCCTGAAATTTCTTCTTCGTGTTGATACTGACGACCGGCACTTCGACGGCGGTGTTCTTGCCCAACTTTTGAAACGGCAGGCCGGACTGCTGCTGAAACAGTGCCGATTTATCCAGATTCGTGAGCCAGAAATCGACCTTTTTCGACTGCCCGAATGCGACCAGGCCGGTTAGGAGGTAAATGCTGAGCGGCAATGCAGGTTTAGGATTGAAGAATTTCATGCTTTTAAGTTTAGAGCTTCAAAGTTTAAGAATTCAGAATTAGCCAATCGATAGTTTAGGATTGAAAGTCCATGAGCGTCTTTTTAACAAACTTATGAACTTTGAACGCTCGACTCACAGATTCCTTAAGTCCAAAACTCATATTGAAATACACTGAAAATAATGTAATATATTGCGAGTTCAAATGTAGGGCAACCTGCACAACAATGCGCATCGGTAGCTACTACATTACTACAACAACCTGACAAAAATTGCGAAATAGATACCCTGGCGCGATTCCTCACTACGTCAATCCTCACATCGGGGTACTGCAATGCAGGTATATGACACGCGTAGCGATCCTGCTTTTTCTTTTACTGTTTATTCGGCAGCTGCATGCGCAGAATACCATCGGCTTGCCCGAAGTGGTTAACTATTCCAAGCAAACCTACCACGCCGGAACCCAGAACTGGGCGATCCGCCAGGGCCGGAACGGCATGATGTATTTTGCCAACAACGAGGGCCTGCTCACGTTCGATGGCATTTACTGGCGGACCTATCCTTTACCCAACAAAACCAAAGTCCGGTCGCTGGAAATTGGTGCGGATAATCGCATTTACATCGGCGGCGAGAACGAATTCGGCTATTTCACGCCCGATCAGCGCGGGGCCTTGCATTATGTGTCGCTGCGTAACCTCGTACACGAGCGCGACCGTGGTTTTGCAGACATCTGGAATGTTGCCGTGCACAATGGGAGCGTGTTTTTCAGGGCCAGCAACCGCATTTTCGTGTATGAAGACAATGCAGTGAGCGTATTCAACGGCGGTTCGCACTGGCGCTTCCTGGGGGTCTGTAATGGCATTACCGTAGCTCAGGATGCTGCCAGCGGCTTGTTGCGGTACGACAACGGGCGCTGGATTCCCTGGATCACAGCGGGCGAGCTGCCCTCCGAATACCTTACTACGAGCTTACTGCCTGTGGATAAGGCTACATCACTGCTCGTGACGATGGACGCAGGTCTCTTCCGGCTCACCGGCGATCGGGCTACCCGCTTGCAATCCGCATTTATCGATCAGGTTAAAGGCGAGCGGATATATGCGGCTACGCGGGTGAACGACAAGCTGATAGCCCTTGCGACGAGCCTGGGCGGATGTTACATCATCACCAACGAGGGCGAGTTTGTGCACCGCTTCGCCCGGGCCGACGGTTTACAGAACAATAATGTGCTGAGCGTTTTCCGTGATCAGGACAAAAACCTGTGGCTGGGGTTAGACAATGGCATCGACTTCATTGCTTATGACAACGCCATTAAAACCATGTACCCCGCCGCTACCAAAGACGAAGCGGGTTATGCCTCGGTGATTTACAGGGGCAAGCTGTATGTAGGCACTTCCAACGGGTTGTATTCGGTGCCGGTGGGGGAGTTCAGCGACCTGAGTTACGTCAAAGGCACATTTACCTACGTGGAGCATTCGCGCGGTCAGGTATGGGGGTTGTCCGAGATCAACGGGCGGTTGCTGATGGCGCACCACGAAGGTATTTTCGAGGTGGAGGGTAACCAGGCCCGGCCGATCGAAAGTAGAAACGGCTTCTGGGGCTTTTTGCCGCTCTCACGCATCTACCCGGTTAAAAAGGTAGCAGTGGGGAATTATAACGGGATCAATTTTCTGGAATATGACGGAAGCACATTCCGGCCTTCGGGCGCTGTTGCCGGCTTTGACGTCGCCTCCCGCTTCTTGTGTACGGATGCGCGGGAGGAAAACGTGATCTGGACTTCGCATCCTTACCGTGGGGTGTACAGGGTAAGGATGTCTGACGACGGAAAATCGCAGGCCCGCCTGTACACGCACAAGGACGGGCTACCGCTTTCGCTGAACAACAATTACATATACAAGGTCAAAAACAAGATCCTCGTCGCTACGGAGAAGGGCATTTACGAATATAATGCAGCTACGAACCGGTTCGCGGCTTCGGTCTATTATAATGGTATTTTTCAGAACCTCGGCGTGCGCTATCTGAAAGAAGATCAGGCTGGTAACGTCTGGTTTGTGCGTGGAAAGGAATTGGGTGTGGTGGACATGAGTACCGGTAGTCCGAAAATCATCTTCCTTCCCGAGATCAATCACAAAATGGTCTCCGGTTTCGAATACATCCACCCTTTAAATGAAGAGAATATCCTCATAGGCGGCGAGAAAGGTATTTACCATATCAATTTCAAAAAATACAAGCAGAACAAGAGCCATATCAGCGTGCAAATCAGCGCAATGCGCTCGTTCGGTACGGATTCGCTGCTTTTTGGCGGGTATTTCGGTGAGGTGAATGAGGTGAAAGGGCAGTCCGACAACCAGGTACCCCGTGTGGCAAACCGCTTGAATTCAGTGGGATTTGAATTTTCATCCACGTTGTTCAGCCAGCAATCCAGCATTGAATATGCCTATTTCCTGGAAGGTTTTGACAGCAATTGGTCGAACTGGTCGGCGCGCAGCTCAAAGGAATATACGCATTTGCCGCCAGGACATTACACATTTAAAGTGAAGGCGCGCAACAACTTCGGCAGTGAATCGGAGATTGCGGGTTACTCATTTGTGATCCTGCCGCCCTGGTACCAGACGATCTGGGCATACCTCGGTTACGGGCTGCTGGTACTCGGTTTGGCGTGGCTGTTTTACAAATGGCAGGAAAAACGCTTCTTGCAACAGCAGCAGAAGCATTTGGAAGAACAAAGGCGACTACAATACCTGCACCAGTTGGAGCTCGAAAAGAACGAAAAGGAGATCATTAAACTCAAAAATGAGAAGCTGGAAGCCGAAATTCTGCATAAAAACACCGATCTGGCGACCTCAGCCATGCATTTGGTGCAAAAGGCGGAGCTGCTTTCCAAGCTCAAAACGGATCTGGTTAAAATTACCAAAAGCGCCGAGGATGATAAGATTAACGACGACCTGAAAAAGATGATCAAGGTCGTGGGCGATGAAAATAAGGTGGATAAGGACTGGGGTCAGTTCTCCAAACATTTCGATAGCGTGCACAGCAATTTTCTCATTGCATTGAAAGAGAAATATCCGAACCTGACGGCCAATGAGCTGAAAATGAGTGCCTACCTGCGCATGAACCTGTCCAGTAAGGAAATCGCGCAGCTCATGAACATTTCGCTGAGAGGGGTGGAGGTAAGCCGCTACCGCTTGCGCAAGAAGCTACAACTGCCTACCGAGGTGAATATGTTCAACTTCTTTCTCGGGTTTCATATCGACGAGTCAAAAGAAAAGGCTTAGAGCAATGCTCCAAGCCTTTCTGATCTGGGTAGGAACTTGCTACCTTGTTCCGCCCCATTCTTTACTCTGCTCGATTTTCGTGTTTTCCAGTTCCAGCAAAGGAATCGGAAGAATTTCATGCTTGCCGGCTACGAAGCCTTTTGAGCCCAGCACGGCAGGCGCATCACCCCAGCGCACGAGGTCCATCCAGCGATGGCCTTCGCCGGCGAGTTCGAGACGGCGTTCTTTTTTAATGTTTTCAAATGTGGCGGCCACCGGTTTCAGGCCTACACGGGCGCGTACCGCATTCAGGAGCGCAGCTGCACGTGTGAGGTCGCCCGCGCCGCGTACGAGGGCTTCGGCTTCCAGCAAATAGGTGTCGGCCAGGCGGGTATCGTACATATTCTGCGGGAAGTTCAGCTCGGGGGCACCCGCGCCTGTCCAGCGGTCGGATTGGCGTCCCGCGAATTTTTCGAGGAAATAGCCCGTGTTCATATAACCTTTCTCATAGCTCACAGCGCCCGCTTTTTCGAGGCTGTCGAGGTTGGCAATGGTCGCTTTGTAACGTGGATCGAAGTGGATCGCTTCGAACAGCGACGGCGTTACCGGCAGGAAGCTCCACCCGGAAACGTAGTCCGGTGCGGTATCCGACTTGCGGTTATAGCCGCGCGGACCGGTTATGATGTTCATCACATTACCCTCGGTACACGACACGCAGCTCCATCCTCCGGCTGAGGTGTTGGTGTAGGAAAGCTCAAAAATGGATTCGCTGTTGAACTTGTTTTTGGTCTTGAATAGATCGCCGAAATTGTCGAGCAGTTTGTAGCCATAGGCATTGTTACCACCCGGTGTGCCATTCACCTTCGCCAGTTCCTGCGCAGCCTGCGCGAATTTGTTTTGATACAAATATACTTTACCCAAAATCGCATGCGCAGCGCCTTGTCCCACACGCCCGCCTTCCGTTGCCACATTAATGGTAACCGGCAGATCAGCAATAGCTTCCGACAAATCCTTTTCGATCTGAGCATATACCTCGGCCGGGGTGGCTTGCAACACATCGTACATTTCCTGCGTGGAAATAGTGCGCGTGAATAGCGGCACATTCTTGAACAGCCTCACGAGCTCGAAATAGAAATACCCGCGCAGGAACTTCGCTTCGGCCGTGTAGCGCTTTTTCAAGGTCTCATCCATCGGTACCCCAGGAAGTTTTTCGAGAATGGCATTCGTCCGGAACACGCCCGAAAAACCTTTTCTCCATAATTCTCCCTGTGGTCCGGTGGTCGGGTTTAGGGTATAGTTGGAAATGACCTGGAAATCCATAATATCGCTCGGGCCGCCGCCACCTGCAAAGTGGTCGTCGGAAGCCGCATTCATCGTGGCAATCGTGGAAACGTAGCCGTTACCCTGCCAACCCACCACGTCGTAGGCCGCCACAAGTCCGTTGAATGCCTCTTCCTGGTTGCGGTAATAGTTCGCTTCGAGGTTTAAGCCCTTGGGTTTCACGTCGAGGAAGCTGTCGGAGCAGGACATGAGCTGCAAACCGGCGGTAAATGCCAGGGCAGCCACGAATTTGTTATATCTCAATTTCATCTTATTCGTATTAATCAATTAAAAACCAATGTTCAAACCTACCATGAAGCTGCGCGCTTGGGGGTAAATGCCCTTGTCGATGCTGAGCACGCTTCCGCCGATCTCCGGATCATAGCCGGTGTATTTGGTGAGGGTAAACAGGTTCTGGCTCATTACATACACACGTGCCTTTTTCATCGCCACTTTGCTGATGATCGCTGCCGGCAGCGAGTAGCCGATTTGCAGCGTTTTCAGACGGAAGAAATCGCCTTTTTCCAGGTAGAAGCTCGACGGGTTCTGGAAGTTTTTGTTCGGGTCGCCATTCACGATGCGTGGGAAGGTGGTGGAAGTACCCGGGCCTGTCCAGCGGTCGAGGGCGTCGGTTTGCCAGTTGGCATTGGCGATATCCAGGCGGCGGAGGCCCTGGAAGATCTGGTTGCCTGCCACGCCTTGTCCGAATACGACAATGTCGAAACCTTTGTAAGCTGCATTCAAAGTCAAGCCATAGTTCCATTTCGGAGTAGGGTTGCCGATGAACGTGCGGTCGGTTTCGGTGATCACCCCGTCGCCATTCAGGTCGGCCCATTTGAAATCACCCGGCTTTGCATTCGGCTGGATTTTCTTACCCTCGGAGGAAACGTGCGAATCCACTTCTTCCTGCGTCTGGAAAATACCCTGGTTTACATACCCAAAGAACGAGCCGATCGGCTGCCCCACCTGGGTGCGCGTAATCGGGGGCGCTCCCTGAAAGCTTGCGCCGCCCGACAAATACTGCACACCATTACCTAGGTTTGTTACTTCATTCTTGATATAGGAAACGTTTCCGTTTACGGAGAAGTCAACTTGTCCGAGGCGTTTGCGGAAGCCCAGTTCCAATTCAACCCCCGTGTTTTTCATGTCGGCAATGTTGGCAGCCGGGTTCGAAATTGCGCCTACGTAACCCGGGATGCGCGGGTTTTGCAGAATGTCCTTGGTCGCTTTTTTAAACCACTCGAAAGTCACATTCACATTGTTGAAGATCGTCGCGTCGAAGCCGATGTTGGTCTGGCTCGTCTGTTCCCATTTCAAATCCGGGTTAGCCGGTGCATTGGGGCTGTAACCGATGATATAGCTACCCGAGGTACCGATGGTGTAGTTACGGCCGCTGCCAATGGTCGAAAGGTATGCAAAGTCGCCGATGCCATCATTACCTACCACACCGTAACCTCCGCGGAATTTGAGGAAGTTAACCGCATTGTTGGTCGGGAAGAAAGCTTCGCGCGAGAGCACCCAGCCCAAAGAGAACGATGGGAAGATACCGTACTTGTGGTTCGAACCGAAGCGGGAAGAGCCGTCGCGGCGTACAAGCGCCTGCACGAGGTATTTCTCGTCAAAATCATAGTTCAAGCGGGCGAAAAGCGAGCTTACGGTGTGTTTTGCTCCTTCGGAACCGTCGGAATTACGCTGATCGGCCGGTACTTTGAAGTTCAGGGAAGCATCGTCGAAGTTGTCGGCCGGGACGTTGAAGAACGTCACACTCGTCATTCTTGTGTTATTATCCAGGTACGCGCCTTGGCCCAAAAGCACATTCACATTATGCAGGCCGATAGGGCGGGTATAGGAAATCGTATTTTCCAGATTGTAGTCGAAACGGCGGTTGTTGGTGCGGTTGAAGCTCGTCTGCGAGTTGACCGAAGCCGCATTCAACCAAGAAATAGGCGTGAAGCTCTCGTTGCCCCAAAATGCCAGCTTGCTACCGATGGTCGATTTCAGTTGCAGGCCTTTGATCGGCTCGGCCATCAGGTAAGCATTGCCCACGACGTTGTCGGACCAGCTGTAATTGCCCAAACGGGTTTGGATATACGCAAGCGGGTTGCTCATTTCCTGGCCTACTGCCTGGGAAATACCGTAAGGGTTACCATTCGCATCGCGACGGATGCCTTTGTTGGTGTAGGGCGCTGCATTGGCTACCGCGGGATCCGTGATGACCGCCAGTGTAATAGGGTCGAGGTTAATGGCAGAGCTCAATGGGCCGCCGAACTCGCTGTTGGTATTACCCAATCCTACCGATTTATCGTGCGCATAACCCAGGTTCTGGCCGAATGTGAGCCATTTCGCCAGCTTATGTTCCGAGTTCAAACGGATGCTCGTCCTTTTGTATTTAGAAATGTCGGTCGCTACGATACCTTCCTGGTTGAGGTAACCCAATGAAAGATAGAATGTTGACTTGTCGGAGCCGCCGCTGATGCTCAGCTCGTGGTTCTGGCGTTTCGCACTGTTGTTGAAGATCAACGACTGCCAGTCGGTACCCTTGCCGAACGCCGCAGGATTAGCGTATGGAGCCGGCTGGCCTGCATTGACGGCCGCTTCGTTACGGATCGTCGCATATTGGGTAGCATCCAGCAGGTCGAGTTTGCGTGCCGGAGCCTGCACACCGATGTAGCCGTTGTAATTCACGCGGATACCGCCTGCCTTACCTTTTTTGGTGGTGACCAAAATCACCCCAGCGGCCGCGCGGGCACCGTAAATAGCCTGGGAGGCGGCGTCTTTCAGTACTTCAATCGACTCAATGTCGGACTGGTTCAGGTATCCGATACCACCGTTGTCGACCACCACGCCGTCCACCACATACAATGGATCGTTGTTGTTCAGCGTCGTGACCCCGCGTACACGGACGGTAGCGGCCGAACCCGGCTGACCGGAGTTTGAAGCGATTGTAAGGCCGGAAGTCCGGCCTTGCAACGCTTCTTCCAAACGGTTAATCGGCATTGACTGTAAGTCGGCGGCTTTCACGCTCGAAATAGCGCCCGTAACGACGCTTTTCTTTTGCGCACCATAGCCTACCACTACTACTTCATTGAGGTTATCGATGGATTCTTCGAGTTCAAAGTTGATTTCGGATTGGTTGCCGACGGGGATTTTCTGGGTGATCATCCCGATGAAACTGGCTACTAGTACGGAGTTGGGTTGCACCTCGATCGAGTAATTACCGGTTGCGTCGGTGATTGTCGCATAGTTGGTGCCTTCTACTACCACGGTGGCGCCTACCAGCTCTTCGCCCTTTGTTTTGACAGACACTTTGCCCTTTATTACCCGGCTTTGGGCTAAGGCGGTCTGTACCAGGCCATATAGCATCAGCACACTACATAATAGTACAATTTTTCTGCTCATAAATTTTAGTATTAAAATTAGTAGAAGTGGCAAATGACCTTTGCCCAATTAATTATTGAAAAAGTAATACTTGCGTATCGCTGACAAAGGTAGAGGCACAAAGAGGCAGCTACGCAGCAAAGCATTACTACATTACTACCTCATATTGCACAAGTGAAATGTTTTCACGGAAAAATCACCCCTACATTACTACTACAATGAGGGGTTGGGTGGTTATTTATTGACAAAAAGTAGGAGGATTTTGACTTTTAGCTGGTAGTCACATCCATTTTGCCGATCACTTCTTCGAGGTCGATACCCTCGCCTAAAACCGGTTTGAAAAGGTCGCCTTCGCGCTGAATACGTTCCATCGCATTTAAAATCGTAAAGTCTTTCAGTTGTAATCCCTTCTTTACCTCTTCCCAATACAGGGGCATAGATACGGTAGCGCCGGGTTTGGGCCGAACCGAGTAGGGCGCGGCGAGCGTGGCTTTGGGGCGATTTTGAAGGTAATCGATGTAGAGTTTGCCTTTGCGGTTTTTGGTGAGGCGCTCCACGCTGGTGAAATCAGGAAGCTGCTGTTGTACCTGGCCTGCCACCCATTCGGCGAAGAGCTGGCATTGGTCGTAGCTGTACCGGGCGCCGAGCGGAATGTAAATATGCAAGCCGGTGGAGCCGGATGTTTTGCAATAAGAAGGCACGCTAAGCGAATCCAGGAGGCCTTTGATCGCCTGGGCAGTTTCGATCACTTGCTCGAATGTATTGCCGGTGTCGGGATCGAGGTCGAGCAGGCACCAGTCGGGGTTGTCGGGTGTTTCTACGCGGCTATTCCATGGATTGACGTCGATGGCGCCCAGGTTAGCCATATAGAGCAATGTGGCCTCGTCGTTGCAGAGCATGAAGTTTTTGTGCTCGCCCTCGGATACATATGGAGTTGTCTCAATCCAGTCGGGTACTTTGCCGGTGACGTCTTTCTGGTAAAAGCTTTTACCTTTAATGCCGTTTGGAAAGCGGTTGAGCGACAGCGGACGGTTTTCGAGGTAGGGCAAAATGAATGGCGCCACCTGGTAATAGTAGTTGATGAGCTCGCGTTTCCGGATTTTATCGTCAGGCCAGTAGAGTTTACCCAAATTTGAGAACTTCACCTCGTGTCCGTTGATTTTCCGCACCTGGGTTTCCTCTTTTGGGTTCAAAAGCGTCTTTCTTTTGGCTTTGGCAGGCTTTCTGATGATCTCTTTCCCTGTGTCCTCCGTCTCGTCCACGATTTCGTCCGCAGGTTTCTCCACTTCCCGCACCACTTCTTTTGCCGATTTGTCCTCCCGCATTCCCTCAAACGACGGGTGCCTGAACACGCCATCCTGCGTGATTTCGGTAAAACTGATCTCGCAAACGAGCTCGGGTTTCAGCCAGGTTGCATTCGCGTGCGGCGGGTTGGGGCGGAAGCGCGAGGGTTTATTGTAGTCGGGTGTTTCTTTAAACGGGCTCTTTTTGGTAATTAATGGTTTGAAAAGCGCCATCATTTCCTTCTGCTGTTTTTCCTTGAAACCCGTGCCCACTTTGCCGACATAATGCAGCTCGCCTTTATCATAAGCCGCAAGCAGCAATGCACTGAACAGTTTGGAGGAACCCTCGTTCAAGGTATAGCCCGCAATAATCACCTCTTGCCGCTTGTTGATCTTGATTTTCAGCCAGTCGCGCGTGCGAATGCCCGGGTAATATTCACTGTCTGATTTCTTGGCCATTATGCCTTCGAGGCCCATTTTTTGCGCTGCTTCAAAAAACGCTTTGCCATCGGCTTCTACGCTGTAACCCAGTTGGACAGGACTGTTTTCATCCACGATGCTTTGTAAAATGGCTTTCCGTTCGCTCAGCGGCAAATGAATGAGGCTCTTGCCCTCCATCCAGAGAATGTCGAATGCGTAGTACACCAGTTCGCCATCGGCCTCACTCCGCCAGTTTTGCAATGCATTGAAATCGGAGAGCCCCTTTTCGTTGATCACTACAATTTCCCCATCGATAACTGCATCGATCTTCCATTCCTGCAATTGCTGGTAAATCGGGTAAAACTTGTCGTTGAACGATTTCCTGTTGCGCGATTGCAGGCTTACCTCGCCTTTGTTCAGGTAGGCTAGTGCCCGGTACCCATCCCATTTGACCTCATATTCCCAGCCGGGATCGTCAAACGGCCCGTCGACCAGCGTGGCCAGCATGGGCTGCATATCATCCGGAAACTTTTGGTTCTTACCCTTTTTCAGAATGGCTGTTATGTCGACGTCCGGACTTTTTTTTTCCGTCGCTGCATCTTCCGCCGGATCTTTGGCCTCGGCTTTCGCGGATTTCGATTTAACCGAGCTTTTTGCCGGCTTCTTCTCTTCGTGATTGCTTTCCCAAACTGCATCACCGGCTTTTTCGATTCCATCTAAAGTCCTGCGGGAGACCGCTGAGCGGTCTTTTTCGGTAATGTCGTCTTCGGAAGCATATTTGTCGCGATGCTTAATGAGCAGCCACGCATTCTCTTCCATGCCTTTGGTTTTCACCAGAGCATATTCACCCTTCAATTTTTTGCCATTCAGCCGCACCTTCAAAGAGCCCGAATACAGTTCTTTCAACGCGAGTTTCTCCTGCGCTTTTTTGCCTTTAACACCTGTCAACTGGCCGTTCTTTTCTTCCAAAGGCTCATATGTGCCGAAATCCCAGACCATCACCGTTCCGGCGCCGTAGTTTCCTTCCGGAATAATACCTTCGAAATCCTTGTAATCGTACGGATGGTCTTCCACCATCATCGCCAGCCGCTTCACCGAAGGGTCCGTCGACGGCCCTTTCGGTACCGCCCAGCTTTTGAGTACCCCGCCCATTTCCAGTCTGAAATCGTAATGCAGGCGGGTGGCGTCGTGTTTTTGTATCACGAAAATGAGCTCGTCTTTGGCAGCTTTGCCGCCTTTGGGCTCGGGAGTTCTGTCGAAGGAACGTTTTTCGTTGTATTTGGTAAGGCTCATGGCGGCGATGCGGTTAGTGAGTGATGGAATTTTCAACGTGCCGGCTCGTGGATCTTGGCGTCGACGAATCCTTGCAGCTTTTTAGCGTTGTGAAGCGCGTATCCGCCGACGTCGTTGTTAAAAAACGCCCAAACTTCGTGTCCATCCTCGGCCCAGGTAGCAAACTTTTCGGCATAATCTTCCAGAATATCGTCGGAGTAGGAAGAGCTGTACAGCGAGGTCGGTCCGTGGAAACGCAGGTAGACGTCTTTGGCGGTGATTTCTTCGTGGTATGGGAACCGGTCGGCCTGCGAGAAAACCAGGGTAATGCGATATTTTTTCATCAGCCGAATGCTTTCCTCCGAAAACCACGACGGGTGCCGCACTTCGAGCGCGAAACGGAAGCCTTTGTATTGGATGGTTTCTTCATAAAACGCTTCGGCTGTGTCGGCGTGGTACCGCGAATTGGCGGGCAGTTGAACGAGCACCGGACCAAGGCGCTTTTTAAAAGGACCGAAAACACTGAAAAACCGCTCCAAGGGTTCCTTCGGATCGTGGAGCTTCTTCAAATGGCTCAGGTACCGGCTCATTTTGGGACAAAAGCGGAAATCTTCCGGCACCGTATCGATCCATTTCGCGACGATCTCCAAGGTGGGCATTTTGTAGAAGCTGTTGTTGATCTCCGAAACGGCGAAATGCCGGGCATAAAATGTCAGGTAGTCCGCAGGCTTTACCGTCTCGGGGTAGAAAATGCCTTTCCAATGTTTGTAGCTCCAACCTGAGGTGCCGATGTGTATCTTTCGCTCCACTTTCATTATCAGTTCGTTGTGGAGCCAATTAGAGCAATAATCGTACCGAAGGGTAATTAGTACTGTCCTGACGGGTAGTGACCGATGTTCGGGTGTAAATCTTAAAAACGCTGCATTAATGCCGATTTATTTCGAAATTGGCCGCATTGATCATAAACACTGTTTCTATCATGAAGGATATCGGCGTAAAGGATTTGCAGGCCATCGAGGTTTTTCGCGAAGTACCGGAAGACCAGCTGCAATGGATGATAGATCGCAGCCAACATTATGAATTGCGGGAAGGCGATATGATGATACGGCCGGGAGAACCGCTGGTGGGCACACATGTCATTTTTTCGGGCCGGATCGAGCTGTACCGGCTTCAAAACAATACCAAACAGATTATCGCCGAACTCTTGCCCGGCACCGTCACGGGCGCTCTGCCGTTTTCGCGCGGAAAATTAGCCATTGCTTACGGGGTGTGCCTCGAAACGGCTCAGTTGATGACTTTTCCGAAAGAGTTACTGCGGGAACTCGTGACCTCGCATTACGAACTTACGCAGGCGCTCGTGATCGTGATGACGTCGCGCGTACGGGAATTCACTGAACTCGAACAGCAGAATGAGAAGATGATGGCGCTGGGCAAGCTTTCGGCCGGGCTCGCACATGAGCTGAACAACCCCGCGGCGGCAATCGTGCGCAGTTCGGCGTCGTTGAAAGAACATTTGCTCATGCAGCCCGATTCGTTCAAATCGCTGCTTTCGATCCATTTATCGCACGAGGAGATCGACCTTTTAAATAGTAAAATGATAAGTTTGCTCAACAACTCCAACCGCCCGGTGTTGTCGATGATGAAACGCTCGGAGAAGGAGGACGAAATCCTCGACTGGCTCGACCTGAACAATATCGACGGATGCGAAGACATTGCGGATAACCTCGTGGAATTCGGGGTAGGGGAAGCCGACCTGGAAATGCTGAAAAGCAAAATCAACCACGATGACCTTTCGCCCGTACTGACTTGGATCAACAATAGCCTGACGACCGAGCGCATGGTGGCCGATATTCAGGAGGCTTCCAAACGCATTGCCGAGCTGGTTGGCTCCGTGAAAACCTTCACGCATATGGACCGCGGCGGCGAGCGCGAGTACGTGGATATCCACGTGGGCATTCGCAACACGCTCATTATGCTGAATTACAAGCTAAAAAAGGGCAATATTAAGGTCACGGAGGACTTTGACCTGACTTTACCGCCCGTCAAAGCGATGGTAGGCGAGCTGAACCAGGTGTGGACAAACCTGATCGACAATGCGATCGACGCGCTTGAAAATCAGCCGGAAGCGGAGCTGACGCTCATTACCCGTCGCGATAAGGAATTTGTGAAAGTGACCGTGTGCGATAATGGCCCGGGTGTTCCGGCCGAGATACGTTCCAAGATCTTCGATCCGTTTTTTACGACCAAGTCGGTAGGAAAAGGCACCGGCCTGGGCCTCGACGTCGTGAACCGGATCGTGCGCCAGCATCGGGGTACCGTAACGCTGCATTCACAAACCGGACGTACCGAGTTTGTGGTATGTTTCCCGTTTAATGGATAATTTTAATTCTCAACTCATATTTAAAGGAGGCTCTCATGGCTTTGCCCATTATATTTTCGATTGACGACGATCCGCAGGTGCTCCGGGCGATCAGCCGCGACCTGAAATCCCACTACCGCGAAAAATACAGGATATTGAGCACTACATCCGTAGCCGAGGCAATGGAAAGCCTGCTCGAATTGCAGAACCGCGGCGACGAGGTGGCGATGTTTATCTCCGATCAGCGGATGCCTGAAATGCAGGGCGTGGATTTCCTTCAAAAGGCGATGAAAATGTTTCCTTTCGCTAAAAGGGTACTGCTCACGGCCTATTCGGATACGGAAGCGGCCATTAAGGCGATCAACGACGTGCAGCTCGATTATTATTTGATGAAACCCTGGGACCCGCCGGAGGAAAAACTGTACCCGGCGATCGATGAGCTGCTCCGCGACTGGCAGGGCAACTACCGCCCCGACTTCAAGGGTATTAAAGTGATAGGTTATCAATTTTCGCCCAAGGCGCACGAAATCAAGGACTTTTTGGCGGGTAATCTGGTGCCTTACCTGTGGCTGGATGCGGAATCGAACGAAACCGGCAGGCAGATTTCCCAAAGTAACAACCTGTGCCCGGTCGATTTTCCGGTAGTGATTTTTGAGGATGGTTCATTGCTCAAAACGCCGTCGCTGATCGACATTGCAGAGCGCATTGGCTTGAATCCCAAGACGAAACAGCAGATTTACGATGTGGTGATTATCGGTGCGGGCCCGGCAGGGCTGGCGGCTTCGGTATATGGCGCCTCGGAGGGTTTAAGTACTTTGTTGATCGAGCGGAAAGCGCCTGGCGGACAGGCTGGTACGAGCTCCCGCATTGAAAATTATCTCGGCTTTCCGACGGGTTTGAGCGGTGCAGAGCTTACGCGGCGTGCGATCACGCAGGCGACACGCTTCGGGACCGAATTCCTTTCACCCCAGTTTGTGAAAGAGATTAAGTTAAAGGACAAATATAAAACTGTGGTGCTAGGCGACGGCAGCGAGGTAAATGCAAAGGCCGTCGTGATTACAACGGGGGTCGACTACCGGAAGCTGGATACTCGTGGCGTAGAGGATTTTACGGGAAAAGGCATTTACTACGGCGCGGCCAGCACCGAGGCCAGCTCATGCGGAAACAAGGATGTGTACGTGCTGGGTGGAGGTAATTCGGCCGGACAGGCGGCGATGTACCTGTCGAAGTTTGCGCGCAATGTGTATATCCTGATCAGGAGAAATGACCTGACGTCGTCCATGTCGTCGTACCTGATCGACCAGATCGCCGGTACGGAGAATATTAGCGTGCTGGGTTGCACGGAAATTGTGGAAGCGCAGGGCGACGGCCATCTTGAAAGCCTGAAACTCGTGGATTTGAATACAAGCGAGGAGCGCACCGTTCCCGCTGACGCACTTTTCATTTTCATTGGCGCAAAGCCCTATACGGAATGGGTAGGCCTTGAAATCATTAAAAACAAGAAGGGTTTCATCGAGACGGGCCGCGAAATGAAGAATTACGAAAATTTCAAGGAAGTTTGGAAAGCCGACCGCGATCCCTATCTGCTTGAAACGAGCTCGCCGGGCATTTTTGCCGCGGGCGATGTGCGCGCGGGCGCGATGAACCGCGTCACGTCGGCGGTAGGCGAGGGGTCGATGTCGATCAGTTTTGTTCACCAATATCTAAGCGAAGTATAATGAGCCAGGTTTGTAAGCATATAGAAGATATTCAGGAGATCAAGGTCGCCGACGAGCTGGTTTGCGAGGAATGTAAGAAAGTAGACGGATGGTGGGTGCATTTGCGCACCTGCCAGACCTGCGGCGCCACCTTATGCTGCGATAGCTCGCCTTCCAAGCACATGACCAAGCATTTTCATCGCACCGGCCACCCCGTCGCTTCTTCAGCCGAGCCGGGGGAGAAGTGGTTGTGGTGTTATAAGGATGAAGCGTTTGTGGAGTATGACTGAAATTTGAATGAGTGAATGTAGTCAGGTATAGTCAAGTGTAGTCAAGTTTTGTCAGGTATTGTTCTCTCTAAACTCATCTCAATTCATGACCACCCCTGACCCAATGACTATTTTATTCATTCATTCATTCATTCATTCATTCATTCATTCAGTCAGTCATTCAGTCATTCACAATTGAATTTCGTAACTTTGTCCTATGACGAAATCCGCGACGATCGAGCAGTTTTACAAGGACACTTCCATGCTCATACCTGCACAGGTTCAAAAGGAGGTTGGGCATTTCAATATTTTCAGGACGGACGAGCTGTACCGTGTGGCGGCGAAAAACAGGGTAATGCCCTACAACCGCCGGGCCTATTATAAAATCAGCCTGATTATCGGTCGCAACAGGGCGGAGTATGCGGACAAAGTAATTGATATAGAACATAATGCATTACTTTTTGCGACGCCGCTGATTCCCTATAGTTATGTGCCGCAGGACGAAAATCAGGCGGGTTTCTTCTGCATTTTCTCCGAGGATTTTCTCACGCAGGACAACAGCGGCGTTCGTTTACGCGAGCTACCTGTTTTTAAACCGGGCGGTAACCCGATCTTTTTCCTCAACGACGAGCAGATCGAGGATATCAAATACATTTTCAGAAAGATGTTTCGGGAAATCGAGTCGGACTATGCCTACAAGTATGATTTGCTGCGCAATTATGTAATTGAGCTCATTCATTTCGGGCAGAAGTTGCAGCCTGCAACCTCACTTTTTACCGAAACCAATGCCTATAAACGCGTTTCATCGCTTTTCATCGAGCTGCTCGAACGCCAGTTTCCGGTAGAGCCACCGCATCAGAAGCTGAATTTGCGTTCAGCCAAGGATTATGCCGACCAGCTTTCGATCCATGTCAATTATCTCAACAAGGTTTTGAAGGAAATTACCGGCAAAACTACTACCGAGCTCATTACAGAGCGCATTATCAAGGAATCCAAGGTCCTTTTGAAGCACACCGACTGGAATGTGTCGGAGATCGCATACAGCCTGGGTTTCGAAGAGGCTTCGCATTTTAATAACCTTTTCAAGAAGCACACCGCGTTAAGTCCGCGTGCATTCAGGGCCTAGATTTGAATTTCGTAAGTTTTGATTTGAAAGCCGCAAATCCGTCAGATTAGCGCCCGGTACCTTTGTTCCATCAATTTTAAACAGCAAAAATGATGGAATCAGTAAGTAAAATAGCATTGGTAACCGGCGGCAGCCGTGGTTTAGGGAAAAATATGGCGCTGCGCCTGGCGGAGAAAGGAAACGACGTGATCATCGTTTACCGCAGCAAGGCGCAGGAAGCAGCCGAGGTAGTAGCGGCCATAGAGGCCTTGGGACAGAAAGCGGCAGCCATTCAGCTGGATACCGCGGATGTAAAGTCCTTCGATCATTTCTTTACCCAAGTTTCAGGTATTCTGAAAGACAAATGGAACCGCGTTTCTTTCGATTTTCTGATCAATAATGCGGGTATCAGCCGCCCTTCTCTATTTCCTGAAACCAGTGAGCAGGATTTTGATGATCTGATGAACGTACATTTAAAAGGCGTTTATTTCCTTTCGCAAAAGGCATTACCGCTCCTCGCAGACGGCGGACGGATCGTGAACCTCTCCACAGGCCTCGCGCGCTTCTCTACGCCCGGTTACGCGGCCTACGCATCCATGAAGGGTGCGATCGACACGCTCACCCGTTACATGGCCAAAGAATTGGGCAGCCGCGGCATTACCGTGAATGCGCTGGCGCCGGGCGCGATTTATACCGATTTCAACAGCGAGTCGTTCGACAGCCACCCGGGCATGACCGACTTTATCAGCAGCATTACGGCGCTGGGGCGTGTGGGCGAGCCCAACGATATTGGCGGCGTGGTGGCGTTCCTGTGTTCGGAGGACGCGCGCTGGATTACCGGTCAGCGGATCGAAGTTTCGGGGGGAATGTTCCTCTAAAACTGAAAAGCCGCCGCAGATCTGCGGCGGCTTGGTGTGTACAGGTCTCTCTCAGTTAGCTTTTGTTGCCAGAGAGTTTCAGATGGACCTCGATACCCGGTTTGATGGACGCATCGTCCGGCAGGCCGGGTTCTGTGGCATAAGTCATGCCCCATAGTGTGCGATCGAACGTCGTGATTGCCTCTAATTTGAAGGAGTCGCCGTTCAGATCGATCCGGGCAGGGAATGTGACCGGATTACTCTTGCCTAACAGTGTTAAATGACCTGTCACCTCGAAATTTGCGCCGGAAACCACACCAGCCTCGGTTCCCGTATAGGGTGCTACGCTCATGATTTCAAAAGTGACGTTCGGATGGAGCGCCATATTGAAGAAATCGGGGCTTTGCAGGTGGTGTACCAGTTGGTGTTTCAACTCGTCGGTAGGCAGGTTCAGGTTGACAATCGATGAAAGCGGGAGCGTGAATGCCCCGCTTTTTACTTTTCCTCCTTCGATCACCAGGCTGTTGCTTTCCACGTCGAGTGTACCTTCATTGAAGTAACCCGTTTTGAGGTAACCTTTCCACTCCGCTACCGAAGTTTCGTCGAGATGGTAGTTGGTTGCGCCAACAGGAGCATCATGGTCGGTGCAGCTTGTGAACATCGCTGCCACTGTTAACAGTGTTAGAAGTTGTTTTTTCATGGTTTGATTTGTTTTCATGGCTGATTTTGATTCTGATGCAAAACTAAGGGCCGGCTCCCTGCCGGAGCCTACGCGGGACGGATGAAAAACTACGCGCGGCGGATTTTGACACAATTCGGGGCCGATTGGTATTGGAAGCATTTATTGCTTTATTTGCAACGAGGATTTTAGTCATTAAGCTACGGGCAATGTCAATCAGAGGACCCATTATTTCGATCGAAGACGACGCCGATGATCAGTTTCTAATTAAAAGCGTGGTTGAGGAGCTCGATATTCCCAACGAGCTTTTGTTTTTCAGTAACGGCGTTGAAGCCCTGCTTTACCTCGAAACCACCCGCGACCAGCCATTCCTGATCATTTGCGATATCAACATGCCCGTCATGAACGGCCTGGAACTCCGCGAGCGGATCGATAAAAACGAGTACTTGCGCAAGAAATCGATCCCGTTCGTTTTTCTGAGCACGGCGGATAACCCGCTGGTAATCGAAACCGCCTATGAATCGACCATTCAGGGTTTTTTCAAAAAGGAGAATAGCTTCGAAGAACTGAAAGCAAGGATCAGGGTGATGTACGACTATTGGGCCTATTGCCTGCATCCTAATTATTATCATTGACTTTTAACCAAGGGTTTACTCCCCTGGCTTTGGCCTGCGCTATGAAAAAAATACTAATCGTCGACGACGAGGAAAAACTGCGTGGCCTGATGGCCCGCGTGATCAAGCTGGAAGGCTTTGAGGTGATCGAAGCGGGGGATATTAAAACGGCCTGGAAAAAGCTCGACCAGTCGGATATCGATGTGGTACTTTGTGATGTGAAGCTGCCGGACGGGAATGGCGTGGAATTTTCGAAAGCCTTGAAGGAGAAATACCCTCTGCTGGAAGTGATCCTGCTGACGGCCTACGGAAACATTCCCGACGGTGTGCAGGCAATCAAAAACGGTGCATTCGATTACATTACCAAGGGCGACGACAACAATAAGATCATTCCGCTGTTGTACAAAGCCATTGAAAAAACGGAACTAAACCGCCGGGTGGTCAGTCTGGAAAAGCAACTGGGCGAGAGGCGGTCATTTGATGCTATTATCGGCAAATCCAAAAACCTGCTGGCCTGCATCGACCTCGCACGCCGCGTGGCGCCCACGGACACGACAGTGCTCCTGCTGGGCGAAACAGGTACGGGTAAGGAGGTGTTCGCGCAGTCTATTCACCAGGCCAGCAACCGGGGTAAAAAGTCGTTTGTGGCCATCAACTGCTCGGCATTTGGGAAGGACTTGCTGGAAAGCGAGATGTTCGGGCATAAGGCAGGCGCATTCACAGGTGCTGTGCGCGACAAAAAGGGGCTTTTCGAAGAAGCGAATAACGGTACCATTTTCCTCGATGAGATAGGGGAACTGGCGCCGGAGTTACAGGCCAAGTTGCTGCGTGTGCTCGAATCGGGAGAATTTATCAAGATAGGGGAAACCCATCCTACCAAAGTGAATGTGCGGGTGATTGCCGCTACGCACCGCGATTTACCCAAGCAAATAGAAGCGGGCGAATTCCGCAGCGATCTTTTTTACCGGCTTTCGGTTTTCCAGATCACATTGCCCGCGTTACGGGAGCGCACCGCCGACATAGCCGCGCTTGCGAACAGTTTTGCCACGCAGTTTGCATTGAAAACCAACAAGAAGATTACTGCGCTTTCGCCGGGCTTTATTCAGGCTTTGGAAAAGAACCCCTGGAACGGCAATATCCGCGAGCTTAAAAATGTGATCGAACGGAGCGTGATCCTCACCGACGGCCCGGTGCTGGATATCGAGAGCCTGCCATTTGAAATGCAGCATCCAAGGCAGGACGGCGGTAAAAACATGTCGGCATTTTCGCTGGCGAGCTCCGAAAAACTGCATTTGCAAAAAGTCCTTAATTACACCAACGGCAATAAAGCCGAAGCCGCAAGGCTCCTCGAAATAGGTATCGCTACGCTCTACCGCAAGATCGACGAGTACAAACTCTGATTGCACACAATAGTGCCAGCATTTCCATTCTGATAAAAAAGCTTATCATTTTGATAAGCTTTTTTCATGCTCGAAAAATCATTTTCAAAGCATCTGATTGTAAATCAGCACCTTGCCGTCGACTTGAGTCGACGGAATAGGAGTTGCTATATGCTGTCATGAGTTTATAAAAATTTTAGAAATCATGACAACACTCCTTCTTCTGGCAGCCGGCGCACTAAGCTTCGCCCTGTTTTACAAAACCGTTCACTATTTCGAAAAGATCTGAAATCATGCTCGCGCTATTCATCGTCTCGATCCTGGTCTTCGTGTACATGTGCTATGTGCTCGTGAAGCCTGAAAAATTCTAAAAAACACCCAATCCAATGAACACTGAATTATTTGGTATAATCGCATTATTCGTCGGTACGGTCGCCCTGGCAGTGCCGTTCGGTAAATACATTGCGAAAGTATATGGAGGAGAAAAAACACTCTTCGATCCCGTTTTTGGCCCTTTGGAAAAAGGGTTTTACCGTTTGAGCGGTATCCGCCCGAATGTAGAGATGAACTGGAAACAGCATTTGTTCGCATTGCTGACGATCAACATGGTGTGGTTCTTCCTGGGCATGTTTGTGCTGATGAACCAGGGCTGGCTCCCGCTCAATCCGGATGGTAACCCGTCGCAATCTGCTGATCTGGCATTTAATACGGCCATTTCGTTCGTCGTCAACTGTAACTTGCAACACTATTCGGGCGAAACGGGCATGAGCTATCTTGGGCAGCTGTTTCTGATGTTCCTGCAATTCGTAACCGCAGGCACGGGTATGGCCGCCGCGGCCGTCGTGATCATCGCCCTCAAAGAGCGCACAACCGACAAGCTGGGCAATTTTTACGATCTTTTTGTAAAATCCTGCACCCGCATTCTCCTGCCCGTTTCATTTGTGATTGCATTGGTCCTGCTAGCCAACGGTACGCCGATGACATTCAACGGCAAAGACACCATGTACACCATGCAGGGCGATACCGTCCAGGTTTCGACCGGCCCGGTGGCTGCATTCGTGCCGATCAAACACGTGGGTACCAATGGTGGTGGCTTTTTTGGGGCTAACTCGGCGCACCCGCTGGAAAACCCTACATACACAACCAATATGACCGAAATGTTCGGGCAGATGATCATCCCGCTGGCGATGATTTTTGCATTGGGTTACTATGTAAGAAGAAAGAGGTTGTCTTGGATGATCTTCGGTGTGATGACGCTCGGCTTTTTGCTGTTGACCATCCCGACGATCGTCACCGAGCTGCACGGCAACCCTAAAATCGCACAAATGGGTGTAGATATGGGCTCGGGCGCGATGGAAGGGAAAGAGACCAGGTTTGGTACCACTGCCTCTGCATTTTGGAGTATAGCCACCACCGTTATCTCCACGGGGTCTGTCAACTCCATGCACGACAGCTTCATGCCCGTCTCCGGGTTGACCCAAATGCTGTCCATGATGACCAACGCATTTTACGGCGGCGCGGGTGCGGGGATTCTTAACTTTTACATATTCATAATCCTGGCCGTGTTTATCAGTGGTTTGATGGTGGGCCGTACGCCTGAATTGATGGGGAAAAAGATTGAAGCACGGGAGATGAAGATCGCGATGATCGTTGCCTTGCTGCACCCGCTGCTAATCCTGGCCGCTACCGCATTGGGTGTTTCGATGCCCGAACTGACGGCCGGCACGTTAAATAACCCAAGCTTCCACGGGTTTAGCGAGATGCTGTACGAATATACTTCCTCGGCCGCCAACAACGGTAGTGGTTTCGAGGGCCTGGGCGATAATACGCCGTGGTGGAACATCAGCTGCGGTATCGTGCTCATCCTTTCACGGTTTATCCCGATTATCGGCCCGGTAGCCATTGCGGGTATTCTCGCATCCAAAAAGCACGTCCCTGAAAGCGCCGGAACGCTCAAAACCGATACGGGCACATTCGGTATCATGGTGTTCGCCGTGATCGTGATCATCACCGCATTATCCTTCTTTCCCGCATTGACCCTCGGGCCGATCGCCGAATATTTTTCAATGCAATAATTAAAAGAATAGCAGAAATGAAAGCTCAAAATACATCCCTCTTCCAGGGAGACCTCGTACGGGAAGCGCTGGCGCAATCTTTTGTGAAGCTCAACCCCCGGATCATGTTCCGCAACCCGGTGATGTTCACCGTCTGGATCGGTACGTTTGTCATGCTGATCGTGAATATCTGGGTCATATCCGGTGAAAAGTCGCAGGGTAGCATAGTTTACAACATCGTGATATTCCTGATCCTTTTGCTTACCCTCCTGTTTGCCAATTTCGCCGAAGCCATTGCCGAAGCACGTGGTAAAGCACAGGCCAACAGCCTGCGTAAGACCCGCGAGGAGACACCTGCCAAATGGATCCAGACTGTGGGTGAAATGTATGTCAATGAAATTAAAGTCGTTCCTTCCTCTCAGCTACGCAAGGGCCACATTTTCCTGTGCGAAGCCGGTGATATCATCCCTACCGACGGTGAGATCATTGAAGGGCTTGCGACCATCGACGAAAGCGCTATTACAGGCGAGTCCGCGCCCGTGATCCGGGAGGCAGGTGGCGACAAAAGCAGCGTCACCGGCGGTACCAAAGTCCTTTCCGACCGTATTAAGGTAAAAGTAACCACCGAACCGGGCGAAAGTTTTCTCGACAAAATGATCGCACTCGTAGAAGGCGCCAGCCGCCAGAAAACACCGAACGAGATTGCATTGACGATCCTGCTGGCCGGTTTTACGCTGGTATTCATCATTGTGTGCATCACATTGAAACCCTTCGGTGATTTCGCTAACACGCCCATCACCATTGCCGCATTCATTTCGCTGTTCGTTTGCCTTATCCCGACCACCATCGGTGGCTTGCTCTCGGCCATCGGTATTGCCGGTATGGACCGTGCATTGCGTGCCAATGTAATCACCAAAAGTGGTAAAGCCGTGGAAACGGCGGGTGATATCGACACTTTGCTGCTTGACAAAACCGGTACGATCACCATCGGGAACCGCAAAGCGACCAATTTCTGGCCTGCAAATGGCATCGATAAAAGCTACTTCATCAAAGCAGCTGCATTGAGCTCTATCGCTGACGAAACGCCTGAAGGCAAATCGATTATTGAACTGGCTGATCTGCATCCTGACCAGCTACGCGTCGAAAACCCGACGTTCATCGAGTTCACCGCTGAAACGCGAAGCTCCGGCGTGAACTTCCTGGACACGCGCATTCGCAAGGGCGCGTCGGACGCGATCCGTAAACTGAGCGAGAAAGCAGGCAATGCATTTCCGGCCGATATCGCGGAGAAAGTGCGGGACATTTCGAGCAATGGCGGTACGCCGTTGGTAGTGGCTGAAAATGAGGTGGTAATCGGGGTGATTGAGTTGCAGGATATTATCAAGCCCGGCATTCAGGAACGTTTCGAAAGGCTTCGTAAAATGGGCGTAAAAACCGTGATGGTAACCGGCGACAATCCGCTAACAGCCAAATTTATCGCCGAAAAAGCCGGGGTCGACGACTACATTGCCGAAGCCAAGCCCGAGGACAAAATGAATTATATCAAAGCCGAGCAGCAAAAAGGGAAACTGGTGGCCATGATGGGCGACGGTACCAACGACGCACCTGCCCTCGCGCAAGCCGATGTAGGTGTAGCCATGAACTCCGGTACCCAAGCCGCGAAAGAAGCCGGTAACATGGTCGACCTGGACAACGACCCGACCAAATTGATCGAAATCGTCGAAATAGGCAAGCAATTGCTTATGACGCGCGGTACGCTCACGACATTCAGCATCGCCAACGACGTCGCCAAATACTTCGCCATTGTGCCTGCGCTATTCATCGCATCCATTCCGGCCCTGCAAGGCCTCAACATCATGCGCCTCCATACACCCGAAAGCGCAATTTTGTCGGCGATCATCTTTAATGCCGTCATTATTCCACTGCTTATTCCATTAGCGTTGAAAGGGGTTGCGTACAAACCCATCGGGGCCAGTGCACTGCTGAGACGGAACTTGCTGATTTACGGATTGGGCGGGGTGCTGGTGCCTTTTGTAGGGATTAAGGCGATTGATTTGATTGTGAGTGTTTGGTTTTAGAATTATTGCTCGTAATCTCTGCTGAGAGTGACCACATTACCTTTTTCTAAATTGTCAATGGCATTCTCTAAACGGGAAAAATATTCTTCACGGGTTTCCTCGCGAAGGATGCCTTTGGATGAATGTTCACTAATGCTGATTGTGATCTCAGAGTTTTCTTTCCCACGAATCAATCCCTTGATCTTCTCGATCAATTCATCCGTGAATTCCGAAGATTGAATCTTTAACACAGCGTCCATAACATTTGTTTTTTCTCAAAAATAAAAATTTCAAAACCATGAAACAACACATTCTCCCAGCGATCCGGTTGACGATCGTGACGCTGATATTCTTCTCAGGCGTGTATACGCTGGTGATTTTGGGCGTGGCCCAGCTCTTTCCCAACCGGGGCAAAGGTGAGGTGATCGAACAAAATGGCAAACGGTATTATGCCAATATCGGGCAGTCGTTTACCGATGACAAGTACTTCAACTCGCGGCCTTCCGCGGTGGGCTATAATGCTGCCGGCAGCGGTGGTAGCAACAAAGGTCCTTCCAACGAGGAGTACCTGGGCGTGGTGCAGGCCCGCATAGATACATTCCTGGTGCATAACCCCGGTGTGAAAAAGGCGAATATCCCCGTGGAGCTGGTGACGGCGAGCGGTAGCGGGCTTGACCCCGATATTTCTGAAAAAGCGGCATTGGTGCAGGTAGAACGCATAGCCAAGCTACGCAACGTACCGACGCAGCAACTGCAACAGCTAGTGAAAGAGCATATTAACGGACCGTTACTTGGGTTGTTTGGCCCGGCGAAAATCAACGTGCTGAAACTGAACCTTGCGCTTGATCAACTGAAATAGCCCATTAAAACGCCGCCCGTTTCCAGTGCCGTCGCAGCGGGCTGCGCTTGTTCTTACCGCGCGGCTATGATTGAACAGCTTACCTTTTTATGAAAACCTTGATTTTAAGTGCGCTTGCCATTGCCTCCGTTTCACACGCCAATGCCCAGGATTCGGTCGCTGTGGGTACTAACACATCGCCATTCGCGGTGAGCGCTTATGTGGAGTCGTATTACCTGCACGATTTCCGTAAGAACGACAACCATACGATGCCCGGTTTTATTTATAACCACAACCGCACCGGCGAGGTGAACCTGAACCTGGCGTTTCTGAAGGGCTCATACACGGGCGACCGCGTGCGTGCGAACCTCGCAATGGCGGCCGGTACTTATGTGAATGCGAACTACGCCGCGGAACCAGGTGTGTTGAAAAACGTATTCGAAGCAAATGCGGGCGTGAAGATTGCAAAAAATCATAACCTCTGGCTCGACGCGGGTATTATGCCGTCGCATATCGGTTTTGAGAGCGCGATCGGGAAGGATAACTGGGCTCTGACGCGCAGTTTAGTAGCAGAAAATACGCCCTATTTCGAAACCGGCGTAAAATTGGGATATACCAGCCAGGATTCGAAATGGTACCTCGCGGCGACCTATCTCAATGGCTGGCAGCGCATTCAACGGGTAGATGGCAACTCGACGCCCGCATTCGGGACACAGGTGACTTTTAAGCCCACCGCCGCTGTAACGCTGAATTACAGCACATTCATCGGCAGCGACAAGCCGGATAGCACACGGCAAATGCGGTATTACCACAACATTTACGGGGTATTCCAGCTATCGGATAAATGGGGCCTTACCACTGGCTTCGACATTGGCAGCGAACAGAAAGCGAAAGGCAGCAGCGCCTACAACACGGTTTACGTGCCGGTGATGATCCTGCGTTTTTCGCCTTCTTCGAAAATCAATATTGCTGCCAGAGGCGAGTACTACCATGATAAAAACGGTGTGATTATCGCCACAGGCACAGACAATGGCTTCCAGACATTCGGAACGTCGCTCAACTTCGATTATCATATCTCCCCGCAGGTCATGTGGCGCATCGAGGCGCGTAACCTCGCCAGCCGCGATGCGATATTCAATGGCAAGGGCAATGATTTATCCAAAAACAAAACCTACCTGACCACCGCGTTGACCTTTGCATTAAACTGAACATCAGCCGGACGGGACTCGTCCTTGTCCGGTTTCTAACCCCATATAACCATGTTTACCCAGTTACAAATCATCAACCTGCTCAGAAATGAACTTCCTGTCGTGGCCGGAGCGGATTGCGCGGCAGTATCAGCACATACTTTCAATTCTATCCATTCATCAATCCATTACCTGTCGGCTTGCACGAAAAACACGATGGAACACCGGCATTTCCGGGCGGCGCGAAGCTGTTTCGGCCTTGCGGAAAAAGTGTACCGCGAAGGCGACGCGATGGTGAAGCTGCTGATCGAGAATGTGTTTGTGTATGCCAATGTGTGGACGAAAACCAGAAACGCGCCCTCGCCGCTGCCTGCGGACATCGTTCCCGATGTTTTATATAAAATCCATTTGAAACAACTCAACGTTAGTAGCTGCTAGGAGGGCTATAAGCTATAAGCTGTAAGCTATAAGCTATAAGCTTACGGCCTACTACTTATAGCTTACGGCTTACAGCTTACGGCTTACAACTAATAAACCCGCAACTCTCAACTCAAAAAAAATGGAAACCAGCGCCGAACATTTCCTGGAACTGATCAAAAAGTCGAGGAGGGGCAAATTCAAGATATACATCGGAATGAGCGCCGGGGTAGGCAAGACCTACCGCATGTTGCAGGAAGCCCATGCGCTCCTGCGTACGGGCATCGACGTGAAGATTGGCTATATCGAAACCCACAACCGCAAAGAAACCCACGAGCTGCTGGAAGGGTTACCGGTGATCCCGCGGCGGCAGCTGTTTTACAAAGGGAAGGAGCTGGAAGAGTTCGATGTGCAGGCAGTGATTACCCTCCGGCCGGAGGTGGTGATCGTGGATGAACTGGCGCATTCCAATATCGAGGGGAGTAAAAATGCCAAGCGGTGGCAGGATGTGCTGGATATTCTCGAAGCGGGGATCAACGTGATTTCGGCGGTGAATATCCAGCATATCGAAAGCCTGAACCAGGAAGTGCGGGAGATTACCGGCGTGGAAGTGGCCGAGCGCATTCCCGACAAGGTACTGGGCCTGGCCGACGAGGTGGTGAATATCGATCTCACCGCCGACGAGCTCATTACCCGTTTGAAAGAAGGGAAGATTTACCGGGAGGAGAAGATACAGGCTGCTTTACAGAACTTCTTCAAACCGCAGCACATTCTCCAACTCCGCGAACTGGCGCTGAAAGAAGTGGCTTCCCAAGTGGAGCGGAAAGTGGAAAGCGAAATCCAGCCAGGTATGGCGCTCAAACACGAGCGTTTTCTGGCGTGCATTAGCAGCAACGAAAAGACGGCCCGCAATGTGATCCGCAAAACAGCGCGACTGGCCAATTACTACCATAGCAGCTGGTTTTTGCTGTACGTGCAAACGCCCGGCGAGTCGGCGAGCAGGATCGGACTGGCGAAGCAGCGGCATTTGATCAACAATTTCAAACTGGCCACCGAGCTGGGTGGGAATGTGATCAAAATGGAGAGCGGCAGCATTGCCAAAACGATCGTGGAAGTGGCCGAAAAGAACAAGATCACGACCATATGCATAGGGAAGCCGCATTTGAACCTTTTCAAGGTGATTCTGGCCACGAATGTGTTCAACGGGCTTTTAAATAAAATGTCTTCTTCCGACATTGACCTCGTAATACTTTCCTGAAATGAAAATCAAAACCAAACTGAGGATGGGTATAGGCCTGCTTTTCGCCATGATCACGGTGCTCGCCGTGGTGGGGATCAGGCAGGTGAGCCTGCTTTCGGCCGACTCGCGCAATATCCTCATCGCCAATCATAACTCGCTGGAATACACACGGCAGATGCTCCGTGCACTCGACGAGCTGGAAGTGCACGCAGGGGCGTTGGATGTATTTAAAAAGAACCTCGAAGCCCAGCAGAAGAATATCACGGAAATCGGGGAGAAAGAACTTACCGCTCAGCTGGCAGGCCATTTTGAAATACTGAAAGCCAATGTGCGTGACAAGGAAACCGTGGATCTGATCCGAAATGATGCGCTGGAAATCATGAGTATTAACCTCGACGCCATCAACCGGAAAAGCCACATTGCGAGCCAAACGTCCAAAAGCTCGATGGTGTGGATCGGGATCACAGGCACATTGTGCTTCATTGTGGCGTTCACATTGTTCGTGAATTTGCCTGGCAACATTGCCAACCCGATCCGCGAGCTCACGGAAAGTATCCGGCAGATTGCCAACGAGAACTATACCGAACGGGTGCATTTCGGGAGCCGCGACGAATACGGGCAACTGGCGCAGTCGTTCAATACCATGGCTGAGAAGCTGGAAGAGTATAACAGCAGTAATCTGGCCAGGCTGATGATCGAGAAAAAGCGGGTGGAGACGCTGATCGACAACATGCACGACCCGGTAATAGGCCTCGATGAAAACCGGAAGGTGATATTTGCCAATGAAGTGGCCCGGAAGGTAACCGGATTGCAGGCATCCGAGCTCGTAGGCCGCAATGCCGCGGAAATTGCATTGCACAACGACCTCGTCCGCTCGCTGGTGAAAGACCTTTTCGAACCGCAGGCGAAGGCCAATGGGCAAAGTGCTGCCATGAAAATCTACGCCGACGACAAGGAAAGCTATTTCGAAAAGGAATACGTCGATATTTCCATCGTCCCAACCGGTGAGCAACAGCCCCGCTCGATCGGGCACGTGATCATTCTGCGTAATGTGACGCCGTACAAAGAGCTGGATTTTGCCAAAACGAATTTCATCGCCAACGTCTCGCACGAGCTTAAAACGCCTATTTCTTCCATTAAAATAACCCTCGACCTGCTTCGTAACGAACGGGTAGGCGATACCAACGAGGAACAGCGCAGCCTGCTCGACAGCATCCGCGAGGACGCCGACCGCCTGTTGAAAATCACCGGCGAACTGCTGAACATTACCCAGGTGGAAAGCGGTAAAATACAGCTCAATATCGCAGGCAGTTCGCCGCGCGAAATCGTGCAATATGCCATCGCAGCCAACGAAACCCAGGCCGAAAGCCGGGATATCCGCCTCCAAATCGAGGATCATGGCGTGCAATCCAGCATACTGGCCGATTCGGAGAAAACCGCTTGGGTGCTTACCAACCTGGTTTCGAATGCGATCCGCTATTCCTACGACCATTCCAGCATCCGCATTATCCTGGAAGAAGACGCGCAAACAGTGCGCATTGCCGTTGCCGACAGCGGCCAGGGTATTTCACAGGAATACAAGGATAAGATTTTTGACCGCTATTTCCGGGTGCCGGGCTCTACCAAAGAGGGTACCGGCCTGGGCCTCGCGATCAGCCGCGAATTCATGGAAGCCCAGGACGGTACGCTTACCGTTGAAAGCGAGCTGGGAGCAGGGAGCACTTTCACTATTGCATTGAAAAAACTCGCCTGACGCGCGCTACTCGACCACCCGCACGCCCACGTACGAGGATGCCTGGCCCGAGAGGTAAACCCGGTGTGTTGCCTTCTGGAAATCGGATGCATTGGCTTTGTAAATATTTACAAACTTCTGCGGGTTGCGGTCCACGAGCGGGAACCACGAGCTTTGCACCTGCACCATGATTCTGTGCCCCTTTTTGAAACGGTGCGCGGCATCCTGCATATCGAATTTCACATTTTCGATCTTGCCGGGCGTCATAGGCTCGGGCTTCGAGAAGCTTTTCCGGAATTTGGCGCGCATTACCTCGCCGCGGATCAGCAGCTGGAAGCCTCCCATTTTCATATTTGGATTAACAGGGCTGTCGTTCGGCGCGTCGCCGGGGTAAACATCGATGAGTTTTACTACGAAATCGGCGTCGGTGCCCGTGGTGGACACGAAAAGATCGGCAAATACATTACCGGAAATGGTTAGGTCTTCTTTCAAAACTTCTGACTCGTACACGAGCACATCCGGGCGCGAGGCGGCGAAGCGTTGGTCTTCATACATAAAATCGCTGCCCCGGATAATGCGGATTTCCGAAGTGTACGGTACGGGTTTGTCGGGGTCGCTGAGGTATTGATGGAACGCCGGTTTTGCGCCTACTTGCATGGTAGTCATTGTGGGCGAGAACGATAATGTGCCGTCCGGATGCAGGTAGAGCTTTTTCTCCACGGTGTTTTTCGGCGGCCACTGGTCGTATTTGCGCCATTCGTTTGCACCCGTTTCGAAAATGTAGGCTTTCGGGAGGTTAGGATCGGGCTGGTCTTTCAGGTAATGATTGAAAACCGGGAGCTCGATTTCCTTTTGGTAAAATGTGCTGGTTTTGGCACCAAAGCGGATATTTCCGAGCGATTCCCCCGTGCCGCGCGCCCAGCCGCCGTGAATCCACGGGCCCATAATGAGCCAGTTGGGTGTTTGCGGGTTTTGGGAGGAAACGGCCTGATACGTTTTCAGCGGCCCGTACAAATCTTCCTGGTCGAACCAGCCTCCCACGACCATCACGGCCGGTTTGACATTCTTCAAATGCGGCACCGGCGTGCGCGCTTTCCAGAAATCGTTGTAGGTTTCATTTTCCATCATCTGGTTCCAGATGCGGTTCTGCCCTTTGAAAATCTGTTCGTTGAAGTTTTTCAGCGGACCCATTTTCTTGTAAAACTCGTAGGAATCCGGCGTGCCGTATGCTGCATATTGCGGCGAGGCCTTGGGCGTGGGTACAGGCCGCGGTGCGCCATAAGAGGACAGGAATGCAAATGTGCCCATCAGGAAAAATGCGCCGTTGTGGTGCCGGTCGTCGCCCATGAACCAGTCGGTAACCGGTGCCTGCGGCGAAGCGATTTTCAGTGCCGGATGCGCGTCCACGGCTGTCATGGTAGCGTAGTACCCTGGTGCCGAAATGCCCCAGGTGCCCACTTTGCCATTATTTCCCTCGATGTTTTGAATGAGCCATTCGATCGTATCGTAAGTGTCGGAGCTTTCGTCGATATCCGTTTTACCTTTTTTGACAGGGATAAACGGACGGTAAGCTTCGAAATCGCCCTCCGACATTAGTTTGCCTCTTACATCCTGGTATACAATAATATAACCCTCCCGCGCAAAGAGCATGCTCGGCCCGAGCGAGGTTTTGTATAAACTTTCACCGTATGGTGCCACACTGTACGGCGTGCGGTTGAGCAGGATAGGGTAGGTTTTGCTTTTTGAAATATCCTTCGGCAGATAAATGGAGGTGAAAAGCTTCACACCGTCGCGCATCGGTATCTGCCGCTCGATTTTGGTATAGTGTTCGCGGATGTAGAGGGAATCTTCTTTTGGGGTGGTTTGCGCGTGTACGTTCGCGCCCATGAGGATGGCCAAAAAGAGGAATAGCGTCATGCACGGCTGCTTCATGAACCGGCAAATCAAGGAGTGAAGTAAGTTTGTTTTCAAGACGGTTACAGGATTTGTTTGAGCCAATTTAATATAAAACACCTTACAATCGCAGCAGAACGCCTTTTTCGTAGCTTGTACTTTGCCCACGCACCGCCGCTCATCACATCGCTGTTGCAGATTTAAAATCAGTACTGTATATTGCATAGTACCTTGTAAAACAATTTTTAGCTATGAAAATGAAATTACTACTGATCTGTCAAATGGTTGTGCTCGCTATGCTGGTGTCCTGCAACAACAACGGGGATGTGAGCATTGCCGTCAAGGATGAAGACGATTACTACCGTTTCAGGGCGCAATTCGATGATAACCTGTCGGCTGATGTGAGCAGGTTTCTGAACGACCAGCTTTCGACGGTGCGGATCGATCCGGAGAAGGACTCTAAAATTATTACCGTATTGCCGGACCAGACCAGGATCACCGTAGAATCGTCGCCAGGTGAGGTGATGATTTACCTCGACAAGGATGAAAACAGCCGCGATGCTTACCACCGCATCAAAAACCTTTGCGAAGGCGTGAAGGACGTTATTCTCAAACACAACAGGAACAATACCCGCCTGGAAAACTCCCGTTCAAACTAGACCGCTGACCGGAAATTTTCACTTTTCAAGTATTGTCAGGTGTGGTCAGGTATTGTCAAGTGTAGTCACGTATTGTCGAGTGTGGTCATGTGTTGTCAAGTGTAGTTGGGTATTGTCAAGCGTAGTCACGTATTGTCAAGTCTGGTCGAAGTCGCATTAGCTTAGAGTAACTGACCATTGCTGACCACACCTGATCATATCTGACAATACCTGACCATTGCTGACCACACCCGACAATACCTGCCGGTACATAAATTTAAAACTAATACTACGGACAAGGGTTTGTGTTTCAAAGGTTTTTAGCTATAATCGCCTGAAAATCTTTTAGTAAACACAAACCCTTCTTTTTGTGAAAAAATTCTACCTCCTGCTGGTGGCATTGCTGCCATTTGCCGTACTCGCACAATGTCCCACCGACCTCGTTATCAGCGACCAGGCGACGCTCGATAATTTTGTTACCAACAATCCGGGCTGCGTGAACCTGCCGGGAGATCTCACGATCGAAGGGGCTGATATCGCGGATCTTAGCACGCTAAATTCGCTTACGAGCGTGGGCGGGAGTATTACCGTCCGAAACAACCCGTTGCTGACCACGCTTGCAGGCCTGGATAACATTGCTTCGGTCGGTTCTTCGGTAAAAATATATGGTAACCCGTTATTGGAAAGCCTTACGGGGCTCGAAGGGCTTACCGCAGTGACGGGTAGCATGGTGATCGATTCCAATGTTGTTCTGAAAGATGTCGCGGGAATCAAGAACATCGTTTCCATAGGCGATTCACTGGTAATAGCGGAGAGTGATTCGTTGAAGTCGATCGCCGACCTTACGATCACCTCGGTAGGTTCAGTGGTAGAAATATACGATAACCCGGTTTTGGAAAGCCTCGCAGGGCTCGGAGGGCTCACCATTGTGCCCGGAGACCTGATTATCGATGGGAACCTGATACTTAAAAACCTGGCGGGGATCGGGAACATCGGCGCGGTGGGCGGTTCGCTGATCATCGGTACGACCGACTCTTTGACCTCCATCAACGATCTCACGATTGCTTCGGTCGCCAACTCGGTCCGCGTTGGTTTTAATACGAACCTTGCCTCGCTTGCCGGGCTGGAAAGCATTACGCAGATTAACGGCGACCTCGAAATCACGAATAACTATTCGATCAAGAACCTGGCGGGCCTGAATGGCCTCAGTTCGGTAGGAGGTAACACTTACATCGATTTCAATGACAGCCTGCTGAACTTGCAAGGCATTAATCAGTTGACTTCGATCGGAGGCGAGCTCTTTCTGGAATACAACTTGTTTCTTCAAAACCTGGGCGGACTCAATCAGCTGACTTCCATTGGCAGCCATCTCACGATTGGCGACAGTGATAGCCTGACGACCATTTCTGCATTGAGTAGCCTTTCTTCCATTGGCGGCGGTTTGTATTTGTATGCCAATGCTTCTCTAACGACCCTGGATGGCTTGCAGAACGTGCCGTCGCTTGGCAACGAGTTGGTGATCACGCTCAATGGGGCGTTGGAAAACCTCGACGGGCTGAATGGACTTACCTCTGTTGGAAGTCTGGGGGTGCAGATCGCCCTCAATTTTGCATTGCAAAATCTGGACGGGCTATCCTCGCTGGCATCCATCGACGGCGATTTGGCGCTGATTTATAACTTTTCATTGACGAGCCTTGCAGGCCTGAGTAATCTCCAGGCGCTCGGACAGGAGGGGACCCTGGTAGTGGCTATGAACCTTTTACTGCCTGATTTGCAGGGCTTAACCGGTCTGACGACGGTCGATCGCCTCTTTGTGGAAGCAAACCCGAGCCTCAAATCGTTGGCCGGTTTGAATAACCTCACTTCGATAACAGATTCTTTGTCAATAACTCATAATGATAGTTTGGCTACCCTTAGTGGCCTTGCCGCGCTGCAAAGCATCGGTGGGGGCTTGTTGCTGGCAGAGGACTCACTTTTGACAAGCCTCGACGGTTTGACTAACCTCAACAGCATTGGCGGCACCATTACCATTGCCGATAATGCAGTGCTGGAAACCTGCGCTACCGCTAAATTCTGCGCGATACTCAAAACCAAAACGGCAGACCAGGTGCTGATCGAGAACAACCTCGGCGATTGCGAGACGCGGGAGGCAGTGGATGCGGCCTGTGTGGCGCTGCCGGTGACGCTGATCGCATTTACGGCGAAAAAGGAAGGTCGAACGGCGGTACTTGAATGGTCGACGAGCGCGGAAACGAACAGCGACTATTTTGAAATACAACAAAGCAATGGCAAGTCGTGGGTGGTAGTAGGTAAAAAGACCGCCGCAGGAGAGAGTGCCGTGGTAAAACCTTATACTTTCACCCATTCTAACCCACAGAAAGGCGGCAACTTGTATCGCCTCAAAATGGTTGATAAAGACAAAACTTTCGCATTCAGCAGCATTCAGGCGGTGCGGTTCGATGACCTGCCGGTGTTTGAAATCTATCCGAATCCTGTGGCAGCAAGCCTTGTCGTTCGTTCTGCGGATGGCGCCATCAAGGAAATTGCATTGTATAACACCGCCGGCCAATGTGTCGTCATCAAATCGATCGATACGACGGCCTTACCTGAGCCGACAACCATTGATACGAGCCAATTGCCTGGCGGAATGTATGTGGCAAAAGTCGCTTACGCCGACGGCGCCGTGCATACGGGCAGGTTTGTCAAGAAATAATCCTTATTGAATCGCCAATTTCTTGACTGTGCTCCTGCCATTGATGCTCACTTTCAGGAAGTAGATACCGGTGGTGAGCTGGGTGGGCAGGAATACGGCGGGTGTCTGGCTGATCGTCATCTTGCGACTGCTCAATGTCCTGCCCGAAACGTCCGTCAGCGTCAGTTCTGCTATTTGCGTCGTTTGTCCGGTGGTACGGATCTGCATTTGACTGGCTGATGATGGGTTTGGGATGATCTCTATTTCAAGCGAGAGGTTAGGTTCACTCGCAAGCACAATTTCGAAAAGGGAAACTTTCATGATGGGGGTGTAAAGCAACCGCCCATCCGCTGCCGTAGCGACGACGCGGTAGTAATATTGCGTGTTCACGGGCAAAGTCGGGCTGTCCTGATCCTCGAACATGTAATTCTTATTCTGTTGGGAATTCGGGCCGCCCGCTACTTTCGCTATTTGTGTAAAGTTCTGTGCGTCGGTAGACCGCTGGACGGCAAAATACGCAAGCTCGTTTTCGGTACTCGTGGTCCAGGTGAGTGTTACCAGGTTCTTCTCGTCCTTTTTTGCATTGAATCCTATGAATGTGGCAGGATCAGGTTTGGGAGCCGGTACTTTTATGTGAAAAACATCCTGAATGCAGTTTTGCCCGTCCTTTACCGTGTAGTCGGTACTTTCCGTTGGTTTGACTGAGATAGCCCTTGTTTTTGAGCCATTGCTCCATACGTAATCACCCACGAATGACGCTTTCAGTTCAATGGACTGATCGCGGGCGATTTCCTGGGTAGTTTCCTTATTCACCCCCTTTTCCATCGTGAATTTGTCGCGGATTACGCCGTCGGCGGCAATCCATTTCAGATCCAGCCGGTTGCCTTCCACTTCGAGCATAAGCCCTCCGCCATGCTCGGCGTCGGAGTGGTACATGGCTTTGTGAGGAAAGTCGGGTTTGGGATTGCCCAGTTGTCCGCCGGAACCGGCTACCACATACACCGTTCCCCGGCTTTGAGGGGCGTTTTTGATGTAGGGGCAGGAGTTGTCGGAGCCGTCGTAACGCGCAGAAGAGGCATCAATGACATGCTTGGATGCGTCGAAAGTGTTGCTGTACCCGTAATGCCCGCCCATCAGGCGCGAGCGCTCGTACACGTGGCTATGCCCGCAAATGATCAGGTCCACGCCCAGGCGTTCGAGAATGCGGATAAAATTCTGGCGGATCGCCGTCATTTCCGGATCGCCATCCGATTCACGCGAGCCTTTCGAATAGGGTGGGTGGTGCCAGTAAGCCACTACCCAATCCTTGTTTTTGTTGGCTGCGAGGTCTTTTTTTATCCATTGCACCTGCCTGCCGAGCGTATCGTAAAGCCGCGTCGCATTATCTTCCCGGCCGTACGAATCGAGCGAGAGGAAATGGACATTGCCGTAGTCGAATGCGTAAAACGCCTCCGTACCGGAAGGCTCGCCGCCGGCCTCGCCCTTGGTGGGCATCGTGAACACATCGTAGTAAGGTATCTGATGGTCGTCCTGCCGGGCCGGATTGTCGTTATCGTAATCGTGGTTGCCCGGAGAAGGGAATAGCGGATACGTTTTAAGCAGGTTATCCTTATACCGGTTGAAAAAATTGGACTGGTACTCGGCATCGCGGCCAAACGAATAGGCATTATCTCCAAGCAAAAGCCACGCATTCATGTAGTTGGAGCCGAGATAATCCATCATTCTTGCCCGTACTTCGTCTTGTATAATGGAGTTTGTGCCGCAGTCGCCCAGTAGCCCGAAACGATATTTTCCCGGTTTGCCGGCCACGGCAGCAGTCTGGAAATAGTTGTGGTCGCCCGTCTGCAAAACTGAGCTTTGCGAACCAATAGAATAGTAATAGCGCGTTTCCGCTTGCAGACCGGTGATTTTCACTTCATGTTCGGTAACAGGGGTATTGTCGGCAAAAGTCTGGCCAAGCGATTGCGAGCTGCTCCCGATCTTCACGACAGATTCCGAAGGCTTATCCGTGCGCCACCGGATCACTATGCTCGTAGGCGTGGCCACTTGCAGGTAAGGCCCGCGCAGGAGCGTACCTTGCGCGTGGGCGGCGATAAATGCGAAGAACAGAAGAAAGGTGAGTAAATATGTTTTCATAGACGGTCGGTGAGCGAATGTAAAAAGGCAATGAGATCGGATTTTTCCTCTTCCGATAGATTAAGCGGTGTAGCGGGCAGCGTTTGGTCGGGGATAGCGAGGCCCAGGCCGACGCCACCTCCTTTATCGTAAAACTCCACGACTTTTTCGAGGCTTCCCAAAGCGCCGTTGTGCATGTAGGGCGCGGTCACGGCGGCGTTGCGGACAGTAGGTGTTTTAAATGCCCCGCGGTAATAGGGGGTAGGGCGGGTTTCGAAGCGCCCCTGGTCGGGATCCGTTTTCGGGTGAAGTAAATCATCCGACGCGGTGGTTCCCAGTATTTCAAACTCCGTGAGGGTATACGTGGGCGGGATCAGCCCATTGAAAAGTGGGGCAAAATGGCACGTGCCGCATTGCGCTTTGCCCATAAACAGGTTGAAACCCTTCACCTGATGATCCGTCAATGCCGTTCGGTCGCCTGCAATATACCTGTCAAAATCCGAATTAAAGGGCTGTAACGTGCGTACATAGGCCGCGATGGCTTTGTAGATGATGGTGTCGTTTAATGCCTTCCGGCTTGGGGACACCTTTCGGATCAGGCGGCGATACTGCCGCTCCCTGGCGAATTTTCGGATCATCTCGGCCGGTTTACCGTTCATTTCGAGGCTGTCGTGAATCACGGTGCGGATCTGCTCTTCCAGCGTTCTCGCCCGCCCGTCCCAGAACTGCGCGTGTTGGAACGAACTATATAATAATGACGGTGCATTACGCCGCACCGCCTGGCCGGGGTGAATGCCGATGCTGCGGGGCAGGCCGTCGGTGAAATGCAAGGCGGGGTTATGGCAGGAGGCGCAGCTTCGGGTGCCGTTGGACGACAAACGCGTCTCGAAAAACAGCTTCTCCCCGAAATCAGTCAATGCAGAATCTCCTTTGTCCCCGCCCAAAGCGGTTTGGGTAAATGCTCCGGGTCTGAAAATATTTTTAGTATTATAATTCAAAACGCCTTTCTCGTTGATTACCAACTCCATTCCGGAGATCATGCTGCCCAAATGTTCTTGGAGGGGTAATGCATGATGGATGAGAAAATGCAGGCGGTCGAAGTGGTCGAAGTCGTCGCCTTTTGCGAGCGCTGCCTCAGCCCCGGCGAGAAGATCGCCGAGTACGTGTTTCTGTGAAGATTGAATATATGGTTTTAAAACTCCATCGATTGTTTGAAGGGAAACCAGTGCCTCATTGATCCCGCTTTTTAGCAAAGGCGCATCGAACCCGCTGATGCTTAACGTCATAACACGTACCAGTTCGAGGCGTACGCTTTCCAGCACCTGTGCGTCGGAGGCTTCAAAATTGTAGAGCAATGCGGGCAGATCTTCCGCGGACGTTTCGAGAAACCGGCACTGTCGCAGCATCTCCTGCTTATATAAACCGGGATTGTCGAAAAGCAGCGCTTCGATGTATTGCAGCCCGGTAGGGGCTCCGTATTCCAGGTGCGGCTCCTCGATTTCGTTCTTGGGGGGGCGGTTGTAAATACGGGAAGAGGTAAAAAAGAAATAGTCGAGGAAAAAGGCGATCCGTTTGTAGGCCAGGCGCGCGTTTTTCAGCTTTTCTTTGGCTTGTTCAATGCTTTGAGTATGGGTAGAGTCAATTTTTTCGATCGCAATGCGCATTTCTTTCACACTCGCTGCAAAGGCTATGGCATCGACGCGATAGTGATCGGTGCAGTTTTGCACGCCGATCGTTTCCCGCTCAGGCGCGGCGGCGAGCAGTAACAGCGCAAAACACAATGCAAGGGCTTTCCACATCGGGAAAAAGGGTTTTGGGAAACTTCCGCAAGATACAGAACAGGTGGCAAATCACGAATAAGCGTTAAATTGCCGGCCCTGACCCAATTTCCGAATTGCCATGCACGGTTCATTTCCCCGGCTCGACATCGGCCCGCTTTCCGAATACCGCGAAGACCATATCATGATCGCGCGCTTTTCGGATTACGTCCACGAACACCAGAGCCTTATTTTTCCGCACCGCCACAGTTTCTATCACCTGGTACTTTTCACCGAAGGCAGTGGCCGGCACACCATTGATTTTCACCATTTCCAGGCTAAGCCTTATCAAATCTATTTCATGATCCCCGGGCAAGTGCATACCTGGGATTTTGAGGGAGATATGGAAGGGTACGTGGTCAATTTCTCGGATTCCTTTTTCAAATCCTTCCTGCTGCAACCGGAATACCTCGATTCGTTCTCATTTCTCGATCAGGACAGCAGCAACAATGTGCTGACGCTCTCCGAATCGGTTCGTGCACATGTTTGCAGATTGTTCGAGGAATTGCTCAGTCAAAATGCCCGTGCAAGTGCCTTGCGTGATGATATGGTACGCGTTTTACTCCTCCAAATCTTCCTGATCATCGAACAGAGCGACTCGGTGGACCGGAAAAAGAATGCTGAGAAAGGGAAGAACGCGACAGTCCGGAATTTCATGCGCCTGATCGACAAGCATTACGATCGCCTGAGGTTGCCTGGCCAATATGCCGAGATGCTGAATGTGACGCCCAATCACCTGAATGCGTTATGCAAGGAGCACGTGGGAATGCAGGCGGGAGAGCTGATCCGCAACCGGATCGTTTTGGAGGCAAAGAGGCTGTTGATCAACCTCGATCTGACGGTGTCAGAAATCGCTTACAAGCTGAATTTTAACGACAACTCCTATTTTACCAAGTTCTTCCGGAAAGAAACCGGCATGACGCCGGAAGATTTCCGGAAGAGCCCGGCCTTGTAAATTTTTTATGCCCGTCCTTCGGAAGAGACCGGCTTAATGAACAACGCAAGCCAAGTACGGCGCGCCATGCGGTAAAAGAGCGGCGTCAGGATCACGAGGATCGGGATGATGCTTACCAGAAAATAGTCGAGGTATTCTCTGAAAAAGTTGACGAAAATCAGGAAATAAATTACCATGAATGCCACGTAAAGTGCATAGCTGATGTACAACGCACCCTGATAAAAGCCGGGTTCAGGTACGAAATCCGCGCCGCAGTTGGGGCAATGGCGGTTCATCTTGTCGAAATTCCGCAGGTTATAGGCGCTTTTGGTAATGAAAAAGTCACCCTTGCCGCATTGGGGGCATTTGTTGAATAAAACGCTGTATATTTTATTGGGCTTTGCCATGATCTTACTGTTTTAAACTCAATACAAATTTCTTCAATAGCCCGTTTAAAAAGAAAGACTGAATCTCGCTTTTATGGTAGAAATCAACGATCGGTTGGAGAAACTATGTCAATGAGTTAATGAAAGCAGCCATTTCGATGGTGTCGAACACATGGTCGATAGGCAGGTGGGTGAGGGCATAATGCGGCATGAAGGGCATTTGTGCGGTGTCGGGATTCTGAACGACGGCCATGCCTCCGGCTTGCTTCACGGCCGTGAGACCGCTGGTACCATCCTCATTGGCGCCCGAGAGCAATATCGCTACAAGCCCCGGCCCGTAAACCTCCGCGGCGGACTCGAACGTGACGTCGATGCTGGGCCGGCTGAAATTGATTTTTTCGGAGTAGTCCAGCGAAAAGGTACGGTTATGCTCGATAAGCAAATGGTAATCGGCAGGAGCGAGGTAGATTGTCCCGGGAATAACCGGTTCTTTGTCTTCAACCTCCTGGGTTGGATTTAATGTCTTGGAAGCCAGTAGTTCAGATAAGGTCGAATCACCGGAATTGCGCCGGTGTAGTACCAGCGCCACGGGAAACGGCAGACCGGCGCGCAGCAAAGGAAGTAGCCTGAACAGTACTTCCAGACTTCCGGCCGAACCTCCGATGAGCAGGAGTTCGCAAGAATGGTTCAAATGATTTTCTTCCATATTTTCTCCCGGTTCAGTTGCTTGAACTTGTGTTGTACAGCCGAGAATTTCAGGGTTTCTTTCGTTCCGAGTGCAAGGTAACCCAATGTACCCAGACTTGCATCGAAGAGTTTCAGTACCCTGTCCTGCAATTCCTTGTCAAAGTAAATCAACACGTTGCGGCACAAGATAAGGTCGAATTCATTAAAAGAGCTGTCCGAGACGAGGTTATGTGTCGAGATAATGATCTTTTCCGAAAGTTCGCTGTCAAACTTCGCCTGCCCGTATTGGGCAGTATAGTAGCTGGAAAAATCCGCCGTGCCACCTGATGAAATGTAGCTTTCGGAGTACTGTTTCATCAGTGCCAGCGGAAATATGCCTTTTCTGACCTTTTCGAGCACGCTCGGATTGAGGTCGGTCGCGTACAGCAGCGAGCGCCGGAGTAGGTTGGCCTCTTTAAGCAGGATCGCCATCGAATATACCTCTTCGCCGGTAGAGCAGCCAGCGTGCCAGATACGGATGAACGGCTTGGTACCCAATACCGGAAGTACCTCTTCGCGAAGCGACTTGTAAAATGCCGGGTCGCGGAACATTTCCGTCACATTCACCGTCACTTCTTCCACGAACCGTTTGAGGTACGACGGATCGTTGCGGACACGGTAGCGCAGCTCGGCGAAGCTTGGGAATTTATCGAGTGAGCATAGCCGGACAATCCTGCGCTTCAGCGAAGCGCGCGAGTACCGCGTGAAATCATATCCGTAGAGATCGAACAGGTCGTTTAGCAAAAGGTCGATGTCTTCCTCTTCCATCATGGCATCAGATGTTACCAAGTATCTTCAACAGCTTGTCTACATCGATCGGTTTGGAAATATAATCGTTGGCGCCGGCATCGAGGCATTTTTCGCGGTCGCCCACCATCGCTTGTGCAGTGACGGCGATTACCGGCACCGATTGCCTGTTTTCCAGGTCCTTGATGAGCGGAATGGCCTCATAACCATCCATTTCGGGCATCATCATGTCGATCAGCACGGCGTCTACCGGTTCACTGGTTCGCAGGATGTCGAGCGCCTCCACGGCGGCGGAGCAGGAAATGCAGTCGAAACCCTTCGATTTAAGGGTTGCCCTGAGCGCGAAGATGTTGCGGGCGTCGTCATCGACGATCATGATCTTTTTCTTTTCCATTGTGAGGGTCAGGATTTTTCATAAAGCCACACGCGGAGCAGCGACATGAGCTGGTCGATATCCACAGGTTTTGTAATATAGTCAGAAGCGCCGGCATTAATGCATTTTTCGCGGTCGCCGGTCATGGCTTTGGCTGTAACGGCGATCACGGGCAGGTTGCGCCATTGCGGGTTTTCACGAATGCGTTTCGCGGTTTCGTAGCCGTCCATCTGAGGCATCATCATATCAAGCAACACCACATCCACTTCCGGGTTTTCGTGGAGCTTTTGTAATGCTTCTTTGCCGTCCAGTGCCGTCAGGACATTCATTTTGTAGTTTTCCAAGGATTTGGAAAGCGAGAAAATATTCCGGACGTCGTCATCGGCTATGAGCACTGTTTTGTTGTTCAAAATCTCTCCCAGGCCGCCGAGCTTGCCCGGATCCGTGCCCTGGCGCGCATTTTTCTTGTTCTCTTCCACTACGTGCAGGAACAGCGATACTTCGTCGAGCATGCGCTGGTAGGAATGCGCGGTTTTGACGATGATAGAATCGGCATACTGCTTGATCCGCAGCTCTTCGGTCATGGACAGGCTCTTGCCCGTGAAAATAATGATCGGCACGTGCTCAAAGCCGGGGTTCTTCTTCGCTTCTTCGAGCATATCGTAGGCTTTTTTATCGGGAATACCCATATCCAGGATCACGCAATCGACCTCGTTGTTCGAGAGCGCGCTGACGCCTTCGTTGATATCGCTTTTCAGCTCCGAATGAATGTCGAACGTACCCAGGTAATAAGCCAGCGCTTTGGCGTGCATCGAATTGTCCTCGACGATGAGTACTTTTTTCGATTTCTTACTGATCACATATTCGATTTTCCGGAAAATTTCATCCATCTTCTCGACCGCCACAGGCTTGTCAATGAAGTCGATCGCACCCTTTTGCAAGCTTTCGTTCTTCATCCGGTGCGACGACATGATGTGTACCGGAATGTGCCGTGTTTCAGGATCGTTTTTGAGCTGGTCCATTACTTCCCATCCGCTCACCACCGGCAGCTGAATGTCGAGCAGGATACCCATGGGCCGGAATGTTCGAGCCAATTCAAGGCCCTCATCGCCGCGTACGGCCACAATGCCCTTGTAGCCCTGTTTGCGGGTGTAATCCAGGAGTGATTTGGCAAAAAACGTATCGTCCTCGACGATCAGGATCGTTTTGGAGGCATCGTTTACGGTGGAGCGGTCGTCGGGGATACTTTCGGGAATGACGGTGCTGACAAACCGGTTTTGTGCCGCAGACGATGGTTTAGCAGCAATATCCTCCTGGTAGGTGCCGAAGAAATTGGCCGTCTCCGGTTCGGAACTGCCATATGCCGGTCCGATAGGCACAAAAAGCGTGAACTCGCTGCCCTGGCCGGGTACGCTTGTGAGTGATATTTCTCCGCCCAGGAGTTTGGCCAGTTCGCGGCTGATCGACAGCCCCAGCCCGGTGCCGCCATATTTCCGCTTGGTGGAGCCGTCGGCCTGTTGGAATGCTTCGAAAATATGCTGTTGTTTTTCGGGCGGAACGCCTATTCCCGTGTCACGCACGACGAAGCAAAGTACTTTATCGTTTCCGTCATTCAGCTTGATGGAAATGTCAACCGACCCCTGTGCGGTGAATTTCAACGCGTTGGATATCAAGTTTCTAAGAATTTGTTCTATCCGCATTTTGTCGATTTCGATCACCGACGGCACGTCTTTCGCGACGGTAACCGAAAAATCGAGTCCCTTTTCCCTTGCAATCGGAGCGAAAAGCCCCTTCATATCATCGCAAATCTCTTTCACCGACACCGTTACATATTCGAGCTCCATTTTACCAGCCTCGATTTTTGACAGGTCGAGGATTTCGTCGATCAGGCCCAGCAAGCCATTACCCGAAGACTGTATCACCGTCGCATACTCGATCTGATCGCTGGTCAGGTTCTTGTCATCATTTTCGGCAAGGAGGCGGCTCAACAGCAGGATCGAATTCAGCGGTGTACGAAGTTCGTGCGACATATTGGCGAGGAACTCGGATTTGTACCGGGTAGTCAGTTCCAATTCTTCTGCCTTCTTCTGTATTTCCAAGTTCTTTTCTTCCAGCAGGCCGCTCCGCTCTTCCAGTTCCTCATTGGTTTGCTGCAACTCCTCCTGCTGCACGCGCAGCTCTTCCTCGGATGCCTGCAATTTTTGCGACTGCGCTTCGAGCTCTGCATTCAGGTTTTCGAGCTCATTGTGCTGGGTTTGCAGTTCCTCGGCCTGGGCCTGGGTTTCTTCCAGGAAGTTTTGAAGCTTCACATAATCTATCGCGGAATTTACGCCACTGGCGATTGTTTCCAGGTTTTCTTCCAGGAAACGCATGGTAAGGTCTTCCGGAGCTTTCAGGAAACCAAGCTCTATCACGCCTATGCACTCATACGAATACACGAGCGGGAGGATTGCGAGTGCGGTGGGGGTGGTTTCACCGAGGCTGGATGTTACTTTAAGGTAGTCCGCAGGTACGTCGTGGACGAGCAGGGGCTTCTTTGTGTCGATGACCTGCCCGCACAATCCTTGTCCCGGTACGAGGGTCTCGGGTACATTTTGCGCCGCAAAGCAGCCGGTAAGCCGGAAACTCCAGTCGGTATCGATAATGTAAATCGTCCCCAGACTCGCGCCGGAATAGGCAGTGAGCGTGTTGATGAGGTTTGCCGACAGCTTTTTGAGTACCCGTTCACCACGGATCGCGTCGTTGATTTTTACTTCACCGGCCTGCAACCAGTTTTGAATGTGCAGGTCGTTGAAAGTTTGTTCCAGCGAGCTGGTCATTTTGTTCAGAGCAACTGAAATCCGGCCGAGCTCATCGTCGTTTTCATCCGAGCTGCGGGCGGCATAATCGCCCTCCGATACTCTTTGGGCAACCTTTTCGATGTGCCCGATCCGACGGCTTGTTTCAGCATATTTTTCCTCGTCGAGCTGCTGTTGAGCAATTCGTTTGCCGATATCCGCACGAATGCGCAGGTACGAAGAGATGGTGATCAGGATCGATATCAACGCGGCTACAACTACGAGAATGGGCGTGTATTTAATGTAGATTTGCTGTTGTTCGAGGCGTTCTGCCAACATGGTGCTTTCCTCTTCCTTGATCCGCTCGGTGCTGAGCCGCAGGTCGTCCATGATCTTTTTTCCCCGCACCATTTCCCGCAAACGAGAGTCGGTATCGAGCAGGAAGTTGGGGTTCTTTTTGGCCATGTCGATGATGTTCTGCATCTGGCCGAACTTGGCTTCATAAAGCGCCTTTACCTCGCGAAGGTTTTTCTGCTGAACGGGATTGTCGGCCGTAAGCTCAACCAGATTGTTGTAGCTGTCGGTGGTTTTTTCGTAGGCGCCGTTGTAAGGATCGAGAAATTGCGGATCCGAGGTCACCAGGTAGCCCCGCTGGCCGGTTTCCGCATCTTTCATGTGCGACATAATAGCCTCCGCCTCGATGAGCACTTCATTGGTATGGTTGACCAGCTCGGAATTGTTAATCAGTTTCTGTGTGCTGTAATAGGATGCCAAAAGGCTGAAAAACAGGAGCAGAATGGAGAAGGAGAATACGATCTGTAATTGCTGGACGATCGAATTGGAAATTTTCTTCATAAATGGGCGTCAGCTAAATGTCGGTTTAATGGCTGTCAATGCGTGTTCCTGCACGAACGGAAGTATCAAAATGAATTCGGAACCATGGTTTTCGGTGCTGTGGGCGGAAATAAGGCCATTATGCTTGTCCATGATTTTCTTAGCGATAGCCAGGCCGATCCCCGTCCCCTCGTAAGCATTGATGTTGTTGAGCCGCTGGAAAATGACAAATATGCGGTCCAGGAACTTCTCGTCGAAACCAATGCCATTGTCGGCGATGATAATCCTGCAATAGGGGCCCTCGGAAGATACCGGGCTGGAAAGATCCTTTTCTGCGATGATCTCGCAACGGATATCGATGGCCGGCGGCACATCGGGTCTGGAAAATTTCAGTGCATTGCTGATCAGGTTCTGAAATACCTGGCGGATCTGGCTGGGGATAGTTTCTACCACCGGCAGCTTATCTTTCCGGAAGCTGGCTTTCTTTTCCCGGATGGTTTCATCGAAATCGGCGAGCAGCTCATCCACCAGCGCATTCAGGTCGGTAGGCTGGAAATAGGCGGTCACCGAGAGCCGCGAATAATCGAGCAAATCGCTGATCAGGCGAGACATCCTGGCCGAGGAGCTGATCGACCGGTTGAGGTAAGAGATCGCCTCTTCATTGCCGGATAGGTATTTGTCTTTAATTAAATGGCTGAAAGTCTGAATTTTGCGAAGCGGTTCTTTCAAATCGTGGGATACCACCCAGGCGAATTGCTGCAATTCGTGGTTCGTCGTTTCAAGTTCCGAGTTTTTATCGACCAGCTCTTTGGTGCGAAGCTCAACTTTGTGTTCGAGCAACTCATTGGCCATTTTTTGCTGGTGAATATCGGTAAATGTACCTACCCAGCGTACAATGGCGCCGTTTTGCAGAACAGGGATGATTTTAAGCAGAAAATACTTGTAGTCCTCAGAATCCAGCTGCCGCAACCGGGCCTCTCCCGAAAATTCCAGGCCATTCAGGAAATATTCATTCCAACGCGTGTAGGTATGGTCGTCGGGGTGAGTTTCCGGGAATGTGCGGGCATCGGTGGCGTATTGGAACCAATGTTTGTTGACATACTCGATTTTGCCGTCGTTACGGATCGTAAATGCGATCTGCGGCAGCGATTCAAGAATGAAACGGAGCTCGTCCATCCGGATAGCGAGTTCCTCCTGCGCATGTTTGCGGATATCGATTTCATGCCGGAGCGATTCCTGAATGGCTTTGAGTTCCTGCTGCTGTTCGAAAAGCCGGTAGAACGTTTTTACTTTCAGCAGCAGAATATCAGGGTCGACGGGTTTGGTGAGGTAATCGATACCGCCTGAGGTATAGCCTTTTGTGATGAATTTCTTCTCTGTGTTGACCGCCGAAAGGAAGATAATGGGCGTGTCTTTCGCCTTCCCGAAACCCGCGATTGCCTCCGCCACTTCGAAGCCGTCCATGCCCGGCATTTGTACATCGAGAATGATCACCGAGTAGGTTTTATTGAGCACCTTTTTCAATGCTTCCTCACCCGACTCGGCAGTGTCGGTGTTGAAATTGTGGAGTTCCAGGATTTTTTTAAGCGGTAGAATATTTTCCGGCCTGTCGTCGACAATAAGAATCATGGTTTTGGGTAAAGTAGGCAGTAATCAGGTATTGGGCGAATGTCGGGCGTCGGCCACCGGCTTTCGGAACACCGGAATCTATATACGGTTGTCTCGTTGAAACACAAAATTTTCTAGTGTGTGTACAAGTGTTGCCGTGTGTGTAGTAGGAGGTTCATACAAAAATTGTACCAGTAACAGCCTCTGAGGGCTGTTTTTCGTAATGACCTGTAAGAAAGAAAGAAGTGACCGGTGGTTGCGCTACGTAAGCCGGTTGAAAACTGTGCTCCGAGGCGCGGTTGGGGAATTTTCGCCCGGGTATGAGCGGCGTTTTGGGATATGGTTTGCGCCAAGCCTATAAACTTCTGATCTTAATCCGAATGTCGTGGGGGGCAACCTCGTCGCCGCCGAAGTAGGGGAGCAGCTTGTAGGCAACGCCCACACCGCCCGAGCAGTGGCGTGGCATCACGGTTTCGATTCCGTGATAGGTAAACACATAAGTATTCTCGCGGATATCGATCCGGAAGCTCGTGATCTCGTTCAACTCGGCTGTGCCTAGCTCGCGTTCCTGGCGGACGCCATTCACATATATGTACGCGTAAATGCGTAGCGCACCCTCGCGCCAGTTCCAGCCGAAGCGTGCGCTGTTGTTTTGGTGCTGCGAGCTGCAATCTGAGAAACCGTAAAGCTTGTTGATGTCGTGCTGGTTTTCGGGAACGTTCGTTTTGTAAATACAGCTGCTATCGAACAGCGCCTGAAAACGCATGGACGAAGCGGAGAAAAGGGTATTCAAGTTCCGCTCGACTTCGTGATTGCCGGCCTTGATATCGTAAGTAATAAAATCGTCCCCAAAACTCGGCGTATTGCCGATCCAGTCACAGGAAACAGCGCTGATCAGGAGGGTAAGCGCCATCAGATATCGTTTCATCGGTTCTGGTTTTTAGTGTAAATATCGGTCTACCGACCGAAATTCAGCATAGGAACGTACAATCGGGCCGAAAATTGGATGAACAATGGCCGGCGAAGGTATTTTTGAAGCAAAAATATAGTGTCATATCTACATATTCAGTGAGCAAGACTGCTGCATTGGTGCTTTATTCAAAGGCAACAATTTTGGAATCAATATGACAAGACAGCATGGGATAACCTGGGGAGTTGCTGGGAATTGAGACCGTGAGAGTATGTTAGCCGTGGTAAATGAAATTAATTGTGTGTAAATTGTGTATCAAATTGGTACATAAGAATCAAAAGCGATGCTTGTGATCAGCTCCCGCGAATTCCGCGACAATCAAAAAAAATATATGGATCTCGCCGATAATAACCAGCAGGTCATCATACAGAGAGGGAAGGGAAAAGCCTATGCCTTGACACCGGTGAGTGAAAGGGACCGTTACTTCATGGACCCAGAAGTTATGGCCGAGATCAGGGAAGGAATAGAGCAGTACCGTGCCGGGAAAACCACAAAAGTCGATAAGACGGATCTAGATCAACTGCTTGGATTATGAGTTATCAGCTTGCTTTCACTGACAAGGCGTTGGAAGGGATTGAAAAGCTGAAAAAGTCAGGGAACAAGCTGCGCTCATAAAACTTCGTAAACTGCTCGACGAGCTCACTGAACATCCGTACACTGGTACCGGGCAGCCGGAGCAGTTGAAGTACGATATGGCGGGTCTCTGGTCGCGAAGGATTAACCAAGAACATCGCCTCGTGTACGCCGTCAATGAAAACGAGATAACCGTTACAGTAATTTCTGCCAAAGGACATTATAAATAAGCACAAAAAAAACGAAGTCCGGATGTTCGTTTCATGCGGACTTCGTTCCAACTTAGGAACCATTTAATAAGGTGCGTTGAATGCTACCTTTGCTGTTTTCCCAGACTGTGATTCTCTTTTTGGTTGCTGGTAATATGATTACCTTTTACCATTTCTTCCTCACGATGTCTGCTATCCAGATTGTCTTTGTTTTCAGGCCTGTTCCGGACCTGGCCTTGCGGCATGGTTCCTGAACTTTGTGACTGTTTCATGACAACTTTTCTAAATGGTTATGTCTTATATGATCTAAATAATGGTTATGTCTTATATGATCTAAATATTGTGCCAAAGTGAGCAGGTGCGATGCCAGGTTTTGGGATTGCTTCTCAAATTCGAGACTATACCCTTCTTGAACCTTCGTAAAGTTCGTATTCCAGCAGCCTGCAATCGATTTTACCGGAATAAAACTCGATTCTGCGTTTGGCTTTGAGACCTATTTTCTTGGCCAGGTCGAGGTTTCCGGTGAACACATATCCGTAATATCCTCCACACTTCTGTTTCATAAAATCACCAATCCGTCCATAAGTTTCTTCAAGTTCGCTGATTTCGCCGAGGCGCTCACCATACTCCGGATTCACGAAGAACACGCCCTTGTTATCCTGCGGCACTTCGGTGTCCGCAAAATCGCAGAGCCCGAACTCGATCATATCGGCTACGCCGGCTGCGATTGCGTTCTTTTTGGCATTGGTGACCGCATTCTCATCGTAATCCGTGGCAATTATGCGCATTTTAGGCGCTTCGATGATCTGCGCTTCCAGGTTATCCTGCGCGCTGAAATACACTTCCTCGTCGTAGCCGAGCAAATGCATGAATGAGTAATTGTCTCTGAAAAGCCCGGGGCGACTGTTGGTGGCGATCAACGCAGCTTCGATCGCGAGCGTACCCGAGCCGCACATTGGATTGATAAATGCCGAATTGCGGTTCCATTGGCTGGCCAGGATCGTCGCCGAGGCGAGGGCTTCGAGCATCGGAGCCTTGCCGGGGATTTTGCGGTAGCCGTGCCGCGCCACCGTTTCGCCGGAAGTATCGATGAAGATTTCAGCGCGATCGTCCTTCCAGAACAAATGCACTACGGCTCCTTTCAGCTCCGAGCCGGTCGACGGCCTTGCGCCCTTTTTGTCACGGAGCCTGTCCACGATGGCGTCCTTCACACGCAGGTTCGCAAACATGGTGTTGTTCACTGTCGCGGTCATCACATTGCTGGTAACCGAGAAATACGCGTCGTCGGCCAGGATATTCTCCCATTGCATTTTGGACAAAAACCGGTACACATCGTCGGGATGCTGGGCGCTGAATGTGCCCAGGCTGTAAAGCACCTGACTTGCGCAATAGAGGTTCAGGTTCAGTTTAATGCAGTCGTTGACCGTACCCCGCAGCCGGACGCCGGTAGCAAATGTCTCTTCCACCCGGTAGCCCAATGCCGCCACCTCTTTTTCGAGGAACGGCGCGAGGCGTTTGTAACAGGTAATGATAATGGGGGCGGTTGTTTTGAATAGGGACATTGTTTTTAGGCTTTAAGCTTTAGGCTGTAAGCTATAAGCTGTATACTGTGAGCTATCAGCATATTCCCTGTGGCTTACAGCTTAAAGCCTATTGCTTATAGCATCCTGCAAATCTACCATATTGCAACACGTCAATCAGTACTCTTCATTGATTAATTCATGATTGAGCCTTGCGCCGGCGGTTGTCCCCGCGGCCATGGCGCCTGTTAACCCTCTGAATGCGCCGCTGTTATCGCCGGCGGCGTAAATGCCGGCAACTGTCGTTTTTTGTGATTCATCCACTTTGATAAAGCCCTGCGGATTGAGCTCGCAACCCAGTTGTTCCGGTATCAGCGAATGTTGAACGAACGCAGGGCGATGGTAAAGCGCGGTGATGTGGCGGGTCGTACCGTCGGTCAGGCGAAGCGATTTCAGGTAACCGTCTTCGTGGTCCATTGCGGCAATGGGCTGCTCCACGATCTCCGCGCCGAATGCGAGCATTTTTTCGCATGCTGCTCCATCGAATGTGGCCGGGCCGTTGGTGTAGAGGGTCAGGTCGGCGGTCCAGTTTCGGATCATTTTGAGGTATTCCAATGCCATCTCCCCGTTCATGAGAACCCCGGTGCGGGCGTCGCTGTACTCGTAACCGTGGCAATAGGGGCAATGGATCGCGCTGATACCCCAGCTCTCGGCGAAGCCCGGGATGTCGGGCATGATGTCGCGGATGCCGGTGGTGAAAATCAGCTTTTTAGCTTGCACTGGATGTTTTTCATCCACCATGACTGTGAATGCGCCATCCGCGCCTGTTACCTGCGTGACCAGGCCTGCGCGCATTTGCACGGTCGGGTAGGCGAGCACCTGCTCCCGTGCGAGCGCGGAGATTTCTGCCGGCGTCTTCCCGTCGTGGGTAATGAGGTTGTGCGAATGCGGCGTCTGGCGGTTGCAGGGTTTGCCGCTGTCGATGATGATTACCTTACGTCGGGCACGGCCCAATGTCATGGCGGCGGAGAGCCCGGCGTAGCTGCCGCCGATAATCGCGACGTCGAATAGTTGTTGATCAGTCATAATTGAAATATATGAATGTCTCAAAAATGAGACATGGTTGGATAAAAAATTTTAGATACCTATTCCCTTGCTAAATGAAAACCATGCAAGCTCCCGTGCCTCTGCGCGGCCGAGCGTCCCTTTTTGCTGCGAGTTAATGAACACCATCACCACGCTTTGGAAGAAATTGTGGATCCAGTCGACGGTCATGCCCTGGTTAATTACGCCCTCGGTGAGCAGTAATTGCAGGTTACCTTTCCAAAGCTCGAATGTGTGGTCATATTTGGAGCACGCTTCATCGGCGGTCTGGTGTTTATGGTCATGGAGTGTATGTAATTTATGCAAAAAAGTATTTTTGGAACCGCAATCAAGCCCGGCATAAAACATGGCTTCGAGCCGCTCCCGGGGATTTTCAGTCGTATTATATGCATTGAACATCGCCACCGCACACGCCCTGCGGATTTCCTTCTGGCATTTGTCCATCAGCTCCTTCCGGTCCTTGAAATACCGGTGCAGAGTCCTGCGTGTTACCTGCGCCTGATCCGCCACTTTTTCCAGCGGTGCAGATAGGTCCTCATTGAAAATCAGGATCGCAGCTTCGATAATACTTTGCTCGGTATCTTTCATGATATTGCAAAGGTAGTGAAATGTCTCATATTTGTGACATTCTATTGAAGAATTTAAATGATTGATGCTTCGATTAATCATTGGTACGGGACGTGCGCTAATCTCTTTCTTTGGTGGAAGTCTTTAAAGTTTATGTTGGTCAAGGTATTAATTATTGACTTGAACCAACGACGACTTATGATCTCAGATTTCTCGCATTATGCCAGTGAGCTTGAATTGATTGTGGAGGATAGCAAGGCTATTGTGCCATGTATGTCTTTCAATTTGTATATGGACGGCACGGACAAAGATGGCGTATTGAATTTTTATGACAGAACGCGGCAGGCACTGTCCGGATTTTTGACCCATTATTTGACCGATTCTATGGCGCGTCGAGCGAAAATAAACTTGCGATCGGAAAATCTGGTGCCTAATCTTATGAGGAAGTTGTCGGCGAGTAAGATTCATTACATTGCATTCAGTGGTTGCGGGGAAAGGGATAGTGTTAGTGAAGCAAGCATTGAGTTCAGCATTTTTGGATGGCCGCCTCCGAGTGATCAAATGCTTGCCCAACGACGAGCGAATTGGCGAGTACTACATCAACGAGGGGGAGACTTGTTTTTGCCGATGACTAAAGTGCGTGTAACGTTGCCCCTGGATCATTCTTTAAGCCGGGATCCCGACACTCTTTTAGAATGGGTGTCAGGGTTTTCATTGGTAAAGGACGGTAACTTTCTTTTTGGAAGTTGTGGCTTGGGAGTCAACTATGACGAGTATACCGGATCGTCGATCGTTCGGCCTTTGATGATGCAAAAGCTAGCTGATATCTGCACCAAGTATCAAGGTACAGAATGGAGTTTGCCCGCTGAATTTGAAAGAAGGTTGTTTCAGTGGAGTCCTGAGGAAGACGATATTATACCCCAAATTCCAAGAGTCTCGTGGCTAACTTTGCTAGGCCCGGAGTGTCAGAAATTTTTGAGAAAAAAGGATATTACGCTTGAAGATCGCCTAGACAAGTCGCGCGTAAAATTGTATTCGATAGGGGCATCGTTTATTCTTCGGGCAGGTAGAGAGCCGGCTTACGGAGGTGCATTCGGCAATGATGTTATTTCCTGCTACCGTCACATAGCAGAAGTGCTGATGCCATTGCAAATGCCACCAGATGTGCATCCCGTGGCCGATCGTGAGTATTCCTGGATGAGAAGATGGCAATATTTCTTGTAGGAAATTGAACGAAAAAAAAGACGCCCCTATCGAGGCGTCTTTCATTCATCATCAACAACATACCATCAAATGCCGTTTAGCTCGGCTTCGGTGAATGCCTTTTCGCGGCCGGTGAGTTTCGTGCGGACTTTGGTTACTTCTTCGGTGGTCACCTTGTCGGCGTTGTTGCGCCACGAGCGGCGTATGAAGCTGAGCAACTGTGCGATGTCTTCGTTGGGCATGTCCTTGTCGTAGCCGATGCCTGGCATATCGCCGCTTACTTCGGGTGTCTGGTACACGTGGCCATTCACTTTTACGGGGCCGGTGAGGCCGAAAAGGACGATGGAAATGAGTTTGTCTTTATTACCCGTCACCCATTCGGACTGGTTCAATGGCGGTGCGAGCGATTTCACGCCGCCGCCGTCGGCACCATGGCAGGTCTGGCACACAGAAGTGAACAATGCTTCACCTTTGGGAAATTCCTTTTTCAGCATTTCGGGGTTGCGGTTGCCTTGCGCGCTGCGGACCGCGGTTACTACGCGGGTCAGTTGCTTGTTGATCAGTGCATTCTGATCGGATACAGAAGCAGAAATGGCACTTTGGAAGCTTTCTTCCTGATCCTGCAAGTTGCTGATAATGGCGTCGGACACGTACCGGCTGTTAGGATATTTGGCAGCCAGCTTGTTGAGCAGTCCTCGGGATGCGTTCTGGTCAAACTTCTCGATGCTTTTGGCAAGGAGCGCAATGTAAGGCGCCGAGAGGGTATCGCCCGAATCGGCGATGCCGTCAAATGCGGTAGCAAATTGCTGGTAAGAGGTTGGCGTGATCGCCGCCGTAGACGCATAGAGCCCTTGCGCGCGGAACGTCCAGGCCGACTGCCGGATCCAGCTTAGCGCCTCTTCCGGTTTCAGGGAATTCAAGCCTTCGAGCGTCCACAATGCGTGGATGGCCAGCAACGGATCGGCTGTTTGTTTGATCGCCTCCCGAAGCGCCGGTACGGTCTGGTTGTATTTCCCGTCGATCAGCTTTTGCTGCGCGCGGTCGCGCACCCAGCCGTTGGGGTGGCCAAGCAGTTTCACCAATTCCTGCGCGCCATCCGGGATGGTTACCGGTTTGGGGCTCGTACCTTTCGGAACGATCTTGTAAATGCGGCCGGCCGAAAGGGGCTGCGTAAGGTCACGTTTGCCGATCTGATCTTTCAGGTACGGTGTCAGGTAGGTTTTGTGCTGGATGATGCCGCGGTACATGTCGAGCACGAACATGCTGCCGTCAGGGGCGTTGTAGAGGCTCACCGGACGGAAACGCTCGTCGGTGCTGGCGAGGAACTCCTTGCCTTTGTAAGCAATATCCCCTTTTACGATGTAGCCTTTTTCGTTGAGAAAATCACGTTTGATCAGGTTCGCGGAAGGCTCCGGTACGAATGCATTGAAATCGTAGTTTTTGCCAAACAGGTCACCACGGTAAATAACGGGTGCAGCGGCAGCTGTAAACTCATTCAGGCGCAGGCTGTCGTCGAGCACATTCTTCATGTAGCCGCGGTTCACACCCGGTGTAGCGTGGAGCGGGTACACTTTATTGTTGGCCACCGATTTCTCATTGTAACCGGCAACGCCCCGCTGGTTCTTGTTCCATGCACCAAGGCCGGCAGGGAAATAGTCGCCAAGGAGATTTTGGGAATTGTTGTTGTAATAAAGCCTGCCGTAGTTGTCCTGGCAAATGCCCCATTGACCACGGAAGTGGGTATGTTCGATCACCCATTTGCCTCCCACATGGCGGTAGCGCTTGTCGGACTTGGCATTATAAATCCAGTTGTCCATTGCACGGAGCAGGCCATTGGGCTGGTGCTCCACGTTGCCGCCCTCGGTGTATTTAGGATCCACGAGCGTCTTTTTGACCACCTGGTCGTTTTTCAGCTCATAAAACCAAAGGTTGGTCGGTTCGGCTACGAGTATGCCGTTTTCGATCAGGCAAATTGCGCGCGGAAGCACGAGCGAGTCGATCACCACTTTGCGGTCGTCATAAACGCCGTCCTTGTTCTTGTCATCGAGGATCACGATGTTGCCGTTGGGGATGTCTTCGCCGGTACCGACGGTGTCGGGCATGTAGCCTACCATCTCCACGACCCACATTCTGGCTTTATCATCGAACTGCATAGCCACAGGCGCACTCACAAGCGGCTCGGCGGCAACGAGTTTGACCTCAAAACCATCCTCTATCACCATTTTGTCAATGGTTTCGGAGGCGGGAATGAAAGGAGATTTTCCGGCAGTAGAGGCAGGTTTTTCTTCTTTCGCAACGGTTGTCGTGGCGGAAGAGGTGGTTTGCTGACTGGTCTGCTTGTTGGTTTTACAGTATACCAACATCGACGAAACAGCCAGGATAAAAAGGGGATAACGGTACTTCTTCATCAGAATGCTATGCTAGCAATATTAACAGCTTGGTGATTTTTCAGGAGATCAGTTGTTTAACGATTCTTCCACCGGTTTCATATTGGACGTGAGGAAATGGATGGCAAGCCAGGCAATGATGTAGGCGAGCCCGCAAACGATGAACAGGATGTTGTAACCTGCGCCGATATTTCCTACGCCTTTATAATGGTCGAGCAATGCGCCGACCAGCAGCGGGAAGAATGTGGAGCCGAGGGAACCGGCCATACCGCCGATACCTACCACCGAGCTCACGGCGCGTTTCGGGAAAATATCGGAAACGATCGTGAAGATGTTCGCGCTCCATGCCTGGTGCGCGGCGGTAGCGATGGCAATAATGCCTACGACGGTCCAGATATCCGTTGCGAATTGGGCAAGGATAATCGGCATCACGGCGAAAGCCATGATCAGCAATGTGGTTTTGCGGGCGCGGAGCGGCGTCCAGCCCTTTTTGATCAGGTACGACGACAGGTAACCGCCGCCAATGCTACCGAATGTGGTCGCCGTGTAAACGATCGCCAAATGCATGCTTGGTTTTTTTAGATCCAATGCAAATGTGGTAGCGAAATAGGATGGCAGCCAGAACAGGAAGAACCACCAAACGGGGTCGGTGAGGAACTTGCCGATAATGAACACCCACGTTTGCGGCAGTCTGATCAATTTGGTCCAGTGAATGGTCTTTTGATTCTCGCCGTCGCCGGCTTCGTTATCACTATGGATGAAAGCATATTCTTCCGCACCCAGTTTCTTGTGGCGGGACGGGATTTCGTACATCAGCCACCAGAATATCAGCCATACAAAGCCGATCGCACCCGTGATCAGGAATGCGCCCTGCCAGCTGTAAGTGCTAAGCAGCCAGGGTACGAGAATAGGAGCCGCCACTGCGCCGATACTCGTACCGGAGTTGAAAATACCGGTTGCAAGTGCACGTTCGCGTTTGGGGAACCATTCCGCGGTCGCTTTTACGGCGGCAGGGAAGTTACCGGCTTCGCCAAGGCCTAATACGGCACGGACAGCACCGAAGCCGAATGTGCTTTTGACAAACGCGTGCGCTACCGCAGCGACACTCCAGATGATAATGGAAACGGCATAACCGAGCTTCGAGCCGATCTTGTCGATGATGTTACCGAACACGATATAACCGGCGGCGTAACAGCCTGCGAATACCATTACGATGTTCGCATAATCGCTTTCGGTCCAATTGAATTCTGTTTCGAGGGTCGGTTTTAGTAATCCAAGAATCTGTCTGTCGATGTAGTTGATGGTGGTTGCAAAAAAGAGTAATGCGCAAATAACCCAGCGATAGTTGCCAATATTGGTTTGTTTCATGATGGGGAAAAACTGATTTCTTGGATTCAGGAATTTGTAAAAATACGTCTGTCTTGGGGATAAGACTACATTTTTCCCATTCTACCCCTTAACGATTTTGCAAAAGACTTTCACAAAAAAGATCCCGCGCCTGGTTGGGGCGCGGGATCAGGGATATAGAAGGAACGTTTCGTAGATAATTCACTAACCAACTTTGTTTTCAAAGTGGCGGTGCGGCCGAATTTACTTATGTGATGGGATAGGCTAGCTGCGCCTTCATGAGCTCCGCTTCGTTGGTCAGGTCGAGGCGAAGGGGTGTGATGGAGACGAACTGATTTTCAATGGCCCAGCGGTCGGTACCTTCCTCGGCGGGTTCCAGCGGTACCACAGTAAACCAGTAATGCTTGCGGCCCATCGGGTCGAGTGCCGGGACGATATTGTTGTCGTACAGCCGCACCGATTGTCGCGTCCAGCGCACTCCTTTCGGGTCGTGCGGGAAATTGACATTCACCAGATTCAGGTGTGGGTTCTTGAAAAGCAGGTCCAGCGCTTTTTCCACAAACGGATCGAGTTTCTCGAAATCGGGTTCGACGTCGGTAGGCGTACTCAATGCGATGCCTTTGATCCCGAACAGCACTGCCTGCTTGGCTGCTGCGAGCGTGCCCGAATGCCACATTGCATTCCCCAGGTTAGGCCCCAGGTTGATGCCCGAAAGCACCACGTCGGGTTTGTCCCACAGGTGTTGCCCCAATGCCACGCAGTCGGCAGGTGTGCCATTTACGCGGTAGGCATCGATACCCTCAAATTCGATCGGGGACTTTTTATAGGAAAGCGGCCTGGACGCCGTAATAGCGTGGCCCATAGAGGATTGTTCCACATCCGGGGCCACTATTTTAACCTCCCCGAACCGCGAGGCGATTTTGGCAAGTGCCGCAAGGCCCGGGCTATATATTCCATCGTCGTTCGTTACCAGGATTTTCATAACGTATAGCGTTTTCAGGTGGTTATTAATAAAATTATGCCTGGTATGTTTTTTATAAAACCGGGATATGCTATACATCCAGATATGAAAAAAACGACCCTTTTACACAACCCGACAGCCGGGGATAATGACTTTTCCAAAAAAGAACTGGTCAAACTGATTAAGAAAGAAGGTTTCGAATGCACCTATTCGTCCGTGAAGGAGGAAGGTTGGGATACTTTCGAAAATAACACCGACTTCCTGATTGTGGCCGGTGGAGACGGAACCGTAAGGCGCGCCGCGAAAGCGCTCATGAAACGCAAGCGGCTCGACAAGCAATTTCCGCTGGCCCTGTTGCCGCACGGGACTGCCAACAATATTGCCACCGCATTGCAGATCGAGGGGCATCCAAAGGAGATTATTCCGCATTGGCACCATTTCCGCCTCAAACCGTTCGATATCGGCCGCGTACATGGCGTGGGCGAGGACCTGTTTTTCCTGGAAGCATTTGGCTATGGTATTTTCCCTCGGCTGATGAAGGTAATGAGCAAAATAGAGAGCGATATTGGTGACACCGCCGAAGAAAAGCTGAAAGCGGCCCGCGCCGTGCTGCTCGAAATCGTGCAAAGCTATGAAGCCAGGCCCTGTACGATTGTCGCCGACGGTGTGGAGCATTCGGGTAATTACATTATGGTAGAAATCATGAATATCCGCTCCATCGGCCCAAACCTGGTGCTCGCGGGAGAGGCCGATCCGGGCGACGGGATGCTTGATGTAGTGATGGTTTTGGAACAAAGCCGCAGCAAGTTCGAGTCGTTTCTGCTCAGCCGCATTAATCATGAGGACAAAGAATTCAGTTTTTCAACGATTCGCGCCCGGAAAGTGAAGATTTTCTGGGACGGGAAAGACGGGCATATCGACGATGAACGGTTGAAAATCGAGGTGCCGGTGGAAGTGGAGATCGAAATACTGCCTGATATGCTGCAATTTATGGTTACCGAAGGTTGAGTCCATAACTTTTGGTTATAGCGGATAACCAATTGTGATTGGCGAACGATGTGAATGAGTACTACTTTTGGAACATCAAATTTTTCCAAAGTTCTCATTCACATTGAATTATGATTCACACAGACATTTGCATTATAGGGGCCGGGCCAGTGGGGCTCTTCGCGGTTTTCGAGGCTGGACTACTCAAAATGCGTTGCCATCTCATCGATGCGCTGCCCGTAGTAGGCGGCCAGCTTGCTGAAATTTATCCCCAAAAACCCATTTACGATATTCCCGGCGCGCCGGCCATCATTGCCGAAGATCTTGTAAACAACCTCATGAAGCAGATCGAGGAGTTCAAACCGGGGTTCACATTGGGCGAAAGGGTGGAAGCGCTCGAAAAGCAGGACGACGGCAGCTATATTGTCCGCACCAACGAAGGAACCGACGTGCATTGCCAGGTGGTGGTGATAGCGGCAGGACTCGGCAGCTTTGAACCTCGGAAACCGGCCGTAGAGCAACTGGAATACTTTGAAGGGAAAGGCGTGCATTATATGGTGAAAAAGCCGGAGCAGTTCCGGGGACGGAACGTGGTGCTGGCCGGTGGCGGTGATTCCGCGCTCGACTGGACGATCTTCCTGGCCGATATCGCTTCCCGCGTCACGCTCGTACACCGGGGCGATACGTTTCGTGGCGCGCCGGATTCGGCCGAAAAAGTGTACGATCTGGCCGGAAAGGGTAAGATCGACCTCATTCTGCAAGCTCAGGTGAACAAGCTGGGAGGTAACGGAGTGCTCAAAGAGGTTTCTATTTTAGGAAATGACAAATCGATCACCACCATTCCCACCGACGATTTCATTCCGCTTTTTGGCCTCAGTCCGAAACTTGGCCCTATTGCCGACTGGAACCTGGGCGTCGAGAAATCGGCGGTGATCGTGGATACCTTCGACTACTCCACGAATGTCGAGCGCATTTACGCGATCGGCGATATCAACACCTATCCGGGTAAGCTGAAACTCATTTTGTGCGGTTTTCACGAAGCGGCCATTATGATGCAGAGTGCATTTAAGTACGTTTACCCCGATCAGAAATTAAGTTTCAAGTATACCACTGTTAACGGTGTTAATCCATTTTAGCCATGATCAATATATTCATAGAGAATGATTTAGGAGAGCGACAGGCACTGGAAGTCCCCACCGATATGGGTTTCAACCTGATGGAGATCCTCAAAGCATACGAATACGATATCCAGGCAACTTGCGGGGGAATGGCGCTTTGCGCGACCTGCCACATCGAAGTGCTGGGAGGCGGGGAAAAGCTGCCGGAATGCAACGACCAGGAACTCGATACGCTCGATACGCTGCCGAATGCCGACGGTAACAGCAGGCTCTCGTGCCAGCTCCGGCCGTCCGACGAAATGGACGGGTTAGTGTTTCGCCTGAAAGCCTTGCAGGAAGCTTGAAATAAGGTTATTAGAATTTTGGAACAATAGTACATAAACCTCCGCTGGCGATGCAGCGGAGGTTTTTAGTATATCAAAACAGCTGTTTGACGCGCGAAAGGGCTTCATTGACCCACAGCCGGTACATTTTGCCGGAGAAATGCAGCTGATCGCCGGCGATCATCGACGGGTCGTTCAGAGCGGTGCGGGAAATGCCGGTGATGTCTATGAAAACGACTTTCAGTTTGTCGCATTCGTCTTTTCCGATGGCGTTGAAGCTGTCTATTTCTGCGGCGATGTGATCGCGGTTGCCTTCGCCCATAGCGGTTACACCCCAATCCGGAATGGAGAGCACGAACACATTCCCCGCATCGTCGCCTGCGTAGGCGATCGATTTCTGCAAAAGCTGGCGAAATTCGACCCTGTACTCCTCCTTATTTCTACCCTGGTACTGGTTGTTGACCCCGATCAACAGCGATACCAGGTCGAATGTACCCTCAGCTGGGCTTTGCTCCAATGCATCGAGCAGGTTACGTGTGGTCCAGCCCGTTCGTGCGATGATTTGTGGAGTGGCAATCGGCTTTCCTGCCTTTTTCAGCTCGTCGGCCAATATCACAGGCCAGCGCTCATCCGGCGCGACACTCTGTCCGATGGTATAGGAATCGCCCAGCGCCAGGTAATGCGGCTTGCTCCTTTCATCGGGTGTTTCCGGACCTGCCGAAGCGGACGGCCCCGGACTCTGGCTGCCACCGCACGCCAGCATGCAGAACAGGACCGCAATTTGATACAGTTTCATACCCCATATACTGTTTGCGGCCGATTTTGGATCGAAACGCAGTTGATTTTACTCAGGCCATCACTGCAATCAGGCTTAATGTAATGCCTGCAAGTTCCTTATTGCCGGTTAAATGGGCTTTGGCCAATGCTTCATCGGGTTTGATGGCTTTGGTAAAAAGCTTCCAGGCTGTGTCGGCATCGAGCTGCACGGATGCTTCCGGGGCGGTTTCGGAGGTTTCGTCGATGATCCAGCCATTTTCTGTTTTAACTAAAAACCATTCAAATACCTCTTCCAGCGCAATGCCTATGCGCACGGCGGTACCTTCGGGTGCTTGCGTGTGCCTGTACGTATGCGGGAGCCCGCGCAGGAAGGTTTCGATGAGCGGGCGGAAGAGCCGCGGAGTCATAATGCCGGGCCTGTTTACTGCGTCGCGGATCTGTTGCTGGTGGTGCCATTTTTCGGTGTATTCGCGGGCGATGTGGAACCAGTTTTTAGAAACGGTTTCACCGGCCCAGGACACCGAAAAGATCGCGTCGGCTTGCAGGTCCTGCTGCTGCATGATTTGCGAATATTGCTTACCAGTGCTTTCCAGGAACTCGGTAAGCAGGGTAGGGCTTATTCGTTTGGAAGCTTTTACCCAATCCGCATTCAACTGGTTCAGATAAGCTACCAGATCGTCATAGCTGTTGATTTCCCGGTCGGGCGCTGTGAAATGGCCGTCGCGGTACATGGAGATCACGCGGATGTTGCCGTCGAGCAAATGCGCGGCGACGTCGCGGACTCTCCACAGGCGGGCGACGGTCGGTTTTTCCCAGTCTTCGGGCGTAAGGGATCTGAGCAATGCAATGAGGTGTTCGTCGAGCTCGGCAAACAGGTGAATGGTGTGAATCATGGCGGTGGTATGGACTTGTTTGGCCTTAAATATCGATGAAAAAGGGATTTGTTGTGATGTTCAGGATGTGATTTGGTATTTTTGGGCTGGTTCAAAGTGCAGAAAAATGACTTATTGCTTAGGAATAAAAGTGAAAGAGGGACTTGTAGCCCTGGCCGATACGCGGATCACCGCAGGTACCAATACCACCACCAAAAAGAAGATGTACGTCACCCAGCAAGACAACTACTCGTTGTTCATCATGACCAGCGGGTTGCGGTCCGTACGCGACAAAGCGGTGCATTATTTTGAAGAACTGATCAGCGAAGGCGTCGTTTACAACAAGCTTTACAAGGCTGTCAATGCATTCGGCGAGCAGATTAAGCGGGTCGCCGAGGAGGATAAGGCAAGCCTGGAAAGGTCAGGCCTGAAATTCAACCTTAATACCATCGTGGGCGGTCAGTTGAAAGACGACAAGGAACACAAGCTGTTTCTTCTTTACTCGGAAGGCAACTGGGTGGAACTCGACGAGGGCTCCCCGTACGTGATCATCGGTAACTCCGGTCAGGGAAAAGCCATATTGAACCGTGTGCTCAATGAAAACTCGACGATGAAGCAGGCGCTGAAAGCCGGGTTTCTCTCATTCGACTCCACGCGCGTGAGCAACAACGATGTCGATTTCCCGATCGATGTAGTGTTGTACAAAAAGGACAGCTTTTCCATTGCCGAACATCGTTACGAGCAAAAGGACATGGAAGAGATATCGAGAATCTGGGCCGAAAAGCTTAAACAGGCGCTGGACGACATCCCCGAGGATTGGATGGACAAAACCTTCGAAAAAATGCCATAAACACAAAAGGGGACGAAAAGTCCCCTTTATTATTGAGGGCCAGCGGCCCGGCACATTTCCCATCCAGGGACTTTAGTCCCTGGGGCAAGGACAGGCTTAAAGGCCATATTTGTCGATCAGGTACAGCATAGAGGCCATCGCAGCAGCGCCGAGTTCCAGCTCGCGTTTGCTTACGGTCTCAAACTTATCGTTAGCGGCATGGTGGTAATCGAAATACCGCTGCGTATCGGGCATTAACCCCAGCAGCACCGTACCCTGCTGCGCCAGCGGCCCGATATCCGCACCTCCGCCGCCAGGCCCCAGCTCATGCACGCCATAAGCCGCAAAGAGCTTCGTCCATTGCTGTATTTTGGCTTTTTGCTCCGGCGTACCTACAATCCCGAAGCCGCGTGGTGAAAACCCTCCGTGGTCGGATTCAATGGCCGCGATATGGGTTTCGTTCCTGGACTTAGCAGAATCGGCGTAAGTTACGCCGCCTTTCATCCCATTCTCCTCGTTCATGAACATCACCGCGCGAAGCGTGTTATTAGGCTGGTAACCCAAGGCTTTCAGGATCCGCACCGCTTCGATGGACTGTACGCAGCCAGAGCCGTCGTCGTGCGCGCCCTGGGCGAAATCCCACGAATCGAGGTGGCCGCCTACGGCAATGTATTTGTTCGGGCTGGTTTTTCCCTTCAATTCGCCGATCACATTATGCGAAGCGGCGTCGGGAAGCGTTTCGCAATTCTGTTCGAAATAGAATTCGGTATCGGGGTTTTCTTTCAGTGTGTTGGTCAATAATTCTGCGCCGTTCGTGCTGATGGCCGCTGCCGGGATCATTGGCGCACCGCTCGCGTAGCGCATGCTGCCCGTATGTGGGAAATCGTCGAGGCGGGTTGTCATGGAACGGGTAATGGAACCTATCGCACCCAGCTTGGCGGCCTCGCTCGCACCCGCGGCTCGCTGTTCCACCGCACCCGCGTAGGCTTCGAATGTATTGATCTTGGTAGGGTCCATCGGGCGGTTAAAGAACACGATTTTACCCTTCACTTTCTCAGTGCCCAGGTCGCGAAGCTGCTGGAAGCTCTTAACTTCAACTATTTTAGCCTTGATGCCGCCCTTCGGCGTGGCGATGGAACCACCCAATGCTGCTATCGGAACTTCTATTTTCTGTTTGTAGGTGATAATGTGCGCTTTCTCTTTCGCACCGCGTACCCAATGCGGTACCATCACATTTTGCAGAAAGACATTGTCGAAATGCTCGCCTTCCATCACCGATTTGGTATACACGACAGCCTTCGCAGCCCCGTCCGAACCACTTAGCCTCGGGCCGACTTGCTGTGTGAGGTGCCGTAGCCATTCGTACGATTGGCCTTCCCCGAGCGCGGTATCGTAAATTTTACGAATAAAGATAGAGTCGGCCTGGAAGTCGGTTTGGGCCGAAACAGGAAGCGCTATCCCCGTAATGGAAAGGGACAGCGCGGTAAAGAATTTTTTCATGCAGTAACGGGAGTTTTGGAAGTTTATGAGTTGATAGTTTATGAGTTTAAAGCAAACATAGTTAAACTTTGGACTCATAACCTCATAAACATTAAACTCCATTTAGCTCGGCTTCACATTTTTCCCCTGCCGTTTGGCAATGGAGAGCAATAATGCCGGCAAGAGGATCAGATTGGTGCACATGGCCACCAGCAAGGTGATCGATACCATCACACCCATTGCCGCCGTTCCGCCGAAGCTGGACGCCGCGAAAATAGAAAAACCACAGAACAGGATCACCGCCGTGTAGATCATACTCAAACCAGTCCCAAAAATAGATGCCGTTACCGCTTTCGACGGGGTCAGGCCCTTTTTGTACAGCTCCTCCCGGTAGCGTGTCAGGAAGTAAACCGTCCCGTCGGACGCGATACCGAACGTAATGCTGAAAATGAGGATCGTCGTCGGTTTGAAATAAATATCGAAATAGCCCATAATTCCGGCCGTCAATGCAAGCGGGATCAGGCAGGGGAGTTTCGAAAGCAGGATAATAGGGATGGAGCGGAATAGCGCCATGCCCACAATCGCGATCAGAACGATCGCAATGAGCAGGCTCTCATACAAATTGCTGAGCAGGTAATCGTTGCTTTTCAGGAACACCAGACTGTGGCCGGTAAGGCCTACCTTGTATTGCTCAGGACTAAAAATCGAATCGACTTTCGGGCGGATGCGGCCCATCAGCTCCTTAATGCGCTCGGAACCGACATCGGCCATTTGGAAACTAACCCTGGTAACGCTTTTGTCCTCGTTCAGAAAGGAAGTCAGCTGCTTGGCCGCGCCTTGCTGGCTTTGCAGGTACGGGGCCATTTTGTTCAGTTCCAGCACGCCGGGCAGCGCATAATATTTAGCATCGCCGCCGCGGTAACCCTGGTAAAGGAATTTGGATGCCTCCACAATGGAAACCGGTTTGGAAAATTCAGGGAACTTGGCCATTTCATTCTGCAAAGCCTTGATCTTGTACAAAGTCTTGGCCTGGTCCGCGAAAACCCCGTTTGGTTGCTGAGTATTGATCATTACCTCGAAAGGCAATACACCATTGAAGTTCTTCTCAAAAAAGCGGAGGTCTGTATACACGACATCCTTTTTAGGCAAATCATCCACCACATAACCGATCGTCTTGATCTTCGTCATACCGAATGCCGAAACGACGATCAACACCACCATGGCAATGTAAATCTCTTTCCGGCGATTGTGCACCAGGTTGTTCACCATCCTGAGGAACCCGAATGCCCATTTTCCTTCGAGGTGTTTCAAGTGGCGCGGCTTAGGCGTGCTCATGTAATGCAGGGTAATGGGCAGCAGCACAAGGCAAAGTACGTAGGTGACCATCACGCTGATGGCTGCCACCACGCCAAACTCGACCAGCAAAATGCTGTTTGTGAAATAGAACACCCCAAAACCAATCGCCGTGGTCATGTTCGCCAGGAATGTCGACAACCCGATTTGCCGGATCATTTCGCGCAGCGCCTCGTCCTTGTTATTATGGGATACCAGTTCTGCCTGGTATTTGTTGATCAGGAACACGCAGTTGGGTACACCGATCACAATGAGCAGCGGAGGAATAAGGCCAGTCAGCGCGGTGATTTTGTAATTAAATAAATGCAAAATCCCCACGGAGAACACCACACCAATGAGCACCACTACAATGGAGAGCAAAGTAAGGCGGAACGAGCGAAAGAAGGCCCAGAGAATGAGCAAAGTGACGAATACCGCCAAACCCATGAAAAGCTCCATCTCGCCGGAGATCTTCTTCATATTCACGGTCCGAATGTAAGGCATCCCGGAATAATGCAGATCGGTATTGTATTTGGTGGCGAACGTTTCGGACATTTTTTCAATGTCGTCGACGATCGTCAGGCGGCGTTTCGAATTGAGCTCCTTGTCGTTGAAGGTGATGACGATGAGCGTCGCATTGGTTTTATTATTGAGTACCAATCCTTCGTAAATGGGCAGATTGGCAATCTCTTTTTTAATGCTGTCGGCCTCCGCCTGGGTGTTGGGGATATCGCGGATAACCGGGGAAAAATCGAAACGGGTGAGACTGTCGTTGCGGGCGATTTTGTAGACGTTGGCCAGCGAAAGAACATTCTTGATCCCCTCCGTCTCCTTAATTTGCTGCGAGAGTTTGCACCAGTCGCGGAATTTGTTGATCTCGAAAAGCTGCGGGTCCTGCCAGCCGATCACCATGACACTGCCGTCTTCGCCGAAAAGCTTGCGGAAGTCCTGGTATTCTTTCTCTACGGGGTCGTTAGAGGGCAGGATGCGTGCGAAATTGTAGGAGAGTTCAATTTTGCCGGCTTCATAGGCCATGAAGACCGTCGATACTAACACTAATGCAACCCACAAAAGCCGGTAGCGGATGATGTAAGTTGCTATTTTATTCCACATAATTAATTATTCAGTTCACAAAAAGTTGCAAATATAGCTACTACGAAGGGAAAAGGGGCATTTTTGAGGCTTCAAATGCCCGTCAATCTTTCAAGGTGATGGTATTCAATGCCAAAGAACCGCTTGGCTTCCCGGATCTTTTCGAGCGCTGCCGCTTGTGATTTTTCGGTTCTTTTGCCCTTCGTTCCCACTATCAGGACGTTTTTGGGCGTATGGGCGTCGGAAATAAATTCGAATACCTTCGTCTTGTAGCCGAAATATTCCAGCACCAGTGCGCGGATACCATCGGTTACCATTTCCGCCTGTCTTTCCAGGAAAATACCGTGCCGCGTGAGGAAGCTCACGTCGTTTTCCGTTTTGTGTTTCTCGATTTGCCTGCGGATTTGTTTGTGGCAGCAGGGCGCGACCACGATCAGGTCGGATTCAGCCTGAATGCCTTTGAATATCGCATCATCGGTGGCAGTGTCGCAGGCATGGAGCGCGATGAGGATATTCGTGCCGGCAGCGTCGAACTGGTCAATCGTACCTTCCCGGAACGATAGCCCCCCGAACCCAGCGTTTTGGGCGATCCGATTGCATAATGTCACCAGATCCTCCCGAAATTCGATACCGGTTACTTCCGGTGCGAGTTTCAGCACATTTTTGAGGTAATCGTACAGGGCAAATGTGAGGTAACCCTTGCCCGAGCCCATATCCGCCACCCTGACCGCATTTCCGGGATTAATTTCCCTGATCAGGCTGCTCAGAATGTCGATATAGTGGTTGATCTGCCGGTATTTGTCCTGTGCATTATGAAACACATTGCCCTGCTGGTCGGTAATTTTCAGATCGAACAGGTAACCTTTGCCATTCGATGAAATGAGCCGGTTTTTGTTCTTGTCGTGGCTCAGCGAGGGCGTATCCCGGTTGGCGACGGCTTTTTTCTTCAAGGTTGCCTTGCCGCTCGGGTGCATTTCAAGAAGCACGTCGGAATCGGTCATTTGCAAAGTCGCAACGCGGAAATCGCTTCCGAGCCATTGCGCAAGCATCCCGGTCACCTCCTCGTACGTGTGGTTTTTGGTGATATCGCGGGTTTTGTGGCGATAGGTAAGGCTGAGCCGAGGCTCTTTCTTGATGAGGACTTTCTTGATGTAGATGTTTTTCAGGCTTTCATCGGCGCCGTGGTAGTTGCCGAGCGAGAGTTTGACGAACGAGTCGTTGCGGAGACTATTCTCGCTCTCAGCAATGAATTCCTGAGCCTTTTCGGTAATATTCATGAGGGTGCTTCAATCTTTTCTATAAAAGGTAACGACCAAATGTGCCGTTACAGTCTCATTACACTGGGAAAATCACTTGATGATCACTTTCGGGATCTCGATTTCGACGCGAATGCCGTTTTGGTCCTCGCTGTGGATGTGTATTTTACCATGCAGACTTTCCACGCGGCTTTTGATGTTTCTTAATCCGACTCCCTGCCTGCTGGGTTCTATCATCCCGGTGCCGTTATCGCTCACCACGAGGATAATCGTTTTGAGGTTTTCGGTCAGATCTACGGATGCCTCGGTGGCGCCGGAGTGTTTGATAATGTTGTTGGTCAATTCCAATACAATGCTATAAAGTTCAAACTCGATCTTGTTGTTGAGCCGGTTATTCATTCCCTTCTGGTTGAAAGCGAATGCGATATTCTTGTTTTCATTCAGTTTGCTGATGAGCCGGTGCAGGGCCATGATCAGGCCATGCTCTTCGAGCTCGGCCGGCATGAGGTTGTGCGAGAGGCTCCTTACTTCCTTGTAGGCGGCACCTACCATCTGGTGTACACTTTCGTAGATCTTTTGTTCTTCTTCGGAAAGGACTTTTTTATCAATTCCGTACAAATACCAGTTGAGCGACGCCAATGTGCCACCCAGATGATCGTGCAGTTCGGCCGCGACACGTTTTCGCTCGATCGTCTGCCCTTCGATGAGTGCGGCCTGTATTTCGGCGTTTTTCCTGCGAAGCTTTTTGTTATTAAACCAAAGGAAGATCGCAAACAGGATTACGAGGCAGGAAAAGCCGATCAGGAACCGCTGTACTGTGCGCTGCTCGCTGATAATTTTCTGCTGAATTTCGGAGTCCATCAGCTTGTTATCGTACATCAGCTGGTACATCGTATACTGGCGCTTGATCGTCTCGTCATGGATCATCCGTCGTGTGTAGTTCACTGCCTGGCTGTAATTGAGCGCCACATCATACATCTCTTTTGCCTTGTAGGAACGGGAAAGCGTTACGAGCGCCCAGTTGGTTTGCTGGGTCGAATGGTATATTTTGGAATAGGTCAATGCCCTGAGGCCGGCTTCAATGGATTCATCGTATTTTTTCTGATAGTAGTAAATATTGCTGAGGTCGTTCAGGCAGTTCAGCTCTCCATATCGATTCTGTATTTTCCGGAACAGCGCAATGCTTTGCAAAACGTATTTTTCGGCCTCGGAATAGTTGGCTGTGCGCACTTTCATGTAGCCGATACTTTGCAGAACCGTAGCGCGGCCCCAGTCGGAATTCATTTTGTCGAACATCTTATATGACTGGTCGTACAGCTTCGCCGCTATATCGTACCTACTTTTTTCGCGGTAGCAGTTGCCCAGGTTCTCGATGCTCAATGCGAGCGAGCTGTCGGCTTTCAGTTGGGTAAAAATCTGTATGGCATGCTCGTAATTGATCCGGGAAGAGTCCCATTGGCGGTATTCAGAGTAGCTCTCACCCAGGAACCTTTTGCCGTGGGCAGTGAACATAGGCATTTTCAACTGTTTTGAGAGGGTAATCGTTTCATTGGAAAGCTCCCTCAGAACGTCGTAGCTGCCGTCCAGCAAATAATACGTGCTCAGCAGGTTGTAGGCGAGGAGTTTCCCTTTTGCCCATTGGTGTTTTTGCGAAAGCCTCAGTACATGTTTGGAATAGAACATCGATTTTTCCGCATCCTGAAACAGATACTCGGAAGCAAGCCTGTGGTATTTGTGGATGAGGACGGTATCTTCGGCAAAGCCTTCCTGCGGCTTGGATTCCACCACCTCGGTACTTCTTTTTGGCTCGTTGCCCTGGCCGATGGAGGTGCATTGACTGAAAGAGAGGATACACCCTAACGAGAAGAGGAGAATTAGTTTGTAGAATTCATTCATATAACACTGATCTCTTGTGAGTTAGGTGCGTAGCGGGTTGTCGAAGGCTGGTTTAATAAGGCACGTGGAGTTAGCCTTTACTTACAAAAATATTGTCTTTTATGTAATATCTGTAAGGAAGTTCGCGGCCGACATTAATGCCGATGCGTGGTCCGCTTGTAATCGCCTGAGGAGCAGTGAGTGGCGCGCGGAGATACAACGCTTCGCCGGTGAGCAGGGTAGCATTGTGTTTGTTTCGTTCAATGCCCATGGCTTGCACCAGTTTGCCGGGGCCGCGGCAAAGTTCTTTGAGCGCGACCTTACCGGTGGGGGACATACCGGGTGTTTTCCCGGGCCGAAGCAGCCTGCGCATTTCCATGAGTTCGATGCCGGCCGTAGGCTGCAATGCTCGGATCAGCACCGCTTCCCCGGTGCCTTCCGCATTGCTGACAATATTGAAGCATTGGTACATCCCGTAAATCAGGTACACATATACCGTGCCGGCGATGCCATACATCGGCTCGGTACGCGCGGTACGCCGGTTGAATGCATGGCACGCGGGATCGTCCTGCAAATAGGCTTCCGTTTCGACGATTATGCCGCTCGTGAGGCCATCCGGGCTTTCATGCACCAGTTCGCAGCCGAGCAATTTCTGCGCGAGCGTTCGGGTATCATAATCGGAAAAGAAGGAAAGAGGAAGCTTCTCTCCGGGCATCAGATAATGTTCATCGTTTGCTCCTTGATTTTTTCGAGCTCGTCCTTCATCTGCACTACCAGGTGTTGGATGGTGGCGTCGTTGGCTTTCGAGCCGATGGTATTGATCTCCCGGCCGATCTCTTGCGCGATGAAATTGAGCTTTTTACCATTGCTTTCCGAAGCTTTCATCGTTTCGGTGAAATAGGTAAGGTGGTTGGCCAAACGGATCTTCTCTTCGGAAATATCGAATTTCTCGACATAATAGATCAGCTCCTGCTCGAAGCGGTTCGGATCGAAATTGTCGTCGGTCAGCAGATCCCTTACCTGCTTTTCGAGGCGCTCGCGAACGGCCGGAATGCGGGTTTTGTCCTGTTCGGCCACCTGGTCGAGGAGGTTCTGGATAGTTGCGATGTATTCGGCGAATTTGTCGGCGGTCATGCGGCCTTCCTGCTCACGGAAAACAGAGCATTTGCGGAGTGCTTCCATTACGGCGACCTTGATCTGCGACCAGTCATTCTCCTTGCTGGATTCGTCCACCGTTTCGTTGTTGTAGGCATTCGGCATTTGCAATGCAATGCGCAGCAGCTCGGTGGTGTCAGGTGCGAAGCCCAGCGAACCCGCCGTTTCCGACAAGTCCTGGTAGTAAGCGCTTACCAACGGGCGGTTCACGGACGTGGAAGCGACGGCTTTACCAACGGGCTGTACGGTCAATGTAAATTCGACCTTACCACGTTCGAGCGACTGGGTAATGAGGTTACGGATTTCGATCTCCCTTTCGGAATAGTTGCGCGGTACGCGGCAGTAAATATCCAGGAATTTGGAGTTCAATGTCTTGATTTCCACTGTGACATTGATCGATTCGGATTCGATGTTGGATACACCGTATCCGGTCATTGATTTGAGCATAATGATGTGCGTTGGTTCCGGTTGGGGAACGGGTTGATGCTTGTTTCGACGGCCGACGGCTGACCGCCGATTGCTATTTTTTTAAAATACCGCTGACACATTTCGACTGTCGGCCGTCTGCCGTCGGCGGTCAATAACTAATTAAATCGCTGCTTCCCACCCGATTTTGCGGGGTGCTGACTCTCAGAAGGTTGTGGCTTCGAGATCAATGCATTTTTTTCCATATCTGCATTGAAAATACGGAACCTCGATACGTCACAGGCCAGGTACAGCGCTTGGAGCAATGAGCCGGGCTCTGCCAGGTTTTTGCCTGCAATATTGTAGGCCGTACCGTGGTCGGGCGAGGTGCGTACGGCCGAAAGTCCGGCGGTAAAATTCACCCCTTCGTTGAACGAAAGTGTTTTGAATGGGATCAGGCCCTGGTCGTGGTACATAGCCAGCACGGCATCGTACTGGCGGTAAGTACCTGCCGCGAAGAAGCCGTCGGCAGGGAAGGGCCCTACTACTAAGTTCCCTTTTTCTTTAAACTGCTTGATCACCGGTTGGATGATTTCGATTTCCTCCGAACCGAGCAAACCGTTCTCGCCAGCGTGCGGGTTGAGGCCCAGCACGGCCAGTTTAGGTTTTTTAATACCAAAATCGCCTTTCAACGACTGCAAAATCTGCTCAATCTTGGCAGTGAGTTTTTCCGCCGTGATGTGATCGCGCACGTTTTGCAGGGGCATATGGCCCGTGAGTACGCCCACACGCAGGTCGCCTGCGACCATGAACATCAGTGCATCATCTTTGCCGAATGTTTCGGCGAGGTATTCGGTATGGCCGGGGAATTTGAAATCGTCGTTCTGGATATTGTCCTTATTGATCGGGCCCGTAACGAGGGCCTGGATTTTCCCTTCTTTGAGATCTTCGACGGCACGCTTCAACGATGCAAAAGAACCCTGACCTGCTTCGGCGGTGATTTTTCCAGGCTGTATTTCGGTCTGATGGTCGTGCCAGCAGGTGATGACGTTCGTGAGTTTATGGTTGGCCTGCTCGGGTTTCTGGATGCCGTGCAGGTTCCAGTCTTTCATTTCAAGCAGGTTGCGGTACTGGTTCAATACTCTCAGGGAGCCGTAAATGATTGGTGTGCACAATTTTGATAACTGGTTCCCCTCTAATGCTTTAAGGATTACTTCCGGGCCAATTCCGTTATAATCGCCTATTGTGATCCCGATGACCGGTTTATCACTGTGTTGTTCGCTCATGTAGGTAAATGCTGTTCTATGTGTTCTCCTGCGTAATTCTGTATTACTTTTGCCGAACGGTTCAACCGGCAAGTTACAAAAAATCCTGTGCTACTATGAAAATCCTGATCGCAGACTCCATGCATCCGTCATTATTCGAGATGCTGGATGAGCAAAAGTGGGAATATGATTACCATCCTGAATACAAAAGAGAAGACATAAAGAACGCATTGCCCGGTTACGACGGGCTGATGATCCGCAGCAAGACGTTTCTGGATCGTGAAATGCTCGAAAATGCGAGCAAATTGCGCTTCATCGCGCGCGCCGGCGCAGGCCTCGATCTGATCGACCTGGACGTGGCGAAAGAACTGAACATCGAAGTGTTTCACGCCGGTACGGGTAATCGTGACGCGGTGGCAGAACAGGCCCTGGGGATGTTACTGGCGCTTTTTAACAACATTCTGCGTGCCGACAGGCAAGTACGGAACGGTATCTGGGACCGTGAGGGCAATAGGGGAGTGGAGCTGATGGGGAAGACCGTCGGCCTGATCGGTTACGGAAACAATGGATCGGCTACTGCCAGGAGATTGAGCGGTTTTGGCTGCAAAGTACTTGCGTATGATAAATACCGTGACAATTACGGCGACGCATTTGCGACCGAATCGTCAATAGAGGAAATCCAGCGCGAAGCCGACATCCTCAGCTTGCATATTCCATTGACCGATATTACCCGTTATCTCGTTGATGACGAATTTATTAGCGGCTTCGCCAAGCCATTTTATTTAATGAACTTATCCAGAGGTGAGGTGGTGAAATTAAAGGCGGTTACCGGGGCTTTGGAAAGCGGCAAAATCAAAGGCGCTTGCTTGGATGTGCTTGAAAATGAAAAGATAGGGAAACTAACCGCCGAGCAGCAGGAAGTTTTTGACTATTTGTGTGCGTCGGATCGTGTGGTACTTACTCCGCACATCGGTGGCTGGACGCATGAAAGCTATGTCCGGATCAACAAAGTGTTGGTTGAACAAATCCGGAACTGGCTATAAACAAATATGCCGACCAATGGTCGGCACGTTTGCATCTATTAGCCATGAAAAATAAAATACTTACTTGCCAAGTGTACCGCGAAGCGCACGTGGGATTTCAACTGATGCGATCGGGTTGCTTGCCGCTGTCAATATAACAAAATTTTCAGCTTTGAGTGCACCAACCTTCACAGATTTTCCTAAATCTAGTTCAGTCACATCAACATTTACATAGTCAGGGATGTTATCCGCAAGACCCTGTACGCGCAATTTACGCAATTTTTGGTTCATTTTACCACCTTTCATTACCCCTGCAGATGTACCGGTCAATTTGATAGGTACTTCAACTTTAATTTCTTTTCCGGGTAAGATTTGCAGAAAATCCGCGTGGATCAACGCATCGTTTACCGGGTGGTATTGTGTTTCCTGAAGAATCGCATTGTACTCGGTACCTTCGATGTTCAGTGTAACGTTAAAAATATCCGGTGTGAAAAGCAATTCACGGAACAACATAGCTGGTGCATAGAAATGCACTTGTTCAGCACCTCCGTACAGCACAGATGGAACATAACCCTGAGCGCGCAAGTTTTGTGATTCCACCTTGCCGAGATTCGCTCTTTTAAACCCTACAATCTCAAGACTTTTCATACGAATTTTTATAAGAAAGTTAAATAAAAGAAAATTTACTGAGAATTTATAAACAATGAACTAATAGATTCGTGATCGCGGATCCGACCTATTGCCTTTGCAAAAATTTCTGCAACAGACAGTACGCGGATTTTTTCATTCTGTTGCTTAAGAGGAATAGTATCTGTTACTATCAGCTCTTCAAGCACCGAGTTGGCAATGTTTTCATGCGCCTTGCCCGACATAATCGCGTGGGTACTGATCGCCCGCACGGACGTCGCACCTTTTTCCATGATAATCTCGGCTGCCTTGCAAAGCGTACCACCCGTGTCGATCAGGTCGTCTACCAGCACTACGTCCATCCCTTCCACATCTCCGATCACCTGCATGCTCGCGATTTCATTGGCGCGTTTCCGGTGCTTGTCACACAGGATCATGTCCGCATTCAGAAATTTGGCGAAATTCCGTGCACGTGCAGCGCCGCCTACGTCAGGCGATGCGATCAGCAGATTTTTAAGGTTCAGGGATTTGATATAAGGAACAAAAATCGAAGTTCCTTCGAGGTGGTCGACAGGCAGGTCTAAAAAGCCCTGGATCTGTCCGGCGTGTAAGTCTATGGTCATTACGCGGTCAACTCCCACTGCCGTAAGGAGGTTCGCAACGACTTTCGCTGCGATAGCCACGCGTGGCTTGTCCTTTCTGTCTTGTCTGGCGTAGCCGAAATAAGGGATTACCACCGTCACATAATGTGCCGAAGCACGACGGGCAGCATCCACCATCAGCAACAGCTCCATCAGGTTATCGGCAGGAGGGAATGTAGATTGAATGAGAAAAACATCACAACCCCTGATCGACTCCTCGAAACTTGGCGACAGCTCACCATCGCTGAATTTCCGTAACGTGTAGCCTCCCAGTTCCTTACCATAATACCTGGCAATGTCTTTGGCCAAATATTCGGACTGACTCCCCGAAAATATTTTTACTGTATTGAATGAACCCATGGCCAAACTAAAATTTGCGCAAAATTAAATAAAACCAGTTAATTAAGATAGTATCTTTTTAAAAAAATATAATAAATCTGCACAACACAGTATCCGACCAGCAATCCGACGAGCGCTCCAACGAGGATGTCGAGCGGGTAATGCACCCCCACATATACGCGGCTATATGCGTAAACGACCGCCCAGAGGAACAAAAAGGCCATTTGCGGTACCTTATTTTTCAGCAGGCTGAACCACGCGATTGCCAATGCAAAACTCGTCGACGCGTGTGATGAAGCGAAGCCATACAAACCGCCGCAATCGGTGACGTGGTGCATTACGGTGGTGATCGTGGGATCGTGGCAGGGCCTTAACCTCAAAAAGTAGGGCTTCATAAACCCGGAAGTAACCTTGTCGGCCACGACGACTGCCAGTACCACGGCAATCACTATGAAGCCGCCTTTTTTCCAGCCTTCCGCGCGGATTGTCAATGCGATCAGCAGAATGTACAACGGGACCCAGGTGAATTTATAGGTCACCCAGTACATCACCGTGTCGAGCCAGGGTGTGTGGTGGCCATTGAGCCATAAAAACAGCTCCTGGTCGGCGCGTACTATGCTATGTACCGCATCCGTCATGAACTGAAACCGAGCACTTTTCTGACTTTGCCGATTGTTTCCCGAGCGATTTCCCGCGCTTTGGCTTCGCCTTCCACAAGAATGCCTTCCAGTTCCTCCGTATTTTCCATATAATAGTTGAAAATGCGGCGTGGCTCCGCGAATACCTCCATAAAGCATTCAAAAAGCGCCTGCTTGGCATGCCCATAGCCGTAGCCGCCGTTCAGGTAGTTCTGACGCATGGTTTCGATATCCGACTCTTTTGCGACCAGGCTGTAAAGCTGGAACGTAATGTCGTTATCTGGATCTTTGGGCTCTTCGAGTTGCTTCGAGTCGGAAAGGATCTTTTTTGTGACCTTTTTCAGCTCATTCTCCGGCAGGAAGATATCGATGTAATTGTGGTACGACTTGCTCATTTTCTGGCCGTCGAGTCCAGGGATCGTCATGATGCGCTCGTCGATCTTCGGCTCGGGCAGCACCAGAATATCTTCACCCGCCAGAATATTGAAGCGGTTGGCAATGTCCTTGCTCATTTCAAGATGCTGCTTCTGGTCTTTGCCTACGGGGATGATATTGGCATTATAAAGCAGAATATCGGCCGCTTGTAGTACCGGATAGGTGAAAAGCCCCGCATTCACATCCGCCAGTTTCTCCGACTTATCTTTAAAAGAAGTCGCGTTCGCGAGCATCGGGAAAGGCGTGAAGCAGTTGAGGTACCAGTTAAGCTCGGTATGCTCTTGCACCCGCGACTGGCGCCAGAAAACATTTTTTTTGTAGTCGAATCCGAATGCGAGCCAGGTTGCTGCAATCGCACGGACATACTCGCCACGTTCCGCGCCGTTTTTCAGCGTCGTGAGCGAATGCAGGTCGGCAATGAAGAAAAAGGATTCGTTCTGAGGATTTTTAGAGAGTTCGATCGCAGGTTTGATGGCTCCCAGGATGTTACCCAGGTGAGGTCGCCCGCTGCTTTGAATGCCTGTTAGGATTCTGGCCATTTATTACTATTGATACTTAGTTACGTGTTGTTGGTTTGCGACGGTTGTCCCAAAATGAAAGCAAAACAATATGATCTTTCTTCACTTTGTAAAACAATGAACATTGCTTGGTAACAAAACCTTTACGCAGGCCGGACCTCGATCGGGAGGCCTCGTACATGAGCGGAAATACCGCTATCTGTTTCAGGACATCTCTGGTTTTCCTGATAAATTTTCTGACTTCTTTTTCGGACCAATTGGTTTCCAAGTGTGTGATAATGTCGGTAAAGCTTTTTTCTGCCTTCGCCGTCCAGCGAATAGGCATATTCATAGATACCTGCTGAATTTTTGCATTACCTCTTCGTGAGATTTGGTCTGGCCTGCCTCAGATTGCTTCAAACCTTCGTCGATGCTATCTTTCACATGATCAGGGAGATCATCCCAGAAATCGGTGTATTCCAACTTCTTCTGTATTTCTTCCCAATCCTTCATGGAGATGTAAACACCAGTTCTTTCTCCCTTCTCATTCGACAAATACTGCACATTCATAGCTTTCAACAGGTTAGCGATTCTAGATGAACTTTGCCCTTAACTACTTCCCAAAATTCGTTAAATTGAACCAGAAAACGTAGTAAATTTGAATTTTATACCTTCACCAACACAACATGGATTCTAAAACGCTGCACTTTCTCAGTCAATTAGCCGAAAACAATAACAGGGAGTGGTTCCAGGAAAATAAGAAACTTTATGAAGCCGCGAAAGCGGATATGGAAAAGCTGGTCGGGTTCCTGATCACAGAGGTAGGGAAGTTTGAGGACCTCGGAAATGTCCAAGTGAAGGATTGTATGCTGCGCATTTACCGGGATGTCCGGTTTTCGAAAAACAAAGACCCTTATAAGAAGAACCTGGCTGCGGGCATCGGTCCGGGTGGGAAGAGTTCGGGTAAAATTGACTACTACCTGCAAGTACAGCCCGGTGACCAAACGTTCCTGGGCGGTGGCATGTGGGAGGTGACGACCGAGCAGCTGGCCCGCTTCCGTCAGGAGATCGATTACAATGCGCATGAGCTGAAATCGATCATCGAGGAAAAGGAATTTCATAGTTATTTTCCTGAAATTCATGGAGAAAGCCTGAAAACGGTACCTAAGGGTTATTCCAAAGATCACCCGGAAATAGCGCTGCTGAAACGCAAGCAGCTTTTCTTCATGCACCGTTACACCGATAAAGAGGTGGCTTCCAAAGACTTCGGTAACCTAGTTTTGAAAGGCATTCAATTGCTGAAACCCTTTACCGATTATATGAATTATGTATTGTACGAAGAAGCGGAGGAGCATTGATCCGACACGTTGATTGACAAGCCCGAATACCCATTACAACCCAGTAAATATGCAATTTTCACATTTGCACTGTCACACGCAGTTCTCGCTGCTCGATGGTGCTGCCGATATTAAAAAGCTGTTCAAAAAAGCCAAGGAGGACAATATGCCCGCTGTCGCCATCACCGACCATGGTAATATGTTCGGGGTGTTCGAGTTTGTGGCCGAGGGGAATAAGCAAGGTATCAAGCCGATCGTCGGTTGCGAATTTTATGTGGTAGAGGACCGGCATGTTCGGCAGTTTACCAAGGACAAAAAGGACGTCCGTTTTCACCAGCTGTTGCTTGCCAAAGACGAGATAGGTTATAAAAATCTCGTGAAAATGTGCTCGCTGGGCTTCATTGAGGGCATGTATGGTAAATACCCGCGGATCGACAAGGAGCTGATCGTGCAGTACCATCAAGGGCTGATCGCCACTACTTGTTGTATTGGTGCTATGATTCCGAAAACAATCATCCGCCAGGGCGAAGAGGCTGCGGAAAAGGAGTTCCGGTGGTGGCTGGATCTGTTCGGGGACGATTTTTACGTGGAATTGCAGCGCCACGACATTCGTGATCAATACATTGTGAATGAGGTGCTTATCAAATTCGCAAGAAAGTATAATGTAAAGATCATCTGCTCGAACGACTCGCATTATGTGGATCGTGAGGATTGGAACGCGCACGATATCCTGCTCTGTATCAACACGGGAGACAAACAAAGCACGCCTTCGGCCAAGGATTTCGATGATGAAAAGGGTATTCCGAAAGGCTCGCGCTTCGCATTCTATAATGACCAGTTTTATTTCAAAAATACGAGCGAAATGCTGCAACTGTTCAACGACCTGCCCGAGTCGCTGGACAATACCAACGAGATTGTAGATAAAATTAAAACGCTGGATCTGCGGAAAGACATTCTGCTCCCCAACTTCCCGATTCCCGACGAGTTCAAAACGCATACATTGTCGGAAATGGTAGGTAAAAAGGAGCTTACCGCCGATGTACTGAACCAGTGGGAGTATCTCCGGCACCTTACATTCGAGGGCGCGCGGAAGAAATACGAAGTGGTAACGCCTGAAATCGAGGAGCGGCTCAACTTTGAGCTGCAAACGATCCGGAACATGGGTTTCCCGGGTTACTTCCTCATTGTGGCGGATTTTATTGACGCAGGACGTAAAATGGGCGTATTCATCGGTCCGGGGCGTGGTTCCGCTGCGGGCTCCGCGGTGGCGTACGCAATCGGGATCACGAACATCGACCCGGTTAAGTACGACCTGCTTTTTGAGCGTTTCCTCAACCCCGACCGTATCTCCATGCCCGATATCGATACCGACTTCGACGACGACGGCCGTCAGAAAGTGATCGATTATGTGGTGAAAAAATATGGCTACAACCAGGTAGCGCAGATCGTTACTTACGGTACGATGGCTGCCAAATCGGCGATCAAGGACGTAGCGCGGGTAATGGACCTGCCATTGCCTGACGCGAACATGCTCGCGAAGCTCGTGCCTGACAAGCCAACTTACAACATGACGCTGAACCGGATTTTTACAGCGCCATTGGAGGGAGAGGGCAGTCTGATGAAGAAGGAAGGTATTTCGCCCGACGAGTTGGAGAATGTGAAGCGAATGCGCGCCATTGCACTGGGCAACGATTTGCAGGCCAGTGTTTTGCAAGAGGCGCGCAGGCTCGAAGGTACCGTGCGGAACACCGGTATCCACGCGGCCGGTATCATCATTGCGCCGAGCGATCTCACCGAAATCATTCCGGTAAGTACCTCCAAAGACTCCGACTTTTTGATTACCCAATATCAAGGAAAAATCATCGAGGATGCTGGCGTAATTAAGATGGACTTCTTGGGGCTTCGAAACCTTTCGATTATCAAGGAAGCCCTCAGAATGATCAAGAATAACCACGGGGTAGATATTGTGATCGACGACGTGCCGCTTGACGATCCGAAAGTTTTTGAATTGTTCCAGCGCGGCGAAACCAACGCGATATTCCAGTTCGAATCCGATGGGATGAAGAAGTACATGCGCGACCTCATCCCTGATCGTTTCGAGCACTTGATCGCGATGAACGCATTGTATCGTCCGGGCCCGATTGCGTACATCCCTAACTTCATCCGCCGGAAGAATGGGCAGGAAGAAGTGACTTATGACTTGCCGGAGCTGGAAGAATATCTGGCTGATACTTATGGTATTACCGTGTACCAGGAGCAGGTAATGCTTTTGTCGCAGAAGCTCGCGGGCTTTACGAAAGGCCAGGCGGATACGCTGCGGAAAGCGATGGGTAAGAAGCAGATCGAGACGCTGAACAAGCTCAAAGGCGACTTCATGAAGGGAGGTACCGAAAAGGGCCTCGACGCGAAGAAGTTGGAGAAAATATGGACTGACTGGGAAGCATTTGCGTCCTACGCGTTCAACAAATCCCACTCTACGTGCTATGCATTCGTAGCTTACCAGACGGCCTATCTCAAAGCGCATTATCCCGCTGAATACATGGCGGCGGTATTGACGAGCTCGCTGGGCAGTATCGACAAGATCACATTCTTCATGGAGGAATGTAAAAACCTCGGCTTGCCGGTTCTGGGCCCGGATATCAATGAATCGGAGCGACAGTTTAGCGTAAACAAAAAAGGCGAGATCCGTTTCGGGCTCGCGGGAGTGAAAGGGAGCGGAGATGCAGCCGTCGAATCGATTATAGAGGAGCGCGCCAAAGGCGGCCCGTTCCAGGATGTATTCGACTTTATGACGCGCGTGAATCTTCGCACCGTAAATAAAAAGACCTTGGAAAGCCTTGCCTACGCGGGAGCGTTCGATTGCTTTACGGACTACCACCGCGCACAATATTTCACCGCCGAACAAGGGGAAACGGGTACATTCATCGAAAAGCTGATCCGTTATGCCAACAACTACCACGCGGAAAAATCATCGGCGCAAGCATCACTTTTCGGTATGCTGGGCGACAGCGGTTCCACTTTGGCCAAACCCAAAGCAGCCGATATATCGCCCTGGGACGACCTCGCCAAGCTGCGCTACGAGCAGGAAGTGGTAGGTTTTTACATCTCGGGTCACCCGTTGGATACATTCCGCACCGAGCTGGACAATTTCTGCACTTGCACGGTCGACAAAGTACTGGAAATCCACGATGGCGAACGCGCACCGCGGTATTATGGCAAGGAAATCAACGTGGCGGGCATTGTCACGAGCGCGCAGGAAAGGATGTCGAAGAACGGCAGTCTTTTTATGATCTTCAAAATCGAAGACTATCAGGGTGCAATGGAAATGCTGATCGGCGGAGAGGATTATATCCGGTTTAAGAATTATCTGCAAGTGGGGCAGTTCTTGTACATTAAAGGCAAAGTGCAGAATCGCTGGAAGCAGGAAGATCAGTTTGAATTCAAAATCTCGCAGATACAACTCTTGCCGGAGATCATGGAGAAAATGTGCAGGAAAATCAAAATCAACCTTACACTCGACCAGATCGACGCACAATTTATTCACGTGCTCAATGATACGTTCGGAAGCTACCCCGGCGGATGCCAGGTAAGCATGACAGTGAAGGATCCCGAGTCGCACCTGGAAGTAGAAATGTTATCTCGCGGTTACCGCGTAGCGCCTAGTAATGAGCTGTTTAAGGTGTTAAGGGGCTCCCTGGGCGTGAAATTCTCCCTAAACTGATTTGTATTAAATTAAACAAGGAACTTTTAAATAGTAATATTCCTTATTAACCCAGATTGATAAATAACATTTAGACACTTAAAACATGGGAAAAGCACTTGAAATTACCGATAGCACCTTCGACGAATTGATCCAGGGCGATAAACCAGTACTAGTTGACTTCTGGGCTGAGTGGTGTGGGCCTTGTAAGATGATTGGTCCGGTTGTGGAGCAACTTGCTGGTGAATACGATGGTAAAGCAGTTATCGGTAAAATGGATGTGGATATGAACTCTTCGGTACCAGCAAAATTCGGTATCCGCAGTATCCCTACGCTGATGATCTTCAAAGGCGGCCAGTTGGTAGATAAAGTAGTAGGCGTTGTTCCAAAAACAACCCTTGAAGATAAATTGAATGCACAGATCGAGGCGACCGTTTGATAATCGCTGATTTGTGAAAGAGTTAAAAGCCCCAGTGATGGGGCTTTTTTGTTTGTACACCTTTGTGAAGGGTATATAATTATCTACCTTTAATCACTATATTCACACTATGAAATACTCGGAATTTCATCGCATTATCCGGCGTAACGGATGGATTCTTGCTAGGACGCGAGGCAGTCACTATCTGTACACGAAAGGCCGCGTAACCTATTGCGTGCCCTACCATTCTTCTAAGGAAATGAATGAAGGTTTGAGAAAGAGAATCATTAAGGAAATGAACTTGATCATCTAATAAAGCTATGAAAAGAATCAGGATATTGATCGAAAGGGGGAAAGACGGGTATAGTGCTTATGCCGAGAACGTCAAAAAAATTTATGGGATCGGAGATACTGTGCAGGATGTCAAAAAAAATGTCTTTGAATGCATTGAAATCGTCAAGTCATTTGATGATAAGAACGTGCCGGCAGCATTGAAAGGCGAATACGAAATAGTCTGGAAATTCGATGTGGAAAGTCTTTTAGAATATTACAAAGGCATTTTCAGCCAAACAGGTATTGCCCGGTTGACTGGCATAAATGAAAAGCAACTGAACCATTATGCCTCGGGGTTGAAAAAGCCACGTCCTGCGCAGGCGAAGAAGATCGAGAATGCTCTGCATAAACTGGGCGGGGAATTGCTGGCTATTGAATTGTAATAGACGGATTTTCCGTCGATTCGCAAATTCATATTCGTTGTTGCATGCCTACGGCATTCGTAGGTTTCTCATATGCGGTGGCTGCACTACCAATATTACATGCCTAGCGGCATTTGGCAACACGAATAGAAGCGAATGCCTCTCGGACAATCAAAGCGCCAGGTCGCGTAGCGACGTAATATAGGTAGCAACAAAAGGGGACCGCGTTTATCGAAAATCCGGTAGGGATGCAACATTTCCGCCGGTCAATTTCAATATAGCCACAACATGCGAAAAAAACACTGCCGGCACAATGAACGCGGGGAGCAAAACGTACGGCGCTTTCAGCAACCCGACATTGGGCTGATCGAATGCAAATTGCTGGAAAGGCGTCGGAGCTGAAAGAATGGCGTGAACGACAATGTTGAACAGCAACGCGAGGCACACAATATTCCACATAAGCAATCCTTTACTACTGATAATGCCTTTGCGATAGGCCAGCCAAACCAGCGGCGCGGTAATACCCGACAAAATATCGGGGTTACTGCCTTCAAATGTCATTAGTGTTGGAATTTCCCCCATTTGAAAGAGGTAAAACAGCGCAAGCTCGACCGCAATTCTGGTCGTATGAAGTAAAGTAAGGTACTTCAATGAGCTTGTTTCCGTCAGCATTCTGCGCTGAAAAATAGCCAGATAGGCGATGAAAATCATCGGTGGGCCGATAGCCCATGCTAAATGCGGTGGTATACTTGTAGTGTCAAGATAAAAGCCATTGATGCTGAGCAGAATTTGCGCCGGTAGCCATATTAAGGCGAGAATCCACATGAATTTTGCTGCGTTTATGGCCTTGTAAAGCAAAATTAATGTCGCCGTGACGATGGCGACAAACAATGCGGAAGGTAATAAGTGGTTGGTGTCCATGGCGGTTGATTTGATTTCAACACGAAGTAAATCGATCGCCGGTCGAAGATTCTTGCCAAATGGCAACTAATCGCGTGGCCCGTTATTTTCCGGCAATTTCCTTTCTAATTCTGCTAAGTGAAGTGTCGGTGATGCCGAGGTAGGAGGCTATCGTGCGTAGCGGAGCGTGCTGGAAAATGTCTGGGTTCGTTTGAAGCAATTGTAAATAGCGGGCTTCGGCCGTTTCGGTAATTGTCGATAGCATGCGGGACTTCAAATTCGAGAAGCCGCGAACGAGAATGCTCCGGCCAAATTCGCGGAACTCGGGCAAGGCATGGAACAGTTCATTAAGCGTCGCGTACGTGATCGCGATGCCCGCGCAGGGCATGAGCGCCTGGATATTCTCGTGCGAGGGAATGCGATGGAAGAACGAGGTTATTTCAAATACAAGCTGTTGCGGACCATGAAAGCCCGTAGTAATGTCGTTGCCATCGGGGGTCATGGCAAAGGACCGCATGTATCCTTCGGTCAGAAACAGGTATTCATTAGAAATGGAGCCCTCTTTTAGCAGAAAATCACCCTTGCCCAGCCTGAGCGGGTAGAACCGCTCGGCAACATCGGACGCCATTTTCAGCGGCATCGGATAAGCTTTGGTAATAAAATCGACCAGTTTGGAACGCTCCTGCGAGAGGCTATTCATTGATTTCAATCGCAAAACTCGCCTCGAACGTACCCCCCGCTTCCAGTTTCAGAATCCCTTCTTTCGTTTCAAAATTCTGGTCGGAGTCCGCATTGTCGGCGATGCCGAGCCAGGGTTCGATGCACACGAAATGGCCGCCTGGTTTTGCCCAGATGCCGAGGTAGGGAAAATCTTTATAGTAAACCGTAACCACCTGTCCGGATTTGGTACTTCTGAGGCTTACTTGTTTAGAAATCAAGTGCTTGAATATCAATGCATCGTTGTCGAACAGATGGCTGTTCAGGTGCAGCACATTGGTATGTTCGAGAACGGGCTTGGTGGTGTTTCCTACAAGTCCGTTCTTTTCGAGTAACCAGGTCGAATCGTTTTCAATCGCTTCGAATTCAAGGTAGTAATCCTCATAAACTTCATCCTCATGCAAAGGACATTTGAATGCGGGATGCCCGCCGAGAGAAAACAGCATTTCGGAGCTGCCGTGGTTGATGACCTTGTGATCGACTACGACCTTCTTGCCATCCAACCGATAGGTAATTTGAAATTCAAATTCAAACGGGTAAATAACCAGCGTTTCTTCGCTGTATTTTAGTGTAAATGTAAGACTGTCAGTTGTTTGATTCGTTAGTTTTACATTTGCATTGTTGCGTACCATGCCGTGGCGTGGTACCGCATATTCACTGCCATTATATTTTACAAACCCATTTTTGATAGCCCCGATCACCGGGAAAAGTACCGGTGCGTAGCTGGCCCAAACTGCCGGATCGGCGTTCCAAAGGAAATCTTTGCCCGTTACGGTCGACTGGATCTGGCAGAGTTCGGCGCCGGTTTCCTGCACCGCGATTTTCAAATGGTCGTTTTGAATGGAGAAGTTCATATCGTTCAAGAATTCAATATCATTCAGGAATTCAGCACATTAAGAATGGTAGCGCATGCTTCCCGAATTTGTTCCTCGTTAATGGTAAGCGGGGGGGCAATGCGCATGGAATTATCGCAAAACAGGAACCAATCGGTCACGACGCCCAATTCGATACAGCGATCGATGGTCGCTTTCAGTTTTTCGAAAGATGCCATTTCTGCCGCAAGCATAAGGCCTTTTCCTCGGATTTCCTTGATTTCCGGATGAATTAACAGTGATTTAAACAACTCACCTTTCGCAATGGCCGCTTCGGAAAGACGCTCGTCGATTGTCACCTGTAATGCGGCCAAGGATGCCGCGCAACTCACGGGATGCCCGCCAAAAGTAGTAATATGTCCCAGTATTGGATTGGTTTTCAATGCTTTCATGATTTGCTGAGAAGCCATGAAAGCCCCGATCGGCATGCCGCCACCCATTCCTTTGGCACTCAGTAGAATATCGGGATAAATGCCGTATTGCTCAAATGCCCAGAAACTTCCAGTACGCCCGAAGCCCGTTTGAATTTCATCCAAAATGAGCAACGTGCCAGTTTCGGTGCATTTACGGCGCAATGCAACGAGGTAATCCGCCTCGGGCAGGCGTACGCCCGACTCCCCGCCGATCACTTCAATCACAACGGCGGCAGTTTGATCCGTAATTTTTTCCAAATCAGGCAAATGCCCGTGCCGTATGTGCTTTATCCCCGGCAGCAATGGACGGAAATTCCGCTTGAAAAACTCCGCGCCAGCCAGGCTCAATGCGCCCTGGGTGGCGCCATGATAGGCATTATAGCAGGAAATAAATTCTCGCCGTTTGGTAAACCGCTTCGCCAGCTTCATCGCGCCTTCCACCGCTTCGGTGCCCGAATTGGTGAAATAGACGTTATCGATTAGTCCGAAAGGCGAGGGGGCAGTGGCATCGAGCCGCAGCGTGTCTGCCAGTGCCTTCGCCAATTGTACTTGCGCGCTCTGCACATATTCGCCATATACGAGCAGGTGCATGTGCTTATCCAGCTGCGCGTGAATGGCTTCGAGTACTTTTGGATGCCGGTGGCCGACGTTGCTGACACCAATGCCGGAAATGAGATCCATGTAAGACTTGCCATCCGGACCGTACATATATATGCCCTCGGCCTTTTCAATTTCAAGGGCAAGCGGGAAATCGGAAGTTTGCGCCAGATGGTCGAAAAAGTGCTGGCGATGTGAGATATGCATTCTAATGTTCAAAAAAACTGGCGCTGCCGCCTACCCAGGTGAAATCCTTGTTATACCGGACGCCGATCATTTCGCCCCGGCTTAGCCGGCTGAGACTGATCAGTAGTTCGGGCTTTTCGGCATTGTCGGACCAGCCGTACATCATGCGGATTTCGCATTTCACGAGGCCGTCGGGTGCCTGGATCACCGGTTCATAAGCGACTTTTCGCTGCAATATATAATTTTCCGGTTCGGCGATCGCTTCCAGATCCGCTTTTGTGAGGTGTAGTTGTACCCCGGTACCTGCGAACGAGAACAGCGGTTTCAATACATAATTTTGCAGATCCGATGGGAAATTGCCCTCGTAGTCACTCAGGAAACGTGTTTCGGGCACAAATTCGCCGTTCAAAAAGGGCATCGCAAACTTGCTGATCCTAAAAAACCAGTTAGGATGTCCAACCCATTGTACGTCGACGTCGTCGGTGAAATGGTAGCTTGTCTGTAAGTTGGGATAGTTGAACAGGTCGTCGAAAATCAGGCGGTTGTAAATGCGTCTGACCCGGATTTTCCTGCCATCCCTTTCGTAATACAACTCCCTGCCCTCGCGGATTAGTTGGGTATAACAAATGGCTTTAATACCCAGCATTTGCTCCGTTACTGCAAAATCAATCCTCGTTTTCTGCTTTTCAGGGAAGATTTCAAGGAGAATAACATTTTCAGGCTGTTCGTCGCCAAGGATCAATGCTTTTAGTTTGGCTACATATTCGTCCAGGGAATCGGTATCAAACAGATATTCGAAAGCGGCGTGAACGTCAAAAAACTTCCTGAATGTCTCCGACAGGAACGCCTGATACCCGAATATGGAAGGAAATCCTTGTAATTCAATCAGCTGCGGTACGAGTTCACCGGCTGCATTCCGGCAAATGGCATAATCGATAGCCAGGAACGAAGTATGCGCATTTTCGCCTGGTACATACTGGTTGGACGGTACGGCGCGGTCGGTTTTTGCACGGAAATCCGGCGATTGTAATGTGCCGATGATTTCGTTCGATGCACGTAGAATTTTTTCTTTCAATTCCCTGGGTACAAAAACGGGAGTTTCTGCAACCCTGAAATCCAGTTGGCCGGGAAACGCCGAACTGAGTGATTCGACAAATTCCTCGTATCCTTTCTCCGTGAAGGAGCCATTGAACGCTTCCCGGGCTTGCTTATGCATAGGCTGTCTGGAACGTTTTGTTGAATGCGTTTTTCAAAAATGTGGGGATAATGACGGCCTCTGTCATAGAAATCTTGTCGGGATCGTTCAAATGCTCGATCATCTCGCTGTACTTTTGCTCGCCGTGCGCTTTGATAATGGCTTCCTTTTTGTCTTCTTTTAAAAAGTAGCGAAGCATCCCTTCCGCGTCGGCTTCGGGATGAAACTGCGTACCTACTATCTCGTTGGAGAACCGGATCGCCATTACCGCGCGTTCAAGCGGCACATGCGGGCGAATTTTTTCGAGACAAAGCAGTTTAGCTCCCAATGCATCGAATGCAAACTGGTTGGGCTGGGTAACCTGGAAATCACGCGAATCGACGATCCAGAACGGGTCGCTCAATGCATTCAGCAGCGGATCCTTGCGACCGGCTGACGTTTTGTGTACCGGAAATGTACCAAAGGAAGTTTTACGCCGCTTGCTCACGGCGGCCAATTCCCAGTGAATGCAGGCCATTTGAAAAGAATGGCAGATCAGGAACAAATGCTTTTTGATGCGGTTTTGGCGGTTCGCATTGTACACGAGTATTTTATCCAGGAAGCCAAAGAATTTCTTTTCCCAGGCCTCGCCAACCGGCGCAGGATTGCCCGGCCCGCCGGTAGAAATGTATGCATCGAAATCCATTCCCGGCACTTCGAGTTTTTGTCTTACGTCAAAAACAGAGAATTCAACGGGCACGCTTTCCTGCTCTCCGAATGCGGCGATGATTTTTTTGATGCATCGCATTCCCTCGTTGGGGTGGCCGTTGTACATGTCCAGGATCGCAATCCGGAAATGCTTTTCATGAGTGGTCATTTTAGTCGGTGGCCGGTTCGTGTCAGTGAAACTGGCCTTTAAGTTATAGAATCGGGTAACCTGTTTTAAACAAATGTGTTCCTGATTAGTTCGGGTTTTGAGCTAAAAGTATGATTTAATTCTTAGCAAATTCCGATTTTGGTTTCCGAAACAATATAATCTACAACTGCATTCAAGCTACCGGTTTCCTCGAAAACGGCCAGCTGGCGGTCGGCGCCGGTACCCATTTCGAGGATCTGGTGAATGTATTCTATCTCCTTGCGGCTGCCAAGCTCGTCGACCACGTCGTCGATGAATTCCAGCAGCTCGTGAATCAATATCTTATACTCCACTTCCTCCTGTTTCCCGAAATCGATCAGTTTGCTGCTGATACCATACCGCGCGGCGCGCCATTTGTTTTCGTTGATGAGCATCCGCCGGTAGGGACGGAAGCTCAGGTTCTGGCTGTGCAGCTTGTGAATTTTGGCCACAAGTGCCTGCATAATTGCCGCCAGGCAAATCGTCTCGTCCGTACGCATGGGCACGTCGCACATGCGAAACTCGATGGTATTGAAAAACGGATGCAAGCGGATATCCCACCAGATTTTCTTGCCATTGTCGATGCAATTGGTTTTGATCAACAGGGCAAGGTACTCGTCATATTCTGCTGCACTTGAAAAGAAATCAGGAATGCCGGTTCTGGGGAATTTATCGAAAACCTTCGAGCGGTACGATTTGAAGCCCGTATTACGCCCACACCAAAATGGCGAGTTGGTCGACAGTGCATAAATATGCGGCAGGAAATACCTTACCGCATTCATGATCTGGATTCCTTCGTTACGGCTCTCGATGCCCACATGTACGTGCAGCCCAAAAATGAGGTTGCCTCGTGCCACGTCGCGCATTTCGTCGATGATCTGGTCATAACGTGGATCGTCGGTAATGAGTTGGTCTACCCAGTCGGCGAACGGGTGCGTACCGGCGGCGGCGACGCGCAGGTCCTGTTTTTCAGCCAGATCGAGGATCATTTTGCGGAGGTAGGTCACTTCCTCGCGCGCTTCCTGAATGTTATGGCAGATATTCGTCCCCACTTCCACCACAGCCTGGTGCATTTCGGCCTTCACGCGCTCCTTTAATGTTATTTTCCCGTCTTCAACCAGCTTTGACATATGCGACCGCAGATTTCTCGTAACCGGGTCGATGGTCTGAAATTCTTCTTCAATTCCCAGGGTGAATGTTGCCATAATGTAAAAGCGGCTGATTTTAATTCGTCAGGATTTCTTCAACTTCGAGTTTTTGGCTGGCGCTTTGGTCGCGGCTGCCTTGGTAGTCGGGATTTTGGGCTCCGCAGGCTCCGCCGCGGCAATCGGTTCGGTAACGATAGCGCCCAGGGACTTGGCAGGTTTCTTAGGCGCTACCGCTTTCACCTTTACTTCCGTGGCCGAAGGAGTGGCCTCCTTTACCGGCTTGGCTGGCGCAGGTTTAGCCGCTTTGGCGGGAGCTGTGGTTTTTGCCGGAGCCTTCGCTGCCGCAGGTGCTTTTTCAGCTGTTTTGGCAGGTTTTGCGGGCGCTTTTACTTTGGCAGGCTCAGCAGGTTTGGCAGCGGGCGCCGGAGTTTCGGGTGCCGCTTCGGCTTGTGTTACTGCTGGAATACCATTGACTGCCTGATTAATGAATGTGCCCCAGGTAAGGTTAATCTGCCCCGGAACCTGTGATTTCGCCCTTTCGATGGCCATATTGGCCGCGGCTTCCACCACCCATTCAAAATTATCCCTGCCTACCGAGTAAATATCGGCATCGGGTGCAGGGTTGCAGAAGTCGATGGCATAAGGAATGCCGCCGCGCACGGCAAATTCTACCGTATTGAAATCATAGCCCAATGCGACATTCAGTTTCAATGTATAATCCTTAATCGTTTCGAGCAGTTTCTCGCGCTCTTCGCCCTGGGCTTTCAAATCGGCGGCATAGCGTAAGTGGTGCGGGTTGCGGGGTTCGTACGGCATTACCAGTACGTCCTTCTGGCCGATGCAATAGCAGCGCACGTAATCGTCGAACACGATTTCTTCCTGCAACATCATTACCAACTGGCCTGTTTCCTCGTGTTTGATCCACATATCCTGCGGGTTCACCACGCGGTATACGCTCTTCCAGCCGCCGCCGTCGTGCGGCTTCATGTACGCCGGGAAGCCCACATATTGAAATATCTCTTCCCAGGCCATCGGGAATGCGAGGTTGCGAAACGAGGTTTCAGTGGTATTGTCAGGACGTTGTTTGGAAGGCAACAGTACCGTTTTTGGCACAGGTATGCCCAGTTTTTCCGCCAACGCATTGTTGAAGAATTTCTCGTCGGCGCTCCACCAGAACGGGTTATTGATCACGGCAGTGCCAGTCAACGCGGCATTCTTCAAAAAGGAACGGTAAAAAGGCACGTCCTGCGAAATGCGGTCGATGATCACGGCATATTCGTTCGGGGCGGCTTGTATAACTTTATCGATGGTGACGGCTTCTGCAATAATGCCGTCTTCACCTTTGCTGTTGACTCTTTCGATAAACGCGTTCGGGAAGGTGTTTTCCATTCCAAACAGGATTCCAATCTTTTTCATATTCAGGTTTTGAGTTGTGTTCTTGACTATTGCAATACAATGCGCGACAGGTAATCGGGAAACATTTTGTTCCAGAGCGGCCAGTCGTGCTTTTCCCAGCCGCGGATATCGAGCCAGTGTTCAATGCCGTTGTTGTTGAGGATGTTGGACATCCGCAGGTTGCTATCCAGGCAAATATCCCAGTCGGAAGTGCCCAGTACGATTTTCATATGGCCGAACCGCCAGCCCTGCTCATTGGGCATAAAATCGACGGGATTATTGAAATACACCGTGTCATCATAAAAGCCGTTCAGAAAACCGCGGATATCGAACGCGCCGCTCATGCTTACAAGGTAAGCCACCTGGTCGGGATGGCGGAAGGCGAAATTAGCGGCATGGAAACCGCCAAAACTGCAACCCGCGACGCCGATCTTGCCAACATTGCATTCGTTCCTTATATAAGGTACGAGCTCGTTGGTCAGGAACTTGTCGTATTGAATGTGGTTCTTGACGCGGTACTCCGGGTTGAGATGCTTCCCGTACCACGAATCGGCATCGATCGTGTCAACGCAGTAGATCTTGTACTTGCCGGACTCCACCAGCCATCGTACGGATTCAATCAGTCCCATATCCTTGGCCTGGTAGTACCGGCCAAGCGTCGTCGGGAAGAGCAAAATAGGATAGCCCCAGCTGCCGAAAACAAGCATCTCCACGTCCTTGTCGAGATGATGAGAGTAGTATTTAATGTGCTTCTCTTCCAAACAAAGACGGTTTATAGTTGATAAATGAAATATACAAAACAAATCATAGGAAGCAAATTATTAACTTTCGGGTTTTATTTTCATCCATAGCCGAGCATTTGCAGTGAATCCAGCCAAGCCTTCCGTTCCCGTAATACCCGTTGAAATAGCCTTGCATTCAGCCTCCCTCGGGCGGGATGTGACTGTGACGGTATTGCTTCCGCCGGGCTTTTCGGCCTCGGAAACCTATCCGCTGGTGCTTTTTAATGATGGTCAGGATTTTGAAGCATTGCAAATGGCGGAAACTGCGGCTGTATTGCAATCTGCGGGAAGGATCGCTGCGTGCGTGATCGCGGGTATACACGCTAACGACGCACGCATATACGAGTATGGGACCGCACGCCAGCCCGACTATGCAGGCCGCGGCGACAAGGCGGGCCTTACCACATCATTTGTTTTGGAAGAACTGGTGCCGTACCTGGCAGATCATTATCGTACCGTAACCACAGGCATTACCTATGCGGGTTTCTCGCTGGGAGGGTTAATGGCGCTGGATGCGGTTTGGAACTACCCGGCTGTATTTTCGAACGCGGGCATCTTCTCGGGCTCGCTTTGGTGGCGGCAAAGAGCGTTGAATGAGGGGTATGCCGAAAGCGACCGGATTATGCACCGGCAAATACGCGATACCGAACATACCGCACCGCTGAACTTCTGGTTTCAATGCGGGACCTGGGACGAGTACGACGACCGTGACGGCGATGGCGTGATCGATTCTATTCAGGATACGCTGGAATGCATTGCCGAGCTGGAACGGAAAGGGTATGGCTGGGGCCGGGAGATTCGCTACGTGGAGGTGAAAGAAGGAATGCACAATCCCGGTACATGGGCAAAGGCCCTCCCTGATTTTCTTGTGTGGGTATCAGGAAGGGCCGGGACGCACTAGGCTATTTCCGCCAGAAAGGCCATCGTGTCGATGCCATCGGCGTAATCCGAAAGGCCGGGCGCTTGTGCGGCGCCGAATGGTAATGCTTCCGGTAAAAGCAGTTGCGGGCTAGCCACTACGCATTGGATCTTTTCCTCCGATTCCCGCAATAATGCTTTTAGCTCTTCAATCGAATCGTAAGGCTGGTAATGCAGCACGCTGATGGGCGAAACCAGGGCTTCGCTCTCGGTCGCGAGCAAAAAGCCGTTGTCCGAATGCGCGATGCGGTTTACGAGGTAAATAGATTTGTTGTACTCGTAATTGTTGAAATACTTGTGGTGGTGCACGTAGTCGTCCGTCATCTCTTCGATCGCCTGGTAAAACCCGGTAAAATCATATCCCGACGGAACAAATACCTTGGAGACATTGCGGCAGCCAAGCCCGAAGTATTGCAGGATATCAGTCGCTAACGCCCGGAGTTCCTCACGTGTTTCATTTCCTGTGAGCGCTGCCACCGAAGTCCGGTTTTTGCGTATAATGTTCGGCTTTTTGGCAAAATAATAGTGGAAATAGCGGGCCGTATTGTCGCTCCCGGTAGCGATGTAGGCGTCGGAGTCATTCAACCTTTCCACAAAGTGAATGTATTCCTTGAACTCCGGCTCGATTTCGATCAGCTGAGCGAGCAGGGCACGGATCAGCAGCGGGTCGTCGGAGCTGGGTTTGGCAAGTAACACATGTCCGCTCACGAGCACGCAAAGGGCGTCGTGGAAGCCCACTGCCGGAATGTTACCGGCCATTACCACACCTATTTTACGCGATTGTGCGGGTTCTGGGTAGCTTTCGGCCCAGCTTTTCAGCTTTTCCTCATTCAAATAATGTTCGGCAATCGCGTTTAGCGACAGCCTCACATTGGTGGGGGTAAACCAGTTGTTCCTGCTTTTGGCGCCCGCAACCCATTCCGCGATCGTTTCCTCGTTTGCCGCGTCGCCGATGAACTGGCCCAGACGGATGAATGCATTTATTCTCCGAATTCTTGATATCATTCTACTCTGACTCTAAAAAGTTAAATGGCAAGTGCCGTTTTTATTTTTCTGATTGTTGGGAAACTATAAATAGTTATATTTGTTACCCAATACAGAAGAATAGCAACAAATATAAACAATCCGGCGACTATGGCTATAATGATAACCGATGAATGCATAAATTGTGGGGCGTGTGAGCCAGAATGCCCGAATACAGCAATTTATGAGGGAGGTGTAGAATGGACTTGGGGAGATGGAACGAGTTTAGATGAAGTGGACTTCGGTGATGGCACCATCGTAAGTGGCAAAGAAAAGCAGTCCCCTGTTTCCGACGAATTTTACTATATAGTTACAGATAAATGTACCGAGTGCGTTGGTTTCCATGAAGAGCCTCAATGCGCCGCTGTTTGCCCGGTAGATTGCTGCGTGCCCGATCCCGACAACGAGGAGGAGGAAGAAACACTGCTTGCCAAAAAAGCATGGATGCACGGTGAATAAGCCCTGCTGAACATAAAAAATGCAAAGCCTGCTACACAGCAGGCTTTTTTTGTGCCCATCCGGTTCTGGAAATGGCATTATAATAATAAAATTTCTTAATAATTACAACGGGTTATTTTGAAGAAAATTCTGTTTTGTGGTGCATATGCAGAATTTTCCATTTTTATCAAAAATTGTGATTTTGACTATTTTGTGTTTCAAAAACGATAAAAAACATGATAAAAATCAGAAAATTGGATTTTTTGATATAAATTTCACCTATATTATTTGATAAATATAATTTAAGTACAATATTTGATCCAGTAATGCAGCCGGAGAGTAATATTAACTTAAACAGAATATAATTATGAAAAAAGTCTATTGCACAGTATTATCTTTGATGGTTCCTTTTTTGGGTTTTGCGAAGTCGGAAGAAGATAAAAAGGCAGTGAAGGCCGATACTGCGGTGGTAACAGAGGCTAAGGACGAGGAGGAGGCCAAAGGAGCGTTCGCTTTCTCAGGCTATCTGGATTCCTATTACATGGCTAATTTCAACAAACCTGCATCCCGCTCCAATATGGGTGCCACCAACGCACGGGTGTTCGACCAGAAATCAGGCCAGTTCTCGCTGGGTTTGGTTCAGGCGAAAGTTGCTTATACCAACGCCAAGTCGGAAGCAGTTGTTGACCTTACTTTTGGACCTAACGCCAATTTAGGTAACTATGGCAATGCGTTGTTCAACACTGCGCTCGCTATCAAGCAGGCATATTTTACATACAAATTCACCGACAAGTTCTCGATGACAGCAGGACAGTTCGGAACGCATATCGGGTATGAAGTGATCGACGCACCGGCCAACTTCAACTACTCGCTTTCTAACCTGTTCAACAACGGACCTTTCTACCATGCCGGTTTGAAAGCGACCTACGCATTCTCCGACAAAGCATCTTTGATGGTGGGTGTTGTGAACAACGTGGATGGTCTGGGCGACAACAACCGCGCGAAAGGCATTATCAGCCAGCTGTACTTCAAGCCGGTTAACAACTGGAACGTTTACCTGAACTATATCGGAAGCAACGAAGCGAATACGGATTCACTGGGCAAGCAGCCGGATGGTTTTTACCAGGTGTTCGACATTACGACGAGCTTCCAGGTAACTGAAAAGTTCCTCCTGGGTCTGAATGCCGCATACGGATCTCAAAAAGGGGACTATCAAGGCCTGGGTGGTCCGGTTGATACCGAATCATGGGGTGGTTTTGCAGTGTATGCCAACACGGCTATCACAGATAACTTCGGAATCGGTGCACGCTACGAGTATTTCAACAACGACAATGGTGTGCGCGGTTTGCTGACTCCTGCCGGCACAGGTACCAAAGTGAACTCGGTTACACTGACAGGTAATATCAATCTCGCGGACGGACACATTCTGGTTAAACCTGAGTTCCGCCTCGACGCATATCCTAAGCAAAAAGGCGGCGAAGCGCAGCAGTTCCAGGATTCAGACGGCGGATGGACTAAAAACAGCCAAACCACTTTCGGACTCGCATTCATTTACAAATTCTGATACAACAGCATTTCACACGAATACCTTCTTAATCTAATACAATAACAATAATTTACTACAATGGAAAAACGTAACTTTATCCCACTGATTATCCTCCTGGTAATCAGCATCCTCGGTGCCTTCGTCCCCAATGTTCCGACACAGATTGTGACGGAGGGCATCAATTCCGGCGATACCGCATGGATGCTGGTATCATCCGCGTTGGTATTGCTTATGACCCCCGGTCTTGCGTACTTCTACGGAGGAATGGTCAACACCAAAAACGTCATTTCCACGATGCTCCAGAGCTTCATCGCAATGGGAGTAATCAGTGTGGTGTGGGTAGTTTGCGGTTTCAGTCTTGCGTTTGGTGAGGATATCGGTGGTTTCATCGGCAATCCAACCACGCACTTTATGTTCAAAGGTGTATTGGACGGCCCGATTTGGGGAACCATTCCTTTCGCTTTGTTCGCAATGTTCCAGTTGAAGTTCGCGGTAATCACTCCTGCGCTTGTAACCGGCTCGATGGCTGAGCGTATCAACTTCCGCTCTTACGTTCTTTTCATTATCCTTTTCTGTGTGTTTATCTACACTCCGCTTTGCCACATGACATGGCATGCAGACGGTATCCTTTTCAAAATGGGGGTACTTGACTTCGCCGGTGGTACTGTTGTTCACATGTCGGCCGGTTGGGCTGCATTCGCTGGTGCATTGTACCTGAAACGCCGCAAGTCGCTCCTCGAAGATCACGTGCTTCCTCCTGCAAACATTCCATTCGTATTGTTGGGTACAGGTTTGCTTTGGTTCGGATGGTTTGGTTTCAACGCCGGTTCTGCTCTGACAGCCTCTCCATTGGCGGTTTCAGCTTTCGCTACTACTAACACTGCTGCCGGTGCTGCTGGTTTGGCCTGGGTTCTTTTCGATGCTGCAAGAGGCAAAAAAGTTTCTGCACTTGGTTTCTGTATCGGTGCCGTAGTTGGTTTGGTTGCTATCACACCTGCTGCTGGTTTCGTAACGGTTCCTGCATCGTTGTTCATCGGTACTATCGCTGCGATCACTTCTAACTACATCGCTCACCTGCGTACACGCTCTACTTTGGACGATACACTCGACGTATTCCCTTGCCACGGTGTAGGTGGTATGGTAGGTATGCTCATGACCGGTATCTTCGCAACGAGCGGTGTTAACTCACTGGTAGTAGACCAAGGTCTTGCATTCGGCGAAACCAAACTGTTCATCAACCACGTAATTGCCCTGGTAGGTGTATCGGTATTCGCATTCGTTGGTTCCTTCCTGCTGCTTAAAATCACTGACCTGATCCTGCCACTTCGCGTATCTGAGCAAGATGAGAAAGCAGGTCTCGATGTGAGCCAGCACGACGAATTTCTTGTAGAGGCTTAATCTAAACTATAAGAATAAATGAAGAAGCCCGGCCAAATGGTCGGGCTTTCTGTTTTTCCAGATTCTAAAATTCCGAGATCCCTTTCTCCCTAAATCCCCGGGTGAAAACCCGGGGCAAAGGATTTTTTTTAGTCCCTTGCCGTCGACTTAAGTCGACGGTACTAGAATAGATTTTAGATTGAAAATTGATTCTTGAATTCTAGTGAATCAATATTTCTTCTTGAATTTCGGTAACTTCCATCAATCCCTCCGCATTAATGTGATCATACCGCACTTCCTTGGTCTCATTAATCAGTAACGGATCATATTTCACGGCCACGCGCACGTAGTTGCCTGTAAACCCGAGCATTTGCCCATTTTGCACTTCATCTTCAAAAAGCACTTTCCCTTCCTTTCCGATCTGGCTTTCATAGAAGAACCGTTTCTTTTTATCTGAAAGAATATGCAGCATTTTAGAGCGCTCGGCCCGTTCCGCTTTCGGAACAACAGGCCGAATGGCTAATGCGGTAGTGTTTTCCCTTTCTGAATAGGTAAACACATGCAAGTAGGAAACTTCCAGCTCATTCAAAAAGTGGTAAGTTTCTTCGAAAAGCTCTTTTGTTTCGCCGGCATGGCCTACGATCACGTCCACACCAATGCAGCAATCCGGCATCAGCGATTTGATTTTCGCGACGCGTTCGGCGTATAATTCGCGTTTGTAGCGGCGCTTCATCAGACCCAGGACTTTGTTGGACCCCGATTGCAACGGAATATGGAAATGCGGGGCAAAACGTTTGGATTGCGCTACAAATTCGATGATCTCGTCGGTAAGCAGGTTGGGTTCGATGGAAGAAATTCGGAAGCGTTCGATGCCTTCCACTTCGTCCAATGCTTTGATCAGGTCGAGGAAAGTTTCTTCGCGAACGCCATTCCGCAGACCGAAATCACCGATGTTTACACCTGTGAGTACGATTTCCTTCACATCACGCGCGGCGATGTCGCGGGCTGCCTTCACGATATTTTCGATACTGTCGGACCGGCTCTTCCCGCGTGCGAGCGGGATCGTGCAATAAGCGCAGGGGTAGTCGCAGCCGTCCTGCACTTTCAGGAACGTGCGGGTGCGGTCGTTGAGCGAGTAGGAGGTGTGGTATTCCACCGCATTGTCGATCGTCGAGGCGATTACCTGTGCAGGCTGGCCGGATGGTGCTTTTTCAAAGGTGTCGATCAGTTCCACCAACCGGAATTTTTCGGCAGCACCCAAAACGGCGTCCACGCCCGGTATTTCCGAAATCTCTTTCGGTTTCAGCTGCGCATAGCAACCGATGATCGCCACGTAACCGTCGGCATTGATCTTCTGGGCCTCGCGCACGATTTTGCGGCATTTCTTGTCCGCATTTTCGGTGACCGAGCAGGTGTTGATGATAAAAATATCCGGGTTTTCGTTGAATTCCACTTTGGTATAACCCTTATCCTCGAACATCCGTCCGATAGAAGAGCTTTCGGAGTAATTCAGCTTGCACCCTAATGTATAGAAAGCGACTTTTTTCATTGTTTTTAAATATCCTGCAAAATTACACCTTTATTATCAACGCTTTAAATAATCTCCAAAAGAAGATTGCAGGTAAGCCTTGCTAAGGTCTTCTTCCTGTGGTAATAAAGCGCCGCTTTTCTCGGTGATATTCCCTCCGATGTTGTCCCTGACAATAAAGCCGTCGGGACGCATCCAGCCGAGGCCATTGTTGAAGGCGAAGTAGGCAAAATCCTGCCGACCCTTTTTGAAAATGTCGTTACTCCATGCAAAAGTTCCGGAAGGAAGGTGCATTTGGTTCAAAATGGTAGCGGCGAGATCTGTTTGCGATGCGAGCGTGTCTACGCGCGAAGGCTCGGTCGCGAGCGCGCCGCCGAGCCAAAGCATCGGAATATGGAACTCCGAAGGCTTGTCTTTCCGTGTCTCGGGCAACGGGTGGCCATGGTCGGCGATGATGACCACGAGCGTGTTTTTCCACCATGGCTTGGTTTGGGCCTCGCGGAGGAATGCACCGAGGGACTCGTCGGTATAATGCAATGCGTTCAGGAACAAGTGCTCGGGATCGTTGCCGGCAATGACGGTTTTAGTGGGCACTTCGAATGGTTCATGACTGCTTAATGTAAACATCGTGGTGAAAAACGGCTGCTTTTCCTGGTCGAGGTCATGCATTAACCGTTTGAAAACCACATGATCGTGCGCGCCCCATTTAGAATTCATGTCTTTGGAATCGAAATCGTTGATATCGACGATCCGGTCGAAACCCTGTTGGAGGAAATAGGATTTCATATTGGCAAACTCGGTTTCGCCCCCGTAGTAGAAGGATGTTTGCCAGCCGTTGGTTTTGAAAATCGTTGGCAGCGACGGCAGCGAGGCGGTTTTTTTGGGTATTTTAATGATGGAAGTGGTAGGCTGGGCCGGGTAACCACTCAGAATGGCCACCATTCCTTTGTCGCTGCGGTTACCGCTTGCATATACATTAGTAAAGAGAAGGCCTTCTTTCGCAATCTGATCAAATTGCGGGGTGATGTTTTTTAAACCACCGAGTGAGCCCACGGCCTTTGCTGTGAAACTCTCCCAGATAATCACCAGCACATTTTTCTTGCCCACCGTGTCGATAACCTGTTGCGTTCCGCCAATGCGGCTGTAAAGGCTTGTTACCTTCCTGCTTGCCTCGGTGTCATCCGCATATTTGAACGGATTCTCATCGGAATAGGCCTCATTCAATACCGAGCGCATGTAGTTCCAGGGCACATTCACAGCCGCATAGTTCGCGAAGCTCTTATCGCTGAAAAACACCGCGCTCTCATTCATCGGCGCCAGTTGGAAGCCGCCGCGGATCGGAACGATGAGGCTACCGGCAATGACGAGAAAGAGTGGTATCGTGTATAGTAGCGGCGATGGCCGGAATGAGGCGGTAGTGCGCCGGATAATAGTTTGCAATACCCGGTTGATGAGGAAAATCAATACAATCAGCAGCAGAATCAACTGCCACACCGGGGCCGCGCCCATCGAAGCGAATGCTTCGGCCGGTGTTTCGAGGTAATGCAGGGAGGTAGCGTCGATGCGGAAGCCCCAGGCGCGGAACAGTTCGAGGTCAACGACCGTGAGCAGGGTGATCAGCGACACGATAATAGCGGTGTAAACCGATAGCGTCTTCCGGTACCAGTCCCAACGCTGACCGGTGAACATCAGTAATAATGTAGGAATTGCCAGTATATAGCTTGCGAAGGAAATATCCATCGGCAGGCCATGGCCAGCGCTTGCTACCCACAGCGAAGAGGGAAGTTCGAGTGCTTTTTTATAATGATATGCCAGGAAAATAACCCGGAAAAACTGGAAGATTAGGACCCAGGCCAGCCCGTACAAGGCAACAAATTCAAGTCTTTTACGCATTGGTATCTTTGAACAATTTGCAAAGTTCTTAAAAATGCGCTAACCTGTGGTAACCGTTGGACAGCTAATGTGAAAATCTGGAAAGGTTTTGTGGTTCGTATCGGTAAATAAATAATTTTGGGGAGAATTAATATAAATCAATAAATACATGACGTTTCGTTCCAAAGCTTTTGAGATCGCGCAAGGCCGCGTCTCGCCTGTTTTGACCCCTCCCACAGAAAAAGTAGCCGACCTTTATGGCAGCAATACATTCAGTGATGATGTGATGAAGACCCTGCTTTCGGCAGAGGCATATACCAAGATTTCCAATTCGATCCGCTCCGGTTCGACGATCGACCGGGAAGTAGCCGAAGAAGTGGCAGCAGCCATGAAATCTTGGGCCATTTCCAAAGGCGCGACCCACTATACGCACTGGTTCCAGCCATTGACGGGAACAACCGCCGAGAAACACGACTCGTTTTTTGACCTTACAATAGATGGAAAAGCGGTAGAGAAATTCAAAGGCAGCGCGTTGGTGCAGCAGGAGCCGGATGCTTCCTCGTTCCCGAGCGGAGGCTTGCGCGCGACATTCGAGGCGCGGGGCTATACGGGCTGGGATCCGAGCTCGCCGGCGTTTTTGATGGACAATGGCGCAGGTGGTAAGACCTTGTGTATCCCGTCCGTATTCATTTCCTACAATGGTGAGGCGCTGGATTACAAAGCGCCGCTTTTGCGCTCGCTCATGACGCTCGACAAAGCCGCGACCGGCGTTTGCCAGTTTTTCAACCGCGATGTTTCCAAGGTTACGCCTACGCTCGGAATCGAGCAGGAGTATTTTCTGGTTGATAAGGCATTGTATTACGCCCGCCCCGATTTGCTGATGGCAGGCCGGACGGTTTTCGGGCATAACCCGGCCCGCGGCCAGCAGCTCGACGACCACTATTTTGGGTCCATTTCACCGCGTGTGAATGCGTTCATGGTAGATTTTGAGTTCGAAGCATTGAAATTGGGTATTCCGGTTCGTACCCGCCACAACGAGGTAGCGCCCGGCCAGTTCGAATGTGCGCCGACTTTTGAAGAGGTGAATCTGGCCATCGACCACAATGCATTGCTGATGGATTTAATGCAGAAGATCGGTGACAAGCATAACTTCCAGGTACTTTTTCACGAAAAGCCGTTTGCGGGCATTAACGGAAGCGGAAAGCACAACAACTGGTCGCTTTCGACGGATACGGGCATTAACCTGCTTGCTCCGACCTCAAAGCCGAAAGAAAACCTGCGCTTCCTGACGTTCCTGATGAATGTCGTGAAAGCTGTGCACGATCATGCCGATTTGCTGCGCGCGTCCATCTCGTCCGCAGGTAACGAGCATCGCCTGGGCGCGAACGAGGCACCGCCGTCGATCGTATCGGTGTTCCTGGGAGGCGACCTTACCAACATGCTGGAAGAGCTCGTGAGCAAAGGAGAGATCACGCTTGAAAAAGGCGAGAACTTCTACTATAAACTGGGTATCTCCCGCATTCCGAACCTCCAACGCGACAATACCGACCGTAACCGCACGTCGCCATTCTGTTTTACCGGCAACAAATTCGAATACCGCGCTGTGGGGAGCTCTCAGAACAGCGCTTCGCCGATGATTATCCTGAATACGATCGTCGCAAATCAACTGCTCGAATTCAAACGCGAAATGGACGAGCGGCTGGCAGCAGGAGAAGAAAAGAAAGTGGCGACCGTGGAGATTCTGAAACGCTACTACCTCGAATCCAAAAACATCCTTTTTGAAGGAAACGGATATTCTGATGAATGGATCGAAGAAGCGGCAAAACGAGGATTGAGCAATATCCGCGAGACTTTCGATGCATTATATGCTTACAAAACAGATAAAACCGTTGCCGTTTTTGAAAGAACAGGCGTTTTGAGCTCACGCGAGCTGCACGCGCGTTACGAGATCGAGTTGGAAAATTATGTAAAGAAATTGCAGATCGAGTCGCGCGTGATCGGCGACCTGGCATTGAACCACATCGTGTCTACGGTGGTGAAGTACCAGTTCAAACTCGCGCAAACGGCCCGCTCGCTGACCGACCTCGAAATGCTCGAAGAAGCCGAGCCGATCAAGGAAATTATCCGCGACATTTCTTCGCACGTGGTGGTGATCAAGAAGCTGGTGCATGAAATGACCGAAAGCCGCAAGAAGGCTAACAATATCGAAGAGCTTTTCGAGCGTGCGAAATGCTATGGTTCGGAGGTGAAGGGGCATTTTGACGAGATCCGTTATCACGTCGATAAACTGGAATTGTTGATCGATGATGAGGACTGGCCATTGGCTAAGTACCGCGAAATGCTATTTTTGGAGTAGTTTTACAATTGAATCAAACAACAGAAGAATATGAATCCCGGATTTGATCCAGAAGAAATCGCGCAGCTCAAAGCCGAATGCAAGGCCGAAAATTCGAACTTTATATATGTAGAGGACGAATTTGAGGATGAAGGCGACAATAACGAGCATGCACACGTGCAGTTTGTCGGTACTTACAAAGATCAGGAAGTCATTTACGACGCGCTGGTTTACACTTTGCGCCTGCACCACTCAACGCTCGTATATGACGAGGCGCTGGAACGGTTGAAAAAGGAAATGCCGGGTTATTTGTCGCCGGATGAGCGCCCGGCCAACTACAAGATATCCGATGAGCAGGAAGACGAAGCAGAATTGCTGTTGACCGAGTTCATCGAGGAAATCGAAGAAGGAGAGGAGATTACCGTCCGCGAGCATATCGAAATAGACGATCAGTTTGAATACGGCGTGGGGCTGGAAGTGGGTTTGAATAAAACGGAGATCGACGAAGAAGTGATCAGCGACTTTATAAAGGCTTACACCGCAGGTAATGTACAACTTGATCCGACCTTGTACTCGTTCACCGGTAGTGAAGAGGAAGATTGATCAAACAGGATAGCAACAGGAAAGCGTCTTTTAACCGAAGGCGCTTTTTTTATGCATGATCAGTTTTGACAAACAAAAAACGGCCACCTTTTGGGATGGCCGTTTTGCAAAATATGTCGTTCTGCGGATTAGATAGCAGATTTAACAGTCTTGATGATACGAGCTGCCACTTTGTAAGGATCAGCAGCAGAGTTTGGACGACGGTCTTCAAGGTATCCGCTCCATCCTTTTTGAGGAACCATAACTGGGATACGGATAGAAGCACCACGGTCGGAAACGCCGTAGCTGAAATCGTGGATAGAAGCAGTTTCGTGCTTTCCTGTCAGACGGAGGTGGTTGTCAGCACCGTAAACTTCGATGTGCTCTTTCACTACCGGACGAAATGCTTCGCAAATTTTATCGAAAGTAGCTTTGCTGCCAGCAGTTCTCAAAACACCGTTTGAGAAGTTAGCGTGCATACCTGAACCGTTCCAGTCAAGATCGCCAAGCGGCTTGCAGTGCCAGTTGATAGATACACCGTATTTCTCACCGATTCTTTCGAGGAGGTAGCGGCCCAACCAGATTTGGTCACCAGCTTCTTTCGCACCTTTTGCGAAGATCTGGAATTCCCACTGACCAGCAGCAACTTCTGCATTGATACCTTCTACGTTCAGGCCTGCATCGAGGCAAACGTCAAGGTGCTCTTCGATGATCTCACGACCGAAAGCGTTTTTCGCGCCTACTGAGCAGTAGTATGGTCCTTGTGGAGCTGGGTAGCCATTTGCAGGGAAGCCCAGGGGTTTGTTGGTTTCGTTATCCCAAAGGAAATATTCTTGTTCAAATCCGAACCAGAAGTCGTTATCGTCGTCTTCGATAGTTGCGCGACCGTTTGATTCGTGAGGAGTTCCGTCAGCGTTCAATACCTCGCACATTACCAGGTAGCCATTCTTACGCTGTGGATCAGGAATAATGTAAACCGGTTTCAGCAAACAGTCGGAAGAACCGCCGGGAGCCTGCTCAGTTGACGAGCCATCAAACGACCACATTGCGCAATCTTCCAGTTTTCCACTAAAATCGTTTTCAATTTTGGTTTTGCTGCGTAAACTTTGGGTCGGCTTGTAGCCATCCAACCAAATATATTCCAGCTTGGACTTTGACATAATAGTACTAGATAAAGTGGTGACGAATAATTATAACGGCACAATATTAATGCAAAAATGTATTTACAAAAAATAAATGTTAGGAAAAATTAACCATCCACAGAATATTATTGTGTTCGTGGTAGTATTGTCAGTAAAAAATGTACTATTCTAATAAAATGACGTGGCTTCAAAAAGTAACGTTTCGTGGGAATTTTTTGCTAAAAAGTCTGAAACAGGTTGAAAATATGCCTTTGCAAACATAAAATACCGAGAATATCCAATAAACTGTCATTTTTGAATCCGCCGTCTGATAGAATTCTGCGGGGATTGTAAATTTTGTGCTGTTGCCGATATTTTGTATATTTTTGAAGGCTTCAGCGGTATTTGCTCACATTATCACAATATTGGAAAAATGCATTTGTTTTACCAGCCTGACCCTCACGTTTTTGAACTCGACGAGGAGGAAGCAAGGCACAGTTCGAAGGTTTTGAGGCTGGGTTCCGGCGATATGATTTATGTCACAGACGGCAAGGGATTGCTACAAAAATGCCGGCTCAACATTCAGGGGCGAAAAGTAGGTTACGAAGTGATAGAATCCAAAATGACGGAGCGAAGAAATTTCGCCGTCAATATGGCGATCGCGCCCACGCGTAAGGCCGAGCGCAACGAATGGATGGTAGAGAAAATGACCGAAATAGGCGTGGAGCGCATTGACTTCGTGGTGACCGAGCATACCAACCCGGAGACGTTGAACCGCGTGGTGAACCTGACGAGGCTGAACCGCATCGCCGCTGCTGCCATGAAGCAGTCGCAGCAATATTATATGCCTGTCATTACAGTAAATAACAAGTACGAGCCGTTTATTAAAAACGTGGGCGATACCGTCAGGCTGATCGCCTATGTTCCGGAACAAAATACGGTGGAACACGTTTTCAGTAAAATAAAGAAGGGTAACGACACGACGCTACTAATCGGCCCGGAAGGCGATTTCAGCCCCAAGGAAGTGGAACTGGCGCTGGAAAGCGGTTTCGAAACAGTGTCGCTGGGTCCAACCAGGCTCCGTACCGAAACAGCTGCGGTTGCAGGATGCCATGCGATTAACCTGGCGCAGGTTTTGTAATGTTGAATGATTGAATGACTGAATAGGTTTCTAGTCATTGGGTTAGAAGTGGTCATGAAATTGTCAGGTAGAGTTAAACAACACCTGACCATCCCTGACCACACCTAACTTTCATTAAGCCATTCACTCATTCAATCAATCATTCATTCACTCATTCAATCATTATATGAACACCCGCCTCGTTATTATCGCCTTAATAATCAGCACTTCGATTGCTTCATTCGGGCAATCGTCGTTAAAGATCGCCAAGCTGAAATATGGCGGCGGCGGGGACTGGTATGCCAATAAAACATCGCTGCCGAACCTGATCAAGTTCTGTAACGCGGAGTTGAAAATGAATATCAATCCGGTAGAAGACGTGGTGGAAGTAGGCAGTCCGGATATTTTCTCATATCCCTTTGTGCATATGACCGGGCATGGGAACGTCGTTTTTAGCGATGCCGAGGCATTAAACCTGCGGAATTACCTGCTTTCTGGTGGTTTTCTGCATGTGGACGATAACTACGGCCTCGACCAGTTTATCCGTCGCGAAATGAAGAAAGTCTTTCCCGAACTCTCATTCGTAGAGCTTCCGTATGACCACCAGGTTTATCATATGAAGTACAACTTCCCCGACGGCCTGCCAAAAGTACACGAGCACGACGGCAAGCAGCCCCAGGGCTTCGGGTTGATCTGGCAGGGGAGGCTGATTTGCTATTACAGCTACGAAACCGACCTCGGCAACGGCTGGGAGGACCAAAGCGTGTACAACGATCCTGAGGAAATGCGCCGTAAGGCGTTGCAAATGGGAGCGAATCTGCTTAGCTACGCTTTCATGATCGAGTAGGGTTGGAGCAGGCTCGGGTGTGGGTAAAGCCTATGGCTATATTCCAAATTTAGTTTGGGAAATTTCGGTTTTCTAACCTTTGGCACTTACTTTTGTGCAAAGTTTAGCATATTATCATTTTCCGCCATTCCATGTATATAGTTCTGATTGTATTTGTTGTACATTGGTATTTGTCACTGTTCTGTCAAACCTTTTTCCTGCACCGCTATTCCGCTCATAAGATGTTCATAATGAGCAAGCCGTGGGAACGGTTCTTCTATTTGCTTACCTATCTTTCACAAGGTTCTTCCTACCTGAGCCCACGTGCCTATGCGATCCTGCACCGCATGCACCACGCGTTCAGCGACACCGATAAAGACCCGCATTCACCGCATCATACCAAAAACGTGTTCACGATGATGTGGGAGACCAAAAACATTTACAATGCCGTATTGAACCGTAAACGCGCGGTCGAAACACGTTTCGAGCGTAACTACCCTGAATGGAATTTTGTGGAAAAGCTGGGTGACTCCTGGATTTCGAGAGCGGGCTGGGGTGTGTTGTATATTGTATTCTACGTGCTGGCATACATTTACCTGGATATGCACTGGGCGTTCTTCTTCCTGTTGCCGATCCACTTCCTGATGGGCCCTATCCACGGTGCGATCGTTAACTGGAGCGGACACAAATACGGTTACCAGAACTTCGATAACGACGATAAGTCTAAAAACTCCCTGATCTTCGACTTCCTGATGATGGGCGAGCTTTTCCAGAACAACCACCACAAACGCCCGAATTCGATCAACTTCGGTTCCAAGTGGTTCGAGGTTGACCCGACTTACCCGGTGATCAAGCTGCTGAATAAGTTAAAGATTATCGAAATCCGAAAGAAGCACTAATGCATGATGTTCTGATCGCATTGTAGTCAGAAGTGGTCAGGTGCGGTTAAGGGTTGTCATTTGTAGTCAGGGATTGTCATTGATAGTCATTGATAGAATGGGAGGAGAAATTGGTCAGTCGGCCGGTTTCTCCTCTCTTTTTGTATCAATCACCACATCTGACCATACCTGACTACAACTGACAACATTTGACTCTCAATGACCATACCTGACAACACCTGACCACATTTGACAATACCTGACCACAAATGACAAAAAAAAATTGGCAGGCGTGAGAGACACCTGCCAAGTTTGCTTATTAACACCACAAAAAATGAAATCCTTTGAATGGTCGGTTAGCGAAGTAGTATCGCCCTGTCGACATTACAAATAAGATCAACAATACTTAGAAAGGCGTTAATAATAAGTTAGAATTTCCTTAGAGACGTAAAAAAGTTAAGCGAAACGTCGTGCCTTTCGGAACGTTGGATTGAATGCTGATGCTGCCGTTGTGCAGCTTTACAATGCGCTCGACGAGCGAGAGGCCGATGCCGTAACCTTTGATATTCGCGGTATTGTCGCTGCGGTAGAATGGCTGGAAAACTAAGCTCTTGTCCTTGTCGGGAATCCCCTTGCCATTGTCTGAAAACGTTAGCCCGAGCTGTCCGCGAGAGGGAAGCAGGCATACATTCACCGCATTGTCGTCCGAGAATTTGCAGGCATTGTCCATCAGGTTCAGGAATGCGGTTTTGAGCAGCGTCGAATTGCCTGTGATTTCGAGCCAGGTATCGTCCTCCGGAAGTTCGTCGAAATTGAGCTGAATATTGTACGCAGGGTTGGCCTGGGCAAGGTTCATGCGGCAGTCGAGCAGCAGATCGTCCACGCGGATCAGCTCGGTAAGCAGGTCGCGCTGGTCTTCGCTGACTTTCGCGAGTTCCAGTAAAGTATTAGAAAGCTGGCCGAGCTCCTGAATATCTTCCAGTACCGAGCGGATCGTCATCTGGTACTCGGCCGGGTTGCGCTCTTTAAGCATGCTCACTTCCAGTTGCGACTTGATCTTCGTCAGCGGATTTTTCAATTCGTGCGATACGTTTGCGACGAAAATTTTCTGCATTTGAAAGGCCGTTTCAATGCGGTCGAGCAGTTTATTGAAAGTGATCGTCAACCGCCCGATTTCGTCTTTCTGGTTGGGTACATTGAGGCGTGTATCGAGTTTTTGGGGCAAAATGCCTTCCACCGCATTCATAACCTTCGAAATAGGCCGTAATGCACGTTTAGAAAATATCCAGCCCACGATTGCTACCACGAATGTCACGACGAGGTAGAGCACGGTAAGCAGCGTTTTGAGGTTGGAAAGGTTTGCCTGTCCGTACAAGTCCTTGGCACCGAGCATTACCACTGCTTTGTTGAAGGGATATTTGTAATAAAGTCCTACCACTTTATAATCGCCGTCGTCGTAGCGGATCTGGCCTGCTTTGCGGATTTCGTCGAGCCAGTAGTTGGAAACGTGGAGCGCTTTGAGCTGCGGGGTGGTGGAGTTGCTGTAAATGAGCCGGTTCTTTTCGTCGAAAATGAAGATATTCTCGTCGTAGATCAGGTCGCGATTGGTTTCGTCCAGGGCTTTGAGCACTTCCGCATTGATGAGCGGCACCTGTACTTTCAGCAATAGCTCGGCCTGTGACTTCGCTTTCGAGCGCAACCGGTCGTAAAAGTCCTCGGTAACATTATAGTAGGTAAAAAAATAGACAGCCAGAAAGGTGACCAGCAAAATACCGCTTACCAGCAAGGAAAACTGAACCGTAAGTCGGGTGCGTATTTGCATAGCTTATTCTACTTTGAGCACATAACCCATTCCAAATTGTGTGTGGATGAGTTTCACGGGATAATCTTTGTCGATCTTCTTGCGAAGATAATTTACATATACTTCAATGACATTGGTACCGGTGTCAAAACCGATGTCCCAGACCTGCTCGGCGATCTCGACTTTTGAGATAACCCTTCCCTGGTTACGGATCAGGTACACGAGCAAGTTGAACTCCCGCGCCGTCAGATTGATCTTATTCCCCGAACGATAAACGGTTTTGGCATCCAGCGAAACCTCCAAATCGGCAAAGCGTAGCACCTGAGCAGTATGCGATACGGTCGATCCGCGCTTTGTGAGAGCGCGTACGCGTGCGAGGAGTTCTTTAAATTCAAATGGTTTGACGAGGTAATCGTCTGCGCCGGCATCGAGGCCCGTTACTTTGTCGTCCGTCGATCCTAATGCAGTGAGCATGAGGATCGGCGTCTCGTCGCCCCAGCTGCGGATTTCGCGGCAAAGCTCTATTCCATTAATACCGGGAATGATAATGTCGCTGATAATCAGTTGGTAAACATTGCTGCGGGCGAGCTGCTTGCCGATGAGCCCGTCGTAGGCAATATCTACTTCATATCCATTCTCTTCCAGTCCTTGTCGTATCGACTGCAATGTTTTGGGCTCGTCCTCTATCAGTAACAGTTTCATACGCTATGCAAGAATAGTTCCGACACTTCCTTCCAGCTCGAAACGCGCTTGTAGGCCGTTTCACGGAGGTTGTGCGGGGATGAAAAAAGAATGCCTTTCCCTTTGAACGCCGCCAGGTTACGTACGTGATCGTCGATCAGGTAATCGGACTGGATAATGCTTTTATACCCGCAGAAAACCACATTGGTCCACGGGATAAATGGAAAGTGTTTTTTGAGCCAATCGAACTTATCACGGAATGAATTCGGGAATTCCATGCAGGCTGTCGCCACGAACAGCTCGTAGTATTTCGAAAGTTGGTGAACCGTTTCGATTGCTCCTTCTTTTACCTGGATATCCGCGAAAAAGCCCGGCGTGTCCATGATTTTGTGCAACTTCGAGAGTTGCTTTGGATGCAATAATTCTCTCAAACCTTTGGTCTGGAAATCCTCGCGGTGCAATGTGGTCGAAAAATCGGCGAGGACAATGTCGACCAGCTTTTCGTGGGTATTCGCCAGCACATCGTCCATGTCGAGGGTCAATCTCAGCATCAGATTATAGTTCGGCTAATGTCGAAGTTTTCGAGGTAATCGTTCACGCGTTTCAGGAACAGGCCGCCCAGCGAGCCGTCTACCACGCGGTGGTCGTACGAGTGCGAGACGAACATCATGCTCCGGATACCGATCAGGTCGCCCTGAGAGGTTTCTATCACGGCCGGTTTCTTTTTAATGGCGCCGAATGCCATAATCGCCACTTGCGGCTGCACAATTATCGGCGTGCCCATCAGGTTCGCGAATGCACCGATATTCGAAACGGTGTAAGTACCTCCGGCCAGGTCATCGGCTTTCAGGCGGTTTTCCCGCGCGCGCTTGGCGAGATCGTTCACCTTGCGGGCGAGGCCGGGCAGGTCATAACGGTCTGCATTGTGAATCACCGGCACGATCAGGTTACCGTCCGGCAATGCCACGGCCATTCCTATATTAATATCTTTCTTCTTGATGATCTTGTCGCCCTCCACCGAAATGTTGATCAGCGGGTAATCCTTAATGGCTTTCACCACCGCTTCGATCAGGATAGGGGTGAAGGTGATGCTGTCGCCGGTTTTCCTGCGATATTCCGCCTTCACGTGCTCGCGCCAGCCTACCACCGGCGTCATATCGGTTTCGATAAATGAGGTAACGTGCGCCGAAATCCGCTTCGATTCTACCATTCGCTGTGAAATCATCTTCCGCATGCGGTCCATTTCGATGATCTCATTACTGCCGTTCAGTGAAGTGGCCGGTGCAGGGGCCATCGCAGCCCCTTTTTTGCGACGATGCTCAACATAAGAGAGGATGTCGTCCTTCGTAACCCTGTTTTCGAGGCCGGTTCCCTTAATTACCTTCAATTCATCCACCGGAATTTGTTCCTCCCTCGCAATGCTCAGCACGAGCGGCGAATAGAACGCGTTAACCGCGGAATTCGCAGGGGCATATTCATAAACCGGCTCGGGCGTTCTGCTCGCAGCCGTTTGGAAATCCTTTTCAAGTGCGGCTACCGATGCAGCTATCTCTGCCTCTTCTTCCACACCCACCAGCACAGGAGCACCTGCATCCTGGGCAACCACATCATCGGCCACCTCAATTTGCGCCACAGCACTGCCGATCGGCACTACGTCGTCGACTTTGACGAGCCATTTGGTGAGTGTTCCCTCGTATGGGCAAGGTACTTCGGTATCTACTTTATCGGTAGCCACTTCCAGGATGGAGTCATCGATACGCACCTTTGCACCTTCTTCTGCAAGCAGGTGTAGTACGGTGCATTCCATGATGCTTTCCCCCATAGGAGGCATTACCATTTCAACTATTTTCATAAATGGTGTTTTTTCGAAGGTAAGGAAAACATGCTTTCGTTACCTCTTTGGTCCTGATCTTCGTTTACCCTTTTACCGCGAGAGAAGTTTTTAAAATGGTTTTTCTCAGCAGATTGAGTGCGTAAGAGCAGGTTAGTTCTATATTGATTTTTCTGTTGTTCCGTAGTGTCAGGAGCTGGGTAAATGTCTCCTCCGGCGTCGCGCAGGCGATCCATACCGTACCCACCGGCTTTTCCGGCGTGCCGCCATCGGGGCCGGCAATACCGGTTGTGGAAATAGCGAATGTCGTATTCAATACACGCCTTGCACCTTCGGCCATTTCACGGGCAGTTTGCTCGCTCACTGCGCCATAGGCTTCAAGCGTTTCGCGTGATACGCCGAGCACACTCATTTTTACTTCATTGCTGTAACTTACCACCGAGCCTTCGTAGTAACGCGATGAGCCCGGAATACTCGTGATCTGGTTGGCCACATACCCGCCCGTACAGCTTTCCGCGGTCCCGACGGTTGCATTATGGCTCATGAGCAATGCCCCGATCACCGTTTCCAGTTCATCCGAATCATAACCGAATACATACTCTTCGATCAGCGGGAGTACCAATGCAACCTGCTCGTCCAGTTGTTTGTCCAACACAGCCTGATCCGTTCCTGTGCCGGTAAGCCGGAGCTTCACCTGGCCGAAATGCGGGAGATAGGCGAGCTTGATATGCTCCGGCAATGCATCTTCCCAGGCGGAAATCTTTTCGGCCAAAAACGACTCGCCGATACCGATCGTGCGGATTTGTTTATGCTGGATAATATGGGTCGAAAACCGCGCTTTCAATCTCGGCAGGATCTCGAACTCCATTAAATTCTTCATTTCGAAAGGCACACCGGGCAGCGAAACGTAAATGACCCCATCCTTTTCGAACCACATGCCCGGGGCCGTCCCCCAAAGGTTCGGGATGTAGGTGGCATTTTTGGGGAGTGCCGCCTGCTGGGTGTTCATTTCGGTCATAGCGCGACCGCGTTTCGCGAAAAACTCGGTCACTAATGCAAGAGCCTCCTGGTTAATTTCAAGTTCGGTGCCGAAGTACTCGCAGAAAGTGTGCTTGGTAATATCGTCGCGCGTGGGCCCAAGGCCGCCTGTTACGATCACGACGCTCACCCGCTGGCTCGCCTGCGTGAGCGCGTCGAGAATATCCTGCTTATTGTCACCAACGGATGTTTTCCTTGCCGGACGGATACCGATGTCAGTGAGTTGGGTGCCAATCCATTGTGTATTCGTGTCGACGATCTGACCAAAAAGAATCTCGTCACCGATCGTGATTATTTCAGCCCTGGCAGAGGAAATCATAGATTGAGAACAGGTTAAATGGGACCGTTATTTTCCCAAAAATAAGTAAAATTAATCGTTATTGAGTACGTTTGAACCGTAGTGAAATATTAACAAACTCTATTGTAATGAAATACAAAATCCTTTCGTTAACGCTGTTTTGGCTCATTTTAGGACACGCATCATATGCTCAGTTCAACCTCGGAAAGCTGCTCGGGAAGGGCAGTGGAAAGAGTGGCGGACTCAGTGAGAATGAGATTGTTCTGGGCTTGAAAGAGGCATTGAACGTAGGCATCAGCAACGGTTCGGAGTCGGCATCCAAGGTGGACGGGTTCTTCAAAAACGAACTGATCAAGATAGCTGTACCACCGGAAGCGCAGAAAGTCGCGGACGCATTGCGCAAAATGGGTCTCGGCGCCGAGGTCGATAAATTTACATTATCCCTTAACCGCGCTGCTGAGGATGCCGCCAAGAAATCCAAACCAATTTTCGTGAAAGCGATTACTTCAATGACGGTGCCTGACGCGCTGAGTATTCTGAAAGGCCAGGACGATGCCGCCACGCAGTATTTGAAGAAATCGACGAACGACGAGCTATTCAAGACGTTTTTCCCGGTTGTCGACAGTACATTGAACCTCAATAAGGCGACTGAATATTACGCCGACATCGTTAAAACCTACAATCAGCTCCCGTTGGTCAAAAAGGTGAACCCCGATTTGAAGCAATACGCGACCCAAAAGACCATCGACGGCCTCTACGTGCTGATTGCGCAGGAGGAAAAGAAAATTCGCGAAAATCCGGGTGCCCGGGTGACCGATTTGCTGAAAAAAGTGTTCAAGCAGGCAGGCAAGTGAGTTTTGCTTACTTTTGTAAAAATTAACACCTAATATGAAAAAGTCAGAAATACATTTTACCGTTGAACTTGACGAAAAAAATATACCGGAAAAGATCTTTTGGGACGCGACCGACAACCCGAACGAGGGTATCAACGACACGCGTGCGATCGCGATCGGTGTGTGGGACCATTACCACCGCGGAACGCTGAAGATCGACCTGTGGACCAAGGATATGGAGGTTTTTGAAATGAAGCGCTTCTATATCGAGCTCATGAGCGGTATCGCGGATACCCTGCTGACGGCCACCAACGACCGCGGCATGGCGGATATGATTGAAGGGGTTTGCGACACGTTGAGCAAGCGCCTGGATGAAGAAATGAAGGCAGCTAAATAGCAAAAAAAGAGCGGTGAGAGCCGCTCTTTTTCGTTATTCCATATTCTTCAATTCTTCCTTCGTTTTCTTCGGCAAACTCGCTGCAACCAAGTCGTAGGAATCCTTCACCCAGCTGAAGAGCTCGTCGCTGGGAATACTTCCCGTGACGTACACGGTGTTCCAATGCTTTTTATTCATGTGGTATCCCGGTTTTACATCGGGATATTTTTCCCTTAGCTCCTCGGCCTTTTCCGGGTCGCATTTCGCATTGAACTGATGCTGCAGAGAATCCAGCGGCGTAAGCAGAAAAACTTTCCCCATTACTTTAAAAACCAATGTATCCGGACCAAACGGCAGTTCTTCCGTTACACCGGGCAATTTCAGGCAGTATTCTCGCAGCGTTTCGAGATTCATCGTGTTAAGGCTCTGACAATCATGATAATGACACAAATCAGGAACATGACGATCGAGATACGGTTGATCCCGTGCATCATGCGCAAGTTGAACGAATCGGGGTTATTAGGGTCGCGTTTTTTGAAGACGCGGATGAAGTAGGAAAATACTTCGCCCAGTTGAAAGTACTTTTTCATTGTATTGTTTAAACCAAAATTTCACGTTCTTCCGGCTCAATCCACCGGCCATCTTCCCGGATCAGCTCGATCAGCTCTTCCACCGCTTTGGACGAATGCACCGACCGTTTGATCACTTCCTGCCCGCGGTACAACGCAATCTTGTCCTTGCCCATACCCACGTAGCCGTAATCCGCATCGGCCATTTCACCGGGGCCGTTCACGATACAGCCCATAATGCCGATTTTTACACCTTTCAAATGCTCTGTATGCTTACGGATCATTGCCGTCGTTTCCTGTAAATCAAACAATGTACGTCCGCAGGAAGGGCAGGAGATATATTCCGTTTTCGACATCCGGGTGCGCGCCGCCTGCAAAATACCGAATGCAATGCTGTTATAGGAAGCGGCTGCTTTCAGCTTGTCCGCGTGCGTCGTGTCTTCCGCAAATAAAGGCGAAAGTAGCGTTCCGTCACCGAAGCCGTCCACCAGCAAACCACCGATGTCTGTTGCGGAATGTAATGTCAGCTTGTCGCCGAGATCCGTTTCGTAGCTCCGGTTAATGATTACCGGCGTTTTGACGTGGAGCTCCGTCAGTTTATAGAAGAACCTCCGCATTTCCGGCATCGCATGCGCATTGCCCGTGTGCAGCACAAGTACGACGTTGTTTTTGCCTGAAATGCCGTTCAGAAATGCCTCGTCGAAAGAATGGATGTCGCCTTTGATAAAATTCAGCCCGGAGGAACTCTCTTTCGCGGGATTCCATTCCGAAACATCGAAAAGCGGGAATTTAATGTGCTTTTCATCGTGTACCAGCCATTGCGGATAATCAAGAATCTCGCGCAGGCCATTCGGCAGCATGAAAGGCACCGGTTTTTGGCCTGTGTAAATGAAGTCGGCCCCCTGGTCGTTCATGGCCCATTTATCAGGGACCGGCAGGAAAAAGTGGCCGATGCTTTTGAGGTCATCCAGTTGTCCAACTTCGATGTTCGAATAATCGGCGATCACACGCGGCACATTCAGATGGCCGATGTTGTAAACCTCCCGGGTATCACGACGCGTATATTGAAATGGGTTGATCGGACAATGGTCGATCGGTTCGATAGGCGTATGCGCAGCGCGCGATGTGTACCGTTCGATCAATGCTCGGGCCACGGGGGCTTCTTTTTCCGGCGCTTCGGTCAGTGAAACGCGTACCGTATCACCCAAACCGTCTTCCAGCAAAGTCCCGATTCCTACCGCCGATTTAATGCGGCCGTCCTCCGCCTCTCCGGCCTCGGTAACGCCCAAATGCAGTGGATAAGGTTTCAAACCTTCCTCATCCAGCCTTTGTACCAACAGGCGGTAAGCTTCCACCATCACCTGCGTATTGCTGGACTTCATCGACAGCGCGATGTTGAAATAATTGAATTCTTCGCAAATCCGCAGAAATTCCAGCGCAGACTCTACCATTCCCAGCGGCGTATCGCCGTAACGGCTCAGAATGCGGTCCGAAAGCGAGCCGTGGTTGGTGCCAATGCGCATGGCAGTGCCGTATTCCTTGCAGATTTTAACGAGGGGAATAAACTTCTCCCGGATCCTTTCCAACTCGGCAGCGTAGGAAGCGTCGGTGTAATCGATTACCTCGAAACGCTTGCGGTCGGCATAGTTACCGGGGTTAATGCGCACCTTCTCGACAATGCGGGCGGCCAGTTCGGCGGCATTGGGGGTGAAATGTATATCGGCGATGAGCGGCACCTGAATGCCCAGCTTACGCAGTCCGTTGCGAATATTTTCCAGATTCTGGGCCTCCTTCACGCTCGGCGCGGTGATGCGCACATACTCGCACCCCGATTCCACCATCCGGATCACCTCGTCGATCGAGCCCTGCGTATCCATCGTATCGACAGTCGTCATGGATTGCACGCGGATCGGGTAATCGGAGCCCATCGGCAGATCGCCGATATGAATGGAGATCGTCTTGCGCCGTTCATAGGCGGTCAGCGACGGGCAGTAAATATTGGTTTTTTGTTCAGAAGGTGTGATCACGGTCATTGAATGGTCATATCGACAAAGGTCTTAAAACTAAAACACAATTGGAATGCCAATGGTGCATTTTTCAATTTTCGTTGACGGCTTTGTAACCGTTGCATTTCAGAGTCGTAGGCTTTCTATATAACGGCCGCTTGTACATCAATCCCTGCCAGACACACATCCCAAATTAAATAGTTATGTTTTGTATTTGAAAAGTTAAATATTTGTCACGCCAGGCCCCGCCAGTCTACGGCAAATCAATAGCTCAACTTTCCGGTTTTTTCGCCCAAATGAGGGCGACACCTGCATGTATCATTTATCATGTAACCAGAGCTATATGGAAAAAATCGGTTTATGCCTGATCATCACTTTGCTTTCATCCGGCCTGTCCGCGCAAACACCCTTGCAATGGAATTATCCCTGCAAGCCGGGAACCGAATGCTGGAACGCGCTCACATCCGTCGAGGAGCGGCAGATTGCCTGTCAGATTACGGGATTGGATTTGAAGACGCTGACTACGGAGGAGTTGCTGCTGATTACGATGGAGCATCCGTTTTTTCGGAGTTATGTCGCGCATGACAGCCCGCTTGAAGGGTTGGGGTTCGCGTTGGAAGGATTCAATGGGTTCGAGGAGTTTAGGAAGCGGCCTGATGCGATGAAGGCTGCCTGCAATGTCTATTTCAGGGAGGATTTCAGTCGAATCAAGGCTATGGCCGACAGTGCTGAAATGGGTGCCTATTCTCTCAAATGGATAGGGGTGGAGCTGATAATGTGTGATGATGCGCTTTTAAGTCAAATGTCCTCACAGGAGAAAATTGACTTTTTGAAGCGGCTGCATGCACAGTTACGCATTAAGCAACGGTATCGGGATGTGTTTGGAGGCATTTCGGATGCGGTGAGTGCTTACATCTTTGATAAGGTGATGCATTCGATGGGCGATCGGGTGTTGGAAAGCCATTATGAGGCGGAGCGTATGAAGGGGTTTCGGGAGCGATTGATTTTGCGGGATCCGCGTCAAATCGAATTGTTGCTGGACAAGTTTACGGAGTATGTTAAAAATCATTGAGTTGTACTAACAAAATCAAAAGTCATGAAAGCATTTACATCATTCGATGCGTGGTATAATGTGCTTGTAATGAGGCTTGTTGCCTTAGTCGTAATTGGACTTCCATTGATTGGCGGATCTTGTACGAAAGCTGAAATTAAGGAATACGAAATCGGAGAATCGTGCTTTACAAAAGAATCGCTTGAAACAGTGCCTTGGGTAAAAGATCAGCTGGCTTTTTTCCAGGTTCCCAAGCAGGGACCATTGCGGGTCGCTGTGTATCAGTATCGAGATGAGTATTACCTCGCTTTTGAAAATCCGTCACTTTCATCGCCCATGTCTTACATATTTAATTGTGATGGGAAGACGATTGGTGAAGTGAGCATTCACTATAACGAGTTCTATGGGCAGAATAAATTGATGACAGTATTATTGGAAGCAAAATATTGATCCCATGAAACATTTTTTAGCATACACATTTCTTATCGGATTCCTGGCTACAAAGACCAATGGCCAGGTAAATACTCCGAACGGTGTGCAGGTGCCACCCGCCGCATTATTCGCATACCTCGATGCATGGCCAAACACAAATGCTCAGCTGCAATCGTTTCAAAATGATATTCAAAATGGGTTTTATGGGGCTAGTTGTGTTGTGTTGAATGACTACACCCGGCAGTACAACTGCCATGGTTACGCATGGCACGTTTCGACAGGTGGAAACAAAATTGGTATCGATCAGGTAACCCATGGAGGAGTTACGCCCTACGTATCTGGGGTGAACCCGAGCTATACTCAGACCATCTATAATGGAACTCAGGGTAAACTTCGCGTTCGATATTCTGGTGACCACTCAGCCGTAACCACTTATGATGCAGGTAAATATATTTCGAAATGGGGTGCAGGACCGCTGGTTAAGCATAATGCAAATGATGTTATGCCAGGTTATGGCGTACCATCCAGCTACTGGACCTGCAAATACGCTCCGCCACTAACCAGTGTTTACCTCGACGGCAAGCTGATTTCCGGAAGTTTCCAGAACACCACCTGGGGTGCGCACAATATGCAAATCTTCTGGGGACTAGATCCGGATACCGGGCCTACGTTTAGTTCAACCGCCGCGAGTACCATTATCAACAACCAAAGTTCTGGGACTGTAAATTTTACATTCAATGGCCCCTCCAATAACGGCGGACTGTCAATCGCATTCTGCGGGGCACCGCGGTACTCGTTTACATTCTTCAAGTCAAGCAGCGCTAAAATGCAGATATATCCCAATCCGGTTCAGGATGACGAGACCATTACAGTATCGTCAGAATCCGAAGTGGATGTACAAGCGGTGAATCTGGATAATAAGGTTAATAGGATAATAAAAATAAGCCTTCTTGACGATCGGCAGCGGGTTTTATACAACTATTTACCGAATGCGGAAGGAAACCTGACGACCGTCAAATTAAGTGCAGTCTTGAAAGGGACCTATTTGTTAAAGGCAACTTTCGAGGATGGGACGGTACAGACGAAGCGAGTTGTAGTGGAGAAATGAGCGACAAAGCGCCCCGGATCGATTATCCTTCAATCCGGGTGCCTTCGTCAACAGTAATGATATAACTTTTGCCGCCCTCGCGCTCGATGGCAGCGGCTACTTCCTCTGCGTGTGTAGGCGCGTAGGCAAACATGCAGCCGCCTCCGCCTGAGCCGTTGATTTTGCCGCCTAATGCGCCGGCACCGAGTGCGGCGTTCATCATGCGTTCGATTTTCGGGGTGGAAGTACGCTTGTGGTCGCGGAGGTTCTGATAATGCTTATACAGCAGGCCGCCGAATTGCTTATCGAAATTCACGCTCGCATGGTCCTCCGCGCTGTCGATCAGTAATGCTTTACCTTCGACGAGGATGTCACGGTCTTCGATGTTGGCTTTCAATAGACCCAGCTGATCGGTAGAAAGTATGGATTTGTAATCGCTTACTTTTTCGATCGGTGTGGTAAAGATGGAAAAAGACGGGTCGTAATCGGTGACGATCCTGATTACATCTTCCATTCCGTACCGGCAACGGGCAATGATACCCAACGTGTCTTTGGGTTCCAGAGAATCGCCGAGGACAAATGTTCCGAGCTTGGGAGTCAATGCTTCTACCTTGATAACCGGTGTTGATTCGAGGTAAATGACATTACCAATGGCAGTGGAATAGTTATCCATCATGCCGCCAGGCTCGCCGAATTCCAGTACTTCGGCTGCATTGGCGATTTCTCCAAGTTCCTTTTTTGAAAAATTGAGTGGTTTGTCGCTCAGCTGGTCCAGAAACTTTGCCCACGAAACGATCAGCGCCGAAGAGCTGGATGTCCCCGAATTGATGGGAATATTGCCGTGAATCGTTGCTTCAAAGCCTTTCGAGAATGTTAATCCCTTTCTTTTGACAACGTTAATCGTGCTGCGGAAATAATCGCGCGGCTTGATGTAAGGAAAAGTCGTGTCGAGAGAGAATTCTTCTTGGGTGCCCAGATCGGGCAAATGCAATATTATTTTTTGATCATCGCGATAACCGCCGTCAACGCTAATCCTACGCGATATGGCCGCTGCGATCACGGGGAGCCCCAGGTAATCCTGATGTTCCCCGAAAAAGCAAATGCGGCCGGGAGTTGAAATCCTCATTGTGAACTACCAGCTTTTCTTTTTGTGGCCTATGTAGCCGAAATACAGCATATAAATGTAAAGTGGAACCAAAATCCAGTAGGCTTTCTGCGTACTGCCGATCGAGTCGGCGATGCTTCCGTACACCAAAGGTAATACCGCGCCGCCGGAAATACCCATTACGAGCAATGCAGATGCGATTTTTGTGAATTTGCCCAATCCACTCAACGCCAACGGCCACAATGCAGGCCAGATCACCGCGTTGGCAAAACCGAGGATTGCAATGCAAAGCACGGAAGTAAAGCCGGTTGAATTGACGGCGATTACCGTGACTATCAAGCCAAGGATCGCGGAGAATTTGAGGTAAGCTTGTTGCGATACATATTTAGGAATCAACACGATACCCAACACATACCCGAACATCATACCATATAATGTATAAGTACCGAACAAACGGGCCTCTTCTTCCGGGAAGCCCAGCGATACGCCGTAGCTGATGATGGTGTCACCCGCGATCACCTCCGCACCTACGTAGCAGAACAATGCCAATACACCCAAAACAAGGTTAGGGAATTGCAGAACACTGGTTTTCTGGACCGCAACCTGTTGTGCAGCCAGTGGTGCGTCATCCTCTTCCTCTTCGCTTACTTCCACGAGTCCTTTCGACATTCTGATAATGATCGCCAGGGCAACCAGCACAACGGTTAGTACGAGGTAAGGCATTGCTACCTTGTCCAGCTCCGACTTCGGATCGGCGGAGGAGGCACCTGCGAGCAGCAGTTTTCCAAAAATAATCTGGCTGAAAATACCCGCGGTTTTATTGGCAATACCCATGATACTGATCCGCTGGGCAGCACTTTCGCGCGGGCCGAGGATGGTAGCGTAGGGGTTCGAGGCCGTTTGCAGTACAGTAAGCCCGATACCAATCGTGAACAAACCAGCCAGAAACAGCGGGTATGAGGCCATTTCCGCAGCCGGGATGAATATGGCTGTTCCTAATGCCATCACGATGAGGGCAAGTGACATACCGTTTTTAAAACCGGTTTTTTTCAAAACCATTGAACACGGTATGGCCATAACGGTGTAAGAAATGAAAAACGCGAACGTAACCAGGTAGGAACTGGTGTTGTCGAGGGTAAATGCTTTTTTGAAGAAGGTGATCAGTGTTCCGTTAACCCATGTGACGAAACCCATCACAAAGAATAGAATGCCGATAATGAAGAGGGGACCCAGGTAACTGTTCTTTTTGCTCATTTAAGTCTTATTTGAAAAAGGTTGTTCAGGTTATTATGTATTTGGTTTGTTATAATACTCAATATTCGTCATTCAGGCCAAAAATCCGCTGATTTGTTCGCCATTTTCCCCTGGTAAAATCCGGAATCTCAACGGGCGAGCTCCCGCGGGCGATGGAGAGTTCGGACAATGGGCTGATGGCGCTCCACACAGCTGCGTCGTAAACGTCGATCGGCGGAGCGGTTTTACGCTTGATAGCTTCCACAAACCCGCGGAGGACGAAATAGTCGATACCTCCGTGTCCTGCATTCTCTGCTTCTTTGGCATATTTGGCCCAAAGGGGGTGATCGTTTTTGTCGAGATAAGGTTTATCAGGTTCGCCGATGTGCTCTTTGGGTGATACGCCTTCGAGGTAAATCGTGTGGCCGTCGTTCATCCAAATGCCTTCGGTTCCCTGCGCGCGGAACGCGAGCGAGTAGGGGCGAGGCGAGTTGGTATCATGGATGAGCACGATGTTTTCGCCATTATAGCATTGGATCATCGTGGTGACGATATCCCCCAGCTTGAAATTCACTTTCGCATTGGGATGATCCTTGCCGCCGTGGTCTACCACATATTTGTGCAAACCGCGTGATTTGGTGGCTATGGACGTCAGGTGCGTAAAGCAGTTGCCCCGGTTGATATCGAGCCAATGCGCTACCGGGCCGAGGCCGTGGGTCGGGTATAGGTCGCCGTTGCGGTCGACCGAATGTTGGGTCCGCCATTTAGCTTCCGAAAACCCTTTTGCACCAAATTCGACGCCGTGGCCTTCATTGCTTGTGCCGGTATTGAACTTGATACCCCGCAAATCGTGCTGGTAACCGCAATGCGCATAGGTCATTTCGCCAAACATGCCGGCCCGGATCATTTTGAGAATAGCCATCACATCCCGGCGGTAGCACACGTTTTCAAGGATCATGCAGTGCGAGCCGGTCTTTTCGAAAGTATTGACCAAATCCCAGGATTCCTGCAAAGTCACAGTCGCGGAAACCTCCACAGCCGTATACTTTCCCGCATTCATCGAGGCCAGCGCCATGGGTACGTGCCATTGCCAGGGCGTAGCAATGAGTACACCGTCGAGATCGTCACGCTTGACGAGGTTCATAAAATCCTCCTCGCCTTTGGAATACACCGCCGGTGCTTTACGACCCGCTTTTTTGATTTTATCGAGGGTGATGTTGACGGCCTGGGGATCGATATCACAGATCGCGTTGATTTCCACATCCGGGCGGAACAATGCCTGCTCCACGTGGTTACGGCCCCGCAACCCGACGCCAATAAACCCTAAACGTACATTTTCTGCCGGTTTCTCTTTTTTCAAATTCAGCGATGGAATAATCCCCGCGACGGGCGCGGCCAATGCTGTTTTTTGCAGAAAATCACGTCTATCCATATCAAAATCTGTTGAATGTTAGCGGCACAGTTGGTAAAAGATTATTTGGTCTTACCTGGTCCCGGGCTGCAATTTACACGCAAATGCCGGATTTTTAAATTTTTTTATTAATTAAAAGTTGACTTTGCGGACGCTTTCAGGTAACACTAAATAGGATTGCCGTGAACAATTTGCTAGCTTACAGCGTTTACCCAAAGCAAGAGACTTCTGAGAGCGACTCACAGCATGCTCGAACCCTTAAATGTGTTGGACACAAACTTTGTAACGACATTTAAGGCAAACGAAAATTTTAAGTGGTTTAAAATATGGTGCAAAAGGTGGCGGTGTTCCGGAAGGAGCATTTCAATGCGGCCCATCGTCTTCATAATCCGGCATGGTCGGAAGAAAAGAACGGGGAGGTTTTTGGAAAATGCAATAATCCCAACTTTCACGGACACAATTATGAACTGATCGTGCAGGTGACGGGGCCCGTTGATCCCGAAACCGGTTATGTGATCGACATGAAAGTGTTGAGTGCCATATTGAAGGAATCCGTTATCGACCGGTTCGACCACCGGAACCTGAATCTCGACGTTGAAGAATTCAAAACCCTTAATCCGACCGCAGAAAACATTGCGATCGTTATTTATTCAATTATCAGACCCAAAATTGAAGCAGGTCTTGACCTGAAAATCAGATTATATGAAACAGAACGGAATTTTGTCGAGTATCCAGTCCAGTGAAGCTTTGGACATCGAAGAGGTTGGTGACGATCATTTGTTTTCAGGAATAGATACTCCCCTCCGCAAGGACGCGTTCGCGATGGAGGACGAGCTTAAAATGGAGTTGATCGAAAAGCATTTCCGCCACATTATGGAGATCATGGGTCTCGATCTGACGGACGATAGCCTCAAAGGCACACCGAAAAGGGTTGCGAAAATGTACATCAAAGAGGTATTCAGTGGTCTTGATCCGAAGAATAAGCCGGCGATTGCGCTTTTTGACAATAAATATAAATACAACCAAATGCTGGTTGAGAAGGACATTTCGGTGTTCTCAAATTGCGAGCACCATTTCGTACCAATATACGGCAAGGCGCACGTGGCTTATATTTCGAGCGGAAAGGTGATCGGCTTGTCGAAACTGAACCGCATTGTAGAATACTACTCCAAACGCCCGCAGGTACAGGAGCGGCTTACCGTGCAAATCGCTAACGAGTTAAAAGAGGCATTACAAACGGAAGATGTTGCCGTGGTAATCGACGCGCAGCACATGTGCGTACAGTCACGCGGGATCCGCGACTCGGGCAGCTCGACAGTTACGGCCTATTACGGCGGTAAATTCGAGGAGGAAACGACCAAGAAGGAGTTTTTGGCCTATCTCGGAATGTAAAGCTCAAACAATACCTGACTACGGCTGACTATAAATGACAACACCTGACAAATAGCTTGTCAGGTGTTGTCATTTATAGTCAAGTGTTTCACTTGTCGTTGCAAATGCGATTATACTGTCGGGCCTACGCGTTCGAGGAGTGCTTTGGTCGCCTTGATACCATCGTATTCCGAAAGCTTGCTTCCTTCATACTCGATACCCGCAATGCCTTTGAAGCCGCTTGCCTTCACTACTTTCAGTATTTTAGCGTAGTCGGTTTCGATACAGTTTCCTTTTTCATCGAAATCGTAAGTTTTCGCGCTCACGCCTTTTGCGAATGGCATAAGCTCCTGGGTACCCAGGTAACGGTCGTATGACTCTTCGCAGCCGGTGGAAGAACGTTTGATACAGAAGTTACCGAAATCAGGCAGGGTACCTACGTTTTTCATATTCACCTGCTTCATCACGCCCGACAACCATTTGCCATTCGAAGAAGAACCACCGTGGTTTTCAACGATGACATTAATGCCGGTTTTAGACGCAAATTCGCCCAGTTTGCTCAAACCTTCTACCGCCGCTTTCGCGATTTCTTCGTCCGAGCCTTTACCGAATGCATTCACGCGGATGGTTTTGCAACCGAGGTATTTCGCAGCTTCCACCCATTTGTAGTGGTTTTCAACGGCTTTGTTACGTACCGCAGCGTCGAGTTCGCCCAGGCCGCCTTCTCCGTCAATCATGATCAGGTGGTTGGTCACGCCATTATCTTTCGCTCTTTTCAATAGCTCGGCCAGGTAAGTTTTATCTTCCGCTTTGTCTTTGAAGAACTGGTTTACGTATTCTACGATCGAGATGCCGAACTCTTTTTTAGCGAGTTCAGGGAAATCGAGGTTGGTGATTTTTTTCGCGAAAAGTTCCTTGTGCAATGACCATTCGGCCAGTGAAATGTCAAACCAAAGCTTTTTAGCAGCCGGTTCGGCGAACAGATCAGTGAATGCAGAGGCAGCAAGCGCAGTGGCTCCGGCCTTTTTAAGGAAATCGCGACGAGAAAAGTCCATGATTGGTTAGAATTTAGATTTGATTATTATTCCTGAATATTGATTCTGGCTTCGCGGTACAGCTTCTCGTTTTTGGTGAGCTTGGCTGCGTCCCATTCGATGTCCTGCACGAACGCGTGCTTGCGTACGGGACAATTGTCGATCCTGCAAAAGTAGCAACATTGGTATACGCACGGATCGGCATGGACAAAAATTTCCGTTTCGCCCGGCTGCTGCGCTTTGAGAATGTTCTCGAAATCGTGGATCGTTTCGTGCACTTTTTGCAGTTCCCAGTAGTAGGGTAATGTCAAATGGCAGTCGATATGCAGGTCGGAGCCGTATTGCTGGGCGCGTAGGTTATGGACGTCGATCCATTCATCCTTTTTGTTCTCATTCAACGTGTGAATGACCTTGTCGAGCAGCAATTCATCGCTGGCGTCCATGAGTCCGGCCACCGATTTGCTGACCAATTGCGACCCGCTGTAAGCGAGAAAAAGCCCGAAAAACAGGGAGGCAACGCTGTCGATCCATACATAACCGGTTAACATAATCAACCCAACACTCAAAATAAGCACCACGCTGCTAATGCTGTCCGACATTAAATGTTTCCCGTCGGCTACCAATGCCAGCGAGTTGGCCTTACGCCCCTCGGTGAGCAGCTTATAACCGATCGCGGTGTTAACGAAAATCGTAAAAACAATAAACAGCGAACCTTGTGCCAGGTTTTCGATCGGTGCCGGGTCCATCAGCCTTTTCACGGCTTCCACCACGATGAAAATCGATGCGATGATGATCAATGCGCCTTCAAACCCGGCCGAGAAAAACTCGACTTTGCCGTGTCCGTACGGGTGGTTCCGGTCTTTGGGCTGAGAGGAAAGGTAAACGCTGTAAAACGCAAAACCGCTGGCGATTACGTTGATGATCGATTCCAGGGCGTCGCTCAGGATGGCGTTGGAAGAGGTAATGTAGAATGCAAAAAACTTCAATGCTGTCAGCAGAATGCTGGCCACAAAAGACAGCATGATGAGACGTTGTTTAAGCTTATTTTGGTTTATTTGCATTTGAGATTTGTCAATGAAAGGCCAAAAATACTAAGAAAATGCGGGTTATATCCACTGAAAATAACTGGAAAACACTATCGTCGGAAACCGTTTATGAGAATGCCTGGCTGGAACTCAGTCACCGTGACGTGATTAACCCTTCGGGTAACAAAGGCATTTACGGTTTGGTTAAATTCAAAAACCAGGCGATAGGGGTGATCCCGGTGGACAGCGACAACAACATTTACCTCGTGGGCCAGTACCGTTACGCGATCGACGAATATTCCTGGGAAATCCCGGAAGGCGGCGGGGCGCTCGGCGCCGATCCGCTCGACGCCGCCAAACGCGAGCTGAAAGAGGAAACCGGTCTTCTGGCGAACAAATGGACTAAACTTTCCCGCATTCACACCTCCAACTCGGCAACTAACGAAGAAGGATTCCTCTTCATTGCCGAGGAGCTCACGCAAGACCAGGCCGAGCCGGAAGATACTGAGGATTTGCAAGTGTGGAAATTGCCTTTGAAAGAAGCAGTAGAAATGGTTATGCGCTCCGAAATCACCGATTCGCTTTCGGTAGCTGCCATATTGATGACTGCCAGACTGAAAGGTATCTGATATGCTGCAAGCGTTACTTTACGGCACGCTGACGGGCGTCGCATTGTGTCTTACTTTCGGGACCGTTTTCTTTTCCCTGGTCCAAAATAGCGTAGATAATGGCTATCGAACGGGCATCAAAATCGCGTTCGGCGTGTTTATCTGCGACATTATCTTCGTATTCTTCGCCATTTTCGGGACGGCATTGCTGCCCGATATCCCGCATTTCCAGCAATGGATGGCCGGAGCAGGCGTGGTGTTCCTGATTGCGTTGGGGCTGAGCAATATCATCAAAGGCCAGCCGCAGATCGCCGAACCGCAAACACGTTTTGGAAACTTTCTGTACTATTTCACCACCGGCTTCCTGCTGAACGGGCTGAATCCCGTGAATTTCATCAGTTGGGTGACAATAGCTTCGTACATCCGTACGAACCTGCATTATAACCTTAACCAGGTCATACTATTCTTCGCGGCGAGTGTGATTGCGGTATTTTTGGTGGAAAGCGCCATTGCTGTCTTCGCGCACAGGCTCAAAAAGCTGTTCACACCCAAGGTAGTCACCGTATTTAACAAAGTGACAGGCGTGATTTTTATTCTCATCGCCTGTCAGATTGCTTATACCAATTTTTTGAAGTAGCGTTATTCTTTAACGTAGCCTTCGGTTTTCAGGAAATTTTTCCAATCATTAATCAGATCTTTCTTGAAAACGCGGGGGAATTTGTTCTGTCCGCCGAGCTTGCCTTTGGATTCCATCCAATGGTAGAATGCCTGGTTGGGCAGCACGTTTACAAATACTTCTTTCAACGCGTGACGGCGCTCCACAGCGTAGTCATCATTGAGCTCAGCGAGCTTGGCGTCGAGTTTTTGTTTCAAAACTTCTGCATCTACATTGGATTCTTCCACGCCCACGTACCAATCGTGCGCGAACAGGCTGCCGTGCTCGATGCCGCAAACGGTAAATTCCTTCACCGAAATACCCATTTCACGCGAAACGAGGTCGATCGCCTTGTTCATATTGTCCACCGAAAGGTGCTCGCCGCAGAGGCTGAGGTAATGCTTTGTACGACCGGTAATAACGATTTCGCCGCGCGACTTATCCACGAATTTCAGCGTATCGCCGATCAGGTAACGCCACGCGCCCGAGCAGGTCGAGAGCAGCAACGCATATTCTTTTCCTTCTTCCACCTGGTCGATCATCAGCGTCTCGGGATTATCGAGCATTACGCCGTCGGAATCGAAGTTCTGAGGGGTGAAGGGGATAAATTCAAAGAAAAGTCCATTATCACAGACCAATTCCATCCCTACCGCACCCGGCCGCGACTGGTAGGCGATAAAGCCTTCCGACGCGAGGTAGGTATTGATGTAGGTCATCGGCTTGCCGAGCAGCTTCTCGAAACCTTTGCGGTAAGGCTCAAAAGAAACACCTCCGTGCGCGAAAACCTGCAAATTCGGCCAGATTTCGTGGATGTTTTTTACATTATAATGCGCGATGATCTTTTCGAAAAGCAGCTGGATCCACGCAGGCACGCCTACCACGAAGCCAATGTCCCATTCGCTCGCCACGCGCGTGATCTCTTCCAGTTTCAGGCCCCAGTCGCGCTGCGCTGCGATTTTCTGGCCCGGTTTGTAGTAAGGGCGGAACCAGCGCGGGATCTGCTGGATTTGAATACCGCTCAAATCGCCTGCCAAACTCCCGGTATCATGCGGGTTCAGGTTAGTACTGCCGCTAAGCATCAGAAATCCCTTTTCGTACAAATCAGGCGGGAGGTCCTTGTAATGGCCTAACGACAATATCTGGCGGATACTCGTTTTCTGAATGGCTTTGGTCATGGCCTTCGTCACCGGAATCTGCTTCGAAGCCGCTTCCGATGTTCCCGAGCTCAATGCATAGTATTTAACCGTGCCCGGCCAGCACACGTCCTTATCGCCTTCGAGCGATTTGTGCCACCACTCGTTGAATATCTTGTTGTAATCGTAAACAGGCACCGTGCGCTTGTAGAGCTCGTAAAATGCGCCTTTTTCACCGAAAAGAATGGAGGAGAGCAGTTCGTCGAAATTGTACTTCTCGCCGAACTCGGTATATCTGGCCTTGGCCAGGAGTTTGGCCAAAGTTTTTTTCTGCTGCTGGTGTAAACTTGCCTTGCGGCGGTTGGCAACGATGTTGCTGAAATGGATGCCTTTCTTTAATAAACTGCCTACTAATGCCATAGCTGTTGGTTAAATTACAAATCCCAGGTCGATAGCTTTTTCAACGCTTCATACTCTGTCAGATCATATTGACATGGCACCACTGAGATATAGTTATTATCCAGTGCCCAGACATCGGTATCTTCTTTTTCCGTATCGAAATTGACAAACTCACCGGCCATCCAAAGGTAGCCGCGACCGTTAGGGTCGACGCGGTAGTCGAATTTCTCCTGCCATTTGGCATGCGCCTGGCGGCACACTTTTACGCCTTTCAGCGCCAGGTCTGTTTTGGCAGGAATGTTCACATTCAATGCAATGCCGTTTGGAATACCATTCTTCAAAGCTTCTTCGGTGATCGACTTGATGTAGGGAACGGCGTGGCTGAAATCCGCGTCCTCCCTGAAATCACAAAGCGAAAAACCGATTGCCGGGATGCCTTCGATCGCCGCTTCAATGGCGGCCGACATCGTGCCGGAGTACAACACGCTGATCGAGCTATTGCTGCCATGGTTGATACCGCTTACGACGAGGTCGGGCTTGCGGTCCTGCAACACGTAGTTTTTAGCCAGTTTTACACAATCGGCCGGTGTTCCCGAGCATTCGTATTCCGTCACATCATCAAAAATATGGGTGGAATAAAGCCTGAGCGGTTCACCGATGGTAATGGCATGGCCCATTCCGGATTGCGGGCTGTTGGGAGCGACCACGATCACCTCGCCCAGCGTTTGCATGATTTCAACCAGTGTTCGGATTCCTTTTGACGTTATTCCGTCGTCATTTGTAACTAAAATGAGGGGTTTCATATATTTCTACTGATCGGGTGCTTAGTTGCTTCATGCGATCTGGTCTGCCGGCTCAGTAACATGGTTTTTAAGTGAATAAATATTTAATTGCGCTTTTCAAGCTGCCAAATTTAAGCAATATGCCTTCATTCGCAACACTACAAGCCTCGGTCGGGGACATTCCGACCATCATCGAAATCCAGGAAAAAACATGGGAACCGACTTACCGTGACATCCTTAGCAAGGAGCAGATCGATTTTATGTTCGAAAAAATATATTCTCCCGAATCCCTGACGGACCAGATGCGATCTGGCCAGCAATTCATGATCCTGCTAAGCGACGAGACGCCCACCGGCTTTTCGTCGGTATCGGAAGAAAAGCCGGGAAAGTTCAAATTACATAAAATATATGTGCTTCCCTCCACGCAAGGGACCGGCGCGGGTAAATACCTTCTACACGCAACTGAGAACTACGTGAAATCGCAGGGAGGAACGGTGCTCTCACTGAACGTGAACCGCTATAACAAGGCCAAAACCTTCTACGAAAAAATGGGCTTCCAGGTAGTCGACGAGGTTGATATTCCTATCGGACCTTACTGGATGAACGATTTCGTGCTCGAAAAACCATTGAACTGAACCGGCTAGGCCGATTCAGTTTTCAACGCGAGCTTCATTTTCTTGATATTCTTTTGCTGGCTTTTCAGGCCTTGCAGCGGGTGGTAGTGGTTGCTGTTCACGACGTAATAGCCCGTGCCATCATAGGCGCGTTTGGCGGGATGTGTTTTGCATTCTGCCGAACAGGCGCCTTCCATTTCCCAGCCGCATTTTTCGCAGATCGGTACGTGGTTGTTGCATTCGGCGTTCGCGCAGTTCACCATGCGGTCGGAAGGCTCTTTGCAGATGTAACATTTCGAAATCACCGTCGGGTTTACGCTGTTCACATCTACGGTAATGCGGTTGTCGAACACATAACATTTACCGTCAAAGTTTTCACCGCCTTCTTCCAGGCCGTAGCGTATAATGCCACCGTGCAGCTGGTAAACGTCGGTAAAGCCCTGATCAAGCAGGTAGGCACTCGCTTTCTCGCATTTGATACCGCCGGTGCAATAGGTGATTACTTTCTTATCTTTCAAATGGGCGATCTCATGCACGTGGTCGGGCAGTTCGCGCAGGTTGTGCATATCGAACGTGATCGCACCCTTGAACTTGCCTACTTCGTGCTCATAATCCGAGCGCATATCCACGAGCACCACGTCGGGATCATTCAGCATTGCTTTGAAATCGGCGGGTTCGAGGTGCTTGCCTGTCTGCACGAGGGGATTTACCGGTAGGTCGGAGTTTACGATCTCGTCCTTCACACGCACGTGCAACTTTTGGAATGCAACATGATCCGATTCCTCCACTTTGAATTGAACACCGGCGAAGCGCGCGTCCGAACGGACATAGTTCATATAAGCCTCGCATTGTTCCGGTGTGCCCGAAACCGTGCCGTTCAGGCCCTCGGGCGCCACGATAATGCGGCCCAGGAGGTTGTTCTCCACGCAAAAAAGGTGATGCTCATCGCGGTAAGTGTCGGGATCGGCGATGGGCGTGTAATAATAATATAGTATAACCCGGTAAGGTTTCATAATTAAATTCTTTTCTCCAAATCAGCCGCAAATATACGAATAATGCAAGTTTTAAGAAAATGCCGAAAATCAGTTTTGTAGCTGACCGGTTATCCGTTGAAATACATATTTTTGTGGGCACTCGTTCAATGACTCAACTTCATCCTATCTCCTTATGCACATCGCTATCATTGGTAACATCGGCGCAGGTAAAACTACATTGACCCAAATGCTGGGGGACTATTTTAAATGGGAAGTGATGTATGAGGCGGTCGAAGGAAATCCCTATCTCGCTGATTTTTATATGGATATGGAGCGCTGGGCGTTCAATCTGCAAATTTATTTTTTGAACAACCGCTTCGCTCAGGTCCAGAAAATCCGCGAAACGACTTATTCGACCATCGTTCAGGATCGCACCATTTTCGAAGACGCCTACATTTTTGCCCGTAACCTGTATGAATCCGGCGTACTTACGGACCGCGATTACCAAACTTACCTGCTACTCTTCGAATCCATTATCCGCACCGTTTCCCAACCCGATTTGCTGATTTACCTCAAGGCGGATATTCCGAAGCTGGTGTCGCAGATCAAAAAGCGCGGACGCGAGTTCGAAGCCGACATTTCAACGGAATATCTCACCAATCTCAACCGCTATTACGAGGATTTTGTGCAAAACTATGAGGACGGGAAGATCATCGAAATCGATGTGAACAACATGGATTTCGCGTCGAATCCCGAAGACTTCAACAAAATCGTGGCATTACTGAACAAGGAGTTGTTTTACGTCTGATCGGGCACCTAGTACATGCACGCGATCGCCTTGAGAAGCAACTGGTTCTTTTTGGCATCGACCTTGAATGTCCGCTTGTCGTCGGGCAATAGTATTTCAATCTGCACCGTTCCTTTCATTTTTTCGAGCTCTTTCGGTTCGATCGGAGTGGAAAGGACGAACTCGCTCTGCCAGTTACTGCGGTCGGTGGAGCTGATGGTCGTGTAGAGGGAGAAATTACCTTTCACCGACGAAAACTTGATTTCGGTGAACATCTGAACGTGGTAGACCTGGCCGAATTCGTCATTATGGTAATTTAGGATCCGTTCCTCACCGGTTTTGGCGAGGGTCAGGTATTCTTTAGGCCCGGAAAGCTGGACGATGTGATAGTGGACGATCTTGTGATTCGATGGGCTGGTGGTTTCCTTGCATTGGGCAAAAGATTTACTCACGTCAGCCATCAGTAAGCCGACCACACTGAGCAGGAAAGCGGGCTTCATGCAGAGGGCGTAATTCAACACTTTTCTAGATTTCAGGGTTATTCAAACGTTTGTAAAGATAATTGCCTGATAAGTAGAATGCAATAGGATAATGGGAAAGTTGTATTTTAGGAAAAAGCTGATAGCTTTGTGTTATTACAAACTAAAACGATTTCACACATGCTATTGAACGACATTATCTTCTACATTTCGTGTGTCGGCGTCGCTTTCTTCGTGGGGCGCGGCATTTTTATTCTCATCAAAAAAGCATTCTTCGGAGGCGACATTGTCCTCACCAATCCTCGAACGGGCAAATCTATCGTCCTGGGCAAGCATCATGTAGATGGTCAGGCCAAGAGGCTTTTAGAGGTGCTCGAAGGATGGAAGTAAAAGCCAGAAAACGGCGTAAGAAAAGATCCTTCAAGTACAAGACCGAGACAGTAACCTTTTTATCGACATTCATTATTGGCATCTCACAGCAGTTGCCAGGGTCTTTTCCTCGTGAGACGATTGTGTATCTCGCGGCGCCAGTCTCATATTTTATTCAGTTTATTAGTTTGAAAGTTATTGCAGTAGCCGATCTGGCGGTCGCGACGTATCGCGTCAGGCGTTATGTGAGTGAATTGGAAATGGAGCGGGCATTGCCTGGGAAGACCAGGGGACGGCAGCTTGAAATCGATGTTGAAATTTGTGAATACCGCACCGCATTGCGTGAGCGGCGCATCCGGGAATTGAATCCCAAAAAATGACTACTTTACTCTCCGTTCCTCTGCCAGTTGCTTGTATACCTCTCCGAGTTCATCTTTGAGCTCCCTGATTTTTGCTTCCAGTTTTTCTACTTCGCTTTTATGAACGAGGTCTTTCATGTACATCACAACTTGCGGCTCGCCTTCAAAGCCAAACAGCCAATTGGGATGAATTTCCAGCTCTTTAATTAATATTCCTACTGCGTCAGAAGTGAGTTTTTGATCTCCGGCGAGAACTTTTGAAATTTTGGATGGAGATAAGCCTACAATCTCAGCAAGTTCACTAGTATTTAAGTGGTGTGCTTTCATGATGGCCGCTATTCTTGCAATTTCTATCATTGCTATCGATTCGGTTGTGATATAAATTCCAAATGAAGTTTTATTTTTCCAAATGGAATTTTATATTTACAGTATTGTCTAGGTTAAGCGCAGTATGTAAATATAGTAAAACTGGAAGCATTCCGATGTTCCTGGTGCAAAACCGAGGTGATAAACGTCATCATTTGTTAAGCTAAAACACCACTATGAATTTTAAAATCATTCGGATCCCTGAAACAGCTGTTCAGGTTTGCCTGCATCGCGATCGTAGCGAGGAAGGCGAGGAAATCGTTCGCATCACGTCTTTCATTACAAATGCGCAGCATGCGGAGATTATGTTGGAGCAGGTAGTGACGTTTACCAAGCCAGGAAGTTCGGTTCGTTTTGTGGCAGATTACTCGCTGGCTTCTGCTAAAAGTTTTCTGGAAGAGTCGATGAGCGAAATTGGGATGCTGGCATTTGCATGACCTGGCCCAGCTTCCTATTTGCTTTTTTGGGCATAAAAAAAGTGCGTTGGTTAACTCCAAACGCACTTTTAGATGTGACCAGAAGGAGAGTCGAACTCCTATACCCGAACGGGCACTACCCCCTCAAAGTAGCGTGTCTACCAATTCCACCACCTGGCCGTCAATCGTGATGCAAAAGTAGTATTTAAATCATACGACGCAACAGTTACGCCCTGATTTTTTTAAGAAAAAATCGCGCATTGCGCAAAAAAACCTTCGTATTTGCGCATTTTGGTCGTAGTTTCGTGCCCCGAAAACGGGTTAGTGACCAAAGGATCAGACGGTTCAGCCATTCGGTCGACGAGGGCTCAGAAATATTAAAAATTTTAGATTTAGTAATTAGCATAAAAGCCCTGGCATCGATCCAAGGCTTTTTATGTTAATTACCGTTATGTGAAATCCGGTGACTAGGTCGACAACGGACGGCCGGCAGGGATGTTGATCCGCTGGCGGTTGTTCGGGAAGGTTGCTCGCTTGGCGGTAAACTTCGCATTCACATATTCCACCATATCAATTTCGCCGGTAATGGTGTCGCCCGAAAGTTTTCCATAGAATGTCATCGTCAGGTTGTCGCCCGGCACGCTGTACCGGCTCTGGAAGCGCACTTCGTCGCCATCGATGTTACCGAACAGCTCGCGCGTCGCGAACTCGCCTTTGTGCGTTCCGTACAGGTAGTTGCCGTCCTGCCTTTCGATAAGGAATGTATGCTTGCTGGCGCTGGTGTAAAACTCGATGCTCACATCCCAGCGGCCTGCGATTTCGGCAGCAGGCGCTTTCATGACCGCTTCGGCTTTTGGCGCGCTGCGCTTGCGGGTAAGGATTTCGTAAATGCGCTCCGCCACAATTTTGTCGTTGCCGGGGCCCATCATATAGGCAGCTACGGTAATCGATGTGGTAGGAGGGCCTGATTGTGCCGCCTGGCCTCTGCGGAAACCGGTTCCGACGGCCACACGCGGCTTGGTGGTTTGCAGCTCGTCGGCTACTTCCTGGCCGGTGATATTGAGCTTGGTAGGGTCCCAGGTTATGGTTAATGTCGGTGTGGCATTATCCAATGCACCTTCTGCGGGCTCTTTAATTTCGAGTTTGGCGCTTGGAATGCCGTTCAGTTTCTTGGAAATGTTTTCCAGCCATGATACCCAAGTCCTCATTTCAGCCTTATGGTCACGCGTGGCCCACGCTTCCACGGCTGCGAGCATTCCGATCATTTCTTCGCGGCCCACTTTATTGTTGCGGCAAGGTCCGTGGTGGGGTGCGCTGGCCTGCCATGCCGACATGAGTACATCTTTGCTACCGAGCATCAGACCTGCGCATTGCGGCCCGCGGATTACTTTTCCACCACTATATGCCACTACACTCGCGCCGGCTTGCAAGTGGATGTTTGGGATTGTCAAACGTTCGGCTGCGGCGTCCACCAGCAATGGCACACCGGCAGGTTTGGCGATATCCGCCACGGCCTTCACTGTCCATGGCTCATCACCCGGCATCATGTAGATCATCGCTGTGCGGGGGGTAATGGCCTTTTTGAGCTCTTCAATGGTTTCGACAGTGATGATTTTTACGCCTACGTTACGGATCGCATGGTCATACACGTTGCGCGAGGATCTTGGGATAATCACCTCTGTTTTTTCAAAACCTTCCAGATTGGGAATGCGGATCAGTTTTTCGGGGTTACCACCTGCGATAATGCCCGCGGTTACCTCGTTCATACCCGCCGCACAGCCCGACGATACCATGCCCCATTCGGAGCCGACGATTTCTGAAAGGCGCTGGCCCACACCAAATGCCAGCTCGTCGATCTGTACATTATACTGGCATGCATATTCCATAGCCTGACGAACTTCCGGCAGCTCGATGGATGCTCCGATAATGGTAAATGTCCCCCGGCAGTTGATAATCGGCTCCACACCGATCGACTGATAGATTTGCGGTCCCGGCTTCAACGGTCCGGGTGCTGATACAGCCGCTGCGGCCGGCGCCCCGGAGGATTTCTGAAACCACTTCGGTTTGCTGCTTTCGGCAAAGGCCGCAGACGTGCTGGCCGCCGCGCTCAGAACGCCTCCCGCGAGCGGGATCATGGAAAGATCTTTTAAAAGTTCTCTGCGTTTCATTGGTGTTAAGGTATTTGGGGGTTTGAATGGTTAAAGGGCTTTTCAGGAAATGGTCAGGTGTTGCCAGGTGTTGTCAGGCGTTGTCAGGAAATGGTCAGGTGTTGTCAAGATTAGTCAGGTATTGTCAAGTTTAGTCAGGTGTTGAAGGAAAGATGCCTGATTGGGTTTGGAATACCCTTTTTCCTGAATAAATATCTTCCTTTCAATTACCTGGGACCTGTTCCCGGGGTTTGTGGGCCCTGGTTGGTTGCGGGGCGCTCCGGACGCGGCAGGTTTACGGGCTCCACGCGCGCATTGAGCGTGTACACGATGTTGCCGCCGCGGATGGTCGCTTCGGTTTCGATGCGTTTTTTGCCGGTGATTTTGCCGTCGCGGGCGTAGTAGCCGAAGTTACCGTCGCGCAGGTTCAGTATGGCCACGTCGGCGGGCGAGCCTACGGACAGGTTCCCGAGTTCCTCGCGGCGGATTTCCTGTGCGGGGTTCCAGGTGCTGGCTTTGATCACACTTTTGAAATCCATACCCATTGCCATAAACATGGACATAATGTTGTTCATGTCCTTCATGGCCGAGTTCATGCTGCTCGTGTGCAGATCCGTGCTGATGGAATTAGGATAAAAGCCCTGCTTAATCGCCGGTTGTCCCTGGGAGAAAAGAAAGCTGGCTCCCCCAAAGCCTACATCAAATATCACCCCGCGTTTCTGCGCTTCGATCGCATAAGGTTTCACTTTATTGGTCGATACGTCTACGATAGACTCGCGGCCGCGGCCGCTGTTGTTGCTGTTGCCGCCGAAGCAATGGGTATAAATGTCGCCTTTACGGAATTTTTTTAAATACAATTCTTCCAATGGTAACACCGGGTTGGCACTGCCGAAATCGACCATAATAGGGATGTTGGCAAGCGTACCGGCCTCCAATGCACGGTCGGTGGGCGTCCAGTCGTGACCCACGAAATGCGCCAGCTTTACACCCACGACGTCGTTCGGGTACTTTTTGGCCATTTCAGCAGTTGCCTTTGCGTCCATTTCTTCGAGGCTGTTCTCGAATTTCCCACCTGCCATTCCTTCGCCCACAATGTTCAGGAATGCGAGCACACGGGTTTTGGAAAGGTCGATAGTTTGTTTTTTGAACGTCTCAAAGGTCTTCCAACCGGAACTTCCCGCATCCACGACGGTGGTAACGCCTGAACGGAACGTGAAACCGTCGGCGGGCAGGCCGTTCGGGCCATTGCGGTAGGTGCCTTTGAGGTCGGTACCCCAGAAAAAGTGCACGTGAATGTCGATCAGCCCGGGCGTGACATAGAGCCCTTTGGCATCCACCACCTGCACGGCCTGGCTGGCGTCGATGTTTTTGGCTACGAGGGCGATCTTTCCGTCCTCACCGCCCGGCGTGCCTTCGATGGCCACGTCCATTACGGCGTCGACGTTGTTTTTCGGGTCGATCACATGCCCGCCTTTGATCACAATGCTGTATTTCTTGGTCTGTGACCAGGCCGGCTGGCACAGCATAAAGAGTACCGCCAGGGCTGAAAGGGAGAAAGCTCTCATAATGTTAAGGGTTTAGGATAGATAAATGCTTCTGTACAATGTCCTTGCAAGCAGGCTGCATTCATGATGAGGACACATATTTAATATTAAAACCCCCATCACGGGCCAGTAATTATTTTCGCCATGTACGATATGCCGATAAAAGCAGCAACGGCGCCCTTTTTACGCTGGTATCCAGCCTCAAACACCGGATTTTTTGTTCAGATGTTTACTCTCTGGCCAATGCAAAAAGACTACGTTTTTCATTCGCCGGGGCGAAGTGGTTTATCAGAAATCCAATTTTGCTGCATCCAGCCCATCGACCGGCTGGGACGGTTCCTACCACGGCCAAAAGGCTTCGCCGGCTGTTTATCCCTACAAAATCAGGGTAGAATTGATCAATGGGTCGTTTTTGAACTATAAGGGCGTTGTGAACCTGCTTCGCTGAAAAAAAAGGGATGCGGCTGTCCTGTTTTCGGCATCCCGTTTGTAGTGGGGGTAGTTGAAACAATATTCACCTCAAAAACAGACTACCATGGGAAAGCTCATTGCCTACAATTTCACGACGCTCAATGGTTATTTCAAAGGCCCCGATAACGATATCAGCTGGCATCGGCATGGCGAAGAAGAGAATGGCTTCGCCTCCGACAACCTCGAAGCCAGAGCCACACTGCTCTTCGGCAGGGTAACCTATGAAATGATGGCAAGTTTCTGGCCGACGCCCATGGCCATCGAGAGTATGCCGGAGGTCGCCCAGGGGATGAATGAATCCGAAAAGATCGTATTCTCGACCACCCTCGAAAGCGCCGGTTGGGAGAATACCACGCTCATCAAAGAAGACCTGGTCGACGCCGTTCGAAAACTTAAAGCTATCCCCGGCAAAACCATGACTATCCTGGGCAGCGGGAGCATCATCGCCCAACTCGCCGAAGCGCGCCTGATTGATGAATACCAGTTCATGATCGATCCCGTAGCCATCGGAGAAGGTACGCCCTCATTTCAGGGATTAACGAGGAAACTGGATTTGAAGCTGATCAACCATCGTGTGTTTAGCAGCGGGGTGGTTTTATTGAGCTATGAGGCGATTTGAAATATCTTTCATACAGAGAATTTTTAAAGCAAAGGTGGTGTAATGCTACCTTTGCTATTCCCAATAAATTCAGGCTTCAAAAGAACCCGGAAATAGTTATGTAGTACTATGATGTAACTATATTTGCCTGCTATTACAACTCACCGCCAAACTAATTTTATGAGTAACAATTACCAAAGCCCTCGGGTTGGCTTTCTGGATGGTCTTCGATTTTTATTGGCCTTCTGGGTTTTCGCAGCTCACTACTACACATTAATTGGAGGAAAAGTATATTTTGCATTACCGAAAATTCTGGAAGAAACCTTCAATAGGCCGGTGTATGCGGTAAATGGATTTATGGTTATTACCGGATTTTTAATGACCTATAATTACATTGAAAGGCGATTAAAAGAGCCTTTCAACCAAAGAAGTACTCACATAAAGTTCTGGCAGCGGAGGTTTTTCCGGCTGTACCCGGTTTACATTCTTTGCATAATCGTAGCATTCATAGGTTTTGTGCCGATGGCCGAGATGAACAAGGCCAATCTGATATTCTTCACAGGGAATAGTGTGAGCCAATGGGGGACTGTCAGGTCTACCGTACAGCCCGACGTTGCTGACCTTGTTTCACACGTTTTCATGGTCCACGGCTTGATTCCCCAGTATTATTCCAGCCTTCTTGGCGTTACATGGAGCCTTTCACTGGAAGCTCAGTTTTACATAATCTTTCCGTTTTTGTTTCTGGCAATGTTTTCTAATGCCAGGAAACAGAAGGGTAGGGTGATTATTGGAGTTATCGCTTTTGTGGGAATTGCAATAGTGTCAATGCGAGGTGTAAACTTAGTTTGCAGCAGAATAGGATTCCCGGAGTATAATTTGCCGGCCGTTATTTTGTTTGCAATGCCACTTTTTATGATAGGGATCATTGCGGCAGCCGTAAAGCTCAGGCAAATGCATTTGATTTACCTTATGATTGCCGTTGCGGTGACGATACCTTTCCAATCTATCATGACGGTAGCACTCGTGCTGATCTTGTTGCTTTTCCTGTTTTTGGATGAAATCAGGTTTGCCATTCCGAATTGGTTTTTCAGTATCCTCGATACTTTCCGGACTATACTTTCTTCAAAACTCGCTTCATTTGCAGCTGATATTTCCTATTCGTTCTACCTGGTGCATTCCATGCTGATCGGGATTGTATTACAGATGCTTATCGCTCTCTTTCCTTATTTTTCAAGGATACAAATCGCGGTAATTGGCTTTTTTGCCAACATAGCCGTGAGTGTTTTGCTTAGCTATTTCCTTTTTAAATTCGTGGAGAAGCCATTTATTGAGATCGGCCGGCGGGTAGTTCAAAGGAAGGGGCAAAAGCAAATTGAGTTAGTAAATCAATAGCCGTTTTCTTTCAATCAGAAATTCATAAAAACTCTATGGAAGAATACCTAATCCTCATGCGCCTTGATCTCCTGACAAAGGAAGCGCAGCCTTCTCCCGAGCAAATGCAGGAGTATATGAAGCAGTACCATCATTGGATTAACGGCATTGTGGAGGAAGGGAAATTTGCAGGCGGGAAGGGGCTTTCCACGGAAGGGAAAGTGCTCAAACCCAACAACGTAGTAACCGATGGCCCATATGCCGAAACGAAGGAATCGCTGGCTGGTTTTATCGTGATTCGCGCGGAGAGTTTCGATGATGCCATGCGGCTGGCGGCACAATGCCCCATCCTGAATGGCGATGGGAACAGCGTGGAGGTGAGGAAAATCGTTTCCGTGCATGAACAGTGAACCGCTGATCCCGCATTTGTTCAGGACGGAATACCGGAAGATTGTTTCGGTACTTTGCCGGCATTTCGGTTTCAGGGAAATAGAAGTGGCGGAGGACATTGCCAGCGATACATTTCTGGTGGCAACGCAGGCTTGGGGTATCGAAGGCCCGCCGCCGAACCCCGCGGGCTGGCTCTACAATACCGCTAAAAACAAGGCGAAAAATTACCTGCACCGGCATTCGATCTATGAGGAGCGGGTATTGCCGGAGGTCCGGGCGGGCCTCGGTGAAGACGTGGCTGTCGAGATAGACCTTACACCCGAGAATATTACCGACAGCCAGTTGCAAATGCTCTTTGCGGTGTGTCACCCGGCGATCTCGGAAGAGTCGCAGGTGGGACTGGCGCTGCGCGTGCTTTGCGGATTTGGCATTCAGGAAATTGCGGACGCGTTCCTGACAACGAAAGAAGTCATCAACAAACGACTGACCAGGGCCCGGGAACGGCTTCGGGAGGTCGATATCCGCATCGAAATGCCGGCTCCGGCAGAAATGGATGCGCGGCTCGGACCTGTGCTGACGACCCTCTATTTGCTTTTCAATGAGGGATATTATTCGATGAGCCAGGACCATACGTTGCGGAAGGATGTTTGCCTGGAAGCCATCCGGCTTTGCACGATGCTGATTGAAAACAATGCTACCAATAAGCCGCACGTCAATGCGCTGATGGCGATGATGTGCTTTCACGCCTCGCGGTTCGACGCCCGCACGGATGCTTCGGGCGCGCTGGTGCTGTACGAGGAGCAGGACCCCGACCTATGGAATGCCGATCTGATCAGGAATGGATACGTTTTTCTGCAATCGGCAGCCAGGGGCAACCAGGTTTCGCGGTATCACCTTGAAGCGGGCATCGCATACTGGCACACGCAAAAAGAGGATAGTCCGGAAAAATGGAGCAGCATTGTCTACTACTATGATCAGCTATTGAAACTCAGTTATTCTCCCGTTGCGGCGCTTAACCGGGCGTTTGCCCTATCCAAATGGAAAGGAAAAGCCGAAGCGATACGCGAAACGGAGGCCCTGGCGCTGGAAGGCAATCATTTTTATTTCGCATTGCTGGGCGAACTCTATGATGGAATCGACCGGCAAAAGGCTTTGGAAAACCTGGGCAAAGCATTGCGGCTGGCTAGGACTGCCGCCGACCAGCAGGCGATCCGCAAGCGGATTAAGGCGTTGTCCTGAAATTACGGCCTTATTTTTTGTTGGATATTTTCACCAAACGCTTTTTCAGTACTCGCTGGTAAAGCAAGTTATTCAGCCAAATGAAAATGATCACACCCAGGATGATAAACACCGCATTCAGTTTGTAAGAGAAACCTACGAACTTCTCTTTCCCGTCAAGTGAAAGTTCAAACCGGAGCCAGGAACGCTCGACGGTGGTTGTAATGCGATCAAAAGGAAGGGCTTCATCGTAAATGATTTTGGTGATAAAATGGCCTGTCGTATCTATATAACCATACTTATCATCTATCCGGATCATCGAGACACCGTGATTGTAATAGGAAGCAAAATCATATTTCAGCGGTGTCCGTATCCTGCCCGATTTATCGATGTGGCCGAATTTGCCATTAATCGCGACCGCAGAACGGTTTTCGGCCGTGAAACCGGTGGCTTCGTCATACAAATGCCGGATACGCAGTTTGCCGGTTTTATCAATGCAGCCCCACTTTCCATCCTTTTTTACCCAAAACAAGCCATTAGTCGGTTTGCGGGTATCGGTGTATTCGAACGGTACAATGAGATCGCCGGTGAATGGACTAATATAACCGTACTTATCGCCATACTGCACGCGTTCCATTCCCTGGCCTGAGTATTTGTAATCGGGATCGATGTCGTCGAGTGCCACAGGGACTTTCAGCATCATGTTTTTATCAATGATCCCGTATTTGCCTTTGTAGAGGAAATGGTAAATGAATTTCGAGGCTTTGATTTCTTTTTCGATAAAGCGGCTGAAATTGAAGTTCAGTATATTGAAATCCATCGGCCTTCGTACCCACCATAAAACATCCTCCTTCGTATCATGATTGCAAAGGAAATCGATATCCGAGTCCTTGATCAGGTAGTCTTTGGTATAATGTTGAATAGGGATTTTATAAATTTCATTTCCTTTAAGATCGATGTAGGAAAGCCCGTAATGCTTGCCGGATGGATATATAACCCAGGTTTTTCCATCGCGGAACCGGTCGGTGGAAGTGTATTTGGGTTCAATGACAATTTTTCCGCGCTTGTCGATGAAACCGTGCAGGCCATGCCCTTCCGGCCCGAGTTCCATCGGCACGAATTCGGCCAGGCCTTCGGCAAAATCGCCGATGTCGCGGTAGGCGGGGGAGAGTTTTCGGCCGCTTTTATCGGTAATGAATGTCTCGTACGACCGGCAAGGAATGATTACCTTCTTCACGACGTACACATCGTCGTATTCACGGTATTCATTGTATTCTTTCAGCCATGCTTTGTTGCCGACGGGTATTGTTTGAGCCGCAGCCCAGGCCGATTGCAACAGGAGAAACAGGTATGTAAGATGATAAAAAGTCGGTCGAAGCATTCAGAAAACGCGGGTTTCAGGTTAGTCGCGGCCATTGCGCAGCACTGTCGGCATGACGTGGAACGCGGCGGGCATTCAATTTTAACCTGCAAAAAACAAAAACTTGGCAGGATTATCGATTTCCGGAGGGGTAATTATTTAAGAAAATAGGTTTAAATTAACCTCGAACTTATTCAGAAATCATGTCGCTGGCCCGGAACGAACAGTTTTATTCACGTTTGCCTGCCAACCATATTTCGTTGGGCGAACTACTTACGGAGGAGCATCTTTTTTACAATGTGCCCGATTCGTGGCATGTGGTGATCACCGACATCCGCAACTCGACCGGCGCCGTTGCGGGCGGCATGCACGAGACGGTTAATTTCATCGCGACGGGCAGTATCGTGAGCGTGCTGAATATTGCATTCAAAGCAGGCATTACGGTACCGTTCTTTTTCGGCGGCGACGGGGCCACTTTCATTCTGCCGCCCGCAATTGCCGACGCGGCCATGCGCGCGCTGGCTGTTTTCAGAAAGAACACGAAGGAAAATTTTGCGCTCGATCTTCGCATCGGTGTCGTGCCGGTGAGTGAAATTTATGCGCAGGAATACGAGCTGAAACTCAGCAAGCTGAGAGTATCCGGCGCATTTTCGATTCCCGTGATATTAGGCGACGGGCTGTATTGTGCAGAAAAACGCATTAAAAGCGAGCATTACCGCTTCGACTATGAGCCCAAACCGGACGACGAGCTCGACCTGAGCGGTATGCAATGCCGGTGGGACAAGATCGGTCCGCCGGAAATGGACCAGGAGGTGGTAACGCTTCTCGTTACCGCACCGGCCGGGAAAAAGCAGGCGGCACTGTTCGCAAAGGTAATGGAGCACGTCGACGGCATTTATGGGCCATTTCCGCGCCGGCAGCCCATTTCGGTTGCCAGGCTGATCTGGCGCACCACTTTCAAAAAGATGGAAATGGAAATGCGGGTAAGGGAAGGCAGCACGAGTATGCTCGGTTTGGCGGCGTCCTGGATTGCCTGGCTTTTTGGTTACGTATACTTTCGGACGTCATATGGCAGGAATTACCTCAACAGCCTGGTCGAAATGTCGGACACACTGGTCATCGATGGGAAGATCAACACCGTAATCACCGGCACGCCCGGGCAGCGCGAGCAGCTCCAAGCCGCCCTTGATGCCATGGAGACGGCGCGGGAGATTCATTACGGATTGCATGTCAGCGGCGAATCCGTCATGTCGTGCTACGTCCATGACCTCAAAGACGGCCATATTCACTTCATCGATGGCGCAGAGGGCGGTTATACCAAAGCGGCGGGGATGCTGAAACAGAAGTTGCGGAATGCAGAAGCTTAGCGGCTACTGCGGAGGGCCCACCGGTAACATATTCTGTACGTCCACCGGGAAACTGTCGTACTTCTGATACAATTTCAGGTATTTTGCCGGGTCGATCTCCGGCTCGGTCAATATTGATTTGAGCCCGCGGAAAAAGCCCTCCCGCTGCTGGCCGGGGTTGAATATGAGGTTAATCACCACATCTTCGTCCGACTGATTGGAAAATCCGTGCGCGGTCATGCGCGGGACGTACACGACAGCACCCTCCTGCGCGCGGATGGGACCGTTGGCGAGTTCGACTGTCAGCGTGCCTTTGCGGAAGATGAATGTCTCATCCATAAAACGGTGATAATGCAATCGCGCGCCGATCGTGCCGGGGGCTAGTTTGATTTCATAAACGCCCAGCTGGTCGTTCGAAATGTCGCTGGTAACCTTTAAAGTGATGCTGTTACCACCCATAGCAAGCACTTCACCTTCGCCCGGAGCAAACATGACGGCTTTACCTTCAAGGGTATCTGTCAGGAAGTCGGTTTCATTTTTCATAGCATTTGTCATTGTTTTGGTTTGAACGAGACAAATGTCGGGCTCCGGCCAACCGAAAACATTTACAAATGTTGAGATTTTGAAAAATTACATTTCCGCCCGGATCCGGCTGAGCTGGGTAGGCGTAATGCCGAGGTAAGAAGCGATTTCGTGCTGTTTGAGGCGCGGTTCGAGATTGGGATACTCTTTCAGGAAATTGACATAGCGCGTTTTGGCGCTGTCGTACCGGTATGAAATTTCCATTGGCTCCTTTTCAATGACCCAATGGAGCTCCATGTACCGGATATAGAATGCGGCCAGGTCGTGATGCTTCTCGGTAAGCGATTTGAAATCATAGAAATTGTATTCCAATGTCTCGGTAGGTTCGAGCGCCCTGATCGCGAACATGCTCGGGGAATGCGTGAGCATAGCCGGCAAGGAGCCTGCGAAATGGTTTTCAGGAAAAAACTTCTTGACTACCATATCTCCGTCCGACGACGCATAATATTGCGAAAGAAGCCCCTTTACCACATATCCGACGTTTTTAGCCGTTTGTCCTTCCTTCAAAAAGTAATCACCCTTCGCATAGGAATGCGGCCGGATCAGCTTCGCCAGATCGGCCATCGCCTCTTCCGAAAGCTTGCCATAAGTATCGAACTTCGCGCGGAGCTGCTGCATTTGTTTTAAAATTTTGGCAGAAATATACTGCATTAAGGTTGCCACACAATATCATTGATTGCATGTTCAACCTCAGGGTAACTGAATTCAAACTGGCTGTCCAGCAGTCTTTTCGGCAATACCCACCGGCTTTTGAGCAGTAGCTCGGTTTCAGTGCCGATTACTCGTGCGCCTATTTCCAGTAACCAGGCCGGAGAAGGAACACCAAAGGGAATGCCGCCGGCTTTGCGGATGGCGGCCATCAGCACCTCGTTTTTCACCGGCTTTGGCGAAGTGCAATTGAATACCCCGGAAACTGATTCGTGCTGCAACAGCCATTCGGTACATTTTGCAGCATCCTGTTCATGGATCCACGATACATACTGCTGCCCGTTTCCAAGTTTCCCTCCTGCGCCCATCCGGGCGAGCGTGAGCAGACGGGGAAATGCCCCGTCGCGCTTGCCTAAAACGATCCCCATCCTCAAAGCAACTTTCCTCGTTCTCGGAGTTGCGCTCTGGAAGAATGCGTCTTCCCATTTCTTACATACATCAATCGAAAAACCATATCCTATTTCACCTGTTTCTTCGTCTTGCGGACGGTCTTCTGCGTGACGGTAAATGGTTGCAGACGTAACGTTGATCCAAAGTCTTGGAGGAACCGCAAGAGATTGGATTACATTGGCAAGCAGCGTGGTCGGGCCGACCCGGGAGCTGATTATTTCGGTTTGGTTTTCAGGGGTGTAACGGCAGTTTACATTTTTCCCGCAAAGGTTAATGAGCATGTCCGCATGGTTGAGGCAATCTGTCCATTCTCCTGCTGTTCGGGCATTCCAAACGATGGTTTTAATATTTTCGGTTTGAGGCGCGGGCTTTCTGCTCAGGACGATCAGCTCCCGGGTAAGCGGTTTGTAATACTCCTGTAAAACCTGGCCCAGGTAGCCGTTGCCTCCTGCGAGCACTACTTTATCGTATTTCATAGTATTACATCAATAGAAATGCAAGTGTGACGATTCGGTACAAAATCCAGGTAATAGTCATCAAGTAGCCCACTCCCAGTAGCCTGCATCTTCGTAAATGTTCGAGGAACATCAGAAACACGACCATCATAAAGCATAATGCAGAAATTAACCAGCCCAATTTAAGCCAAAGGCAAATAGTCAAAAATATCAGTAACACCAATGCACCAGCCAGCGAGATCGTCATCATGTTACCGAGATAATCCCAGGCTTTCTGTTTTTGATAAGCGAAAACCACAGCGCCCTGAAAGAGTATCTGTCCGCCACAAATCGCAAATTCGCGCCAGAAAGCGCCTTTTACGAGAAAACCGGTGAGTAGGCTGGTGTAAGAGCTGAGAATACAACTTGTCATTACCCACGCGAAAACCAGCCACGCAATGCGATATTTTAAATTAAAAGATGGCTGATACCCGAACTGGTTTTCAGAAGCCGCCGCCGGGATGATCACGCGGCGGTTGTAGGAAATGAATGCGTAGGCTTTTGTGGCGATCCATAGAAACGGTTTCCAGCGGAACAATGGCGCGAGGAGCGGCAGGGCGTTTCCGCAAACTTTTAACAGGCTTTCGATACCGTAAGTGACTTCACCGGTTTCCTGGTTTACGAGCGCTATTTCGTTGACGGCGCGCTGCCAGTCGAGATTGGGGCAGGCGGCGCCGGAATATTGCTGATAGGCCTCTCGGCCGTGGGTATCCAGCATGCCATTACGCACAAATGCGCCCGTGTAGAGGTTGCACATCGGGCACTCGGCGTCGTACAAGATGATGTGGTTATGTAGCGTTTTCATTTGTATAGTATATTTTGAATTTTCAGAAAAAATTGAAAGTTTGAATCAAAAAAAATATCACTTGAACAATTTGAAAATACCACCCCAAAACCAGCTCTCTTCCGCACCCAACATGGTTTCCAGGGTTCTATCGACGTTCTTGGCTAGCTTATTAATATCCGTGACCGACTTGTTGAACGTGCTGAACTCAGGATCGTTGGCATCGCCAGTAACTTTCGACAGCTCGTCGAGCACCCTGATAACCGGCTCCAATTCACGTTTGCGGCGTTCTTTGGCGACCTGTTTGGCGATATTCCAAACGTCCTTGTCGGCGAAGAAATACTCCTTCCGCTCGCCGGGCTTGTGTTGCTTTTCAATCAGTCCCCAGCCGATCAGGTCGCGGAGGGTCATGTTGGCATTGCCGCGCGAAATGCTGAGCGTTTCCATGATTTCCTCGGTTGTAAGTGGGTCGGGAGAGATCAGCAGTAATGCATGGACCTGCGCCATGGTGCGGTTAATGCCCCATTCGGAGCCTAATTTGCCCCATGATTCGATAAATTTCCGTTTTGCGTCTTCGAGTTCCATGTTTCAAAGGTAGTAATGTATTTAAACTTTCAAAACTTTTTGAAAGTTTAAATACTAAAATACGATGATTGCGCGGTTTGATGACAATGGGAAGTAAATCTGAAATGCATTTGACTTGTAATCGGGCAGGAAATTGGCTGCTGTTTTTAACCCCAAAACCCGATTTGCCATGAAACGTTTTGTCATAAAGTGCCTCGCCGGGCTCGCGCTTTTAACCGTTTGCAATGCTTCGAAGCCGGATGGGCCTGGTACCGCGGCGGTTGTAAAGGTGGTGGAAGCTTTTCCAAAGCTGCATTTCGATTATCCCGTTGATCTTACGCATTCGAATGACGGTAGCAACCGGCTTTTTGTGTTGGAACAGGAAGGGACGATCCGCGTTTTCGAAAATGCGGCGGAAGCCTCGTCTGCAAAGGTGTTTCTGGATATCAAAAAGCTGGTGAGTTACGGCGGCGAGGCAGGGTTATTGGGCATTGCTTTTCACCCTGATTATAAAAACAACGGATATTTCTTCCTGAATTACACCACGAAGGTATCCGGCAAGCTCGAAACAGCCATTGTACGCTATAAAGTGAGCGCCAGCGATCCCAACCAGGCCGACCCGGCGAGTGCAGCAGTGCTTTTTACGTTCGATCAGCCGTTTGATAATCACAATGGCGGAGCTGTGAAGTTCGGCTGGGATGGTTACCTCTACATTTCTACCGGCGATGGCGGAAGCTGGGGCGACCCGAGCAACAACGGCCAGAACAAAAGCGCCTGGCTCGGCAAAATCCTGCGCGTGGATGTGAACAGCCAAAGCAAAGGAAACTACGGAATCCCGGCCGACAATCCATTTGCGGGCAATAAGGAGGGACTCAGGGAGGAAATATATGCCTATGGCCTGCGAAACCCGTGGCGGATCAGCTTCGATGATGCTACGAATACGCTTTGGGCCGGGGATGTGGGGCAGAACAAGCGGGAAGAGATCAATATCATCGTCAACGGCGGTAATTATGGCTGGCGGTTAAAGGAGAGTATCGACTGCTATAATCCCAAGCGCGATTGTAATGCCGAAGGGCTAATCGACCCTGTGTTGGACCTGCCGCAGGCCAATGGCGAGCATTCGATCACGGGCGGGTTTGTATACCGTGGCAAGGCGGTGCCGTCGCTCGCGGGCAAATATGTGTTCGGCGATTACGTAAGCGGGCGGCTTTTCGCGCTCGAAACCCAAAATGGCAAAGCGGTTCAGAACAGCATTATTGCCGAAGGCGTCGGGCAAATATCCGCCTTTGGCACCGACCAGTCCCAGGAGCTTTACATTTGTAACCATGGCACAGGAAAGATCCTGAAACTGGCGCGGCCTTAATGCGGCCTGTTTAACGGGATACGGGGCGTTTGCTGTCCGGCAAAACCTTTTTCAAAAATACTGAGACTGTGGCTAGCGTTGGTTCGAACCACGGATCGAAAAACATAAAAGTGTGTGGAGCGTCGGAGAACGTCCTCACTTCGCTGTATGTACCGAATGCATTCAGTTTTTGGATAAAATCCGTTCTTCCGGCATGCATGCGGTCCACTGAGCTGTTGATGAACAGAAATGGCGGCGTTTTCGCACTCACGTGCGCAAGCGGGGCAGCCTCGGTCCAAAGGTCGGGGCGCTCGGCTTTGGGATAGCCAAACCAGTAGGTAGCCGCGGAAATTGACCTGGAGTCGTCGCCCTCGCCGGATTCCGGGTGAATGAATGCCAGCGTACCATCAATATCGATCACAGCCTGCACCGTACTCGATCCCTCGTTCTGACCGGTTGTGCCCTCAAATTTAGATACGCCATTAGTTGCTCCGACAAACGCGGCCAGTTCGCCCCCCGCCGAGAAGCCCAGAACGGCAATCCGCGACGTATCGATGCCGTGGTCGGCGGCGTGTGACCGCATCCAGCGCACTGCGGCTTTGAGGTCGTGCACGGCGGCAGGGTAGAGGGCGTGGGTGGAAAGACTGTAATCGGCTGTGATGCAGATGTATCCTTTGCCCGCTAGCTTGCGTGCGAGCGTGTTGTTATGTGTGCGGTCGCCTGAGCGCCAGCCGCCGCCATGTACCATCAGCACAGCTGGCAACAGCGTTTTTCTGCGTTTTTTAGGTTTATAAATATCGAGCAGGAGCTTTTTCCCGCCGGGCGTCGTGCGGTAAGTAACATTCCTCACGACCTGGACCGTAGCCGGCATTGTGGAGTCCGCGATGCGGATGTTCGGATGGCGCGCGATCTCTTGCCGGTAAGAGCCTCTCACCGAAAAGCTCGTATCCGGGATACCCGAAGGTTGCAGGCGCAGTTTTTTCCCCGGAATCCAGCCCGAAAGGATATTTTCGATCGTGTACTTTTCCCGCTCTTCCCGCGTGAGCTGCTTCGACCACGCCACCCGGGCACTAGTATTCGCGCCGGGTCCGGTGCTGTTGTATTCGGCGTAGAATGTCGTTTTCTCCTTTTCGGGGAACATATTGTCGCCCTTCCAAGGGTCCCAACCTTCCTTCACGATGTGCCCGCCCATTTCCGTATCGATAAAAACGGTTTTGGCAAATGGCCGCCACGGGCGACCGAGATATACCTTGGTCGCTTCCTCGTTGGCGGTCAGTTTACAGTTCAGAAAAACATAGCCGTAGGCCTGCTCGCGGGTGGTGGAAGCGGCGGTAATGTAGGAGTTGGTGAGGCTTTGGATGGTACAATGCTGAAAAACGGCTGTTGCCTCTCCGAAAATAAAATCGGTGGTACCGGTAATGAGGCAATCCTTGTAAAAATTCCTGCCGTCTTTGGAGGTGTACAGCGTGTCCTGGTTACCCAGGATCCGGCAATTGTAAACGTCGATGCGGTCGCCCTCGGTGGCCAGCGCTACGGCCTGGCCCACGCGTCCGGCGGTATTTTCGATGGTCAGGTTTTGCAGGGTGCAGTCGCTGGCCTGCACGAGCACCGTATAAGAGGTATAGGTACTGAATTTGGCACTGCCGGTAAAATCGTGGTGGGGGAAGTCCTTGCCCGAAAAGTCGTTATGGGTAATGATGGTGTGTTCGGCGCTCTCGCCGATCAGCGTAATGTTCTTTTTCCAGGCGGGGATCACGAGCTTTTCGCGGTAAGTCCCATTTTTAACCCGAATGGTGGCCCTGATCTGCGAATGGTCACGTACGGCATTCACGGCTTCCTGGATTGTCCTGAAATCGCCGCTGCCGTCCTGGGCGACAGTAAATTGCTGCTCGATAGCCTGCACCTGCCCATGAACATTGATGCAAAGCAGCAGCCAGGCAAACAGCAGACCTATTTTCGTTGACATATTCTATAAAGTGGTTTTTAATAATGCAGTCAGCAAAGCCATTATTACACCGCAAAGTTTTTTAAGTATTATTTTATTATTATTTTTCATACATATTGTTCTAAATGATTGAATTCATTTTGCAATGCCATGGAAACCCTTATTGTTTTTGCACTCTATTTGTATTCGCATTTAGGAATCGACCTGCACAGAAACCAGTATTATGCAGTGGACGAGAGCCGTTTTTTTGCATTACCCAAATGCAATGAATTGATTCCGTTGCAGAACCCCGACACGCTTTTTCTGGATGCGGCCGTTTTTCACGCCAGTAATGAAGCGAGAAGAAAATATGGTTTGCAGCCATTTGAATATGACCCTGGTTTATACCTGGCGTCGTCGGGGCATGCCTCGTCGATGGTGTATCGCATGTTTTTCAACCATACCAACCCTTATAGCCCTTATGAACGCACAGCGCAGCGGCGGGTGGAACTGTATACCAAAAGATTTAGAAGGATTGCTGAAAACATCGGCAAATATCAAACACTGGTAAGCGGTGATTTTATGATTGCGCGATGGGACCGCCGGTCGAATCAATATGAATTCTTAAATGAAAGTGATCACAAACTCTGCATGCCATTTACCTATGCCGCATATGCAAGGTTTGTCGTCGAACAATGGATGGCGTCACCGCCGCACCGAAGTAATCTGATGAACCCGGCCTATACCTATCTGGGTTGCGCCGCGCGGCTGTCGCCCGAACCTTATCTTCATAAAAAAGCTCCTTACGGAAGCCTCGTACAAAACTTCGGCGGCGAGCACTGACTTATTTCAGGTATAAATTCGTAGAATTGCCATTAGCGCATTTTATGGATTGATCTGCAAATAATGTTTGAGGAACTCAAAACCCATTTTGGTAAGCTGGTATCGCTTACACCGGAAGAGTTTGCGTACGTCAGCTCGCATTTTACCAGCCGTAAATTCAGGAAGCATCAATTCCTCGTGCAGCAGGGCTCGCCGGTAACTCATGACTTTTTTGTCGTGAAAGGCCTGCTGAAATCGTCGTTTGTCAATGAACAGGGGAAAGAGCATATTCTTCAACTGGCAATGGAGGATTGGTGGATATCCGACTATCAGGCGTACTTCAACCAAACCGACGCCACACTCGATATTACCTGCGTGGAAGATGTGGAAGTGCTTTGCCTGTCGCTGGCGAACCGGGAAAAGCTGTGCAGCGAACTGCACCGGATCGAACATTTTTTTAGAAAAAAATCGAATGCCGGCTATATTGCCCTGCAACGGCGCATTCTGTCTTTTATGAACCAAAGTGCTGCCGAGCGCTATCACGAATTGCTGCAAATGTACCCTTCGCTGGCACAGCGCCTGCCCAAAACGCTGCTGGCTTCTTACCTGGGCGTGTCGCGCGAGACGCTCAGCCGGCTGTCGGCCTGATGTGATCTACATCACACCAAAGTTGTGACCTTCTTCCTGTCGCTTCCCGGCTGCGGGTGGCAATTTTGCATTGTCAAAACAATTCAGGAAAACATGGCAAACGCTTTGGTAAAACTCGCTCTCGCGGCTTCTGTGATCAGTTCTAACAGTGACGCGATGGCCCAGACAGGACAAAAAATGGAAAAGAAAATTCTCTTCGTGGTAACGAGCCACGACACAAAAGGCAGCACCGGCGAACCCACCGGATATTATCTCGGCGAAGTGTCGCATCCCTGGGAAGTGCTGAGCGACGCAGGTTATGAGGTCGATTTTGTGAGCCCGAAAGGTGGCAAGGCGCCGGTAGACGGTTTCGATCTGACGGATGCGGTTAACAAGAAGTTTTGGGACAACGCAGAAGCCCGCCAAAAGGTGGAGAACACGCTTACCCCGGAGGCGGTGAAGCCGCAGGATTACCAGGCGATTTTCTATGCGGGAGGCCACGGGGCAATGTGGGATTTCGCCGACGACGCAAAGATCGCGGCCATTGCATCTGAAATTTATGCCAAAAATGGTGTGGTAGCGGCCGTCTGCCATGGCCCGGCGGGGTTGGTCAATATCAAACTCGCCGATGGTAGTTACCTCGTGAGTGGCAAGAAAGTCAATGCATTCACTAATGAGGAAGAGGCGGCGGTAGGAATGGAAAAGGTGGTGCCTTTCGCGCTTGAATCGCGGCTGATTGAACGTGGGGCGAAATTCGAGAAATCGGGCAACTGGCAAACACACGTGGTAACCGACCAACGGTTGATCACCGGTCAAAATCCGCAATCGGCCAAGGCGGTCGGTCAGGCGATTTTGGCTGCACTGGGCAAATAAGAAAAGAAAAGCATGCATATAAGCCGGTACTCAAACCCACTATGGGCACAGGAACCGGCTTTTTGTCATGCACAGCGCGTTGGTGGTAAAATGCGCTAAACATCTGTTTGCGGGATGGTAAAGCCAAGTAAAATGGTGGGATAAGTATGTAAATTAGCGCCTAACCTTTTGTTTGTAGTTAAACCATAATTAAACCCGCTTTGAAAAGCTTTGCAAGTCTGCGCTGGTTGTGGGCCGTTTTACTGGCCGCGCCGTTGTTCCTTCAATACCTGCCCGAAAAGCAGCGGGCTCCCAAGCCTGCCGCCAAACCCAATATCCTGTTCATTTTCGCGGACGATCAGCGTGCCGACGCGCTGGGAATAGCCGGTAACACGGTGGTGAAAACACCGAACATCGATCAGTTGGCGAAGTCGGGCACGCGGTTTGCGAACTGCTACGTCATGGGCGGGCATCACGGGGCCATCTGTGCGCCCAGCCGTGCAATGCTCATGAGCGGGAAGAGCTTGTTTCACGTCTATGATGTGCTCGACGGCGTGCATACGATGCCCCAGCATTTCGCGGAAAACGGGTATGAAACTTTCGGCACCGGCAAATGGCACAATGGCGGCCCAACCTTCGAAGCCTCGTTTCAGAAAGGTAAGGCGGTCATGCTGGGCGGTATGAGCGACCATTTCCAGGTGCCTGTGCGGGATTTGAACAATGGCAAGCTCGGTGAGCCGGTAGTGAAGGGTTTCTCGACCGACATTTTCACCGAAGCGGCGCTTTCCTATATTGATGAATACGCGAAAGGCAAAAAGGCTAACCCGTTCTTCTGCTACATTGCCTACACGGCGCCGCACGATCCGCGGTCGCCACGTGAGGATTACATCGGCAAATACCCCGAAAAAGACATTCCATTGCCCGGGAATTTTAAGCCTGTGCACCCATTCGATTATGGTGAGGCCCAGGTTCGTGATGAAAACCTCGCTCCCTGGCCGCGTACGCCGGAAGTTGTCAAGGCCACATTGTCCGACTACTATGGCCTGATCAGTCACCTCGATGCCCGCGTAGGCGACATTATCCAGTCGTTGAAGGAGAAAGGGCTTTACGATAACACGATCATCGTTTACGCCGCCGACAATGGCCTCGCCGTGGGTAGCCACGGGCTGCTGGGCAAGCAAAGCCTGTACGAACACAGCATGAAAGTCCCTTTCATCATCACCGGGCCGGGTATTCCCCAAAGCCGGGTATCCAACGCGCTGGTGTATCTCTATGATATTTTTCCGACGCTGGCATCAGTAGCCGGGCTCCCCAAACCGGAGGCAGTCGACGGCAAAAGCCTCTCGGAAGTAATCAGCGGGAAATCCAGAGGCGTCCGGGAAAGCAGTTTTACGGCCTACCGTAACCTGATCAGGGCGGTGCGGGACGAAGAGTGGAAGCTGATCCGTTATCCCAACCGCGATTACACCCAGCTTTTCAACCTCAAAAAAGACCCGCTGGAATTGGAAAACCTGTCGGGCAAAGCCGAATACCGCCAGAAAGAGGAAAGTTTGAAGAAACTGCTGATCCAATGGCAGCAGCAAACCGGTGACACCGCAGCTTACACGGCAAAAACGATTCTTCCGTTGCAATACGACCCGACCAAGGCTGAGCGGACTATGGACAAGTTTCAGCCGAAGTATACACAGGACAGGTATTTTAAGAAGTAGGTTTTGAAAATGAAAAACACACGCTTCCTCCGCACGATCCTTTTGGTACTGTGCACGATATGGTTCCGGAATGAAAAAGCCGACGCGCAAGTGCGGCCAAATGTTGTTCTCATCCTGGCCGACGACCAGGGGTGGGGCGATTTGAGCATCAATGGCAATACCAACGTCCGCACGCCAAATATCGATCGGATCGGGAAGGAGGGGGCTCAGTTTGCAAGGTTTTACGTCTCGCCGCTGTGCGCTCCCACGCGTGCAGGCCTGCTCACGGGGCGCTATCACTATCGGACGGGCGTGTGGGGTGTGTCCAACTCGCGGGAATTTATGAACCTGGATGAGGTTACGCTAGCCGATTTACTCAAAAAGGACGGCTACGCCACGGGTTGCTTCGGTAAATGGCACAATGGCAGCCAATATCCCTACCATCCCAATGGCCGCGGATTCGACGAGTTTTACGGAATGCTCAGCGGGCATTATGCCAATTATTTCAATACAACAGTCGATCATAACGGCGAACCGGCAAAAAGCACCGGCTACATTGCGGATGATCTGACGACGAAGGTCATAGATTTTATTGAAAAGAGTAAGAAAGCTAACAAGGCTTTTCTGTGCTATATTCCTTACAATACGCCGCACTCGCCTTTTCAGGTGCCAGATGAATATTACAACAGGGTAAAAGCGCGGGGCGTCCGGCAGTTTAGCCAAAACAAATCGGAAGAGGACGAAGAAACGACGGTTGCGGCACTGGCGATGACCGAAAACATCGACGACAATGTAGGGCGCGTTCTTCAAAAACTCGAAGACCTGAATCTGGCGAACAATACGATCGTCATCTACCTCAGCGACAACGGGCCGAATTCCTGGCGATGGAACGAAGACATGAAGGGCAGAAAAGGCACAGCCGGCGAAGGCAGCGTGCGTGTCCCGTTCCTCATTCGCTGGCCGGGCGTTATTCCCGCGGGAAAAGTGGTGAATGGCAATGCAGCATACATCGATCTGCTTCCCACCTTGATTGATCTGACAGGCATACCAATGAAAAAGACCGGCAAACCACACGACGGTATCAGCCTCCAACCTGCATTGACGGAAGCTGCGGAACTGCCGGACCGCCTGCTTTTTTTATCCATCAATAAAAATAACAGCGTGAGAAAAGGGCATTACCTCTATCAGAACAACGCATTGTACGATCTCGCAGCCGACCCGACCCAGCAGCACGATATCGCTTCCGGGCACCCTGCGTTAACCGATAGTCTCCGGGCTGCATTCGATGCCTGGTATACGGATGTTTATAAAAATATAGATTCGTCGCGCGGGTTGCCGGTTGGTTACAGCCAATTTCCAAAGACGGTATTACCTTCCCAGGATGCCGTTCTGCACAAATCGCCCAAGGGTACTCTTTCGTACAGTGCCTCCGCGCCCAATTCTTCGTGGATCGCAAATTGGTCGGATACAGCCTCTTATGCGAGCTGGAATGTGGATGTCCATACCAGTGGAAAATACCAGGTAAGTGTGCGTTACACCAGTGCCGACGCGGGTGATGCATTCAAGCTGGTCCTGAATAGGAGCCAAATCTCCGGCAGTATTCCCGAAGCATTTGACCCGCCACTAATCCCAAGCCCTGACCGCGTGAAAAGGACCGCGGAATCTTATGAAAAGGAGTTTCGTACCCTGAAAGTCGGTGAAATCACGCTGGAAAAGGGCAGGGGCGAGTTGAAATTACTGGCTACGGACGTCAAGGGAGGCAAGTTCGCCGATATTCGGGCAGTGGAACTTGTGCTTTTGAAATAGTTTCAGGAGTTAGGGAAGTCCATTTTCTTCAGATGGGCAATATCTACGATGTCCTTCGGCCGACCAGCGGCTACCTTATCTGCGATAAGGTCTTCAATACTGATATTTCGAAGTCATTTCTTCTGAAAGAATGCCTTTTCCCGAACGCGTCGCTGTGTTGTGCTATCTGGATTGTCCGATTTTGCTTTCAGGGGGCGACTGTTCGGTACGGTCATTACCCCTTAGAAATTGGATGAAGTTTTCCATTTTCTTTTGCCGTCCCCTGAGCACAGCAGTACTAACTGTTCCAGAGGCTGAATTTTCTTTCAGCTCGTCGAAGCTGCTATATTTCTCTAATTTATTCATAGGATAACCTCGTACTATTACGGAAATATACGAATCTGTTGAATCAAATTTAAATACATTGCTCGTCCCATAGCCAAGACGAGGTCATGTCGACCATCAAAACGGCCCCTTCCCATTTATCCGCTCGGCGTGTTTGGCGGCGCCGGGCATTTCGCCGCGTTGGTCCTTTGCAGGGAGTGGTTCGCCGGTTTGGCGGTCGTACCAGTCGGGGGTGAGGTGCTCGGGGACGGTGTCGCCGGTGTCGTTCTGCCATTGCGCGAGGACCTTTTTGAGTGCCTGGATTTGCCGGGAATAGGTAGTGTTGCCGAGCAAGTTCTCGACTTGTGCTGGGTCTTTGAAATTGTCGAAGAACTCTTCCGAAGGTCGTGGTACCTTCAATGCATCTTCCTGTAATGGACTTAGCTTTCCCGTTTTCCGCGCGGCTTTCAATGCTTTGGCCGACGGGCTCTGATTGGCGTCGATCGGGCCGCCGTTGTCGAGTTTCGGCCTTTTATTGATAATATATAAAAAATCGTTCGTGCGAACGGCGCGCTCGTAAGCCTCGTAATCGTGCCAGTTGTGTTCGGCAAAAACATATTTTCTGAACTCCTGGTCGGGGTTTTTGAATAAATGCGCGAAGCTTTTGCCCTGAAACGTAGGCCCGGCATCGCTACCTGCCAGAGCCAGTAGCGTGGGGGCTATATCCACTGCGCTGATCAGGCTCTGGCAGGTTTGTCCAGGTCCGATCCCCGCCGGCCATTTCACGAGGAACGGCGTTTTAATGCCCGCATCCGTCAGTCGTGTTTTACTTCCGGGAAAAGGCCGGCCGTTGTCTGCGGTGAAAATGATGAGGGTATTTTCCGAAAGCCCCTGGGCAGCAAGTTCTTTTTCAAGCTCCCCTACGTAATGGTCCAGCCGGGCTATTTCATTGTAATAGGCCGCCAGATCCTCCCGCGTCTCGCGGGTATCCACGAGCGTAGGCGGTACTTCTACGTCGCGCGTGGGATCGTGCCGGGGGCCGTTGGTCGAGGCCGACCAGGGCCGATGCGCATCGTAAGGGGAAAGCCAGAAGAAGAACGGTTTGTTCTGAGGTCTGGATTTCAGAAGGTTAATCCATTGTAACTCACCGCCTTCTCCATTCTGTGCCTGGTTTACTAATAATGTATCGTAAGCGCGTCGTGTGTTGGGGCCCTCGTGCCATTTGCCGGCTAATGCCGTGTAATAGCCTTTCTGTTTCAGGAGTTCAGGGAAGTATTTCAAATGCGCCGGGAGCGGCGAATGCAGCTCGGCGGCACCGGTATTGTGCGGGTACCGGCCCGTGAGAATGCTCGTACGGCTGGGGCTGCAAGAGCTGGCTGTGAGGAACATGTTGGTGAACTTAATGCCTTCCCGCGCGAGGCTGTTCAGGTTCGGCGTCTTCACTTTGCCGTTACCGTAAGCGCCGATATCGTCCCAGCTGATATCGTCACCGATGATGAATATGATATTGACCGGCTGTGCCGCCTGCGCGGCGATGCCGGTCCAAAGCAATGCAAACAGAAGGATATAGCGGCGCGTCATGTTTTCCGGAGTTCGTTGAAAAAGGCCAATGCGCTTACAAAAAGGCATTTAACTATCAATTTTTCAAAAAAATGCTAAAAAAATTTGCGTAGTTAAGTGGCTACATATAGATTTGTAGTCAAATAACTACGCAATGAACCTGAGACGAGATGTTTTTCAAGCCATAGCAGACCCGACCAGAAGGGCGATCCTGCTATTACTGGCGTCGCAATCCCTGACGGCGGGGGCGATCGCCTCGAACTTCGATACCGCCAGGCCCACGGTTTCCAAGCATTTGCAGATTCTGACCGAATGCGAATTGCTGAAACAGGAGCAGACCGGCCGGGAAATTTATTATCACTTAAATCCCAACAAAATGAAAGAGATCGCCGACTTCATCGAGCCTTTCCGGCAAATGTGGGATGACCGGTTCAACAAGCTGGAATCCATTATGAAAAACTATCAATCCAAAAAGTAACAGCACATGGAAAAGAAAACGAAAATCACTGCCGAGGACGGCCGGCAGGACCTGGTGATCACCCGGGAGTTTGACCTGCCGCTGGATTTGCTCTTCAAGGCTTATGTGGAGCCGGAGATTGTGGAGCAGTGGATGAGCACCAAAGTGGTGGTACTCGAAAGCAAACCCCACGGCAGCTGGCAGTATGAAACTTCCGACCCGCAGGGCAACGTGGTATTGAGGATGAACGGCGTCATCCATGAATTCGTGCCGGAGCAAAAGATCACGCGCACGTTTCAAATGGAGAATACGCCCTTTCCCGTACAGCTCGAATTTCTTGTGTTCGAAAAGCTTACCGAAGACACCAGCAAGCTTACCATGCAGATCGTATATAAATCCCCGGCCGACCGCGAGGCCATGCTGAAACTGCCTTTTGCGAAGGGTATCAATATGGCGCACAACCGGTTGGAAGAAGTTGTCAAACAATTAATATAAACCACCATGGAAAAGAGAAACAGAATCATTTACTGGATTTTTACCGCCTGGCTCGCCCTCGGAATGACTTCGACCGGCATTGTACAGCTCATGAAAGTGAAGGAAGAGGCAGATATGTTCGCGCGCCTCGGCTATCCCGAATACCTTCTGACGATCATTGGTGTCTGGAAAATTTTGGGTGTAGTAGCAGTACTTATTCCTAAATCCCCGCTTCTGAAAGAATGGGCGTACGCAGGGTTCTTCTTTTGCATGTCGGGGGCGATTGTCTCCCACATGGCGCTCGGCGATCCGATCGGTGAAGTGGCGCCGCCGCTTTTGCTGCTCGTACTGACGGTGATATCCTGGTATTTCAGGCCGGCAAGCAGAAAATTGATCCCTGTTCAAATTTAAAAGCACTTGATCATGAATACCAAAGTCGATGCATATGTAGTCCAGGCCGGGCAATGGCGGGAAGTAATAGAAGAATTGCGGACCATCGCGCTGGACTGCGGGCTGACGGAGGATTTTAAATGGGGCAAGCCTTGCTATTCGTTCGAAGGAACCAATATAGTAGTTATTCAGGGGTTTAAGGCCTACTGTGCGATACTGTTCATGAAAGGTTACCTGCTGAGCGACCCCGAAAACGTCCTGATCAAAACTGGTGAGAACACGAAAGTAGGGCGCCAGATTCGCTTTGCCACCGCGGAGGATGTAAGGGCATTGGAACCGGTGCTTAAAGCCTACATCCGCGAAGCCGTGCAAGCCGAGCAATCGGGTGTGAAGGTGGCGATTGACAAGTCATTACCGGTACCGCCTGAATTACAGGAGACTTTCGACGAAATACCCGCATTGAAAAAAGCTTTCGATGCATTGACACCCGGGCGGCAGCGGGCATATATCATCTATTTCACTGCCTCAAAGCAATCCCAGACCCGCCGGCTCCGTATCGAGAAAAACATCGAGCGGATCTTGAATGGCAAAGGTTTGAACGACTAGCATTTTTTTGTGAGTTAAATTAAAAGAAGACGCATTATGACCATTGATAAAAAAGAACTGTCGGCGGAAGGCCGCGACGAATTGTTAAAGACATTAAAAGCACGTTTTGAAAAACATAAAAGCCGTCACGAAGGCATTCAATGGGCCGATGTAGAGGCGAGGTTGAATGCCAAAAGCGAAAAGTTGTGGTCGCTCGACCAGATGGAGCTCACAGGCGGTGAACCGGATGTGATCGGGTTCGACAAAAAAACGGGCGAATATATTTTCTGCGATTGCGCGGCCGAAAGCCCCAAAGGCCGCCGGAGCCTCTGCTACGACCGCGATGCGTGGAATTTTAGGAAGGAGCATAAGCCGGAAAACACCGCATTGGACATAGCCGCCGAAATCGGCATCGAAATCCTCGACGAAGAAGGGTACCGCCATTTGCAGACGCTTGGAAAATTCGATCTCAAAACATCGAGCTGGGTCAAAACCCCGGCTGATATCCGCAAGCTCGGCGGCGCGGTATTCTGCGATCGCCGGTACGACACCGTTTTCTATTACCACAACGGCGCCGAATCGTACTATGCCGCGAGAGGTTTCCGCGGAACGCTGCGGGTGTGATTAGGGGAGCAATAAGCTATAAGCTGTAGGCTATAAGCTATAAGCTATAAGCTATAAGCTATAAGCTATACGCTATAAGCGTGCCTACGGCTTACAGCTTACAGCTTATAACATACAGCTCACAGCCTGCAATTCTTCCGCTGACAGTACGATATTCATTGCTTGCGCATTGGAAATGGCCTGTTCTGCATTACGCGCACCTGCCAGCACGACGGTAATTCCCTTTTGAAGCGTGGTCCAGCGCAGTACGAGCTGGGCGAGGGTGGCATTCTTTTCGTCGGCAATGGGCGAGAGCTTTTCGAGCAGCGACTGCACTTTGTCAAGATCGAACTGGCCGAAATAGCCGTTCCGATGGTCGTCGCTTTTCAGGGTTTCGTTCCTGAAATACTTGCCCGACAGCAGCCCTCTTTCCATGGGACTGTAAGCGATAATCCCGATGTTGTTTTCTACCGTGTAAGGCACGAGCTCGGTCTCAATCGCGCGGTTCAGCATGCTGTAAGCTACCTGGTTGGAGGCCGGAATGAACGTTTTGGACGCATCTTTCAGCAAAGGCAAGCTATGGTTGGAGACGCCCGCTGCACGGATCTTTCCTTGCTGAATGAGCGTTTCCATTGCTTCCATTGTCTCGTCGATCGGCGTGGTAATGTCGGGCCAGTGCTGTTGCAGCAAGTCTATGTAGTCGGTATTAAGCCTTTTGAGGCTTTCCTCCACTTCCTTAATGATATTCGCTTTCGAAGAGTATTTATAAACCGCGAGGTTTTGGCCATTGTCTTCGATATCAAAAAAATGCATTCCCTTTCCGTGGTTGCTGCCGTCCCACACGAGTCCGAACTTGGTGAGGATCTGCACCTTCGTGCGGTCTTTGCCTTTCAGCGCTTCGGCAATGAGCTGCTCGCTTAGTCCGAAACCGTAAAACGGTGCTGTATCCAGTGAAGTGACTCCATGGTCGATCGACGCGTGAATCGCTTCGATCGAATCTTTTTTCTCATTCCCGCCCCACATCGTGCCGCCGATCGCAAACGCGCCATAAGTGATAGCTGATAGTTCGAGGTTGGTATTTCCTAATTTTCTGTATTCCATTTTGATCAATGTGATATTTCCGGCTACAAAATTCATCCGGAATGATGTATTCTCAAAATAACATAGATCATAGGTTTCTATAAGTGTAATAATAGCAAAAGTAACCGTATATATCTTTTTTTGTGATGATGTCGCCCGCTAACGTCATTTTAAATCTTTTCATACTATATTTGAATGTTCTTAATTAAACCAATTATAAATAATTTATCGAAATCAGTTACCAATCGACCGGTACCATGCTGATTTCGTCCCATCTCCGTTAACCTATGTTCAGTACCATCTGTCTACTCTTTTTCCTCGGGTTTATGTTCTGGATGAACACCTCCACACGCATCTCCTGGCCCGAGAAAGATGCTGTAATGGCCAATATGGCCGCTAATCCGCTTTATAGTCGGCTTGCGGCAGGCGCATTGTTTTTAATCGCGACCGTGCTATGTGTCAGTTTGCTGGGAACAGGAAGCGGATTGTTTGCGGCGGTGGTGATCCTGATGATGGCGGGCTCGGTCTCCGTGCTGTTTTTTCCGTTTCGCTACTTCGGGTCGGTGGGAGTTGGGATACTTTACCTGTGTGCGGTAATGCTCGAACTTGTTATCAACTGATTTTATGCCTGCCAATAAGAAATACCTGACCAAATCGCCCTGGCTGCGACTGAGCAAAATCCTCGCCGGCAGCATCGGCGGATATGCCGTTATGATGAGCCTGCATTTGTTTTTTGCGGCTTTTCTGCCCAAGGAAAATGTCGTTATCACTGCCTGTTTTACGGGCTATCTCCTTTGGGCTTTCCTGCTGCTTTATGCATTCATCGCCACGAACGTCTGGCGTGTGTGGGGGCTTTACATTTTCCTGACTGTCGTGTTTGCGCTGCCTTATCTACTGAAATTCAACCTCAACCATGGATCCTAGGAAGTATAATATCTATTTTCACACCCATACCATCAGCGGGATCATCATTGCCGCGTTGTTGTATGTCATATTTTTCGCAGGGTCCTTTTCTTTTTTCAAAGATGATATTGCTGCCTGGCAAAAGGGGAGGTCGGAAGTAGGGCATCAGTTTGACCCGCCGTACAACCATCTGCTCGATTCGCTTTCGAAGCATTACAACCTCAGGGGCCGTAACTTCAACTTTTACCTGCTGCGCCAGGGCCAGGGCACGTACGTCGATATGACAGCCTCGCAGGATACGACGATCAGTAAACCCAAGCCGAAGCCGGCGAAGGAAGAAAGGAGAAGGGGACGAGGCAGAACGAAGGATGACGACGCGGCCAATTTTCGTTACCATTTTGCGGACAAAAAGGCCGGCGATTATTCCGATAGCTACGATATGGCTGAATTCCTGTACCGCCTGCATTTCCTGGCGCAGCTCAACCAGGTCGGTATCAATATCGGCACGCCGTTCGGTTACCTGGTGGCGGGTATCGTTGCATTTCTCTTCCTGTTCGCGCTGATTACCGGTTTGATGCTACATTGGGATAAGATCAAATCCAATTTCTTCGTGTTCAGGCCGATGAGTAAATGGAAGACCGTCTGGACCGACATGCATACCGTTTTGGGCGTGATTGGTTTTCCATTCCAGCTGGTATTTGCCGTGACCGGCGTGGTGCTGATCGTGAATTATGTGTTGCTCGTCCCATTTGCCAACCTGCTTTACAACGGCGATTCTGACAAGTTGTACGAAAGTCTGCAATACAACAAGGCTATCAAAGTGGATTACACCTACAAGCCGATGGCCGGCACCTTCGACATGGACGCATTTGTGGGCAAATGGCAGAAGGAGTGGAAAGATGCCAAGATCTCGCGCATTTACATCCGCAACTATATGGACGAGAGCATGCGGGTGAGCCTGGAAGCGAAACCGAACGCCGAAACCAACTTCGCCGGATCGGGGTTTGCGACTGTCGACATCGCCACTGGAAAAGTGCTGGAACAAAAATCGCCTAATGCCGACGGCAATTATATCGACGCCGTGAAGAGCTTAGTGTATCACCTGCATTTCGGGGATTTTGGCGGGAAGCCGCTGCGGATCGTATTCTTCCTGCTGGGGCTGATGGGCTGCGCGGTGATTATTTCTGGCATTATGATCTGGCTCGTGGCACGTGACAAGGTCGCTACCGAACTCCGCAAACGCCGGTTCAATTTCTGGGCGAGCAACTTCTTCCTGGCGGCTTGTCTGAGCATGCTTCCTGTGACGGCTTTTACCTTTATTATGGTCAAAATGCTCGATCAGGTCAATCAGGCGATGATTTACCGGACGTATTTTTACAGCTGGCTGGTGCTGGGAGTTTACCTGATGGCCCTTCGCAGTCTGCCGCGGATGAACCGTCACACCTTGATCCTTTCCGCTGTTCTTTGCCTGGGCGTACCCATTGCCAACGGCATTTCGACCGATCTGTGGATCTGGAACACCTGGCAGCAGGGCGCTTTCGACATTTTCTTTATCGACGCATTGTTTCTCGTCCTCGCGGGCTCGTGTGCATATGCACTCACCCGTGTGAATGCGGACGCGAAGACTTTCAAGGTGCTCAGCTTACGTAAAGCGCCCGGAAAAGTCTTAAAAGCAACCGTGGTCAGAGAATAACTGCGTTGCCGGGTGCCGCTTACCGGGGCCGGACTTGCCGCTGGTAATCCTCGCCCCAGGCGCAAAGTGAATCCATAATGGGGATCAGGCTTTTACCAATCTCTGTCAACTTGTACTCCACCCGTGGCGGTGACTCTGCATAGGCCTGGCGCACCAGAATACCGTCCCTTTCCAATTGTTTCAGCTGCGCCGTAAGCGTCGCCTGCGTAATGTGGGGAAGCTTGCGGCGCAGCACACCGAAGCGCATCGGGCACTCTTCCCGGATCCTGTTCAGGAGCATCAGCTTCCATTTCCCGCCAATGATATCGAGCGCAATGTTCATCGGATTATTTTTTTCTGAAACAGATTCAGAATCTTCATTTGTAATCGGTTGATCTACATTAATAGTATCGTTCGCCATACCTGGTATCGTCTTATAAACTACTTGATTACGAGCGTTGGCCACCTGATTTTTGGCTGCATTTGAATGCGGACCGACCATTTCGGAACGCCCTGATCATCCAACAACGCAATGAACCTACAAATTTCAAAATGGCTCTTGCTGGCCATTATTTCGTCATCGGTATTCCTGTCCGTGATGGACATTTTCATCGTAAACGTGGCCATTCCGCATATTAAAACGGGCATTCACGGCACTGACAGCGACATCCAGCTCGTGATTGCGCTCTACCTGCTGGGCTATGCAGCATTCCTGGTAACAGGCGGTCGGGCAGGGGATTATTTTGGTAAAAAGAAGGTATTCGTGGTGGCAATGCTACTGTTTGTGGTAACCTCGGCGGTATGCGGGTTTGCGCAAACGCCCTGGGAACTGAATGTCGCCCGGTTTTTCCAGGGCGTCGGTGCGGCGTGGATGATCCCGCAGGGCATTACCTATATTCAGGAGCTGTTTCCGGGCGGCCCGGAGCGGGTCAGGGCCCTTGGTATTTACGGGAGTGTGGCGGGAAGTGCCTCGGTGATCGGCCAGTTTCTGGGAGGCATCCTGCCTGAAACACACGGGTTGCTGGAAGGCTGGCGGCTTATTTTTCTCATCAACTTACCCATCGGCTTGCTGGTAGTGCCTATGGCGCTGCTTCTTTTGCCTGCCGACCGGCGCGGGCAGCGTACCGGATTCGATCATTCGGGCGTAATGCTGCTCACGGGGGCGCTCGTATGCCTGATATACCCGCTCATACGCGGGCGCGAGCTGAATTGGCCGTTGTGGTGTGTCGCAATGCTTGTCGCCGGAGGTATTTTGTTGGTACTTTTTATCGGCGACCAAAAGCGAAAACGGTCGAAAGGCCGCTTGCCCTTGCTGGACGTTCGGTTATTCGGTTTCCGCGGTTTTAACATCGGTATGGCCGTCGTGTTGTTCTATTTCATGGTCCAGGATTCTTATTTCCTGATCAACGTGATGGTGCTTGAAACAGGGCTTGGATTCAGTTCGGCCGAAACAGGGATGCTCTTTGTGTTCCAGGGAGTGGGTTATGTGATCGCTTCGCTGGTTTCGTTACGGCTGGTCCCCTTGTTCGGCAAGAAAGTACTGCAAGCTGGCGTGGCGATTATGGTTGTGACGCTGGCTTTACACATTGTTGTTCTGAATGGCCCGGAAGTCGACCGGCAGCTGCTTTACCCAATCCTTTTTGCCTACGGCACCGGCTGTGGTTCGGTATTGCCCTCGCTGTTGGCCGTCGCACTGAAAAACATTCCCATAGAACTCGCAGGAGCTGCCTCCGGTACCTTTTCTACCTTTCAGCAAACGGCGATTGCGCTGGGAATCGGGGTAATAGGGGGTATTTTCTTTTCCTGTCTCGGCCCGTTGCCGGATGCTGCAACATATATTTCGGCATACCACATTGCTACCGTTACCAATATGGCCTTGCTGGCGCTGGTTGGTTTCTTTTTATGGTTGTTACCTGGGGACGAACCGCTCAAATCATCTGCCGGTGCCGCTTGCCCCATTCAATCATCGAACTGATCACCGGGTCAAAGGACCGGCAGTAGTCCGTCACCTCGTATTCCATGCCGACGAAGCCCTCAGGATGCGGCTTGCGGATGATGATTTTGTTCATTTCGAGTTCGCGGAGTTCGCGCGTGAGCGTACGCGATGTAATGCCGGGAATGTACTTTTTGATCTGGTTGAAACGCAGGTTACCCTGGCTCAGCGCGAGCATAATGGGTAGTTTCCATTTACCGCCCATGACGTGCAATGTGTCACGAAGGTATTTCAGTTCGTTGGTTTCGGGCATTTGTTGAGAATTTGAAGATCAGCAAAGGTATCATTCGGGATACTGTCTGCTAGGGCTGTGCATTGGGTTGATATCATTACCGGAAAAACAGCAAAATGAGCGCAGCCAATTCAATACTAAGCATTCAAAGCGATCCTGCCGCCTACATTGGGATACATCAATTAATACTGCGGTATACCGATGTGATTAATCTCCGCGATTGGGAAGCATTACCCGAAATATTTGCAAACGGAGCGGTCTGGCGGGCATTGAGCCCAGTTAATCTGCAATTTACAGGGCTAGAAGTGATACGCAAAAGCATCCCCGAAAGTGTCGCCAAAACAGAATACCTCATCCAGTTTGCCACCGGTACAATCATCGAATTGGAGAGTGATTCACGGGCGATGGTCCGTTCGCACCTGGCAGAATTCGGCCGTTTCAAGGAGACGGGCCAAGCATTACAGGCCATCGGAATTTTCAGGGATATTGTCGTGAAACAAAATGACCTCTGGAAGTTTCAGGAAAGAATATTCGAGTTGCGGTTTCCCACGAGTCTATCGGAATAATCAGGCGGTCCAGGCCAGCTAGTAGCCCGGACCGCTCATGATCCCTTATTTGCCGCTGGCAGGCTGTTGCTGCTGCGTTGGTTGTGGCAGGCGACGTTTGAGGACATCGTCCCATGTGATGTAGGGGTAGATGTTGTATTTTTTAGCCTGTTCTTCAAAGAGCGCTTTCAGCTCTTCCAGTTTTTTCGGGTTCTTTTTCGCCAGGTCGATGCGCTCGTTGAAATCTTCGTTGACGTTGTAAAGCTGCCAGTCGTTGTTATCCGGATTGGCCACGCTGATCGCGCTCACAAGATTGCCCGTAGCTGCCGAGGTTGGCTTATAGGCAAACCCTGCCTTCCAGCCATCATGGTAGATAGACCGTGAACCGAAGATATAGTAATACTGCGTTTTATGGCGGGAAACTGCGCGGGCGTCATTCAGAGAATAGGCCAGTGATGTGCCCTGGATCGTGTCCTGTTTAATGCCTCTGATCACTTCCGGTGCTTTGATACCCGCTATTTCGAGTGTCGTCGGCAGCAGATCGATCACATGGCCGTACTGCGTGCGGATACCGCCCTTATCGGTGATGCCTTTGGGATAAAACGCTATGAGCGGGTTGCGGGTACCTCCTTCCGAATGCGCATCCTGCTTCCAGTATTTGAATGGTGTGTTGGCAGCTTGCGCCCAGCCAAGCGGATAGTTGGCATTTGTACCTTCCGGCGTGCCGATCAGGTCGATCTGCGCCAGGTTGTTCTTAACCTGCTCGGCCTCCGACAGTGGTGTGGCAATGGCGGCGGCGGAGGACCTGGTGATCACACCACCGAGCGCGCCTTCCTTGCTTGCCCCATTATCACCGATCACAACGAGGATCAGTGTATTGTCGAGCTGATTGATCTTTTTGAGATGGGTTACCAGCCTTCCCACTTCATGATCGGTGTAGGTGAGATAACCGGCATAAACCTCCATAAAGCGGGCATACAGCTTCTTTTCGTCCGCGGAGAGGCTTGCCCATGCGCGGATGTTCGGGTTACGCTCGGGCAGGATCACATTGGCCGGAATGATCCCCTGCTTCTTCTGTTGGGCAAATACCTTTTCCCGGAACTCGTCCCAGCCGCCATCAAACTGGCCTTTGTATGGGTCGCTCCATTCCTTTGCTACCTGGTGCGGGGCATGGGTCGCGCCAGGCGCGTAATAGAGGAAGAAAGGCTTGTCGGGTGCCGCCTTCTTCTGGCGGTCGATGAAGCTGATCGCCTTGTCGGTAATCTGGTCGTTGAGATGACGGCCGTCCGGCGTTACGTGGGCATTGTCCTCCACGAGGTCGGGTTTGTATTGGTCGGTCTGCGAACCCAGGAACCCGAAGAAATGATCAAAACCCTTGCCCGATGGCCAGCGGTCGAACGGACCGGCGTCGGATGCATCCTGGTCGGGTGTAAGGCCATATTTCCCAACCGCGAAAGTGTTATAGCCGGCCTCACGCAGGATTTCGGCTATGGTACCTTTGTCGGACGGAATGCGGCCATCCCAGCCGGGGAAGCCGAACGACGACCACGTGTGCGAGAACCCGCCTTCGTGTACGGAATGCTGGTTACGGCCCGTAAGCAGCGCCGCGCGGGTAGGGGCGCATATCGCGGCCGTGTGGAAGTTGGTGTAACGCAGGCCGTTATTTGCCAGACTGTCGAAAGTAGGCGTGCGGATTACCCCGCCGAATGTGCTCGTGGCCCCGAAACCGACGTCGTCGAGTAGCACCCACACCACGTTGGGAGCGCCCGCGGGCGCCTTTACCGGGTTCGTCCACACTTCCTTCGATTCTGCGAGCGTTTTGCCGACGGTGCCCGTGAAGGGTTGCTGCTGTTGTGTAATGTTCTGCGCATTGGTGCGGGCGGCCAGGCCTGAGGCCAGCAGCGCCGCGAGAAGTAATTTTTGGGAATGCATATACAAAATGTTTGATGAAAACGGTATCTGGCTTAACCGGGGCAGTAAGTGCAGCCTACCCGTCGGTTTTTCTTTTCTCTTCGAGCGGATATTTCTTTTCTACTTTGTTCAAAACCACGAACAGAGAGTCGTGGCCCTCATTCACGCCGCGTAATATGTACCGACCAGGTGCTGGCTGTTCGTAATGCAACGTAATGTGTGCCGCCGTATCGACGCGATTATGCAAATGGAATACCTTGTTGATCGTATCTGCCTTATATCCATAATAATAGCGGCCGATATTGCCGTAGTATTCGGTCGTGCGCACGGCATTGCGCGTATCGAGCCGGAAATTCTTGTTCACTTTAATGCTGATGGTATTGAACTTCTCGAAGATCACATTCTCCCACCGCACCGAATCGGTGGGCGAGGGGGCCAGCAGCTGGTTGTTCAGGCGGAATTCGGCGACTTTGTACAGACCGGCGGCGGAGGCCAGCCCGTCGTCGAGCGGAAGTTTGAACGATTTCCCGCTTGCGTAGAGTTTTCCATAGCTAAAACCCCTGAACAGCACGAAAAAGAATATAAAGCCGTATTTAAATGCAATCCTGAGGCGATTCGGCCATTCGCTGCGGAAATGAAGGGCGGGCACGAATGTGAGTGCCACAGCGCGGTGCTCAATCAGTATCTGGTAGAATTTGCGGCTATCACGGACGAGCAGCAGCAGCGACAAGGTGAGCAAATGCAGGCTTGTAAGCTCTACACCGGCATCATAACCGATGTTTACAAACCAGATCGGCAGCAGGATCGCCACCATCATCAGCGCGCCCAGGGTAGTGGTGCGGCGGAAAAGCAGCAATACTGTCGCTACCAGTTCGAAAATGCCTGCGAACACTTCAAAAAACGGGGAAACCCCGGTGGTGAGCCAATACAGCTTGCCCGGCGTGAAGTCACCCAGGTTGGTATTGAGCTGACTGATGGTAGGAAACGGCATTTGCACCGGAAATACCTTCGCCCACGCAAACCACGACATCCGGAGAATGATCCCGTACCGGGCCGCGACATAAAACCAGTAATACAGCCTTTCAAAATCCTTACGCCGGCGGTCGAACAGGTTCCAACCGAACCCGGCGGCCAGGCAAAACAGGATGGTGATAATCCATCCGGTGTAGTTTTTACCCTCCTGGCTCGCGAAAAACCATGGCTTGTTTTGTGAAATCACATCCAGCCAGCGAAACGGGTAGTCGTTTACATTAAAGCCGGCGTCAAAGTCCTGGCGGTAAAACTCGGGGTTGAACGGAATCGTACTGATCACAGCATAAATCAATGCTGCACGTAAGAGGATTTTTTCATACGGCTTCCAAGCGGAGGCCGGTAATTGGGTAGAGTCAGACATAAGTAAAACAGGTATTTGCAGCGCAAATTAGCCATTTTACTAATCAACCAATTTAATCTATAATATAAATAGACTTTTATTTCGGTACGTTACCACCAGTAGCTGTGGCATTATCCTTATCTTACAATAAATACTCTTTCAGACAAAACCCAACTACCGCAGCTAGGAGGATAATGTACGGCTCCTGTAACCTTTTTATATAAATCAACGCCAGCGCTGTGACCACGGCAATCACCGCGGAAGGTACATCCACAATAGACCGGCTTCCGATAACGAACACGGATCCGACCAAGGCGCCTACGACGCTCGCCGTGATCCCGTCTACAAAGGCTTTGATGCTCTCGTTTTTGGATATTTTTTTGAAATAGGGCGCCGGGAGGACCGTGAACACAAAACATGGCAGAAATACTCCCAATGCGGCTACGGCGGCACCCGCGAAGCCCGAGACGAGAAACCCGATGAACCCGACGGTGATCACCACAGGGCCAGGGGTAATCATGGCCACCGCGACGGAATCCAGGAATTGCTGTTCGTTGAGCCAGGCCATCTCATTTACCACGCCCGCGTGCAGAAAAGGAATAATTGCCAGGCCGCTGCCAAACACAAATGCGCCGGCTTCAGTGAAGAACAAGGCCAGTTGCATGAGTTTGCCGGGATCGACGGTCCAGAAGCCCGTTCCGGCCAGTAGCAACACGGAAAGGGGAGTACTGCTTCGTTGGAGCCATTTGGGCGGTGCTTTGATCACCATATAGGCCAGGCCCAGCACGATGAAGAGCCAAACCTCCTCGCGCTCGGTGATGGCAGTCACCACCGCCATCACGGTGAAGAATAGCCATAAAATCCATTTGCTTTTAATGGCGGAAGCTTCCAGTTTACTGACCGATTTGATGGTCAGCTTGTAGCAACTCAGTCCGATGATTCCGATTACCGCCGAGCCGACTCCGTAGAACACGGATTGCATCCACGGTAGCCCGCCGAATTGCTGATAAGCCATCCCTAACAAGACGACCATGATGAAGGATGGCAACACGAATGCGAGGCCGGTAAGCGTCGCTCCCCAGACCCCGTAATGCACATATCCCAGGTAAATGCCCAGCTGGGCGGCCAAAGGGCCGGGAGCGAGCTGGGCAAGTGCCAGCCCTTCGCGGTATTCTTCTTCGGTGATCCATTGCCGTTGCTCTACGAGGTCGCGGTGCATGTAGCCGATCAGGGCGACAGGACCGCCAAAGCCGAAGGTGCCGAGTTTGAGAAAGTACCTGGTGAGTGCTGCAAGGCTGTAAGCATTTACGCGGGTGTCGTTGGAAATGTCCATTATTGAAAGTTCGTTGTCGGAATCCATGGGACAATGTTAGACAGCGGCCATTTCAAAATATAGAACGGAGATGACGGTTTTGTACAGACTTTACTTTTGCCCTCTTTTACTGACAACCTACCACCCCTTGATCGCCCCGCCCTGAAATATCCGCGCGGCTGCTTCCTCCACCTCTTTCGACTGATAGGCTTTTACATACTTTTTAACCTTTTCCTCATTCTTGTTATCCTCGCGTGCTACGATAAGGTTCACATATGGCGAGTTTTTGTCTTCGATAAGCAGGCCGTCCCGCGTGGAAATGAGGCCGGCTTTGCCCGCGAAGTTATTGTTGATGATCGCCAGGGTTACGTTCGCGTCGTCGAGGGTACTGGGCAGCTGCGGGGCTTCGAGCTCCAGGATTTTGAGGTTTTTAGGGTTTTCGGTGATGTCGATTACTTTGGGGAGCAATCCAACTCCTTCTTTCAGTTTAACCAGGCCATATTTTTGAAGTAACAGCAACGAACGACCGCCATTGGTAGGGTCGTTGGGGATTACGACGGTGCTGCCGGCTTGGAGGGCTGTGAGGCTTTTGATTTTCCTGGAATATCCGGCGATGGGATAAACAAAGGTATTACCGACGATGGCGAGCTTGTAGCCGCGCTGCTTCACCTGCTCGTCGAGGTAGGGCTTGTGCTGAAATGCATTCACATCCACATCGCCGTGGCTCAATGCTTCGTTGGGTACCACGTAATCGTTGAACGTAATGAGTTCGACATCCAATCCGTATTTCTCTTTTGCCACCTTCTGCGCCACCTGCGCGACTTCGAGCTCGGGGCCGACGGCAATGCCGACTTTAATGTGATTGGGATCGTTTTCCGAGGTTGCTTTTTTATTGCAGCCGGTGATCAATGCGGCGCCCAAGCCGAGTAGCAGGAGCAGGTTTTTACGATAGTTCATTTTGTATTTGTTTAAAAATAATTACCGGTGATCGACCCGTTTGGAGAGCCTGTCACCCAAAAACTGGATCACAAAGACCAATGCGATCAGTAGCAGGAGCACTATGTTCATGATTACGACGTCGTAGCCGATGTAACCATACTGATAGCCAATCTGGCCTAGTCCGCCCGCGCCCACCGCGCCGCCCATGGCCGAGTAGCCGACCAGCGTGATGAGTGTGATCGTGGCGACGTTGATGAGCGACGGCAATGCTTCGGGAAGCAGCACCTTGTACACGATCTGGAATGGCGTGGCACCCATGGCCCTCGCAGCTTCCACCAGCCCGCCGGGCACCTCTATCAGGCTGTTTTCAACCATTCGTGCAATGAAAGGCGCAGCCCCGATGCTTAGCGGTACCAGCGCGGCGCCTACGCCGATGGATGTGCCTACAACCGCTCTTGTGAACGGGATCATCCACACGATGAGGATAATGAAGGGGATTGCCCTGAAAACGTTGATCACAACGGAGATGGTGCTGTTCAGGACCCGGTTTTCCAGCACCTGGCCCTGGCGCGTCAGAAACAGGACAATGCCGGTTGGCAGGCCGAGGATAAAACCGAAAATGCCGGATGTAATGGTCATAAAGATCGTTTCTCCCAGACCGGCGGCCAGGAGCGATACTACGGCATCAGACATATCCCAATAATTCAACTTTAATGTGATGGTAAATGAAAAAATCGATGGCCTTCTGGTAATTGCCGGCGCGGCCGGAGAGCTCGACGAGCACAACGCCGAAATTTTTGTCGCCGACATGGTCCATTTGTGCGCTGATGATCTTGGTATCGATTTCGAAAAGCCGCGCGGCCTGGGAAAGCAGGGGTTGGTCGGCGGTATCGCCGGTAAGACGCAGCCGGAGCAGTGGCGACATACCGCCTTCGTTGATAGCCGTCACCCGTTGCCGGTAATGCTCAGGGATCTCCACATGCAGCGACGCACTGATGAACGACCGCGCCAGCTCGGTTTTAGGATTAGAAAATACCGTGTTTACAGGCCCTTTTTCCACCAGCTTCCCCTGGCTGATCACCGCTACATCATGGCAAATGGATTTCACCACATTCATTTCATGCGTAATGAGCAGCATGGTAATGTGGAGCCGGCGGTTAATGTCTTTGAGTAACCGGAGGATCGAAGCCGTCGTACCCGGATCGAGTGCGCTCGTAGCCTCATCGCAAAGCAGCACCTTGGGATTGCTTGCCAGGGTTCGTGCGATGGCTACGCGCTGTTTCTGCCCGCCCGAAAGGCTTGCAGGATAATCGCCTGCTTTTTCTTCCAAGCCGACCAATCGCAAAAGTTCGGTTACCCGTTCACGGATCTCATGTTTCGGCCTACGATCAAGTTCGAGCGGGAATGCGACGTTGTCGAAAACTGTGCGCGAAGAAAGCAGGTTGAAATGCTGGAAGATCATGCCTATCTGGCGCCTTTCGAGTGCCAGTTCTCGGTCGGGTAGGGTAGTGAGGTTTTTTCCGTCGATGCGTATTTCGCCACTGGTCGGTTTTTCGAGCAAGTTCACGCAGCGGATAAGGGTACTTTTGCCCGCGCCCGATGTGCCGATCACGCCGAAAATCTTCCCACGCTCCACTTTCAGCGACACGCCGGCAAGGGCAGTCACATCCCGGTCTTTTTGTTTGAAAATCTTGGTTACGTTCTTTAATTCGATCATGAGGCAAACCGGACTGTTCCTAATTCTGTCTGCAATGTAATCTATAAAGCCTATGGATTAATATATTTTTTAAAAAAATGACATTGCTGCACCTTTCGCTGCCGCCCGGTCGGTCCGATTTACCTTCGAGATAACTTTTTAAATACTTTGCAGCCGATTGTATATAATTGGCTATGAAAATTCACATTATGGGTGCCTCCTGTGCGGGTTCCACTACCCTGGGAAATGCACTGTCCGAAAGGTTAAAAATTCCCTATTTCGATACCGACGATTTTTTCTGGGAGCGTTCGGATGTGCCTTACACGTTGCGCAGGGATGCGCCTACACGGAGCAGGATGCTGCGAGAGGCCGTTTCAGGGAGCGATAGCTACATCATTGGCGGATCCCTTATCAGTTGGGGAGACGAATGGCTATCGATGTTCGATCTGGTGGTTTTTCTGTATGTCCCGAAGGAAGTCAGAATGCAGCGCCTCGTAAACCGCGAAATAGAACGGTATGGCGACATTATTTACACCGACCCGGTACGCAGCCGCCTCTTCCGCGAATTTTACGACTGGGCTTCGAAATACGATGACAGGGATTTCACCGGTCGTAATGTGGAGGTCCATGAAGACTGGTTGAGGAAAGTCAAACCCCGTGTCGTGGAGATCCGCGGGGATACGACGGTGGCAGAGCGCGTTGAGAAGCTGGAAAGATTGCTCAGAAGGGAAGTTCCGCCACAATGAGCTCGGTCAGCCTGCCATGCAACGGAATGAGCGCCCTATTTGTAATAATATCGGCTTTTGGAGGTTGGCGTGTTGTCTTTATAGTCTGCCACTTTTTCAATTGTGCGCCCCGTCTCGTCAAACGTGCGTTTATATTCCACATGATACTCGGTCGCTTCCATGTTTTCAGAGAAGAAATTGCTCACACTCTTCATCGCGACCAGGTTGTTTTCTCCAAACAGTTGGTCGAAAAGCGGCCGCCCCGGGTGGAACAATTTGGGTATTTCTGGCAGGCTTCGCAATCCATTGGCGTTGTGATCATATTTATACTCAGATCGGCATTCGGATAATACTTTTTCGGATTCATTATAGGTAAGAATCGATGAGTGTAAATTTTTACCGGAATACTGGTAAATCGTTCGCAGGTAGGTAGTGCCGGTGGTTCTCAATTCGGTAAGGCGACCTTCGTTGTCGTATTGCAACGTGTACGTATTATCTTCGTCCATACGGGCGAGACCGTTACCATCGACGTGATATGTATATGCTTTTGTAATCCTATTGTGCCTATCGTAAGCAAATTCCAGCATTCTCAGCCCAGAATCCAGATCCGCCCAATAGCCTTCTCCTCTGATCGTATAATACAGCCGGAAAATTTTATCATCCTTATACTCATAAATCACATCACATAATCCAGGGGGGCTGTTCTTGGGCAAGAGTTGATCTGCAAAACCAACCAACCTTCCGGTACTATCGTAAAGGTATTGTCGGGCGCCGGGGAAGGCATTAGCATATTGTTCACCATCGACTTCCGTAATAACCTTATCCAACGCTCCGGCCGGAGTTATACTTTTTCGTTTGATGGCTTCAATGTCTGGTCTTTTTACATTCTGAATCAGCAACACCCATTCTTCTTCAACCGGGTCAACAGAATGGGTACAACCTATAAAGCCTGCAACGATTGCAAGTACTGTCCGAAATGAGAGTTTTAGAATCTGCATAATTTGGGGAATTAAGCCAGCCAGACTCTAAGACGGTAAAATGAATGTGCAGCGTTGCCTGAAACTTTTCGGACTGATCCCGGATACTCACTGATCCGCTGGCGGGTAGGGGCCGGTGAGATTAAAAAGGGTATTAAAGCAAAAAACACCTAGCAAAGTTGCTAAGTGTTTTTGTTAAGAGCCCCCAGTCGGGATCGAACCAACGACCTACTGATTACAAGTCAGTTGCTCTACCAGCTGAGCTATGGAGGCCTTTTTTCTTTGTGATACCGTTTGTTATTCCGTTATCATGGTGCAAAAGTAGTCGAGCGGGATATACAATGCAACCTTTTCAAAGTAAATTTTTCAACTTTTTTTTCAGGTTTTAGATAGCCTCCTGAATAATAGTGAGTTGGTGTTTCAGTTCGTCCAACTGGCTTAATGCATTATTGATCTTCCTTTCGAACTCTGCCTTCAAACGATCGGAAGTTTTCGATTTTGCGAAGAATTCGATGTTATTCTGCCAAAGCGCAATGTCGTTTTCGAGTTGCGTGATCTTGCGGCGGATGTCGTTTTCCTTGCGGTAAAGGTTGCGGCTGCTTTCGCCGTCGCGTACCAGTTCCACTTCGCTTTCGAGTACGGCTTGCTCTTTCTCTTTGGTAGAAAGCTGGCCGATCGCGCTCACGTAAGTATTGATAGCCGCGATATATCGCTTCTGAATGGCCTGCATGTCCTTCTTGGGCACAAAGCCTATCGACGACCATTCCGACTTGAATGCGCTCAGTAAATTGAGCGAAGATTCGTCCTTGTCCTTCGCAGCCGCCTCGATGCGCTCGATCAGGTCGGTTTTCAGTTTCAGGTTGTGTTCGAATTCTTCCTCTACTTCGCGGTTTTTGGCACGTTTCTGATCGAAATATGCGTCGCAAGCCTTTTTGAAGCGGTCGTAAATGGTGTCCTTGAATTTCTCCGGAACCTGGCCGATGCCTTTCCATTTCTTTTGCAGCTCTATTACCTTCTGCGTGGTGGCAGGGTTGTCTTCGCCGGTTGACAATACGGCTTCGGCTTCTTCGCAAAGCTGGTTTTTCAGGTCGAGGTTTTGCTCGCGTTTGGCTTCCAGCTGGCGGAAGAACTCGCCTTTGTTATTGAAAAACGTTTTCAGCGCAGCCCAGAATTTCTTGCTGAGCTCTTTGCCTTCTTCGCGCGGCATAATGCCTTTCAGAGCCACCCATTGGTCCTGGAATGCCATAATGTCTTTGGTTTTGGCATTCCACTCTTTAATACTTCCCGAGTTGTACGTAGTGAACGGAACAATCGCTTCGTAGATTTTCAACTTTTGATCGTAGTTCTCCTGCATGGATTTCTTCTGCTCGGCAAACTGGCCGCGTTGCGCATCATAAAGCACATCGAGCGCTTCCTTGAATCGCTGCCACAGTTTTTCCTGGTCCTCTTTCGGGGCAGGGCCCAGGTGTTTGTATTCCTCGAAAATATGGTTGGCCTCGTTCAGGATTTCGCGGGTCATCGGTCGGCTTTCCAGCGATTTACCCAGTTCTTCCACTTTCTCGCACAACTCTGCTTTCAGTTCCGCATTGCGGCGGCGGTCGAGTTCTTTGAGTTCAAAGTAGATATTCCGGTTGCTGAAATAGCGGTCGATCAATGCATTATACGTCGCCCAAAGCGTTCCGTTATGGGGCGATGAGACGTTGCCCGCAGCTTTCCATTCTTCCTGGATCTTCTTGAATTCCTCCCAGCTCGATTTCAGTCCCGTAGCGTCCGTTTCGCGTGTACCTTCCTCGTCCACCAGCGCACGCAGGCGACCGAGAAGCGCGGTTTTTACGTTGAAATTCTTCTCTTTTTCCTTCTCCTGGCTTTGGTAGAATGCATTTTTGAGACCACGGATTTCACGGCTCAGCGAGTCGATTTTCTGCGTATCCGCATCGTATTTGTATTCGAACCCGTCTTCGCCACCTGTTTCTTCGATAAACGTTTTCAGTGCAGCTTCGCGGTCCTTTTGTTTGATCTGATCTACCACCGTACGAACCCCCTTTGCAACCGCCTCCGCTTTTTTCAGCTGAGCGGCAGTCGCACCTTCGCCGCGAACGGTTGCCAGTTCGTTTTCCAACAAGTTAACCAACTGCTCCTTAGATAATTGGCTGTAATCTACATCAGGCGTTTCTTCCTCGTGCTCCTCCGTCAACTCATTGTTAAGATCAATTTCAAGGGTATCAATCGTTTTGGGTGCCAGGTCGTCCTGCTCTTCGCTTTTGACCCCTTCTTGTTGTTCTTGTGCCATCGTGATGCTTGTTTCGTACGTACGGTCTCTTATAGATTACAAATCTAATAATCTTTCCTCTGAAATGGCTACTTTTGGCATCCCAACATTGAACATATTAGTATCCAATGGATCATAACATTGCAAATATCCGTTACGATTATCAGCTTAAAGGGCTACTGGAAGCCGATCTCGATCCAGATCCGCTGAAACAGTTCAGGTTATGGTTTAATGACGTGCGCGAGGCCGACATCAGCGAAGCGAATGCGATGCTGCTCAGCACGGTATACGAAGGCCGCCCGACAGGCAGGATCGTGCTCCTGAAAGACCTCGACTATCGGGGTTTTTCCTTCTTTACCAACTACGACAGCAAGAAGGGCCGGGAGATCGAGGCAAACCCGCAGGTTGCGCTGACGTTTTTTTGGAAAGAGCTTGAAAGACAGGTCCGTATCGAAGGCAGGATCGAGAAGACTTCGGAAGAGGAATCGAATGAATACTTCGCTGTAAGGCCCCGTGGAAGTCAGATCGGCGCCTGGGCCTCGGCGCAAAGCGAGGTAATACCAAACCGGGAATTTCTGGAAGAAAAAACGGAGGAACTAAAAGCCCGTTTCGAAGGCCAGCCGGTGCCACGTCCGCCGCATTGGGGCGGTTACCGCGTAGTGCCCGATTACGTCGAATTCTGGCAGGGAAGACCCAGCCGTTTGCACGACCGGTTAGCTTATACGAAGACGCCGGATGGGTGGAAGATTGAGCGGCTTTCGCCGTAGACGTTCGGAGTTCAGAGTTTAAAGTCCAAAAGTGAAAAGTTCAGAGCCGAAGTATAAACCTATACTTTCAACTCTGAACTTTCACTTTAAGGTTTGAACTCTAAAATTTACTTCCGCTCGCTCATCGGAACGAAATCCCGCTTCGGTGCTCCGGTGTAGATCTGACGCGGACGGCCGATAGGCTCCTTGTTCACGCGCATTTCTTTCCATTGTGCGATCCATCCCGGCAGACGGCCGATCGCGAACATTACCGTAAACATGTTGGTAGGGATACCCAACGCGCGGTAGATGATACCTGAATAGAAATCCACGTTCGGGTAAAGTTTGCGTTGTACGAAGTAATCGTCTTCCAAAGCCGCTTTTTCGAGTTTTTGGGCGATTTCGAGCACAGGATCGTTGATGCCGAGTTTGTTGAGCACATCGTCCGCCGCTTTTTTGATAATGCGTGCACGCGGGTCGAAGTTTTTGTAAACGCGGTGGCCGAAACCGAACAGACGGAAACCGCTGCTCTTGTCTTTCGCCATATTAATGTATTTCTGCGTATCACCGCCGTCGGCTTTGATCGCTTCGAGCATTTCGATCACTTCCTGGTTGGCACCGCCGTGGAGAGGGCCCCACAATGCACTGATACCCGAAGAAATGGAAGAGAAAATGTTGGCGTGTGACGATCCTACCAGTCTCACAGTCGAAGTAGAGCAGTTTTGCTCGTGGTCGGCGTGGAGGATCAGCAGTTTATTCAATGCTGCGGAAACAACCGGATCCACGTTGTATTTCGCTACGGGCAGCGAGAACATCATGTTCAGGAAGTTCGAGCAGTAATCGAGTTCGTTTTGCGGGTAATTGACCGGATGGCCCTGCGATTTTTTGTACGACCAGGTCGCGATCGTAGGCAGTTTCGCGAGTAGCCGGATGATGTGCAATTGCGTTTCCGCTTCCGAATTCTGCGCGTTGGCATCCGGGTAGAAAGCGCTCATCGCGCTCACCAGCGACGACAGCACGCCCATCGGGTGTGCATTCACCGGGAAGCCTTCGAAAATCTTGCGCATATCCTCGTTTACGAGCGTATGCGTGCGGATTTCATGTTCAAATTCAGCGAATTGTTTTTCGGTAGGAAGCTCTCCGTAAATGAGCAGGTATGCTACTTCGAGGAAGGAAGATTTTTCGGCCAGGTCCTCGATCGAGTAACCTCTGTAATTCAGTACGCCTTCTTCACCGTCCAGAAATGTAATGGCGCTTTTGGTCGCGCCGGTATTCTTGTAACCTGGGTCAATCGTAATATACCCTGTCTGGTCGCGCAATTTGGAAATATCTATCGCCTTTTCCTGCTCACTTCCTTCAATTATCGGGAACTCGTACTTTTTACCGTCAAGGGTCAATTCAGCTATTTGGGACATAGAAATAAGAATAAAATTAAAAAGGTTAATGAACAGGCAGGCTAATCGGTCAATTCAAGCCAAAGTTTTTCGTTAACAGCGATTTACTTGCCCAACAAGTTAATTTTGTGTTAAATGGCTGCGGGTTTAACCATTTCCCGGTCCGACACAAGCCGCAATATCCTAAAAAACCGCGTACTTTCTATTATTATCCGTGGTTTATTTGTGAAAATTCAAGACGGAAACAATAATATTACACAATTTGAAGGATTTATGAGAATATTCTATTGTCTCATGCCGTTTGAGCAACAAATTATGGTGTTATAGCCCCGCTAGACTGCTCCTGAGCCACTTTTTCCTTCTGTTAAGGCATCGTTAAGCGGTTCCCTGGCCAGTATCCGTTTGACGAGATACCTCAGGTTCAACCCCGCCAGTATGACCGGCAACAAATGTGCCCCGTAAATGAACGACTTGCCCGTAATTCGGTAGGAAAATGACGAAAAAGTCACAAACACGTACATAAACCAGAACAACGCAATGCCCGTCAGAGCGAGATAGCTGAAAATAGCCGTCTTCTTTTGTGTAAATCTGTAAACCAGCTCACAAATAGCCAGCGATAAGCCCACCACGATCATGACGGTGAGCAGCGCTCTTGGAAAATTGCGGATATAGTGATGCTTGTACACCAGCACACCGATTTTCCCGATCAGATTCGGATGCGCGAGGAGGTATGCATCCGTTACACTCAGTACCAGCAGCAATAACAGGCTGCTCCATTTGCGATTCATTAGTTAAAGACGTTTTTTTGGTTGGTTTACACTGACATATTACCGGCATTACCGCTTTTAAATTCCCGGTAACGCGCAATTATAAATTGGATTTTCTCGCTTTCGGGCCACTCGTCGGGTATCCAGTTGATTATCAGTCCGTCCTTTTCCATTTTCCTGAAAAAGGTCATCTGCCGCTTGGCAAACCGGTGGATCTCCGTTTCGAGTTTGGTACGCATTTCTTCGAAAGTCATCGCGCCGGTGAGATACAGGGTTACATACTTGTACTCCAAACCATAGTAGATCAATGAATCGGGTGCAATGCCTTGATTTAAAAGATTTTGTACTTCTTCTATTAAACCATGCTTTAACCTGGTCATTAGCCTGTTGCTAATGCGTTCCCGCCGGGTTTCGACGGTCGGGTTCAGCCCGAAAAGCAGCGCGGTATAGGTAACGGATTCTGCCCCAAAGTCTACGTCTGTTTCAGGATGCTCGTTCAGGTAAGCGGCGATTTCCAGCGCGCGGACGAGTCTTTTGCGTGTGGAAATATCCGCCAGTGCATGGTAACGGGAGTCGGAATTGAGAAATTTTGCCAAAAGCTCCTCGTTCGAAAGTGACTCCAATATCGCACGTAGCGACTCGTTCACCGGTACCGTGTCATTCGCGTGGCCTTTTAGCAATGCATATATATAGAACCCGGTTCCGCCGCAAACGATCGGAATGTGGCCATTGGCAAGTGTTTGTTGGTATGAATCCGCGAAATCATGCTGGAAATCATTCACGTTGTATTTATCGCCGGCATCGCGGATGTTGATCAGGTGGTAGGGGACCGGGACCCCATTCACCACGTACTCGTCGAGGTCCTTGCCCGTTCCGATGTCCATTTGCCGGTACACCTGCCGCGAGTCAGCGCTGAGGATTTCGCCTCCGATCTCATATGCGACACGGGTTGCCAGATGTGTTTTGCCCGACGCCGTCGGGCCCAGAATGATTAATAGCGGTGTTTCAGGACTCATTTGCATTCGTTTTAATGTCCCTCACGTATTTGATGCTGCCCAAATTATACACTGTTAAGTATTCAACCGGCGATTCTCCGGTAGGCTGGCCAGTTTCTACGGGCGTACGCACCCGGCGCATGTCCGCTAGCTCCACAAGAGCTTTTCGAGGAGGCATATATCCTCTTTCTTCAAACCCAAGCCGCTTGTAGCTCCGGCCGTCGGACCATTCCAGGTCGGCGTAGGTCATGATATCGTCCGGTGCCTTTTCGCGGATGAATGCGTTCAGCAGTTTGTCCAGCGCGCCCACCACATTGGTGTTCAGCAAGCTCGCGAACCGGATCAGCTCATGCGAGCGGAAAGGCTTTCCATTTTGTTCAAAAATTCGCGCATTGCTGAAAGTAGCGACAGCCACCAGCATTTCATCGGCCGACGCGTCGAAAACGAAGCCTTCCGGTAATACGCGATAATATCGTTTTGGTAAAAAAAGGCCGTAACGAAACTTCGATAGTGTGCTGCCGTTCAGGTGATTAGTTTCCAGGAAATGCTCGGTCGCGGCCTTGTCGATTCTTCGTGCGAGCGTCAGGCGCGCGGGAATTTTTGCCGAAATGCCGAGCATGGCGGCCAGCCGCGATTGCACAATGCTTTTCCGGGCCAGCCAGTAATCTTCCCAAAGTAGCACTGCCGGAACCCCCTGGCTGCGAGTGGCTTGCAGGTAGTTGCTTGACAGGTTTAACAAACCTTCCTGGTTTATTTTCTGCCAGGTAGCTAGGTCCACCGGTATCACTTTCAGCACCACGCGATCACTGGCGGCTATTTCCAGAACCGGCAGTGCCCAATCCGGCTCATTCGCAGCACGGCACTGGAATGAAATGGAAGTCAGCCAGTTGCAAATTTGTCCTGAAAATGATGATGGTTGTGCCAATGGGAACCTGCTAAATGAGCGGGCAAGTTAATGCGGGATTCCAACACCACAAAAAAACGCGCCGATGTGGCGCGTTTCCCTTTTGAATGCTTTGCCAGCTATTACTTGCCGCCAAGCCCGAATATGATACCAACGTTCACCCCACCAAATTTCGAGGTCGATTCGAAGTCAATATTGTTAGGTGAGCCGGTTTCGGAATCATGGTTTTTGTTACCGAACACAAAGTGGTAAATACCCTCCACCTGAATACCCAGGTTCCCGAATGCGAATACCAAACCGGCCCTCGGCGCTGCTCCGAAATTGCTATGCTTCGATGATTCCAGCACCGTTTCACCATTCCATTTCGCTTTGTACTTCGAGAAATACACCCCGGCGTCACCACCGATGTACGGGCGGATGGCGCCTTCAGTGAAGAAATAATCGACGGTACCGGTCACGGGAGTGAGTGTTCCGGTGGTGCTCAGTTTTTGCCCGGCCACGTTATAGTCGCTGCCGTCGGCATAGATCTTACCGGCAACCCCGACCGCGAATTGCGGGGAAGCAAATACACGAAGGTTCACGCCACCGCCCGCTACCGTTTTCGAATCTTCCACATTCGATTTGGCGATCCCGCCTTGTAAGCCGAGTGAGAACTGCGCAAAGCTGGCCGAAGTCGCGGTGACGATCAGAGCGAAAACTGCCAGTGATAGGATTAGTTGCTTTTTCATGTTGATGTACTAATTATGGTTGATAGTTTGGAAACAATGCATCCATAATCAGTCCAACACGGAAAAATTGCATTGTCAAGTGCCTATTAAATTGTCGTACAATCCATTACAGTGACAATTTATTTTTAATGTACTATTTCAATGCAGCCTGTTTCTGTGCAAAATATTCCTCATCCTGACGGGCTGCCTCCCAACCAATCAATGCTTTTTTACGTAAGCTACCCCATCGGTACTCGCCAAGAACGCCTTCTTTACGGATTACCCGGTGGCAGGGGATAATGTAGGCGATCGGGTTGTCGCCCACAGCCGAACCTACGGCGCGGACGGCTTTCGGGTGGCCGATACGCTCGGCGATTTGCTGGTAGGTCGTCACGGCCCCCTGCGGGATGCTGAGCAATGCTTCCCATACTTTCAGCTGAAAATTGGTGCCTTGGACGAGCAACGGTAGCTTTCCGAGCGATTGCTGAGCAGGGTTGAAAATGCGCTGCACATAACCCGCCGTCAGTTGCTGGTCGGGGCGGATGGTGGCGTAGTGCCATTTGCGGGCTAGTTCAATGAGCTGAAAGTCACGCGTGGCATCGTCCACGAATGCCATGGCGCAAATCCCCCGCTCAGTAGCGGCAATGAAACAGTCTCCAAAGGGAGTTTCGTGAAATCCGTAACTGATTACCAGTCCCTTGCCGGCACTTTTGTATTCCTGCGGGGTCACTCCCTCAATCGAAATGAAGTGGTCGTATACGCGGCTTTGGCTGGAAAGCCCGGCCGATTCGGCCAGTTCGGCCAGGTTGTTCGAATCCCTGATCCGGTCTTTCAGGTATCCCGCCGTAATGTATTGCAGGAACCGTTTGGGGCTTACGCCCGCCCATTCCGAAAACATGCGCTGGAAGTGAAACTGGCTGATGCTGACCTCGTCGGCAACCTCGTTGAGCGTCGGCTGTTCTTTGGCGTTGGCCACGATGTACTCGATGGCTTTCGCGATTTTGTCGTAGTTATAAGCTTGCTGGTCCATTGGATTTTTTAATTTGTTGATACAAATTTGGCCTGCTTCGCCTGGGTTGCCAACCCGAAACTTGCGCACTATCTGCACCAGTCACTAAGCCAGGCTGGCACTGTTTATGCTGGCCGGTTTATATTCGCATCAGTTTTAAACAGCCACATTAACACGTTCCTTACAGCCATGAAATTACTTTTTGCCAGCCTTATTACCATACTCATAACCCCAAGTGCCTATTCGCAGAATTTCAAAGCGGAGCTCCGGAAGCTCAACGGCCAGATTGAAGCCGCGTACAAAAGCCATAAGCTGACCGCCAACGAATATGCCAAATTGAAAAAAGAGCGCAATGCCATCGAGCTGACGATCGACAAAGCGCTTGCCGATGACATCCTTACGCCGGATGAAAAGAACAGGATCCATTCGAAAATTGTCCGCTCGCGGAAACGGCTCTCCAAATACAAGACCAACCGCGAGATCTATTAAAAGCGAAATGGCTCCTGCATTGCATTGCGGGAGCCATTCGGAAGGAGGTTTCGGAAAGATCAATAGTCTTTCTTGCCATCCTTTTTTGCCTTTTTGTCGGCTCTTTTTTCTTTCAGGGATTTAGTAGCTTCCTTTTTGGTGCTCCCTTTGTCCAGGTTTTTTCCTTTGGCCATGACTGTTGAATTTGAGTACTAAGAATCTTTTAAATAACAGCAATATCCCGTGCATTTGTATTACGCACCCTAAAATTATTGCTTTTGGGTTATCCTGTCCATGATCAGGTTCGCCCGTGCGCCCGTATCCCCGCTGCTGGGGCTCTTGCCTTCGCCCCGCAATTCCCGCACGATCGATTCGATGAGCTGCTGCTGCACGTGCTGAGGATAAGGAATGTGGAATACCTCGATACCTTCCGACGTTTCGACGTGAATGTCAAATTTTTCGAAAAATGAAAAGGTAATGCGGCCTTTGGAGCCGATGATCTGCGTTTCATCTTCACGCTGGTCTTTGTCGATGGTATAGCACCAGCTTCCTTTGCCCAACACACCCGATTCGAATTCAAAATTGGCGACCACAATGTCGTCGGCCTCATACAGGCCTGCCTGGTTGCGTGCGATCCCCGTTGCGTGGCGGATCGGTCCGAAAATAAATTCCAGCAGGTCGAACTGGTGTGAAGCGAGGTCGTGGAAGTGCCCGCCACCCGAAATTTCCGGGTTTACGCGCCAGCGCGGCTTTGCATTCGGCCCGACTTCTTCATCGTAGGGCTGCCATTGGAGGCAGATATCGATGAAACGAACATCCCCGATCACCTTTTTATCGATCAATTCTTTTACTTTCAGGAAGTAATCCAACGCCCGCCGGTAATAGGCTACAAAAACCGGTACGCCGGTGCGTTTGCTTTCTGCATTGATGCGGTCGCATTCGGCGGCAGTACGGGCCATGGGTTTTTCGATATAAACGGGCTTCCCCGCTTGCATGGCCTTGAAAGCGAGGCTTTCGTGGGCGTCGGGCGGTGTGGCGATGTAAATCGCATTGATATCGGGGTCGTTGATGAGCGCTTCGGCGTCGTCATACCATTTGGGTACGCCGTGGCGCTCGGCATAGTCTTTGGCCAGCGCACCGTCGCGCCGCATAACCGCTACGAGCGAAGAGTTGGGTACCTTGTTGAATGCGGGCCCGCTTTTGACTTCGGTCACATTGCCGCAGCCGATAATACCCCATTTTATCTGATCCATCGGACAGGTTTTAGGTTTTGAACTAATCAACCTGCATAATAATTATTTAAGAAGGGAAATCTACTTTAAAAGACACAGCAACATTTTTTAAAAGGTATACATGGAATCACAACCCAATAACCCGCTTCACGGCAAAACACTCGAAGCCATTTTGAACGAACTGGTGGATTATTACGGCTGGGAGCAAATGGGTTATTATGTCAATATCAATAGCTTTCAGCACGACCCCAGCGTGAAATCGAGCCTTAAATTTCTCCGGAAAACGCCGTGGGCACGCCAGAAAGTAGAAGAATTGTACCTGAAAATGCTGGCACGAAAGTAGGAGACCGTTTTATAAACCACTATTCACTTCAACAGATTGAATATTTATGGCTTTTGTAGATTATTATCAGATACTCGGACTTGACAAAAATGCTGACGATAAGGCCATTAAGAATGCTTACAGAAAACTGGCGAGGAAATACCACCCCGATCTGAATCCGAACGACAAGGAAGCGCAGAAGAAGTTTCAGGAGCTGAACGAAGCGAATGAGGTGCTGAGCGACCCGGAAAAGCGGAAGAAGTACGATAAGTACGGCAAAGACTGGCAACATAGCGAGGAATTCGAGCGGGCACGACAGGCGCGCAGCCAGGCAGGGGGGCAGGAGGGGCAATGGTATGGCGGCAGCAGCGAAGGCTTTTCTGATTTCTTCGAGTCGATGTTCGGCTCAGGCTTCGGCGGCGGTCGGCAGGCGCGTTTCCGAGGACAAGATTACCAGGCTGAAATCCATTTGGGCCTTCGCGATGCGTACGAAACACACAAGCAAACCCTGACGGTGAATGGCAAGAACATCCGCATTACCGTGCCGGCAGGTGTTGAAAACGGGCAAACCATTAAAATAGCCGGCCATGGCGGACCTGGAAGCAACGGCGGGCCCAACGGAGATTTGTACATTACTTTTTCGGTTGGAGCCGACGAGAAATTCAGAAGGTCGGGCAATGACCTGCATTTGAAAGCAGATCTGGACCTTTACACCGCTGTACTGGGCGGCGAGCTCGTGGTGGAGACATTGAGCGGGAAAGTGAAGCTGCCCGTGAAGCCTGAGACACAGAACGGCAGCGTGGTTCGTTTGAAAGGCAAGGGTTTTCCGGTTTACAAACAGGACGGCCAGTTCGGGGATCTTTACGTGACTTTCGATGTCAAGATCCCTACCAACCTGACCGACCGCCAGAAGGAGTTGTTTACAGAATTGTCTAAATCCTGAAAACGATATGGAAAATGATCAGTTAATTGCCATTGAGGTATTTTGCGCGAGCTACGATGTGGAATACGCATTTGTAGAGTCATTGCAGGAACACGATCTGATCGAAACGGTGATCGTCGGCGATGCGCGCTTTTTACAGGTCCCGCAGCTGAACCGTATCGAGCGGATTATCCGTCTTCATCACGAGCTTGACATCAATCTGGAAGGGATCGAAGCCATTCAGGGTCTGCTGAGCCGTATTGAGCATTTGGACAGGGAGATCGCCACGCTCCGAAACCGGTTGCAGTTTTACGAGCCGGGCCTTTAATACCTTATGCAATGCCGGATAACCGGTTATCTTTGCACTCCATTAAAACGAAGGGCAGGCCGGGGTCGGTCTGCCCATTATTTGCCTATGAAATTTGAAGATTACCCCATTGCCGCGGAAATCAAGCGGAGTCTGGAAGCAGCCGGGTTCAAAAAACCGACCGATATTCAGTTTAAAGCCATTCCGGCGGTGATGAAAGGGGAAGACGTGCTGGCTATTGCGCAGACGGGCACCGGCAAAACGGCCGCTTTTGCGATCCCGGTGGTGGACAAGCTGCATAAACAGAAGACATCGAGCCGGTCGGAGGGGATCAAATGTGTCGTTATGGTGCCTACGCGAGAATTGGCGATTCAGATTGCCGACGTTTTTGTGAGCATTTCGCGCCACACCAAAGTGAAAACTTTCAGCGTGTTCGGCGGGGTGGAGCAGGGGCCTCAGATCGCAAAACTCGAAAAAGGTATTGATATTCTCGTTTCGACGCCCGGCCGGATGTTCGACCTCGTGAGCCAGGGCCACATCAAGCTCGACCGCGTGGACACGCTTATTCTCGACGAAGCCGACCATATGCTCGACCTCGGGTTTATTAAGGATATCCAGGACCTGATCCGGCATTTGCCTAAGCGACGACAGACGCTTTTTTTCTCGGCGACGATAGATGAAAAGATCAAGAAACTAGCGTATTCGCTGGTCAGGAATGCAATCCGTATTCAGATTTCCCCTAAAAACCCTGTTGCGAAGAACATCGACCATTCCGTTGCATTTGTGGCGATGGACGACAAGCGTTTTTTTCTCGAACGGGTCATTCGCCAGAATGCCGAAAAGAAAATTCTCGTGTTCGTACGCACGAAGGTGCGCGCCGAGCGTGTGTACAACGCGCTCGAACGCATGGAAATCAAAAGCCTGACCATTCACGGGGATAAGGAGCAGGCCGATCGGCTCACGGCCATGAACGAGTTTAAGAAAGGTAATGTAAAAGTGCTGATCGCGACCGACGTGAGTGCGCGCGGGATCGATATCCCGAATGTGGATTATGTGATCAACTACGATTTACCCGAGCAGCCCGAAAACTACGTTCACCGTGTAGGCCGTACCGGTCGGGGAATGCAGAAAGGTATCGCCGTATCGTTTTGCAGTGAAGAAGAAAAGCCGGTACTCGATCAGATACAGCAATACCTTGATAAGCCCATTGCCGTAGTGAAGCTGACCGCCGAAGATTACGCGGAGACGCTCGAATTCACCACCGACGCGCCCGACGATCTCGGTGCGCTGATGCGGGAAGTGGAGGAGTTCGAATCGAGGAAAAAGAAGAAAGGCAAGAAGTAAGGCATTAAAAAAGGCTTTCGGGATCGTTCCTGAAAGCCTTTTTATATGGTAATAACGTTGATTATTTCTCGAATTTGTCGACCAGGATCTGTCCGCGGATTTCACCGTAGTAGTACAGTTCGGTTGGGATATTTACATACATCATACCAGTGATAAGCTGTGTTTGCTGCTCCAAATTGAGCTTCACTGAGCCTTGCACCTGGTTGGTGGTTGGTTTGTCAGCAAGCGGGAAAACAATGCCACCGACTTGCCATGCAGGATTAGCAGCGTGAATGTTCACTGACGTCGGAGTAATGTTCTGGTAAGTGATGTTGTATTTCAGCTCCATGGTAGCTTTGTTGTATTCAAAAACACCAGTTCCCTGCGCGGAAGATGTAGCTTTTGGCATCGTGGCGCTACTATTGATGACGGCGGACAACTTCACAATGTCATCTTTATGAGGTCCTTCTTCTTTACAAGAGGTAACAAAACCTAACATCAAAACTCCTGCGATCAATAGTAAAAAACGTTTCATTGGCTTTTTCATACAGCGTTAATTAAAAAATTTGACTCCTAAATATACATACAAACTCATATGTTGCAAAAATGATACCAACCGGGTTTGTCAAATGTTCCACAGGTCGCTTTTACGAATATACACGATCCGGTTGTTCCAAATGACCCTGTCCCAATGGTCCACAGACCCTATAATTGTCAGTTTATGGCCCTTGCCGACCCTATCCACGACACCCGCAGCCGATGAAGGCTCGTCGCGCAGGAAGGTATTTTCATTCACAATGATGCACGTTTGATAAAGAGAAGGCACATTTAGTATTCCCAGTAATGCGAGCAGATAAACGATAATAGAAACTTTGTGAATCTGCAAAATAGGCTCCTTCCTACGTGTCTTTGTTACCATTATGACAACTATATAGGTGCCCAAAGTTAGGAGCAATATCGGAATGTAGTCACCATATTTTCGATAAAATATTATGAAATAGTTGTAATCGTCGAATTCATAGCCACTTAGATTTTGTTCTTTGGCGAGCTTGTCCATTTTCTCAAAAAGGTGCCTTGAAGGCTGCACGAGGGCCAATTTGCTCAGAAAAAAAAGGCAGTCGGTGTAATTGTTGGTCTTTTCCGCGAGAAAAGCGAGCTTCAAAAGGAGTACCTGGCTATTTTTTTCAGTCAAGCTGAAATTTTTTTTGTAGAGGGTTTGGGCCTCCGGATACCTGGCGATAGCAAACAGAGAATCAGCCGTTTTGAGCTCTTTCTGGTTGGCACAAAAAGCGGCATCCGGCGTGAAAAAAGCCAGGAATAAAAACGAAAAAAACAGTTTTTTCTTGTTGTGTACTTGCATTATACTTTAAAGAATTCTACTTTTGCATCGCAATTAAGGAAAACGCCACGGCTAATCCAAGAACGCAAAGCTTCGAAAGCCATCACGCAAGTAGAAAAACGATTCCGTAGCTCAGCTGGTAGAGCAATACACTTTTAATGTATGGGTCCTGGGTTCGAATCCCAGCGGGATCACTTGAAGCGCCTCAAAGGGCGCTTTTTTGTTTTAAATTGTCCTGAAAATCAGCTGGTTTCAAAATTTTCGAGTCATTCCTGATCAAAGTAACCTATCTGATTCGGTTACCGTTTCGGTTACCTATCTGATTTTCTAAATTAGGTGACCGAATTTCCGAAAATAGCTTGGGTGATGTGGTTTTGAGGAAATCGATGCGTCGCCTGTGGGAAGTCCCCGCAGGGAACATTAGATCACTTAAAAATGTGAAGGATGAAAAGCAATCAGAAACTTTCGATCCTCTTCTGGCTATTCAAAGCCAAAGCAACCAAAGACGGCAAAGCGCCGATTTACGTCCGAATTACCATCGACGGTCTTGATGACGAAATCTCCCTTGGCAAAAAGGTACACCCTGATGACTGGTGCAACCAAACAAAAAAGGTCACTGCCTCAGGCATGGAGGCCAAACTGATCAACATTGCCACCGATCAGGCGTGCAACTCGCTCACTTCCCAGTTCATGGTGCTGCAATCGCAGTTTGAATGCATCATGCCTACGATGCTTAGAAATGTCTTCAAAGGCAAACCAGTGGAAGACAAAGACGATACCTGCAAACAAGGGGTGAAGAAGCAACAAACCCTGCTTCAGGCCTGCCTAACGCGGACCTCTGCAAAGCGCCTGAGATTATGTTTCAAATTCCGTTGATTCGGATAACACTCACGCTAAGCAGACCGCGAACTTTGTGTTGATAGATCAATAACAAACTTATGACTACGCTTAAGAGTAGCTGTAAGTCATGCCAGACATAAAGAATCCACCCATGCAAACCATACTAGGAGCAAACGGACAGATTGCCGAGGAATTAGCCAGAGACCTAAAACGAAAGTATACCTCTGATATCAGGCTGGTTAGTAGAAATCCCAAAAAGGTCAATGATTCCGATACGCTTGTGTCGGCCAACTTACTGGATGAAGCTCAAACAGAGCAGGCTGTAAAGGGAAGCACCATCGTTTATCTCACCGTTGGCTTACCTATGGATACCAGCTTGTGGGTGGAACAATTTCCGAGGATGATGCAGAATGTGATTAGGGCTTGTCAAAAACATCGGGCTAAATTGGTCTTTTTTGATAATACTTACATGTATCCCCAAAATGATCAGCCATTGACGGAGCTCAGTCCATTTGCACCGTTTGGCAAGAAGGGAGAGGTTCGAAAACAAATCGCCGAAATGTTGCTAGCGGCAATGGAAGCCAGCCAGATAGAAGCCGTTATTTGTCGGGCCCCCGAATTTTATGGACCTGACAAAACGCAAAGCTTGACCAATACTTTCATTTTCGAACGCATTCAGCAAAATAAAGCGCTTCGGGTCCCTTTGAAAGACGATACATTACGAACGCTAATCTGGACGCCCGATGCCAGCCGTGCTATGGCATTGATTGGCAATACCCCCAATGCTTACCAGCAAACCTGGCATTTGCCGTGTGATGACAACCGGTTGACCTACAAGCAACTCATCCAACTGGCTTCTGATATTTATCAAAAAGAGTTCAGCTATACGGTCATTAGGAGGTGGGTGTTTATTATAGGCGGCTTATTTAACAAACAACTGAAAGAAGTTCAGGAATTGTTGCCTCGTTACCAACATGACAACTTGTTTAGTTCTCAAAAATTTAAAGCGCGGTTTCCTGATTTTACTGTAACTTCTCATCGAGATGGAATAACCTACATCATGAATCATACCCACAATAAACAATGAAAATTTTACTGATTGTGACCAATGTAAGCATGTATGCTAGTGGTGTTCTGCCTACCGGCTTATGGTTAAGTGAACTCACGCACATTTATCATGCTGCCAAGGAAAAAAATTGGGATATAACAATCGCCAGTCCGAAAGGGGGACGCGTTCCACTTGATCCGGAAAGTTTGAAACCATTGGTGCTGGATAAGCTCTCAAAAAGCTATCTGGAGAACCCTGCGTTTATGAAGCAGCTGGATAATACCAAAGGCCTGAAAGAAGTACAAGGACAAACCTTCGACTGCGTTTACCTGGCCGGCGGTCATGCCACAATGTATGATTTTCCTGATGATACGACCTTGCAGGCCATCATTAAAGACCAGTATGAAAACCAGAAAATGGTAGCGGCTATCTGCCACGGAGTGGGGGCCTATTGAACGTCAAACTGTCGTATGGGGAGTATTTAATCACCGGCAAAAAGATGATCGGGTTTGATTGGTTCGAGGAATCCTTAGCCAATCGTAAACGGGGCAAGGAATCGTGTTAGTTGTCCACCCCGATTTCTTTCACGGCTATTCCTTAGCTAGTAAAATAAAGGAATATGGCTATTTTTCGTATTCAAGTCATGAAGCCACAATCGTTTCACCGTTTATTCAGAAATAAGACATCGAAATCGCCACTCGAATTCAGGCAGTCCTTTAATTGACCAGTCAAGTATAACTACGGTGATAACAGAAGGGGTCGTTCCTAGCGGGGAACTAATGGTTGTTGACCACTCACATGCTTAGATTCAAATTTGCTATGAAATGGGTGTTTCAACCCAAATTCTTCGTCATTCAGCACTTTTTGTTGCGGGGTAAAACGGATTATGCTTGCTTTGGATACAATCTTTTGTCAATTCATGCAATCTCCACGTCTCGCAATCTGGCAACAATGGCTTCTGCACGCGCTTCTGATCTGGGCGGGAATCGAGGCCAGCGATGTACTTGTTTACTGGTATGAAGTTAACACCGGCGGTGTGTATGCTACCAATATGGATGGCTCAGCAGTTACACAGTGGCAGCGATTTGTCAATCACAACTATTATCAGGCTGTTTGGGTGGTGATTTTAGCGGGCACATTCATCGCCGAATACAATTACCACTATGTATTTAAGAAAAAGCCATTTATCTATTTCGTTCTGGGCACTTGCCTCTTTTCTGCGGGTTTTGTCGTCCTGTTGGCAGCCCGCAACCAGTGGAAATCCGGAGGGCAGATTAATTTTGTGTGGGGGCCTTCGTCAGCTTTTGCGGCTTACTGTTTTTGCTACGCGTTGTTCAGGGATTTTATGCATCAACGTATAAACAAAGCCGATCGGCAAATGCAGCAAGCGCAGGCAGAACTAACGACCTTAAGGGCTCAAATTAATCCACATTTTTTCTTTAACACTTTAAATACGCTATACGGAACCGCGCTTGCTGAAAACGCGGACAAAACGGCCCAATGCATCGAGCAGCTCTCTAATATTATGCGCTATACCGTCAAAGGAGCGCAGAAGGATTTCACCCCTGTTGCGCAGGAAATAAGCTTTTTGGAAGATTACCTTCATTTGCAGCAATTGCGGTTACCTGAGCGCGATACAATCCGGGTGCAAACGGATCTTGTCTATGACGGCCTTCCTGCTCACATTGCCCCGTTTCTGTTGGTGCCGTTTGTCGAAAATGCTTTCAGATACGGAATCAGAATCGATCAGGACAGTTTTATAAAATTGGCATTGACGGTTCGTGACAGTACGCTCGACCTATCCATTCAAAACAGCTTATTTCCCCTCAGATCTGGTCAGGAAGGTTTGGGCACCGGTATTCAAAATACGCAGAAACGCCTTCAACTTATTTATTCCGGCAGGCACTCGCTGACTTTCGGTGAAGTAGCCGGGCAGTACAATGTCCGGCTGCGCATTCGTCTGCATTAACCGTAACATCCATATGAGACTATTCTTCTTAGGCGCCGCACTGGCAGCGTTTACTACTGCCCATGCCCAAATGACAGTATCCGGAAAAATTTCATCCACTCAACCAGCGAAAGCATTAGTCTTCAATGTGCCATTCGATTGCTGGCAGAATGCAGCCAATTCGGTCGAGGTGGTGCCGGACCGCAAGGGAAAGTTCTCGATTCGCCTCCCGGTAGAAAAGCCGCAGATCATTTTTTTGATATATGCCGGAAAGCGCCTGCAACTGTATGCCGAACCGGGTAAAACACTTGTGATGGAAACAGATGATTCGCTAAAAACCTTGAAGTTCGGTGGGAGTGTAGGAAAGGAAAACCAGTTTCGACGACAATTAGGTTTAACGACCTATAACCTTGGCGAGCAGACTTGGAACGATACCCTTAGCGCGCCTGAACAAATTCTCACTGACCTGGGCCAAGCACGGCAATCTGCGCTGTTACTATTGAAGACTAGTAGGCTGTCGGCATCATTTGTCCGCATGACAAAGGCCGATATCCAATATTACGCGGTAAGTAAACTGTGGGACTTGGTTTGGAAAAATGGCGTATGGACTTCGGATAACAAATCCAAATATGGGCAAAATGAATGGCGGCGGACCCTGAAAGCTGCGCACGAAGCCGTGGCGCTTTCTAATGCTAACGCACTGGACAGTTATCATTATCAAATCATGGTCAGCTATTACCCGCGTTATCTCCAGCACCTCGCTTCGAATAAAGATGAGTTTACCCGGATTGCGGAAGCGGTTTTTAAAAAGTCTTTTGTGGAGATAAATCAGCTGGTGCGCCAAAAAGGAGAACGATACTGGGAATACACTGCTTTGCAATATGGGTTTAAGGGCCGTGTGCTGGAATACGCAATGGCTTCTTTTCTGATCAATGGCATCGATCAGGGAAACCTTGAATATCAGCAGGAAGCATATCAGGACTTTGCAGAGCGCTTTCCCGAAAGTCCATATATGCCCGATGTGCGGAAGAAAATGAAACCCTTTCTGGCAAGTCTGGTCAAAACAGAGGCTGAATTAGCAGATATTCGTTTCGTACCGAATTCACCTGATATTCCCACTCTTGATTCACTTGTAAGCGGCTATAAGGGACGCGTAGTTTTCATCGATATATGGGGAACATGGTGCGGTCCGTGCAGGCAAGAATTTTCCTTCAATCAAGCATTAAAGGATCGTTTCAAAGGCAAGTCTGTCGAGTTTGCATACATCGCTGTCGAGCACAGGCCAAATCCTGAGAAGAGCTGGCGCGAGATGATTGCATTCTATCAATTGGCAGGATCTCATATTCTGGCAGGGAAGGCGCTGGTAGAAGATTTGCGCAAGATATATGTTCAACAAGGCAACCTTACGTTTCCCTCCTATATATTAGTGGACAAGTCGGGCAAAATTGTGACAATCCATGCAAAGCGACCGTCCGACCGGGAGGCTTTGTACAAGCAAATCGAGCAGTTATTGTGAAAAGAGATCCGGCATGTATTCGCTGTATTTTCGTTGACGATGAGCCTATCGGATTAAGTGTTTTGCAGTCCCATGCGGGTAAGGTGCCTGTCCTGAACGTTTTAGGCGCATTTTCCAGCGGAGCGGAGGCATTGGCTTTTATTAAAGATAATCCCGTCGATCTGATATTTCTGGACATCCAGATGCCCGATTTGTCGGGCTTGGAACTGGCCCGGATACTCTCTCCGTCGGTACATATTGTTTTTACCACTGCTCATTCGCAATATGCCGTAGAGGGATTCGATCTTGCCGCGACGGATTATTTGCTGAAACCAATTGGCCTTGGCCGCTTCTTGCAAACCACCGACCGGGTTACTGCACAATTTTCAAAGATTGTAAACGGGTCAAAGCCATGTGATTATATTTTCGTCAAAACCGGTTACGACTGGGCGCGCATTGATCTCGACTCACTGCTTTATATTGAAGCTGACAGGAATTACCTCACTTTCCATGCATCCGACCGGAAGGTGCTGACCCGAATGAAACTTGCAGAGATTTTTGAAAAATTACCTCGCGAAGCGTTCGTGCAGATCCATAAATCTTTTGTCATATCTGTATCCAAAATCGACAAGATTGAAAGACATCAGATCACCCTGGCCGGTCGCGTCCTGCCGTTGTCCGCCACCTTCCGAGATTACTTGCTGGCTAGGCTAGGGTGATTTGACGACATGATCCACGGGCTCTATGGCAAAGACGAGGTAGATTCGGTCATGGCTGGTTGCATTCCATGCTCTGGTTCCGGCTTGCCCAGGGCGCACGAGTCGCGCTTTGATCCCCGAAGTTTCTACGAACTTTGCCCAAAATTAGCTATCGCCAAAGTTGGTCGGCGTCCTGGTGTTCAACCTTGCGTAGCAAACGCATCATCGCCATATCTGGCACATTTCGATTGAAATAAGCCCAGGCGCGCTGGGTCCAGTCTTTTGCGGTTCTTTTACGATCCCCCTTATATTGCTTGTCGACAGTTTGAAGGAAAGCGCTGTCGGCCTGGATCTGCTCAGGACACTTCACCGCGTTTCCAAACATGGGTAACAGGTTGATCTTTTCAGGACAATCCGCCGTCTGGCCAGAAGCAGTCAGGGTGATGAAGAGAATTGACAAAACGGATATTTTTACGGACATAAAGTTGATTGGCATTGGCAAAAGTCAACAAATTGAAATATCGTGGTCCCAAATTTTTTACATTAGATGGTCAACATTCTCCACTCGTGACGGTTATTTCGCACGCTCAATTATTTCGTCACCCAGATCAAGTGATCGGCTCAGAATGTTTCTAATCAAAGACATGCCGGCATCGCCGTTGGTGAATATTACGATCCCTCGCTGCGACTTTGGTAATAGGATGATGATAGTCCGCACACCGGGATCGGCCCCGGAATGCATTATCACAAATTCATCGTTACTCAGACCTTTAAAAAGCTGCCATCCTAATCCGTATGTATGCTCTTTGTCCTGAAATGTGATCATTTCGCTGTATACCTGATCGCTTAATTCTTTTTTATTCAATACGTTGGATCCAAATAGGGTATAGTCGGCAATGGTGGTCATCAGCAAATCTGCGGCAGACGGTTGTGTGTACTTTTTAACCGGAAGCGGTTCTCCATTACGGTCGTGTGCTAACGCAAACCGGCCTTCATCCATACCTTTATCCCAGTAGAATCGGGTATCGATCATTTTGTCGGGTTTGAGAAGATATTTTCCGACGATTTCTTCAAACGGTAATTTGAACTTCTTTACAAGAGCCTGTTTCAAATATTCAAGTCCTTCCCCGGAATAGTGCGTTTGCGTTCCGGGTTCAAAATCAAAAGTCAGCTTGCCGCTTTTATGTAACCATCTCCAATTCACAAATCCCGTTTGATGTGAAATAACATGCCTGGTTGTTAATCGCCGGTGGCGTGCGTCATCAGCTACCTGAGGATCTGTCCAATAATGGAAGAGCGGTTCATCCAGATCCCATAGCCCCTTGCTGACCAGCCGTAAAGTCGTCATTTCGGTAATAGGCTTGGTCAGTGAAGCCACCTGAAAAATGGCATTGGGGGGCGCTGGTACTCCCTTTTTCAGTTCACCTAACACTTTTGTTTGGGAAACCTGGCCATTCTCAATCACTCCGATCGCCAATGCCGGGACCTTGTACTCATGCATAAGCCTTTTCAGTGTAGAGTCTGCCGGAATGTCGATTTTCTGATGTTGTGAAAAAGCCTTTTGTGAGAATAGAAATACAAGAATAAAAGCAATCTTTTTCATGGCTGGCCGGAATAAAAGGTTAAGTTGAGCGCTTAGCGGTGCTGCTCCTGGAACTCTTTCGGGAAGCTGTTAGTGAGTTTTTTGAATACCCGGTAATAGCTTACTTCGGAATTAAAGCAGCTGGCCGGGAACTCTATTTGAGCTAGTCTCTTTTTTTATCCAGAATTTCCGGTTTTGCGCCAAATGCAATCGGATCGACATCAATAAGTTGCAGTGACTTTACCATTTTGAGCGTCCCTGTCTTGTATTTTTGAAAATGAGCTGTTTTTAAATGGGCCTCATAAGCCTGTTTGCTGGCATAAACTTCAAAAACGGTTACGTGAGTGGGGTGCACTTTGTCGTGCATGGCGTATAAAGCGAGCACACCGGGCTCAGAAGCAACAGCAGCCCGGGTATGTTCGCGGATTGCTGCCTTATAAGGTTCGAGATATGCACTATCAATCTCGATTTTGGCGATCCGTACCATCCAGTCCTTGTTTTGAGCTAACGCAGGTTGCAGCGCTGCACCGAATACGGCCAACGCTATTGTTGTGATGAGTTTCATGCGGATACTTGCCGGGTTAGATGCCATACTGTTCCTCTGTAACTTTCTCCATCCATTCAACCACCTTACCATTCAAATTCTCCTGAATGGCGATGTGGCTCATGCCTGTTGTTGCAGTTGCTCCGTGCCAGTGCTTTTCATTGGCTTCAAACCAAATTACGTCGCCCGGGAAAATTTGCTCTACCGGTCCGCCCTCGCGCTGAACCCAGCCGCTGCCTGCCGTGACGATCAGCGTTTGGCCCAGCGGGTGGGTGTGCCAGGCCGTTCTTGCACCGGGCTCAAAAGTAACCAGGGCTGATGCGGCACGCCGCGCGTCGTTGGGTTCAAAAAGCGGATCGATCCTGACTGCGCCTGTGAACCAGTCTTCCGGGCCCTTGCCGGATGGTCTGCTGCCTATTCTTGTAATCTCCATAATTTCTTTTTCGGTTGTTGAATATATTACCAATGTACGAAGCAGTAAATTGCTCATTTCATCCTATCGAGCCGTTTATGAACTATTGCACCCGGTTCTTGAATTTATCCTGATCGGTAACAAAGTAGATTTCATCTCCTTCCAATGCCGACATTGATTCAGCAGTCCTTAGGGGATCGGTTCCCAGTCGCCTTTCTCAAAAAATACGTTGCCGAATTCCGATGAATGGAAGACCAGGTAAAAACTCCATATTCCGCGATATGTGGTCGGATTTTCCATCACAATATGATGGGTAGGCATTTGCATGGTAATGTTCAGTCGTTTGGAGCGATACGTACTGGGCATTTCGACTACGCCACGATATGTCTTTGTGATTTTCGCTCCATCGGTGATGTGGAAGTAAATAGAATCGTTGCTTTTTAGTTCAAATCGGAAGCTATTGTATTGCCAATCAGTTTGCTTCCCGGGGAAATAGTCGCGTTTGATGACATAATTGCCGTAATAGTCATCTTTGGTTAATATCACCTTTGAAGTAAGTGCCCGGGCAAGGGTGGAAAGTAGCACCAGGCCCAACAAGCCGGCCCAGGCTATCGCAACTGACTTAATAAAAGGTTTTTTGTTTGTTGACAACCAGATGATTAAGCATACGACAGTCAATGGCAGAAAAACAAACACAACAAGCAGATTAAAGCCAAATCCCATTACGAGTGAAATGTTTCCGATTCGGCAATATCTGACATTTAGCTTGAATTTCAGCAAACGTTGCTTTGCGTGCGGCCTGAATGCATTACGATCTGAACCACCTCCAATCTTTACATCGTCTCTAACTCACCCATAATCGTCTTCGCGGCTAAATCAGCGGCCGATAACACGATTTGCTCCGGGGATCCTTCGAATACTTTTCGTATGGCGACCGACCGATCTTTGATGAGAATATGGATGAAGATGGTTCCCACGGGCTTTTGGGGTGTTTCGCTTCCGCCCGGGGTGGTAAGGCCCGTTACGGCCACCTGGATATCGGAGCTGATCAGGTCGCGCAGGCGGAAAGCCAGTTCTCTGGTCACCTCCTCGGACTCAGGGGTAAACTGCTGAATCAGGCCGGGATCTACCCCTAAAACGCATTCTTTTACCTGGGCGTCGTAGCAAACAAGCCCGCCTTTCAGCATGCCGCCCGAGTCGGGGCACAACGAAAACTCGGAGGCGAGACGTCCGGCAGTAGCACTTTCGGCGAAAGCAATGGTTAGCCCACGTTTTTTTAAGGTTTTACTGCAATCCAGTATCAGCTTTGAGGGCATAATCGGGGATGGTTAAGTTGGTTCAAATGTCTGGCGTGGTTTTAGTGCGGGCAATCCGCGAGTTGTCAAACCATAAAAAATGTGCCATCATCCGTAAAAGAACAACATGAGTAAAAAGCTTTCTGAAAACCTCAGTTTAAAAGGGAAAACCGCGCTGATTACAGGTTCCAGTCAGGGAATAGGCGAGGGGATAGCGCTTGCTTTCGCGGAGTACGGTGCGGATGTAATTCTGCATTACCGCGAAGATCGGGATCAGGTAGAGGACGTGCTGGCAGAGATTGGGCGCTTCGGCGTAAAAAGTTCGGTAGTCCGCGCTGATTTTTCCAAAACTGGCAGTGTCGCATCGGTCGAAAGGCAGCTGGGCAAAAATGTAAAACCCGATATCCTGGTTATCAACGCGTCCTTGCAAATCGCAAAGCCATGGGAGCAGATCACGCAGCGCGATTTTGATATTCAGATGAATGTAAATGTGAAGTCTACGATGCTCCTGATACAACGGTTCTCACCTTCGATGATCGAAAGGGGCTGGGGCCGCATCATTACGATCGGCAGCGTTCAGCAAATCAAACCGCATCCTGCTATGCTGGTGTATGCGGCCAGCAAAGCCGCTGTGCTCAATATGGTTCAGAACCTGGCCTTGCAACTGGCCGACAAAGGGGTGACGGTCAACAATCTCGCGCCCGGTGTGATAGACACGCCCCGCATCAAGGAGCCGGTGCCCGAGGTGGAAGAACGCATCACGAAAAGGCAGGAGACGCCGCTGGGAACGGTAGGCGAACCCATCGACTGTGCCGCGATGGCCGTGCTTTTGGCCTCGGACGCCGGGAAGTTTATCACCGGCCAGAATATTTTCGTAGACGGCGGAATGAGCCTGTGAACCAGCCGCTAGAAGAGCTGGGTAGCCCCACTATTGGCCAGAATAATCCGAATAATATCCTGTCCGAAATCGGAGGCTTTGGCTTGTCCGAAGTTTTTGATTTGCGATAACTGGGATAATGTGTGGGGCATTTTGTCGGCTACCTGTATCAGCACGGTATCCGACACGATGGAATATGGTTGTGTATTTCGCTCAGCGGCAATATCGGCCCGCCATTCAACGAGTTTATCGAAAAGTGCTACATTGGCCGGCTGCTTCCTGCGGCTTGTTTCTGATTTCGTTTCCCCTTTGTCGGATTGATAATGGCCTAGCGCTTTTTCGGCTGTTATAACAAGTTCATCCAGGCTTTTGGCTTCCGATAACTTTAAAAAAACGGCCGTTTTCAGTGCAAGGCAATATCTCAGCCGCGCTGCGGGTAAATGGAAGTCAGGATGCGGAGCACGCTGATCCCATTGAGAGAGCAGATGGCCCACTTCGGCCACGGCTTCCGTGAGTTTGGAGAAGAAATAGGTGGTAGCCTTGGTCAATCTTTCGGGCAGGGTGCCGGCATGTTGCTCGTCCGAGGAACCCAGGAGCGTCAGCAGTTCTTGCCTGCGAAAATTGATGGCAACCTTGATCAGGTCGGCATTGATGAGCCTGGAAATTGCATTGCTCCTGTGTTCGGCAGTCCCATAGGCGGGATCATTTTCCCTGATAAATCCTAATACCTGCTCCCAACATTCTGCCAGAATTGTGAAGTCGAACAGGTCCAGCACCGCTTCGCGCAGGCTGTCGCGCCGCAAGGCATCCAGGCCGGAATTGTCGCAGGCATTAATCGAGGCATTTTGCATGAAGGCTTTCACGGCAGGCGCCACCATCACGCTCGCCGCGTTGACGGGTTGGAGCAGTACCAGGCCTTCCAGCGAGCGGCACCGGCTCAGGGCTACATACACCTGCCCGGGCGCAAATGCAGTGCGTACGTCGACAACCAGTCTATCAAAAGTCAGGCCCTGACTTTTATGGATAGTTACCGCCCATGACAACCTCAAAGGCAACTGTGTGAATGTACCCGCCGTCGATTCACTGATTTTCCCTTCGGTTTCAGACAATGCATATTTCACATTTTGCCAGATTTCAGGAATCACGATAAAGTCGGAGCCGTCATCAAAGAAGGTCACGTGCACACGCCCGTTCTCGATCCGCGCGACCCGCGCCGCACGCCCGTTGTAATATTGTTTCTTTCCCGAACTGTCATTTTTGATAAACATCACATAGGCCCCTTCTTTGAGTACAAGCTCCTTTTCGGCCGGATATGCTTCGGAGGGAAAGTCCGCGGAGATCGTCGCGCTGAAAACGTGTTCCGGAGTTTGCAATGCGTCGAGGCGCTGCTGGTTGATCTCCCTGACTTTGTTGTTGTGGGTCGAAAGGGTTACGTAATCGGACAGATCAAAATCCGGTTGGGTAATATACCGTCCGTTCAGCGCGGTGAGCGTATTTTCGGTAACCTTGCCATCTCTGACGCTATTGAGGATTTCGATAAAGATGGGGTCGCTCTGGCGGTAAACGCGTGATAGTTCAAACGTGAGAAAGCCCGAAGTACTCCAAACCAGGCTATCGAAGAAATAGGGACTTTTATAAAAAGAACTTAACATCTCCCAGTCGTTGTTCGCGACGGGCGGTAGCTGGTAGGGATCGCCGATCATCAGCAGCTGTACCCCGCCGAACGGCCGTGCCGATGCCCTCACAAGCCGGAGCAGCGCGTCGAGGTAGTCGAGCGTGTCTGCACGTACCATACTGATCTCATCGATAATCAGCAGCTGCATCCGCCGGAGCATTTTTTCTTTCTCCGGGTTTACCGACCTGATAGCCGGCTGGGGATTGCGCTTTCCGCGAATACCCGGCATTAAAGGACCCAATGGAACCTGGAAAAAAGAATGTATCGTGACCCCGCCTGCATTGATGGCTGCTACGGCCGTCGGGGCGACGACGACCATTTCTTTGGCCAGGTTGAGGCGGATATGTTGCAGAAAGGTAGTTTTACCTGTGCCCGCTCTCCCGGTCAGGAAAATGGGTTTGTCGGTCTGCGTGAGGTAATTCAGGATAATTTGATGATGAAGATCGAGTTGCATGCTGGTTTTTTACCGCAAATTAAACCGGAATCCAAAATGCATTTGAATCGGCATCCGATTTTTATTAGCTGTCCTTACCGCAAGCAGCCTATCCATAGCTTTGCACCACAATTCCGCCTGGAAATGACTTTACGTCGATCAGTTTCAGGTAAAGCGGCATACCGAGGCCAGTAAAGATCGGGAATCCCGAGCCCAATGCGACCGGGTGCACGGCCAGGTGATATTCGTCAATAAGGCCGGTAGCGATAAGGTTCTGCATAAACTCCGCGCCGCCAATTGCGACGATCGGTTTTCCGGGTTCCGCTTTAAGCTGCATGATCCCTTCGGCAAGATCCCCGTCGAAAACCCGTGCCTGAGACCAGGAATCCGCATTGGACGCCTGCCCGGTGCCGATTCTTTTGAATCCGTTTCTGGTAAAAACGGCTTTGGGGATTTCGTTCATGGGCGCCGCAAACGGCCCGGTCGCGGTGGGCCAGTAGGGAGCCATGGTTTCGAACGACTTCCTGCCCATGATAATTAGCCCGGCTTCCTGGATTTTTCCGACACTCCACGCCAGGGATTCGGCGTCCCCCGTTTTGAAAAGCCAATCTTTACCACCATTGGCATCACTTACAAAACCGTCGATCGAAACCGACATCTTCATGATCAATTTTCGCATAGCTCAATGTTTTTTGAACAAATGTAGCCAGCTCACAAGCAAGCCGCGGTGGGTTAAAACGACAATCCTCAGGGGCGATTGCGACATAACAGGGTCGGGGGCTTTGGGCGGTCTCAAAACGAAGCATAGCCATGCTCCCTCGCTTCCGGATGCATTTTTTCGGCATGCATCAGCAGTTCATCGGTCATTTTGACCATTTGCTTCCGATGCTGATGTATGATGTTGGTGTTGATATTGGAATCTTCGACCAGGTCCAGCAGCACCCTGTATTCGTCGATGATCTGCCGGTGGGCAACCGCAATGCTTTCGAGGGTTGCGTGAATATCCCTTTCGGTAGCAGTGGTGATGCTCCCGGCACTGTCGGGCCGAAACATATCACCCATGCAACATCGCAGGCCGTCGTAGAAGTTGGCCATTTCCTTTTTCAGTAGTGAACAAATCATGTAATCCCGGCTTAACAACGTTCTGAGTTGAAACGGAATCTCCTCGCGCATTGCAGCTGTCAGTACCAGCTGCTGGGTTTTGTAAAGACGCCAGATCTTTACAACCTGTTTCACAATCGCTTTCACGTTTTCCATGATCAGTTGATGTTTACATGAATAAGTAATATCTGTCTGACTCACCACTGAGGGGGGCGGAATAGAATGGTTGATTGAATGTATCTACAATCCACGGGGATTCCAAGATACATTGCCCGATAATTACGCCATTATTAGAATTATGCAATTTGTAACCAAAATCCCTCGTACTCAATGAATTCCGGTAGCTACTCCATGAATCGCCTATTCTGCTCTATGAATGGCTATTTTTATGGTTAAGTGTCTTATTTTCTGCTGTTTAAAGTGCAATTGAACTGATCTGTCGTTGTTCTGTGTCTATCCGTCGAATCCATTTTGGGGGGCGAAACCGGGTGCTTAACATTGTATCGGAAGTCGGGCGTAACGATGCTCCCGACAGGTGATAAACTATCATATTTAAACATAAGCAACCACGAAAACGCTCATCGCATCCCTCTTTTTGACAGCTTCTCTTGCCTTCTCTTCCGCAGGCTACGCACAATCGGAAACAACGGCTTCCAGCCTCGCCGGCGAAGGAACTGAAACCCGGTTTTGGGTCGTAACCACAGCCAATGGAAAAATCGAAGTGAATGTTATTAAGGCAGAAAAAGAAGTGTCCGTAAACGTCGTCGACCAATTCGGACATACATTGGCGTCCAAGGTCATTGACAAAGAAGACGCTGCCACCCGTACCAAATTTGACCTGAGCCAGCTGCCGGACGGCTCTTACAAAGTTGTCCTGATTGACGGAAAACACAAAGCGGTGAAAAACATCGAGTTGAATACCCGCTCGGTGGAGGCTCAGCGTGTTGTTTCCGTGGGATAACGCGCCAGGTAAAAAGCCTCACATCCCGCCCTCCGGCAATACTCGCATTGTGGAGGGCGGGATGTGAGGCTTTTTGGCGGAAAGATCAATAATTTAGGGTAAGCCCAAGCCCGAATCCCATATCGCTGTCGTAATGCGCGGTGGCGCCGATGTTCCGGGTAAAAATGTAGCGGAGCGCCGCCATATATTCTTTGTCGGTATTGACCATGAGGTTCATCCGAAGCCGGCGCGAGACGGGTATATCCATTCTTTCCAGCTGAAAACGGACGTTGCCGTCCGTGAAAATCTCTGCCTGGGCCGTTACCAGCATCGGCAGCACATAGTTCACCCCGGCGCTGAACAACGCTCTGCGGTCTTTGGTATTCCGCTGTCCGAACAGGTTGCTCTCCGCCTCGTCCATCCCCATTCTCCGGTACCGCCAATCGAAGCCGATGAAGGGCATTAGCCACTGCATTCTGCCGATATACCGGCCCAGGTGTGTTTCCACCTCGTAGCCGTGGTGGTCGTTATAGCCCAGCCGCCATTCGGAACCAATGCTCCATCGGGTATTTTGCACCATCGCCTGGCCATCGTTTCCGTTGGTAGCGACGTCGTTTTCTGCCATGAAGTGGAACATCCGGTCGTCGGCGAACAGCTTGCGTTGCGCGAGTCGCGGGTTTGGTATTTCGGGGTTGGCAGGCGAGTTTTCGTAGGAAAAGATCCCGCCCATTCCGCTCATCATATGATAGAGAATGTGGCAGTGGAAAAACCAGTCCCCGCTTTCAGTGGCAGCGAATTCCAGGGTATCCGTTTCCATAGGCATAATGTCGATCACATTTTTCAATGGTGCATTGGCTCCCTGGCCGTTCAGCACCCTGAAATCGTGCCCGTGAAGGTGCATCGGATGCCGCATCATCGAATTGTTATAGATGATCATCCGCACATTCTCGCCTTTTTTGATCAGGATCTTGTCCCTTTCCGAAACCACCTTGTTGTCCATGCTCCACACGTAGCGGTTCATGTTCCCCGTAAGCGTAAAGCGCAGCTCTTTCACAGGCGCTTCTCTGGGGAGTGAGGTGTTTTCCGGCGATTTGAGCAAGGCATAGTTCAGCGTGGTGATCGACGACAATGCATTACTGTTGTACATATTGGCATGATCGTGCCCCGCGCCGCCGTTCATGCCCGGCTTGTCCATCTGCATATTGCCGGTCTCTTTTTTCCCGCTTTTCTGAGGACCTGTGATTTCCGGGTACATTACCACGTTCATATCCATCTGGTTCAGGCTCATTTTCATGCCCATGTCGTCCAGGTTACCGTCCATTTTCATCATCCCGTTCATCATTTTCATCCCTTCGAAGTATTTCAGCCGGGGCAATGGCGATGCGAGTTGTTTTACACCTTCTCCAAGGTAAAGCGAAGCCGATTTAGTACGGTCTTCGGAAGTAGCCAGAAATTCGTAGGCAACCGGCGCGGCACCCGGTTTAACCTGTGGAATGGTCACGATTACGTCGTAAGTTTCCGAAACGGCGATAATCAGCCTGTCTACTTCCACGGGCTCGACGTCGTTGCCGTCCGTAGCCACGACCGTCATTTTACCACCCGCGTAGGTGAGCCAGAAATAGGTAGATGCCCCTCCGTTGGAAATCCTCAGCCTTACCTTATCGCCCGGCTTGAACTGGGAGAGCTGGCTTTCGTTCTTTCCATTGATCAGAAAACGGTCGTAGTATACATCGCTGACGTCCATAGCCGTCATGCGTTTCCATTCGTTTCCTATTTTAGTTTTGAAATATCCCTGCGCGATCGCTTCCGAATAGCTTTGCGTCGCACCCTTTTTAATCGCGAACCAGTCGCTTGCGTTATGCAGCATCCGGTGTACATTATTCGGGTTCATGTCGGTCCATTCGCTGAGTATAATGGGTACTGTCGGGATGGCGGGTTCTTTCTTCTTGTTAAGGATCATGGAGCCGTACATGCCGATCTGCTCCTGCAACTCGGTATGGCTGTGGTACCAATGCGTTCCGTTCTGAATGATCGCGAACCGGTACAAATGCGTCGTATGCGGCTTGATGGGCATTTGCGTGAGGTTAGGCACGCCGTCGTATTGGTTGGGAAGAAATAATCCGTGCCAGTGGAGCGAGGTTTCTTCGTCGAGCTCGTTATGCACGTAGATTTCAGCGGTATCGCCTTCCGTGAATGTCAGGGTAGGCATGGGTATCTGGCCATTTACCGCAATGGCCCGTTTGGGCTTACCCGTAAAATTGACGGTGGTATCTTTTACGTACAAGTCGTATCGTACGACCTTTTGGGCAAACAATGTATTGGAAAAAACAGATAGCAAAACCGCCCATAGCATCACAGGCGCTATCTGCGGGATTTTTTGAAAATCCTTCATAGCAGGTGCGTTGATTTTAAGAAGAGAAGCTGTCCCGCAAGTGTTGAACCACACTTGCCGGGACAGCCGTTTGACTATTTGAGCGTTTCGGTGGTTTTGCCGCAGTTCAGCATCTGAGCACCATAGTATGGGTTTTTAATGGCAGGTACCTGGCTGAGCCAATTCGCCCCTTTCCCTTCTTTGGCCATCGGGCAATGCTGGTAGTACACCGGCTGTGCTGGTTTCGCCGCTTTGATGACCTTGTACATGTTCTCCGAAAGCGAAGAGAAATGGTCTCTCTGGTGGCCTACATCTTTGGTTTCGGCAATGTGGTCCGCATCGAAATCCAGGTCTTTCATCACTTTCATCCACACATTGTGCTGCTCCTGGCCGAGCTCATTCATTTTTACATCTTTAATCGCCTTCACCAGACTGGCCGCCTTGGACGAAGCAGCGTTGCCGTCGGAAGCCACCAATGCATCTTTGATTCCATAGTAAGCCTCCAACACCGGTTTCAGCGGATCGGCCTCTGCCGGTTGGCTTGCTACGTTGTCCATCGCATGGGCGTGGTGCTCGTGCGCAGCAGGTTTGGCCTCCGCGGGCGTACTCTTGCCCGTACGCTCGTAGCGGCAGCACGCTTCAAGCTCCGCGTAAGCCTTATCAGGCGCGAGGTAGCTCTGATTATCGAAGCCGGCTAATGCGATCTTTTTCAGGATGGCATCGAGCGAGGTCTTTTTGCTATCGTAGGTTACCGAGGCAACTTTTGTTTCCTTGTTCCAGCTCGCTTCGGAAATGTTTTTTTCAAATGCGGCCGATTCAATACGCGTTTCGCACAGCGCGCAGGAGCCGTTCACTTTTACATTTTCAGTCACTGGGTTTTTGATCGCGGCGTGTGACAATAGGGCCGATAGCAATAGCGCCATCGCCATCAATATTTTCATTGATTTCATCGGAATGAGTTTAAGCTGCTATAAAGTTTTTAATGACCTTGGGGAAAGAAAGGCATTCCCGAACAGGCGCATTTGTGGCTGTGAGGCGCCTAGCAGCTTATATTGGGAGGCATCCAAAGGGCCAGGTAAACAGGCTTTGGAATCGCTTGCCGGAAAAACCAGGAAATATGATTGCCCACTCCGTGGAAAGGCTTTTCGGAGAGATCGACGGGCTGCGTCTTCACTGCAAAAGCGGTGGCAGGGTGCGCACAATCGCAGCCGGATTCGCCGCAGTGGTGCATGCATTGCTGGCACTGGCCCGATGCGTGGTGGGTATGGCAGGAGTTCCGCAGGGGCTGCACGTGCCTTGTCTCTTTCTTAACGAATGCGTGTTTACTACCGCATGCATAACCCTGCCGGCCCGAAACGAGCAGGCAAAAGATCGTAAGCAACAGTAATACGCAACCTTTCATGGGCAGGACAGACAGCTTTTAACGCTGCAAAGATCACTGTTTGCCCGCCACTTTCGCTACATAATTTTGAGCCCGTGTTACATAATTATGGGATGGGTACGAGCGGGCTGTCGAGAGTTTTAGAGCGCATTATTAATAGCTCCTATTCTTTTGTGAAAACCGTTTAATAAGTTATTTGATTATTCGTTAATAAATTGTAAAACTTTTAAATAAAGAGCAGTATTTGATTTAGAAAAAAAATAGCTATTTTTCACGCATCAATTCTTTTTGAAATATAATTATGGTTATTGAACGATTAACCTGCTGTATTTTGAAAGAATCACTACTCATCCCTCATTCCAACCTCTGTCGCTGTGAAAATAGTCTTTATAATACCTTACTTCGGTAAGCTGCCCTCAAACTTTGACTTGTGGCTGAAAACCTGCAAAGCCAATCCTGAATTCAACTGGCTGATCATCGGTGATAATGACCTTCCTTCGAACCTTGCCGACAATGTAAGCTGTTTTTATTTTGAAGACATCGCAGCATTGGCAAAGTTTATTCAGGCAAAGCTGAATATGAAGATAAAAATCAATAACGCTTACAAATTCTGCGATTACCGGCCGTTGTATGGTGCCATTTTTGAAGACTATCTGGATGGATATGACTTTTGGGGTTTTTGCGATATGGATGTTTTTTTTGGCAAGCTTGCGAATTTTCTCACCCCTGAAATTCTGAACACGCACGATATTATTCAACGTTGGGGACATCTTACTGTCGTCCGGAATAATGAAACATGCAACAGGCTTTATGAAAAATGTTTTGATTATTCGACAGTAGGAGAGGTTCTCAATTGGGATATGAACCAGGGCACCGACGAGCGTATACTGCCATATGTTGGTCAGAATCTTGGTTTGAGATGTTATTTCAATCAAACCTGGATGGCAGATGTAGCTCCTCACACGTTCCAGTACCGCATGGACAAGCTGGGAAACAATAATTATACTTCGCAAATATTTGCCTGGGAAGAAGGGGTCCTTTACCGCTATTTTTTAGATGAAGGGCATATACACCGCGATGAATTTATGTATATCCACCTTCAAAAACGGGATATTGAGATCCTGAACAGAATAACCGGCGATTTTATGATTACTCCCAATGGCATTTATCAAAAAACAAGGGAGGTGAATTTGTCCGATTTTTTCAGTGATTCCAGATTAAAAGAACGGTTTGATCTACGCTATAAGCAAATGTTCAACGGCCTGGTCAGAAAGCGGGTTATGGACACCGTTTTGAATGGAAATATATTTAAGTATCTGATTTACAAGCGTTATTTGTCCAATTTGTGGAAGCACACGCCCGATATTACCGTTAACGCCCGTGAGCACGACGCTGCCGAGCTGGTTACCCACGAAGCCGGTGCGATCGGATAGGTGCCCCGGCGACCCACGTGCTATCGAATTGTAAATGGCAAAACCCGGAGAAACTCCGGGTTTTGCCATTTGTAAATGCTTAAAAAAGATCCAGATTATAAATGATGATATTTTCGCCGGTCTGCGCGAAACGATAGCGGGTAAATGCCTTGTTGATTGCCGTGAAAAATGGTTTTGAACAACCCGGTACCATCCAGTCGTGCAGCTCAATCACAATCACTTTTACTTTGGGGAGCCAGCTTGTGTAATTCTCCGAGAAAAGTTGTTTTTCGGCGGTTTCAATATCCAGTTTGAGCAAATCTATTTGCTTCCAATCAAACTCCTTCATTACGGAATCGATGGTACAGGTATTGGGTTCTCCCGCATCTTCTGCATCAGTATCATCCAATTCTTCGACAACAATTCCCCATTTCCCAACACCGAATTTATCTGAAATTTTCGCAACCGTTTGACGGGGCCATATGGCTGCCTGCTTCACATGAATATTGGGATAATGCTTCGTATTACCGATCACGGCAGCCGCATTTTCGGGATCCGGCTCGATGGCTACGATTTGTGCTTTCGGAAATTTAGCTGTGAAGTAAATACTGGCCAGGCCGATATTGGCGCCGCCGTCAATAATTGTTTCAGGTACAAAACCCAGCGGGACGTTGTATTCATTTTTAATAAAAACCTGCACAAACACCTTCTCGTCCGTTGTCTTCGGTCTTAAATGAATAGGATATTTTACTTTGGGATGGTTTACTTGCCGATTGCTCTGCAAAATGCGGCCAATAAAAAAGGAAGTGCCTTTTATAATACCAAGTTCAGAATGGTATGAGGCCAGTTTTTCGAGATAACGGAACATTTTGTTAGATAGAGGAGTATGCATCGTAAAGCGGGATGATCGGTTTTCCTACTCATCCGTAGCGTCGTTTTGTGCACATTGTGCGAATACTTTTTTATGCGGCAATTGTCGTTATGACAGTTTATGTTAGGATCGTTTTGGGTAAAAGGTGGAAGCAATCAAACCTTATTAAATGGATTTTCTCAGATGAGCGATTCAGACTGCCTTGAAATCCGGCGATCCGCCGACGCTATCAGCCGGTTAATAATAATTCGCTATGATTTATGAAACTAATTTATGATTTGAATGTAATATTACTTCTATTGCAATGCGCGGTTACAAATGACGCTTATCCTATCCATTGTTTCACCTAAACCATTACCTTACCCATGACCAGAAAAGTGAAGATGACAGTCAACAATAATACCAACAAGGTGTTGACCTTCAAAAACAAAGATCGTAAGCACGGCAAATTTACCACCGATCCCCCGACCACGATTCAAGCGTCGGGCAGTTGGACTTGCAGCAACAAATCGGGCGAGCTGGTCGGTCCGGAAGGAACAGTCGTCTATGAAACCGACGGCGGAAAGACTATTGTTGAATTTTATTATAACCATCCTATGGGCAGCGCGACGAGTTCCTACCGCGTGACGCCCAACCCCGCTGATGCAATGGGTTACGACATCAAAGGCAGTTTCAAGGGGCACGACCAGGACATCACTTTTGAGTTGTTTCTGGTATGATGTCGGGGGATATGGCAACGCAATACCCGGAAAGTATCAATAAAGATTTGGGAGGGGTTGCGACGGATACAGCGGCCTGGATGGGCTTGCTGGATGGCAACATGAAACTGAACAGCATCGTTATGCCGGGCAGTCACGACGCAGGCATGTCCCAGACAGACCACCCCGGCGCTGGGGGCGAACTCAACCCCGGGATCTCCAAGACCCAGAAACTGAACATCCTGGGGCAATTGCAAGCGGGTTCTCGGTATTTCGATATCCGCGTGGATTATGATCACGGCGAACTCGTTACCTACCACAGAACGGGCGATTCGGGCTGTAACGGGCAACCGTTATCGGCTGTTCTGGACCAATCGATCGAATTTATCCGGTCGCATCCTTCGGAAACCTTCATCCTCAAATTCTCCCATATCCGCATCAACCGGCACAATGAGAGGGAGATCAAAGACCGGATCGACCAGTTTCTGGCCGACATCCGGTTCAGACCGTATGCGTTCACGCATTCGCGGTACGACGTCAACCTGGCGGAAGTCGCATTAGCCGATTGCCGGGGGAAGTTTATCCTGGTTTTTGACTATCCCGAACACATCAGCGCCCGTTCGGGGCGGTTCCGGTATCACGACGGAGACGCCTATGCCGGGCCGAATATCACGGTGTATGATTCCTATTCCAAAACCACTTCGCTGGAAAAAATGAAACATGACCAGCTGGCGAAACTGGATCAATACGGCGGATTGGGTAAGGATTATTTCTTCCTTCTATCCTGGACGCTTACCCCCGACGCCGAGACTTTCCTGAGAGGTTCCTCCGTGGAAGAACTAGCGGAAAAAGCCAATCCGGAACTGGACAAAGTGCTGGCAGAGCACCGGATTCGGGCAGACAAACCCCAGCCCAACATTGTGTACATAGACTACCTCGATGCCCCCATAGCCCGCAGCATCATTCAGTGTAATTTTTAAGCCATTTATTCGAAAATACATCATGAGTAATTCCGAAAGACTTAATCCCCTGTACGGCGTCAGTATCGGGGCGACGATCTATGCCGCTACCGGAAAATTCAACGCCAGCGTGGTAGCGGCCCCTATCAGTCTGATGATTTCCCAGGAGGAAACCCAAAAATCCATGTCCGGCGAAAGCAGCTATGTCTATTCGGACCAGATGAACCAGGGATCCTTTGGCATGTCCGGCGCTTATGGGGTTTCGGGGGTAAGCTTGCTCAAATCCTCATTGTCGGCTTATGTAGGGGCATCTTCGGCCGTGAGCAGTAAGTCGGTGACGGTCAACTACAACGCCATGGCGGTGGGAGGAGTGGAATATATCAATTTCGAAGAGCTTACCGCGAGTAGTTTTATTGCAGGGCTGAACCTGGCTTGCCGGCAAAGTATACTGGCAGTGTTGGAGGCCTACAATGAAGTAATGAAAGCGGCTTCCCAATCAGGTAAGGACCCGTTGAGCGTTTTCGGGAACGATGATCCCCAAAACAAGGCCTTGAAAGGACTCGTGACTGACTGGATAGCCAAGTCGGAGAAGTTTACACGCGAATTCGGCGATGGTCTGGTTATCGGCGTCACCTGGGGGGCATTTGGATGGGTGAAGATGGTCATGACCGCCGAAAGCGAGGCGAAATCATGGAAATATGGTGGCCAGGCTGATTTCTCGTACGCCAATACCTTTGCCTCCGTGGCGGTGAAGGCTACTTATGATGGCGGGCAATCGAGCGGGGACGCGAAGGTTTCCGTGCATTGTACGCACGATAGCAGTGGTTCGGTTATTGGTCCGCAGATCGACAAGTGGTTTGATCAGGTGGCGAACAAGTCATTCAGTGAACTGGCCGAGGTGAAGGTGATGGACAAAGCGCCGGACATGAAAATTACCCAGGGCGCACCTTCCATTCCAGAGTTTGTAAAACCCAAACCCGGGAATGACATCGCCAGCAAAGTAGGTGAAATCAAAGACCTGGATGGGTTGAATGCATTGGCAAAGGCTTCGGCTTACGATAAAGCCAGAAAAGAGAACCCCGACCTGACGCTGGACGAGTTCCTGCGGCAAGCCGACCAGCCGGCAGACAAGAAAAAACTAGACGAGTTTGCAGAAAAAGTAGAAGAAAGTAATATCGATACCCTTATTCCGCCCAGGAAAAAGAAGCCCAAAGAGCATATGCCCGATGAGGAGTTCGGTAGCCTGGCGACAAACTCCGACACCGGTTTCTTGCCGAACGAAGCATTTGCCTTAAATGAAAATACCAAAGCAGGAAAAGAGGTGAGCACGAAGGGCTACGTGCCGCTGGGCGTGTGGATCAGCAACTGGCCCGACCTATTTCCGTGGATGGCACAGGGTTACTACAATAGCATTGACGATATCGAAGGGGAGGAGGCAGTGCAGTTGCGGGTGATGTTGCAGGACTACCAGGCCCTCAGCAGGCTCTATTACATCGCCAATTCGTCGCGCATCACCGAGTTTAAGAGAAAGGACCCGTCAAAACCGAACGTCACTACGCTGAGTATCGCAGGTGCATTTGCCAACGCAGCAGGAAAAATGCAAGCCGAGGGGGTGAACTTCGCCAAGGCACAGGAGATTTATCAAAGCCTGGGAGAGGCCGACCGCGCTATTTATGCCTTGTGGAATAAAGTATCTTTCCTCAGGAATTGCGAGTTGGGCCTGGGATTGATCAAAGACGGCAAAAGCATCGGCTCGCCCATTGCGGGCTCTGATGCCGACTCACGCCAGGCCTATACCCTCAGCACATGCAACTTTGAGGGGCAAAACTACACCGCATTTAGTCCTTTCTACAAAGTACTGCCGCTGCTCACACCCGACGGCGATATCTGGGCTTTTGGTCCCCAGCAAGGCGGGTTGAGCTCCATTTACGATAAAGAGGCTGTCTTCTCCAAACCCGGACGGGCAAGGTACCTCGAATTTGAATATGACAAAGAAAACAAAATACTCAGCAGTAATGCCCATGGCATCAAACTGTACCCCATTCCATTCTCTGCTGCCGAAAACGTGGCCTGGAAAGGCATGTCATTCAGCACTAACGTCGGGGCCATCAGCAGCTTGAACGAAAGCCTGAAATCACTCAGCGACCAGCTCAGCCGGCTCAACGCATGGTCGTTCAGCAGCGCCAACTGGGACAGGAGTTGGAGCGGCGCGGATGCTTACCGGCGACGGAACATCAAGAAACAATACATCGGGCTTATTGACGAGATCAGGAATATTCTCTGAGATATCAAAGCGGCTTTTCCGGTAAATTATATTGCCCGGCCGCTCTGGTGAGTTGTTCGAGAATCTGCTTTTTAAGAATTCTGGGCCCAAATACCGTGATTTTTGCTCCAAAGCCCAGTAGCTCGCGGACGGCTTATCCATGCCTTGGAAATGGCCTTCTCCAAAGTGCTGAGGCGATTAGCCGCTTTTGGAAGGATACGAGCGTGCTGCTTGCCTGCGATGTTTCCGGATCCATGCTAATCATGATGGAGGTTCGAGTGCCCAAAGCGCACGCCTGGCTTGTTACTCCTTCATTTTCAATCTAAACAAACTCTTTCTCGCATCCGAAACTCACAATGCATTCACATAACCCGACGGGCTTACGCCGAATTGTTTCTGAAAATCGCGGGAGAAGTTGGTCGGCACGCTGTATCCAACCATGTCTGCCACCTCGTTGATCTTGTAATTCTTCTCTGCCAGCAGTTCAGCCGCTTTTTTGAGGCGCGAAAGGTTGATCAGCTCGTTGGGCGTCATATCGGAAATACCCTTGATCTTCCGATAAAGCGTAGGGCGGCTCATATTCATTTTGGAAGAAAGCATATCCACGTCCAGGTCACTGTCGGCGATGTGGGCCGTGATAATGGCGTTGAGCTGTTCGAGGAAATCCTTGTCCGCGCGCGAGAAAGCAATGCCCTTAATGTGCGTAAGCGGCGAGCGGGCAAAGTAGTCCTTGATAATGTCACGGTTTTGCAGCAGGTTGCTGATCTGCGCCGATAAATGATCGAGCGAAAACGGTTTCTCGATATAGGCATCGGCACCCACTTCCAGTCCTTCGATTTTCGAACTGATCGAATTTTTGGCCGTCAGTAAGATGATAGGGATATGACTGAAACGCACATCGTTCTTCATTTCGCGGCACAACGCAATGCCGTCCATTACGGGCATCATAATGTCGCTGATCACGAGATGGATATTCTCTTCCTGCAACAGACCGATGGCCTGCCGGCCGTCACCGGCCCTGAAAATGTTGTATTCCAGCGCCAGCTCGCGGCCCAGATAGCCCAGGATTTCGGTGTTGTCCTCCACCAGCAGCACATTAGGCTTGTTAGGGTTCGCTTGCTCGGCCGTTTGAGGGCTATCGGCGTCTGCCGGTTCGTCGGCGTCCCTGTTCAAATCCAGTTCATAATCCTGGTGAATGGGAATTGAAAGCAGGAAGGTGTTCTGGTCGAGCTCGGAGCGTTTCAGTTCGAGCGTGCCCTTGTGCAGTTCTGCCAGCGAGCGCGCTAGCGGGAGGCCGATGCCGGTTCCCTGTTCCTTACTATTGCCTTCGGCGCGGTAGAACGGCTCAAAAATGCGGTCGCGGTCGTCGTAGCCGATCAGAGGGCCGTCGTTGGTGAACTCGATGTGGAACAGCAAATCGTCGCTGTTGAACGGCGAAAGCTTTACTTTGACGCTGCTTTCGGCATATTTAATCGCGTTGCTCACCAGGTTGCTGGTGATTTTCTTGCAAGCCTCTTCATCCACAAATGCCTGCAAGGTAATGCGAGGCAGTTCTAGTTTGTACTGCAATTGCTTTTGCTCGGCCGCCGGACGGAACGTGGAAAAAACGTCGCCCAGCAGGTCGTTAATGTCGGTTTTGGTAAAATTAAGGCTGTAATTGTTAGCCTCGGCCTTGCGGAAGTCGAGAAGCTGGTTGGTCAGGTCAATCAGTCGGGAGGTGTTTTTATCAATCATATTCAAACTCTCAATCATTTCGGGATCCGACTTCCTGGTCGCCAGCAGCTTGTCGAGCGGCATTTTGATCAGCGTCAGCGGCGTGCGGATCTCGTGCGCCACATTGGTAAAAAAGTCGATCTTGGCATTATAAATCTCCCGCTCTTTCCCCATTTCGATCGTTTCGATCTGCCGCCGGCTTTTTTCATGGAGGGCGAGAAAATAGTAACGGAAAATCACCACAATAATACTCACTGCCAGCACCACATAAAACAGCCATGCCCAGCCCGTGGCCCAAATAGGCGGCAGAATGGTGATGCGCAGCCTCGTTTCACGGTTATTCCAAAGGCCGTCGTTGTTGGCTCCTCGAATCTTTAATGTGTAATCGCCCGGCGGCAATTTGGAAAAATGGATCCGCCGGTTGCCATGGAACGGCACCCATTCTCTGGTAAGGCCTTCGAGCTGGTATTGGTAGGAGTTTTGTTCGGGAATGACATAGCTTAGCACCGCCACATCGAAACTCAGGCTCGAACTCTGGTAGGGCAGGGTAAGCTCACTGGCGTACATGATCGACTGTTTCAGCGGCGCGTCCTCCTGTCGGATATCGACGTCGCGGTTGTTGACCTGCAACCGGGTAATGTAAACCGGTGGTACGAAGGCATTCCGCAGCAACTCCGAGGGCTTGAAGCCCACCATTCCCGCAACGGTGCCGAAATACAGTGTGCCGTCCGCGTCCTTGTACGAGGAGTTGTAGTTGAACTGGTCGGTGGGAAGGCCATTGCCCATCCGGAAGTTGGTGAAACGGTCGGTACGGCCGTCGAGCTTCGCGAGCCCGCGCGAGGTGGTGATCCAGAAATTACCCCCATTGTCTTCGAGGATACGGAAAACCTGGTTATCCGGCAGGCCGTTGGTCTTGCGGTAGTTGCGGAACTGCCCCGTTTGTGGATTGTAGCGCGAAAGACCGTGCTCAGTGCATAGCCAGATGCTCTTGTCGGAGCTTTGGTAAATGCTGTTGACGTAGTTGTCGGGCAGGCCGCCGGGACGATCGGCGCTGTATTGTAAATGTCCCTTTTTCTGTGTTTTAGGGTTAAAATACCGGACACCACCTCCGTAGCTCGCCGCCCAGATCGTCCCCTCGTCATCTTCGTGAATACTCTGGACTTGCGCATTGAAGAAGGGCAGCCGCGTGAAATCGTCGGTCTTGCGGTTGTATTGGCAAAGGCCCCCCCACGTGCCCACAAGAATATCACCGGAGCGGGTTTTATAGATGGTCACGATGAAATTGCTGCTCAGCGACCGGGGGCTGGATGTCAGGTTATAATGCCTTACCACCCGCTCTGTGCGCAGGTCCATCACGTCGAGGCCGTGCTCGTAGGTGCCTATCCAGAGCTCGTTGCCGTCGGCTACCATCCCATGCAGGTTGCGGTAGGCAATGCTTCCCGGCCGGCCGTCGGGCAGGAATGCTTTAAATTGGCCTGTTCGGATGTCGAGGCGGTTGAGGCCCGCGTCCTCGGTACCGATCCACAAATGGCCGTTTTTGTCACCGGTAATCTCATGCACAATGCTGCCGCTGATGCTGTTGCCGGGTTTTGGGAAAAACTTGCGGAAGTTGTTGAACTGGGTCGAGTAATAATTGATGCCGCCAAACTGCGTCGTAATCCATATTCCGCCCTCGCGGTCGCGCAGGATGGAGTTGACGATGTTGTCGGTAATGGAATACCGGTTGAACTGCTCACGCACAATGTGTTGCGATCGTCCTGCGACCAGGTCAAGAATGTAGAGCCCCGATTCGGAGCCGAGCCAGAACTCGCGGTCGTTTTTCTGGAAAATAGTATGCACCTGAACATCCCCGTCCGGCAAACCGGCGGCGGTGAGGTCGCGTACCTGTTTTTTGACAAAGTTCAGCAGCAGGACCTTTTTCATCGTGCCGACCAGCAGCGCCGTGTCGCCTACCGCGTGCACGGTGGTGGAGCCGTAAACATCCCGGATGCCCGACATTTCTTCCATGTTGAACGCCTCGAAACGGCCGGTATCCTGGTGATAATGCCGCACCACGCCATTGCTGCACGCTACCCACACCGCCCCGGCGGGCGATATATGCAGCGATACCGGCTGGTCGTTGCCAAAGCTGATGCGCGCCACACGGCCCGTGCGGACATGGTAGCGGTACAATGTACGATCGGAGATAATCCAGATATTGCCGTTACGGTCGCCGCGGATTTCGAGCACCTCGCCGGCGGGGATCAGTTTGAACGGGTCGAAGCGGTCGGCGACGGGATCGTAGCGGTACACGCCTCGGTGCGTGCCTACCCAGAGTTTCTCGGAGGTATCTTCGTATAATGCAAAAATTGAATTGCTGCCGATACTCAGCGAATCCCCCGCAATGCTCTGGAAAACCCGGAAATTATGGCCGTCGAAGCGGTTGAGGCCATTGCGGCTCGCAAACCACATAAAGCCTTTTTTGTCCTGCACCATTTTACCTACGGCATTCCCCGAAAGGCCATCGGAAACCTGGTAGTTCTTGAAATAGAACGGAATATCCTGCGCAACTGCCTGCGTGGCAGCAAAGAGAAAAAACAGGATGGAAACTAGTATTCTCACCAATTTAAGCTACATATAAACACACGACCCGACACAACCAATATGTAAAGATATCCACTAAAATCTTAGTTAAGTCATAAAAATCAGGGGTGAGACATTTTGATTCAAAATTGAGACAAAACGATCACACCGTTATCCGCTAAACCCTGAACTTCGCGGCAGTCTTAATTAATCCAATATTATAGTTAAAAAGTAACAACGCTGCGGAGCCTTTCACCTAACTATCCTTCATGAAAATGAAATTATACAAATCTACCGGTCTGGGCCGACGCCTGCTGCCGGTCGGACATTCTCTGGCACGGGCAACTGCCTGGCTGGGCTGTCTGGTGCTGATACTTTCGGCCTGGCAAGCCAGCGCACAGAACACGGTGCAAATTTCGGGTAAAATTTTGGATTCCAAGGACGTTTTGCCCGGCGTAGCGATCCTTGAAAAAGGGACCAACAACGGAACAGTCTCCGAAGCTAACGGAACATTTAAGCTGGAAGTCAGCAACGCAAATGCCACACTGGTGATCTCCAATGTCGGATACGTAACCCAGGAAATTGCCCTCGCCGGCAAGACTTACCTCGAAGTAAATCTGGCAGAAGACCAGAAAACCCTGAACGAAGTAGTCGTGATCGGCTACGGTTCGTTGAATAAAAAAGAGGTTTCCAGCGCGATTACACACCTTTCGGGCAAGGATTTGCTCCGCGTAGGCGGCAATAACCCGCTCATGGCCATCCAAGGCAAGGTTGCAGGGCTTTCGGTGGCCAACACGGCTGCGGCCGACCCGAACTCTTCGCCCAGCATCCAGTTGCGCGGGGCATCGTCGCGTAGCGCGGGCCTGGGGCCATTGTTTGTGATCAACGGCGTACCGGGCGGTAATATCGACAACATCAACCAGAACGAGATCGAGTCGATCGACGTTCTGAAAGGCGGTGCGGCATCGGCCATCTACGGTACCCGCGGAAGCAATGGTGTAATCGTGATCACGACCAAAAAAGGTTCGGAAAACTCACGTATATTCTATGACGGTTACACTACTTTCGATTGGGCTACCAACCAGTTGGAGGTGCTTTCGAAAGACGACTTCCTGGCTCACAAGCGTGGTGTCGATTTCGGCGGTAACACCAACTGGATGAACGAAGTGAAGCGTAATCCGTCGTTTTCGCACAAGCATACCCTCCAATTCTCGGGTGGTAATGGCAAAACCAACTATTTTACTTCCCTCGATTACCGCGATGCGAGCGGCCTCGACCTCCGTTCGAGCAAGCGCGAGTATGGCGGAAGGATCAATATCAACCACAAGACGGCCAATAACCTCGTCGAACTGGCATTTACTGCTGCGCCACGCTATACCAAGAACAGCGATGCCGATTACAGCGGTTTTAATTACGCACTGACCCTGAACCCGACGCTCTCTATACGCGACTCAGCCGGCAAATATGCTTATCTGACATCCGGATTTTTTGCCAACAACCCGGTTGAAGTCGCGAAGGGCGTCAAATCGGACCGCGAGTACAAGCTCCTGGATATGAACGGCTCAGCCAAAATCAATATCCTCGAAAACCTGAATACGGTGGTGACGATCGGGGAGGTCAATTCTTCGATGAGACGGTATTTGTTTACGCCTTCGACGCTAACCACCGTTATCAATGGCAGCAAACGCAACACGGGCGAGCAGATTTTGGAAGAAAACGACCAGAAGAGCTTCGAGTGGATCGGTAACTACTATCTTGATCTGAATAAGCATTCCGTGAAGTTGCTCGGCGGGTATTCGTTCCAGTATTTCACGTCGTCGGGTTTCAATGCGAAAAACGAGAACTTTCCTTCCAATGTGCTGACCTACAATAACCTGGGCAGCGGTTTGTGGAACTTGCAGCAGGGGATCAACAATGTGGGGTCTTATAAAAACTCTTCTAAACTGATCGCGTTCTTCGGTCGTTTGAACTACGATTTCGACCAGAAATATTACCTGTCGGCCAGCTTGCGCCGCGAGGGTTCTTCGAAATTCGGGTATTCCAACAAATGGGGTTACTTCCCGGCGGCTTCCGTAGCCTGGCGTGCCACCCAGGAGGGTTTTTTGAAAGACATTCCCTGGCTGAACGAACTGAAAGTACGTGCGGATTACGGCGAGACGGGTAACCAGGATTTCGGCAATTACCTTTCGCTCGATACTTACGGCGGCTATGGTTATTACCTTTATAATGGCAACAACTACCAGGTTTGGGGGCCGAGCCAGAACACGAACTACGATTTGCGCTGGGAAAAGGCGGCGAACTTCAACGCCGGAGTGGATTTCGAACTCTTTGGAAGCAAAGTCTCCGGTAGCTTGAACTACTACATCCGCACCAACCGCGATTTGCTGGGTAATTATAATGTGTCCAACCCGCCGAATATCCAGGGGCAGACATTTGCGAACGTGGGCACCATGCGCAACACCGGTTTCGAATTGCAGTTGAATGCATCGGTACTGCGTAAAGGCGATTTCTCTTATGACCTCGGTTTCACAGGTGCTTATAATAACAACAAATTCGTCTCGTTCTCGAATGCGCTTTTCAAAGGACAGAAGTACGTGGATGTAGTCGGTATGCCGGCACCGGGTAGTCCGGGTACATTGCAGCGCTTGCAGGAGGATACCCGCATCGGTAGCTTCTATGCACTCAAATCGGCTGGTGTAAACGAGCAGGGTGCATTGCTGGTGTACAACAAAAAAGGGGAGGTGATCCCTGGCAACCAGGCTACGAACGACGACAAGCAGTTTGTTGGAAACGGTCTGCCGAAGTTTACAATGGGTCTTTCCAATAATTTCAAATACAAAAAATGGGACCTGAGCGTATTCCTGCGCGGTGCGTTTGGCTATAAGCTGTTCAATACGTACGCATTTTACCTGGGCACACCTGCCACGCAGGAGAATGCCAATGTGCTGAAATCGGCCTACGACGGCAGCAAGTATTCAAAACTGACGAGTCCATCGACGTATTCTACGCTGTCGGATTACTTCCTCGAACCAGGCGGTTTCCTGAAAGTGGATAACGTGACGCTGAGCTATACCCAGCCGGTTCAGACCAAATTCCTACAATCGGTGCGGATTTACGCGACTACCCGTAACCTGGTGACTTTCACGAAGTTCAAAGGCGGCGATCCCGACCTGATCAACGTGAACGGCTTGTACCCTGGTGTAAATAAAAACCCGGACAACAACGGTACGCTCGATTACTACCCGTCGACCACCCAATTGCTGCTGGGCGTTCAGCTTACCTTCTAACATTTTGAAATACAATGAAAAGCATTAATATATTAAAAAGCACATCCAGAATCGGGGCAAGCATGCTGTTGCTCGCCACGGTGGGCTGTACCAACCTCGACGAGGAGCTGTACGACCGGATTACGTCCGGCAACTTCCTCCAAACCCGCGAAGACGTAACTCGCGACTTCCTGCGTGCATTCGAACACAGCTATTGGAGCATCCAGGGCGGTAATACGTTTATGTTGCAGGAAAACAGCTCCGACGAGATCATGACACCGAACCGCCAGGGCGACTGGTTCGACGGCGGGCAATTCCAGCGCGTGCATTACCACACCTGGACGCCCAATGACGGCTTCACCGCCGACCCATGGAATGCATTGTACGGCGGCGTGACACTCGCCACGAACTCGCTGGAAGACTTGCAGGGTATCAAAGACCCCTCGAAATTCGACATGACCCAGGCGGAGCTCGACGGTATGATCGCCGAGTTGCGCACGCTTCGCGCGTGGCTGAACATTCGCCTGCTCGATTTCTACCGCAATATCGTGATCGTGACCAAGGTAAAAGGCGAAACCACCGGCGGGCCGCAGGTTACGCCTCAGGAGGCATTTGCATTCATTGAGCAGGAGTTGAAGGAGTCGCTGCCGAAACTGCCGACGGTACAAAGCCTGGGCGCGAATGCGGTAGGCCGCTGGACGCAGGGTGGGGCGGTATCGCTGCTAGTGCGGTTGTATCTCAATTCGAAAGTGTACACTGGTACCGACCGTTTCGCCGACTGCGCGAAGCTTTGCCAGGAAATGATCGATGGAAAATATGGTACTTATGCCCTCGAATCGCGCTGGGATGCGCCGTTTGATTATAACAATGCCACTTCCAAAGAAACGGTTTTCGGCTTCCCGGGCAGTTTCGGGCTTACGCACTGGCAATATGATGGCGGAATGTACTTCTGGATGCTGCCCAACCTGGCTCCGAGTTATTTCGGATTCACCGATTTTGGAAACGCCAACCCTAAATATGCCATGCAGCCTGGTCTCGATGTCGATGGAAAGGAATATCCCCATGCACTGGGCAAACCATTCGTAAAGTTTCAGAAATACCCGGATGACGTCCGCTTGAAAAAATACAAAAACCTGGGCAACAGCAAGCGCGAAGGTATGTTCCTGCATGGCTACCTGACCTACACCAATTCGGCCGGTAAGCCTGATACCGTTCGTGGTTTCAAAGGTCCATATGCATTGTACTTCCGCGATCAGGTGGGCAAGTTCCTCGATGCGAAGCCAGGCACACCGATCGCCGAGAAGACTTCGAATATGAACAATGCGGATAATAACTCGGGTATTTTCCCGGTGAAATATCCGTTCTATCCGAGCGACGATTTGAACAAGATTGCTTCGGCCTATGCGGAGATCCGTTTCGCGGAAATCTACTATTCACTGGCAGAATGTAAGTACCGTGCAGGCGATAAAGCCGGCGCTGCCGCATTGCTGAATGCAGTCCGCAAACGTAACTACCCGGCCGGCTCACCAAGCCTGTACAAAGCCGACGGCAGCCAGCTAACCGACCAGGAAATGCTCGACGAATGGGGGCGTGAATTTCTAGTGGAAGGCCGCCGGCGCACGGATATGATCCGCTGGGGCGTGTTCAACAAAGGCACCTGGTGGGACAAAACGGCCGACGCCGACAATCACACCGAGATTTTCCCGATCGGACAAACCGTACTGAACTCATCGCCGCAACTCAAACAAAATCCCGGCTATTAATCAATTAATCGATCGATCGATTCCCGTCGACTTAAGTCGACGGCTAGAAATTATACGATTGAATTTTAATCAATTCCCGTCGACTTGAGTCGACGGATAAGAATAGACGAGTAGAAATTTTAATCAATTCCCATCGACTTGAGTCGATGGATAAGAATAGACGATTAGAAATATGAATCAATTCCCGCCGACTTGAATCGACGGATAAGAATAGACGACTAGAACTATGAATCAATTCCCATCGACTTGAGTCGATGGACAAGAATAGACGACTAGAAATATGAATCAATTCCCGCCGATTTGAATCGACGGATAAGATTGATGATCAGATCTTAACTAAAACCGATGACTGAAACACTGTCGGAAGGGGCGGCGGGATGAATCCTGCGCCCCGGCGATGGTGGGTGCGCCTCCCAAGGGCGCATTTTTTATTTTTCTTGGATTTAAATCGAAACTTTGTAATATTTATTCGGAGTGATTCAGGACTTATTATGGCGCTAACTTGTTACATCAGAGGGGTTTTTGTTTGCTTGATGGTGTTCATGGGACCGTTCCACTCGGTTTGGGCGCAGGTTAGCAAAATCCGTGAGCTGCAAATGAGTCTTCCTGCCATCCGCGACAGCTCAAACTATGTGGATGTTGTAAACCGGATCTCCCTGCTTTTCTATGAACAAAATGCGGATAGTACGCTTTACTATGCCTTGAAAGCAAGGCAGATAGCCTACCGGAACGATTACGAAAGAGGCCGGGCCGACGCGACCAATAACCTCGGCGTAGTTTTCGACATCAAAGGCAATATCCAGCTCGCATTGCGCTATTATAATGATGCGTATAACCAATATGTTACACTACGCGATTCGTCGAACATCGTGCAGACCCTCATGAATATCGGTTCGGTATACAATATCAGCGGGCGACACGACAAAGCACAAGCTAATTACGATCGGGCGATGGCGCTCGGCGACCGCATTGAGCACGATTCGATTACGGCGCTGGTGATTTACAATTACATGCTGCTGTACCCTCAGAAATTCAGCAGTACCAGCCGGAGGGCGCTCATTGACCGTGCATACGGCATTGCCGAAAAGTACCGCGACGTCCGCCTCGAACTGGCGATCGATCAGCTGAGGGCTACGGAACTCATCGACACCGGGCAACGTGAGAAAGGGCTGGCATTTTTGGAAGAGACGCTCAACAAAGCTCTGGAATTGGAGCTTAACTACCTGAGCATGGACCTTTTGCTGGATCTCGGCGACCATTACATGGCAGAAGACCGGAACCGGGCTATTCAGTTTTACATTAAGGCGCTCGAACTGGCGGAGCGGAAAAACTACCGCATGTACGCCCGCGACGTGTGCAAGAAGCTGTACGACTACCACGTGAGCCGGAAGGAGAATGCAGAGGCATTCATTTACAGCCAGAAACTGCTGAAACTGTTCGAAGAGCAGGCCGAGATAGACCGGGTTTCGGGAATCGATTACATTGAATATGCCGTCAAAGATCAGCAGCTCATTTCGGCTGAGATGAAATCCCGATATAATGCCCAGATGCTCACGCTGGCTGTGGCGGTGTGTGTGCTCACGTTGCTGAGCATTGTCGTGCTCTGGCGGAACTGGAAGCTGAGCAAAAAGACCAATCGCGTGCTGACCATGCAGTTCAGGCAACTTGAATCGACCACCGACGCTTTGGAGCAGAGCAATCAGAACTACGCGCGGCTGATCAAGATTCTCGCGCATGACCTCCGTAACCCGATCGGGGGTATTAATGCATTATGTTCGCTGCTGCAAGATGAGGATACGACCGCCGACGAGGCACGCCAGTACGTGGAGCTGATCCGGGAATCGAGCACAACCTGCCTGCATATGATCAGTGATTTGCTCCAAACGGATTTTGATTTCAAAGAAACCGAGCTGCACAAGAAGCCGGTCGATTTACCGGTTTTCCTCGACCACGCAGTGACCTTGCTGACCTTCCGCGCTGCCGAAAAAAACCAGCGGCTCATTCTGGACGACCCTTCGCAGGTGGTCGTGAATGCCGATCCCGACAAGCTGCTGCGGGTTTTGAACAATGTTATCGTGAATGCGATCAAGTTCAGTCCGGAAGGCGAGACGATCCGTGTTAACACCGTGCAATCGGAAAAGGGCGTTACTATATCCGTGGAGGACCACGGGCTGGGTATTCCGAAAGACGCCATTCCCAATCTCTTCGATCCGTTTACAGCGTCCCGGCGCCCCGGTACGGCCGGAGAACAGGCTTTTGGTTTGGGATTGTATATTTCCAAGCAGATCGTGGAAGCGCACGGCGGCAAGCTTTGGTTTAAAACCGAAGAGGGAAGCGGCACGACGTTTTACATTTTTCTGCCCGGAGAGAATGTCGATTCACTCTCTCCGGCTTAGTCAGGCGCACTGGTTATTTCTGTTTCAATTTCTCGTCATAACGTTTTTTCAGGCCAGCGAGGGACTTATCGTAACCTGCTTTGTCAAAAAACGCTTCGGGGCGGTATGGATCCGCCGGTTTATGTTTTTCGTGCAGGGAAAACTGGCTCGCGTGCGACGACAGCCATATATCGAACTGCTCGTTTTTCATGGTAGCCAGTGTTTTTGCATAATCCTTGCCAACCTCGGGATAACCGGGCATGCCGGATAGCTTGGTTTCGTCCAGGATACTCGGCATATTGGCGATCAGTACTTTATAAGCACGTTTCTCATCCCTTACCGTAAACGAAAAGCTGCTTGCGCCGGGCGTATGGCCGGGGTGGTGCAACAGTTTTACCTGCATGGTGCCCAGTTTGATGATCTCCCCGTTTTTCAGCAGCTGGTCGGGTTGAACGGGCTCGAAAGTGGCGCCGTGGCTACCCAATGCGTAATCGGATGCACCGCCGTCGATCATGGTTTTGGCGTCTTTTTCCTGGATCATGAATTTGGCACCGGTAGCCTTTTTGATGGCCGCAATGCCCGCCACATGGTCGTAATGCGCGTGGGTGGCCAGCAAAATTTTGATATCCTCAAATTTGAAGCCCAGCGCCTGCACGTGCTTGCGGATGAGCGGTACCGATTCTTCCAGGCCGGTGTTGATCAGTATGTGCCCTTTGGGCGTGGCGATCAGGTAGCACGCCAGGTCATAAGTCCCTACATAATACAGGTTTCCGGCAATCCGAAACGGCCGGTAGTCCTTCGACCATTCCTCCTGTAAGAACGGTAATTTCCTCGTTTTACTTTGCGCCTGTGTGGCAAAAGGAGTGAGAAGCGCTCCTGCGATAAATGCTGTTACAATCGTTTTTTGAAGTGTCGGCATAGGATTGATGGTAAGCGCGCAAAGATAGCCGCAGCGGTGCGGGTATGCAATGGCGTGTGAGGGTTTTTGACCGCCGACCGCCGACCATGGGCTACGCCCAATATTTTAAGAAAGATTAAAAGGTCTATGGTCCATGGTCGGGCCGTCAGGCCCTATGGTCAAGGCTATCCATCGGCCGTCGGCGGTCGGCCCTCAGCGGTCAGGACCGATGGCCTTCTTAACAAACTGATAATAAATGCATAAACTCCGCGAAAAGTGAATGGCTGTTCTTTGTGCTACTATTTCACTTAATCAGTTTATGTTCACCATGAAGCCTTTATTTACTTATTCCGCATTGGCCGGCCTGCTTGCGCTCGGTGCGTGCACGGACCACCGCGATCCGAACAGCCCGGACATTACTCTGCAAAACCGCTCGGTAACGCCCGTATTGGCCAAATTGCTCCCGGGTGCCACTTCCGGACGTGTTGCGGCCAATAATGTGAACCTGTATTCGCTCCTGAGCAGCGACGACCAGCTCGAACAATCTCCTGCCTATGTTTTTGGCGGATCGGCCGATGGCGCCGGCCTTTTCCAGAATGCCGACGGCAACTACACAATCCTGGTGAACAATGAAGATAACTTCTCCGTGTCACGCATTACGCTCGATAAAGGTTTCAAGCCTGTAAAAGGAGAGTATGTGCTTAATTCCGACGGTGGAACATGGCGTTTGTGCTCCGCTACACTGGTAACACCTGCCGAGCATGGTTTCGGTCCCGTGTTCCTTACTTCCGGTGAAAGCGGCCAGGAGTCGCGTACGCACGCGCTTAATGTAGATGCGAACGTAAGCCAGGCGAATATCTCCCGGGAAGTAGCCGGCCTTGGCCGTTGGAGCGCCGAAAACGCAGTTCCGCTTCCCAAGACTGCCTATCCGGGCAAAACCGTGATCGTGATCGGTGACGACGATTCGGACGTAAACGGCGGCCAGGTGGCAATGTATTTGTCGAACACCGTGGGCGACCTCGACAACGGTTCGCTTTACATGCTGAAACGCGCTGATAACAACCAGAGAGAAATGGATATGAAAGCCGGCTCTACCTATGATGTGGAGTTTGTAAAAATCGACAACCACAAGACTTTGACCGGCGCGCAGATCAACGGAAAGGTGAATGACCTGAAAGCCATCAAATTTGGCCGTGTGGAAGACGTGGATTACCGTAAGGGCGGAGCCGCTCAGGGCCGCGAGGTGATTTTTGCCGTAACAGGCCAGGAAGACAAAGGCGTAAATGCTGAATATTCCCGTTCGAAGTACGGCCGCATTTACCGCGTGACCCTCGATGCGAACGACCCGCTTAAAGGTAAACTGGAAGTATTGCTCGACGGCGACGACCGTAACGGCATCGCCAAAACTTTCCAGAACCCGGATAACGTTTGCGCGACTTTCGACTACGTGTATATCATGGAAGACCCGAATGGTTACGGCGACGAAAAGCACGATGGTTATGTGTATCAATATAATCTCAATACCAAACAATTGACCCCAGTTCTCGAAATCGACCACCGTCGTACCGAGGCCGATGCGGCCAAATACAATGTGGGCGGCACTTCTGCACTCGGTTCATGGGAGAGCAGCGGGATGATCGACGTGTCGGATGTTACCGGCCGTCCCAACACATTCATGCTCGGCATTCAGGCGCACACATGGCGCGGTGATAAATATAAGGGAGTTGACGGCGGCTCGGTCCGCAAGTCGGAGAACCAGGCCAGCCAGTTGATCCTCATTGAAGGTCTGCCTCGTTAATTACATAGTTTTCAGACTCCTGGCCGGAATTTTCGGGCCAGGAGTTTCCTTTTTAAATTAATACCCACTCCTGCAACATGCTGAAATTCGAGCGTAACCCTAATTCATTTATTTACCGCCACAGGAGGCTGTTCTTTTCCATATTCCTGATCATCGTCATTCCGCTGATCGTATGCCTGATCTGGTGGCTGACACGCCCGGCAGCTGTACCGGCGAAGGAAGTGAAAAAGTCATTCATGCAGCAAACCACCATGCTGGACAGCGCAGTCAGCCGCTTGCAAGCCGATATCCGCGCAAAGCAGCCGGCCGCCATTCAGGAATCCTTCAAACGTGCCCGCATTGCTTACAAGCGGGTTGAATTCATCTCCGCCTATTACAGCCCTGAAACCACCCGCGCCCTCAATGGTCCGAATATTCCCGAAGTGGACGACGACCTGCGCGTGAATGAGCCGCAGGGTTTTCAGGTTTTAGAGGAAATGGTATTTCCCGAAGTCGCTACGGATGCTTACCCCGACATGCTCCATGCCGCCGACGTCATCCGCGCCAATGTGAACCGGCTTCGGAAAGTTTCAGAAACCAATGACCTTACCGACAGCCATATATTCGATGCCATGCGCCTGGAAGTGTTCCGGGTTGTATCGATGGGTATTACCGGGTTCGATTCGCCCGTTGCTTTTCATTCACTGCCCGAAGTAGCCGCGGCGCTGGGAAGCTTGCAGGAACAAACGGCACATTATACTGCTAACAGCAGGAACAATGTATTGAGAGCTCAGCTCGATAGTACCTTTAATGCGGCTATCGGGTACGTCAGCAAGTCTACGGATTTCAATGCGTTCGACAGGCTGGTTTTTATCCGGCAGTACGCCAATCCGCTTAGCAGCCAGTTGCTCGATGCACAAAAGGCGCTGGGAATCCCCGTTTTTACAGACAAAAGATTGCTATCCCCGTCCGCGCGTACACTCACGGATTCGGGGGCGTTCAATGCCAATTATTTCATCAACTTCGAAGAGCAAGCCATGACCGCCCAGCGCGTTGCATTGGGCAAGATGCTGTTTTTCAGTCCGGTATTATCGATTAACTCGGGTCGCACGTGCGCGACCTGTCATCAGCCCGACAAAGCTTTTACCGACGGCGAGCCCAAGAGCTTCGCGGTCGGTTTCAACGGCCTGCGGATCAGCCGCAATGCGCCTACCTTGCTGAATGCTTCTTTCCAGGCCGCCCAGTTCGCTGATTCCCGCGTGACATTCCTCGAAGATCAGGCGAGCGATGTTATCCGCAACCCCGATGAAATGCACGGCTCATTGCCCGACGCCGTGGCGGCTTTGCGCAAGCAGGAAGAGTCGCGCAAGCTATTCGAAGAGGCTTATACCGACGGCGTGACGGAAAGCAACCTCAAAAACGCGATCGCAAGCTACATCCGTTCGCTATCGTCACTCGATTCGCGCCTCGATCGCCATTTCCGCGGTTCCGAAAATGCATTGACCATTGAGGAAAAGGCGGGTTTTAACCTTTTTATGGGGAAGGCCAAATGCGCTACCTGTCATTTTTTTCCGCTTTTCAACGGTACGGTGCCGCCTGCTTACCTCGAAACGGAAAGTGAAGTGCTCGGTACGCCTGCCACCGCCGAAGGCAAAGCCGTCGATCCGGACGTGGGTAAATTTTCCCTTACCAAACGCGAGCCGCATCGTTACGCATTCAAAACGCCCACCGTCCGCCACGTAGCGCTCACCGCGCCTTACATGCACAATGGCGTGTTCAGGACATTGGAAGAAGTGGTGGATTTCTATGATCGCGGCGGCGGGAATGGGTTGGGTTTTAATCTGGCCAACCAGACATTACCTTTTGATAAACTTGACCTAACCGCTCCCGAAAAGAAAGCGCTGGTTGCGTTTATGAAGATTTTGTAATGTTTTGTGATTGTTGTTGCATCCCTACGGGATTTGTTGATGCCATTGTTTTTCTGCAAATATTGCGCGCCTCTGGCGCTTTTGGTGCGAACTGTATGATGCAAGGGGGAGCTTCCTATGCTCGCTCTGTCATTGGACGCCCAATCGCGTCAGCGATGTAACCTTGGTAGCAAGGCATATTTTCCGACTGTTTTGTAAATGCCGTAGGCATGTAACACCAATTCTGACGATCAACCGCAACACTATCAAATTTTCTGAACCATTACTGACAATAGGTTGTCATTCCGGCGCGATTTCTTTGGAGTAAATTAATATTCACTTCAAACAACAACCCTATGAACACGATCATCAGCAATGGGAACCCAATTAGTTACAACCTGTATGGCAGCGGCCCTGCGACGCTGCTTTTCGTCCACGGCTCGTTCATCGACCAGCGCTATTGGAAAGAGCAGGTTTCTTTTTTCAAAGAGAAATACCGGGTGGTGACGATGGACCTGGCCGGTCATGGCGAGTCCGGAACGGACCGCGATGAATGGACGCTTCAAAGCATGGCCGACGACGTCGTCAATCTCATCAAAGCATTGAACCTCGAAGACGTGATCCTGGTCGGGCATTCCCTCGGCGCCAACCTGAGCCTGATGGCTGCGACCGCTTACCCGGGCCCGATTATCGGTTTTATCGCCGTCGATAATTTTAAGAACCTCGCCACGCCGCTTCCCGCTGAATACGACAGCCAGGTGGAGGCGATTATTGAAAGCTCCAAAACTGCCTACGCTGATACCAACGAGCAGTATGCGAGGATGGTGCTTGTCACTCCTGAAACGCCGCTGTGGATCACCGATAAAGTCGTGAGCGCGTTCCGTAATTCCTATGAGCCGATGGGGCAGCAAACTTTGCCGCAATTTTTTGGAATGGACCGGATCGAACGGGCGGTTTTGCCATTGCTGAGACCCAAAATGAACCTGATCAACGTCAATTACATGCCTACGAACGTGGAGGCTTTGGAAAAGAATGCAGTAAATGGCTATACATTGATCGAAATAGCCGGTACCTGCCATTACCCGATGCTCGAATCGCCGAAAGCGTTGAATGAGGCGTTGGACGAGGTGATCGATGGCGTCCTCGAAGCCAAAATCACGGTGTAACGCCCGTCAGCCGCGTGTACTCGCATTCGAGCGTCCGTATTTCGGCGGGTGACTTGGAGAGGTCTATTGCCCGGCGGTAGTGGTCAGCGGCTTGTTTCGTGGAAATGGGGGAGTACAGGTAGCCGAGCAGTGAATGGTAATAGGTGTTATTTTCCAGCCCGAGCTTTTGCGCCTCCGCCAGTCCGGCCTCGTGGCCATGTACTTTGGCCAATGCGAACGTCCGGTTGAGTGCCGTCGTGGCTGAATATTCGATGATGATCAGCTGGTTGTACAAATGCAGGATATGTTCCCATTTCGGTGTGCCAGCTGGGGTGGTATGCCAGTAGGCAATGCCGGCCTCTATGTGGTATTTGGAAACAGCGTTACCCGAACAGGCATTCACCAGGTAGTAATGGCCGCGGTCGATCAGCTCCCGGTCCCACATGCGCTGGTCTTGCGCTTCGAAAAGAACCGTATGGCCATGATCGTTCAGCCGCGCTTCGAACCTGGAACTCTGGTAACACATCAGCGCAAGCAAAGCTTCCACCTGGCGCGAATTGGTAAGCGGGTTTTCGGCCAGCATGTGCGTAAGGCGCATAGCCTCCGCGCACAGGTCCCTGCGTATGAGAACATTGCCCGACTTGGAAAAATAACCTTCATTGAACAGCAGGTAAAGCGTGCGCAGCACCACATCGAGTCGGGCCTGCACTTCGGTGGGCAGGAGCGGGCCTATCTGGAACTGATCGTTCCGCAGGTTGGTGCGTGCGCGCAGGAGCCGTTTCTTGATGGCCTCGGGTTTAGAAAGAAATGCGTCGGCGATTTCGGCAATGCTGAAACCGCAGAGGATTTGCAATGCCAGGCTAATCTGGCTTTCAGGGGAATTGGCCGGGTTGCAAACCGCGAATATCATGGCAAGCTGACTGTCCGCGATCGTTTCGGGCGCAAAATCGAATGCAGGTTCCGACTGGCCGGGGCCGCGCAGCAGGGCAGGGGATACCTGCGTTTCGAAAATCCGGGTGTGTTTGAGATAATCCTTGGTTTTGTTTTTGGCAACCGTATACAGCCAGGCAGTGGGGTTTTCCGGGGTGCCTTGTAGCGGCCAGGTTTCGCTGGCTTTCAGGAAAGTTTCGCTTACAATATCTTCTGCGATTTCAATGTGTTTCAACCCAAAATGACGGCATAGCACCGCCGTCATTTTGGTATATTCTCTTCTGAAAAGGCCGGGCAATATTTCGGGGTTTTCAGCCATGAGCGAAAGCTATTTGCGCTGTACGATTTCCCTTACCTCGATGTTTCCACCGATTTTGAAGATCGGATTGGCCTTCGCCAGCTCCACGGCCTCGTCGATCGTCTCGGTTCTGACGATCACATAGCCGCTCACAAACTCCTTAATTTCGGTGAAAGGGCCGTCGGTAACCACATTATCGGCATATACCGTTTTAGCGCTTTCATTCGACAGGGTGTTGCCCTTGTCGGCGAGTTTGTTCTGCGCGGCAATGCTGGCGAGCCAGTTCATACGCTCCTGTATTTGCTCAGGTGTGGGGCGGAAGTCGGTCTGATTGTCGAGCCGGAAGATTAATGCAAATTCTTTCATGATAAATATCGGTTTGATTTCCCTTATGACGACCGTATCGTCGAGACGGGGAAACACCCAGCCCCTGGTAAGTAATCTCCTCAATAATGAGCCTGGTCACGCCGCTTTTGGGAATGGCGCGTGCCACCTGGCCCGACAGCTTATCGATCACTTCCGGCAGTGTGATGAATTCCAGCGGGTTAGGCTGGTCGGTGAGCGAAATGGTACCCTTGCCTTTATCCTTCCAATCGGTGTCCATGAAACCGATCCGGGCCTCGGCGACCTGATTTTCAACGACTTTGATAAACACCCCGGCGCGACAGGGTACATTTTCAACTTGCAGCCGCTTTACGCCCTGGTAGTTGCCAAAAAGGGATTTGGAACCGTAAAACAACACCAGGTAGCCTTCCGGAATGGCTTTGAATTCAGCCTCTTCCCAATCGGCATGGTAGGTGAGCCCGCTCTTTTTGTAGCTGATGAATGCGATCCGCTGGTACTCGTTGAAATCGACGATTTTAGTGCCTTTATGATCGGGCACAAGATCGTTTTCGAAACGGGCGTCGTCGCGCAGGCTTGCGCGCATGCGATAGGTAGCTTCGTCACGCTCCTCGGAATCAACAATATAAGGGTTTGTCAGCAACCCGAATGCCGATTCGAAGTCTTTCAGCACCTGCTTCACCCGGTCGGCCGCCTTGATCTTGTAATACGGGCTCAGCTCTTGCCCAAACGAGCAATGCAGCGGTAAAACAAGGAAAAGGACGGTCAGGAACCGTTTCATAGCGTGCTGAACGGATAAGGTTACCTGGTCCGGTTGAGGATCAGTTCACGGGTGAGTAGGCTGTTTTCCATCGGGATTTGCTGCCGGTTGGTCAGCTCCATTACCCGCACCCGTACAGTACGGAAAATGTCTTCCAGGCGCAGATCGGGTACATCGAGCGCTTTCAGCAGTTCCGATGTGTAGGGGCTGTTTTTCCCGTCGCCGTCCAATGCAGTGGACCCGGGCTTGGTCGAAAACGTAATGAGTGTGCCCGGAGGCGCGCTCATGCTCGCGAGCCCTTTCGTACCCGAGCTGCGCGTCCACGTGCGGCTCAGCGGGTTGTCACGGCAGGCGTCCAGGATCATAATGTTCGTTCTTTGCGAGTTATCGTCCGTGGCCGACATTTGGTCGAGGATCTCGTCGGCCGAAACGGCCAGTACTTTCAGCTCCATTTCGGATTGCGGGCTGATATCGACGGGCATCAGGTAGTTTTTACCTGCTACCTGAATACCGTGGCCGGCATAGTAGAAGAGCGCCACTTCGAAATCCTGGCTCTGCACGCTGCTGCCGAACTGCGCCACTGCTGCCCGAAGGTCGCCCTGGTTGGCATCGATCCGCTCTATCACAGTGAAACCGAGCCCGGTAAGCTTCTGGGAGATCGCTTTCGCATCGTTTTCCGGGTTTTGCAACTTGCTGCCCGACTGGTATTTCGAATTGCCGACCACCAGCGCAATACGCTTTTTGGCTTTTTCATAAACGATGGAAAGGCTTTCCGAATGAGCGGCGCCCGATCCGTTGGTAGCGATCAGTCTGACGCTGTTTTTCCCTTCTTTCAATGCGATTGGCTGCGAAATCTGCACGCCGCCGGAGCAGCCTTCTTCCTTTACCGTTTTGAACGAGCGCGTCGTTACCGGGGCAAGCGCACCATTTACTTCGATCTGTATTTTTTCGGGCTCATTGACCACACAAGCGCTCAGTCTAACCTCGGGCTTGTCGCTGTAAGAAATATTGCTCAGCCATTTGATCTCCGGCTTTCCAGCGGCGTGGAAGGCGTTGAAAACATCCTTGATGCCATTGTTGTACACAATTTCGGCAATATCCCTGACGGGTACGGTTACGAGGCCTTTTCCATTCGCAGATTTGTATTTTACCTGGTCGGGGTAAACCTCCTTGATTTCCACCACTTTCTTTTCGCGGGTGCGTAAGTAAAGTGTGTCGGCGTCGCCCGCACGAGCCGGTTCCCAATGGCATAGCGCCGAACAGGTGAGGGCAAAAAGGGTAAAAAATTGTTTCATGGAACGTTGGAAAAGGTAATACAGGGCAGGACTTAAAACGAAAGCGCGATTTTCAGACCGGTCGTCTGGTATGATGCATCGTAGAATGGCTGCAATGAAAGTTCTTGCTGTTTGTTGGCGAGTTCTGTCCGGGCTTTCCGGGCCAGTTGCATATTTCTAAGCCCGATCAGGTCCAGGGCAAGACCGCTGATTAATGCCGCGGCGCCGCCATAAATGCCAGGAGAGGCAAATGCCGAAAAACTCTCCTGCTTTTGAAGATCGCCGGCGGGAGGGGCGGTTTTGTAATTGGTCTGGTACCAGCTTGTGTACGAATCGTTGGTTCCCTGAACGGCCGTTTTGTATTTATTGTAGTCGCCCGTCAATTTTAGTATGGTAATGGCCCCGGCCACAATGGCCACGCTGCCTGCGGTGAGGAACGTCATGCTTCTCTTCTGGTATTTTGCAATTTTGCGTTCCAGCGTCTCGGTATTGACGGGCGTTTTACGCGCAGGTTCCTGCGTTACCTTTTCAGGTTCTGTTTGGGTCTCTGTTTTACCATTCTCGTATTCGATTTTCAATACGTCCGATCGAAATAGGAAATAGTCCGGACCTGTGGGATTATCAAACCTTTTGTACCGGATGTATTGCGAATCGGTACCCAAAACTTTTGCTTTGATTTCCTTTCCGTTTTTTTGAATGATTTTGTCCTGTGCCTGCGCGGCGGGGGAAAAGAAAATGCAAAAAAGTACCATCAAAGCCGGCATGGCGATTGCTTTCAGGAAGAAAGTATTCCCGCTACGGCCTTTCTTTTTGCTTTTACTTTGACTGGTAGAGAATGACTTGTCCAAAACGAAGTGAATTGATAGTGAGAATTTGATTTAAAAATAATCAATCATTTATTATTGGTGCACTATTTTAACAAGAATAGGTACCACACTTCCTTTGGGATCTCCTTTTACTTCGTAGGCAATTTTACCAGAATCGTAAGTCATTTCTTTGGGGGAAATAAACTCCTCGCCCAATGCCGCATAGGCTTTTTGCACGATAGTGCCCTCCGCTTTTTTGACCTTATCAGCCAGCTCGTCCAGGTTCAACTCGTTTTGAGAAATGAATACGATGAAATAGTCTTCCCCTTTCACCTCGTCGAGCGTGAAGGACGTGTTGGCGGATGGCATCAGTACCGTGCTGTTCGCGGGTACCATGGCGCTGGTCATCACCTCTTCGGAGTTGTAGGGGAACAGGGCCGACACGCGGTTTTCCTGGTCGGAGGCGAGAATATACACGTAGGATTGCTTCGTGTTGCTGATCACCATTTTGAAACGCGTCCCTGATGCGTAAGGCTGGCTCATATTGTAGGTGATCATTTCAGTTTTGCTGTCAGGCTGGTCCGGCGTTACCTGAATCCCCTTGTAAACCGTTGAATGAACGGCCATGCCGCCGCTTCCGATCGAGAAATCGACATTACCTTTGAGCGTGATGGCTTGCGGCTGCGGCTTAGCTGCCGGTTCGGGGAATATCTGGTAGGCATTTCTGGTGAAACGGACGAGGTCGGCGTATTTGGCCCAGGTATAGCCGTTACTGCCCCAGGTTTTTCCCCAGCTGTTGGCGATCAGGAACGAGCCGCCCTGGATGCTGTCGTCATAGCCCACCACTGCCATTGCATGGCCGCCGGCGGTATTGTCGACGCTCTCTCCGGGGGCCGCCTGCCAATGTTCGGTGGCTTCCTCGATGAACGAAGGCGGTACCATCATCCCGATCAGTACGGCGTTTTTGCCTTCCACCAGTGCGGACTTGATGGCATTGATACGCTGCTCGGGCGTTGCATCCTTATCTTTCGGATTGAAGAGTGTGGCATAGTCGGCGATTTTGTAGCCGGCCGCTTTTTCATCGCATTGGTCATATTTGGCATCGCAGTCTGCGGGCGCACAACTCAGGAATGCGGCTCCTTTCGTTTTCATCACTTCCAGGGCATCTTCGAGGAAAACACCTTCCGCACAGCCGTTGTCCAGTCCCGATTTGACTTGTCCGTAAAGCCAGCTCGGCGAGAATGCCGTTGCCGCGATCTTCGCCGGTTGGTTGCCTATTCCCTGCTTGCCGGCTTCCATCGCCGTGCGCATATAGTACGCGGCCGACCATCCCACACAAGTTCCGTCCTGTCCCTGGTCGGCGATTTCGGGTAGGAACTCGCGGAGGCTGTACGAGGCGGGCATGGCGCCTTTCAGTCTCACATTCGACGATTTGCGCGGGAGACGCAGGTATTTGGCGTCGTCCATTTTCAATCCCATCCGGCGGGTTTGGGCCAGGGACTCGGATACTGGGAAGACAGCGGCCCATGCGAACATGGATAATGCGGCAATTTTGATGGAGGATCTCATTTCGGATAGTTGGATTAGCGTAAATATGGATTTAGTCAGGTTACTTTTCGGTTAATGTCAGCTCGATGATTTGCCAGTAGCTTTCGGCGCCGGATGCTGCCCGTTCCCGTATCGGTTTACGTTTCACCGATGTGACTTTTTCGGGGATCGGGTAGTCGCCATCGAACCGGCTTACCTCATGGAAAGTGGTGCTGCGGCAATACCAGCGGTCGTTCGGGCCTTTACGGAACAGGTCGTTCAATACCAATGTGGCCTTTTTGAGCTTATAGGTGGCCTGGCGGTAGCGGGCGCGGGTGAGGAATTCGCCGCGGGTGAGGCGGAGGTGCTGGCCGTCGGTGCTTTCGAGATTAATGTATCCGCTTGTTGTGAAAAGGGAATCGCTCTGGTCGCGAAGCCGTATAAACTCGCCGTCTGATACGCGGTGTTGCAGCTTGCCGATGAATGCCAGCGCCGTGTCGACTTTCGCTTTGGCCGAAAGGTCGATCAGCGAACCCAGGCGTTCCGGAGCCTCTGCGGCTGTCGAATCGATCGCGGGAATGCCGCCGGTTACGGGCAGTATCCCTACAAGCCAGGCCAGTAGCGCCGCGAACAAGGTTCTGCACATCACGTTTGAAATCGGACTATTTTTCATCAGCGTTTATTTTTAAAGGTTTCGTTATCCCCGAGGATGGGTATTTAGTACTTGATCCTCCGTGCGGGCCAAACCTTATCACTTTACGGCTTTGTTTTTTCGACGAGATCGCTGATCAGCCAGCCTGAGTTCTCTTTTTCCCTTATGAACTCGCCTAGTTCCATCTCCCAATCTCCGGCGGCCAGGTAAATTTTGTTGGATATCACTGCCTCGGTGGTCATGTGGCCGCTTTGCAATGCGCTTTCGACTTTCTGCCACGCCGCATCGCGGCATTCCATGCAGTGCGTAAAGGGCGCCAGGCTCTGGTAATCGTCCAGCCCGCGCAGCAGCGGCAGGAAACTCACCTCGTTGGCATTCGGAGGAAGTTCGGCGCGTGTGCCGGAGGTTTGCATTTTGCGTGCATTTCCTTTTTCCTCTAAAAGCCGGGAAGGGGCTATTACCCGTACAATGTGCCAGTATGCCGCGCTATCGGCTGTGTAATCCTTGCGTAAATGCAGTTTTAGCGTGTCCGGCGTGCCGTCACACCGCACTTTAATACCGATCACCGCCCTCATTGTGCCGCGTTTGGGAATGATGAACTTCGCGGTCTGCACCGATTGGACGAATGCGTCCACCTGGCTTGCATAGGGATGATGCTGACGACCGGTGCCCGGTAATCGGGGATCGTCTTCATTAAAAAGTGCCCTTAATGCATTCTCGCCTCCATTTTCAGTTTTTGCCGCATTGTTAAAGCGGTCGATAAAGTCGCTCACGTACTTGATTTGCCCGTTCATAAAGCTTTCGGCCGCTCGTTTTTTCAGATCGGTGCTTCCGGCGGCTTGCCGGGTTGTGTCGGCCTGCGGGGGCGCCACCTGCGCTCGCAACCCCGAAAAAGGAATGAGCAACGCGAACGCCCAAAGCGTGATGATATTGGTTGCCATCAGAAACCCGGAATCGGGACAGTATCCCTTACTGTAATGTCGCCGAAGAATATCTTCAAATCCTCCTTGCCCGCCTGTGCGTACACGGCGGCACTTTGCGCGGTCACGCGGATGTCCTTGCGGTCGCGGCTGCCGTACAGCAGGTTTCCCTTCTTGTCCATTCCTTTAAACTGCTGGTAATAGGTTGCCGTTGCGTGGTAATTACCGTCGGTGCCTTTCTCGAACTCCGACACGACCGCGGCGTCATAATAGGTGATTTCCACCTTGTCGAACTTCACATTCATCAGGTTTTTGAAGTAAATCCGCACCGGTACGGATGAGATCGTGCCATTCCGGCGGGATACCTGCACGTAGGGCGTACGTCTCTTTCCGTTCACCATATAATCTTTTTCAAAAAGGCTTACGGCGAGCTCCACAGCCTGTTCGCGCTGCTCTATGGAGAGACTTTTGTCGGCAATGAGGGAAATGTAAAGTTGCAGGTCGTTGACCCGCTGCTGGGTGAGTTTCTGAAACTCTGCGAGTCTTTTCTGATCCATTTCGGGTTGCGCATGCAGCCGCCCGATGCCAAAAAAGAGAAGCAGGAAAATGTAAATGTATTTCATCATGATGGGGCGGGGTAAAATGGGTTAATTCGCTTTACGGATCTCCTGCAATGTCACCAGGTCATAAGTACATCCACTTCCCAGGGTCGAAAGCCGCTCTACGAAGTTGAACTCGTCGATCAGCGGGGCGGTGTTCACGATCCTTTTCAGAAAGAGGTCGATAGGCTGGGTTTCCACCGGTTTTTCGGGATCGCTCATATAAATGCTTACCTGTGCCGAGGGACCGAAAAAGCCTTTTTGTCCCAAAGTCCGCAGCTTATTCCGTTCATTGAAGCTCAGTTTTTCGTCGGCAAGGACGTTCAGGAACCGGTTGATTTCCGTAAAGCTGGTTTCCGGACATGGCAGCACAGTTTCGGGAAAGCTGCGCACCCATTGAGAATGGTGTTTGAGAGAATCCGGCAAACTTTTCAGGTTTTCCTGCAAACGGTTTTCGGCGTCGGCGAGGAGCGTTTCCCACGAGACATGCGTGTTGTGGTTTTCGGCATATGCGATTGCCTGCATCCAGGTGTTGCTGTAAAAACTGCCTTCATTGGGATGAGCGGTGGCTCTTTCGCCCTTTTTTGCACTGCTGATGAGCAAATCGCCGTTGGCTTCCACGAAGAGCTTGCGGAGGATTTTGGTATCCTGCGTCACGCCGATCCCTTTCAGCACGGGCGTAGCCGACCGAATACCGCGCCGGCCAGGGAAGAGGTTATTGCAGCAATCGCCTAATGTCAGGCAAAAGCGTGGTTTCTTTTCTTTCAGCAACCGGTGAACCGTTTCCAATTCCATATTTTCGTCTTTCAGATAAAGAATAGGGAAGTTGCTTTTTTCGGTACCGGAATTGATTCCGTGGCCGGTATAATAGAAGAAAATGATGTCCTCCGGTTTGCATTGTATTTTGGAAATAGCTTCCTGAATGCCGCCTTTTCCAAATTTGTCCTGATGACAAATCAGCTCCTGGTAATTGTATTCGATTTTTTTAGAAATATTCCGTAGGGTACCCGACATTTCTTCCAGGTCTTTTTCGCAACTCGCACCTAATGAGGGATCTTTCGTATCTGCAACCAGCACGGCGTAAAATGATTGCGCCTGGCATAATGGGCTGGTAAATAGCATACTAGCCAGTAGCAGGCAGCAACGAATGCGGGATTTTGAAAAAGAAATCATTGCGCCGGATTTTGGGACAGGACTTTCACGGAGGATTTAAACTTCATCATAAATGCTGCATCAAACTAATTTGAAGTCAGCAAATAAACATGGATTTGCTTAAAGTAAGTGAAACCCGGCGACTATTTTTTGCCAATTGTCCGAATATAAACAGAATATTATCGAACGGTTTGGATCGATTAGCAGCAATGATTACTGCCAGTTTGAAATGCCTCTTTTCTAACCTTTTTCAGGGCCTGAACTGGCCCAGATCAGTTCGGGCTTATCGTTTATTTTTTTACCCCTGTACATTCTGATAAACCGCCGCTGTTCTTCCAAACCGTTGGATTTCGCCCAACGCAGCGCGGCCTTATTGGGAACCGGAATGTCGATAAAAACAGGCATGCCATTGAAATGATGCAGCATTGCATCACAAATCTGCCGGCCGGCTTCGGGCGTCGATGCGACGGCCGGACCGAGCTGGACGGCGTTGCGCCCCTTGCGCGAGCCCGCGTAGGCGAGGTCGTCTTCGAACATCGAATAGTAAAATGTGTTCGAGCGGAGCAGCGAATGCAAGAATGCCTGTCGGTGTGTGCCTGTTATGCGGAAATCGAGGTCGAGAATGGGAGGGAGGGACGTTTCGGACGGCCAGGGCATGGCCTCGTCGTCCAGGCGTTCGTGCATTTTGGAAATTCCTTTCATGCGTACCACTTCATATTCTTCCTGGAAACCCAGTTTTTCATACAATCCCTTACCGAAAACCGTGGCATCCAGTCGCTGCGTTTCAATACCCAGGCTATCCAGATGCGCGACGGCGTGTTCCATCATTTTCTGACCAATGCCCTGGTTCCGCATCGAAGTATCTACCAGTACCATGGCAATCCAGGCAATGGTACCGGCGTGCCGCTCACGAGAATGCCGGTCGTCAGACTGCCGACCATCCAAAATGCAGGTGGTGACAGTTCCGGCCGGTATCCCGCTCGCTTGCTCGGCTAGGAAACAGCCTTCGGGGTGGAGCGTGAGCGCGCGATGCCAGTCGGCTTCGAGCTGATTCCAGCCAGCCTGCTGCACCAGCTGCATGCCGAACGGGATGTCGGTAAGGAGCATTTGTCGGATGGTAATCGGATTTTCCAAGGGTTTATGGTTTACGTATATAGCAATGCGGTGGTTTTGCGGCTTTGTGCAGATGGAATGGTTGTATTTTCTGTTATGCCTTGATTTTCAATGTAGTACCTTCCTTTCGGGTGATATTTAATTAAAATCTAATCACTTTCAGCGGGTGTTCCAAATCCCGACCATCATCTTTGCATCACTCCTGACTCTTCTTTTTGACGAAAACCTGATCGGAATATGTATGAAGATGAAGAAAACGATACTCATTATCGAGGACGACCTGCGGATAGCGCAGAACATTTACAGGGTTTTACAATCGGAGGATTTCGACGCCGAAATCGCCCGCGACGGGCTTTCGGGCAAAAAAATGGCGCTGGAAGGGCGCTATGACCTTGTGCTGCTGGATATTAACCTGCCGGGGATGAATGGTTTCGATGTATGCAGGCAGATCAGGCAGTTCAAGCCCGTGATGCCTGTCATTATGCTTACCGCCTACGGCGAGGTAGAAGACAAAGTCGAAGGCCTTGGGCGCGGCGCGACGGATTATATTGTTAAGCCATTTGATTTCAGGGAGTTGATCGCCCGGGTGAATGCCGCATTGCGGCTTTCGGCCGTCGGGAAATCGGGCGAGGGCAAGCGGATACTAACCATCGCGGATTTACAGCTGAATGTGGATACCAAGGTCGTAACGCGCGCAGGGAAGTTTATCGGGTTGACAGCCAAGGAGTTTGCTTTGCTGGAATACTTCCTGCTTCATCCGGGGACGATCATCTCCAAGATGGACCTGGCGAAGAATATCTGGCATTTGAATTTCGACCCTGGGACCAATTTTGTAGAGGTGTACATCAATTACCTGCGCAAAAAGATCGATAAGGAATATGACGTGAAGCTGATCCAGACCCGGCCGGGGCTGGGGTATATTATGATGGCGGAGTAAATGGCGGTGATTGTATGTCTAAAATGTGCCCTGGGATTGCGTGATGGCCGTTTTTAATTTTCTTCTAATTTACTTTTAAGGATTTTCTAAATGCAAAAATGGTGACCGGAATGTATCGTTTCCCAATCTTTGCATTGTCAAAAACAAGAGTTATGCGATTTTACCTGATCGGGTTACTGGCTTGTGTGAGCTTTGTTGCACAGGCCCAGGATACCCTCAAAGTGACCGTCCGGCAGGCGGACAGTCTCTTTTTGAAAAACAACCTGACCCTGCTCGCCGAGCGCTACCAGATCGACATCGCGAAGGCGGCCGAAATACAGGACAAGCTTTGGGATAATCCCAACCTGAATGTGGAACTGAGCGCCTATAACCCGTCGCGAGGGTGGCTGGATGTGGGCAAGGGAGGCCAGAAATTTATCAGCCTGCAACAGGTTATTACCCGCGCAGGCAAGCGTACAAAGCAAGTGGCGCTCGATGTGGAAACGACCCGGAAAACCGAACTGGAATTTTTTGATCTGGCGCGGACGCTGAAATTCGATCTCCGGCAGCTCTTTTTCGAAACCCATTTCCTGCGCCAGACATTGCAATTGCTCGATAACCAGATCGGTACGCTGGCAACGACCGTGGAGGCGTTCGATAAGGAATATGGCCGTAACAACGTGTCGCTCAAAGAAGTGGTACGCCTGAAAGCATTGCTTTTCCAATTGCGAAACAACAGGACGGACATTCTTTTTGAATTAACCGAAAATCAGCGCGATATGCGGATTTACTGCAATACCGAAGCCTACGTAGTGCCGGTGGTAGACAGCCTGGAAATGGCGCGGTACCACATCCGGTCGCAGACACCCGAACAGCTGCGGGAGCTTGCATTGATGCGCCGGACCGACCTGAAAGTGGCCGAATCTTCGGTAAAACAGGCAGAGCTGAACTATAACCTGCAAAAGGCTTTGGCGAAACCGAATGTTCAGGTAGGTGCGGTGTACGATCAGGCGAGTAATTATCAAAACCACTATTTCGGGCTTTCGGCTTCGATGGACTTGCCGTTTTTCAACCGAAACCAGGGTAATATACGGGCCGCGAAAAGTGGGATCAGCTATTTCAAAACCCAGGAAACTGCCAAAAGGAACAGTGTTGCCAACGAAGTGAATGCAGCCTGGAACAAGGTGATCGTGGCGGAAAATACTTACCGGAGCGTGGAAGACCGCTTTACCGACCAGTTTTCACAACTCAACCGCGGCATTTACGACAATTTTCAGAAAAGAAATATAACCCTCCTCGAATTCATTGATTTCATTGAAACCTACAACGAGAGCGTCCGGGAGTTTAACCGGCTGCAATCCGACCGCATTAAAGTGTATGAAGAGCTGAACTTTGTCGTAGGAGAGGAATTATTCGCCTTTTAAACCATCAAAAACATCATGCAAAAAATAGCTATTGCCATTCTGGGCGGAATGGTGGCCATATCGGCTGTGTCCTGTCGGAAGCAAACCAGCCCTCAGGAAGAGTCCAGGGCATTCATGCTGTCGGACTCGATGATGCGGCAGATCGTGCTCGATACCGTAAGAACAGAAACCGTGCGCAATGAGCTGACGCTCGTAGGGAAAGTCGTGCCGGACGAAAACCGGGTGATCCGGGTGTTTCCGTTGGTAGGAGGGAATGTGGAAGATGTGAAAGTGGAGCTCGGCGATCATGTGCGTAAAGGGCAGGAACTGGCCACGATCCGTTCGGGCGAAGTAGCCGATCTGGAACGGCAAATGATTGAAGCACAGTCGGATTTGCTGGTTGCCAGGAAAAACTTGTCGTCCACCGAAGACCTTTTCGAAAGCAAGCTCGTACCTGAGCGCGAGGTGATCACGGCCCGGCAGATGGTCGATAAATCGCAGGCTGAGCTGGACCGGGTGAGGGCCGTGTTTGCGATATATGGCATTTCAAAATCAGCCAGTTATGTAGTGCGCTCGCCGATCGACGGTTTTATCGTGGACAAAAACGTGAACCGGGGCACGCAACTCCGCTCCGACAATTCGGAGAGCCTCTTTACCGTAGGCCAGATCTCCGACGTGTGGGTGATGGCCAACGTGAGCGAGAGCGACATTCCCAAAATCCGGCTCGGTATGCCGGCCGACATCAAGACGATCAGCTTTCCCGACGAAGTATTCAAAGGCAAGGTGGACAAAATCTACAATGTCCTTGACCCGGAGACGCGGGCGATGAAGATCCGCATTCAGCTTTCGAATGCGGGCTACCGGCTGAAACCCGAAATGCACGCCACAGTGGGCCTCAATTTCGAGGAAAACACCCGGATGCAGTCGATACCATCCAAGGCGGTGATTTTTGACAGAAGTAAAAACTGGGTACTGGTTTTCACCAGCAAAAGTAAAATCGAAGCACGGCCGGTCGAGGTCTTTCGTAGCCTTTCCAAACGTGCGTACATCAGCAGCGGGCTGGCAGAGGGCGAGTCTGTTGTGTCTAAGAATCAGTTGCTTATCTATAATGCGTTAAATCAATGAGTGAATGGTCACGCATTGTCAAATGTAGTCAGAGTGGTCAGGTATTGTTTTAAATATGTTTTCAAACAACTCCTGACCACAAATGACCTCCTGACTAATTCCAGTCAATCATTCACACATTCAATCATTCAAAACTGACTCATGAACAAATTCATCAGGGGGATCGTGGGCTTTTCGCTCAGGAACCGCTTTTTCATATTTTTCCTGACGGGACTGCTCGTTGTGGCGGGCGTTGCGAGCTATCGCGCGACCCCGCTCGAAGCTTTCCCGGACATTACCAATACGCAGATCATTATCGTCTCGCAATGGAACGGCCGCAGCGCCGAGGAGATTGAACGGTTCGTGACGCAGCCGATCGAGATCGCGATGAACTCCGTGCAGAAGAAAGCCAATGTGCGGAGCGTGACGATGTTCGGGCTGTCGGTGATCAAAATCATATTCGACGACGGGGTTGAGGATTTCTTTGCCAGGCAACAGGTGAATAACCAGCTCCGGACGGTGTCGCTGCCCGACGGCGTAGATCCCGAAGTACAGCCGCCTTACGGGCCCACGGGGGAGATATTCCGCTACACCCTCGAAAGCAAGGACCGTGACAGCCGCGAGTTGCTTACATTACAGAACTGGGTGATCGACCGTCAGCTGCGCAGCGTGCCCGGTGTGGCCGATGTGGTGGCATTTGGCGGGAGAGAGAAAATTTACGAGGTGCAGGTGAACCCCACCGCGTTGGCAAAATACAATATCACGCCGGCGGATGTGTACGAGGCCGTTACGAAAAGCAATATCAATGTGGGCGGTGATGTGATCGAGAAAAACGGCCAGGCGTACGTTGTGCGCGGGATCGGACTGCTGGAATCGACGCAGGATATTGAGAACATTATTGTGGAATATGTGAAGGATTACCCCGTGCTGGTGAAGCATGTGGCGGACGTGAAGGAGTCGGATTTGCCGCGGGTAGGGCAGGTTGGACTGGACGGTAAGGACGACGTCGTGGAAGGTATCGTGGTGCAGCGGAAAGGCGAGAACCCGAGCGAGGTGCTGGCGCGTATCAAGGAGAAAATCACGGAGCTGAACACCAAGATACTACCGCCGGATGTGAAGATGGTTACCTTTTACGATCGTGACAACCTGATCGAATTCTGCGCCGATACGGTAAAGCATAATCTCGTGGAAGGCATTGTGTTTGTGACGGTTATCGTGTTCCTGTTCATGGCCGACTGGCGTACGACCATCATCGTGTCGATCATCATCCCGCTCGCATTGCTTTTTGCATTCATGTGTTTGTATTTGAAAGGCATGTCGGCCAACCTGCTATCGATGGGGGCGATAGACTTCGGTATCATCATCGACGGTGCCGTGGTAATGGTCGAGGGCGTGTTCGTTGCGCTCGATCACATGGCGCACAAGCGGGGTATGGAGCGGTTCAACCGGCTTTCCAAGTTGGGTTTGATCAAAAAGACGGGCGGTGAACTGGGTAAGGCCATTTTCTTCTCTAAACTCATCATTATCACCGCATTGATCCCCATTTTCAGTTTTCAGAAAGTGGAGGGTAAAATGTTCAGCCCGCTGGCTTACACGCTGGGTTTTGCCTTGCTGGGCGCATTGTTTTATACGCTCACGCTGGTGCCGGTGCTCTGTTCGTTTTTGCTGAACAAGAACGTGCGGGAAAAGAACAACCCGGTGGTCAATTTCTTTGATAAGACCGTCTCGAGGGGTTTTGAATGGTGTTACGGGCATAAAAAGATCAGTATGATCGCCGCTACGGCATTCCTGGGTGTATCGCTTTTCTCCGCCACCATGCTGGGTACCGAGTTTTTGCCTCAGTTGAATGAGGGCGCACTATGGGTGACGGCCGAGCTTCCTATGAGCATGTCGCTGCCCGAGAGCGTGAAAATGTCGCAAAAAATCCGCCATGACCTGAAAACTTTCCCGGAAGTAAAGCAGGTACTATCCCAGGTGGGCCGCTCCAACGACGGTACCGATCCTAATGGCTTCTATTTCTGCCAGTTTCAGGTAGATCTGGTGCCGCAGAAAGAATGGAAGCGCAAAATCAACGTCGAGCAGCTCACCGATGAAATGAACAAACTGCTGAGTAACTATCCCGGCGTTTTATACAACTACTCGCAGCCCATCGTAGACAATGTGGCAGAAGCAGTGGCAGGCTACAAGGCCAGCAACGGTATCAAGATATTCGGTTCCGATTTGCAGGAGCTGGAAAAATACGCAAACATCGCCATGGACGCCGTGCGGAATGTGGATGGTATCAAAGACCTTGGGCTGATCCGTAATATCGGGCAGCCGGAGATCAGCGTGATTCTGCACGACCACAAAATGGCGCAATATGGCGTGAGCACTGCCGATGCCCAGGCCGTGATCGAAATGGCGATCGGCGGGAAGACGGCCTCTATTTTGTACGAAGGCGAGCGCAAATTCGATATCAGGCTGCGCTACAAAGAGGAATACCGGGCCGATGAGCAGAGTATTCAGCAGCTGATGGTACCGACGCTCACGGGCAGCAAAATCCCATTGAAGGAAATCGCAACGATTCGCAAAATCACTGGCCCAGCCTTCGTTTACAGGGATAACAACAAGCGATTTATCGGTGTTAAATTTTCTGTCCGCGGCAGAGACCTGGGCGGTACCATCGCGGAGGCCCAGCAGCGCGTGAAGGAGAAACTCACCGATTTGCCGAAAGGATATTCCGTGGAATGGGTGGGAGAGTTTGAAAACCAGGTACGCGCCACCGACCGCCTTGCGCAGGTAGTACCCGTGAGCCTGATAGGGATTTTTATTTTGCTGTTTATCATGTTCAGCAATGCCAAAGACGCCGGGCTGGTGCTCGCCAACGTGCCTTTCGCATTGGTAGGCGGGATCCTCGCGCTGCACGTTACGCATATGAACTTCGGTATTTCGGCCGGGGTAGGGTTCATCGCATTGTTTGGATTATGTGTGCAAAATGGGGTGATATTGATTTCGGTATTCAATAAAAACCTGGCGGCGCGGATGCCGCTGGAAGAAGCGGTGCGGCAGGGCGTGAAATCGAGGATCAGGCCGGTGGTGATGACGGCCCTGATGGCGGCGATAGGCTTGCTGCCGGCGGCGATGTCGACCGGTATCGGCTCCGAAACGCAGAAGCCCCTGGCCATTGTGGTAATCGGCGGGCTCATCACAGCGACCATTCTCACGCTGCTCGTTTTCCCGATTATTTACACTTTTTTCAACCGCAAAAAACAGGGCACGACATCCCGGTACGCGGCTTCGTAACCAGGTGTCCGGATAGGGTTACTCAAAAATTTAACATGAATTAGATCGTTCATTTTCAGGAAGACATGGCCGGGCGGGAATAACTTTTGTGAGATTGTTCCAACCAAACCGACGCGGTTTTGCATCACTTAGCTGATTTAAAAACCAAATAACAGCTCATGAAAAAGTTAGTTTTAATGCTCGGCCTGCCATTCCTGTTCCTCGCTTGTAACGACGACGACAGCGCTCCGGGACTGCCTTCTGAAATGGAGATTAACGACCAGTTCAATGGCGACAAGGAAGGATGGACAGCCGGTTTTGCCGATTATCCTGTGAAGATGGAGACAGACTGGAAACTCGAAGAGGGAATCGCCAACCTGCCTGCGCCGCTCGACACCCAGAAAAAGGGTTTCCGCATTTCGGGCAACAACCATAGCGACGACCTGTTTATGTATTTCAAAAAGAAAGTTACGGGACTTAAACCGAACCAGGAATACAATGCGGCTTTCACGCTGGAATTTGCGTCTGATGCGCCCTCGGAGGGCTGGGCAGGTGTGGGCGGCGCCCCTAATGCCGTGAGCGTAGGCATCGGCGCAGTGCCAGTCGAACCGAAAACGACTGTCGACAAGCTGGATCATTACCGGATGAACATCGATAAAATCCAACAGAAAAACGACGGTAAGGACATGAAAATCATCGGTGACGTCGGAAACGGAACCGATAAGGTAGGCTACAAGCTGCTCACGAAAACCGGTGAATTCAAAGGTAAAACCGACGCCGGCGGCAACCTGTGGCTCATTTTCGGAACCGATTCCGGCTTCGAGGCAACCACTACCTTATATTACACCTCCGTGAAAGTGAAACTGACGGAAGTGACGACGAAATAGCATTCGGTTTATCGAAAGTTCAGCAAGGAGGCAAATACGCAGGTAGTTGCCTCCTTTTGCTTTGAGCGGTTACTACAAGATTTTGTGCAGGATCATTTTAATAACCAGCGCTGAGTCGGGGTGGACATTGGAGGGATATTCCTTTCGTTTCACCAGATAGGGCGGCGCGACAATCTGCTTAATTTCTCCTTCCTGCATGCCCAGAAGCGCCTCATCGACAGCCTTTGTCGCCTGGTCGCCGCCAATGAGAACCTTCACAGGTGTAGTGGTATTTTCATTGGAATACAATACCTGCCCCGTCCGGTAGCTCGTCGTTTCAAAAAGCAGGATTTCTTGCCCGGTTTTCGCCTTAGGACCATTGCCTTTCTTTAAAATGGTATATTGAAGGCCGGACGGAGATTGTTTCATTTTCCCGGTGGAACACGAGAGGAGCAGGAGCGCTATTGCGGAGAATTTTACGATGTGTGAGCATAAGTAGTTTTTGTGCATGTCAGAATTGGTTTGTGGCATCCAAACTAAAACACGGGATCAGCACGCCACCGGCTTTTTGGTAAAAGAATGTAAACGACTTGTAAAACTTTAAATAGTGAAAATAAGGTCAGGGGTTTTTAGAGGGGTTCATATTGTGTTTGAGTATCTGGACCGTTTCGACCGGTTGCCGGGATGCCGATTATAGTCTCGACAAGGCGATTCCGCGGCTGCAAACACCAGCAGCGGAAATAGCTTGGTTTCGTACTAAATGGCGAGATGGTGAGCATATTGAAACAGTTTATTTTGATCGGCAGAACCGCATGGTCGAGTCCTTCAACTTTGGGTTGTCAAACCGGAAGAAATTGTTCTTTTACAAGGACAGTGTTTTGGCGAAAACGATCGAGTATTCGCATGGCGATAGCGACGAGCTGAATACAGCAAATGTTGATACGGCCTGGTATGAATATGATCGCAATGCAAGACTCATCGCAGAAAAACATCGTCCCGCCAGAATTCCCGGAACTGATGCCGGCAAAGGGTACAAGGTGTTTTGGGCGTATACTGCCGCAGGAGACACGGTTAAGAAGTGGGAAGGACCGGACTACGGAGACCCCTTTAAGGCCACAGATGTGAACCGCTGGGAACGGGACGATAAGCGGCGTATCAAAAGCCATTATAAATTGTTTATCAGACGCGAGCCGGGGATCGATACGAGCGATTATTTCATACGCAGATATGCCTACGATGGCGGAAAACTAAAAATGGTTTGGTTCGAGCATATGTATTTGGGAAGGTATTATTCAGTACCCGGCCCGGATACCGTTTGGTACACCTACGATGCGCAAAACCGCCTCGTACAGGAACGGCACCGCTACACAACCGACATGCGCAACAAGCAGGAAGGTGATACCGCGAACATCCGGGAACCTGAAATGGATTATATCAGAAGGCGCAGAAAGGCCTTTTTTGAAGGTGAAACCTATTCTCCCCGCAACGACAAGGTTGTTATCGTAGAATACCGTTATGAGCAGTTTAATCCTAAGAAACACGCGGAGCTTGTGATACCGAATTAGGGTTTGGCTACGTAATAAAGCATATCAAATGTGAGAGTATATGCGGGTCTGTGGTGCGAAAGTCGAAATTTATTGAAGCCAGGACTTCAATGCTCCGATAAACCTTGCTTGTTGATCAATAAAGCAGGTGTGCGAGCAGTTGTCTAGGTAAACCAATCTTGACTTACCTATTATGTGAGCCAGATCGTCGATCTGCTTATTTGAATAAAGTCCGTCCTGTTTTCCGTAAATGGCGTATACCGGGATCTTCCCGTTTCTGAGTGTTTTCAAGACCGGCGTGACATCGATGTTCCTATGCGTATCATTTTTCCAGAGCGTTTCTACCGCCCGGTCGTTTTTCACGTAGCGGGCGATCAATGTGTCGGTCGGATAGGTCGAATAGATTTGCCTGGCTTCCAAATCGGGTTTGCTCAGGCTGAAAAAGCCATTTTTGGAGGCGTGCGCGAAAACAGCGGTTCGGTAGGGAAGCGAATTGCTGTCCATTTTCCTGATGGTATTGATCTGCGCAATGTTTGTTGTGTCGTTTTGATCCCTGTAAATGCGTTCAACGGATTGGAGCATGGTGTTGTAGGACGCCTGCTGGGAAACTAATGCGCTTGCGAGAATAATGGACTTGACTTTTTCAGGATGTTTTTCCGCATAAAGCGTAGTGACAAGTCCGCCGAAACTGAAACCGATTAAATGTGCGCGACTGAGGTGGTACTTTTGATAAATGGTGTTCAAATCTTCGAAAAACTCTTCATAATTCATGCGGGCCGTGCTGTCTTTGGACCTGCCTTCGCCTCGTCGGTCGTAAATAATTACATAAAACCCGGCATCCGCGAGTTTTTGGGCAGTCGTCGCTTCAAAGTAGACGGCACTGCTTCCCGGGCCGCCGTGCAAAAATATGATCGGCTCGTCACTGGCTTTTCCGAAAGCCCTGGAATACAGGGATTGACCCGTGACTGGAATACCGAGAAAAATTGTAAGCGTGGCGATAACAAATTTTAGGAATGCATGCATATGTTTTAGAAACTGTAAAGATATACGTCCGGCCTGATAGGCGCTTGGGCTTCGGGTCAAGATCAAGTCCTCTTCGCCAAGCATTTGTAGGGTTGCTTCGAATGCCTGGTAAGACCGTCGGATAATCCTGTCACACTATGTATCCAATGGTTTCACGCAAGTAACCATTTAAATAAATTACGCCTTGCGCATTGCCGGGTTTTTTATAAAATTGCTTGTTATCAAAGACCTGACGCTATTGGAAACTTATACCCCCGGACTGCACCTTATTGCTACCCTCCATTCCGATAATACGGCGCTGCTGGCCGGTTATGCCGGTTTTAAGAGCCTGGCCGACGATCTCACCGGCGCATTCGACCTGCAAAAGCTGGGCGAAGTCTACCACGATTTCGAACCGGGCGGTTTCACGGGCATTATTTGTCTCAGCGAAAGCCACCTGTCGGTGCATACCTGGCCGGAGTTCGGCAAAGTTAACCTGGATATTTACCTCAGCAATTTCCAACGGGTCAATAACGGCACGGTGCGGGCTATTTTCGACCGGATCGCCGCCTATTTTGAAGCGAAAGTTATTTCTGAAAATCAAATCGTCCGATAGCCATGGGAACCAGCAAACTTGCAATTTGCCCGTCCTGCGGCAAACCGGTGTATTTTCAGGGTGGTAACAACCTGGCGGCGTGCGCTTGCGGGAACGTGTGGCACCGCACGGGCGAGGTGTTGGCGGGAGTAAACATGGAGCTTGTTCAGGGCTCGACTGACTTGATTCAGCCCGGTACCACCGGGAACTGGAAGGATGTTGCGTTTACGATTACCGGCAGGCTGCGGGTGCTTTTCGAAGATCAGGCTTACAATTACTGGACCCTCGATTGTAACGACGGTATGACACGCCATTTGGCGGAAGGCTACGGCTTGTACACGGTCTGTGAGGCATTGCCGTTCAACGACGCGACGATCGCCCGGAAATTCAGGTCGGACGCGCAAATGCTGACCCTGCCCGACGACCGCGAGTTTTGGATAACTGCCCGGAACGATAGTAGCCGGATTGAGGTGGAGGGAACCGTATTTGTGCCTGGTTTGCCCGATCGGCATAACAGCATTGAAGCCGCTTCCGACACTGAACGCGTGGAGCTGGTGGCATATAGTGGAGACGTAGCGGTGGCTTTCGCTTGTCATGATGTAGAACCGGAATTACTTTTCCTGACCAATACCCGGGAGACCGAGCCGGAAGGGAAGGTATTTACCTGTCGCACTTGCAATGCTGAAAATCGTGTACTCACCTATCCGTACGGGCAGAGCTGGGTTTGCGGCAAATGCGAAACGCGGCATTCGTACGCCGGCGGAAAGTATGCTACGCACGGAGCCCAGCATACCTATAATCAGGAATTTTGTTTCGATATCGGCGACGGCATTACCATTGAAGGCGGAGACTACCAGGTGGTGGGCCTCGCTCATAAATATGACATCGATTCACGGACCGATTACTGGCATGAATACACGCTTTACAGCAGGCTGCACGGGTTTATGTTTCTTACCGAGTCGGACGGGCATTGGACTTATCTGAAAGAAACCCGGCACGCTCCCAAGCCGACCGACGCGAGGCTGCGCCGCATTATTTTTGATAAGCGGGAGTTCAGGCGTTATTCCAAATACCATTACCGCATTCTGTATGCACTGGGCGAGTTTCCCGGCAATGTATTTTCGAACCACGAGAAAACGGAGTCGATGGACTACATTGCTCCGCCGGAGATACTCAGCATCGAGAAAGATCACAAAAAGCGGGTTACCTGGTTCAGAGGGAAATATGTGCCGCGTGGAGTGATTGCCGAGCAAACCACCAGCTCGCTTCTCGAGCGAGCGGGCATTGCGCCCGCGCAGCCATCATTCATTAATGTAAGTACCGAAACGATCGTGAAATCGGGGGGAATTGCATTGCTGCTCGCGATGCTGGTGCAGATACTGACGGGGAGCATGCATACCAATCGGCAGATTTTTAATTCGGAATATGTCTTTTCGGATTCACTGAACACCCAGCTCTTTATTTCTCCCAAATTTGATCTCGAAAAAAAGAGTAGCAACCTTGAACTGGATTTCAATGCGCCTTTGAGCAATACCTGGCTGGAACTCAACGCTACGCTCGTCAACGCTGTGAACGGCAACGAGTACACCGCGGAGGAGGGCATCGAATACTACTCGGGTACCGACGGCGGAGAGCACTGGACGGAAGGTTCCCAGAGTGAGACGATCCATTTCACCAAAATACCAGCCGGGACCTATTTTCTGCAAATGACGGCCAGCCGGGATTCGAATATGTATACCCGGGCGGGGCTGTTCACCGGGAAACTGATATACGATGCCAGTACCTATCGGAACATCTGGATCGTGGTGATGTTGCTGCTGATCTGGCCGGCGAGCATGGGGATTATGAGATATTACACCGAAAAAGTGCGCTGGAGTAACAGCGAGTTTGCCAATTCCTGAAACATTACGAACATGAAAGAACTTTTAAAAGAACTCCTGCCGATGAAATGGTACTTTGTGTATGTGGCGGCACTGCTGGCCTGGCTTGCGTACGCCAACCTCTACGGCGACCGGATTTTGTCGTTTGATAGCCAGGAGGAATGGAGTTCCGGCGGGAGATCGTCGCACAGGAGCGGGATCATGCACCATAAATAGTCATTAAAACCTAAACACATATCGATGCAACAATACATCATCAGTTCGCTCGTGTACTCGGGCATTGGGATATTGGTCCTGTTCGTCACATTTGCGGTGATTGAAATACTTACTCCGAAGCACAACCTGCGACGCGAGATCATGGAAAACAAGAACGTGGCGCTGGCCATTTTTGCGGGCTTTTTCATGCTGGCGATCGCCATTATCATAGCGTCGGCAATCCACGGGTAAATGAAAAACGCGGCAGGCAGGAACAGTGCGCAGTGGGTGCTGCTCGTGGCGGTGTTCATCATCGCTACGTGCGGATTGATTTACGAGCTGGTTGCGGGCACGCTGGCGAGTTACCTGCTGGGCGACAGCGTCACGCAGTTCAGTATCATCATCGGCGTGTACCTTTTTTCGATGGGGATAGGGTCGTACCTGTCCCGGTTTTTCAACGACCATCTGCTCGAATGGTTTATCAGGATAGAGCTGCTGGTGGGGCTCGTGGGCGGTTTCAGTGCGATTTTGCTGTTTCTCGTGTTCCCGCTCGCATTCAGTTTTCAACCCGTGTTGTACGCGCTGGTGGGAGTTACCGGTATTCTGGTAGGGATTGAAATACCGCTTTTGCTGCGGATTTTGAAGGATAAGGTGGAGTTTGCCGAGCTGGTGAGCAGGGTTTTTACCTACGATTACATCGGGGCATTGCTGGCATCGCTCATCTTCCCGCTGATTTTTGTGCCCTACCTCGGGCTGATCCGTACGAGTTTGTTCTTCGGGTTGCTGAATGTGGGTGTGGGGTTGTACCTCTGCCGGTATTTTGCCGGTGAGGTGCGGGGCGTTACGGCCATCCGTTTCGGTGGGATCCTGATCCTGATCGCCGAGGTGGCTGCATTCATTTTCTCCGAGCAGATCATGAGTTTCAGCGAGACGCTCGCCTACAATGATCATGTTCTTTATTCTACCTCCACACCTTACCAGCGGATCGTGATCACCAAAAACAAGCACGACCTCCGGCTTTACCTGAACAATAACCTCCAATTCAGTTCAGCCGATGAGTACCGCTACCACGAGGCGCTTGTGCATCCGGCGATGACGGCGGCCGCGGAACCTCGTAATGTGCTCATCCTGGGCGGGGGCGACGGACTGGCTGCCAGGGAGATATTGAAATACAGATCTGTACGGAACATACAGCTTGTGGACCTCGATCCGGGGATGACAAAGCTGTTTACGGGCCAGGATATCCTGGCCGAAATCAACCGGCATTCACTGAAAGACCCCCGCGTAACCGTCACGAATGCGGACGCGTTTATCTGGCTGAAAGAGAACAAAAAGCGGTTCGATTGCGTGATCATCGATTTTCCGGACCCTTCCGGTTTTTCGGTGGGGAAGCTGTATACCACCGCTTTTTACCGGTTGCTGAAAACCGCCATGACGCCGCAAGCGGTGGCAGTGGTGCAAAGCACGTCGCCGTATGTGGCACCGAAGAGTTTCTGGTGTGTCAACGAAACGCTCAAAGCATCCGGTTTTCAGACCATCCCTTATCATAACTACGTGCCGTCATTCGGCGAATGGGGGTATGTAATGGCGCGGCAATCAGGTGCTTACCAGCTTCCCGACACGTTTGCGATCGAGAAAAAATACATTAGTCAGGCGGTGATGGAGCAAATGCTGCAATTTCCCGACGATATGCTTGCCCATGAGCCGCTGGAAATAAACAAACTGAACAACCAGGCTTTGGTGAATTATTTTGAAAAGGAGTGGGGTAAATTCCTGGATCAATGAAAAGGGGTGAATTCATCAGACTAACGACCGGAATCGCCGTCGCGGCTCCGCTTCTGTACGCTTGCGGGGAGACAAAAAGGGGTACCTCTGCCATTCCCGGCGAGATCGTGGGCGCGTCGGCCGCAGCAGGGCATTTACTGCGCGACCATACTTTTAACCCTCCTGCCGCATTCGAAGCGAAGGAAGTGGTGATCGTAGGCGCGGGTGTGAGCGGCTTGTCGGCGGCGAGGTATCTGGTGCAGCATGGTGTAACAGACATCATCGTGCTCGACCTGGAACAGCAGCCGGGCGGTAATGCGGCCTCGGGCGGCAATGCATTCTCCAAATATCCCTGGGGGGCGCATTATGTGCCGGTTCCAAACAACAACCTGACCGAGTACCTGTCGTTTTTGGAGGAAGCCCGGGTGATAACCGGGTATGACCAGGCCGGTTTGCCGGTTTACGACGAGTTTTACATTTGCCACGATCCCGAGGAGCGTTTGTATGTCAATGGGCATTGGCAGGAAGGGCTAGTCCCGAATTTCGGGCTGAATGCGGCCGAACTGGCAGATTTTAAACAGTTTTTTGCCCTCATTGATCATTTCAAAAAACTGAAAGGCTCCGATGGGCTGGATGCATTCAGCATTCCGGTCGATACATCAAGCCGTGACGAATCGTTGCGCGCTCTCGATCGCATGACGATGAAAGTGTGGATGGACAGCCAAAAGCTGACCAGTGAATACATCCGCTGGTACGTCGATTACTGTACGCGCGACGATTTTGGTACGCCTTACGATATGGTAAGCGCCTGGGCAGGCATTCATTACTTTGCCTCCCGAAAAGGAAAAGCAGCCAATGCCGCGCACAACGACGTGCTTACCTGGGAGCAAGGCAACGGGTTCCTGATTGAAGCGTTACGTAAAAATCTCGACGGTAAAATCGCTACCGGCGCGCTGGCGACTTCTGTTAAGGCATCCGGCGATAGAGTGCGGATCAGCTATCTCGATGTCGCTACACGCCAGCTCAAAGGGCTGGAAGCAAAGCATTGCATTATGGCAGTACCGCAATTTGTGGCTGCACGGCTCTTGGGAGACACCGAACGCGGAAAGGCCGTAACGGATTATTTTCATTATGTGCCCTGGATGGTCGCCAATCTGACCGTCGGCGACCTGCATGAACGTGGCGGACAACCGGCCAGCTGGGATAACGTGATTTACGGAAGTGCTTCGCTGGGTTATGTGGATGCTACCCACCAGCAGGTACAGCAGCGGAAGGAGCGGCGAAACCTTACCTATTATCTCCCGCTCACGCACACATCGCCCGAGGCCGCGCGCAAGGAAGCCTACCGTGCCGGGCATACATTTTGGGCGGAAAAGGTGCTCGCCGACCTGCATCGCGTGCATCCGGACATCCGGGAGCAGACCGAGCGGATCGACATCATGCTTTGGGGCCACGCCATGGTGCAGCCCCGGCCCGGTATGGTTCATGGAGAGGCGAGAAAGTCCCTTTCGGAGAGCATAGGAGGGGCCATTCACTTTGCCCATACCGACCTGGCCGGCGTAAGCATATTCGAAGAGGGCTTCTACCAGGGCCTGAAAGCCGCCAGGAAGATCCTTCAAAAAACCTGATGGCCATGCAAAAACAGCAGCCGTGGCTGGGTAAGCCGCTAACCGACATCTTTTTCATCCTCGCTCCGCCGTTCCTGAGTCTGGCGGTGGTGGTTTGCTTTCCTGCTATTTTTCAGGACAATGCTAACATGCCCGACGCCTGGTGGGTTGCTTTGATTTTGCTCATCGATGTAGCGCACGTGTACAGCACGCTCTACCGCACCTACCTGAACAAGCAGCTTTACAACCGCTTCAAACCGCTGTTGATCGGTATTCCGGTGTTGGCGTTATTGGTGGGGTCGGGTATTTATTCGCTGAGCGGGCTATGGTTCTGGCGGGTGCTGGCTTATCTGGCCGTGTATCATTTCGTGCGGCAACAATACGGGTTCATGCGTTTGTACAGCCGTTTTGAGCGTACGCCCGCGTGGTACCGGCAAGTCGACCGCTTCGTGATTTACTATGCCGCCATTTATCCGCTGTTATACTGGCACCTGCATGGCGGCCGTAATTTCAACTGGTTTGTTGAGAACGAATTCTTCATTGCCGCCTCCCGACCAGCCCTGAAAGTAGCCACAGCCGTGTATGGCGCTATGCTGGCGGTGTATGTGTTCAAGGAAACACATTACTGGCTGCATTTCAAAAATCTCAATATTCCCCGGATCGGGGTGATTACCGGCACGTTGGTATCGTGGTATTTTGGGATCGTGTATTTCAATGGCGACCTCGCATTTACGCTACTGAATGTCGTCAGCCACGGCATACCCTACATGGCGCTGATATGGATATTCGGGCAAAAAGAAGCAGCACGCCCGGAATCGGGCAGGTGGCTGCCGCTTTTCTTCGGGCAATATGGGGTTGTGCTCTTCCTGGGACTGATTTTTCTGCTGGCGTATTTCGAAGAAGGCCTTTGGGACTGGACCGTCTGGAAAGAGCACCGTAATCTTTTCTCCCTGTTTCATCAATTTCCGGTCGCGCTAGGCAAGCCGGCGCTTGCATTGATTGTGCCGCTGCTCGCTGTGCCGCAAATCACACATTATGTGATCGACGGCTTCATCTGGAAGAAGGGGCAGCATTAGAGTTTTACGATTTTCTTCACAACCTGCCCGTTGGCACCTGAATAGATAATCATATACTGGCCGGGAGGGAAGTTTCTCATATCCAGCCGTTTGCTCTTTCCAACTGTTACTTTGAGCTTCTCAAAACCCCTTGGATCCAGGATACGGATCAGCCCGCCTTCTTTCAGATCAATATTAAGTTCGCCGACGGCCGGGTTCGGATACACATTCAAATGCATATTGTCGGGCAGGTTGCTCACATGGTCGGGTATTTCGGGACGTGTAACAGGCAGTTCGTCGTCATCGTCGGGAATGAGGTTCATTTCGTCCATTTTCCAAACCTGCAAGCCTTTCGAATAGGTAAAAGCCGTCGCATACACACTGCCTTTGAAATGGAATACCTCGTGAATTGTTGCTCCTTCGGGGCCTTTGATGATTTCCGGAAAATGATACAGCGAGTCGCGATCGATCCTGACAAGCTCGAATCCCCTCGCTTTCGTGCTGAACGGCGTGTAATTTACCTGTCCGAAGGACGGCGAGTCATACCAGTCAATGAGGTCGTACATTTTCACCGGAGCGCTGCCTTCCAGCGCATAAACCGCGGGAGCCGTATTATCGAACACGTCGTACGCTATGGCAAGCTCGCCAGGCATCGTTTTGACGATCTGGAGTCCGGTTGGAAAATCGAACCGTTTTTGTTTAGCTAAATCGAAGAGCACTTGGTGCCGGTTATTTCCGCTATCGTAGAACAACAGCTGATCACCTGCTCCGGCGTTGGAGAAATCGATCGTCTGGTCTTTGGCAAGCTCGGTGATCTTCCCGCGTTTCAGTTCATAGATGTACCAGGAGCTACCCGTATTGCTTTTGACTTTGATCAATATGCCCTGCGGTACCGGACTTGAAAATTCGATGTCCTCAGTAAATTTCTGGCTGATAATACGGTCGTTGTGGACGATTACCGCCTCCCTTTTGCCCCAAAGCCCCACCGCGTTGGATGTAGTGGCGTCGACAGGATATATATCAGTGAACTCGCCAAGCAGCTCGGCTGTGCTGGCCTTGTAGATTTTTACGTCCGGCCCGCTCATCGTGCCGGCAATGAGGTAATCGCCACGCCGGAGCAGGTAACTCATCGGGCCGGAGAAAAGCCGGTTTACCTTGTCCGAACCTATATCGGTATAGCAAATATCATGCAGGTAACCGGCGCTGCTGCGGAGCATATAGTAGATCCGGTTATCATAAATCTGATGTTCCATCGCGTCGGCACCACCCTTGTTCAGTTCGATTAGTTTCAGATCGCCGTTTTCGAATTTGTAAACTGTACTATAACCGATCCCGTTTTTAACTGACGAATGGATCATGAAAAGGTCATTGGAAGTGGCACGAAACTCCCGTTGCGCGTATTGAGAATTATCTATTTCCCATACCTTTTCCAGGTCGGTCACAATGCCTACTATTTTCCCTGAGACACTCAGTTCAAACAAGGCCAGCCGGTTGTTGGTAACGACCCTTTCCACGTAGGGTCAGTCGGTGGTGGGATAATGGTATAGTTCTCTGGTGCCCGCCTTGGTACCATCCGTTTTGAATATCCTGAGCCCTTGCTGACTGATCGAAGCAAACACGATCCGGTTGCCAACCCTGATCGAATCCATCGCCATTCTCCAAGAAACTACCACGCCTTCGTACGAGAACAGTTCGGAGGTCGTTTTGCCGTCGCTTAACCACAGTTTTCCGTTGTGCTGATCGTCGTTATTTGTCCAGAATAGCAATTTGTTGTTGAGCACGGTCCTGAAAGCAAGCGCACTTTCTCTGTAAACAGGCCGGCGGTTTATCAGCGGTATCCTTAGCGCACTGCCCGAGACATACACATTATCCGAGAGTTCATATTCCGTATTTCCTACTTTTATCTTCTGAACCTGATAAGGAAGTTGCTCAACGGAAATGGCTTTGTTTTCAGCGATATTGTAGATGCATTTATTATTGCCGGAACGGATTTCAAATACATCGCGTGACTGCGAGGCAAGCTTTACTTCGCGTGCCGTAACCTCCCCCGGAAGGCGTGGTGACATGCGCTTGATATTCTTTTTAAAATCAAATACACCGAGGTATGCCGAGTGGACACTTTCGTATCCAAAAAGCGTAGTGAAAGTAAGCTGATCCCCCTCAATAATAAAATTGGTATGAAATGGGCCTTCGGTGGATCCCGTCGGCGTGTCGGCATACAGCATGCTGGGTTTAAAGTCGGCAATCGTTTCCCAATTCTGACCTTCAATGACTTTATATATTTTTAACGTAATATCATTGCCGGAGTAAATAGCGTCGTTAATTAAGAAAAGCGATCCGGCCTTATCTCTCAGCATCGTCGGCGCGGCGCCACGGTTCCATTCATAGGTTTTGGGAGCTTCGGCCCGGTTTGCAGCGGTTACCACCAACCTCTTTTCTACATTTCCGGCGTCGACGGCTATGTATTCGTATCCTTTTTGTATCTCAACAATAATATCAACCAACGCTGGACCCGGCTCACTCGCCAGGGTATGCAGTTCACTGTCCTGCACTTTCAAAGTCCATTTTCTGGCAGTCGAATCGTAGGAGCCATAGTAGAGATTTCCGCCCGCGCATTTAAAAGTTGTGGCTTCATCTTGTAGAAAATCGGTTTTTCCGTCGGCATTGAGCCATGCAAATACATACCGCTGGGTCTGGACGTTGCGAAATGTGACGAGCAGTTTTCCTGAAACTATGTTCAGGTTCAGGGTGCTGTCGGAGTGCAACAGCCTTTGGGTTCCAGCAGGAGAGCCATCGGTTTTCCAGATTTCATATCCATTAACAACGAAATAAACAAAATCACCGGATTTGCTGAAATCGGAAGGATAAGTGCCCTGATACCCCGGCGTAATGTCTTTCAGCAGCTTTGTATTGGCTTTTGTTCCTTCCGAAACCCAAAGCTCGTTTCCGGTTGCGGGAGCAAAAGACGAGAAGATCATCTTACTGCCTATCTGTGACCAATATACCGCATTAAATGCTTGCTTGTCTTCGGTATTGTTGAAGTTGGTAATCTGCCTTTGTGCAATGCAGCAGCCAGCATTGAATAGCAGGAAATAGAGAAAGTAAAAATGTTTTTTCATGGCTAATCGTTGATGGTTTGTTTAATATTCAGGCAAATAATTCCTTTAAAAGGTGTTTTCGCTGTTTACTGATCACGGCTTGATAGTTGCCTTCCATGAGCAGATAGCCCCCCTCTTCCTTTCTGAAAGATACAATCCTGTTTTTATTAATCAAATAGGATTGATGGGTCCGTATAAAGCCATATGGTTCCAGGATATTTTCGTATTCGGAAATAGGTTTGCTGACGGTTATATTTTTGTTTCTGGTTAAATAAAAAGTAGTGTAGCTGTTATCCGATTTGCAAAATATAATATCATCAATCAATACATAGTGAATTTCGTTGGCCTCCGCCAATGCGATCTTCTTTTGCCGTTGGGAAGGCAGGTTTTCAAACGATTGGATCAGCATTGAAATCTGTGCACTTTGGTCGCGCTCTTTCTTTTTTTCGGTCGCTTTTCTGACAGCCCCGGTAAGTTCCAGGTGGTCGAGGGGTTTGAGCAGGTAATCGGTAGCCGAAAATTTGATGGCCTGAATGCCGTACAGATCGTACGCCGTCGTGAAGATGATGCTGCCCTGGAAATGATTGAGCCGCTTCAAAAGGTCGAAACCCGTTTCATTTTGCAAACGGATATCCAGGAAAAGGATATCCGTTTGTGTCTGGGTAAGAAAATCGTAGGCGTCGCTTACGTTGTGCGCATACCCTGCGAGTTCTACCTGCGGGCAATGCGTTTCGAGCGCGAGGCGCAGGTTATGCACCGCCTGGATCTCGTCGTCGAGTATAAAGCAGCGGATGGGATTCATGAGAGCCATTTTAAAAGTCGGATTTCCGTGGTAGTCCCGGCACCGGGGCTGGATTGGGTTTGAACGATAATGCGCATCGCCGGCAGCTTTTCATTGATCAGCGCGATTCGTTTGCCGGTTAAGGAAAGGCCATGCCCCTGCGCTTTGACCAACGGGTCGTAGCCGATGCCGTTGTCGGCAATGGCCACAACCAGGTCGGTGGCGTCGCAGCGGATAGTAATGGTCAGTGTAGGGTCACGCACACTTTCGGCCAGGCCGTGGCGGATGCTGTTTTCGATAATAGGCTGTAAAAGAAGTGGCGGGAAATCGATCGAAGAGAGTTCATTCCCGCACTCGATCCGGAAGGTGTACGTAAATGCTTTTCGTTTTTGTTCCAACACAATGTACTTTTCCTCGATAGCGATTTCTTCGGCGAGCGAAACGAGCTCTTTCCGGCCGCTATCCATGATGGTGCGCATGAAAGTCGCCACCTCGGTAATGTATTGGTTGGCCGCTTCCCGGTCGTCCTGCCGGATCAGCGATTGCACGGCATTCAGCGAATTGAAAAGGAAATGCGGGTTCAGCTGGCCGCTGAGCAATTGGAGCTGGTTCTCGATCTCGCTTTTCTTGCGATCGAGCCTGGCGAGTTGCCTTTTGTGGCGTTGCTTTTGAATAAAAATTGCCAGTAGTGCGAGCACAATTATGCCAATTACCGGCAACGCAGTATCGATCCAGCCAGGGTGTAGAGGCGTCACATCAATGGTTACCTCGTGGATGCTTTCCGGTTGGTGCCTATACCGTAGGAATACTTTTAGCGTCTTGCCAGGTTTGGGTTTGTCTAGGTAAATGTAGGTGTAGCCGTTGGTGAATTTCAGATCTTTCCTACCACCGAGTGGTTTCCAGTTTTCAGGCTTATCTAATGCATATTCGATCCCGCTATTTCGTGGAATACGGCCAAAGAAGTAATACTGTTCATCATCTGCGAATCTAAGAAATGCAGAATGTCCTCCTTTTATTTCAAAATGAGTGGCCTGGGGGCCCTGTTCCGTACGTGCTTTATTAATTTCAGTATTAAGTATCTCTTCGAAGCTCTTGTCCGAGGAAAATTCGACAAAATTGAAATAATCAGGTACGCTATACACGCGCGTAATCGAGAAATGATACACATCCGCTAACGTATTTTTGTCCCTGACTTCCACTGTAAGGGAATCACTAAGCCGCAGGTCGAATGTGCCAGCGTGGTAGTGCTCTGCCGGTCTCGTTTTAATGTTTTGAGAGTGATCGTTGACCGCTTCCAGTGTGGCGTCGCCAAAATAAAAGTCAGGATCTTTTTTGAGCGATCCGATGTCGGTCCAATCCTGTTTGATAACTCCATTAATTCTAGTTCTGAATTGAAATTTCTTGAAATCCCAATAAACTTCGGAATTGCCTTTAAGCGGTTTGTGTATGAATGAATACGGATAGAAGTCAAGAGAAAAGCGTCCGACTGCGATATAGAACCTGGACAGCTTTTCAGTTGTAAAGCTGTTCATTAATAATGAGTCCTTGTAAAGAAACTGGTTGTAGTGGTTGGGGGTCAAAAACGATATTTGCCCGGGATTGGTACCAATAACGCCGGCTAATGGCACAAGACAAGATTCGCATACAATACCATTACGGATTTCTTTAATGACAAGAACATCATCAGCCACGCGCTGCCCGAGGGAATTAACTGACAGAAACCATAAAAGAAGTAGTGTTAGTTTTTTCATGTTGTGAAATGGTCTGGTTCTGCCGCAAATACGCAACCGCGCCCGACAGCAATCCGGCCAAAACTGAATAGGGTGCTTTTTGATTTGAATTCGGGACATTATCAGGGAAAACAGATTTCAAATGCCTAAATTTGTAACCATGAGATTCGCACCAACACTCTGACACTCCTTCCCGTGCAGCCGTTGCACACCGTCCCCGTTTTCGGGGATCAGGATTCTATTATCCCGATTTTTCAATCCTTAATTATTGAAATTCCATGGAAGGAGTACTGAATACTCAGCAAATAAATCAATTCATCACCCAGGGCTACATTCGCCTTGATCACGCATTTTCCGCCGAAATAGCCGCGCAGGCAAGGGACATTTTGTGGAATGACCTCGGTGTGGACCGGAACAACCCCGCGACCTGGACAAAGCCGGTGATACGCCTCGGGATGTACCAGCAGGAGCCATTCATCGCCTCAGCGAATACGCCGGTGCTGCACGCGGCCTTTGATCAGTTGGTCGGCGCAGGTAAATGGTTGCCTTGCCGGAGTATGGGCACATTTCCCGTGCGATTCCCCTCCAACGAAGACCCCGGTGACGCGGGTTGGCATGTCGATGCCAGCTTTCCCGGCCCCGACCCGGGTAACTTTCTGGGCTGGCGTGTGAATATCCATTCCAAAGGCCGTGGCTTGCTGATGCTCTTTCTGTACTCGGACGTAGGCGAGCACGACGCGCCTACGCGCATACGTATAGGCTCGCATGCGGATGTAGCACGCGTGCTGGCGCCCGAAGGTGGGGCCGGACTGTCATTTATGGAACTCGCGGGCAAGCTGGATGCCATGCCGCAAAGGGAGGTCGTATGGGCAACCGGTAAGGCGGGCACCGTTTACCTGTGCCATCCGTTCATCGTCCACGCCGCACAGGCGCATCACGGCACCGCGCCGAAGTTTATGGCCCAACCGCCGTTGCTGCTGCGGGAGGACCTGTCGGTTGATGGTGCCTCGCCGGTGGAGCGGGCTATTCGGGGAGCGCTTGTGCGAATCTCCTGATTTGCACGTATTATTTGCAGGCCTCTGGCCGGTCCTTACCGAAATTGGTGGTATTGACCGGCCGGAGGCCTGCGAATATCTTGTCACGAAGGTCGACCTTCGCGCTATTTTTACCACTCCGCAGCGCTGCCGTCTTCGTGTGACCAGAGCGGGTTTTTCCAGTTATGGCCGATCGCAGCCATTCTCCGGACCTGCTCTTCGTCTATTTCGATGCCCAGGCCGGGGCCGGATGGGATATTGACGAAGCCGTCCTTGTAATCGAATACCGTTCTGTCGCTGAGGTAGTCCATCAGGTCGCTGCCCTGGTTGTAGTGAATGCCCAGGCTTTGCTCTTGAATGAATGCATTGTGGGCGGTGGCGTCCACCTGCAAACACGCTGCGAGCGCAATAGGGCCCAGCGGGCAATGCGGTGCCGCAGCTACATCGAAGGCCTCCGCCATAGAAAGTATCTTTTTGCATTCAGTGATGCCGCCTGCGTGGGAGAGGTCGGGCTGGATAATGTCTACATACCCGTCCATGAGCAGGTTTTTGAAATCCCAGCGGCTAAACATCCGCTCGCCGGTTGCGATCGGAATGGAGGTATGTGCGGCAATTTCGCGTAGCGCCTCATTATTTTCCGACAATACCGGTTCTTCGATGAACATCGGTCGGAACGGCTCCAATTCCTTGGCAAGTACTTTGGCCATTGGCTTGTGCAAGCGTCCGTGGAAATCTACGCCGATTTCGAGTCCGTAGCCGAGCGCCTCGCGGATGGACGCTACCCGTTTGACAGCGAGATCTATTTTTTCGAAAGAATCGATGTATTGCACTTCATTGGTCGCATTCATTTTAATGGCCTTGAAACCACGGTCAAAGCATTCTTTCGCTGCTCCGGCCACTTCATCCGGTCTGTCGCCGCCTATCCAGGAGTATACCTTGATCTTATCGCGGCATTTACCTCCAAGCAGTTGGTAAACCGGCGCATTGAAGAACTTGCCTTTGATATCCCATAATGCCTGGTCGATACCGGCAATGGCGCTCATTAGGATGGGGCCGCCCCGGTAAAAGCCGCCCCGGTACATCGTATTCCAGTGGCCTTCGATATCGAGCGGGTCCTTGCCGATCAATGCTTCCATCAACTCGTGCACCGCGGCAGCTACCGTCGCAGCTTTGCCCTCGATCACCGGCTCGCCCCATCCGACAATGCCTTCATCGGTTTCAATTTTTAAAAACAACCATCTGGGAGGTACCTGGAACAGCTCGTAACTTCTGATTTTCATTCTATTTTTCTTTTACATTGTATAACCCTGCTAATTGGTTATAAATGTAAGGGAGGCATTTCTATATTTCGGCAATTTGAGCTGCTGTTTCATACTTTTAAATGTCTCCATAGGCCCCTCGGCCGCGAATGCGTTCACGGCCCAGGCAGGCAGATACCCGCCGGGGTCTGTGTGCAGCATGTACTCGATGCGCACCTTGCCAGCGAGCGGCGTAAGTACCCACCGGCCCTTTGAGTCACTTACCCTCACGACGTTTTTCTTTTTGGGTACCATTCCAGCGACCACCGGGCCGTCGATCGTCACGGTTTTGGTAGCCGGATCCTGTCGCGCAACCAGGTGTGCCACAAAATCACGGTTATCCAGCGGCCACGGCAGGCTTATTTCGGAGTGATAGTACAAATCGGTGGGAGAGACCCGCTTGACGAGCGTGCACGACTTGGTTTTGTAAACCCATTGGGTACCGGCCTCTACGTCCAGCAGCAGCGACACCATCTGAGCAAGCGAGGCGTCCACCACGCAATCGACCTTAATGGCCTTGATTTTGGATTCGGGCACTGCCGAAGAAAAAATACGGATTTGCTCCTCTTCGGCGATCTGTTTCCATTTGGTTTGGGCCGTGGCTGAGAAGGAAATGCCAGTGATAACGAGTAATAGGATGAATTTCTGCATTTGTTGGATGAAGTAAAGTATGGTTGCACACTTTGTTTTTCAGTATGACAACCTGACTTCTACAACCCCTGCCAAAAGCATTAAATTCCTGCTAACGCGTTAAATAAACGCATTATTGGACTAATCATGAGTACTCATCGGCATATGCGAGACAGAAGCGGCTATTCCACGACAATCAATTTCTGCGGAAATTTCAACCCCTTCATTTCTATCTGATACTTTCCGGGTTTGAGTTCCCGGTCAATGGGGGAATACAACGTGATCGCGATACGATTTGGCTCTTCGCCACGGCAGCCCGTGAGGCAGGCGCCATCGGCATATACCCAGGCGCCGCTTTTACCGTCCTCGCCCTTGAACGAAATTTGATCGATGCGGTGGTTATCGTAGAGGTTTCGGACCGGTAAACTCATTTTCAAGACGCCGGTTTTCAGCGAAAAGGTCGTTTCTTCATAAATGTCCTGTGGCGCCAGCGGGCCCGTAGCAACAATGTTCAGCCGGTAGGTAGCAGTTTTCGTTTGGTTACTAATCCGGAAGAAAACGTCTTGTGACGGCTTGCTGCACGCGCAAAAGGCAGAAATATCCACGGTTCCATCGGGAAGCAGGCCGATAGGCTGTGCTCCGTCCGTCAGTTTCATAACCGGCTTCAAACCGCCTTTCAACACCGCCGGCATTCGAACGGTAATCACCGAATTGGCGGCGTCGAAGGTCACATTTTCATCAGGTAAGCCCTCGAATGAAATGCTTCGAATGGCGGGCATGTCACTTACAGGGGCGGACGAATCCTTGCAGCCGAACAGCAGACTGCTGGCAAGGAACATGGTCAACAGAATGTGTTTCATGGCGTTAGCTGGTTGTTTCTTGTGAATATACAAAAAAAGCTAACTATGGTTACATCAGGTGAGATCCCATTCTTTTCTCGGCTTGCGGGATAGCAGCCGGTTGGCCTCTTTGTCGCCGGTGAACTTCTCTTTCTTTGGATTCCAGGTCAGTTCGCGTTTCAGGCGATAGGAAATCAGCCCCAAATGCATCGGGATCGTCAACTCGCGTGCGTAGGCGAGGTTGGATTCGGGTTGTTTGCGGGATTTCACGCAATCGATGAAGTTCTGCTGGTGCCCGGGTGAGCGTGGGTTGGTAATCGGGACGGACGCGATGTCCGTTATTTTCTCTCCGTTGATCGTCAGTTCGCGCGTGCCGTAATCGCAGATAAGCGTTCCTTTATCGCCTTCGAAGAATGCCCCAATGCCGCGGTCGGCAGCGCCGGGCACATTGGGCGGGTTGGACGACCAATACACTTTCAAACCATCGAATTCATAATCCACATCCAGCGTTTTCGGCGCGTCGGCTATACCTGCGTATGCGGTACCCCGTGCGTTGATTTTCCTCAGGCCCGTCGGGTGGATCGCCGAATACATCACATCGGCGATATGGCACCAGAAATCGGCGAACTCGCCGCCCGAATAATCGAGGAAATAACGGTAAGTGAAGTGACATTTTTCGGGAATATATTCGGTAAATGGCGCCGGGCCGAGCCACATATCCCAGTTCAAAGTCCTGGGGACCGGCTGAACGGTCGGCGAGCCCAATTCCTTGGTACTTGGTTTTTTCCAGAGCCGGACCGTATGCACCTTACCGATCGCTCCCGATTGGATCAGCTCTACAACCCGGTGGAAATTATCACCCGCATGGATCTGGTTGCCCATCTGGAACACGCGATCGTGTTTTTCGAGCTGTTTGAGCATCATTTTACCTTCCTTCATACAATACGAAAGCGGTTTTTCACCATACACATCCTTCCCGGCCTGAAACGCCAGCGTCGCGATCTGCGCATGCCAGTGGTCGGGTGTTGCTACGGTAATGGCATCGATATCCTTCCTTTCGAGAATGCGTCGGAAATCACCATAAGTATCCACCTTAATGCCCGGTTTCATGGCTTCCAGCCGTTGCTTCGTCTCGCCTAAATGCAGCTCATCCACATCGCAAAGTGCGACAATCTCCGCGTCGGGCAGGTCTGCAAACCATTTCATATGGTTGTTTCCCATCCCTCCCAAACCGATATGTGCTATACGCACACGATCGCTGGGCGCAGCACGCGTGATCAGATTGGGTAAAACCGTCAGTCCGAGTGTCGTAAGCCCGGCTGTTTTAAGGAATTCGCGGCGGTTGGTCGATTGTGTCATTGGTGGTTGGTTTAGGATGTTGTCGGTAAAAGGTGGGAGTTCTGGAATGTTACTGTTTTGTTTAGGGGAGAAGGGAGGATGGAGGAAAGGGAGATGGATAACGCAGAAAGTCAAGGGAGGAATGAGGAATGGGTGGATGCTTGCGGAGACCGTTGCTTTGCTGTTGCGTGCCTACGGCACTTTTTGTTCGTTAGGAATAGGACTTTGACTACTACCAATGTTACACCCCTAGCGGGATTCCAGAATATTTGCACATCACTATGCCGGTGCTGCAAATGCGTCTTTCACTGACAAAAGCCAAGTCCCGTTAGGGACGTAATATTGGTAGAAAGGAAATGGATTACCCCCAATCGGGAAGTGCCGTAGGTACGGAACAACAGGGAAATATGCAGTTTTCCGGGCGTTTGAAAATTGGTTGGTAGCCGTTTGTACATCCGTGGCACACACATATTGCATTTAAATCATCTCTTTCTGATTTTGTGCCCTCCTTTAACATATACTTTGAATTATTGAAGAAATTGCCCTGCGATGGTGCGGATCCAGCGAAAGCTCCGGGCGTTGTATATGACGTTAGGACACCTTAACGCAGGGCATCCCCAAACCTAAAACATATATGAAACCATCAACAACGACTTCTGCATCCGAGGATTCCATTTGCCTCACCTATGGCAGGGGCGTCAAAGAACTATTAAGCCAAAGCACCGCATCCGAATGGATCGAGGACCTTTGGATCATTTACAGCGACCATATGGCATTTCAAAAGGAGGCGGGGTGCAATCCGCGTATCGGGGAGATTTTTCTGTCGTTTCGGGAGCTGGTGTTTTTCTTTCAGAAGTTGGAGGTGGACAAAGAGAGATAACATTTGGACAATAGCTGAGAATGGCGCTGTTAGCTGGACAGCACCATTTCTTATTAATATTTGAATTTTTATAGTATTCATATGAATTCCGAAAATTATCCGATCTGCAAAACTTCTAGCGACGAATACCAATTTTTCAGCGATGGGCGACGAGGTGTTTTCGAAATGCGAATTGTTTTCGAACAAGTTGGCGACGATGTGTATAATTTGGCTTTTGGGATGCACTATTCGGAAGCATCAACGATAGCGAACTGCTCCGGAACGGAGATATGGATAAGATATTGGCAACAGTGGGATTCGCAGTGATTGAATTTGTAGGAACAAGAGAGAAGGCTAGTATAATCGCAACTGGAAGGACGCTGCCTGGTGAGAATCCTACTCGTAACCGCAAGTATCGCATGAGTATCGGTAAGCATCTCGACTGGCTCGCAAGAGAATACTACATTTTAGGGTTCATAGCCAAGCGTGACGATGATCGGCAGATAATCGGGCAATGGCCTCATGGATGGTCTGGTACCTGGAAGGTTTTCAATAGACAGACCAACTTCGACGCATTTTTGTTAAGAAGGAAGTAAATCATTAACTTTCAAATACCAATTACATATGATCCCAATGAAAAGAGCCGTAGAGGATACCCAAAATATGAAATCGGGCAATCAAGTACCGAATACGCTGACAACTAATGGAGAAAAGACACTTTCCAAAAAAGCGGCTGAAATGAAAATTTTTCTCGCCAACAATCCTATACCCAAAGAATTTCTGCAATAACTTCCTCCCTACGCGGGCCTCCCTTTCCTCCTTCCAAAAAAACCTCACATCGAAAACGAAATCCCAACTGCCCCTGCCTGGTCGTATTTCTCTTTCACAAATCGGTACAAATACGGGGACTTATTCGCTGCTCCGACGCGTTTTTCGTCCAGGCGTTCGAGGATGTCGTAGCTCATGAGCAGTTTCTGAAAATTCCGGCGGTCGAACTGGCGGTCGAGGATGGTTTCGTAGAGGCGTTGAAGTTCGGGCATGGTAAATTTCTCCGGGAGGAGATTGTAGCCGATCGGGTGGTTGCGGGTGTGCTGGCGGAGGGCTTTCAGGGCGCGGTCGATCATTTCGTTGTGGTCGAAGAGCAGGTTAGGGACATCGGCCAGGGACCACCAGCGGCATTCGTCGGTAAACCAGTCGGGCGTGGGTTGCACCTGGTCGAATTCCACGAGGGCGTAATAGCCAATGGATACGACGCGGCGGAAGATAATGCCGTCGAAAAAGCCCTTCCCGAATGTCGCTTCCAGTTTTTCGAGCAGTTCATTTTCCGGGTGGTAGGTGTATCGGTTCACATTACCGAACGTGTGAAATTGTTGCAGGTACACGTCGTTCAGGCCGGTGCGTTGGGTGAGAATGCGGTTCGCCGCGTCGTCGGCCGACTCGTCGAGCAGGATATGCCCTCCCGGCAGGCTCCACCCATCGGTGCCTTTCCAGCGCAGCAGCAACACTTTTAGCTCGCCTTCATGAAACCCGAACACCGTGCAGTCGAGCGAAACCTCCTTCAATGCCTTGTCAAAAAACTCCTTCAAATTGTGCTCCATCGGTAATAAGCTGACAATGAGAAAAATTTTCAATGCGTAAATTTTACACAAAGAAAATTTTCTTTATCATTGTATCCATGTTTTGGATTGATAAAATTCAATTTTTTAGAAAATAATTTCTACTGCTGTTTGCTTTCCTAACAAACCTACTTAACAACAATTGCTTCATGAACAAAACCTCTACACTTTTCTCCCTGCTGTTGTGCGCTTCGCTTGCCCATGCGCAGGTACCTGAGGAAAACCGGTTTCGGAAGGTCGTCCTGACGGAGAACCTCAACGAGCCATTGGAACTGACAGTACTTCCCGATGAACGCGTGCTGTTTATCGAGCGGCACGGCACAGTGAAGTTGTACAGCCCCGTGTCTAAAAAGACGACGGTGATCGCCACCATACCCGTCAGTACCAAGTATAGTGATGATTCCGAGGCGGAGGACGGTCTGCTGGGTGTCAATATCGATCCCAACTTTAACAAAAATCATTGGATCTACTTCTTCTATTCACCGGCCGGCAGCACGCCTGAAAACATCCTCGCGCGGTACGAGCTGAAAGGCAATGCGCTCGACTTGGCTTCCAAAAAGGTGATCCTGCGCATTCCCGTGCAGCGCGATAACTGTTGCCACACCGGCGGCTCGATCGACTGGGATGCACAGGGTAATCTCTACCTCTCGACCGGCGACAATACCAGCCCGCGTGCGTCGGACGGGTATGCGCCTATCGACGAGCGGCCGGGCCGAAGCCCGTTCGACGCGCAAAAGTCGTCGTCGAACACGGCCGATTTGCGCGGGAAGATCATCCGCATTCACCCGGAGGCCGACGGAACGTATACGATCCCCGAAGGTAACCTGTTCCCGAAAAATGCCTCGGGCGCTTACGATCCCAAAACCAGGCCGGAAATTTATACAATGGGGCACCGGAACCCCTACCGCATTTCGGTGGACCGGAGGAACGGCTATCTCTATTGGGGCGATGTCGGGCCGGATGCGGGTAAGGATTCTACCGGCCTGGGGCCTGCGGCGGAGGACGAGTTCGGGCAGGCACGCAAGGCGGGAAATTATGGCTGGCCCTATTTTGTGGGTGATAACAAGGCCTATTGGGACTTTAATTTCGAGACCAAGCAGTCGGGCGAGAAATTTAACCCCGAAAAGCCGGTCAATAATTCACCGAACAATACCGGGCTGACGGAGCTGCCACCCGCGCAAAAGGCATTGATCTGGTACACTGCCGCGGAGACCAAGCGCTTCCCACTGCTCGGTTCGGGCGGGCGCAGCGCTATGGCCGGGCCGGTTTACTATGCCGATCAGTTCAAAGAGGCAAAACGCGCGTTCCCTGCCTATTATGACAAGAAGTTGTTCATCTACGAGTGGATGCGCGACTGGATTATGGCGGTAACGCTCAGTCCGAAAGGAGATTACGTGAAAATGGAGCGCTTCCTGCCGAACCTGAAACTGGAACATCCGATCGATATGGCGTTTGGCCCGAATGGCGATTTGTACATTCTCGAATACGGACAGGGCTGGTTTATGGGTAACCCGGAGTCGAAGCTGGTGCGGATCGAGTACAATGGCGGTAACCGCAAGCCGGCGGTGGCGGCGGCGGTCGACAAAAAGGCGGGTGCGGTGCCATTCAAGGCGCAGTTTTCATCGGCAGGTACCGAAGATTTTGATAAAGATACTTTGCAATATCAATGGAAGATCACCCTGGCAAGCGGCGGAGCACCGGTTGTTTTGAATGAGCCAAACCCTGCCTATACTTTCAAAAAGAAGGGCATTTACAAGGTTTTGCTCACGGTAACGGATTCTAAAGGGCTGAAAGACTCGCAAAGCCTGACTGTCCAGGCAGGCAATGAACCACCACAGGTTTCGCTGGAACTGACAGGAGGGAACAAGACCTTTTTCTTTCCTGATAAACCCATTCAATACAAAGTAAATGTGTCGGACCACGAGGATGGAAGTCTGGAAAAAAATACGATTGCCGCGTCCAAAGTGAAGATTACTGCCGCTTACCAGGATGCGGACGACAAGCAGGCGGCTAATGCAGGCGGGCATCAGGAAGCGCCGGTGACGTTCACCGCAGGGAAGACTTTGATTGAAAAAAGCGATTGCAAAGCCTGCCATTTTGTTGACAAAAAGTCAATCGGCCCGGCATTTAAAGATGTTGCCGCGAAGTACAAGGCGGACGGCAACGCGGTGGCGTCGCTTTCGGACAAGATCATCAAAGGCGGCGCGGGTGTTTGGGGTGAAACGGCCATGTCGGCTCACCCGTCCATCGGCCTGCCCGAGGCCGGGCAGATGGTGAAGTACATTCTGAGTCTCGCCGATGAAAAACAGGCTGCACAAATGCTGCCACCGGCAGGGGAGGTGATAGCCAAAATCCCCGACGGCGGCGATGCCGGCAAAGGTATTTACAAGTTCATAGCGAGCTATACCGACAAAGGCGCAAATGGAATGCCCGCCCAAACGACCGAGAAAACGCTCGTTTTGAAGAACCCGACGTTGCTTTTCGGCAATGCCGATGATGCTTCCAAGAACATTATGCGCTTCAAAATGGGTGAGAATAACCTGCTGATCGTCACGCAGCCCAATACCCATGCCATTTTCAAAAGCGTTGATCTGACGGACATTACCGTGCTTGATATGGTGGTGGCCGCGCCAAAGGACCAGCTGAATGCACAAGGAGGCATTGTGGAGGTACACGACGGCTCGTCCGATGGCGCTTTGCTGGGGAAAACCGAATGGATACCACCTACCGACGATGCGAGTGCATTTACTTCCAAAACTCCGCCGAAACCATTCCGCGTACCCATTTCTCCTCAAAGCGGCCCCCGCGACCTGTATTTTGTATTTAAAAACGACACTGCAAAAGGTGCCTTGTTTGTCCCGTTCTCGGTCACATTTGTTTCAAAATGATTTTCAATACTAACTAATCTACTCATGAACAATTCACGTCGTCAATTTCTGGGCCAACTCGGGCTTGCTACCGCCGGGCTTGGCTTTGTTTCAATCGATACTTTAATCGGTGCACCGACCGCTGCCGCGCCGGCGGGCAAATTCAGTTTTGACATTTCGCTGGCGGAATTTTCGTTCGCGTCGGAGCTTTTCAGCGGTAAGATGACCAACATGGATTTCCCCGCCCGCGCAAAGAATGATTATGACATTACGATATTGGAATACGTCTCCGGATTTTTCAATAACAAACATAAGGACCAGGCTTACCTCAGCGAGCTGAAAAAGCGCTGCGACGACCTGGGTATGAAGAACCACCTTATTATGGTCGACGGCGAAAACCTCACTGCTCTGGATAACGCCGCGCGCATGAAGGCCGTGGAGGCGCATTATCCGTGGGTAGATGCGGCCAAGTTCCTAGGCTGCACGTCGATCCGGGTGAACCTGGGCGATGCCATGGCCATGATGTCGGGCAAAAAGGAAGAAGGTACGCCTGCACAGCTCGCCACCGCCGCGGTGGACGGCTACGGCAAGTTGCTTGAATACGCAGGTAAGGCGGGTTTGAATGTGATCGTCGAGAATCACTTCGGGGTTTCCACGGATCCCGACTGGCTGGTAGGCGTTATGAAGCAGTTAAAAGCACCGAACAAGGGCCTGCTGCCCGATTTTGGGAATTTTTGTGCGGAAAGGAGCAAGCCCGAAACGCTGGATATCAAGGGTTTTATGGCGACCAAATGTGTGAAAGAGCACGACAAATACGACGGCGTGCGTAAAATGATGCCTTATGCAAGAGGCATTAGTGCTAAAACCCATCAGTTTGATGCGAACGGGAACGATCCGGAAACGGATTTCATCAAAATCTTCAAAATCATCAAGGATTCAGGCTGGAACAATGGTATTGTCGGGATTGAATACGAAGGCGGCCTGATGCGCGATATGGGCGGGGATACGACCAAGCCTACCAACGACGAAGGCATCCGGCAGACCAAAGCGCTCTTGGAAAAGGTGTTGGAGGAGTTGGGGTAGGGGGGCCTGCGGCCGACCATGGACCGCCGACCGCCGGCCGTCAAACTCCCTTTTTCCGCCCCAGGGCTATCCTGGTCTTCCGTATCTGTCGGGTGGCTAGCCAGTGGACGTGTTCGTTGTACAGGATCCAGCCTCCGAGTGCGCCGATGATGCTTCCGATGAGGATATCGATAAAGCGGGCGGCAATGAGTCCGTTTGGACTGACGGACAGGTTGCTGCCCGATTCGGCCAGGAAAATGGTGAGTACGGTGATGAAAATAGCCGCCACCGCATAATTCCTGACCACCAGAAATTCAACAATTACCTGCAACATGATGATACTTACACAGATCATCAGCGGGGTAGGATGCATTAAAAGCAACATCCAAGCTATTCCCAGGCCGATTAAGGTACCCAGCACGCGCTGCAACCCCCTTTGCCAGATGTGCTGGGTACTCGCGCCCTGCATCACCGCCGCGCAGGAAGTGGGTACCCAATAGGGGTTTTCAAGTCTCAGCAAATGGGCGATCAGCAACGAAAACCCGACCATAAACCCGAAAGTTGCCGATTCGACCAGGTTCACATACTTGCTTTTTGCATGTAACGGGGCGTCGGTATTGTTCTTCACCACCAGCAAGGTATAGCCCAGGCCCAAAAGACAGGAAATGACCGTTCCGATACCGATATAGCCGATATTGGACGGTATTTTTTGCCAGTCAAAAGGCATGCAAAGGGCCACGGAGGCAATCATGATAAAGAAGAAATTGCCAGGCGGCCGGTTCATTTTCAGGTAAAACAATGCCAAATGCACGCCCATCGCGAACAGTCCCAGCGCCAATGCGCCGATATACGGATTGAACCCGAAAATGGCTCCCACCAGAAAGGACAGCATCATTCCGAACGAGCAGGTCATGAGCGTTACCATTCCGCCCGAAATGCTGAAAGTATGCACGTACAATATCACCAGCGCCGACATCGATGCCAGTTTCCCGCCCGCCATGGTGCCCGTGAAGTACCCGCCCAGGATGGGGATGCCCACACACAGGCCCGCCAGCACGGGGATGTGCCATTTGCGGTCGGTCTTTTTGAATTCGAATATTTGCTTGATCATTTTGGCGTGTGTTGAAGTTTTGGGGTGATAGTTGTTTGTTGGAATGGTGGTTTGGTCAGGTGTGGTCAGGTGTGGTCAGGTTTTGTCAGGCTGGTCAGGTTAGCTTAGGTCGGCCAGTTGGCTGCAATGGCCTGTATGCCTTCCTGCATTTGTTCCTCCGAAAGCGACGCATACCCGAGCCGGAGTCCGTTGGCAAAGCCTTTGTAACAAAAGGTGTCGGGTGAAATTAATGCAATGCCTCTATGTTTTAATGTGCTGGCCAGCTGCACCAGGTCAACCGGTTTTCTAGGTATGATCCAGAATGCGAGCCCACCTTCCGGTTTCACGAAATCCACTTTATCGGCCAGGTATTGCAGCAGCAGTTTTTCGAAATGATCCCTTTTGGATTTGTAAAGAGATGTTGTTCTTTTCAAATGCCTGCGGATTTCACCGTTGCGGATCAGCTGGAAAACAGCCTGCTCCATCATATAATCGCCCTGCACGTCGATGATCTTGCGAAGGCTCGTAACCTTGTCGACAACCGAGGCACAAGACGCAAGGTAACCGATCCGCAATGCAGGTGCCACAATCTTGCTCATCGTGCCGATGTACACGTAGTTACGCGCCTGGTCGAGGCTGCTTACGGGCATTACCGGGCGCGGATTGAAATGAAATTCATGGTCATAATCGTCTTCGATAATCATGAAACCGTGCTCGTTGGACAACGCAACAAGCTCCATCCGGCGCCGCAGGCTGAGCGTGACCGTCGTCGGAAACTGGTGGTGCGGGGTAATGTACACTGCCTTGATGCCGGGACATTGTTTCAGATATTCCCTGATTTCATCGATCACGATCCCGTGCGCGTCTACATTCACGGGCAGCAGGCTCGCGCCTGCGTGTGCGAAGGCCTCCCAGGCAGGCTTATAACCAGGATTTTCGATCAGGACATGGTCGCCGGGTTTCAACAATGCGTGTGCCGTGAGGAACATCGCCATCTGGCTGCCGCGGGTGATGAACACCTCGTCGGCCGAGAGGCGCATGCTCCTTTTGTAGTTCAACATTTGGGCAATGGCCTCGCGGAACTCGGGATCGCCCGCCTCGTGCCGGTAGCCCATCATTTGCCAACGTCCTTTTCGTGCGAAAATCTGCCGGTATGCCCGTGCCAGCTCGTCGATAGGCGCCAAAGCGCTGTCGGGCAGGCCGTCATCGAATACAACCAAAGGCTTCAACTCCAACTCCCTGACAATACCTGACTTGCTGACCAATGACGCTTCCGACGAAGCCACCGGCTGCACATCCGCTACAAATATCCCACGCCGTTCTTTCGACACCAGCCAGCCCTCGGCCATGAGTACGTCCAGCGCCTCCACGATCGTGTTACGGTTCACGTTCAGTTGCGTGGCGAGCTGGCGGCTTCCGGGCAAAATACTGCCCGCGACAAGTTTCCCGCTCTGAATAGCGGCAATCACCGCATCGGCGATCTGCATGTACACGGCCTTTTCCTCCCCGCGGTCGAGCGGTATGACGAGCTCCCAGGGTCTCAACATCTGGACTACTTGTTTTTGTAAATTCTGAACCAGTAAGCTAGTCCAAAGATACGGTTGTTTTGTATCGCAATCATGCAGCAACAAGCAAAAATTTATGAACCATGGAAGCAAAAACACAGCAATTCAGCTCCAAAGATTTTCACCAGACCTTCGCGCGTCCCGTGTATGTGAAGCCTGTAAAACTCATTCACCGCAACGTGGAGCAAGCCGGCGAGCATAACCAGTTTTCGACCGAAAGGAAGCACCCGGTATTCTTCGTGGATCTGCCGACGAAAAATATAAGCATGACGGTCGGCGGCCTGTTGCCCGGCCAGCTCACCAACCGTCACCGCCACACCTATGAAACTGTGTTGTATGTGCTCGAAGGAAAGGGCTACACCGAAGTAGAAGGGGAACGTGTGGAATGGCAGGCCGGCGACGCGGTTTACATTCCGAGTTGGGCATGGCACCGTCACCAGAACCTGAGCGATACCGAGCCGGCCCGCTACCTGGCTTGCGAGAATGCGCCGCAGCTCCAAAACCTGGGCGTAGCGCTACGTGAGGAAGAAGGTCGCGATCTTTAAGTAGGTTAATGCACTAGTGTTAAGTATTTGAAATACAAAATGTTATAATCTTGATGAGCAAATTGAAAACTTTGAGAGGCGTCATTGCCTACCCCATTACGCCGTTCGATGCGGAGGAAAAAGTGGATATTGGTTTGTTTAAAAAACTCACCGGCAGGCTGGTAACATCCGGGTCACATGCCATAGCGCCGCTGGGAAGTACCGGCGTATTGCCCTACCTGAACGACCAGGAAAAAGAAGCAGTTGTTGAAGCGACGGTTGAAGTAGTCGCCGGCCGGGTACCCATTGTGGTGGGTGTCTCCAACCTCACCACCGAGCGAACCGTTTACCACGCACGCTTCGCCGAAAAGGCTGGTGCGGCGGCGGTAATGATCATCCCGATGAGTTACTGGAAACTGACCGACGATGAGATCTTCGCGCACTACCGCAAAGTGGCCGAAGCCATTTCCGTTCCCATCATGGCCTATAACAACCCGGCCACGGGCGGTATCGACATGTCGCCCGCGTTGCTGAAACGCCTGCTCGAAATCCCGAATGTGACGATGATCAAGGAAAGCACCGGCGATGTGCAGCGGATGCATTACCTCCGGCGCGCGCTAGGAGAGGAAGTAGCGTTTTTCAACGGCTCCAACCCCTTGGCCCTGGCGGCATTTTCGGCCGGTGCGGTAGGCTGGTGCACCGCTGCCCCGAACCTGATCCCGGAGCTGAATCTGGCCTTGTACAATGCAATTCAGGCGAATGACCTCACTAATGCACGGGCCATTTTCTATCGTCAGCAGGAGTTGCTGGAATTCATCACCTCGAAAGGTTTGCCAAGAACTGTCGCAGCAGGGCTCGAAATACTGGGAATGGAAGCGGGTGGTTTGAGAAATCCGCTGGCACCGCTTGCCGCCGTCGAAATTGCCCGATTGGAAGGACTACTTGCAGAAGTGGCACCGTTCGCGGCGCAGCATTAGGCTGCCATTGAAAGGTGCTGGGCGTCTTCGAAAGAGGGCGCCCTTTTTGTATTGTGGCGGGTAGCTAATGCTAAAAAAGTGCTCTATCTGATTGTTACCGCACAACCAATATCTTTATTGAAATGTCTTATGGTTACAAATAAAACCAATCTCATGAAGACATTTTACAGCTTCTTGTGCCTCGTTATTTTAACCGGGCACGTGCATGGCCAGACGGCCAAGCCGGACAGACCGTGGAGATTCGGCGTGTTGGCGGGGCTTCCTGTGGCAGGGAAAATATATGATAACGGCAAAATGCAGTCGGCCTCGGGGCTGGTCGTTGCTGCGGATCTAGGCTACTATTTTGAAGATCGCAAATCCGGCCCTTCGTTGCATTTTCAGCCCGGTTTCTCCACTTTTAAAAAGACGGAAACCGATGGCAGGAAGGATGGTAGATACTATGTTGAATCGATCTGCGGCATTATATCTTGCAACGAAGTAAGCGGCGGACAAAGCATTCAAAATGTAGCCAGTAAAGACAAAGTAGGCATTCTTGCAGGTGTGGGCGTAGAGATGGACGCAGGGAAAATCACCATCCCGCTCAGTGTACGACTTGTCGATACTTTCCTGAAACCAAAAGTTTCCGACGACCTGGGCCTTACCCAGGTCCCTTCCAACCTGAGAACCAAATTGGTGCAAGTAACAGCAGGGTTTTCTTTGTGAGTATTCACTAAGCAGCCGCTACAAACGCAAGCACATGCCCGTCGGGATCGGCGATGTAAAACTCTTTTCCGTAAGGCATTTCCCGCAGCGGCTGCACGATTTCGATGTGCTTTTTCGAGATTTCTTCAAATACCGCTTCCACATTATCGACCGAAAACAATAGATCGATGTCGTCGTTGTTCCGGCGTTCGGGTTTATCTGTCCACTTGTAATCCGTTTTCAAATGAATAACGTTCCCATTCATTTCAATGCCCGCGTAGAAATCTTCATAGCGGAATGTAAGCGCGAAGCCCAGCTGCTCCACATAGAATGTAATGGCGCGTTCGAGATCGCCTACCAAAAGCAAAGGGGTGATTTGGTTAATTTTGGATTCCACGTTTGAATTATTTGATTGGTTAAAGCATTCAAATTAATATCACGGTTCAACGCCAAATGCCGACCGGCATGTAAATGGAGATAGGGAAAGTAACCGCACGCGTTCGTCAGTGCCTCCGGGCATGTAACGGCAGATTACCGGTGTTTTGCTGTTACATGCCAACCGGTATTTTCGCATTCCCGGTACTTGCATATCATTACCAACGGTGCATCACTATCCGATTCCTTACTTATATTTTTTATTGAAAAAGTATAATCTGCTCTGTTCTAATGCAATAAATATTTACATTTATGTGTCAATAGGTTACAACCAGACTGCATAGCCATGAAAAGACTTTCCCTCTCCGTCTTTTTAATTTTCTTCCTTCAGAACTTTGTGCATGGGCAATCGGCTGATAGCTCCCCGCGATGGCATTTTGGTGTTATGGGTGGGCTCCACCTCATAACTTATTCTCCAAACGGTTCTTATAAGGCGAATAAAAGTCCAATGGCAGGTTTCGATATCGGCTACAACTTTCAAAACTATCGCAGAGGGTGGTCATTGCGTTTGCAGCCTAACTTTATCGCGATTAGAAATAACTCTAAGTCGGGGACATACGGCACAGGGTATTATATGGAATTTAAGTGGAGAACGCAGTACGCCAATCTCCCAATGCTCGTCCGCTACACGATTACGGATGGCAAGATCAGGCCGTTCGCAGAAATCGGGGCGAGCTGGAATGTATGGAGACATTCATCCGTCGGAGGATCGGGGTTGGATTGCCGCGATGGCGGATGCTACCCTTTTGAAATAAAAAGAACCGACGCAAATTTTGAAGGAAACCGATTCAATGCATTAGCAGGTGCTGGTGTACAGATCGACATGGGTAAAGTAACGATCCCGATCACCGTTCGCGTCCTGGATAACTTGAAGAAAAGGGAAAGTGTCCTGGATCCGGGTACGGGCTCGGAATATAAGTTGCCAAAGGTGCGGATGGTACAGGTAACGACCGGCGTAGCGTTTTGAAGTCCACGGCTAGGGGAAGGAGTGAATGCAACGCAACCCACGCGGATTCTTGTCTATGCAAGCGAATGTGACCACTATTAAATACAGCTGCCATGAAGACATTTGTTACCACTGCTTTTGCCATACTTTTGTTCCTGTGCGTGTGGACGGAGCGCCGGAGCACGGACGGGACTATCAACCCGATCATCGGCGACGTTAGCTTCGAAAAGAAGTATGGGACGATTCCGAATGCGGATACTGACGACCAGGTTCGTATTGCCGCGCATCTCGAATATACGGAAAAAGAACTGAGAAAGCGCGATGTATCGCAGCTATCAGCCCAAATGCGCAGCAAGCGGATGCATTTGCTCGACCTTTTGCGTGATTACCGGTCGGCGGGCTTGTTTCCGAAGAACTATGAGCGTAACGAGCGCAAACCTTGCTTCATCGATCAGAACGGCACTATTTGCGCGGTGGGCTATCTCATTGAACAAACGGCCGGAAGGGCTGCGGCCGAAGATATCAACAGCAGGCATAAGTATGACACAATCCTGGAAATGAATGACCGTAAAGTAGACGAGTGGATCGCCGGAAGCGGATTGAGCAAAGAAGAATGTGCCATGATACAGCCGCAGTACGCACCAGGAGCCACTCAGAACGTCAATAACGTGAAACCGTCCTACGCTATCTCCTCCACCTTGCTCATGGGCGTGAATGTTGCATCGACGGTCGTGAACGGCATTCAGGTTGCCACGGGATCGATGCGTGGCGGCGCGCCCGCGCTCGGTATCATCGGGGGCACAGGCCAGATCACCATGGGCATAATCGGGTATAAGAAGAAAGCGGACGGCAGCGGAATGATACGGACTACGAACTACGGTAACAATTCCCAGCGTAGCGTTTCAATGCTGAATATGGCCGTTGGATCACTCACAATCGGAATGAGCATTTGGAATATTGCCGCACATAAAAAGCAGGTTGAAAGACGCTCTGTCTGGGACATTCGCAGTTTCCCGGATGCCTATGGCAAGTCGGGTGTGGCGTTGGCTTTTACGCACAAGTTTTGAAATGCATTATTGCCATTTAGCCAGCAGTTCCTTAAATGCATCTTTATAAAGATCGCCGACCGGAATATCCACGCTGCCAATATGCACCGCGCTTTTGCTGATGGAATCTACCTTTCCCACGGCCACTATGAACGAGCGGTGAATGCGGATGAATTTGCCGGACGGCAGCTTTTCTTCAATCGCTTTGAGGCTGCTATGCGAAACCACCGGGCTGCCGTTGGCCTGGTGGATTTTGACGTAATCCTTGAATGACTCGATGAAGAGAATGGCGTCGAAATCGATACGTACCAGCTTGTAATCCGATTTGACGAACAGGTAATTTTCACTCGAATCGAGTTCGGGTTCGTTCGAACCTTCACGCAGGTTTTCGAAGTATTTTCTGGCCTTCATGGCCGTCGCCAGGAACTGGTTATAGCCGAATGGTTTGAGCAGATAGCCCAGGGCATCCACCTCATATCCCTGCACGGCAAACTGGTTGTAAGCCGTCGTAAACACGATACGGGTTTTCGTATCCGGCGCCTGGCTGAGCACTTTGGCCAGTTCCATGCCGGTGAGCTCAGGCATTTGAATATCCAGGTAAACCAAATGGATATCCTCCTTCGTGATCACTTCCAGCGCGTCCAGCGCATTGATATACCGGCCGTGCAAATGCAGGAATGGCGTTTGCTCCACAAATGAGCTCACGAGGCCCAATGCGAGCGGTTCGTCGTCGACGGTAATGCAATTCAGGGTCATGGTGGGTTTGGTTTACGTCAGGTTGATGGTCAGGTCTACGGTATAAGTGTTCGCCCGTTCGTCGGTATGGATTTCCAGGCGGTGCTTCCCGGGATACAAAAGGTCGAGACGACGGCGCGTATTGCTCAGGCCGATGCCGCCGCTTTCGGCTCCTGCCACGTTCTGCGCCGGGAAAATATGGTTTTCTACGTGGAGCTTCAATGCACCGTTCGATAGTCCGGCGTGGATACTAATTTCCGATTGCTGCGAAGCATTGATCCCATGTTTGAATGCATTTTCAATGAACGGCAGCAACAACATCGGGGCGATGGGGTAGTCGGGCACCGGCTCGTCGCGGGTGTATTGCACATTGCTGCTGCTCTGTACGCGCAGTTTCATCAGTTCGATGTAGTCGTCGATAAACGCGAACTCGCGGCTGAGCGGGGCCACGTCCTGCTGCGTTTCGTAGAGCAGGTAACGCATCATGCGCGAGAGCGTAAGCGTGGCCTCGCGCGATTCCTCGACGTTGGTGTACGACAACGCGTATATGTTATTGAGTGTATTGAAGAAGAAATGCGGGTTGATCTGGGCCTTCAACAACGCGAGCTCGGAAGTAATGTTCTGCTTCTCCACCGCGTCGCGCAGGCGTGCGTCGGCTTGCCAGCGCTGGATGACGGCCATGCTCGTACTCACACCGATCACCAGAAGTGTGGTCATCAGCAGGATAGCGTCGATGATGTGCCGGGGCTTGGGAGGGCCACCGCGGTGCCTGGGACGGGGCATAATGTGCTCCATATGCCGGCGGATTTCAAGTTGCTGGTCGGCTATTTTGCTGACTGCCAACATGAGTACGACCAATGCGATCACACACAGGATGAATATGAAAATCCTGTTTTTCAGCAGGTAATTCGGGACAAGGTAATGGGAGTTGAAGTAGAACAGCGCTACCAGCAGACCGAAATTCAGGATTTGTTTTACCCAAAATACGGCAGGCAGGCTCACGCCCCACGACAATGGCTGGTAAAATACAAGCACAAAGCCGAGCAAAGCCCATGCAAGCAAATGCATCGCGACCACTACGCCGCCTTTTGTGTTTTCTCTCGTCATTGCCGTAAAAATAGCAGGCAAACCGCGGTATTTAACAATGCCCAAAAGGTGTTTCGACGTATCGCGGTTTTTGCCGGTTAAAGGGCCACTCTTTGGCGACAGGCCGACAAGTCCGCCGGAACGCCTTTTCGCCCGGCCGGTTTATCGGCCAAAATGGCCCATTCAGCTATACTTTCGGGCTCTCCGTCCAAGGGGTTTTTATTCGCGGGTTACATTAATTCTCTTTGTATTGGGAGTCCCCGATGGGAGTCCCGGCAACGACAGGTAGACCCGCAGAATGATCCATTGAAAAGTAAGAAACTATGCTCAAATTCCTGAATAAAATCATTTTCGATCCGAACGACTTCCGCTCGGTGATCGCGGCGTGCATTGCGGGGAACAGTCAGGCTCAGCATATTTTGTTCAAAAAGTACTTCGGTTATGCCAAAAGCATTTGCCTTCGGTATACCTATTCGCCGGAAGAAGCGGAGGAAGTGCTCAATGAAGGGTTTTTCAAGGTCTTCAATAATCTGGAAAGGTATGATCCCGAACAACCTTTCAAGGCGTGGCTGCGGACGGTGATGGTCAACAATGCGATCAGCTATTTCAGAAGGAACAAAAAGCACTATGCTGCCCGCACGGCGTTCGATGAAATCCCCGAGCCGGGCATTGCCGACGACGCGGTTTCCGAAATCACCGCAGGCGAAATCATGCAGCTCATTCACGAATTGAAACCGATCTATAAAACGGTGTTTCTCATGTATGCCGTCGACGGTTACAGCCATAAAGAGATTGCTGCCATGCTGGAAATCAACGAGGCTACCGTGCGCTCGCAATACGCACGTGCGCGGGCGCAGTTGCAGGAAGTGATTACCGTGCATTATCCCGAGCTTGCCGGTCAGTACGCCATGCTTTCGTTCTAAAACCTCCTATTTTCCCATCCAGACCTTGAAATCGTGGGCGCGTTCGCGGCTTACGATCGTTTCCTTGTCGAGTGCCGGGTGCAGCGTCAGCGCCAGCCGGTGATTATAGTATGCCTGCATTTGCGCCACGGCCTGGTGCGTGACAATGAGCGCGCGGTTGACCCGGAAAAAGCGGTCGGGATCGAGAAACTCGTCGAGTTCATCCATTTTGTAGTCCACTACAAATTTCTGTCCCAGGTGATTTTTGAAAAATGTCAGGCCATTGTCAATGTAGAAGTAGGCAATTTCCGACGTTTCGATCGATAGCAGGCGGGCGCCTTGTTTAACGAGGAACCGCTTTCGGTACTCGGGTACAGGCGATTGCAAATGCAGGCTCTTCAAAATAGCTTCCAGGTACAGCTGCGGTGCGGCTGCGGGATTGGCTTTTCCGGGGGCTACAAGGTCGTAATACTTGCGGATCGCGCGTTGGAGATCTTCCTGCTGCACGGGTTTAAGTAAATAATCGATGCTGTTCACTTTGAACGCCTGCAACGCATATTCATCATAGGACGTGGTGAAAATGACGGTACTCTGAATCTGAACACGGTTGAATATCTCAAAACTTTGCCCGTCGGCGAGCTCGATATCCAGAAAGATGATGTCCGGCTCCGGCTGGCCGTTCGCCCGGTTTGCGGTAATCCATTCCACAGTCGCTGCAATGCTGGGCGTAATGCCGCGCACTTCGAACTCCGGTGCAGTTTCTTCCAGTAACTTGGTCAGCTTGCGGACGGCCAGTTTTTCGTCTTCAACAATTAATATATTCATGCATTTGTGGTTTTCGGCGTGATCAACGGCAGGGTAACTTTGAAGAACTGATCCCCGTCGTCGATCATGGGCGTACGCTCGGAAAGCAGTTCGTATTTAGCCATAATGTTGGCCAACCCAAGACGCGTCGACTTCACCGGCGTCGATTTGATCAGCCGGTTATTACTGATTTCGAGCAGGTCTTCGCCCACAGAGCGGATTGATACCCGCAAGGGGTTGGTTTCCAGGATGCTATTGTGCTTGACGGCGTTTTCGAGTAGCAGCTGCAAGGTTAGCGGCGGTATTTTTTTATCCAAATCCCCATCATTGACTTCGATTACCAGGTCGAAACCGATGTCGTACCGCGTGCGCAGCAGGTGGTAATAGGAGCTGATGAAGCGGATTTCGGCCGAAAGCGTCGTCAATTCATTCTGGTTGGTTTGAAGCAGATAGCGGTAAACCTTAGCCATTTCATCCACAAACTGCTCGGCCCGCCTGGGTTCGTCGGCGATCAGCGCGGAAAGGGTATTGAGGCTGTTGAACAAAAAATGCGGGTTAACCTGGCTTTTCAAGCTCTGCAACTGTCCCTGCATACCCGCGCGCCGGAGCGCTTCCTTATTAATTTGCAAGGTTTTCCATTTATTTAATGAGTAATTGATTTCATAAAGGCCCGTCAGCAGAAGCACCGCCACGAACTCGAAAATATAGACATTCACCATCATTCGGGCGTCGAGCTGCGCTTCGAAAGGCCTGAAATGCATGATAAAAACCATATAGGACGTCACAAAAACGAACGTCAGAATCCAGAATGCAAGGGCTGTGAGAGCGCTCCGTTTGACCGACGAATCAAACGAAGGGTATTTCATGGCAATGTACCGCGCTGCCCAGTCGTGCGGAACGAATGCGAGGATCGTCATGAGGAAGATCATCAGTGTGCCGCCTGCGAAGTTGTACATGCTCGCCAGATAGGGCTCGCCGATGAGCAGATAGCTGATCGTAGGCACAAACCAGGGCACGAGCAATGCGAAAATCCACCTGCCGAAAAGGCTCAGCCATATCTGCCGGCCGATTCCGTTGTAAATGAAGGTCGGGGTCATGTGAATATCAGAGGCAGGATGATAGCAAATTCGTGGTCGTCTTCTTTCAGCTGAACCGCTCCGGCGCGGTTGAACAAGAATTTGTACCGGTTGATCAGCACGTGTATCCCTGGCGTATCGGGGGGCATCGTGAGCATTTTCGGCTGGCGGTTGTGCCGGAATTCCAGCTGGCCGGTTTCGGTGGTGGCAATGCTGATGTGCAGCGGGCGTGCAGAAGACACCATATTGTAATGAATGGCGTGGTCGATCAGTATCTGAAACGTGAGCGGCACCATTTGCCCGCTTAGGAACACCTCCTTCAAGTCGAGCGTAATGCTGATCCCGTTTTCGAACCGTGTTTCGAGGAGGTAAATGTAAGATTTGATAAAACGCAGCTCCGAGTCGAGCGTCACCAGAATATCCTCTTTGTCGGGGCCGTTCACACTCAGTTGGTAGCGATACACTTTCGACATTTCATCCACGAATTTCTCCGCAGTACCCGGCGCGTCGGTGATTAGTACCGAGAGCGAATTGAGGCAATTGAAAAGAAAATGAGGGTTAACCTGCTGCTTGACCGCTTCCAGTTCGGTTTGCAGCTGCTTTTCCTGCATTTGCTCCACCTCGTTCTGGTTGGTCCGCCATTGCCGGAACGCATAGGCAAGCTCGGTCAGCCCCGCCGCTATGAGCGAGCCGCTCAGTATAAAGAAGCTCACGCGCAGCGCCCAGAAGAGATCAAAACCAGCACCAATGAGCCCGATTTGGTGATACGCCGGCAATGCAACCCAGAAGAACGCCACATTCACCACACCATAAACACCGAACCACAGGGCCACGCGGTAAATGGACTGATCCATGTCCGGGAGGAGGCTGGTTACCTTCGGTGAAAGTGCGACATCGATGCGGTAAGCAGCCCATATCAAGAACATATTGATGGCACTGCCGGCTAGAAATAGCCGTGAATCTGAAAAATAGCGCTCCTGCCAAAGTCCCAGGCCGGCCAGCAAAGTCACCCCGGCCAATACCAGCACCGACGTGGTCACACCGACCGGCTTGCGGCCGATTTTTGCCAGATAGCTTTCAAGGATCATTTGCACGCATTTTCATTTCATGCAAAAATAAAGCGGGGGCAATCCAATCGGAAACGGGGAGGGATTAACCGTCGTATTTATGGCCCAAATCGTCGCAAAACATTGCCTAATCTGATTTAAGCCATTAAAAGGCATTGGTAAATGAGCAAATGGCAGTTTCAGTTTACCCGGCGATTTAGCGTATTCATGAGGTAAAAGTTACAATTCAACCGGGTCGCTGTTTGCCAGGGGCTGTTCTTGTACCACATTTGTATCACAACAAGGCCAAGCATCTGTTAGCCATAAAAGTCCATCAAATTTTAGCCATGAAAGTAAATAACCAATTGCCAGATCAATCCATGAAAAATCACTCTGTCCTTTCACCCATGCCAAACCTGTCCGTCATGTCTTCGGGCGGCGGTCCGTCGGGCGGCGCTCCGTCGGGCGGCGCCGGCGAAATCAAGAACGTCCCTACGATTACTGTTTACAAGTTCGGGAAAGCGATCTCCGTTAAATCCAGCGATATTACTTGCCTGGAAGGTGTCGGAAACTACACATTTGTGTACACCCGGCATGAAAAGCACCTGGTTTCGAAATGTCTGAAAGAAGTACAGGATGAGCTTAGCAGCGATTTTTTACGTATTCACAAATCATACAGCATCAATGCCCGCCACATCGCATCCCGCTGGCCTGACTACATTCACCTCAGCTGCGGTAAGGTGATCCCCATCGCGCGCCGCCGCATCCGCGAGACGCATGAGATATTGGGAAGAATGGCGCTTTCGGCGTAACAGATTGATTTATGCAGATAATTCACCGTCAGGATTGATGAATGTTCATCAATCCTGACGGTTTTTTCTTAATAGGCCCATTTTACATAAGCCGAAGCCCAGGTAAAACCGGCGCCGAAAGCCGAGAAAATCAGGTTATCGCCTTTTTTGAGTTGCTTCTCGTAGTCCCACAAGCAAAGTGGAATGGTAGCGGCGGTGGTATTTCCGTAGTGGGCGATGTTCATCATCACTTTGTCCATTCCCACACCCATGCGGTTGGCCGTTGCTTCGATAATGCGGCGGTTGGCCTGGTGCGGAACCAGCCACGCCACATCGTCGTGGGTCAGGTGGTTTCTTTCCATCATTTCCGCCGAAACGTCGGCCATATTCCGGACGGCCGATTTGAAAACCTGCTGGCCATCCTGGTGCAGGTAATGCATGCGGGCGTCCACGGTTTCATGCGATGCAGGGAATCTGCTGCCGCCTCCGCGTTGTACCAGGTTGTTGTAACCCACGCCATCGGCGCGGATCAGCGTGTCGATCACCCCGTAGCCTTCCGTGTTCGGTTCGAGCAGCACTGCGCCGGCCCCGTCACCGAACAGAATGCAGGTGCGGCGATCGGTGTAGTCCATCACGGCCGACATTTTGTCGGTTCCTACGACCACTACTTTTTTATATTTGCCGGTTTCAATGAACTGCGCACCGAGTTCGAGGCCGTAAATGAAGCCCGAGCAAGCAGCATTCACATCGAAACTACCGATGTTGCGGATGCCCAGCTGGTCGCAGATGAGGTTGGCGGTACTCGGGAAAACGAAATCGGGGGTAATGGTGGCGCAAATGAGGAGGTCTATTTCAGCGGGATCTGTGTTGGTTTTTTCGAGGAGGCCCTTCACTGCGCGGGCTCCCATGTGCGAGCTTCCGAGTCCGGGTTCTTTCAGGATGCGGCGTTCTTTAATGCCGGTCCTGCTCACGATCCATTCGTCGCTGGTATCAACGAGTGTCTCCAATTCGGCATTTGTGAGAATATAGTCGGGTACATATCCTTCGATGCCTGAAATGGAGGCTTTTACTTGTTTCATATTCGATTCTAATACTGGTAAATTTCGCTGTTTGGGGATTCTTATGCCCTAGACAACAAATATGCATCACAAAAGTGCGCATTTCTCCACCATTCAGTGGATTTTTTGGGAAGTTAATTTGAAAAGAAAAATTCTAAGGGACAATGCGTATTTCGACACGTCTGTTGAGCCTGCGGTTCGCTTCGCAATCGTTCGGCGCAACGGGCAGCCCGCTGCCGAAGGCCCTTCCGCGAATGCGGCCCATCTCGATACGCTTCGATAGCAGGAACTTTTTGACTTCATCCACGCGGTCGTAGGAAAGCAGGAGATTTTTCCGCGGATCACCCACATCGTCGGTATGCCCTGAAAGCTCGATCCGTGGCACGGTGTTCCTTACAAGGTAGTCGGCCAGGATTTCCAGCTCCTGATTGCTCTCCGGCAGCATCGACGGCTCGCTCTGGGTAAACAGCAGTACCGTTTCGATTTCCTCTTTCAAATCCAGCTCCGATAATATTAAAGGCTCCTTTTTGCAGGAATCAGTATTTTCTAACGGCGTTAAATAAAAAATCTTCGTTGGGCGAAGGGTGCGGGCCGCTATGATTTCCGAATAGGTTTCATACCCATTGGCGTGGATCGAGATAACGCCCATATCCTTGGCCGACATTTTAAACTGGTAAACGCCGTCTTCAAAAATTGGAACAACGAGGTCTTCGGGGCGCTGCCCCACCACCATGATCGTCGCCTCTATGGGCCGCAAGGTGTGCTTGTCGAGCACGCGTACGCTAATGCGGGTGCGCTGGGGGATAATTTTTTGCTGGTTCGAGACCTCGTCGGCCTGTTGCTGTCCGTGCGCTGCAAAAGCCGCTGCTACCGACATGAGTAGGATGATTGTAAAAGTTTTCATTCAAGCTCCGGTTAGGTTGAACAATCGTGTTTTACAAGCAGGAAGGTATTTTTATAAATATATAAAGGTTATTTATAGTTAATGCGATGCCGGGCATTTTTTTAGGGTAATACTTTAAAGTTGGGGCGCAATGGAACGTACAGGGGTGCCGGACTGGCGCCGTAGCCATATACCGACAGTTTTGTCTGCGGCGGCTCGTGCGCCGACAAGTTGACTTTTCGGTTCCGAAACAGTTTTTCGAGCTCATCTTTGATCAGGAAGGGGGCCTTCCATGGTTCCAGTTTCATTTTCCTGCTGAAAAGCCTCGGCACTTCCTCCTTGACTTTCAGCGGCAGCTTGTCCAGTTCCGGGTCGAACTGAATGCTGATGGTGTACCAAACGGCGATGGGTTTACCGTCTTTTTGAGCGGGCGTCCATTTAGGCATAATGCGTATAAGCCGCAGCGCTTCATCGTCCAGTTCAATGCCGGGGCTTTTGATGATCCGTCCGCTGCTGATATTACCGTCCTCATCAATCAGGAAAGAAACCTGTACAGGTCCCTGTACACCCGATTGGAGTGCTTCTTGCGGGTATTTCAGGTTGTTGGCAAGAAATTTCGTTAATCCCCTGAAATACGGCCAGCGGTCGAGCCGCAGGGAAGAGCCGGTTTCATATGCCTGGTTTGTCTCCACCTCCTTCTTTGAAAATTTGGATGGACCTTTCATGCGCATGGCCAGCACCTGCGGCCTCATTTTTAACGCAATGAGATATTCAGTCGTCGATTTGACAATGGGGATTTGCCGTAATTCATAATCAGGATGCTGGATAATGAGTGTCCCGTTCAGGGGCGCATCGGCAATTTCGAAGCAGCCTGTCAGGTTGGTGACCGTACCGCGCTCGGATCCTGCGATCAGGATGGCCACGTTCGCAATGGGGCGGGCGGATTCGTCGGTAATTTTACCGGTAATCCGGGTGGTTTGAAAAAAAGCTGCCCGGATGTCCAGGCTGTCGGAAACCGGTCGTGCAGCCGCTGCCGTAACCGAAGCTGCGGCAACGGCGAGCATCGCCAGGGAGATGTATAGGGGAAACAGCGGGAGAGGTATTCTTTGCAGCATGAGTTTCCAGGTGTTTGAAATGGCCGATATTCACTCAACTATACCTTTTTTCCATAAACGATTGTATTTCAAATATAGGATACGCAATTAGCAGCAGAATGTGTAATTTTTTCGAAAAAAATCGACGGTCTACGAGTTGGCCGGTGGATCATCGGAATGGGTATATTTTGGAAAAACATTTTACATTCGGCCGATCAGTAAGTAAATCATCCGTCAACAACACTATTCACGCACGCTGTCTATGGAAAATCTACAAGCGGACATCATGTTTTACAGTTCACCCGCCGGGAATGTTAGGGTGGAGGTTATTTTTAACAATGAGACATTCTGGCTGAACCAGAAGCGATTGGCGGAGCTATTTGGGGTGGAGGTAAATACGATCAACTATCATTTAAAGGAAATTTACAAATCCGGAGAACTGGAAGAGCACGCAACTATTCGAAAAATTCGAATAGTTCAAAAGGAAGGCAACCGGGATGTGGCGCGTGAAGTCGATTTCTACAATTTGGATGCCGCCATTGCAGTAGGTTACCGTGTCAACAGCTTTCAGGCGACGCAGTTTCGTATCTGGGCAACCAGGACTTTAAAAGAGTTTATTATCAAAGGTTTTGTGCTCGATGATGAACGTCTGAAGCAAGGGAAAAGATTCGGGAAAGACTACTTCGACGAATTGCTCGACCGGATCCGTGAAATCAGGGCAAGCGAGCGGCGGTTCTATCTTAAAATCACCGATATTTTCGAACAATGCAGTATCGACTATGTGAAGGATTCGCCGGATACTCAAAAATTCTTCAAGATCGTTCAGAATAAGCTGCATTACGCCATTTCCGGAAAAACAGCCGCGGCTATTATTGCCGAACGGGCAAACGCAGAAAAGCCGAATATGGGTTTGCAAACTTTCAAAAATGCTCCTCATGGTAAGATCCAGAGAGTGGATATTGGAATAGCTAAGAACTATCTTATTGAAAAGGAGATAAAGGAATTGGAACGTATCGTTTCGATGTACCTGGATTATGCGGAAAATCAGGCGGCCAGGCAAATCCCGATGAAAATGGCTGACTGGGCGGGTAAGCTGGACGCTTTTTTGCAGTTTAATGAGTACGAAATCCTGAAAGACGCGGGTAAGGTCAGTCATGAAGTGGCCATTCGGCTCGCGGAAGAGCAATTTGAGAAATTTCGCGTGGAGCAGGACAAAAATTTTGAAAGCGACTTTGATAGAGAGCTGAAAAAGTGGAAGTTGACGTAGCGTTTCCGAAACTCAAACAGCCATGGAACATTACTACACAACGCTTTTCGAATACATTTCCCGCATGATTGCATTGCCTGAGGCTGACCAGCAATCGGTGCGCAAGTCGTTTAAGCCGGTGTTTGTGCCGAAGGATACCGTGATAGAAAAAGCGGGTGAAGTGCCTAGGTATCATAATTTTATAGTGTCGGGGTTTATGCGGAATTTTCATTGGGATGCGGATGGCAATGAGATCACCACGGATTTGAACGACGGCCCGCGGTTTTTTACGTCCTACTTCCATTTCATGAACCGGACGGTTTCGAACGAGAACCTGCATTGCGTTACGGATTGTGAACTGTTGCGGATCAGCCGGGATGATGTTGACGTTACCGCGGCGCGGAGCTTTACGCAGAAGGACTATACGATCCGCATTTTGCAGGAGCATTTGCAAAAAGACAAGGACCGGATCAACGACATGGCTAATCTGACGGCAGAGGCGCGTTATGCGAAGTTCGTGAGGGCAAATCCTAACATTATACGGCATGTGCCCCTCAAATACATAGCTTCCTACCTGGGCATCACCCAGCGGCACCTCAGCCGGTTGCGGAGCGATGGATCTGCCGATACTTCCACACCAAAATAGAACCGTTTATCCGCATTGGACATTTGTCTAACGCCGCACGGCATGACCGGCTTTAAGTTTACCCAGAACTTAAATCTCCGACATCATGACCGAACCAGTTTCCATTCCTTCCATTCATGTTCATTACCGTGCTCGAAAACTGCTGAATATGGCCGTCACGACGTGGTTTGTGGTCACTATCATTGGCCAATGGACGTTTGGCGGCTACATTATCGCTTTCTATGGCAAAAGCACAGCCTCCGGCGACCTGGCAAAATGGAATGAGGTGCTGCCTCATGGCTACGTAAAGGGCGATTGGGCGGGTAACCTCGTTGTGGGCGTGCATGTTTTGTTGGCGGCGGTCCTGGTGTTGGGCGGACCATTGCAGCTGCTGCCATTTGTCCGACGCAGCGCGCCGTTGTTTCACCGCTGGTTGGGGCGCCTTTACGTTGTCACGGCCATCATTGTCGCCACGGGCGGTCTGGTGATGGTATGGACGCGCGGTGCGGTCGGCGATCGTGTGCAGCATGTGAGCATCAGCATTCAGACGATCTACATTGTTCTTTTTGCCTGGCTCGCGTGGCGTTGCGCACGTACGGGGCGGTTTGATCAGCACCGTAAATGGGGGTTGCGACTATTTATGGTGGTAAGCGGCGTATGGTTTTTCAGGATTGGGCTGATGTGCTGGCTGGTGCTGAACGGTGGCCCGGCAGGCTTTGATCCCCGGACATTCAGCGGGCCTTTTCTCACCGCGCTTGCAGTATTGGTGTATGCTCTGCCGGTGTCGCTCGGAATGCTTGAATTGTATTTTTACGTGCAAAAAACGAGGAAACATGGAGCGATAACGGCTGTTGCGCTACTGATATTGATTGTGACCGCATTGATGGCTGTCGGCATTTTTGGGGCGATAGCGGGCATGTGGCTGCCGAGGATCGGGTAGGGGCTGTTCCCAATAATAATCCCTAATCTGTATCTGTTCATATTGATCATATTTTGTGAGCTTTGCCGGAAATGCAGTCACATTTGTCATGAATGAACCGATTAAATTGATTATTGCCGGGAGCGAAGCACATTTCGAAGACGGAAAGAAGCTGTTTCGCGAGTATGCCGCCTCATTGCCGATTGACCTCGCTTTCCAGCGGTTCGAGGAAGAACTCGATACGGTACGGGAGCAATATGGTCCACCTTCGGGCGGGCTGATGCTCGCGTATGCGGGTGAGCGTGCGGTGGGTTGCGCGGGTGTGCGAAGCAAAGGTGCCGGGATCGCCGAGTTGAAGCGGATGTATGTCCAACCCGATTTTCGCGGGCATAAGTTGGGGAAATTGTTGCTGGAACAGTCCGTTGCAATCGCAAAAGATTTGGGGTATGAAAAACTCCGGCTCGATACGCTCGCCAGTATGACGGGCGCGCGCAGGTTGTACGAGTCGTTTGGATTTGAGGTCATACCGGCCTATTACGTCAACCCGCATGCCGATGCCATTTACATGGAAAAGGTGCTTAGCGATAGCGTTTGACGAGTAGTGATAATGGCCAGAAGATGGCGGTAACGAGCGCCTTGTTCCAGTTCGGGCGTTCCGGGTTTTCCCGCCATGCCTTCACGCAGTACCAGGTCAGAATGAACAGGGAAATGATCAATGCGCCGGCCATAGTTTTGAGGTTTGATGATAATATGTTGTAAATTAATATATTATCTCATCTTGATTACAAAATTCGTACCGGCGGTAAACTGGACCCTACGGAAGGGTTTATTCCTGATATTCGTTAAATTTAGGAAGACTCTAAAACGTACTGCGCCATGCCAAACAAACTTTTGACCCTGATCCTTCTGAACGTTTGCATTCAAGGAATGAGTACCGCGGCAAAATGCCAGACGCGCGAAACAATATCCGATGCTGACGGAAATACCTATTCCGTAAAGGTCATGCCCGATGGAAACCAGTGGCTGACGCAGGATTTGAACGTGCGGGTGGACAGCTCCTGGTGCTTTGCGGACGATCCCGCCAATTGCAAAATCTATGGACGTTTGTATACCTATGCCTCGGCAGCGGAGGCCTGCGGGATGCTGGGCAATGGATGGCGTTTATCCTCGCGCAAGGATTGGGAAGGTTTGTCCGACCATTATGGAGGCGCCAGCAATAAGTCGAAAGACGGGGGCAAAACAGCCTACAAAGCACTGCAAACGGGAGGTGAATCGGGTTTCAATGCTACGCTGGGAGGGAATCGCGAACTGGAAGGAGGAAAATATGCCCGGCTGAACAAGCATGGATTCTACTGGACAAACACGGAAATCGATGCGCTGACTGCCTGGAATTTCAATTTCGGAGCCGGAGGTAAAGCATTGCATTGCCAGGACGGTATGGAAAAGCGCGAGGGTGCCTCGGTCCGCTGCATCAGAACGATGGCAAAGCACTGATTTCTGTCCGGATTCCCCCGTGATAATGTCCGTTTCACACCGTCTTGGATGGAAATAGAGGCTGTAAATTTGTGTGGTTCATTGAAAATCAGCAATCAACACTTAAAAACATCAGATTATGTCAGCACAAGATTTCAGCGCAACGATCCTCGTGGATCAGTCACCGGAAGCGGTATTCGAAGCAGTGACCAATGTTCGCGGATGGTGGTCCGAAGAAATTGAAGGAAACACAGCAGCCCTGAACGATGAATTCCGATACCATTATGAAGACGTACACCGCTGCCATGCCCGCCTGGTAGAAGTTGTTCCAGCCGAAAAGGTAGTATGGCACATTCTGGACAACTATTTCAAATTTACCGAAGATGAAAAGGAATGGACCGGTACGCAGGTGGTATTCGAGATTACCCGCACAGGCAACCAGACGCAGCTGCGTATGACCCACCAGGGCCTCGTTCCGGAGTTCGAATGCTTCAATATCTGCCGCGACGCATGGAGCTTTTACATCAAAGACAGCCTTTACAACCTGATCACCACCGGCACCGGCAAGCCGAATGCCACCGGCAAACCTCAGACGGAGAACGAGAAGACGATTGTGGCTGCGGAATGATGGCTGATTATCGCGAGCTTAAAAAGGCGTTACCTAGCGGGCTTGGGGTATTTTTCCAGAGTGTTTGCCATGCGTAACGTCTTCGTGACGATGCTGTCCGTTTTTTGTTCGGCATTTTGAGCATCTTCGCGGCTTTTGCGGAGAGAAGTACCTTTGGATACGGATTTTGTTGCGGTTGATGACATAAATCCAGCGTATTAGATTCAAATTTATCGATTATTTCAGTGACAACAAAAAGGCATCGAAGTTGATACCCGGTTGGAGTTCAATGAATCCGACGTCCTTGTCTCTGATGAGCCCATAGATTTGCAGATTTTCAGGGATCAGGTGACGATGCCGCGTAATTTCCCGTTGATACAATCGGGTTCTGGCCGGCGTACTCCCTTCCGCGTATAATGAAGCCGTAGGGTTGGCTTCGAGGAAATCCAGCGATATGCTGGCTATCGTCGCGAGTATTTGTTGAAAATCGCCATTTTTGAGTTCGACGACGTCATCAACGGTGTGTTTTTCCGAATTCCAGACGCCAAATCCTAAATTGTAGTAAACATCTGTGTAATCTTTCGGACGCGTAATAAAAACTCTTAGCTGGAAATCTCCGTTTTTACCCGAGCTGAAAAATCTGCAAGCGTATGCCACATCAAGAAATGTAAGGTATGCTTCGTAGTCGGAAGTTCCAAGTTGTTGAATTTGATATTTAGGAAGGGTCATACAGTTATCGCTACCTGTAAAAAGCCAATACGTTTGAGTTTGGCCAAGGGTTGATAACCAATATTTAGATGATTTCGTGGCTATTCCAAATTGTAAGGCAAACCGATTTTCAAACGGCAGATTAATTTTCCTACGGAGGCGCCAGCACAAGGCTGGCCCCTTTTTTTCAATACATTATTTCTCGAAAATCACTTTTGGGCTGTCTGCTGTTTCCGTTTCACAAACTGTTTCAAAACGGATAATGCCGCATTCCGCCGTCAACCACCACCGCCGCGCCGGTGACGTAACGCGCACGCGAGGAAACGAGAAACACGGCCATATCGGCCATATCCTGCGGATGGCCAAAATCACCTAGTGGGATTTCCGTTTCAGCAAATGCCTTACGCTCGTCGTCGGAAAAATAGGGGCGGATGTTGGCGGTGTCTATCAGCCCGGGTTGCAGGGTATTGACCCGGATGTTATACTGCCCCACCTGTGCCGCCAGTTGCTTCGACCATACCGCCATACTGGCTTTGGCTACGGCCGATACATTGATACTTCGTAGTTCATAGGTGCTCGTCAGGTTCAGAATAGCACCTTGCCGCCGCCCGATCATATGGGGAAGCAGCTCCTGTGTGAGCTGACGCGGCCGGTCGAAATCCAGGGCCATCGAATCATCCCAGGGCTGTTCGGGGCCTGTGATAGCTACCGGGCGGCTTTGTCCGGCGTTGTTGATGAGGATATCCACTTCTCCCAACGCCGCCATCGCAGCTTGTGCAATGCGCTGCGGGCCATCCGGTGCGGTAAAATCCTGTGCGAAGACAACCGGTACAATGCCCGTCTCGGCAGCTACTTCCTCCCTGAGGTGGCTCAGAAGCTCTTCATTCCGGGCGGTGGCAAATACGCGCACGCCTTCTCTGGCCAGCTCCCTCACAATGGCCCGGCCGATTCCCTGGCTGGCCCCGGTTACAACGGCTGTTTTTCCTTTTAAATGCAAATCCATGACTTATTTCGAATGTGTTAAAACTGGTTGCAAACGTAGCCGGAAGCATTTAATTTTGGATGCTATACAACCAATTGTGGGGTACTAACAAAAGTGTAAGTAATGGGCGCCAGAAAACAGAATTCGACCTATACCAGCAATGAGAAATACATTGTCGAATGCGACCTTACCTATGCCGTCAACAAGATCGGAGGTAGGTGGAAGATTTTGATTATCAGTAAACTGGAAAAGGGGAAGATGCGGTTCGGAGAACTGAAAAAGGAATTTCCCTATATCACCGAGCGGATGCTGACGCTGCAATTGCGCGCGCTCGAACAGGACGGGCTGGTCAAGCGCACGGTATATGCGGAGGTGCCGCCCCGCGTAGAGTATGAGCTCACGGAAATGGCAGCGGCATTTGGTCCGATTTTCCAGCAGCTCAGCGAATGGGGCGGAAAGCACCGGAAGCTAGTCAATTGAGTTTGTAAGCCTCAGCCAGCTGTACGAGCGCTTTTCGGTCGGCGATATTCAGCTTTTCGAAAATGCGCCGCCGGAATGTGCTCACAGAGGTGTATTGAAGCTGCATCAGCTCGCTGATTTGCGTAATGGTGTAATCCTGAATGATGTATATCGCTACCTGAAACTCACGGGGCGTCAGTTCGTCGAACGGGTTCGATGCCTTGCGGTTCAGGGTGTCGTTCACGATGGCGTCGGCCAGATCGGCGCTCATATATTTCTTTCCCGAGATCACCACATCCACAGCCTTGATCAGTTCCTCGGGCGAAGCATCCTTCTCGATATAGCCGTGCGCACCCATTTGCAGGGCCCTTTTGCCAAAAACCACTTCGTTGTTCATGGAAACGATCAGGACTCGCGTGTCGGGATGAAAATTTCTGATCCAATGCAGGATCGTGCTGATATCCGTGTCAGGCATGTTCAAATCGAGCAGCACAAGGTCGTAGATGTCGGCTTTAAGCCGGTTCATCATCGACTGGCCGTCCCAGCTTTCGTCGATTTCCGCGTCGGTGAAGTGGTTGGTAAGTGCAACTTTAAGCCCGTAACGAACCAGCGAATGGTCGTCGGCAATCAAAATCTTTTTCATAACGTAGTAAAATCGGTCGGAGCAATGTCCTCCAAAATAGCGTCTGTTGTGTTAGCTTGGCCTGGTAAAAGACCGGAAATCGTTACAGTTGTTCCCTGCCCGACAATGCTGTTTACTTCCAGCTTGCATTCAAGGCGCGCCACGAAATCGATGATGATCTGATAGCCGAGACGGCCGCTTTGTTCGATCCCCGCTGTCGTGAGCACATTTTCGATGCGCCGGTTAATTTTGCTCAGGTCGGCCGGGGACATACCGCGCCCGTTATCCGAAATCGAAAGCCTCAGGTGTTTTTCATCGAGCCTGTTCAATTCTACTCTGATGTGCCCGCCGGTTGTGTATTTGTTGGAATTGTCTATCAGGTTGCGGATTACGGCTTTCAGGATCTCACGGTTCGTAAAAAGCTCCCAGCCGCCCGGATTAACGAATTCCAGGGTATTGTTTTTCAATAAAAGCATTTCTTTGAAAAACTCCCTCAGCTCATCGGCCAGGCCATCGAACGGGAACGGGCGCTTGCTGAGGAAGAAACCTTCCTGCTGCGATTTAGTCCAAAGATTGATCTCCTTCACAAATGCATGGATATTCGTAGCCGCCTTTTTAATTTCCGCAGTTCCGTTCTTCACGTCTTCGAAGCGCTCTTTTTCCAGCGCCGCCGTCACGTGATCCGACAGCAGGTTCAGAAAATGCAGCGGCGATTGCAGATCGTGCGCGAGGAGCAGGGTAATCTTCTCTTTCAGCCGGTTACTGTATTCGAGCTGGCGGGTGCGCTCGCGAACCTGGGCTTCCAGCTGTTTTTTTCGTTGGGTCAGATAATGGTAACGCAGCTTTACTACCACATAAAAGGAAAACGCCAGCACGCAAAGCGCGAAAAGCAGCGCGTACCACGTTTGGTACCAGAATGGGTCCACCGTTAAATTCTTGACGAGCACATTCACATTATTGTACCCAAAACCCGCCTTTTTACGCACTTGCAGGGTGTAATTGCCGTAACTCAACCGGTTGAGGGTGATGGTCAGGTTGCTGTTCACCGGGTACCATTCATCATCGAGTCCTTTAATATTGTATTCCAGATATTGATTCTCGGGCAGCCCGAAGTAAGGGGAGGCGAGAGTGACCTCAATGCGATTGAAAGAAGGCGGCAGCCGCAGCGCCGTACTGAACGGCTGTTGCTCGCCGTCGACAACAAACTTATCGATCAATATCCGTGAATTGGGAAGAATGTCGACGATGCTGTCCGGATACACCTGCACCAGCCCTTCCATGGACGGAAACGAGAATTTTCCATCGGGGAACACCACAGAAGAGGGGTCGCAGCCGCCATTGAACTCGTTGTTGGTAAAGCCGTTGCTTTTATCATAATAATAGTAAAATACGCTACTGGCTTTGCCGTCGAGGTAATCGTACAGGTCTTGGGTTTTACATTTGAAAAGCCCATGATTGGTAGTCATCCACATGAAGCCCTTTTTATCTTCCAGGAAGGTGTGGACGGCTAGCAGGTGGCCGTTACGGTCGAGCGGAAGGGCGGTGGCTTTGCCATTGCGGACGGCGTAGAAGCCCTGGCCATAAGTTCCGGCCCAGAGTGTTTGCCTTTTATCCAGGTAATAGGCCCTGACTTCCCGGCCTGCCATTTCGGGGACCTCCCGGGAGGTAGCGTTTTCTACATTCGTCAGAAACAAACCTTTGCCGTCGGAAGTCCAGAATTCCGTATTGTTTACAGGGTGAAAGGTTTGCACTTTCTTGGCCAAATTGAGCCAACGGACCGAGTCTCCGATGACTTTTCCCAGTTTTCCGGCTGCCAGATTAACCCAGATACTGCCGTCGGCTGTCTGTGCGAATTTCCCGAAAGGGCTTTCTATAAAAACACTACGGATCCATTTGAGATCGGGATCGCGCTGTTCCAGATATTTGGGCACTCTGTGCATCCATACATTGCCATTCCTGTCGACCAGGATACCGGTCCTTGAATACAGCGGAAAGGGGTCGCCCGTGATGATGCCCGTGGGAAGGATTGCCCCGTGATCGGTGAGGAGGCCAGTGTTTTTGTACAAATGCTGACTGTAAAAATTGTTGTTCGTCCCCGGAATGCGCACAGTTTGAAACTGTTTCTTTCTGAAAATGTACACGCCGTTGGTGAGCGTGCCCACTACGTGAATGCCCGATTCCGGGATGTTGAGATAGCAGGCAGTACCGCCGATATCCCCTGTTTTCAGAACAGGTTTGCATAGAAGTTCTCTGCCGCCTTTGGCAGGATCGGCTGCCGCAGGCGCCCCTGCGGCAGCCGATCCTGCAATCAGTTCATAAAAGGTATTGATGTTACGCAAGAAAAGGCGGTTGCCTTGTTGGTACAAATGCGTATCCTTCCCAAATTTTGCAATACCGCCGCCCATTATTCTGGGAAGTGCCGTGTACTCTCGTCCGGTGGAATCGATACAAAGGATGTGCCCATTCGGCTCGACAATATACATGCGGTTATTCAGGAGACCTGCCTTGTCGAAAAAGAGTGCGGGGTAATCGAATATTTTTCTAAAAACCACCTTCTTTTGACTCAGGTAGAATAAATGGCCCTCGCCAATGCTCAGAAACCCGTCGCCGAGGCGCCCGATCTGATAATATTTCCAGTCGGTTGCAAAAGTGCCGAATAGCGATTGTAGGGCCTGCCGGTCTGCCGGTCTCAGGTTTTGGATGACGTCAAACTGGTTTTTTTGCGACCGCAAAACTACCGCCCGGTTCCGTAGGCGCTGGTTAAGAACATAAGGCCTGTTGTTTTCATCAAATGAAATGACTTTAAAACCCGTGTCCTTGAAATAAACGGAACTATCGCCCGTAAGTCCCAGGTCAATAATGCGGTTGGTGGTTAGCTGAGGTGTGTTGCTTAGGTTATACGTTGCAAAATGTGTTCCGTCAAACCGCACCAGGCCGCCCTGGGTGGTCATCCAGATGAAACCGTTCTTGTCTTTCCGGAGCAGCATCACGCTGTTTTGCGGCAGGCCGTTGTCGCTGGTGTAATGCTGAGTCGTGAAATCGGCGATATCTTGTCCCGGCGCAGGCAGCACGGCCATGAGGGAGATGAGAAGGGTTATGATCTTCGCAAATTTCATAGCCGGGTCAACTGAAAGTACCGTCATTAAACGACAAAGTGGAGTCGGATTAAAGGATGCAATAATAGCTTAGATTTGCAATAAATTCTATCTGTTGTACAAACATTTCTAGCCGACAGGCCTGTTATCAAAGCTTCAACTTATTGAGCGGTTTTCGTTACTTTTAACGTATGGCACACAACGTGGTTGCCAGGTATCACCCGAAACTGTATGAAACCATGAGCCTGCCGGTCGACCCTTATGTTGGGTGAATCAGTCGATGGGATCGAAACCGTAGGCATTCACATCCAAAAGGAGCATTGACATAAGCCAGTTTGTACTTTCCTCTTCTTCCGGCAGTGGGTCGGCAACCCATACCGACCATCCCTCGATGTGCCGGTAGTACTTTTTGAAAATTTGATCGGAAAATAGTTTTAATTCACGGAGCCTCTCCTGATAAAACTCGCATACTTCGGAGCTTCTTCGTGGTAATTTTGCTTTCGCAAACGCTGCGACGGCCCGGGTAGGTTCGTCCATCCAATTCTCAAATGCGAGATAGTCGGGAATCAAACAGGAAGCATAATGTCCTAACAGCCTGGATTTAAGTTGAATGGGTGCATAGGTCTTGTTGAAGCGAAAATGGTCGACCAGTATTTTCTTTCTTTGCTCATGCAGGAAAGTCCTGTAATTGGCTCTGAGATAGTCGATTTTGCTGCGGTCGACTATGAGTGACAGAACCATGTGGGATTGGTCGAACACAATGGAGGGAACCAGCGTCATTTTCAGATAGTCGATTTTCTCCCGAGTCTGTTCGAGCCATATTTTGTGCGAGTTATCTTGTTCAATCAGGCTTACGATGTGCATCTCCTTCATTTCACCGATACGCTGCTGATATTGCACCATCTGATGCTCATTCAACAGTTCCTGAAAGACGGAATATTCAAAATCCCACTCTTCCCAGGCCGAGAACATGTCTGTCCTGGAATACGACTCTTTCATGTTTTCATACCTGAGAACCTTTTCGGCCTGCTCAACAGTGAGGTTGAGTTGGTGGTACCTCGCCTGAACGAATTGGATTTCTTCCCTTTCCATCGATATTAATTTGCTGATGAGCCAATATAGCAATGCGTCTCCAATTTTCAGCTTCATAAAATGGCTCCCTTCTTTAAGAGTAGTTACGACCAACCCTCGTCTTCCGGGTGAAGATTTTGGCATTGGTATGCAGATATGATAAGGCATTTAAGATTCTGGGTTTTTCTTTGGGTTGCCTCGGTATGCTGGGGAGTTGTAAATGGGCAAAATAGCACGGATAGCTTGGCGAAGCCGGTCCCCAAGGCTGCGGACGTCGGCGCGGGCAGGTTGCCGGCCACGATAGCACCGGTGAGAGCACCGTTCCCGATGCCGGTTTTTGCAATACCTGTTTTCCCCGCATTAGCCATCAATATCACCGACAAAGGCGCCCGGGAGGGAGCAATGGTGACCAAAGCGATCCAGTCGGCGATCGATGAGGCGAGCAAAAAGAAGGGTGGGACGGTGGTCATTCCCCGTGGCATTTGGAAAACCGGGCGCATTAGTTTGAAAAGTAATGTGAACCTGCACGTTAGCGAAGGCGCCGAGCTGCATTTTAGCGCAGAAATCGAGGATTACCTCCCGGCGGTGTTTACGAGGAACGAAGGTGTGGAACTGATGTCGCTCGGGGCCTTGATCTATGCCAATGGTCAGGAGAATATCGCGGTGACGGGTAAAGGTAAGCTTGTGGGGCCGCCCGATGGGCCGGTCAGGCAGCGGTATATGAAGGTGGATGTGATCGAAAAAGTGGTGCCAGCCGACAAGCCGGTGCATGAACGTGTTTATGAAGGAAAAGACGGCGGCTTCATATTCCCGCCGATGTTTATCTCACCTATTAACTGTAAAAGAGTCTATATAGAAGGCATTACGCTCGAAAACACGCCATTCTGGAACGTGGTGCCGGTGTATTGTGACCATGTGGTCATCCGGGGCATTACCGTGCGTTCGGTAGGCATCCCGCGCGGCGATGGAATCGATATCGAGTCGTCGCGGAACGTGCTCATCGAATACTGCACGCTCAGCTGCGGCGACGATTGTTTTACGATCAAAGCCGGGCGTGGCGATGACGGCATCCGGGTGAACAAGCCGACGGAGAATGTGGTGATCCGCCATTGCCTCGCACGTGAGGGGCATGGGGGCATTACGTGCGGGAGCGAAACGGCGGGTATGATCCGTAATGTGTATGTCTACGACTGTGTTTTTGATGATACCGATACGGGCCTGCGATTCAAAACGCGCCGTTCGCGTGCCGGCGGCGGCGATAACCTCACATACGAGCGCATACGTATGATCCTGCGCGGCGACGCGGTGAAGTTCGATATGCTGGGCAGCCGGCAATATGTGGGCGAGCTCGCCGATCGCCTTCCTGCCCGGCCGGTGGATAAACTTACGCCCGCATACCGCAATATTACAGCGCGGTTCATTGTCGTCGAAAAGGCAAGGACTTTTATTGATATCACCGGCATTCCGGAATCGCCCGCGACGAACCTCTTAATCGAAAATGCCTATGTGACTGCAAAAACGGCATTCAAGGCGAGTGACGCCGAGCATGTCACGATCCGGGCTGCGTCGATTACCGTCACGGACACCCTTATGCGTGCGCTCGACGTTCGGGACGTGCTTTTTGAAAAAGTGTATTTCAACATTCCCGGGCGAAAGCTGGTCATGGATGTTCAGGGCGAAAACTCAAAAAATATCCGGTTCACAGAATGTGTACCGGATAAGCCGGAGGGGCCGAATTAAGCCAGCTCAATTCGCTAAGCCATCTGCTTCGATAATGGCGTCGGCAAATGCCCTGGGCGCTTCCTGGGGCAGGTTGTGTCCTGCGCCTTTCACCACGTGGTGCACATGCTTGCCGGTGGATTTGCGGGCAAATGCCGAGCCGTCGCCGGCGGGGGCTACGCCATCCGAATCGCCGTCGAGCGTTACTGTCGGAACTGAAATGACCGGTCCGGCCGCGAGTTTTTGCTCGATTTCGTCGTATTGCTTCTCGCCCGGCTCGATGCTCAACCGCCAGCGGTAGTTGTGGATCACGATTGCCGCGTAATCAGGGTTTTTGAATGACTCTGCCGAACGGTCGTAGGTGGCCTGGTCGAAGGCCCATTTAGGCGACACATTTTTCCAGATCAGTTTGTTGAAGTCGTACCAGTTGGCCGTGTACCCTTTCTGGCCGCGGTCGGTGGCGAAATAGTATTGGTACCACCAGCCCCATTCGGCAGCGGGCGGAAGCGGCTGCTGGTTTCTTTCGAGGTTGTTGATCAGGTACCCATTCACGGACACCATTCCTTTCACGCGTTCCGGCCAGAGGGCCGCGATAATGTTTGCCGTGCGCGCACCCCAGTCGAAACCGCCGAGAATAGCCTGTTTGATTTTGAGCGCGTCCATGAGTGCGATAATGTCCAATGCAACGGCCGCCTGCTGTCCGTTCCGGAAGGTCTTTTCGGAAAGGAAACGGGTAGTTCCATGTCCGCGCAAATGCGGGACGATCACCCGGTAGCCTGCATTGGCGAGCAATTCGGCGGTTTCGGCGTAGCTGTGGATGTCGTACGGCCACCCGTGCAGCAATATCACAGGTTGCCCGTTAGCCGGGCCGGTTTCGGCGTAACCAACGTTCAGCACACCCGCTTCTATTTGTTTGATTGCTCCGAATGTATAGGTCCCGCTGTTGGCTTGCGGATTGTTTTTCGCATGAGCCAGTGCTTTTGAAGGCAATATTTGCGCGGCCGCGAAAGTAAGTGCGGCGAGGCCCAGGAAGTTGCGACGGCTGTATTTATTGCTGATTTCCATTTTTTGAGATGTTTAAGATCGATGGTTGAATGTCCGGCAGGCGATTTCCCCGTTTGGATGATTCAAAATTAGCTGCACTTTCGCCCGGCAGGAATGGGAACCTGGCCGAACCGGACAAATCAGCCGGCGGGCTGGACAGTCAGGATGCTGTACCCGACAATAAAAAAGCTGCTCACCGTGAGATGAGCAGCTTTCTTTACTGTTAATGCTTCTTACTTATTCCACCATAAAGCAGTGGTAATATCATCATTGCCCTGTGCCTTCACCGCATTCTGGTAATTGGCCAGGTTCACGCTCTGTTCTTTCGGCGGGTAATACAGGCGCTGCGGTACGCCCTCGCCGAACAGTGGCTGGAACTTATAATCGGTAGTTTGACCATCCACGGTGCGGCGCCAAACGATATCGCCGGGCTTCACGAGGAAGGTAGGGTAGCCGGTGCGGCGGATTTCGGCCCAGGCTTCGTCGCCTTGCGTGTAAAGCGCCAGGTATTTCTGGTTCAATACGTTGGCCTTGTCAGCTTTCGGCAGCGCGGCAAGGTAGGCAGTGATATCAGCCTGTGCAATGCCCCATTTTTGCAGGGAAGCGGTCACGCCATTGATGTACTCCTGCTGGTCCCAGTTTTTGTATTCCGAAATCAGGAATGCCACTTCTGCATATTCCTGCAAAACTTCTCCATAATTGGCTGCATTCACAACGGCACCCGGAAGGCTCACATCGGTGGCGGTAAGCAAGCCGGCAGCGGCCACAGGAAGTCCATATGGCTGGCCTACATAGTTACCGGCGGCATTCTTGGTGGCGTATACCGCCAGGCGGGGATCTTGCACTTTCACGGTGCCGAGGTCACCTTTCAGCACATTAACGATCACGTGCGAAACGGCGAAGTCCTTACGGTTCGCAGTCACCGTGGCGCGGTAAAGCGGTGCTTCGTTAGGGGCGAGTGACTGGTATTTAAACACGGCATTATCCGCATTAGAAGTGAAAACACCTTTTGCCAGCGCATCGTCGAAATGCGTTTTCGATTCGGCAGGCTGCTGTTTGCGGATGCGCGTTGCGATACGCAGGCGAAGGGAGTTCGCAAACTTGGCCCAAAGCTCGTTCTTGCCTTTGTAGATCACATCGTAGTTGCCGAACGTCGTCGCGGTTTTGTATTTGATCAATGTGTCGCCGGCGGCTTTCAGCTCGTTCAGGATGTCGAGGTAAATCTTCTGCTGGCTCGCGTAGGCCGGGCTCAGGTTTTCGGGTTCCTGCTGCAATGCCTGGAACTCGGGATCCTGGCTGCCGTACGACTGGTAGGGGATGTTACCGAACACATCCGTCAGGTTCTGGAACGCGTAAGCTTTCAGAATGCGCGCGATCGCGATCTGGTTGGCATTGGTCCCTGCCGTGCCGGCGGTCGCGATACTCCTGGTAGCCGGGTCGGTATTCAGTTTGATGATCTCGTTGAGGTTGTTCAACGCCTTGTATGCATTGCTCCAATAGGTATCCGAATACGAGCGCGGAATGTCGTAGCGCGACTGATCACTATAAATGTTCTGGCTGTAATACTGCGCAAAGAGCTGTGAGCCGCGCAGAGAGCTGTTCTCGTTGCGGATGTTGTCGATCACCTGTTTTTCAGCCGAGAGCAGAATCGTGGTCGTCGTCACAGCGGTAGGACGGTTCGGGTCTTTGTTGATGTCCTCGAAATGGCTGTCGGAGCAGCTGGCGAGCAACGCCCCGATGCCGAGGGTCAGAATGCCTTTTTGATATATGAACTTTTGCATGATTTTCAGTTTGAGGTGGTTAGAACTTCACATTTACATTCAGACCATACGTGGCCGGTATCGGAATGTTACCGCCTTCGAGGCCCTGGATATTGCCGCCGCCATTGGTGAACTCGGGGTCGATGTACTTGCTGGCGGTGTAAATGTTGGCCAGGTTACGCCCGTAAACCCCGAAGTAAACCTGTTTTACAGCCTTGCTGTTCAGTGCCAGGTTGTACCCGAAGGTGATCTCGCGAAGCTTCACAAACGTCGCGTCGAAGATCGTTTGCGGGGTAGGGCCGCTGTATTCCCCGCGGGCCCATGCCTGCGCGGTAATGCGGGTGTCGTTCTGCGTGGTGTTGGTCACCTGGTAAGTACCGTCGGCATTGTAGGTAACTGTCCCTTTCACACCGTCGAGTACCACGCCGGTTTCGCGCACGTTGTTGGCAGCGGTTTTATCCAATACCCCTGCATACATTGCCACTTTGTAGGTTTGCGAGAAGAACTTGCCGCCTACGCGTCCGTCGATGAGGAAACCGAGGTTGAAGTTTTTGTACGTAAAGCTGTTCTGGAAACCGAAAAGGTATTTCGGCAACACACTTCCCAGCGGGGTAAGCTGCTGCGCGCGCTCGTAGGTGCCGTCGGCTTTGATCACCTTCTGGCCGTCGGCCGCGTACACGAAGTCGTTGCCGAGGATTTGCCCGTACGGCTGGCCCTCGCGTGCCACGAGCGTCACGAGGCTATTCGCGAGTTGGAACGTGTTGATGCCCGGCGCCAGCGCGATCACCTTGTTGCGGTTTCTCGACCAGTTGAGGCTCGAATTCCATTCGAAACCATTCGAACGGACCGGCGTACCGGTCAATGTGATTTCAATACCCTTGTTATTGATCTTACCTGCATTGATCACCTTCGAATCATAGCCAAATGCCGACGATACGGGAATGTTGATGATCTGGTTGCGGCTCACATTGTCATAATAGGTAATGTCGAGGCCGACGCGGTTTTTCAATGCCTGGATGTTCAAACCGGCCTCCCAGGAGCTGGTAATCTCCGGTTTCAGCGATTGGTTGTTCAGCTGTGCCGGCAATTTGTAGGAAGGCAGGCCGTCGAACGACTGGCTCGCTTCATAGGCACGTTGCAGCTGGTAAGGATCTGTGTCGTTACCCACTTGTGCCCAGCCGAGGCGTACTTTGGCAAAATCCAGCCAGCTGATATCCTTCACGCCATTCAGTTCGCTGAGGATCAAACTTGTGGTGAGCGACGGGTATGCGAATGAGTTGCGGTTCAGCGGCAGGGTAGAAGACCAGTCGTTGCGCAGCGTTCCGTCGAGGAAGAGCAGGCTCTTCCAGCCCAATGAGAAGCTACCGAAAATGGAGCTGATCTGCTTCCGGTAAGCATTCGAATTCACCAGTACCGAGCTCGCATTCTTCAAGTTATAATATTCAGGAATGATCAATCCGCCTTGTGTAACGGCGTCGCTGATGCGGCGGCGCTGGCTCATGATGTTACCACCTGCATTGACATTCAATGAAATATCTCCCCAGCTCTTGGTCGCCGACGCGAGCAATTCGTAGTTGAACTCGCTGAAATTGTTGTTGTACTCCTGGTACTGCGACTGTGTCCGCGAATACACGGCAATGCGGTCCTGATATTGGTACTGGTACACATCCGCATTCACTTTTCCACTCAGTTTGAGCCAGCTGTTCACGTCGTATACCACGCCCACGTTCCCGTAGAAACGGTCGCGGTTTTCTTCCAGGTAGCTTTGGTATGCCGACCAGTACGGGTTATCGATGAACTTCGCGGCTTCGCCTGCCGGGGTATCCTGGTAGCCCGAGCGGTTCCAGAGAATCTGGCTGCCGTCGGCGCGTTTGTAGTTTTTCAGCTTCTGGTAATCCACCTGTACCTGTCCCCACTGGAATGCTTCGAGGATGATATTCCGGTTGGTAGCGCCCGTCCACGGCCGTCCGGTCGACTGGTTTTTGATATAATTGAAGTTATTGTAAAACTTGAACTTGCCTGCCGTCGTCGAACCCGAGAAGTTGATCGAATTACGTTTCAGGGATGAATTCGGCACAGTACCCTTTACATTCTTATTAGTAAATGAAATGCGGTAGGTCGAGTTGGCATTACCGCCGCTTACTGCGAGGCTGTTGGTGTTCGATACACCTGTTTCGAAGAAGGTATGTACGTCGTTTTTGGGGTAAGCCCAGGGCTGCGGTTTCAGGTATTCGGCAGTGTTTTCCGGGTCGAGATTATACCAATGCAATACCGGCGTGCCGTCCAGTTTCGGGCCCCAGCTTTCGTCTACGGCATATTCGGCGATGTTATACTCCGTACCGTTGATGGTCGCTTTCTGGAAAGTGCTCGAAAAACCACCGCCGTACAGTTTCTGGCGTTTCGGCAGGCGCACGATGTTTTCAAACTCCACGCCGGTATTGAGCGTGATGTTCACCTTGCTGTTTTCCTTGCCTTTCTTGGTGGTAATCAAAATCACCCCGTTTGCGGCGCGGGTACCGTACAGTGCCGCTGCGGATGGTCCTTTCAGCACGGAGATGTTCTCAATGTCGTCGGGGTTCAGGTCCTGGATCATGTTACCCACGTCTTTGCCGCCGCTTCCTGCGCTGGTAGCCGCGCTGTTGAGATCCGCATTGTCGATCGGCGTGCCGTCGATCACGTACAATGGCTGGTTGTTACCTGAAATGGAGTTGATCCCGCGCAGCAACACGCGTGACGAGCCGCCCATGTTACCACCCGAGGTAACCACCTGTAAGCCGGCCACTTTTCCGGATAATGCGCTCAGGGCGTTGGTAGGGCGCGTTTGCAATGCCTCACCTTTCACTTCCTGCACGGCGTACCCGAGCGCACGCTTCTCGCGTGAAATGCCTAATGCAGTTACCACCACCTCGTTCAGAATTTTAGCATCCTGTTTCAGGGCGATGGCGATTTTGTCGCTGGTACCCACCGGCACTTCCTGGGTAACGTAGCCGATGAATGAAATGACCAGCACGGGCGATTCGCCGTTGACATCAAGGCTGAAACCGCCGTTGGCGTCGGTCAGTGTACCTGTCGATGTTCCTTTTATGGTAACCGACGCCCCGGGCAAGCCGCTGGCGTCATTGGCGTCGGTGACAGTACCGCTAATGGTCCGTTGCTGCGCATGCGCGAGCCCGGTCGCAAGTAAAGTCACCAGGATGAAGTAGATAAATCTCGTTTTCATGAATTGTATTTTGGTGAGGATTTGTTGATTTGTTGTTTTGAAATTTTCTCCTGTTTTTGGCTAATTAATATTAAAATTGATTTTCTGTAAACCGGATTTTTAAAAATTAAATTCCGTCAAATCCGTTAAAATGAAGTTATTGTAAAGTTTGTATTATTAAATATTTTGTAAATGTATTAAAAATGAATTAAAACGCTTAATATCTATCGGAATAATAGATTAAAATATTAGAAAGATAAAAATTGGATTGTTCTTAGATGAGTGGTTTTGGGTGAATTATGATGTGTCCGTAAGCAGGTATTCGTTCCGGAACGTCTTCATTTCCTTGGAAATACGGGTTTTCGCCAGTCGGGTAACATTTATTTAACACGAAAGATAATCTGCATAGTAGTCCGTTACGGCAGTGGTAAAGTATCCTCTACATACCGCGACAGTCATACAGGATGTCAGTTTCAAGGGCTCAAATATTGATTGAAAAGCTGATCAGCAACCGTCTTTCGGCGGAAGAACTGTCTGAATTGCTCGCCGGCACACACGATGAGGCTGTGCAGCAGGCCTATTCGGATGCGCTGGAAACCTACTTCAATCGATTGCTTGCTGAGGAGTCGGGCAAACGACGCAACCTGCCTGACTAGAAGCGGTATAGAAGAATTGTATTTATTACCTACTCGCCTAATACTAATACTATGAGACCAAAGGCTACCCTGAAAACGGCGGCACGATGTATGTTGGCCGCACTCTGTCTATCTGTTCCGGCCGGTGCCGCGGCGGCCAGCGCAGATATGGCTTCCCGGGCAGAAGTTCCGGGCAAAAATGCACTCCTTCCTGTGGCTGACAGGATTAAAGGAAAAGTTACGTCGGCTGTCGACGGTTCGCCGATCCCCGGCGTGAACGTGCTGGTGAAGGGCACCCAGATCGGTACCACTACCGATGCATCGGGTGATTTTTCCCTCGATGTGGATTCCAAAAATGCAGTGCTGGTATTCTCCTATATCGGTTTCAATACCGCCGAAGTGACAGTGGGCGGCAAGAGCGTGGTGAATGTGACGTTGTCCGAAAACGTGGCCACTTTGCAGGAAGCCGTCGTAACGGCGTTGGGTATCAAACGCGACACCCGCTCGCTGGGTTATAATGTGGGTAAAATCGAAGGCCGCGAGGTGGCCAACGTTGCCAACGAAAACGTTCTGACGTCGCTCTCCGGCCGTGTTTCGGGTGTTTCCATTAACCAGACCAGTGGTGTCGGTTCGTCGATCAGCATTGTGATCCGCGGTGCGGCTTCCTTGAAAAACAACCAGCCCTTGTTCGTGGTCGATGGCGTGCCGCTGGCCAACAGCCTCGCGAACGTGAGCGATACCAAAGGAAGCGGCAACAAGGTCGATTACGGTAATGCAATCTCCGACATCAACCCCGACGATATCGAAAGTATGTCGGTACTCAAAGGCCCGAGCGCTGCTGCATTGTACGGCTCGCGCGCCGGTAACGGGGTGATTCTGATCACTACCAAGTCGGGTAAGAAGGGCAAAGGCCTGGGCGTTTCGTTTTCGACTTCAAACGTCTTTGAAAAGCCTTACCGATTCCTCGATCTGCATTACAAATATGCCAATGGCGAGCGGCCGTTCCAGCTGGACGAATCGTCGGCTTACTGGGGCGGTTTGCCTCTGGATGCAGGCATCAAGGAGGTGCAATGGAACTCGCCGGTGGGAGCAGACGGCAAGCAGATCCCTACCGAGCTGAAATCGTATAAGAATAACATGAAGAACTTTCTCCAAACGGGAATCACTTCAACCAATAACCTGGCCGTTTCGGGTTCTACCGACAAGGCTACCTACCGGATTTCATACAATAATATGAGCAACCGCGGCCTGATTCCGAATTCGGACCTGTACCGTAATGCATTGAGCTCGTCATTGACGTTCGATATGTCGAAGAATTTGAAACTGAGTTCCAACCTCAATTTCGTTCGTTCGAACTCCAACAGCCGTCCGCAAACATCGGAGCGTGATGGTAACCCGTTACAGGCCGTGTATTACTCGCCAAGCTACGATGTGCGTGACCTGAAAGGGGTTTGGAAGCCGGGCCGCGAGGAGATCGAGCAGCTGACGGTGGCGCCGGGTGAAACGGATAACCCATATTTTCTCGCAAAGCACCTCACGAACGCCTACACGCGTGACCGCCTGTACGGAAACCTGAAACTCGACTGGACCATCGCTCCCGGCCTCACCGCTTTCGTACGTTACTCGCATGATATGTACGATGAGGACCGCGAAACTAAAATTCCATGGAGTTATAAAAGCATGGCCAAAGGAGGCTACTACCTCGAAAACGTAGGCCGCAACGAAGGTAATGCCGACTTCCTTGTTACGAAGACGATCAAAAAAGGTGATTTTGATATCAGCCTTTCGGGAGGTGGTAACATCATGCGGCAAAAAGGTAACAGTTCCAACCTGGGAGGTCGCGATCTTTCTGTGCCTGGTTTGTACAACATTTCCAATATTCCTGTTGCTAACCGCATCGTGGGTAACAACAGCTACAAAAAGGCAATTTACAGTTTGTATGCAACGGGCTCATTTGGTTTCAAAAACCAGCTTTACCTCGATTTGACCGCGCGCAACGACTGGTCGAGTACTTTGCCCGAATCGAACCGTTCCTATTTCTATCCGTCGGCGTCTCTCAGCTGGCTGGCGAGCACGACTTTCAACATGCCATCTTATATTACGATGCTGAAATTCCGCGGAGGCTGGGCGCAGGTGGGTAATGATACCGATCCTTATCAGCTGTATAACAATCTCGGGACCGGCGCGTGGGGTAACGTCGTCACCGCTAACCTGGGCGGAACGCTGCTCAACCCGACATTGCTGCCGGAGATCGCTACTTCGTCCGAAGGGGGCGTTGACCTGAATATGTTCAACAACCGCCTGCGTTTTGACCTTACCTATTATGATCGCGCCAATACGAACCAGATTTTCACGGTTCCCATGGCGCCTTCGACAGGCTACGAGTTTAAGAACATTAATGCCGGTAAACTTGTGAGCCGCGGCTGGGAGATTGGTATCGGTGGTACGCCCATCAGCAACCTCAATGGCTGGACCCTGGATGTGAATGCGAATTTCAGCCGCAACCGCGTGACTGTGAAAGAACTCGCGCCAAACTTCCCGTATTTCGAGCAATGGGGTGAAAACGGTGCAGGCGCATACACTTACGTAGGAGAGCAGATCGGTAATATTTACAGCCGCGGTTTCGCAACCGTTACCGACCCGAACTCGCCTTACTACCGCTGGCCGATCATCGCGTATGATGGCGAAGGCGGCGATATGGACTGGCAATCGCTCGGCGGTCGGGAGAACAATGTGAAGGTAGGTAACTATAACCCTGATTTTATGGTGGGTGGCCAGGTTAACCTTTCTTACAAACGCTTCTCGCTCGGTTTGAGCCTCGACTGGCGCCAGGGGGGTGAATTCATGTCGTTCACCTACCGCTACGGCGAATCCGACTGGAAATCGCAGCGCCAGATCGACAACCTGATCCCGGGCAGCCTTTATTCGCCCGATCAGCTGGTTGCATTGCTGAAATCAGACCCTGAAAAATACATTATCCCACAAAACGGAAACTTCCCGCGCGTAGGAGGGCACACGGCCGCTACCGGTGGTTTCGGAGCTGACGGCGACGGCGCATTCATCCCGGGTGTTTGGGAAGATAAGGATGGCAACTACCACGAGTGGCTGGGCGGTGCCGGCACCAAATACATGCCGATCACGGCCATGTACCCTTGGAGCTTCAACCAGCAGGTTACTTTCGATGCCTCGTTTGTGAAACTGCGTGAGATCACATTGACCTACAAACTCCCGACGCTTTTCAATTCGATCCGCAATGCGAGCTTCTCGCTGTACACCCGGAACATTATGCTCTGGAATGCAGCCAAGATTGGCATTGATCCGGAGCGCGCGTTCTGGGCGGATCCGAGCAAAGGCGGTTTCCGCCAGGGTATCGAGCGCCAGAACGTAATGCCGTGGACGATTCCATTCGGTTTCAAGCTCAATTTCGATTTCTGATTCATTCCTGAAAATTCAAAGCGATGAAAATTTTTAAATATATCCCCAAAATCGTTTTCGTGTTGGCCGTGCTGGTTGCTTCGTCCTGTAAGGAAAGCCTCACGGAAATCAACGAAAACCCGAATGGTGTTGACCCCAACACCGCCAATCCGAATTTGCTCATGCCGACCGTCATGTCGGGAGTGGGTATGCAGTACCTGAAACTGGGTTACGGCCGTATCGCCGGCGTAGTACAGCACACGCAGGAAGATGCGTGGAAAGATGGTTTTAATGATTATAACTGGACTGAGGAGGACGATGAATGGAAAGCATGGTACGGTTTCCTTCGGAACAATAACCTGCTCTACAAACGCTCGGTCGAAATGGGTTTCACGTTCCACCAGGGCGTGGCGCTCACGATGAAGGCATTCATTTTCGGGACCATCGCCGACTTGTGGGGTGATGCACCCTATACCAACGCGCTGAAAGGTGATGCAGGTGAAATGTTGCCCGCATTCGATAGCCAGGAAGTGATTTACAAAGGTATTATCGAGGATCTGAAACAGGCTTCTGCATTGTTCGCTACTGCCGATGTTTCCACCTATGCGCCGGGTTATGATGTGTATTACAATGGCGATAAGTTGAAATGGCAGAAGTTTACCAACTCGCTGTTGCTGCGTTACTATATGAGGGTGTCGGCCAAGTTGCCGGATGTTGCCAAAGCCGGTATCGAGCAGATTTACAGCTCAGGTATTTACCTCAAAGATGCGTCCGACGACGCAGTAATGGACTATATCGGGACGGCCTCCGGGGATTCATGGCCTACCGCCACGGCATTCGACGTAAGCCAGTCGAACTGGCGCAGAAGACGCCCTGCCGCTACTTTACTGAATACCATGGTAGCCAGCAATGACCCTCGCCTGAAAGTGTGGTTCCAGCCCGTGCACGTACGATGGGTGTCGGACCCAACCTTGAAAACCGGTGTGGATGAGTTTATCCGGAAAGACGGTGTGATCCAGACCGGCGTGAAGTCGCTTACGGAGCAGGAATTGCGTGCCGAGATCACGGCGGGGCACAAGTTTACACGCCATTTCAATCCTACTACTTATAAGCCTGCGCGTCCCGACTTGTTTAACGGGCCGCTCAACACCGGTGAATATGTGGGTATCCCGGCCGGTATGATCGATCCGACTTATTATAACGAAAACCCGACGACCGGTCAGCAGGTACAGAACCAGCATGCGTCGCAGCTGAGCTATGCGTATCAGGGTTCGAAAGGCGGTTTGCTGAAAGCCCGCCTGGCGTCGGCTGCGGAAAGTGCATTCATCCTGGCCGAAGCGGCGCAAAAAGGATGGGCCGCAGGAGGTGCAGAAGCAAACTATAACAATGGGATCAAACAATCCCTGCAAACCTGGGGCGTGGCCGACCAATACGATACCTATGTAAAAGCCGTCGCATACAAGGGTACTTTGGCGCAGATTATGGAGCAGAAATGGATCGCCAGCTGGACAGCCGCGACCGAAGCGTGGTTCGACTACCGCCGCACCGCATTGCCTGCGCTGGTACCGGGCGTAGCACCGGTTTCCCGCGCATTGCCGCTCCGTTTCATTTACAGCAATAATGAGTTGAACAACAACGGGGATAACGTCCGCAGCGCGATTGAAAAGCTGGAAGAGACTAATTTCTCCGGCCCGCGTAAGAAAAACAGCCAATGGTCGAAGCCGTGGCTGGTGCAGGGGACGGGCAAACCTTGGTAGAATGAATTTTCGGAACAGGATGAATTTTTTTTCATCCCACGTTTCCCGATGTTCGCCCCAAGGCTAGGGTTATTTGCCCCATACTATCGAATTAATTGTGCTGAATTCCCGGAGTTTGGCGTAATTGCCGGTGACAATGAATAATCCAGCACCCGTTTTTGAAAGCGGCCCTTTTCGGAGGGTCGCTTTCTTTTTTGCAAATTTGGGTCTTCGTATCGTCCATTTGCATGTTTCCGATTGCCTTTCATCCTGTCTTTAAATATCCTGTTCCGGAAGGTCACCGCTTTCCAATGGATAAATATGAATTGCTGCCTTTGCAGCTCCTGCGCGAGGGCATCGCGGAAGAGTCCGATTTTTTTACCCCCGAACCTATCGATATGCCTCCCGTGTACGCCGTGCACGACCGCGCCTATGCCGACCGCTTCGTGATGGGCATGCTCAGTCGCCCCGAGATGCGCCGCATCGGGTTTGAGCAGACGCCGTTGCTCGTGGAGCGGGAACTACGCATTGCCCGCGGGACCGTGGAAGGTGCACTCAGGGCATTGGAAACGGGTATTGCATTCAATATCGCAGGTGGGACGCATCACGCTTTACGCGATGCAGGCGAAGGTTTTTGTATGATCAACGATCAGGCCGTGGCGGCGCAATACCTGGTGGATCATGGAAAGGCAGCAAAAGTGCTGATCGCGGACCTCGATGTGCACCAGGGCAACGGCACCGCCGACATTTTTACAAACGAGCCCCGTGTTTTTACATTCTCCATGCACGCGAAAAATAACTACCCATTCCGCAAGAAGAAGAGCGATCTCGATGTGGAGCTCCCCGACCACATGGAAGATGATGCCTATCTTTCGCTGCTCCGCGGAACATTCGCCCGTCTCGTTGAGCGCGTCAAGCCCGATTTTATCTTCTATCAGGCCGGCGTCGATATCCTGGCTACGGATAAGCTCGGAAGGCTCTCATGTACCATCGATGGGTGCCGCCAGCGCGACGAAATTATCTTTCAAACCGCTCACCGGCTTGGCATACCGGTTCAATGCAGCATGGGCGGAGGCTACTCGCCTCAGATCAAAACGATCATTGAGGCTCATGCGAATACTTACAGGGTAGCCAGGTTATTGTAATTTTTGAGAAGGGAAGAAGTATATACTCAGTTATAAATCCTTTATATAAAAGTTAATTATATAAATGAATTTAACTCGTTTGCTATGAAGCTATCCTGTCTTCCTTTTTTATTGATTTTTTCCTTCTTGTACGTTTGTTGTACTCCGGTCCAGGTTAATGGCCAGGACAATGGCCTCGTGGATCAATTAAAAGGCCATATTGTGAGGCTGGATTCGCTCGATCTTGCAGGCGAAAACAATGTGCGCATGATGAGCAAGGCATTGCCCGGGGAATTTAGGGTTTTGGGCATAGGAGAGCAGTCGCATGGCACTTCGGAGTTTTTCACTGCCCGGTTGCTGCTGATCAGGGCGCTGGCTGCGGATTCTGCCTTTACGAAAATCGGGGTGGAAGCGCCTATGGCCGAAGTCGATAAGTTAAATGACTACCTATGGGAAGGTCGCGGGGACTTGAAAGCGATTTTGCGCTCGTTCAGGTTGTATGGATATGAATGTCCCGAGTTTGTGAATTTGGTAGAGAGCGTCGGCCGGATAGGCAAAGCTCGTGGGAAGGCCATTCGTTTCTTTGGTTTCGACATGCAAAGCCCGTTTCAGTCGCTGCAAAACCTGCGGGATTCCGGCGTGGCCAGCGACATCTCGGATTCACTGAAAAACCTTATGCATTATTATGAATTGCTTAATAATGAGGTGTATAATCACAGTATCAGTGCGCCGGATTTTGCGGAATTGAAAACATTAAGCGATTGGGTGCTGGATAAGCTGACAGGCAAGGCTCAGACAAATGAACTGGTCAGAAAAAGCATTCGCAGCTACCGGCAATTCCTGTTGCTGAGCGATTCCGGGCTTACCCACGCAATGGACGTGCAATCGGAAATAAGGGACTCATTAATGGCCGAAAACGTACTCGCGGAAATGGAGCCCGGTCGGAAGATGGTGCTGCTGGCGCATAATGGCCATTTACAGCGAACACCGAACATCTTTTCAAAAAGTACCGGTTCATTTCTGGCGCGGAAATTAGGAGGTGCCTATCAATGCGTGGGGCTGACAACCTCTTATGGCTTTTATACGACAGTTAACCCCACGGTCGGCCACATTACGGATAAAAACGAAGTCTTCGCCGGCGACAGTACCACCTGGGAATACCATTTTTCAAAACTCGCTCAACCGGTATTCTTTTTCAATATGGCCGTTTTGAAGCAGTCACGGCAAGGGTTGCATTTGCCAGGTCGGTACAGATTGCTGGTTTATGGTCTGGCCGACAATCAGTTTTTCGATGGTTCGCTCGCCGACGATTTTGATTACATCCTTCACATCAGGGAAACATCCGGCAATCACAGTTTTTATCTCAAATAGTGTTTTGTAAAATTGTATTAAACTAATATTTTAAGCCAGCTGTATAGCGACGTTTGAATTGTGGCTTAACGAGCCGCTCAGCACGACGGCCCCAACGGCTGCCGGAAAAACTGCCCGGGTTTTAACAAAAAAATCGCTTCGAAGACAAGCCCGGAAACTGAACGTGCCAGGCCCCTGATAAGGACCCGGCCGACCCTGAATTTGCCTTCGCTGGCTGCGGTCGAAGAAGCGGGCTACATGAGCAGGATAGCTATCTGGCTGATTTGTTCGTAATAATAAATACTTCACGTTATAGGTAGAATTTTTGAAGTTTTTCTACTGAAAAACAAATAGTTACATATTGTATGAAATATTGAAAAAAGGGTTACATTCGGTGTTGCAGAAGTAAAAATTGACCCATTCAATACTCCTCTATATGTGTTCGTTGAAGTATCGCTGCGCCCTCGTAGTAGTACTACTGGTACAGCACCTAACTAACGTTATGGCTCAGGAAAATAGGGCCTACAACCTTTACCTCAAAAGTGGTACAATCACACCGGTACCCGTCATGGAACTTGTACGAAAGCGACCGGACAACGCATTTAGGGTTTCGACTGTCGGTGATGATCAATTTGTAATAATCCAATTTTTTGGTATTCCCGAAGGTGCGGCTATCGACCAGTTACGGAATGCCGGAATCACTGTACTTGACTACATCCCCGAGAATGCCTACACGGCCCTCGTGCATGGTGAGCCGGGGCGCGATGTGTTGCAGGCGGCGGGCGTGAGAGCGATTCTCGAATTGCAGCCTGAACAGAAGATCCAGCCGGCATTGCTGGCGCCTAATCCCCCGGCGCACGCCGTCATCGAAGGAGGGAAAGTGGATGTCAGGATCAGCTACGTGAGAACTTGGAGTGGCGATAGTGTGCGGCAAGCGCTCGATAAGCACGGGGTACAGGTGCTCTCCGATGCTTTGCGAGACTACCAGATCGTTGAGGCAAGGGTACCTGTGGAGGGACTACTTGCATTGGCAGGCGAGCCGTGGGTACAATATATAGAAGCGGTGCCGCCGCCAGACGAGCCGCTCAACGACAAGAGTGAAGCAGCTACACGGGCGAACGTCCTTGCCTCGCTGTTACCCGGCCAGCGGCAGCTTACCGGCGACGGAGTGGTGATTGGCATAGGTGACAGCGGTTACCTGTTGGAGCATATTGACCTGGCCACGAAGGTGGTCAGCTATAATCCCGAGGGCAGCTATTGGCACGGAGTACACGTAGCGGGTACTGCTGCGGGCGGGGGAATTGTGAATGAAAAGTATAAAGGATATGCACCGAAAGCATCACTGGTCAAACGCAGCAATTCGGAAATCTGGAAACAGGCATCGACCCTCGTTCGGGATTTTGGAATGGTGGTGACCAATAATTCCTACGGCGGCAGCGTATGCCCCGACTATGGTTCCTATACTTTCGACTCCTATATTCTCGACCGCCAGGCATCCGAACTGCCTAATTTGCAACACGTATTTGCAGCAGGCAATAGCGGATTAACAGCCCCTTGCGAGGGCTTTGTCGCAGGTTATGGCAACGTAATAGGAGGAAGTATTTCTTCTAAAAACGTGATCAGTACCGGGCGGACTGGTGTGGAGAGCCTTATCGTTGCGAGTTCGAGCAAAGGGCCTACCCGGGACGGACGCATCAAGCCGGAGATCGTTGCTCCCGGAACGTCCATTATATCAACGCTTCCCGGGAATATTTACCAGGAAGCCTCGGGGACCAGCATGGCAGCGCCGGCTGTCACCGGGGGGCTGGCATTACTGGTTCAGCGATACAGACAGTTGAATGGCGGGAACAATCCCAGGAATGCGCTCATGAAGGCGCTGCTGTGCAATGGGGCTACGGAAAAAGGTTTGCCCGGGCCCGATTTTGCCTATGGCTTTGGTATGATGAACTTGCTTCGATCGGCTTCCATGCTGGAAAAAGGGCAGTACTTCAGTGGCTCGGTGGCCAACCAGGGAAAGAATGGCTATGAAATATCGGTACCGTCGAACACGGCATTGGTTAAAGTCATGCTGTATTGGAACGACCCGGCCCCCGCCGTACTCACTGGCAAAACGCTGGTCAACGACCTCGACCTGACAGTGGCCCGCCAGGGCGGTGCCGATATATTGCCGTCGTTCCCCAGAGCCTCCAACCCGACGGCTGCGGCAGAACCGGGCGTAGATAGCGTTAACAATGTCGAGCAAATTGTTCTCGAAGCGCCCGCGGCGGGGATTTACGTCGTGAATGTGACCGGCAAAAAGGTGCCTAGCGGCCCGCAAGAGTACTTTGTGGTTTACGATATCATCGAATCCTCCGCCGTCCTGACGTACCCTGCCGGGGGCGAGCGCCTCACCAAAGGCGATGTGATCGATATCCACTGGGATAGCTACGGCAACGCGAGCAGTACATTTTCGGTGGCCTATTCGCTTAACGACGGCGCGTCGTGGACGAACCTGAACACCGCTGTATCGGCAGGTGTTAATCAGCTCAGCTGGACGGTGCCGGATGCATTCACCACCACCGCCAAGGTCCGTATTACCCAAAACAGTACCGGGGTAGTGAAGGAAAGCGCGGCATTTGCCATTATGGGCATTCCGGTGATTACCTTATCGACGAACCAGTGCGAAAGTTACGCAGCCGTGCAATGGACTGCGGTAAGCGGTGCCACCGATTACGAGGTTATGCGCTTACAGGGACGTGAAATGCAGTCGGTGGGCATTACCAGCGAACTGAAATATGTGCTCGGCGGGCTTTCCCGCGATTCTACCTATTATATTTCTGTAAGGGCCCGTAAGAACGGAGTCCCCGGCCGGAGAGCCTTGGCGATCAGCCGAAAACCCGATTCGGGTACGTGTGAGGGTATTATCTCGGATGGCGACCTGGCCGTGGACGCAATCGTTTCACCTTCCGGGTCGGGCAGGTTGCTCACCGCCACCAGCCTTGGCGAATCCCAGTCGGTGAAAATACGGCTCAGGAATTTCGACGACCAGCCCGTGATTCAATCGTTTCAGGTGGGTTATTCCGTGGGCAGCGGGGCTGTTCACTGGGAGACAGTCTATTCGGATGTCCCGGCCAATGGCTACCTGGATTATACTTTCATCGGCGCCCTTGATATGCATAACGCAGGTTCGTATCCGCTCACGGCGGTGGTGAAGCTGGATGGTGACCAGGTCGCGACCAACAATCAGAAATCGGTATCGATCCGCCAGCTTGCCAATGCGCCTGTGGTTCTGCCATTTATGGATGACCTCGAATCGCTGCAAAATACGGAGGTGAATGTGAACACCATGGGCGTCGGAGGAACCGACCGCTACGATTTCTCGCAGGAACGCGATCTGGGGCGGTTACGGACTTCGGTCGACCCCGGTTTGGCCTATTCAGGTTCCAAAGCATTTACCGTAGATGCCAACAGCGGCAATAGCTCGCAATACCCCACCTACCTGGATGCGACTTATAACCTGGCTGCCTACCATGCCGGAAGCGACGAGATCAGGCTGTCGTTCCGGTACCGGCTCTACGCTTCGACCTGGCCGGCCTGGCCATTGCGTGTGTATATCCGCGCGAAGGACACCGATCCCTGGATCGAGGCATTGGAAAGCACTGTCGTTCCATATTTTACCAAAAACAACAACTACTGGCTGATGTCGATCGAAGTGAGCGATTTGTTAAAGCGGAATGGAAAGGATTTCAGCACCAGTTTTCAGGTGCGGTGGGAGCAGAGTTTCAGGTATCCCGCACAAACGGATGGTTCGACGATCGACGATATCCGTTTGTACACCACCAGCAGCGACATCGAAGTCGCGAGGTTGAATGCGGGGGCCATTCCTTCCTGCGATCCCAACGGGTATCAGGAATATAGTATGCTGATCAAAAACAACGGTGCCGAAGATAGCTACCGGGTGCCTTTCGAGGCGCTGATCAACGACCAGTTAGCCTACCAGGGATATGTGCCCGTGGTGAGGGCAGGTGCCGACACGCTTTTTACCTTCAACTTTTCTTCCACGTTATTTATGGATAGCGACCGGAATATCAAGGTCAGGGCCAAAAAGGCATTCGACAAGAATGCGGGGAACGATGTTGCGGGCACCACTGCCAGAGCTGCTCAGGTGATTACCCATTTTCCGTATATCGAAGATTTTGAAAATGGCCAGGGCGGCTGGTATCTGACCGACCCGAGCCCGTTGTGGGTATTTGGTGTACCCACCACTGGCAAGGTGACGACAGCTGCGAGCGGCAACAACGCATGGACCACCAATCTGGGCGGTGCCCGTTCGGGAGAGACGATATCTTACCTGTATTCGCCCTGTTTTTCTATGAGTGGAATGGGCCAGCCCGCGATGAGTTTCAGTACGTCCATCGACCTCGCAGCTTGTGCGGGCGGCGCGTGCGACATCGCGTATGTGGAGTATAATGTAAGCGGAAATACCTGGACGCGCCTGGGCGTAGTCAATGGCGGTACGAACTGGTACAATACGCGGCTCGATGATTCGGATGTTTGGAACGTGCAAGACTATACCAGGTGGCATGTGGCCACAGTGCCGATCCCCAATTCTTTTCCGGGCGGCTATGTCCGTTTCCGCTTTGTGATCAAGAGCAAATCGGCCGGGCGGGCGGGCATCGCGATAGACGACGTCCATATTTATGATTCGCAGGCAACTGTGTATTTCAATGCATTGCAGAACAGCTTTGAAGCATCCGCAAATGTACAGGGAGATGAATGGGTGCCGTTCAAACTGAACAATTCGCTGGTGGCGGCTATTAATCCGCACGGACAGTCGCTTGGACAGGTTTCGGTGAAGCCTTACCAGGACAACGGGCCGATGCGGGTCGAGAACAAGCTGTACTATCTGGGCAGAAGTTTTACGATTTCGGCATCCCAGGCCGACTTTGCCCAGCCCGTAGGCGTGCGGCTTTACATCACGGACGAAGAAAGCGAAAGGCTCATTTCGGCCCCCGGGAAGGAAGGAATTGTCAAGCCGGCATCGGCTTATGAGCTCACGGTGACTAAGTATTCCGGTAGTAACGAGGACGGTGACCTGACCAATGACGGCAGTGTCGCCTGGACTTTTTATCCTAAAAATGCCGTGAGAAAAGTACCGTATGCGCAAGGATACTACCTGGAATTTACCGTGAAAAGTTTTTCCGAATTCTGGTTCGCCAAAGACTTTATCGGGTTCGGAACGCCGTTGCCGGTGCGGCTTGCGGGCTTTTCGGCTACGCCTGTTGAAAACCGCACACATCTGGAATGGCGGACAGCCGAAGAGGAGAATGTAAGTCATTTTGAAATACAACGAAGCCCGGATGCCCGCACCTGGACTTCGCTAGCCATAAACACCCCGGCGATGGGCGAGGGAGGGCACCGTTACGAGGCTGTCGATGCCTCGCCATTGGCAGGGGTGGCTTATTACCGGCTGAAAATGATTGACCTGGATGAGACATTCGCTTACAGTCAGATCGTTTCCGTCGATTTTGCGGGTACGGGAAATACTCCGGTGGTGCTGTTTCCCAATCCGGTGACCGACAAGCTCTACATCCGGAGCGGTAACAGGCAGTTTACGAAAGTTCAGCTGCATTCACTTTCGGGTGTGAACTTGTATACATCAGCAGAAAACCAGTCGGTAGTCGATGTGGGCAGGCTGACTTCCGGCGTGCATTGGGTTACCATTCATTATGCCGACGGCTCCCAAAGCAGCCACAAGATTGTGATTGTGCATTGAGGTAATTAACAAAAATGTGACGATCGGTTACCTGAGATTCCGGGCATATGGTTTATTTGCAAAAAAGACCATATCCTCTCATGAAAATCAAACTGATACCGATCGTCGCATTGCTTTTCGCGTTTTCTGCATCGGCCCAGCAAATCAATACCACGGATCTCGACCGGCTTTTCGACTCCCTCGCCGTGCACAATAAATCGATGGCGAGCGTGCTGCTGACGCACAAAGGACAGAAAGTGTACGAGCGGGCCATCGGCTATGCGGTGGTCGACAGCGCACGGACAGTAAAAGCGACGCCGGAAACCCGCTACCGCATCGGGTCCATTACCAAAACCTTCACCGCAACGATGATCATGCAGCTGGTAGAAGAGAAAAAGCTTGCGCTGGATACGCATTTGGATAAATACTTCCCTGACATCCCGAATGCAGGCCAGATCACGATCGAAATGATGCTGCGTCACCGGAGCGGCATCCACAATTTTACCGATGACGAGGCTTACTGGAAACAGCAGACACAACCCAGGACACACGCCGAAATGCTGGCTGTTTTTGGCAAATATAAACCCGACTTCGTTCCCGACGCGGAGGCAAAGTACAGCAATACCGGTTATATTCTTCTGGGATACATCATCGAGGACGTGACTAAAAAGTCCTATGAAAAGAACCTTCAAGAGCGGATTCTTGCCCGCATTGGCTTGAAAAACACCAGTTTTGGCGGGAAGATCGACCCGGCCCGCGGGGATGCTTATTCCTACTCGTTTTCAAAACGCTGGGAAAAGCAGGTGGAAACCGATCTAAGCCAGCCGGCAGGTGCAGGGGCAATCGTGTCGACTCCGGGCGATGTATTAGCGTTCGTGAATGCGCTTTTTACCGGTAAGCTGGTATTGCAGCAGAGTCTGACCCAAATGACCAAGATCGTCGACATATTTGGAATAGGACTGGCGCCTATGCCTTTTTACCAGAAAAAAGGGTACGGCCATACCGGTGGCCTGGACGGTTTCCAGACCATGATGGTTTATTTCCCCGGTGATAGCCTGGCCGGGGCTGTTTTCTCGAATGGGGTGGATTATCCGTTGAACGACATCCTCATAGCTATGCTGAGCGCTTACTATAAGGTACCGGTCATTATCCCCGACTTCAATGCCATGCAGGTTAGCCCACAGGAGGCCGAGCCGTACCTGGGCGTTTACGAGAGCAAGCAAATCCCGTTGAAAGTGACGATCAGCCATAAGGACAACAAGCTGTTCTTTCAACCCACCGGCCAGCCGACATTTCTGCTGACGCCCGTCAAAAAGGATGTGTTTAAGATTGACGCGGTAGGCCTTACCATGGAGTTCCGGCCGGAGCAAAAAGAAGCGACCATTACGCAGGCTGGGCAAGCCTTTCTGTTTACTAAGTGATGGTATGATAGGTATGTGAAATTTAGTATGTTAGCGGATGCCAATGGGTGTGCTCATTGGTGCAAGCCCTTTGCTATCAATTACTTGTCTATCCTATGTCTTCAACCAGCGAAACCACGAAAAAGGCGCTTCATGCCATGAGCGCCCTGCAAGACCTTGAACAGCTTCTGGACGAGATCAAAAATAAGCCGTTAAGTAAATCGCTACCGGAAAGTTTACCCTCCGAAATCCCGGTTTCGGTCGAGGGGATCAGGAAGCGGCTCGCATTTCTTTTGGAAAAAACGGACCAGGATTTTCCCTACCTGAGCGGGAAGCAGCCGTTTTCGGATGTTTCCAGGCTGGAAGGGAACATTGAGAACTACATTGGGATGTCGATGGTGCCCACCGGGGTGATCGGCCCGGTGTCGGTGCTCGGCTCCATGGCGAAAGGCGACTTTTACATACCGCTGGCGACGAGTGAGGGTAGCCTGCTCGCATCCTACCATCGCGGTGCACGGGCATGTTACCTGGCAGGAGGCGCTACGTCGGTATGCCTGATCGACGGGGTACAGCGGTCGCCGGTTTTCAAGTTCGATAACCTGGGTAATCTGGGCACTTTTTTGGTGTGGATTATCAGCCAGCTCGAAGAGTTCCGCCGCATTACCGAGTCGGCCAGCCGCTATGCGAAGCTGATCGACATGAAATCCAATATTGAAGGCAACCACCTCATTCTTACATTCGAATATCACACGGGCGACGCTTCCGGGCAAAACATGGTGACGATCTGCACGGACGCCATTTGCCGGTACATTATTCAGAATGCCCCGGTACAGCCTCAGTTCTGGTTTATCGAAAGCAATTTTTCAGGTGATAAAAAGGCGACTTCCCAGTCATTCGCGAATGTGCGGGGCAAGAAAGTCACTGCGGAAATCACGCTCCCGCAAAAAATCGTACACGACGTGTTGAAAACAAGCCCTGAGGCGATGGCGGAATACTGGCGGTCATCGACGATCGGCACGATCCAAAGCGGTTCTATCGGCGCGCAGGGGCATTATGCCAACGGCCTTACGGCCCTGTTTATCGCTACCGGGCAGGATGTGGCCTGCGTTTCGGAGGCTTCGGTGGGCATTACGCGCATGGAACTTACGGCCGACGACGGCCTGTACGTGTCGGTGACGTTGCCCAACCTGATCGTCGGGACGGTCGGCGGTGGTACGGCATTACCTACTCAAAAGGAATGCCTCGAACTGATCGGATGCGCCGGTTCCGGCAAGACCCGGAAGTTTGCCGAAATATGCGGCGCGTTGGTGCTGGCGGGCGAAATATCCATTGCGGCAGCGCTTTCGGCGGGCCGGTTCACGGCGGCACACCAGAAATTCGGCCGGAAGAGATGAAGCTACCGGCTCAGGGAAATGCATTCAGCCACGCCGGGGAGAACAGCGCGCCGTTTTTCCGCCGGTTTTATATTTACCAAAAGGAGCGGTTTCCATTGCTGGGGCACGGCTTGCTCGTGGCGGCATTTAGCTTCTCAGCCATTTCCTATTCACGCATATGCCGTGGCGCGGAAGGGTTTGTGGATACAAAAACATTTGCAGTCGGGATTTTTACGACGATATCCCTTTTCCTGCTGGTCAGGATCTTCGACGAATTCAAAGACGCGGAAGATGACGCCCGGTTCCGGAAAGAGCTGCCCGTTCCCCGCGGGCTTGTCACATTCCGCGAGCTGGCGTTGACGGGCATCGTGGTCGCTATTGCGCAAATCTTCGTAAATCTGATTTTCTTTCCCAAAATGCTTTGGATATACGCGGTGGTAGTCGGGTACCTGTCGCTGATGGGGAAAGAGTTTTTTGTGGCCGAATGGCTCAAAAAGCATCAGTTCTGGTACGTTACTTCGCATATGTTCATCATCCCGCTGGTCGACATTTATGCCAGCGGGCTCGATTGGCTCCTCGCAGGTGTAAAGGCACCCGAAGGCCTGTTTTTCTTTTTTGCAGTATCCTATATGAACGGCATTGTGCTGGAAGTGGGCCGCAAGATCCGCGCCCCGCAACAGGAGTCGGAAGGGGTACTCACCTATACTTCTTTGCTGGGTGTTCCAAAGGCTATCGGATTATGGCTTGCTGTGCTTACGGTGACGCTTTTGCTCAGCATGGCCGCTTCGGCATTTGCCGGTTATGGGTATGTGGTGCTGACGGTTTTAGGGATTGTGTTTCTCGTTTGCGCACTGCCGGCAGCATTGTTTTGGAAGACCAGGACCCCAAAACTTGCAAAAATGGTCGAATATGCATCGGCGCTCTGGACGATCGCGATGTATCTTACACTGGGTGCGGGGCCGATGATCTCAAAATTGCTGTTCCAATGATGCATTTCATTTCCGATACCGAACCTCACAATGCATCCGGCGCCACCATTGGCGGCAAGGCGGGAAACCTGTTTCGTTTGAAGGAGCTCGGCTTGCCTGTGCCGCATTTTGTCGTGATCCCGTGGGAAACTTTGCGTGCCGATATTTCCGAATCTGAGCTTATTACCGGTTTGCTGGATTCTTTTCAGGGAACCCGCCATTTTGCGGTGCGCTCATCGGCGGCCGCGGAAGATGGCGCGGCGTTTTCCTTTGCGGGGCAGTTTGATAGTTACCTGTGTGTAGCGCCCCATGAATTGGCAGCGCGTATAGCGGATGTCCGGCAGTCCGCGTTTTCGGAACGGGTAATGGCCTACCGGAAACATCACGGGCTTTCGGATGCTGGTGGCGTGGCGGTGATTGTGCAGGAAATGGTCGATGCGGATGCGGCTGGTGTAGCTTTTGGCGCTAACCCGCTCACAGGTAACCGGCAGCAGAAGGTCATTAATGCGGTTTCCGGCCTGGGCGATCGCCTGGTTTCAGGCGAGGTCAATGCCGACGAATTTGTGCTGGAAGGGAATGCAGTACAATCCGTCCCGGCGGATGGAAGACAAACCCCGGCGCTTACTGACGGGCAGGTTCGTCAGCTTGGCCGGATACTCGACTCGCTCGAAAAAGCGTTGGGCCAGCCGCAGGACATCGAGTTCGCCGTCCGGAACGATCAGATTTATTTGCTGCAAACCAGGCCCATTACTACACTGAAGGCCGGACCTGCGGGCAATTACATTCTTTGGGATAACAGTAACATTATTGAATCCTACCCCGGCGTCACCACTCCGCTGACATTCTCTTTTATCAGCAAATCTTATGAGGTGGCTTACAAGCTTTTTAGCGCTTATCTGGGTGTAAGTGAATTGGTTATCAGGAAAAATGAAAGGGTATTTGCCAATACGCTCGGTTTTTTGAACGGCCGGGTTTACTATAACCTTAAAACCTGGTACCACATGCTGGCTATGCTGCCGGGTTACAGCATTAATGCCCGGTACATGGAGAAAATGATGGGGGTGAAGGAGCAGTTCGATATCCCCGAATCCTACCGTTTGCCGAAAGGAAGGGCATGGTGGAGCATTGCGAAAATGGCTGTGCAAATGCTGTTCCGTTTCAGGGCGCTGCCGCGGAAACGACGGGAATTTATGCAGCTCGTGGAGAGTACTATCACCGAATACAAGGCAATCCCTTTCGCGGAGAAGAGCGCCGACGAGCTCATGCATTTGTATCTCAATTTCGAACGTAAGCTGCTGCTCGAATGGAAAGCCCCATTGCTGAACGACTTTTTTGCGATGATATGGTTCGGGATGCTCCAAAAACAATGCGAGCAGTTTACAGGCGGCGGTAACCCCAACCTCCATAACGACCTGCTTTGCGGGAGCAACGACATTATTTCCGTGCAGCCAGTGCATCGCAGCATTGCCATCGCCGCGCGCATTGCCGCGGTGCCGGCGTTGAAGGATTTGTTTGTGGCAAAAAACGAACATGTCATTCACGAAACGCTGAGCACCAGCAACGATCCGGAATTCATTGCCGTCAAGGCCGAAATCGACCGTTACATTGCCGATTTTGGCGAGCGGTGCGTAGGCGAGTTGAAGCTCGAAACGATCTCCTACGGCCAGGAGCCGGCGCGGTTCGTTAAGGTGCTGAAATCCTACGTAGAAACGGGCATTACCGGTTCGCAGTTTTCGGGCGAGCGGGAAGATGTGATCCGTACAAATGCCGAACGGGAAATAGCGAAGCATTTGAAAGGCAAAACCATCGGCCGATGGAAAATGCAGCTTACGCTGCGCTACACGCGCGAGCTCGTCAGCGCCCGCGAGAACCTGCGCTACGAGCGTACGCGTGCATTCGGGATCGTGCGGGAGATTTTTACCTACATCGGGAAGCGGTTTTATTCCGATGGCCTGCTGGGCAATGCCAGGGATATTTTTTACCTCACCAAAGAGGAAATTTTCAGCTATATAGAAGGCACGGCGGTGACGCAGGATATTAAGGCCCTCGTGGCACTGCGGCAGAAGGCATTTCAGCATTATCAGCAGTTGGGCCCGCTTTCGGAGCGGTTCGCGACCTATGGCGTGCCCTACGACGGTAACGATTTTTTCAGCATCGATCGGGTCGAAATGCCGGAGGGCGACTTGAAGGGCATAGGCTGCTCACCAGGGCGGGTAACGGGGCGGGTGAGGGTAGTGGCCGATCCTGCGGAGGTATCTTCGCTGAACGGCGACATCCTCGTGACCACCAGTACCGACCCCGGCTGGGTTACCCTTTTTCCGGGAGCATCGGGCATTATCGTGGAGCGGGGCAGCCTGCTGAGCCACTCGGCGATTGTTTCCCGCGAAATGGGCAAGCCGTGCATTGTGGGGGTAACCGGCCTGCTGAAAAACCTCAAAACAGGTGATGAAATTGAAATGGATGGCAGTACGGGCATAATCAGGACTATTTCCCGATGACGAAAGAGGATTTAACGAAAAGGGTCAATTTTGATATTATCCGCTACGCCAACTGCTGGGAGGATGCGGATATTCTGCTGGCGGGGCTTTCGCCGGCGCCGGGTAGCAAGGTGCTTTCGATCGGTTCCGCGGGGGATAACAGTTTTTCCTTCCTCGTTACCGATCCCGAACTGGTGGTGGCAGTCGATATTAATCCTACCCAGCTTTTTCTGATCGAATTGAAGAAGGTTTGCATTCAAAACCTGGAATGGGAAGGGGCGTTGGGCTTTCTCGGTTTCAGGCATTCGGAGAGCCGTTTGCAATGCTTCCAGGCGCTGAAAAGCCAGTTGAGCAGCGCCACCCGGGCCTACTGGGAGTCGAACCTGGCGCTGATTACCAACGGCGTCATTCACCAGGGGAAATTCGAACGGTATTTTCAACTTTTCAGCGGCAAAATACTGCCCTGGATTCATTCGAGGCGTGTGGTGGAAGCGCTTTTTAAAACGAAAACGGCAGAGGAGCAAGCAAATTTTTACCAAAACCACTGGAATACCTGGCGCTGGCGGCTGTTGTTCCGTATCTTTTTCAGCAGGTATGTGATGGGCAAATACGGGCGCGATCCCGAGTTTCAGAAACAGGTCCAGGGTTCTGTTTCAGAGTTTATTTTCGAAAAGGCTGCGGTTCAGCTCGCTTCGGTGGCCGCGCAGGACAATTATATTTTGCGGTACACCCTCACCGGCCGCTTCGACGAGCTTCTGCCACATTACCTGCAAAAGGAGCACTATCCGCGGGTGCGTGCCAACCTCGACCGGCTGCATTTGAAAGAATGCTACGCGCAGGGTGCCATTGCGCACTACGGTAAATTCCATTGTATGAACCTCTCCGATATTTTTGAATATATGGATGCCGGCTTGTTCCGCGAAACGGCCCGCACGCTCGTTGCCGGTACGGAACAGGACGGCCGGCTGGCTTACTGGAACCTGATGGTACCACGCCGGATTTCGCAGATTTTACCCGAAGATGTCGAACACATACAGGCCGAGTCAGAACGCCTGACAGCCATCGATAAAGGCTTTTTTTACAAGGGTTTCATTGTCGACCGGGTTGCTCCGTAATGTGCCACATTGCATAGCTATGAAAGAAATCGTTCCCCCGCTTATTCTCGCCTGCTGCTTCCTTGCACTCTTTGGCCTGGCCGAATTATTGTACCATTTCGGGAAGATCAGGGCTGAATGGACGCGCAAGATCGTACACTTTGGCACCGGTCTGCTCACATTACTTTTCCCTGTTGTACTGGTCAGTCATTGGCAGGTTTTGTTCCTCTGCGCGAGCTTTCTGGTGATTCTGCTGGCCAGTTTGAAATTCGGCTGGCTGCCTTCCATCAATGCGATCGATCGTTTTTCGTATGGCAGCATCCTGTTTCCTATCATCGTTTACGCGCTTTTTTGGGTATTTCAAATGGCGGACAGGGGCCTTATTGTTTTCTACCTGCCGATCCTGGTCCTCGCGATTTGCGACCCGGTAGCGGCGCTGGTCGGGAAACGTTTCCCATTCGGGAAGTATCAGGTAATGGGTGGCGGCAAATCGGCGGCAGGTTCGCTGGCTTTTTTTGTGAGCGCATTGCTGGTGACGGCCGTTACCGTTTCGACATTCAACGATGTGCATTCCGGCACGCTGCTGCTTGTGTTGGTTCCAGCCGTAGCCACGATAGCGGAGGCCTTGGGTGTCAAGGGGATGGATAACTTTACCATTCCTGCAAGTGTGGTATCAACCCTCTGTCTGATATGATGATCACGATCACCGAAACCGGCCCAGGCCAGCCCGATTTTCATTTGTTTACAGAACTGCCCGGACGCATCTATCCGCCGGACAGTATTCGGCTCAGAACCCCGGAAACCATTCCGGCCGACTTTCTGAAAGTGTGTTTTTTGGTAAAAGATGGCGAAAATGTCGTTGCGAGGGCGAGTATTTATGATAATCCGCTGATGCAGTATGCTGGTCGGCATGCGTTTTCAGTTGGAAATTACGAATGCACCGACCGCGATGAATATGCTTCCGCATTGCTGCTGCACATTGTTTCCAAGGTTAAAAGCTGGGGAGGTACCTGTCTGATCGGCCCTATGAACGGCAGCACCTGGGAGGGTTACCGTTTCCTGGCCGATCACGTCAATCCGCTGTTTTTTACCGAACCGCATCACCATTTGTATTATAACAGGCAATTCAAAGCAGCTGGTTTAGAGCCGATTGCGCATTATTACAGCAACATTGACCGTGGTATGGAGCTGGATAATCCCGACATACTCGCCCGGGAGCAGGAGTTGAAAGCCCAGGGCGTTACGATCAGGCCGATTGATCTTTCGGATTTTGAAGCGGAGGTTAATCGTTTGTATGATTTTAACCTGCTGGCTTTCAGGACTAATTTCCTTTACACGCCCATCAGCCGGGAGGCCTTTTTGAAAAAATATCTGCAAACAAAGGCTTATATCAATCCCGAACTCACACTGCTGGCCGAGGACGAAGCGGGTAACCTGGTGGGATATTTCTTCTGTATTCATGATTTTTACAATACGGAAAGCAAAACGCTGATCGTCAAAACCCTGGCCCGGCATCCGGCTCCGGAATGGAGAGGGCTCGGGCACGTGATCGGCAATTTAATTTACCACAAAGCCGTGGAGCTGGGCTATACCAGTGCCATTCATTCGTTCATCTACGAGCAGGGCACTTCCACGAAGTTATCCACGCATTTCTCCGGTACCCATTACAGAAACTACGTTTTGTATGGAAAACTCCTTACCTGACCGGTTCAATATCGTTGATCTTTTTCACGAGGCAGCGCGCACTAACCCGGGCAAACCCGCGATCATTTACCGTGAAAACAGCATTTCATTCGGAGCGCTGGAAACGGCCGTAGCACAGACCGCCGCGCATTTCCTGCGCAAGGGTATCCGTAAGGGTGATCGCGTGCTCGTGTTCGTGCCCATGGGCGACGACCTGTACCGGACCGTGCTGGCGCTGTTCCGCATCGGGGCGATAGCGGTGTTTCTGGACGAATGGGTGAGCGTGAAACGGCTCGTCGAATGCTGCCGGCTGGCGCAATGCGCCGCATTTATCGGGACATTCAAAGGGCGCGTGCTGGCTCGGCTTTTACCCGGTTTGCGGTCGATTCCGCTGCATTTGGGTTTGAAGTACGATGCGGACCAGGCTGTTCCGTCGTTTCCCGAAACCCAGCGGGGCGATATTGCCCTCATTACATTCACGACCGGCAGCACGGGCACGCCGAAAGCGGCTATCAGGACGCACGGCCTGCTTTTTGAACAGTTCCAGGCACTGATACCCCTCATCGATCCGGGCCCTGGGGATATTTGTATGCCGGTTTTACCTATTGTTCTGCTCATTAACCTGGGCGCTGGCGTCACATCGGTGATCGCTGATTTCAATCCGCGCAAGCCCGATACCATGAAACCAGAGCGCATAGCGGGCCAGATCAGCGGGCTAGGCATTACTTCCATTATCGCTTCGCCGTTTTTTGTCAAGCAATTATCGCGGTATTTGAAGGCTAATGATTTGTTTTTGAATACCATACAAAAAATACTGACCGGTGGTGCACCCGTATTTCCGGCCGAGGCCCGCACGTACCGCGAGGCATTCCCGCAGGCGCACATCGGCATTGTGTATGGCTCAACCGAGGCGGAGCCTATGAGTATGATCGCCATCGATGAGCTGATCGCCTCCGAAACGGTCAGGGGATTGAATGTAGGGAAAGTGGAACCGGCAGCGACCGTAAAAATCATCGCGATTACCGAAGATAACATTACCGTACCGCACGAAGAGGCACTCTCGGCCCTGGAAGTTGCCCCGGGCGGGATCGGGGAGATCATCGTTTCGGGAAAGCATGTGCTGCGGGATTATCTGAACAACCCTGAGGCATTGCAGCGCAATAAAATTTTTATTGGTGACAAATGCTGGCACCGCACCGGCGATAGCGGCTTCATTAATGGCAACCTGTTCCTCACTGGCAGGTGCGCGTCGCTGATCCGCACACCGAATGGACTGCTATCGACATTCCTGTTTGAAAACCGCTTCCAGGCGATCAACGGCGTGGAAATGGGCACGGTGATGCAATTGAACGGACAGCTTACAGCGGTGATCGAGCTGGGTGATAGCACTCGGCGGGATGCTGTTGCGGCGGCGATCGGGTCGTTACCGGAGGCATTCGGGGACGTTATTTTTATCCCTAAAATTCCGAGAGACCCGCGGCACAACTCTAAAATCGACTACGAAAAGCTGAGGGGCGTACTGGCGCGCCGAAATTAAAAAGCCGACCGGGAATCGCTCCCGGCCGGCTGTGTTCAAGGTGAATTTTGAATGAATCAGGCCAGATCGAACCGGTCGAGATTCATTACTTTGTTCCATGCTGCCACGAAGTCTTTGACGAACTTCGCCCCGGAATCGGAGCTGCCGTATATTTCGGCGATCGCCCGGAGTTCCGCATGCGAGCCGAATACGAGGTCGGCGCGGGTAGCGGTCCATTTGGGTTGACCGCTGGCGCGGTCGGTTCCCAGGTAGGTTTCTCTATCCGGCCCCATCGCTTTCCAGGAAGTATTCATATCCAGCAGGTTCACGAAGAAATCATTGGTAAGTACACCGGGGCGCTGTGTGAACACACCATTTTTAGAACCGTCAAAGTTGGTATTCAATACCCGCAAACCTCCCAGCAGGACGGTCATTTCAGGAGCGGTAAGTGTGAGCAGCTGGGCTTTGTCTACCAGCAATTCTTCGGTCATCACGCTGGATTTCACACCGCGGTAGTTGCGGAAGCCATCGGCGATCGGTTCCAGGTAGCCTACCGATTCAATATCGGTCTGCTCCTGTGTCGCATCTGTCCGGCCAGGTGTGAATGGAACGATAACAGCATGACCAGCGTCCTGGGCAGCTTTTTCAACCCCGGCTGCACCAGCCAACACGATCAGGTCGGCGAGTGAAATCTTCTTGCCGCTTGCCTGTGTGCTGTTGAACTCCTGCTGAATGCTTTCCAGCGTACCGAGTACTTTTTGCAGCTGCGCCGGATTGTTCACTTTCCAGTCTTTCTGCGGAGCGAGGCGAATACGGGCGCCATTTGCGCCACCGCGTTTGTCGGAGCCACGGAATGTCGAGGCCGAAGCCCATGCTGTCGAAACCAGTTCGGAAACGCTCAGGCCGGATGCGAGGATGTTGGCTTTCAAGCCTGCTATATCGTTTTCGTTTACCAGTTCGTGGTCAACTGCCGGGATTGGGTCTTGCCAGATCAGCACTTCCGCTGGTACGTCCGGGCCCAGGTAGCGGGCACGCGGGCCCATGTCGCGGTGCGTGAGTTTGAACCACGCACGGGCAAATGCATCTGCGAATGCGTCCGGATTTTCAAGGAAATGTCTTGAAATCTTCTCGTAAACCGGGTCAAAACGCAGCGAGAGATCGGTAGTGAGCATCGTAGGGCGGTGCTTTTTGGCGCTGTCGTAAGCATCTGGAATAATATCACCGGCGTCTTTGGCCACCCACTGGTGCGCACCGCCGGGGCTTTTGGTGAGCTCCCATTCGAATGCAAACAGGTTTTCGAAGAAGTTGTTGCTCCATTTAGTAGGAGTGGTGGTCCAGATCACTTCCAGGCCGCTGGTGATGGTATCAGCACCTTTTCCGGAACCGAAGCTGTTGTTCCATCCCAATCCCTGGTGTTCGAGGTCCGCACCTTCGGGCTCCGCTCCGACATGATCGGAAGGGGCTGCACCGTGCGTTTTACCAAAACTGTGGCCACCGGCGATCAATGCAACGGTCTCTTCGTCGTTCATCGCCATCCGTCCGAACGTGTCGCGGATGTCGTGCGCAGCGGCAATCGGATCGGGGTTGCCGTCCGGGCCTTCCGGGTTTACATAAATCAACCCCATATGCGCCGCTCCCAGCGGTTCTTCGAGGTGGCGGGAGTGCGTCTGGCCATTTGGGTTCTCATCGCTTGACACTACGCCTTGCTCGTCGAGACCCGGCTTGCCATGCGCATAGCGGCGATCGTTACCAAGCCAGGTCGATTCCGATCCCCAATATACGTCTTCATCGGCTTCCCATACATCGGCACGGCCACCGGCAAAACCGAATGTTTTAAAGCCCATCGATTCGAGTGCGATGTTTCCTGCGAGGATCATCAAATCGGCCCAGGAAATTTTGTTGCCATATTTTTGTTTGATAGGCCAAAGCAAACGGCGAGCCTTGTCGAGGCTGACGTTATCCGGCCAGCTGTTGAGCGGAGCGAAACGCTGCTGGCCCGAGCCACCGCCGCCGCGGCCGTCAAACACGCGGTAGGTACCCGCGCTATGCCAGGCCATGCGGATGAACAGGGGGCCGTAATGGCCGAAGTCGGCCGGCCACCAGTCCTGCGAATCGGTCATCAGTGCATGAAGGTCTGTTTTAACTGCTTCCAGATCGAGGCTTTTGAACGCTTCCGCGTAGTCAAATTGTTCTCCCATCGGATTGGAGAGGGACGAATGCTGGCGCAGAATGTTCAGTTTCAACTGGTTTGGCCACCAGTCGCGGTTTCTGGTACCGCCGCCGCCTACATTGTGATTCAGTGTCCCGTTGTGAAATGGACATTTGCTAATGTCGTTTGATCCGTTTTCCATTACGATAAGTTCATGTGTTAAACCATATTGCCTGCCTCTGGTATTTGTGCAGCGGGATAAAGGTATAATACTGAAATTGATTGTCAAAATCGATTAATTCTATGATTCAATAGTGAAAATCTATTTCGTCGCATTGTCAGCCGGTTGCGGTTGCCAGGCGGTGGCGGTTGAAACATGAACTTGTCGAAAGCCGTTTCCGAAAGACCGGGATGGTGCTACGATGCTGAGAGGTAGCCGGCCGTCGCGATGTCCTCCAACAGCCCTGGGGCAGTAGGGTGCCAGCCCAGCACCTCGCGGGTTTTCGCGTTCGAAGCCACACAGCCGATGGCTGCAAAATGCTGGAACCAGGTGAAATGGGCCGCTGCTGCATCTCCGGTTTTGCTTACCACAGGCAGCCCCAGGCCGGTACCGATCGCCCGGGCGATTTCCCTGAACGGAATGCCTTGCTCAGCCACAGCGTGCAGCACTTTCAAGGCCGGGCGCTGCTCAACAATCAGCCGGTATAGTACCGCTGCATCGTGCCGGTGTACAGCCGGCCATTGGTTGCTGCCGTCCCCCATGTAGGCCGATTCGCCTTTTTCCCGGGTAATGCCGATGATCATGGGCACAAAACCATGGTCGCCCGCGCCATGTACGCTGGGAGGCAGGCGCACCAGGTACACGTCCACACCCTGGGCCGCTACGGCGTGCGCCGCCTCGTCGGTAGCCGCGCGCGGGATTTCGTCAGACTTCGCATTCAATACATCGTCCTCGGTCACGGGCCGGTCGTAGCGCAAAAGGCCCATTCCGGTGGTGACTACGAGCGGCTTTCCCGATCCCGCCAGTGCCTGCCCCAATGTCGCGATGACTTTCCGGTCGGCCTCGCAGCTTGCCTTGAACTGGGTAAAATCGTGGTTGAAAGCGGTGTGGATCACTGCATCGGATTCGGCCACACCACGGCGTAGTATTGCCGGATCGTTCACATCGCCTTGGAGCGGCGTTGCGCCCGTGGCCGCCAGCTGACCGGCAGATTTTTCGGACCTCACAAGGGCCAGTACTTCATGGCCGTTCTTTAAAAGTTCGTCTACAATGGCGGAGCCTACAAATCCTGAGGCCCCTGTTACAAATACACGCATGTTGGTTTCAATTTTGTTTGATGCAAAATTGATATCCTGCTAATGGGCAAACAAGGTCATTTGACCATACTTTGAGCCCCGCGTTGCAGCTGTGCGTGGCGTATGCGTGTGAGGGTTTTCAGGGAAATGCCGAGGTAAGCAGCCACCATGCGCAGGGGCAGGCGCGCGAGGTAATCGGGGTAGGTATTTACAAAATCGGCGTAACGTTCCTCGGGAGTGCCGCTCAGAATGGTTAGGATACGGTTGCGGTTACTGTAAATGGTACGGGCAATGAGCCGCTCCGAAAACGTTTTGAGCTCCGGAATATCTTTCAGCAATTTATCAAAATCAGGCTTGGCCCAAAGCAACACTTCACTGCGTTCCACGGCTTCGATATTTACCAGCGACGGGGCTCGCTTGTCGTAGCTTTCGACGTCCAGCGTCCAGGTGTGCTGGGGTGAAAAATGGATAATGTGCTCATTGCCGTCCGGCTTGATATGGTAAGTCCGAAGCAGGCCGCTGCCAATAAATGTTTTGTGCCGGCATATTTCCCCGGCGGTGAGCAACGCCTCGTTTTTGTGCAGGTGCCGCAAGGTAGCCAGGCTGCTGATCTGCCTGATCGTCCCGGCGGGCAGGCCGGATTGGGAGGCCATGTAGTGTTCGAATTCGGTATGCATTTATCAAAGATAGAAAAAAGCGGCCCCGATTGGAGCATATCTCCGGTTCCCTTCTTACCTTAGGCGCCAGAGCCACCGTTATTTCCGATAGCATTACCTGCGACATTTTTATTGAATTCAATGCGTAAAACAGCACTGATTACCGGGCCCACTTCGGGCATCGGCCGCTTTACCGCCCTCGAACTCGCACGACGGGGCTATGATCTGATATTGGTAGCCCGCAATGCGGCAAAGGCCCATGAGCTGCAACGGGAAATCGGGCATTCCGTGAACACCGGCTTTATCCAATGCGACCTTTCCAGCATTGCGTCCGTCAAACGGGCCGTGGATGAGATCCGGGACAACTATGCACAGATCGATTTACTGATCAACAATGCCGGGCTGATCGTCCAGCATCGCGAAACGACCGACGACGGCATCGAAATGACCTTCGCTACCAATCACGTGGGGCCTTTTATACTCACCATCGGCCTGGTCGATTTACTTAAAGCGGCAGAATCGGCGAAAGTCGTGAATGTAGCATCCGAGGCGCATTTCTTCGCATTCAGGTACCAGACGGCCAAGCTGGCCAATCCGCCGCATTACCATGACCTGGTGATTTACGGTCGCTCCAAGCTAGCCAATATCCTTTTTTCCAACGAGCTTTCGGAGCGTTTGGCGCCATTTGGCATCACTTCCAATGCCGTGCATCCCGGAACGGTTTCGAGTAGTTTCGGCGGTAATGGAAACGGGGCTACCGCGTGGTTTATGAAAGTTTTCAAGCCGTTTTTCCGTACCCCTGAACAAGCCGCCGCGGGCATTGTACACGTGGCCACGGCAACGGAACTGAACGACGTTACGGGGCAGTATTTTGCCAATGGAAAGCCGGCGAGATCTTCCGCCAAAGCAAAAAGCCGGGCCCTCGCACGTGAGCTATGGGCATTTTCCGAAGCGTTGACTGAGTCAGTTTTGATTTAAATCTATTAAATCCATAGAGTTTAAATACTTTTTTGCGCAAATGCTTGGAAGTTAAGTGGCTGTTACATTAACTTTGCATGCAATCTGATCATTCAATCGAGCTGAGAACCACCCGAAGCTGTGTCCATTTTTTAACGACATCGCATATGCGTTCGATTAAAACTACACATAATGCCCCTTTTTCCGGCCGTCGCTACGCAGCGGCGCCCGCGGCTGTACCATTTGCTTCTCATGGAGCAGGCTGTTGTTGTTGCTAACTGAGTCCCTGCATGCCGGCGCCCGCCGGTAAGCCTTCCTGTTTTCCCATTACCAATACGTCGCCCGCCACCCGCGCGACACAGACTTTCTATGCAACATGAAATTCACAGACAGCCATATTTATTACGAAATCCTCATTCTTTTTGCAGTGATCAGTTTTGCCGAAGCATTTACAGGCCTTTACAAAAGTGAGAAATGGTCTAGAAATGAGTGGTATATCAATTTTGCAGGACTTTTCCTGTCGAGTATCATCACACGGCCGCTTAGTTTCCTGCTGTCGGCCTACGTGCTCAACTACTTCTTCGCCGACTATTATAATGTATTCGAAAACGTGCCGCTATGGGCGGGCGTCCTCATTACGGCATTACTCGAAGATTTCACGCAATACTGGTGGCATCGTGCCGCGCATACCTACACGTGGCTGTGGAAGGGCCACCGCGTGCATCACAGCGCGCCCGAAATGAGCGTATTCCTCACCGGGCGCAATTCGTGGGTGTACCTGCTGCTGTTCCCGCCGCGTATCGTGTCGACGGTCCTCATATTCCTCGGTTTCGGCCAGGCGTTCCTGATAGGCTATTTTTTCAAAGCGCTGATCGGTATTTCCGCGCATTCGAGCGTGCGCTGGGATAAACCGCTTTACGCGATTAAATGGCTGCACCCCGTGATGTGGGTACTCGAACGCACCATTTCCACCCCTGCGACGCACCATGCACACCACGCTGCCACCGACGCCGATGGTATCGGGGTGATCAACGGAAACTATGGTAACATGTTCTTTATCTGGGACATGCTGTTTGGGACGGCCAAAATCACCAGGGAGTTTTCGGAGCACATCGGGCTCGAAGATTACCAGGAAGAGCCGTGGTACGTGCAATTGGGTTACCCGTTGTTCAAGTCGAGCGACCAGCGCAGCGAGCTGTCGAAGTGAATGGGTAACTGGTTAGGTATTGTCAGGAATAGTCAGGAATAGTCAGGTGTTGTCAGGTGTTGTCAGATGGCTTAGATAACGTACACATTCGTTTTAAACATGTATGCCGTACAATTTCTGACTATCAATGACAATACCTGACCACATTTTGGCTATTCGGTCATTTAAAATCAAATAAATATAAGATTGAGGAACATTCTGTTAATGCCTTTTGGGCATGTAACAACAGGGATTTGGTACTATGCTGTTGCATCCCTGACGGGATTTTCGGTCGACTGATTTATTCACATCTACCAATATTACATCGCTACGCGATTTGTTAACGACACATCTTCAAAATTGACCTCTTATGCAGAAAACGCTATTGATACTGCTGCTGTTGGCGTCGTTGGCCGGATACGCCCAGGTCGCGACGTTCGACGTGGTGATGGCCGGGCATACCATCGGATCGGTGAAAGTATTGCCGCAGGACGACGGCGCGCGGCTGCGCAAGCGGATCGAGGCGGAGTTCAGCGTACCGTTTTTTTCCGGCAGTTTTGTGGCGGAAAACCAGTTTTCGGAGGGTACCCTCCACAGTTCGCTGACCGAGCAGACCGTGAATGGCAAACGGCGCGAGCAGACGGTTACCACGCGGCTAGCCTCGCAGCATTATCGCTTCGATTTATCGGAAAAAACCGACCGTAACCGCAAATGGGAAGTGGTGGCGCCGATTGCACACACGATCACGGGCCTGTATTACCAGGAGCCGGCGCAGGTGCAGGCGGTATATTCCGAGAAGTTCGGGGCGATGTGCAAGATCAGGAAGCTGGGCAACGGCAGTTACAGCGTGGAGCTGCCCAACGGGAAGGAGAGTGTTTACAGCTACGAGCACGGGCATTGTGTGCGGGTGGTTACGGAACTGGCGGGCGTGAAGCTCAGCATCGTGAGGAAGCAGCGGCCTTTGTAGGTATTTTGGATAGTCAGCTGCTCGTATACTCTGTATCGTTCGCAAATTAGCCCTGCACTGACAACTCCCAATCGATCGCATTAACCAGGCCGGTCGAAAATGCCTGGTGGTATAATGTCGGATTTTCGGATACGTCTCCGCGTGGAAATCGTTGACGGGCAGTTTAATTTCCTAGTTTTGTATATTAAATCTATGAAAATAATAGATTATCGTATCTCATGAAAAAGCTATCTTTTCTGATCATCCTCTTTTTGGCATCGGTCGTGGCCGTGCAGGCGCAGCATCCCGCGCCTAAAAACGTTGTTAAACCCGATCCGCAGGCATTGGCCCAGATCAAGGCCGGAAAGGCCTACCTTGTGGATGTGCGTACGCCCGAGGAGTTCGACGGCGGGCATTTGCAATATTCCCAAAATATCAATTTCAACGGTCCGGACTTTAAGACGCAGATCGCCAAACTCGATAAAAACAAGCCGGTATACCTCTATTGCCGTTCCGGCAACCGTAGCGGGAAGGCGGCCGATACCCTTAAAACACTCGGTTTTCACTCTTATTACAACATCGGCGGTTTTGAGCAGCTGAAAGCCGACGGTTTCCCGGCCGAACAACTGCAAACCAGCGCATCCAGAAAGTAGTCCGACGTTGTTTGCACCAGAAAATCCATGAACCAGACACCGACTGAAAACTTCGTGATATTTGTGGCGCTGTTGCTGTTGTACGTGCAGACTTCCGCGCAGCACTATATCGCTGCAGGCCACCCGCGAACCGACCGTTTCAAGGGCAAATCGCTGTATGCCGACGTGGCGCATCAACTAACCCCGGCATTCACCGCCCCGACGCGGATGACTTTATTTGCATTGTTTGACAGACCGCAGGACGATGCTTTCACCAATTTGCCGAAGTGGCTGGAAGAGAGGACTAATGTGGTAGTAGGTGGTTAAGATATCTTGGTCTTGGCAGGAGGAAAAACTACGGTACTCTATTAAATTACTAACCTATATTCAACTTTTCAAATAAGACCCGATTACGTTCCTTGGAATCCTTCAAGATTTTATCAAAGCTCATTATTTCGACATACATATTGTAGTTATCGTTAAAAGCAAAGTATCCATCTCCGCCGGGTAATAAACGGTAGCCTCCGTCTTTCGCGTAGGCTTGTAGTTTTTTTGTTAGGTCGCAGATAATGTAAGCGTAGATTGGTGTGTTGCTTCTTAAACCAAATTCTCTATTGTTTTTGTCTTTTGCTTCGCCGTCAATGATTTCTCTGGCATATTTGTTAATTTGTTGTATTGGATTTTCATCATCAAGATAATCGTCTCGCATTGGGCGCTTAAATTCTATTAAGACAATTGACTCGTATGGTTTACTGTCGTTCGAAAAAACAAAGGGGTGATTAAATATTATGATATCCGGTCGATCATTAGAATCAGATTTAATGGAGTCGATCTTTTTAAAACTTTTATCTGACGCGAGATATTTGTGGTATGAAAGTTTATCGTCGATCATCCAAAGGTTGTGATCTTCGAAGCCGATTTCATCGGAAAGACTTTGTAGTGGAAATATCAAGTTGTGTACTGCTCGTTCAGTGGCCCTTTCGTTCAATAATTTTTGAAACAAATCCAGTACAAGCTTTCGGTGTATTACATATTCAGATAATTTAGAGTTTCCTACTTCGATGATTTTGCTGTAAAGGGCCTGCTTTTCTTCGTTGAAAGTATTACTGTCTTCTTCGTTGTTGATAAACTTTAATTCCAAAGTAACTTCTTGTTTAACTTCGAGTTCTAATGCTTGCTGAACTTTGAAGAGTTCGATTTCAAGCTTCTCGTCGTTGAGAGTGGAAGGTATCCGCTTTAATTCGTTAGGTTTATATTTCAGTAATTGTCTATATCTCGGATGACGGTTTACAAACTCTCTCACTTTTTCAACTCGCTTCAACGAAAGTTGATCGATCTGTTCAGAGAAATCCGAGTGAATTTTTTCTGTTATTGTCTTTCGAAGCTCTTCTTGACTAGTTTGGTCCGGAAAATCAATTTCGCCTTTTGAAAATGAAATAGAGGTTCTTTCATCGTTAACATTGGCATCTAAATATGCTCCTTCTACATAGATTGCTATTGAAAATTTATTGCCCTCCGCATCGTACAAGAAATCATCGAGCTCTGGAATGTCAATGGATATTTTGTCATCTAGTACTTCTCTGGTATTCGCGCAGTAATGAATTTTGTTGTCGAGTTTGTTACTATATAGTTTAACTACGTTTAATTTGAAGACATTATCTCGGATTTTTACCTCCTTCGTCTTCACCTGTCCATTTGTAAATTTTGTAAACAAGTCATTGACAACTATTTCGTTGCCGAGGTCTTTAATAATAATCCTGGGACATTGTTTGTTGATAAAATAGATAAAGCAATGCTCAATAATTTTCAAGGCAATGTCTTCTGGGTTATTATTGCACCATTTTCTATATTCCTGTTTCAAGTTTCTAAGTTTTACAATCGTCTGACGTTGTGGGGCTTCGTCAATAACATGTATGGTGTGCTTTTCAATTCCTGATCGAGTCGGTTCAAAGTTAAATTTGCGGAGGTGCCAATTTTGGTTTTCAAAAAAATGACTTTCGACTTCTGCACGGCCGAAAGCTCTTAGCCATGTAAACCTGCCGATTCCTTTTCCGCCTTTACCAAACTTGTAGGTTGAGTGTGCATAGTTAAATGACTCGAAGTTTTTTTCGTTGAAACCAACTCCGTTGTCTTCTATATGAAAATCTGAAATTTCAGGAAGTATCTCTGGCCTTCCAAAGTTTATTGTTTCTTGTTCCGATCGAACTATGTTGATCCTAACAATGCCAGGTTTGGTAGATGTTTCCTCTTCGATTGCTTGAATGGAGTTTACCACTGCCTCGAACAACGGTAAGAGTGTGTTACTAAAAGCGAGTTTTTTTTCGTTTATTTTCCCTTTGACGTCTGTCTGCATATTTGAATACTTTGTAATTTTTTATTTGGGCTTTAATTGGTTGATTATTAAATTATTATACTAAACAGGGCTGCTGTACTGCCATGCTGCAATATAGTGATTTTTAGAGATGAGTAACAAAATCGATCACCAATCGGAATCTGTAATTATCAGGCGGTTGACAGTGTGCTTTTTTATCCACGATTCAGTAGTACGGTATATGCAAATTTTGCCCTTAGATCCCCGCGCAGCCGACATTTTCACGTCATTCAAGGAGCTGGTATTTTTCTTCCAGCGGGTTGAGGGGATGAAGGGGTAACTTGTTTACACCTCCCCAATACGAACAAAGCCAGGCGATCGAACCCGATTGCCTGGCTTTTGCTTATCATATATCACTTCAATATGTTATACCACAGGCGGCTCCAACGCCACATCCCGCTCCATGGCGAGCAGAAATACCGTTGAGATAATTAGCCCGGCGCCGATGTAGTCCATCAGAAGGAATGGCACGCCGAGCCAGCTTACGGACAGCAGCGCGGTGGAGAGCGGTTCGGCGGAGGTGAGGAGGCTGGCTTTTTGGCCGCCGATCAGTTTTACGCCGGTGAGGTAGGCGTAGAAGGGGATTAGCGTGCCGAAAAGGACGACAAATGCGGTGTAGGCGTAGGTGTGCACGTCCCAGATGCCGTCGGTGTGCCAGGGGGCGCGCACGAGCGAGATGCCGATACCGCCGATGAGGAGGCCCCAGCCGATGATGGTGGTTTCGTGGTACCTTTTGAGCAGCGATTCCGGTTGGATGGTGTACATCGCCAGGCTCACGGCCGAGGCAAGGCCCCAGGCCAGCGCTGTGCCCGAAATGGCCAGCTCGCCCGGTTTTCCATGCGTCACGAGCAGGAATGTACCCAGCATAGCAACGGCAATAGCCACCAGGTTGAGCGGCCGCAACGGCTTTTTGAACTTAACAGCCAGATAAACGGCGATGATAATGGGGCTCGTAAACTGCAATATGGTGGCAGTGGCCGCATTGGAATGTTTAATGGCCGCGAAATAGGTGTACTGGACGGTAAGCATACCCGAAATGCCGAAGGACAGGAGGCGGATCGCGTCGCGTTTGTCTTTCCAGGGCGCGAATGTGTCCGCATTTTTCCGGGCCTTGCTGATAGCCACGAGGACTATCCCGGAAATGAGCATACGGACCGACATCAGCCACTCGACGCTGATGTGCTGTTGTTGAAATAAAAACTGACTGAATGTGCCTGATACGCCCCACAAACTGGCGCCCATCAGCACCATAGCGATTCCCTTCCCCGCCTGATTCTGCATTTGACTTTGATCGAATTAAATTGTTGCGCAAAATTAATTTTGGTCAGGCGTAATTTTTCCTCGATTTTGAGGGCAAATTTGCAATTTTGTTTCGTTGCACCAACCCTATGATTACACTCGACTCATTCGACATTTCCATTCTGGCGATCCTCCAAGCCGATAATACTACGCCCCAGCGCGATATCGGCGAGCGGATCGGACTGTCGGCGCCTGCGGTGCAGCGGCGCATCAAGCGGCTGCGGGAAACGGGCGTGATCAGAGCGGACATTTCGGTGCTCGATCCCGAAAAACTGGGCCGGCCGATCACCATTTTTACGGAAGTGAAGATGGAAGTGGAGAAGGTGGAGATCATCAAACAAGCCAAGGCGATTTTCAGCAACGCCCCGCAGGTGCAGCAATGCTATTACGTGACGGGCGAAGTGGATTTTATCCTGATACTGGTCGTTTACAGCATGAAAGAGTATGAAGAGCTGACCCAGCAACTGTTTTTCGGGAACAATAATGTTAAAAGCTTTAAAACCAGTATTGTATTGGATATTGTAAAAGCGGGATTGAGTATTCCGATCAATAAGCCATAACTTTGGCGCATGTCATCGACAAAATCTCATTAGCCATCATGTTTTCCATTCAAAATCTGCTTTCCCGGTTTCGCGGCTCCCGCACCGGTGAATCTGTTGAACCTCAATATTATTTATCCGTTTGCTGCATTGTAAAAGACGAAAATGATTACCTCTCCGAATGGCTGGATTATCACCGGAAAGTCGGGGTAGAACACTTTTATATTTATGATAATGGCAGCAAGAGCCCTGTTAAAGAAGCCATTGCCGCACTTGGTTACAGCGAATGGGTGACGGTTACGGGCATTCCCGGGCAGAATATGCACGTGAAAGCGTACCAGTATTGCCTCGATAACTTTGGTTATAATTCGAGATGGATCGGATTCATTGATATGGACGAGTTTATCGTACCCAAAAATGAAAGTGCAAACCTGCCCCGATTGCTTGAAAAATATGAAGAATACGGCGGTCTTGGGCTGTCGTGGTTGATATTTGGTTCGAATAATCATATCCAAAAGCCGGCGGGCAGTCAATTGGAAAACTTTACCAGACGATCGGAGATCTCTTTCCCGCCTAACCGCCATATTAAAAGTATTGTCCAGCCACGTTTTGTGCAGTCGGCTTACAAATCGCATTGTTTCAAATTCAAACCCGGGTATTCCTGTGTGAATGAGCATTTTGTACCCATTGATGAGGCATTGGCGGACGTGAGTGTGGATACGATCCAGCTTAACCATTACTATTGCCGGTCGTTGGAGGAGTATAGGCAAAAGGTGGAGAGGGGCATCAGCGATACGAAGCGCAAGCGGAAACTGGACGAATTCCACAACCACGACAACGAATCCAACGTGGTGGAAGACACGACGATTTTGAGGATTTTAGATAAATTGAAAACGCCGCAGAACAATTGAGTTCATCAATAAGCCCCGGAAAATATTGCCGGGGCTTTTCATTCTGCCAATAACCACGGTTCTATTCCCGCGACGGCACACCGCTGGTTTGCGTCGCCAGATTCCGGTAATTGCCGGTGGTGCCTGTGTGATTTTTGGTGTTTTTGGGTGCGGAGCCGCTGCCTTCTTTCACCGTCGCATCCGGCTCGGTGAGGTTTTTACGGCGAATCGCAATAGCTTCTTTGGAAAACAGCATCGAATTGTTGTCTTCGCGGTCGGAGTACCGGCCTACGTCATTGGCATTTTCATGCGTAGCGCCCCCGGGACGGTTGCTGCCGTCGTTTTCACTGCTTTTCTGAGCCACCTGGTCCGTAGGGTTAGGCTTACCCGATTGGTCGGTACTTTTTTTCTCGGTTTCGGGCGTAGGTGTTTGCACGCCCTGCCCGGTAGCCTTGGTCGTTTTGGATTTGTCGGTGGAACTGCTGGTACTTTGGGCAAACGCTGCCGTTGTTGCGCAGAAGCATACCATGGCGGCGGTGATCACTATCTTTTTCATGCTACGTATCAGTTAGTTGTTGATTTCTTACCGTGAATATAGTTAAAAATTATGCCAACGATTCGTCGGAATGCGTGCAGATTTTTAACGGCCGATTCGGGAGCAAAGCGGCGCTTATTTTTGAAAGTAGAACCAGGTTACAAACTGCTTTTGCAAGGTACGTGCACGTGCACAGTCGTGCATGAAGGTGTCAATCAGTAATCCGGTTGAATGATGAAATACAACGTAACTTTAAAGGTACTCTTTGCCTGCGGGCTGATCGCGGGCACCGGCTTGCGTACGGATGTACGCGCGCAAATTCCGGGCGACAAGGCCGACAGCATCGCTGCGTCCAAAATCTTTGTCCATACCGGCTTTGAGAATGCCTCACCTATGAACTGGCGGATCGATTCGGCCGGCAGGGTGGTGGGCAGCCTGGTATACGACCATGAACGCTTTTCGCGGAACAGGGCTGTGAACCACTTCCATTTCAGGGTCGAGGCAGCAACGGGAACGGAAGTGACCGTGATCCTGGAAAATTTTGATAACATCTGGAACAATCGGTTTGCCAGCGACCTCTCGGAGCGCTCCCGGTTTGTGATTTCCTTTGATCATAAAAAGTGGGAGAGCCGTTCGATAGAAGTCGTGCCGGGCCGCAGGATGCTGTTCCGGTTCAGGATGGAGGCGCCATTCGCCTACATTGCGAGCGTGGAGCCCTACCGGGTCAGCGATCTGGAGAAAATGCTGGCGACCATCGGGAAGAATAAACTTGCCGCCGTTACGACCATCGGTAAAACCGCGGAAGGCCGGTCGCTGGAAATCATCCGGATCGGAAATGAGAATGCACCCAAGCGGCTCTTCCTGCGCGCGAGGGCGCACGCATTCGAGGCGGGCGGGAACTGGACCGTGGAAGGGCTGGTACAGAAGCTGCTCAGTAACGACGACGACGCCAAACGCTATTTGAAGCGGTACTGTGTTTACATCCTGCCTATGGCCAACAAAGACGGCGTTGCACGCGGCAAAACACGGTTTAATGCCAACGGTTATGACCTGAACCGCAAGTGGGACAAACCGGCCGACGAGCTCATTGCACCGGAAAACTATTACCTCGAACAATGGCTGCAAAAGATGATACGGGCGAACAAGAAGCCCGATCTGGCGCTTGATGTTCATAACGATGCCGGCGGAAACCTGCATATAAGCCGGCCCGACGGGGATATTACCGACTACCTTGCGCGTATGGATAAGCTGGAATCGCTCCTGCGCAAGCATACCTGGTTTACGGAAGGTGCTACTAAGGCAAGTTTCCGGAACCCGGGCACTTTGGGAGAGGGCTTCCTGACGCGCCTCGGCATTTACGCCGCCGTCTATGAGCTGAACTACGAATGGATCAAAGGTCTGAATAAAGCGCCGCTCGCCGCCGACTGGATTTCATTGGGAAACAAGCTGCCCGAAGTTTTCTACCACTATTTCGAATGATCGGTTGGCAGGATTGTACGATCAGGGCGCTTTGTTGATAAACTTCACTTTGGATTTAATATCTGTCCGGAGCACGCTTTGCTGGCGGAACCGGCGAAGGTAACGCTGGGCAATGCTGTCGAGGGCGGCGCTTCTTTCCTTGCTTTTTTTTCCAAAGAACGTCACCACTTTGGTCGGTTCGGTGATGGTCTGCTTAGTGTCGGTATCCTTCCAGCGGCCATTGGCGTCCCATTCGGTGTAGCCTTCGGGAAAGTAATTGCTGATGACGCTGTCGCTGAAATTCTTCCATTGCTGTTCGCTCACGGTCCCGCCGCCCGGAATGTCTCGGCCGAAATAGAGGTCGCTGCGCTGGTAGCTTGCGCAGGAAGAAAGCCCCAGGCAGCCGATCACCACCCATTTTTGCAGTAGTCTTAAGTTGATCATCGTTCAGGATTGAATGTATCTATAAACATAGCACAAGTTACTACAAGCGAAAAGTGGTGTCGAAATAAAATGACAAGCTGTTCAAATCGACCAATTTTTTAACTTTACGGTCCTCCCGTCAGTGCACCCGTTCGAGTCATCAACTAAAATCAAATGGTCATGCAGAAAATCGTCCCGCATTTATGGTTTGACAAGGAAGCTGCGGAAGCAGCGGAGTTTTACGCATCGGTATTTCCGGAGTCCCGGGTGATGAGCGTCACAACGCTGGAAGATACGCCTTCGGGCGATGCCGATATGGTCATATTCGAGCTCTGGGGGCAGAAATTCATGGCCATCAGCGCCGGTCCGATTTTCAAACCGAATCCTTCCATATCCTTCATGGTCAATTTTGACCCGCTGCTGTTCGACGGGTCGAAGGAGTCGGCGCGCGCGAAAATCGATGAGGTCTGGAACAAGCTGGCCGATGGCGGAAGCGCGTTAATGCCGATCGGCGAATACCCGTTCAGTGAGCGGTATGGCTGGGTACAGGACAAGTATGGCGTTTCGTGGCAGCTGATCCTCACGAAGCCCGAAGGCGAGCCGAGGCCGCCGATCATCACTTCGCTGCTGTTTGTGGGGGATCAATGCGGCAAGGCGGAGGAAGCCATCAATTTCTATTGTTCTGTTTTCGAGAAATCCAAACTGGGCTCGCTGCACCGCTATCCCGAAGGCCATTCGCCGGACAAGCCCGGTACAGTCATGTTCGCCGATTTCAAGCTCGAAGATTCGTGGTTTACCGCCATGGACAGCGCCCATCAGCATCAATTCAGCTTTAATGAGGGTATTTCGCTGGTGGTGAATTGCGATGACCAGGAAGAGCTGGATTATTTTACCCAAAAAATGTCGGCTGTTCGCGAGGCTGAGCAATGCGGGTGGATTAAAGATAAATACGGCGTGTCGTGGCAAATTTCACCCATCGAATTGGAAGAAATGATGGTAAATGGCACCCGCGAGCAGCTCAATCGGGTAACTCAGGCACTATTACCCATGAAAAGGCTCCAAATAGCACCTCTGAAAAACGCTTTCGAGGGTGTATAAACGCTAAAAGGTCGACGGCTGTAATTGGCCGTCGACCTGCATTTTAAAACACGCTAACTTCCGGCGGGAACGATAAACTCGAACGATGGCCCGATTGTGTAGCCGGGTTTGCCCGGGAAGGGCGTGGCACACAGTTTCTGGGCGGTCAGTTTGAGATCGTACATCACACCCACCGTATTATCGAGCATTCCGGGCTGGCCGTTGAACGTCGTGTGAAGCCCCGAAAGCAAGGAATAGTAGCTCGTATTGAACTCGTTCATCCGGTTCCATTCCTCGCTGCCGACCGGTAGCATGCTGATTTTCGTATTGGGAAACAACGGAAAAACGCCCTCGGCTGAGAACGGGATCGCCGGCCCTGAGAACGAATAGCCATTGGGGGCGGTATCGTCTTTTACCAGCCTTTTGCCTTTGTAAAGTTCCTCAAAACGGTAGTAATGCGCGAGTTCATCTTCCTGGTCGAGCGGGGAGGTGGAAGTTCCCTCGCCTTGCTCGATGATGATGTTGATCGCGTCGATCGCGTTTTGTTTGGTATAAATCGGAAAGAGCTCGTCGGCAGGAAAGAACGACGAAGTGACTTGTTTGCTCTTCTCTCCCGGCAATTCATCCGGTGCCAGTTCGTCAATCTTTTGCTGAATGGCCTGATAAAACTGGCCGATTGTGCTGTAAGTCGGCAATGCGGCCAGGCTCACGGATTTGAAAACGAGCGGATTCTCCGGTTCTTCAATCTCCATAAAAACATTTTTGACGACGTCTGTCGAATATTTTTCCAGCCCCACGATGAGCCCGTTACCAATGCCCATCGGTAACGGACCGGGGTATTCGGGTACAAAATCGGCATGGTTGATCACCGGGTGCCCGCCAAGGGCATTCAGGATGTTCGCCGCGATGGTCATGTGCAGCATTTCTTCGATCACGATCGAATGGATTACTTGCCGCTGCACCGGATTGGCACCAGGGTTCAGGGAAAACATCGCCGTGAGGTAAGGCGGAATCGTGGAATGTTCCAGTTCGACGGCGTTTTGAACGAGCGGATAGAGCTCTTCCAGGGCATTGGCGCTCAATGCCTTCTCAATATATCTTGAATCTATTTGTAGCATGGTGAATGAGTTTTAGGCCGTAAATCACAGATTTTCAAACAAATCGTTGGTGGCGGAGAAGCCCGGGAACGACCCGTTTTTCGCTTTCACAGCTTCCCGGTAACGGGTTTGTTTGTCGGTCAGCGCGGTGCCGGGTGCCACCGGGTTGGCAGTCCGCGCCTCCCTGGCCTCGGACCTTACCACGGTTTTCGGAGCGATTTGCGGATTGTTGAGCCAGTTGAGAATGGTATTACGCTTGGTAGAGGACAAGTCGCGCGTCACGGGCATGTGCATCGTGTCGTTGATATCGCGCGAGAATGCGAAAATCAGGATCTTCTTTTTCTCTGCGAGTGCCGCAGGATCGGCCAGGTTCACGACATACTTGCTCATGATCGGGTACAGGTTGCTGTACTGGATCATCATCTCCGAAATGTCACTCCAAACCGGGTTCGCGATTTCCTGGAAATAATCGCGCAGGTGCACCACAACTTGTTCTGTTCCAAATGCCTGGTCGACGGTCGCGGTCTGGTAGGTAATGAAGTAGATCTGTCCGTCGATGTAAACCCTCGGGCTGTAAATGGCATTACCGGTGAGCAGCATTTGCGCTTTGCCCTGCTGATTGGTCGAAATCTGACCGTCGAAAGTCAGGCCCTCTGCCGGGAAATTGTTCCCGTAAAGCTCCGAGATCGGGTTTTGCGGGCCGACAGGCGTATCGGGGGTAGCCGGGTCGAGGGTAATACTGATGCTCGTATTTGGAAGCAGGTTTCCCCATTGATAGGCATAAAAATCGATATTCACTGACTGGCCGTCATCCAGGCGCTGAATGAAATTATCGGCCCTGGCTACGAGCCCGTCGATGGCCTCGCGCGCGATGATCGCAAATTGTCCCGGCTGGCTTGTCGATGGGGTAATTAGCAGCAACTGGCTGTTGCTCAGCGCGGCCATCGTCGCGTCCGGCAAATTGCTGAAAGAAGCGATCCCGCCTGTCTGGTTGAGCCAGTTTGGGTCGGATTGATAGTCCAATGTCCCGATTTCGATGAAATCATTCGGATTAATGTAAAAAGTCGGCGTCTGACGGCTCGCTACGCCGGTTTGCGGTACTTTGCTGACGGCCAGGCGCAGGTCTTGTTTGTAGGTAACAGTGCCGACGGAATCGGCTACCGGGAAGCTCGCCCCAAAATCAATGCTCACGCGTTTGGAATCGGGCTCCACCAGGAAATTGGAAGTGCTGAAAAAAGTACTGCGGGCGCTCGGCGTGTAATTGATGCCGTACAACCTGCGCGCCGGCGCAAAAGTGAGCGGCTCGCCTTCGAAATAGGGGCCGATGGAACCGATGATCCGGCCCAGCGAAAACCGGCCGTCGTTATGGTTATAGTAATAGCCGAACGGGTTCATGTTAATGGCCAGGGTGTTATTCTGCGTGGTCGCGCGCAGTGTTTTCAGGAAAGCCGACTGTTCCGCCAGCACGCCCCATTCGATATTGGTAATCACCGACGTCCAGCTGGCGCCTAATGGCTGTCCGTTGCTTTTGCCGCCGTCGAGCTGCCTCATTTGAAGGTCGCGGAACGAGGTGGTGGTAATGTCACCTTTGAAAAGCAGGTCGCCATTGGCTGTACAAATGCGGAGCTGCACGCACCATAATGCGGAAAACATCTGGGCGTCGGGGTCGAGGTCCACCATTTTTCCCGTCGGACGCCCCTCGGCGCCTACTACGGCCTGGCCAATAATAATGTCGTCGGACTGGGAAGTCTGCGTGGTGCCATCGGGCAGGAAAATCTGCCTGACCGCGCAGTTCTGGAAATCGAAAACTGCGCCGCCTTCGGGATTCCACCAGCCATTGGTGGCACCCTTGCCGGGGTCCTGGAAATTGGGCTGGAAGGTGGCGTTGTTGTAGTGGGCCGTGTCGTTGTTAACCGTGCTGACATCGGACAGGAAATCGCCCGTGAACACGAGCCTTGGCGCATGAAGATAAGACATGGTGTTTTAATTTATTGTGAGGATAAGATTCTTTAAGCGGCTGTATTCCAGATGATAAAATGTTGCAGCCATGCTCCATCGTATTTTTTGTAAATCCAAAGCATCCTGCCGGTTTCCGACGCTTTTTCGCCCGTTTGCTTGTCGGTGGTTGTCTGTTGGTAAATCGCCCATTCATAGGCAAGATCTTCCCTGATCTCGATATCCTGCGATTCGTAGGATATCTGAATGTAAAACGCATCGAACCACGAGCGCAGGAACTCCACGCCGCCAGCCTTGGTATTGATGACCGGCGAACCGGGAGCGATGACGGTGATATCATCGGCGAGAATGGCGGTCATCATTTCCAGGTTGCCGGTGTTTTCCGCTTCCTGGACGATCAGCCGCAGTTTTTCAATTTGTTGTCTGTCGTTGTCTCTGTTCATGGAGATAAAAGTTGTTTGGAGGAGGAAGCTGCCGTGGCGTTATTTTTTACTTACTAATTCGATTTGTTTGTAGAATTAGTTATTAAGCGGTCATGAAGATGGCGAAGAACCATTTCTTCGGACGTAGGCTGTGCTTTGCGTGTCCGTTTTGGCACGCCCGGCGTTCGAAAGCGGACATTTATATCGGGTAGGGTTTACGAAAATGAGGCTAGGCGCCTCCATTGACAGAATGTCAAAAATTGGCATGGCATTGGTGGTGCGGGAAATGAACTTCAATTTCGGGCCGGTCATGATCAGAAACCACTTCACCATCGCTGTAAGGAGTTTTTTCAACAGCAAAGGCTATTCCTTTATTAATGTTGCCGGCCTCGCGGTAGGGCTGGCTTGTACGATACTGATTTTTCTGGTGGTTCGGCATGAGACTAGTTACGACTTGTCGCAATCGCGCCTCGAACGGATTTACAGGGTAGAAACCGAGAATATCAAAGAAGGACATACGTATCCGGGTACCTACACCGGCATGGCCCAGGCGCTGCGCACCGACCTACCCGAAGCCGAAGTCATCGCGCCGCTTATGCAAAGGGGAGGCAAGACCATGGCGGCCGGAGCGCTGCCCGCGGGTAGCTATTCTCAGGAGAAAAAAAATCAGCGGCCGGCATTCAGGGAATCGGTCGTGTTTGCGGATAATGCCCTCTTCCGCGCGCTCGACTATACCTGGGTAGCAGGCAATCCCGCGCATGCATTGTCGCAACCGAATGCGATCGTGCTCACGCGCGCTTACGCGAAAAAGTACTTCGGGACCGCGGATGTGCTCGGAAATACGATCCGGATGGATAATAAACAGGACTTGACCGTCACCGGGGTTGTGGAGGATTACCCGGCTACCACGAGCTTCCCGTTCAACATGCTTGTCTCGTTCGCAACCGTCAAGCAGATTGACCCAGGTTTTGAGGACAATAAATGGAACGGCTGGAATGACAATTTTCAGGTATTTGTGGTATTGAAAAAAGGTGTAGCCCCGGAGCAACTCACCGGACGTTTTGAATCGGTAGTAGTGAAATATATGGGTAAGGAAGCACTTCCCGACAAGCGTTTCAAACTGAATCATTTGGCTGAAATCCATTACACGGGTAATCTCGGCGGCCGGAGCGCGAATGTGGGCTTGCTAAAAACACTTTCGGTAATCGGCGCACTCGTTCTGTTAATCGCCTGCTTCAATTTCATCAACCTCAGCACAGCGCGTGCATTCAAGCGCGCGAAGGAAGTAGGCATACGCAAGGCAATAGGCAGCAGCCGCAAATCGCTGATATACCAGTTCCTGACCGAAGCAGGCCTTGTTACACTTTTCGCGGGCATAGTGGCGCTGGTACTCAGCGTATTGTTGTTGCCCGTCCTGGCGGCAGCGCTGGCCATTCCACTGACATTGGACGACGACCTGTTTACGGGCTCAACGGCGCTCTTTACGGGTTTTCTGTTGCTATTGACGACCTTACTGGCGGGTATTTATCCTGCACTAAGGCTGTCGGGCATGGCGCCGATCTGGGCACTGAAGAGCAATTCGACAGTACGCGCCGGTCAGTGGTTCTCCATGCGAGAGGGGTTGGTAGTCGTGCAATTTACGGTATCGCTCGTGCTGATATGCTGCGCGATGCTGATCGACCGGCAGCTGGATTTCTTCCGCAATGCGGACCTCGGGTTCAACAAATCGGCCGTCATTACCGTGGGATTACCCGACAACAAGCCCGAAAAACTGCATACGCTTCGCGAACAGCTGATCCGTTCGGCCCAAATCAAGGATGTGAGCTTTTCATTCAATAGTGCCTCCGCCGAAAGTAACTGGATGCAGGCAATGGAATACCGGCAGGGGCCGAAGGTGGTTCAGGTCAAAACCCAGATGAAAATGGGCGACTCACATTATTTCGATACCTATGGCATCCGGATGCTAGCCGGCGAGCCGCTGAAAGACAGCGACACGACGAGGAATTTCAGGATTATCGTCAATGAAGTATTCCTTGGCCGGATCGGCATCGACAGTCCCCGGGCGGCAATCGGCCAAAGGGTCTATTACGGTGATGGTAACGAGTTTGCGACGATTGTGGGTGTCGTCCGCAACTTCCACGTTAACTCCCTGCATCAGAAAATAGATCCGACCATTATTCAAGTCGTTCCCAACAACTTTTACCAGGCGGGCATCAAGCTGCAAAGCGAAAATGCCAGTGCCGCTTCGATTCAGGCTGCATTGGCCGACATCGAAAAAGCCTGGATGGAAGCATTCCCCGATCAGGTGTTTGAATACAGCTTCCTGGACGAAACCCTGGCGCAGGCCTACCAGTCCGAAACGCGCACAGCCCGGCTTATAGAGGCCGCGACCATTTTGGCGGTATTGATAGCGAGTATGGGACTGTTCGGTCTCGCAACCTTCACCGCCGAGCAGCGGACCAAGGAGATAGGGGTGAGAAAAGTGCTTGGCGCTTCGGTTGGCAGCGTGGTAGCTTTGCTTTCCCGCGATTTCCTGAAACCCGTGGTGCTGGCGATCGTCGTAGCGTCGCCCATTGCCTGGTACCTGATGGACCAATGGTTGCAGAATTTCGAGTTTAAAATCTCGGTTTCCTGGTGGCTTTTCGTGGCGGCTGGCTCGCTGATGTCACTCATCGCGTTGGCTACCGTGAGTTTCCAGAGCCTGCGCGCGGCAATGTTGGACCCGGTTCGGAGTTTACGGAGTGAATAGGGCGGAATACTGCCCGAAAGAGAGCTGTCAGTAGCCGGTAGTCGTTGCGGTAAAGCAGTGGCTTACCCCGCATCAAGTACCATTTGTACTGCCAGCACGTGCTTGCAAAGCCCCCTTTTTCCCTGGTAGCTCGTAAACCATTGACAGGTGCATTTCGCTTCGTTGCCGTGCAGCAGCACCGTGTGGAACACCCCGGTTCCTTTCACACGCGCCTCCACATGGCCGGCGCGGTTTTCAAGAATGACAATGTCGTCATTGCTGACCAGCTTTTGCGCGTTTTTCAATCGCGGATTCAGGCCGAGTATCCTCTCGGCTTTGAAGGGAAGGCGCCGATAGAAGTGTTGGCGTTCAAAAACATCGTAGCCGAGCAGGCCCATGGCCGACAAATGCGCGACGAGGCTGTCCATTGTCCCGAAATCGACATCGTTTTCGATTGATACCAGCGTGGGGTCAAATGTTTCATTGGATTTGAGGAGGTAGTTCAGGCCATAAACCCATTCGTTGGAAACTTGCTGGGTGAGGCTCTCGAGCGCGGACCCTTCGCCTGAAAAGCCGCGCGTGGCATCCGGTGAAAAGGCCATCATCAACCGCATTTTACCAAAGTCGGCCACCGCGGCGCAGGTTTCGCGGTCTTCTGATTCGTACAAATGCATTTGCTGCACCCATGGCAGGATTCCTTCCAGCAACCTTAGCCTTTGAATGCCGCCTATCCTTACTGATCCCGGCGTGGCCAGCGTAGACAAGCTGTATTTGCCGGAGCGGAAGGTGATATAGTAGGTTCCTTTCGCATTGCCCTTGGGCACGGCCTGGAAGAGCTGGATGCACTGCACCCGGTTCAGCGCGAATAGCTGGTTCATGCGGGCCAGACTGACCTGCACATTCGTAAGGCCTTTGATCCACCGATTTGGCAACGCCACTTTCTTTTCGATCACCTTCGCCTTTTCGGTGGCCACACTGACCTCGCGCTGACCAACGCCCAGAACGACACGTTCATTTTTTTGAACCAGGTTCAGCGCGTGGATCATCGGTTCGTTGAAATCGACGTTGGTGGTGCCGCTTGCCACATATTCGCCGTCCACGGCTTCCGGTAGCATGTCCAGGCGCACATACACGCCATTACACGAAGAAAATCCTTCGAACCTCAGTTTTTCGGCGCCGACGGAAACGATAGGATCGCGAAGCGACACCGGCATTAGCCCAAAACTGCTTCTGACCACCTTGGCGAGCGTAATCCAGCATCTGGCAGTCAGGTAGGGTTCGGTCAGTGATCCCCAGAAAAAGCAGGGCACATTATTAACCTCGTTAATTTCCGAGTGATGAGCGAGTTTGAGCAGGCTCCCTGCGCCTTCCCGGGCGAGCGTCGAACTGGCAGCATATTGGTATTGAAAATCGGTTGAGTTCACTGGTGGGGAATGCTTTGAAGTTGTTTGATGATTGGTTTTAACGAAGTACTTTCCGGAATTTTGGTCAGATTTTGCAGCGTGCTAACACCTGGCGCCTGACCGGTTTTGGTGAGCAGGTCGTAATACATTTCCAGCAGTTTTTTAAACCCGGCTGGTAACTTTTCTTTCAGCTCAAATCGTTCGAGGATCGTTTCGAGCAAGGTCAGAAGCGCGCCATTATGCAAGGCCGAATGGTCCCTGATCACCGCCGCCACGTCCAGAAAACGTTGCAGCGGGGCATAGCCCTCGAAAATCAATCTGGCGAGTTTCTCACCCAACTGCCGGACGTCGATTCTCCTTTCGCAGATGAGTAATAATGATACCTCCGCAGCGAAGTTGCGCAGCCCCGAGTCCTTGTACAAATAGCAGCACGCTATCACGTAATAAATTGTGTCGGTAAAAACGAAACTTGAATCTGATACTATAAGCAGAAATGCCCTCAGGTCGTCCTCGCCGAGGCCTTCGGAATATTCACAGCAATAACGCAGCAAGAAAGATGCCAACGCCTGATCATTCTGAGGCATGACGCTGTGCCAGAACAACACGGTCCCGAAGGATAAATTGATACCCCAGACACTGTCTTTGTGCTCGTAAATATCCATACTATACAGCAGAGGCTGTTTACCAGTCCATTTTGACTTCGGTAGCGTGGCGATCAGCCGACGGGTTGTAGATTTGTCAACCTTTTTGCTGAATGCATGACGTGTTTCATGCCTCCTCACATCGATTCGTACCTCCGGCGCGAAAGGCGACACCACATTTACCACACCCTTTAAGTCGGTGTTTTCGAATTCCTGAAATTCCTGGTTGGGATAAAAGGTGCGAGCCGCTACGGCCCAGGGAACATAATCGATGTTCTTGGCTGAACCGAACAGCTTTTTCCAAATCGATGGTTTTTCAGGCGCCGGGATTTCCCCGGTAGTTCCGAGAACAAAAGCCATCAGCTGCTGGTATTGCCGAGGCAGCCGATGGGCTTTTTCAACAGCTTCCGGGATATTTTCGCGCCGGGTCCTGCTGATAGCTATCGCAAAATCAACCGGGTCGACAGCTTCGCCTGCATGATCATATGCGATCAGGCGGTCAATAAGTATCGACGGATCGATCCAATGCGGCGTATGCGTAGGGAAGCACAAGAGCGACCTTTTAGAACCGGATACTATTTTTTCCTGTATTTGATGCACCAGGTACTTAGCAAGGTTACCTATCTCGGACCGTTCCAAATGGTCGCGCTCAGGTTGGTAAAATCCCTCTTCCTGACGGATAAGGTGGATCAATAACCCGCCGACCATGCGTCTGTAAGGAGCGTTGAAGTAAAGGCCACTGAGCTGGTCGGCATAAGTTTTTAATTGTTCCAATGCGTCGGCGGGGAACAAATGCCGCTTCGTAACGAAAGCGTCCATGAGCATTTCAGCATGCATTACATCCTCGGATTGGATGAATTTTCCAAAATGAAACAGCAGGTCATTCCAATCCGCGAATTCAGGCAAGCGGGAGCCGTCGTGGATCATCGAATGCGACCTGGTCTCGGCAGCATATTCCTCGTACAGGTTGGGCATCTCCCGAATACTGCCTGTGAGCAATGGTCCCAGCATTTCCGTGATATTCCCCTGCAACTGCGGGATATACATGTTCAGTTTGTCGGTTAGCACCACGTCGTTTGGATCGCCCGTCTTTTTCAAAGTTTTAACCGCCCGTTCCTGCAAGGATAAGTCGGGGACGACCAGCACATCGGCGGCAAGGTAGCTGACCGCCGGGCGGTATTCGGACGATTGCTGCGCTGCTTTGTCAAGAATGGTTAAAGTATGACGAATTGCCCCTTTGCAGTCGGCCCGCATCATAACGGGCTCTATAAACTCGATAAACGATTGGAAATCGAAATTTTTATCATTCCATATTTTACGGATCAGGTCCACAGCAAAACTCACCACCGTATTAAGCGGTGCGTGAAGGCATGCAAAAAGAGGATATTGTGCGGCCAGCAATTCGGCGGCCGTGGGTGATGCATCGCCCAGCCGTTTTCGAAAAAACGCCCGGAGGCGGCCATTCCATTCTTTCGTTTGTACGAGAATGCAGTTTTCAATAAACCAGGCACGGTCGAATCTTCCGTGGTCCAGCCAGGAGCCTAGTATCTTTTCCCAACCATTCTTGAACGGTTCGTTCGGTGCCATCGGCATGTTCTGGTTTTGAATCCCGGTTTCATATTGAAACAATAGCGGAAGTTCACGTTGATAGGCCAGCGGATCATTCACTATTTTCTCCATATAAGCAGTCAGGAGGCTATTCTCCCGATAAAACCGGAACGGAAACTTGGTCATCGACAGAACAAACAACTCGGGTTCGTATTCCACCAGCCCACGCTCTTCGAGCAGCCTCAAATGAAAATAGTCAAGAGTAGACCAATCGTTTTTTTTCAATTGGCTTAATAAGAATGCATTCGTCCAGGTTGGCTTAGCCCACATTACGACTTCGCGTACGATTGGTTCGTCGAGTCTGCTGAAATAGGGGAAAGCTTCATCCCAGCGCATGATTTCAGTTTTGTCAAGCACTGCGATGGCGCTCAGTATCACCATTTCCTGCTGTTGCTCGTTGCCCCGCTGGCCCCATCTGGACGTACCAAAGAACGCATCCACGACGGAGCCGGTTGGAAGCTCAATGTAGCTGAGCCAGTATTTCTTTGCCTTTTTGATTTCCTGCCTTAATACGGCCTTGTTGGCATGGGCATGCAGCCTCAGAAAAGGCAGCAAATCCCCAGGTTTACCTTTTTCGATCAGTGATGTGTATAGTTCCGCAATGGCATTGCCGGAAGCGCTTTTCGATTTACTCATTAAGGCGGGGAATAGGTTTTTGGCAATTTAACGAATCACGCCAAAATCCTATCACCCGCATTTCGATAGATTGCCGTGTTAAATCCACCGGCACGCTACTACTCCATATAAGCCGCTACCCATCTGGCCTTGGTATTCGCCCGGGCTTCGATGAACTCCACATCGGTACCCTGTGCGATGGCGTCGAGCGGGAAACGCAGCGGCCGTTGGCCTGCCGGCATTTGGATCAGTTTGAGCACACCGTCGGCGATGGTTTGGGGGTTCATTTCAAAGGCGGTCATTTTGCCAAAAAGGCCTTGACCAAGTGCATTGAACTGTTCGGATGCCAACGGATCGTATTGCTGAGCGATTGCGGGTTTGTCGCCGTGAATGCCGGCTTTGGCGCCGGTATTCATTTCGGTCGGGTATACGCCCGGCTGTATCGACACGTTATCGATGCCGAACTGTTTCAATTCGTCCTGTAAACCCTCGGTAATGCTCTCCACACCAAACTTGGAAGCCAGGTAGGGCACCATAAACGGGAGTGTATGGCCGCTGGCGCCGGAGGTAATGTTGATGATCAATCCGCTTTTCGCGGCACGCATGGCAGGCAGCACGGCCTGGTAGGTCCTGACCACGCCGTAAAAATTGATTTCGAACATTTCGCGGATCCGGTCCACGCTGTATGATTCAAACACCCCAAAGCCGCTCGCCGCGGCGTTGTTTACGAGGACGTCGATCTTGCCGTGGCGCGCCAGGACTTGCGCAAAGGCGTTGTTGACCGAAGTATCGTCGGTCAGGTCTATTTCCACCACTTCAATGTTGGGAATGGCGCCCAATTCTTCGGCAACTGCCCGGTTTTTTCCGGCGGTGTTACGCATGCCAGCTATGACGGTAAGGCCTGCATTGGCCAATGTGATTGCTGTGAGTTTACCAAAACCGGTACTGGTTCCGGTAATAAAAACTGTCTTGTTCATCGTCGTAAATGTTAAAGTTGACGATGCAAAGTTGCGACCCGGGAGGGTCGGTTTCCATTGACATTTACTTGAAAAAATAACAAACAAATGTCAATGGAAATAATGAAAACGGCTATTTGCCGGCGCTGCTCCGCCTGATCCGCGTCAGCGTTTCGGGGGTAATGCCGATGTAGGACGCGATCATATGCTGCGGCACACGGTTGGCGATTTGCGGATACTGGTTGAGAAATTTCTGGTACTTTTCTTCGGCCGAAAGGCTGATACCCGCATGAATGCGGTCCTGTGATACGACGAAGCTCTTATGCAGAATCGCATTGACCAGATCATTCAGTTGGGGGATATTGCGGCAAAGCTGCTCGAAATTCTCTTTGGTGATCAAAACCACATCCGTGTCTTCAATCGCTTCGATATTGAACCTGGACGGATTGCCGGTGGTGAGGCTTTCGCGGTCGCCCGACCAGTAGTTTTCGGGAGAAAAGTTCAGGATATGCTCGTTGCCTTTGTTGTCGATGGAATAGGTCCTCAGAAAGCCGTGACCAACAAATGCATTGTATCTCCATACGTCACCTTCCTGTAACAGCAGCTGCCGTTTGCGGATTTTCTTTTGGATGGCTACCTGTCGGATTTGTGCCAGCTCATCGGCCGAAAGCGTGATCTTGGCGGTCAGGTATTGAATGAATTGGTCTATTGCGGTGCCTGGGTTCATACTTGGTTTTATCAAACGGGTTGATAGGTATGTATATAAAAAAAATGGCGGATTGAAGGTTCAATCCGCCACCATTTACTGCCATAACATTATTCCGCAATCCTGATATGCTTCATCTTCACCGGCAGCCACACTTGCATCGGGCCGCGGCCGCGGTTGGCCCAGGTGTAGTAGGGAATCGCGGTGACGGTCTGCGGCTCCGGTTTTACGTTCAGGCCGTCGGGCGTGGGTTTTATCATTTGCAGGTTGGCCTGGATGGAAACCACGGGCTCGTTCAGGATCAGGCCCTTTTGGATATTGAATGAAGGGTTTTCGGGAACGAGCAGGTTCCATACTTCGCCAGCATTATCGGCGCCTTCCACGCAGTACACAATCGGGCCGCGTTGGAGGGCGATCCGGTCGGCATCGGCCTTCACTTCATGGCGGGCCTTGATTTGACGCACTTCCATGGGCAGCTTCACTTCGATTTCGTCGCCGTTCTGCCAGGAGCGGTCGATCACCGCGTAACCCTTTTCCGTTTGGTAATCTACGGGCTTGCCGTTCAGCAGTATTTCGATTTTGCTCTTACCGCTCGCCGCGAAATTGTACAACCCACCCGGAACGGCCGTTTCGGCGGCCCAGCCGGGGATGCGGATATTCAATGCGTACTTAACCTTCTGTGCCGGCGAAACCCGGATCTTCACATTGCCGTCCCAGGGATAGTTGGTCTCCATTTTCAATGGTACAGCCGTTTTACCCATTTGAAAATGAGTATTACTGCCTACAAAGAGGTTTACCCAAATTTTTCCATCCGATTTTCCATAAATGTAATCCCCGACGGACGCCACGAGCCTCGCGATGTTCGAAGGGCAGCAGGCCGTTCCAAACCAGGCGCTGCGCGCATTGTTACCCACAGAAGAAAGCGGGTTGCCATAAAAGAAAGTATCGCCGCTCAGGCTCAGGCCGTCCAGCGCGCCATTGTAGAGACTGCGTTCGAGGACGTCGATGTACTTGGCATCGCCGGTGAGTGCATTCATGCGCTGATTCCAGAACACCATGCCCACGGAAGCACAGGTTTCGCTGTATGCGGCGCCGTTCGGAAGGTCGTAGTCGTCGGTGAAACCTTCGTTATGACCGGAAGAGCCTATGCCGCCGGTGAGGTACATGTTACGGTAAACGACATCTTCCCACACCGCCGTCATGGCGTTCATATACCCCGGGTCCTGCGTGACGGACGCCACGTCGGCCGCGCCCGTGTACTGGTACATGGCACGCACGGCGTGGCCGGTGATCTCCTTCTGCTGCTTCACCGGCACATCGTCCTGGCAATATTTGGGATCTTTCCATTGATCCCAGATCACACCTTTTCCATGCCCATGGCCGCGCTGGTCGAGGAACCAGTCGGCGAGTTTCAGGTAGCGGTCTTCTTTGGTGAGGTGATACAACTTCATCAGCGCGAGCTCGATTTCCTGGTGGCCCGATACCCACGGCCGGTTGGCCACGCGGAACGTCGAATCGATGTGGTCTGCGAAGCGGATGGCGACATCGAGCAGTTTGCGTTTGCCGGTAGTGTTGTAATAGGCCACCGCTGCTTCCATCAAATGGCCCGCACAATAATCCTCGTGCTTTTCCATGTCGGTCCAGCGCTGTTTGAGGTCGGTTAAGGTGTAGTAGGTATTCAAATAGCCATCCGGCAGCTGGGCTGCGGCGATTTTGTCGATCCACTCGTCCGCTTTGCGTTCCAATGCAGCGTCGGGGCGGTTTTTGAGCGAATAGGCGATCGCCTCAATGGCTTTGTACACGTCGCTGTCGTCATAATAAATGCCTTCGTGCTTTTCGCCCTGCCTGCGTGCCGCTTTCTCGAAATTCCGGATACGGCCCGATTTTTCTTCGGTTTGAATGATGCAGGCATTGAGTGTGGCCGTGGCCACTTTTTCCTGCTTGGGTTTCCAGAACTGGTCGGTAATGTTGACTTCCGAGAACTTCACAGACTGAATGCGCTGCTGGGCTTGTGCAGGTTGCGGCAAGGCCTGAACGCACCAGACAAGCGCTGCGCCTACATATATTTTAATGGCTGAATGCATTTCAAAAATCGTTTTTAATGATAACCTACTTTTTCTTATGGATCACCGGAAACTGCGCAATCCGGAGATTGGTACAGCCGTAGGGGATCAGCACAATGTCTTCTTCCTTGTCTTCGGTTTCGAGCTGGTACGTCATGCTGTACGGAATGGGCCCGGCCATTTCATTGTACAATCCCCATGACGGAATGCGGCGCGCCTTCGTTTTGATCTGCAAGGGGGCATTCTCCGGGTTCCACGGATAGTTGGAGACCGGTTTCGCTGCTTCCCATTTGTATTGCTCTTCCAGTTTGCTGTCTGGAGTCAATATCAGCCCGTAGTTCCAGGGTGTGGTCGGCCGCACTTCCGTGTAGCTGGCGCCGTAGTCGATCGGGTCTTTATCGTTTTTCACCAGTTTGGAAGTTTCGCCTATTTTCAATGCATAAGTAAGCGGCCCCCGCTCGACGGAAATGGAGTTTTCAACCCAGGTATTTTTGAAGATATGCATCGGTAATGTCAGTTCCACCACATCGCCTTTTTCCCACTCGCGGGTGAGTTTCACGATCTGGTTACCATCCGGTTCGAGCCAGAGCTTGCCATTTACCTTGACAGCCCCCTTTTTGCACCAAGCCGGAATCCGCATATGGAACGGGAATACCGCTTTGGTGGAAGGATTGACAGTGAATTTAATAGTTTCCTCAAAAGGGTAGGAGGTTTCCTCTTTTACCGCCACATGCACGCCGCCCGGAAGCTTGATATTTGCCTCGCTGGCAGAATACGTCAATGCAGCAATGCCTTTGTCGGCCGTGGCATACCAGAGGTTCTGGACAAATTTAGGCCATCCCTGGTGCATGTTGGACGTACAGCAGGGGTAGCCCGTGAGCAGGCCCATGCACACGTCGGTGCCGCCGTGGTTTACGTCGAAATTGCGGTGGTGGCGGGTCATCATCACCTGGTTGGCCTGCTGGAAATACTGGCGCGTCATAAAATCGTCGGAATGCTGCGTCGGCAAAGCGTTGAACGCCACTTTTTCGAGCATATCGGCATAGCCCACATCGCCGGTGATTTCGAGGATGCTTTCGAGCGAGAACATCATTTCCACGGCCGAACAAAGCTCCGAGCCCTGGGTAGGATCATTGCCGTGCAATGCTTCGTCACCGCCGTAGAGGCCGTGCGCCAGGCCGTTGAACCTGCGGAGATCAGCAAAACCTTTTCGGGTTGCGTCGAGGTATTTCTGATCGGGATGGTGCTGGAAATAAATCAGCGGCGCTTTGATACCCTGCGCGAGATTGACGCAGTGAATGCTGCCGCGCGTCGACAACAGATCGGTATTCAGGAATGCGTTGGTATAATCGAAAGTCTGTAAATGGATAAGGTTGCCGAGGTCGAGCAGGAACTTATCGCCGGTAATATTATAGAGCCAGTACACGACGGCCAGGTTGTCCGCCCCGCGGTACCGCGCCCAGAATGTCCAGTTATCCAGCGGTTTCGAAGGCAATTCTTTGAGTTGATATTTGAAATAATTGGTCATCAACGTAATGACCCGCTGGTCGCCGGTGGCGGAATAGTATTGTTTTAAAATTTTCAGTACCACCATCTTAGGCCACCAGTCGCGGCTGTTGTCGCGCTGCACGCCGGGTTCGTGGCCGTAATCCTTGGACGGGCCGAAATAGCCATCGGGCTGCTGGCTGGCAATGGCCCATTCCACCCAGGGTTTGGTTTTGGCGATCAGCTCTTTGTCGTCGAGGATGTAGGCGAGCGGGAGCAGGCCGTCGATCCAGTAGGGGCCGCGTTCCCATTGGTCGCCGTCGCCGCCCAGCCAGCCGTTGCGCCTTCCCATCACGAGCGGGTACAGTTCGTCGAGCTTGCCGGTGGAGCCGTTTTTCTGGCGAACAAGCATTTCTTTCAGCCAGCCTTGCGGTTTAATGGCGCCTAGCGGCAGCTCGCTGTACGGGTTGCTTCTGAGCGGGGCTTTGGCGGGGGTGTAGGTGGCTTCCTTTTGTGCGTTGGCTTGCAAACAAGATGCGACTAAAAGGGGGAATAGGAGTTTTTTCATTGGTCGGTTTTAGTTGGGTATTGTCATGTGTGGTCAGTTATTGTCATGATTTGTCAGGCTCGCTGAATCAAGAAATCGGCGGTCGGCGGTCGATGGTCGGCGGTCGATGGTCAATGGTCAGGTGTTGTCAGGTATTGTCAAGTATGGTCAAGGTTTGTTCTTAGTTCCCAAGTCTTTGGATGTGGCTAACGCGATAACCCGGCCGTTTTCTCCTACGGCATTGTAAAAATGGTACACCACGCCGTTCCATTTGATCACCCAGGGCTTGTGGGCGTAGGTTTTGTCGAAAGGTTCGGTTGGGGAAATGAGGTCTTCGCCGGTCCAGTCTGTCCAATTTTGAAGGTCGTAGGAGCAGGCGAAGCGCTCGAATGCGCCTGGTTTCCAGAATGCCCCGAAGTAGAACATCACATACACATCACCGATTTTTGCGATTTGAGCGTCGCCGCAAATGCCGGTGTTGCGGGTAATGAGCGGCTTGTCGCCGGCACGTTTCCAATGGGTCATATCGTCGGATACGGCCATGGCGATGCTTTCGAAGCCGTTACCCTTGTCGTCGCCTTTTTCGCCCTTGGCATTGTAATACATCACAAACGGATAACCGGTTTTGCGGGCCGTGTCGCGGATGATGAGGCTTTTGTAGATCGTTTGGTCGTCGTACCAGCGGGCGTCCTTGTCTGTGGCCGAGAGTACGGGTTTCGGCAGGCGGCTTACCTCGTTCGATTTCGTCAAATTGGGGGTGGTGGCAATACCGATGCCTAGCCGGCCAGCTTCGTAACCTTTTTCGGAACCGCCCAGGTAGGAGAGCCAATAGTTATTTCCGAACTTTTCGGGCTCATAGCTACCGCCCCATTCGGTGTCGATCAGGGCCACGTAACCTGCTTTTTGGGTGGCATCCCAGGTGTTGTCGGTGAACGACATGATCCTGCCCAGCGAAGTCCATTGCAGCAGGTTATCGCTTTTCGAAAGCCAGGTTTCATACCCTTTCCCGTCGAAAATAATGTAGGTCATGTACCAAATGCCGCCTTTTCGGAACACGGTCGGGCTGTCGACCATCCGGCCGTTATCAGGCTGGGGAACCACGACGCCGTATTTGTAAGGGGTCTTTATTTCCTCAAAAATGTGCTGCATTACCTGTTGCGGCACTTTGGTTCCGCCGCCGGAGTGGCTGCCGCCCGATTGGGCAACTGCTCCGCCGACCCAACCAAAGCCCGCCGTCAAAAACAATACAAATCCGATCAGCACTTTCTTCATATCCGCTAGTTGTAATCCGGGTTTTGTTTCAATTTCGGGTTGGAATTAATGGCGATCTGAGGGATTGGGAACACCGCCCTGAAAGCGCCATTAGGCTTGTGCGACAGCCAGCTTTTGGTCGTGTAAACCCCGAAGCGGATCATATCGCGCCGGCGAAAGCCTTCCCAGGCAAACTCCCAGCCGAGCTCGTCGAGCATCCTGCCGTACTGTACCGCCGTGGTATTGCCAGGGTCTACTACCTTGTAATTTTCAACAAAACCATACTGGTAGCCGCTGCCTTTTTGAAGATCGGCGCCGGTAACCGTCGCTTTGGCGGGTTTAGCCGCGAATGCCCGTGCGCGTACCTGCGACACTACGGTGGCAGCGTCGTTGGCCTTGCCTGTGCGCAAGAGGCATTCCGCTTTCATCATCAGCACCTGCGCGTACCGGAACACCGGGAAATCGTTGCCCAGGCTCCCTTGCGCCTGCGTTTTCACTTCAAATTTATTCATCCGGTAACCTTCCGCCTCGCCGGTGTACAGGCCGTCGGGCAGTTCGTTGGTTAGCACCACATTCTTGCCGGCCTGGTCGTATGAGCCTTTCAAGGGTGTGACGCCATCCGCGGCAAACTGCGCGCCGATCATCCAGGTCGATTTCAGGCGCTGGTCGTCAGCGTCGTAGGTATTGATAAACTGCGGCACGCCCTTCGCCGAGCCTGCACCCCAGGGCGTAGCCAGCATGTTGACCTTGTTTTTCAACGAAGCATGCCACGAAAACATATGGGCGCTGAATCCGCCGGCCAGGTTTTCTTCAAACGGGATTGCAAACACGATCTCGGGCGAATTTTGGTTTTCGGTAACAAAAGGCGCTGTGAGACCCGTTTCTAACTGGTATTTGCCCGAAGCGATCACATCGTTGCATTGGGCGAGGCATTCTTCCCATTTGGTTTCGCCGGCATATACACCCGCATTGAGGTACACGTTTGCGAGCAGCGTTTTGGCCGCCCATTTGTTGAACCGCGCATACAAGAGTGTGTTTCTGTCCTCGCTCAGGTTAGGGATCGACTCGGTCAATTCTTTAACAATGAATTGGTAAATGTCCTTTCTGCTGGTCTTTTCGAGCAACGCGTCGGAGCGGTCGGTAATGAGCGGTGCGTCACCGAAGTTGTCGCAAATGAGCCAGTAGAAGAATGCCCGCACCGCCCGCATTTCGGAGATCAACGCCTCTTTCGTAACCCCGGTCGGAATGGTGATCTTGTCGTTGGAAAGCTGATCGATGAGCCGGTTCGCATTAATCACCCCTGAGTAGAAGGTATTCCACATGTTGCTCACCTGCGGGTTTTCCGAGTTCCAGGTGTGCAGGTGCATGCGTTTGTAAATACCGCCATCGTCCCAGCCCGACGCGTTGGCAGGCATTACAATGCCGTCGGCAGTCGATTCCTGCGCCATGTACCAGTGCGTGTGCGAAATGAGGTTCCGCATATTGGCATAGCCGATGCTCATGGCCTGGTAGGCATTGGAATAGTTGTAGGTGTCCTCCGTCACTTCGGAATAGATCTTTTCGGTCAGGTCATTGTTGCAGCCGCTTGCGGCGATCGCGAGCAACAGTCCTGTTCCTATATATTGTTTCAATGGTTTCATTGTAGATAGTCTTTTAGGAATTGGAATAAACACTAGAATGTCAGCATGACGCCCGCGGTGAAACTTGTCGTGGCAGGATAGCGGTTCTTGTCGTCGATGCCCGGCGACATGCCGCTGATACCCACTTCCGGATCGATACCCTTGTAGCCGGTGATCGTGTAGAGGTTAGCAACTGCGAGGTAAGCGCGGGCGTGGCGGAGGTATTTGTTCTTCAACCGGAGATTGTAGCCCGCCGTAATATTATCGATCTTCCAGTAATTACCGTTTTCAATGTAATAGCTCACGTAGTTCAGCGACTGGTCGTCGGCGAGCGGACGTTTGCCGTAAATAGGGTCGTAGGCATTGGAGCGGAGGTTACCACGCGTAAGCATCACCGGCGCACTCCAGAACATCTCGGTCATGTTCAGGATCTGGAAGCCGAATGCTCCGCGCATGGTAATGTTCAGGTCAAAGTTTTTGTAGGTCAATGTGTTATTCCAATTCAAATAGCGCTTGGGTAAGCCATTTCCGATAATCTGCTTGTCGTCGGCTTGCTGCTGGGCAATGGGTTTGGGCTCGCCGTTTTTGCCTTCGATGATCCAGTGGCCGGCTTCGTCGATGTCGATGGTTTTGAAACCCCAGAAATTACCCAGCGGCTGGCCTACCTGCACGCGGTGCGTGGTTTGCTGAATGGGCTCGCCGGTATTGCCCGTATCGAAATAGCCGCTGGCTAATGCAAACTTGTCGTCTGATAAAGAGAGGATTTTGTTGGCGTTGGTCGAGAAGTTGACGGACGTGGTCCAGCGGAATGCCGCGGTTTGGAGCGGGATCGCATTCACCTGGATTTCTATCCCCTTGTTTTCCATGGAAGCCGCATTGGCGGTGATGGTGCTGTACAAGTAGGGTGGGGTAGGCACGGGGAAGTTGGCGATCAGGTCGCGGGTTGTGCGGCGGTAGACGTCGATCGAACCGGATAGGCGCTCGTTCAGAAACCCGTAGTCGATACCCACATTCACCTCTTCCTTGCGTTCCCAGCGGAGGTCGGGGTTGGCGTTGTTGGACGGGTTGATCGCCTGCACCCACTGGCCGTTGATCAGCACATTGGTATTGAAATTGATTTTATTCAAAGAGATATAGGAACTGCCCGGCTCAGTACCCGTTACGCCGTATCCTGCCCGAAGTTTAAGGTTCGAAACGGTATTGGCGTTTTCAAGAAAAGCCTCTCTTTTTAAATTCCAGCCTACCGAAAACGCCGGGAAACTACCCCATTTGTGGTTGGCGCCAAAGCGCGAGGAGCCTTCATGACGGATACTGGCCGAGAGCAGGTATTTGTTCATAAAACTGTAATTGACCCTGAAAAAATAGCTGATGAGCTTGTTCTCCGACTGCTCCGACAGTTCCGGGGCCTGCCCGCGGCGTAATGCGAGCCCGGCGTTGATGTTGTTGTAGGAGAAATTGTCGGTCGGGAAATCCCAGTTCTGCATCCAGTAGTTCTCGGTATTGTACCGCCGCCAGGTGTGCCCTGCAAGGATCACGAAGTTGTGGTCCTGAATGGATTTGTTATAGTTCGCCGTGAATTCAAACAAATCGTCCTGGGTGCGGGTCGTCCCGCGCGACGCAAAGCCGTTGCGACCATTGCGGCTGGTGGAATAGTGGTTTTTGGTTTCATAATAGCCCCGCGTGCTGTTGAACATATCCCGCGCAATCAATGCCTTGATTTCCAGTCCCTCTACCGGTGCGAGCGAAATGGTACCATAGGTGCGGAGGTTGTTGTTGCGGTTCAGTCCGTTCGTTTCCTCGATCAGCGCAACGGGGTTCATATAGTCTGTTTTGTCGGTACGCTCTGTCCATTTGCCGTTGGCATCCTTCAAAGGCTCGGTCGGGTTGAACGTGAGCGCATTGCGGTAGACGAGGCCGGAATAGGAGCCGCCATCGACGGAGAAATATTTCTGCTGATAACCGCTCAGGTTCGCATTGATTTTCAGCAACCCGTTAAACATCGAGTGGTTGACCTCAATGCGCGGGAATACCGTGGTATTGTCCGATTTCCTCATGATGCCGTTCAGCCTACGGTATTCCATGCTCACGATGTAGTTGGTGGTGCGCGAGCCGCCGCGGAGGCTGAGATTATGTACCTGCGATAATGGTTTCTGGGTTACCTGGGCTAACCAATCGGTGCTCTGGCCGTAGTCGATGGCGCCGGGTTTGCCCTGGGCGGCCAGGGCACGGTACTGGTTCACGTCCATGAAATCGAGCTTGCGGGTGAGCCTTTGCGTGGTGAAATAGGAATTCACTTCCAAAGTGGGCGGGGTTTCCCCTTTTACCTTCCGGGTGGTGATGAGGATTACCCCGTTCGTTCCGCGCGTGCCGTAAATCGCGGCAGCCGAGCCGTCTTTCAGCACGTCGATGGATTCAATGTCCTCCGGCGCCACGGTGTTCAGCCCGCCCGGGACGCCGTCGATCAGCACGAGGGGGTCAGAGCTCGCATTGATGGTCGCATTACCCCGTAGCGTGATTTGTGCAATGGCGGTGGGGTCGCCGCTCGGTGTGATGACGCTCAACCCGGCTACCTTTCCGCGGATGAGCTGGGCGGCATCCTGCACCGGGCCTTTGACGAAATCCTCGGATTTAACACTCGCAACGGCGCTGGTAATCTGTTCGCGTTTCTGCGTTCCGTAACCTACCACTACCACTTCTTCGAGACTTTTCAGGTCGGGAGCGAGGGAAATGTCGATGGTAGAGCGGTTGCCTACGATTACCTCCTGATTTTGGTAACCGACATAAGAAAACACCAGCGTGATTTCCGCTTTGGGATCGTCGCTGACGGCAATGCTGTATTTGCCGTCCACACCGGTGGTGCTGCCGCGCGTGGTGCCTTTGATGAGCACGCTCACACCCGGGAGCAGCTCGCCGCCATCTCCCTTCACGACGCCGGATACGGTTCTGTCGGCCGTTTTTCGGGCCATTTCCAATAGGGATTGATTGCCTTGGAGCGACATCGTGAATGTTTGCTGCGTGGCGGCCGGCGCTTCCTCCGGCGTTATCGGTTCGATTTGATGTGCCCCGGGCTTGCCTTCCTCGGCGGTTGTCAGGATGAGGTAAGTTTGTTTGCTGACCTTCTTATAGCGCAGTCCCGGCGGCAGGATATTGTTGAGTTTGTTCTCGATCGTCTGCCCGGCCTGCACCTGTGCTGGTGATACGAACAGTCCTTCGAGCAGCTTTTCTTCAAACAGGATATCGACTTTATATTGCTTTTTAACCTGCATCAGCGCATCCCGCAGGGCTATCCGGCTGCCGGGGATGATCGTGGGTGCCGTACTGCTTTTGGGTGGGCGATTCTGGGCCATGAGCTGGGCTTTAATCGGGGCGCCATCCAACAGGCATCCCACCATTAAGGTTACCAGAACTTTAACGTGTAATAGTTTCGTCATGATTATGGATGATTAAGGAATTACAAATGGTTCGTGTCTAGTACGAAGGTCTCGGCCCGGTCTTCGCCCGGGGGGGAGTGGGTTACGCGTGCATTGAGGACATCGGAAAGGACTCTCAGCACATTGGCGGGGTCGTTTGCATTAAACGTGCCGCCGATCGTCCGCCGCGCCAGTGTGGAATCGGCCACGACCACGTTCACACCGAAATGTTCGCTGATCTGATAGGCGATTTCGGAAACCGGCGTGTTTTCGAACATAAACAAGCGCTGTTTCCAGGCCTGGTGTGCCGACAAGCTCTCGCTGTGTTTGAGGGTGAGCGTGCCTTGCATCGACATCGTGGCTACATCCCCGGGTTTCATCAGCATCGGCTTGGGGTTCAGTTCTTTCAGGGAGCGTAGCTGTACGCTTCCCTGGCTCAGTACTACTTTGGAACCGCGTTCGCGGCTGTAAACGATGAATTCGGTTCCTAACACCTTGACTTCCAGCTTATCGGGCGTGCGGACGATGAACTTGCTGTGATCGACCGTGTGCTTCACGGCAAATTCTGCTTCCCCTTTCAGCCTCACCTCACGTGTGCCGCCACCGAACCCGAAACGGGGGACGCTAAGCACGGAATTGGCATTGAGTGTAACACGGCTGCTATCGGGCAGGACCACCGTCCTGATCTCCCCGTAGCCGGTTTCATATTGCCTGTAAAGCCAGAAATCGGACAGCAGGTAGGCGCCCATGATAAACGCAACAGAGGCCGCTGCTACCCATTTGAATGCGAAGAGCCGCCCTTTCCGCATGTCCCGGCTGGTCCTCACCGGCGTGTCGGCCGCGGCATGATCCGGCCTCGGCAGGCCGGTATTGCCCTGAACGGTAAGTAATGAACGTTGATAAGCCTGCTCCACATCCGGAGTAAACTGCGGGTTTTCGGTTTCCCATTCATCCAGCCACTGAAAATACAGCTCGCGGTTGGCGGGGTTTTCCAGCCATTCCTCGATCAGAATGTTCTGCATACGGGTGGTTTTCCCTTCGAAGAAGTTCTGGATGACCTGTTTGGAGAGAAGTGATTTCTTCATGCTTCGTTAAATTCAGTATGACATATATCCGATGGCGTTAGGCCGTCAGACGAATAGGAGTAAAATCTGGATCAGTGATAGCAGCCCGTGGTCCTGCAATGCCTTCCGCAGGATCGACAGCCCCTTGGTAATGTGCCCTTCGACGGTTTTGACCGAAATGCCCAGCTCTTCGGCGATGGTCGTGTTGCGCTTTCCCTCGAAGCGGCTCATCAGGAACACCTTCTGATTCTGCGGCGACAACGACCGGATCACCTGCTCGATTTTCAGCACCAGTTCCTGAAATTGCAGTTCCTGCTGGGGCGAACTGGCCGCCGTGGCGAGCGGGAGGTCGGCCAGTTCTTCGGTGACCGTTTCCTTTCCGAAATTTTTACGCATATGATGAAACGCCGCATGCCGCACCGTGGTGAACAGATAGGACCGGTAGGAGGTAGTTACTGCCGTATGCAATTGTTTTGACCAAAACTGGCTGAATACCTCCACCACAATATCCTCGGCCACGTCGCGGGCATAGACAAACCGCACCGCATGGCTGCAAAGCTGCTTGTAATAGCGTTTGAAAAGTAGCTCGTATCCCCTGCTGGGGTCGGTGATGAATGCCTGTCTGATAAACAATTCCGAATCGACTAACTCGGCCGGCTGCTTTCTCATACCCGGAAAATCGGATACAGGCCCCGCCGGCTCGCTCGCACCAGTCTTATTTTCTACGGAATACTTCTGGTTCATACAAATCATGTAAGTAGGTTATTCATAAGAGTATTTTGTCCTCGCGCTACCCTCGTTCGTTTTGTGAAATTTTTATTTTTTTTGGGATTTTTCGTGATTTAGGCGCGGTTTGAGTGCCGGCGGTAGATGATAGCCGCAGACAACAGACAACAGACCATAGACCATGGACCATGGACCGCCGACTGCCGACTGCCGACTGCCGACTGCCGACATTGGCCCCCTGTTTATAGCAAAAAAGTGATATCACGCCTCGACGATAAGTCCGCCGGCGCACGCGGAGTGTCCGTATTTGGACAGCGCTTTGGCTCGAAAGCCTCTCAGCGTGCCAGAACGGGCTTTCAATGCATCAGGCTTACTTTTTTTAATAAACCAAACAACAATTGCCCTGTTCCTGACCATACCTGACAATACGTGACCATCGACCGCCGACCATAGACCGCCGATTTCTTGATTTAATGTGCTTGACTATTGATGACAACACCTGACTACTCCTGACCATTTCTGACCACACCTGACTCCCCTGACCACACCTGACTACTCCTGACCATTTCTGACCACCCCTGACAACACCTAACTATTCCTGACATTTTCTTCCCTAAACTGCTTCGGACTATGTTACGTAACTATTTGAAAATCGCGCTTCGCCAGTTGGTGAGAAACCGGGTTTATTCGTTCATTAATATCGGCGGGCTGGCTGCGGGTATGGCGGTGGCCATGCTCATCGGGCTTTGGGTTTACGATGAACTTTCGTTTAATACCTACCACGACAATTACGCGCGCATTGCACAGGTGCGCTCGCGGGAGTTCGGCGAGCATGGCGTGGGGATCAATTCTTCTCTGCAATATCCGCTTATGACCGAGCTGAAAACCAATTACAAGGAGTATTTCAAGCATATTGTAGCAGCCTCCTGGGATGTCGATTACGTACTCTCCGCAGGCGAGAGCAAGATTTCCCGCTCGGGGGTGTTTATGGATCCCGCTGCGCCGGAAATGCTCACGTTACGAATGGTATACGGTACACGCGCGGGCTTGCGCGATCCGCATTCGGTGATGCTCTCAAAATCGACGGCGCTCGCATTGTTCGGGGACGTCGACCCGGTGAACCGCCCGTTGAAAATCAGCAATAAGCTGGATGTGAAGGTCACCGGTGTGTATGAAGACCTTCCGCAAAACACGCAGTTCAGCCAAATGAGGTTCCTGGCGCCCTTTGCGCTGTGGGAAAGCGATAATCCGTGGATCAGGGAGCGGGCTATGACCGACTGGCAGAACCATTTTATGAAAATTTACGTCGAGCTACGTCCCGATGCCGATCCGGAAGAGGTGGCTGCGGCTATCAAACCGGCGGAAATGAAAAACCTCGCCGGGTTTCCCGGTGAGGCCAAAAACAAGCCGGAGGTATTTCTGCTGCCGATGCGCGACTGGCACTTGCATAATTTCAAACGCGGCTTGCCCGACGAAGGACCGCTGCAAATGGTATGGCTGATCAGCATTATCGGTGCATTCGTGCTTTTGCTTGCCTGCATCAATTTCATGAACCTTTCCACCGCACGCTCCGAAAAACGGGCCAAGGAAGTGGGTATCCGCAAATCGATCGGTTCGCTGAAAGGACAGCTCGTCAACCAGTTTTTCAGCGAATCCTTTGTTGTGGTGATCCTCGCATTTCTTTTGGCGCTTTGGGTGGTAACGCTGGCATTGCCGTGGTTCAACGAGCTGTCAGCCAAGCAAATATCGGTTCCCTGGGCCGATGCCGGTTTCTGGGCTGTAAGCCTGGGCTTCATCGCTTTCACGGGTACGCTTGCGGGAGGTTATCCCGCGTTGTACTTGTCGTCGTTTCAGCCTGTGAAGGTGCTCAAGGGAACATTTCGCGTCGGACGGTTTGCGTCGGTTCCGCGTAAAGTGCTTGTGGTCGTGCAGTTTACCGTTTCCGTCACGCTGGTGATTGGTACGATCATCGTATTCCGTCAGATCCAGTTTGCGAAGAACCGCCCTGCCGGATACACGCGGGAGGGCCTGCTGATGGTAGAGATGAAATCGGGGGATTTTTACGGTAAGCACGAATTACTCCAAAGCGAGCTGCGCAGTACCGGTGCCGTAACCGACATCGCCGAGTCGATGGGAAAAGTCACCGAAGTGTGGTCGGGCAACGGCGGGTTCGAATGGCGAGGCAAAAGCCCGGCGGCCGATGAAAGTTTCGGTACGCTGATGGTCAGCTCCGAATATGGCCGCACCGTCGGCTGGCAGTTCGTGCAAGGCAGGGACTTTTCCGAGACACTGGCGTCCGATTCGTCGGGTATCGTTATCAATGAAGCAGCGGCGAAATATATGGGGCTCAAAAATCCGGTAGGAGAGCCGGTAAGCTGGAAATTCCAGGACATGCCTGTGATGCATTACCGCATCCTCGGGGTGATTAAAGATGTGGTCATGGAATCACCGTACGAACCCATCACCCCGACGATATTCATGATCAAGGCGCATGGCGGCCCCAACTGGATGCACATCCGGATCAATCCCGGCATGAGCGTCAGCGAGGCGCTGCCCCGCATTGAGTCCGTATTCAAAAAAGTGATCCCGCTCGCCCCATTCGAATATCAGTTTGCCGATGAAGACTATGCGTTGAAATTCGCGGCCGAGGAACGTGTTGGCAAGCTGGCCTATTTCTTCGCCGTCCTGGCTATTTTGATTTCCTGTCTCGGGCTTTTCGGTTTGTCGTCCTTCATCGCCGAGCAGCGCACCCGTGAAATCGGCGTGCGGAAAGTGCTGGGTGCTTCGGTCTTCAATGTCTGGAAACTGCTCTCGAACGAGTTCATTATGCTTGTCACGATCGCATTTGGCCTGGCCTCGCCTGTGGCCTATTACCTGCTGGGTCACTGGCTGGAAAAATACACTTATCGTATTGAGCCTTCCTGGTGGATTTTCGCCGCCACCGGCCTCGGCGCAATGGTTATTACGTTGTGTACGATCAGTTTTCAAAGTATCCGGGCGGCATTGACGAATCCGGTAGTGTCGTTGCGGGCGGAATAAATTTTTGTAACAGAGAGTAGACAAAAAGATTGTTTAGATTTGAAGGAACATAACTCTTTGCGTCTCCTCTTTCTGTATGTGTTTGCTCAAATTCCGCCACTTGACCTGGCTGATCGTCGCCTTGTTGTACGGTCACGCCCTTTTTGCTCAGAAAAATGCTGATTACAAGCTGTATTTGAGAAACGGGACATTTTTGCCCCCGGCTAATTTGTCGGGTGCGGCAGCCGGTGCGACGCTCCGCGAAAATGCATTACCCGCAATAGGAAAGCTGGTTATTATCCAATTCAACGACATACCCGATGAAAAGGCTGTCGCACAGCTGAAAAATGCGGGCATCGAGTTGCTGGAATATGTTCCCGACAATGCATACACCACTGTAATCCGCCAGGCGCCGGATGCCGCATTGCTCGTTTCAGCCAATGCCCGGGCCATTATCGAACTCACGGCCGCCCAGAAAATTCATGCGGCATTAACTGCCCCGACACTTCCTGCACACACCCTGAAAGTGCCCGGTAAAGTGGATGTTTCCATCAGCTACCCGCGTTCTATTGCCTTATCGGATGCCAGGCAGGACCTTCAAAAGCATAATTTCGAAATCATTTCTGAAACCCTGAGCCGGTACCAGGTGCTCGAAGTTCGGCTGGATACGAATCGGCTGGAACAGCTCGCGGCCTTGCCGTGGGTGGAGTATATCGAAGCCATTATGCCACCATTAGAGCTGTTGAACGACAAAAGCGTCGCAGACAGCAGGGCAAATGTGCTGAACTCCACCCTTCCCGGCGGGCGTAAACTGGATGGGGAAGGCGTGACGATCGGAATCGGGGACACCGGTAACCTCGACGACCATGCGGATCTGACGGGTCGCGTAATCAGTACTACACCGACGGTAACCGACTGGCACGGACTGCATATTGCGGGGACAGCTGCCGGAGCAGGTATTGTCAATGAAAAATACCGCGGTTATGCACCCAAGGCAAAAATTGTGAAGCGGCTTCCTGGCGGGATTTGGTTCGAGGCTGCGGCCCATGTGCGCGATTTCGGGATGGTCGTCACCAATAGTGCTTATGGTGTAGGAAACTATTGCTCGTGGTTCGGCGATTACTTCGAAAGCAGCAGTATTCTGGACAGGCAGGCAGGTGAACTCCCAAACTTGCTGCATGTTTTTGCCGGAGGGAACAGCGGTTTAGAAGCTTCATGTATCAGCGGATTACCGGTCGGATATGGAACTGTGCAAGGACTCGATGCGACTGCAAAAAATGTGATCACCGTCGGCAGGACGGGAGCAAACGGCATCATTTCTCCTGCTTCCAGCCGCGGGCCGACTTCGGATGGCCGGATCAAACCGGAGTTAGTCGCACCGGGGGGATCTATTTTCTCTTTGATACCGAATGACGCGTATCAGTCGGGTTCGGGTACGAGTATGGCTTCGCCGGCGGTGACTGGAGGGACAGCTCTGCTTTATCAGCGATATCGGCAACTCAATGGCCAAAACAATCCCAAGGGTGGGTTGGTCAAAGCCCTGTTATTGAATGGAGCGAGCGATTGGGGATTACCAGGACCGGATTATGTTCACGGTTTCGGGATGATGAACTTGCTCCGTTCGGTTATCATGATGGAAAAAGGAAACTATTTTACCGGTATCCTGGCCAATCAGGGAACTGCCGAGTTCCAGGTAAACGTGCCTGCCGGTACTTCTGTATTGAAAGTGATGTTGTATTGGCACGACCCCGCTTCGGCGGTGGTGGCTGGGGGCAGAAAGCTGGTCAATAACCTGGACCTTCACCTGGTACGGCCGGGCGGAGGCGTACAGCTTCCGCTAGTTCCGAATCCTGCAGCCCCCGCAAGTCCAGCGATTGCATCATTGGACAGCATTAACAACGCGGAGCAGGTTGCAATCGCCAACCCGGAAGCAGGTTCCTATACGGTTAAAGTCGCCGGCCATAATATCCCGACGGGTTCGCAGGAGTATTTCGTTGTGTACGATATCGTTGAAAGGTCTACGGTACTTACCTATCCCGTCGGCGGAGAGCGATTCACAAAGGGAGATGCGGTCAACCTTTCTTGGGATAGCTACGAAAATCCCGCAAGTACCTATGCGCTTTCCTATTCACTCAACAACGGCACTTCCTGGTCTTCGATCAATGCGGCTATTCCAGCCGGGACAACACGTTTCAGCTGGACAGTGCCCGACGCGTTTACGACGACGGCAAAAATCAGGCTGGTTCAAAACGAAACGGGCGCCATCCGCGAGAGCGGTGCGTTTTCCATTATGGCGCTCCCCGTCGTTACAATGCAACTGGTGCAATGCCCCGGTTACGCGGCACTTCAATGGACAAAGGTCAACGGTGCCACGGACTATGAAGTAATGCGCTTACAGGGTGCTGAAATGAAACCGGTCGGCGTAACGACAGAACTGAAATACACGTTCAATTCACTATCCCGTGATTCAACATATTACTTTTCTGTTCGGCCACGGTTGAATGGGATTCCCGGCCGGAGAGCGGTCGCCATGAAGTACAAGCCTAACAGCGGCACCTGTGCGGGCAGTATTTCGGATAACGATATAGGTATCGACTCACTTGTATCGCCCAAAGCAGCCGGCAGAATGCTGACGTCAACCGCTTTTTCACCGACCCAGGCGATTACCGTTGGCATCCGAAATTTCGATGACCAACCCATAACAAAGCCTTTTCAGGTAGGGTATTCAATTGGTGGGGCCGGGGCGGCTGTTCATTGGGAAACGGTTACTTCCGGAATTCCTGCGCTGGGGTATCTTGCCTATACATTTACCAAAACGGCAGACATGCAAGCGATCGGGGCGTATTTAGTCAGTGTTTTTGTAAAAATGGATGATGATCTTGCCCTGGGCAATAATCAGTTGGTCGTTGAGACAAGGCATCTTCCCAATCCCGCTATTACGCTCCCTCACACGCAGGATTTTGAATCATTGCCGGTTTCGACCGTGCGTTCCGACAGATCGGGTTTGGACAATGCTCCCGGGTACGATTTTTCATCGCAAAAAAGCATTGCCCGGTTGAGAACTTATATTGGTCCCAATGTGACCTACTCGGGAGACAAGGCATTGATCCTGGATACCGACTCCAGGAATAACGGTTTGTATTCAACGACGGTTATTGGCACGTATAATCTGGCAGATTACGCGGCCCAGGGGAAAGAGGTACGCCTCGATTTCCGGTTTGCGGGAAGTATTTACTACTCCCCTAACGCCGACGAGGGCGTGTACATAAGAGGAAAGGACACCGATCCCTGGATTTTTGCTTTTGACTACCATTATATGTGGAATTTGCCGGTCGACAAAAATTTTTATCTGGGGACAGTCATGGTAACTGAACTGCTGAAAAAGAATTCCCAGGAGCTTTCAACCAGTTTTCAGGTTAAGTGGCACCAATATGTGGCCACCGGTTCTGAGTCGTCGCATTTGATAGATGACGTGAGGCTGTACACAACCCGCACAGATGTTGCCGTGACGCGGGTCGAGAGGCCGGAACTCCCCGTCTGCAGCAGCAATTACGATGTCGGTGTCGAAGTGACCAATAAAGGTGCGCATGATCTGTATAATGTGCCGTTACAGGTAACTGTCGACGGAGTTGAATTGTATAACTTTCCCATATTCTTGCTGAAAGCAGGCGAGAGTTCGCTGGTCATGTGCGGTGTTCAATCCAGTATGAGTGCGGAAGGCAACCACGTCGTAGAGGCTCGGGCTACACAAATGTCTGACGTCAATCCAGCAGACAACGCGCTGCGAACTGTGCTGATCAGTGCCCCGGTTATAGCGGAATTTCCATATTTGGAAGACTTCGAGCATGGCCCTGGCGGCTGGCAAACGATCGACACAAAGCCTGTCTGGCAATTGGGAACACCTAATGCAGTTAAAATCAAAAATGCGGCAAGCGGTGTGACCGCGTGGGCGACCGACTTTGGCGGAGTGGATCCGCGCGACAGTGTAGCGTATCTTTATTCTCCTTGCTTCTTCGCGCGGTCTATTGAATGGGCTCGTTTGAGTTTCAGTTATGCTATCGACCCCGACGTCTGCGAAAATGGGTTCTGTGATTTACTCGAAATTGAAATGTCCAACGGGAATGGCTGGCAGAAGGTATATACGATAAGTTCGGTATATCCCGAAGATGGAAGTCGCTGGCGTGTAGGCTCCGCTTATCTGTCAAACTCCGGCGAGTACTTCCGACTGAGGTTTGTGATAAAGACCAGGAAGGGATTCGGTACCGAGGGGATTGCCATCGACGATATTCATATACATAGCGGATATAGTCCGGTTTATTTCAACCCTTACGGCCAGGAGACGAGCGTATTGGACGAGGCCAGCGGAAACAAATGGATAGATATGGTGAACTTTGGCATTACCGCATCGATCAACCCGAATGGACAGAATTTGGGGAAGGTCATGGTCAACACGTATGTCAATTACGGTGAAGCCCATCACATTAACGGGCAATACTACCTGGGAAGAAATTTCAAGTTTACCATGTCGCAACCGAGCTTCCCCGAGCCAGTGGGAGTGCGTCTGTATTTTGCGGATTCGGACGTTGAACGATTGGTCAGCGCGCCGGACACAACGGGTGTGTTCAAACCCAGCTCCGCATTTGAATTGGGGATAACCAAGTACTCGGGCAGCAACGAAGACGGCGACCTGACGAATAATACCGGGAAAGGATGGGCGTATTATCGGCCATCGGACGTAAAAATAGTGCCGTATTACGATGGCTACTACGCAGAATTTCAAACCAAATCCTTCTCCGAATTCTGGCTGGCGAAGGGATTTCTGGGGCTTGGCGACCTAATGCCGGTCACCCTGGCCACCTTCACCGCCAAGCCCCGCACGGATGCGGAGAACAAACAAACGGTCCTGATAGAATGGCAAACGGCCCGCGAGGAAGCGTTCAGTCATTTCGAGGTCGAGGTGGCGAAGGACCGGGAAGGGCTTCTGGAGAACAGGTTTACAAAAGTCGGCGAGGTGCCTGGGCAGGGCGGAAATTCACGGTATGCATTTACGGACAATGCGCCCTTGGCGGAACGTACGAGTTACTACCGCCTGAAAATGGTCGATACGGATGGGAGCTTTGCGTATTCCAGCGTCCGCGCTGTCAATTTCGAAGGCGAAAAGTTGTGGAAGGTATTTCCTAACCCGGCGGAGAAGCGGATTTTTGTGGAATTCGAGGAAAAAGCCGGAAAGGTGCTGCATTTCAGTGTTTCCGATGTCGGAGGGCGGATTGTTTTTAAAGACAAAGCAGTGGCCGACGGACGTGCACAGCAAAAGGAAATAGGCCTTCCCACGCAAGCGACGGTGCCTGGCATTTATTTGCTGAAAGTCGTTTCAGAAGATCGCGAGCGGGTTTTTAAAATCATCAGGAAGTAAAAATCAGTAGTTACGAGAAATCAAATCCTCGCTGGCGCGCGCTGGCGGGGATTTTTGGTTTTGGGAAGAAAAATAATTTCCCTCGGCATTTGAAGTACTATTTGAAATAAATTATCTTTGTAACTAAGATATTTAGAAACAAAGATAAATATGAACCAGGAAACGCTCGACCGGTTGAGGAAACTCAGCCAGCAATACGCATTCGACTCCATCCAGATGCATGAGGCCATTGGACGGCAGGCAGGTCTTTCAGGTACCGATCATAAGTACCTGGGATTTATCATTCAGAAAGGACAAATGACCGCCGGAGAGCTCTCGACACTGACGGGCCTTACGACCGGTGCCGTGACGGGTTTGATAGACCGGTTTGAACAAAAAGACCTGGTTAAGCGCCGGTTCGGGGGCGACAGACGGAAGGTGATCGTGGAGCCTAATACCGAGAAAATTATGGCTGTATTCGAGCCGCTTTACAGGGAGTTTCGGAGTAAGTCGGAGCAGGTAATGGCTTCGTTTTCAGAGCAGGAGCTTGCCGTAATTGAAGCCTACTTTTTGAAGGCGATTGAAGTGATGAATGAAACGACGAGCCAACTCAATGCTAAACAATCGTAAAATGGGAACTTACACACTGGATTTTCAGGAAATCGGTAGCGCGCACATTGCGGTCGCCGGAGGGAAGGGCGCTAACCTGGGCGAACTTGCGCGCATTGACGGCATCGTGGTGCCCGGAGGCTTTTGCATTACTACGGAGGCATTCAGGGAGGTGACGGGTGGTGCGGAAATCGGGGGCTTGCTGGAAAAACTGGCAAGTGTAACGGCGGCGGACAGCAATGAAATCGCAGCGTTAGCGCGGGCAATCCGCGGTGCGATCGAAGCAGCGATGATTCCGGAGATTGTTAGGGAAGAAATCGTTCGTCATGTCGCAAAGTTTGGCGAAGGGGATGCCTATGCGGTCCGGTCGAGCGCGACTGCGGAGGACTTGCCGAATGCGTCGTTTGCCGGGCAGCAGGATACCTATCTCAATATCGTCGGAAGCGATGCCATTTTGCAGCACGTGAGCAAATGCTGGGCATCGCTTTTTACCGACCGGGCGATCGCTTACCGGATCCAGAATGGTTTCGATCACCGAAAAGTGAGCCTGGCGGTGGTGGTTCAACGGATGGTTTTCCCACAGGCTTCGGGCGTTATGTTTACGGCCGATCCCGTGAATTCAAACCGGAAGGTCGTTTCTATCGACGCCAGTTTCGGGCTCGGCGAAGCGCTGGTGTCCGGCCTTGTGAATGCAGATATTTATAAAGTAAGGGGAGGTGAGATCATCGAAAAGAAGGTTGCCGCCAAAAAGATGGCGATTTATGCCTCGGAGGCAGGCGGTACGCGTGAGCAGGAGCTCGGCCGGACGCAGCAAGAGCTTCAAACACTCACCGACGAGCAGATTTTGCAGCTCGAACGCCTGGGCAGGCGGATCGAAGCGCATTTCGGTAGCCCGCAGGATATCGAATGGTGCCTGGCCGACGGCGCATTTTATATCGTGCAAAGCCGGCCGATTACGACTTTGTACCCCGTCCCGGAAACGAACGACGGGCAAAACCATCTCTACGTATCGGTAGGCCACCAGCAAATGATGACCGATGCGATGAAGCCATTGGGCCTGTCGGTGTGGCAGCTGACGTCGCCCCGGAAAATGGCTGTTGCAGGTGGGAGAATTTTTGTGGATGTTGCCCAGGACCTGGTTTCTCCCATGGGAAGGAAAGTGGTGCTGGATGTGCTGGGAAAATCCGACCCGCTGGTGCGAAAAGCGGTAATGGAAATTCTGGAACGCGGGGACTTCCTCGACATCAATATGGATGAACCTTCGGCAGGCCAACCCGCTCAGGGGCCGCCTCCGCACGATTTTTTTGCACTTCATACCTACGACCCGTCCATTGTGCAGGAACTGATCGGTCGCAGCGAAGCATCGATCGCGACATTAGCCGAAGACATCCGCACCCGGTCGGGGGTCGATCTGATCGATTTTATCCGGGACGATTTCCAGCAAAGAAAGAGCCAGGCAGACCCGCAGAGCTTTGGGGTGATCGTGACGGCGATGAATGCCGCGCTTTGGCTCAACGAAAAAATGAATGAATGGCTCGGCGAGAAAAACGTGGCGGATGCGCTTTCGCAATCGGTACCGCACAATGTCACTTCGGAAATGGGCCTGGCATTGCTGGATGTAGCCGACGCTATCAGGCCGTATCCGGAGGTCGTCGGTTATTTGCGGGACGCTGGCGATGACTTTATGGATAGGATGCAAGCGCTGCCCGGCGGCGCGGAAGCAGTGGGCGCGATCAATGCATTTCTGTCCAGGTATGGCATGCGCTGCGCGGGCGAGATCGATATCACAAGGACGCGTTGGAGCGAAAATCCGGCAATACTTATTCCGTTGATCCTGAGTAATATCAGAAATCAGGAGCCCGGTGCCGGCAAAGTGAAATTTGAACAAGGGAAAGCGGATGCCGCCCGGAAAGAGGCCGAACTGCTGAACCGCCTGCGGCAATTGCCCGACGGCGAACAAAAGGCAGAGGAGACACAGCGGATGATCGGGCTGATGCGCAGCCTGGCGGGTTACCGTGAGTACCCCAAATATGCCATCGTGAGCAGGTATTTTGTGTACAAAAAGGCATTGATGGAAGAAGCCGACCGGCTTGTGAATGCTCAGGTGCTGCGGGAGCGGGAGGATATTTATTACCTGGAATTTGAAGAAATACGCGGGGTTATTCTTTCTCAGAAAGCGGACTACCAGGTTATCGATCAGCGTAAAGAGGCATACGGCCGCTTTGAAAAGCTCAGGCCACCACGCGTGATGACCTCCGATGGTGAAGTGGTGACCGGTAAGCATAGCCACGAAAACCTGCCCGAGGGTGCCATCGCTGGCCTGGGTGTGTCCGCAGGCGTGATCGAGGGGCGTGCACGCGTAGTGTTGAAAATGGAAGACGCCAATCTGGAACCGGGTGACATTCTGGTAACCGCATTTACGGACCCCAGCTGGACGCCGCTGTTTGTGGCTATCAAAGGGTTGGTGACGGAAGTGGGCGGGCTAATGACCCACGGAGCGGTGATCGCCCGGGAGTATGGCCTGCCGGCTGTGGTGGGGGTGGATCATGCAACCCGGCTCATCACCGACGGGCGAAAAATACGTGTGCACGGGACGGACGGATACATCGAGCTCCTGTAACGTCACGTGCACACCGGACGGGCGAATGCTATCTAGTTTTTCAGCCAGGCCTCATTCAGCGCTTTTTTCGAATCGTCGCCGAACCGGAAGCCGTCGCCGTCTTTATAATTGAGTTTTACGGTCCCTTTCAGTTCCATGTCCTGGCCATTGCGGTTCACTTTAACGGTGATCGGGCTGCCCTCGTCGAGGTCGTAGCCGAGGTAAACGAGCGCCATCAGGTTTTTAGGGTCAACCGGTATTCCGTTGAACTCCACGAAAATGTCGTTATCCTGGATTCCCAGGCTTTTGTAAAACTCGTTCTGGTTGTCGGCCGCATGCGCGAGTACGTGGGTGCGCGAGGCGTCGGGCTTAATGTAAATGACGTCGTTACGCAGAAAAACGATGGGCTCGGGGAAGGGTATGGTCTGCTTTTTGAGACCCACTTTGCCTACAAAATCTTCATAGCGGATAGGTTCGCCCATAACCACGTGCTTGTCCAGGAAAGCACCTGCTTCCGGGCCGGCAATCTGCGTGATGACCGGGATCAGTTCGGCGTCGTCGAACGGCTTTTGAGGGCCGTATTTTTGGGACAATTCGCCCATGAGCCACAGCAGGCCGCGCTGGCCCTGGGTTTTCTCGCGGATCACGATGTCGAGGCACATGGCAATGAGTGCGCCCTTTTCGTAGACATTCGGGTACTGGGGTTTCAGTTTGGGATCCAGGATGTTCCGGCTCATTTCGGTGAACGAAAGGCTGTCCGAGTACGACTGGGACTGCTCCACCTTTTTGGCCATCAGATCATAAAACGCATCCGCGCCGATGAGCCCCTGATTGACCTGGAAAAGATTGGAGAAATACTCGGTAACACCCTCATAAAACCACAAATGCTGGCTCATTTTCGGCGCATTGAAATCGAAATAGTGGATTTCCTTCGAATGTATCTTCAATGGGGCGATGGTGTGGAAGAACTCGTGGCTGATCACGTGGATCAGGTCCTTGCTTTTCATCGGCTCCCTGAAAACCGCCGTTGTGGACGCATTATGTTCCAGCGCGCCAATGCCTTTGGCGTCGTCGGCGGCACCCGACGATATGTAGGTAAGCACGGCATACTTGGGTGTATCATTGATTTTTCCCAGGAATTTCTTCTGCGCGCGCATCATCTTTTCGAGGTCGGGCTTCAATGCCGAGGCGTGCGTTTTGCCGCGTTGCGAGTAAATACCCAACAGCACCTCCATACCGTCCACCTTGAAAGAGAAGGTATCCGGCGCGGCGTACATCACCGGATTATCGATCACGTCCGGATAGCGCGGGGTCTGGAATACATCTTTGCGGGTATCATTGTCGGTATCTATAAGCGCCGTGGTGCCGTAAAGCGTCTCCGGGTGCGAAACGGTGATGCGGTACGGGGTTTCGGTTTGTCCCGAAAAGTAACCTACAAATCCTGCCATATTAAGCAGGAAATGCTTCCCGGCCTCGATATTGGTCCCGGCTGGGGAGAAAATAGTTTTATTATTTTCGCCAAAAGGATCGCTTTCCACTTCCGTATCGAAGGTGTCGCCAACGAGGTAGGAAATGCGGGCGAGCTTTTTCGCAGGTGAAATGGTAATGGTGTTCGAATCGGTGCGGGTTACACGCAGGGCCTTACCCTTTTTATCGAAAGCCTGGATATCCTGCACGTACCGGCCGTAATCGGCAATGGCGTAGGTGCCGGGGATGATCTTGGGGAAATTGTAGGTAGCCACATCGCCGGTTTGTGCAGGCGGCGCAACGGTTACGCGCACACGGTCAGCATCGACATTGACGAGGTCAATTCCTACTTCCACCGCTTTGGAGCCGGAAGCGGGGCCGGGTTTGCTGCCTGCGCAGGAATATAAAATGGCGGTGAGCAACAGCCCGGGCAAAAATTGTGATTTCATAGGGATTTTAATAGCGTTCAGTGAAACCGGTATCCGATTCCGAGGTTAAGGTAAATATTATGCATGCCAAAATCGATGCTCCGGAAACCGGGTTCCATCAGGGGTGTTAATGCATAGTTCAGGTTTGCCGATGCAAAAAGGCTGGAATTGATGCGGTAGTCGGTGCCGATTTCGATACCGGCATTGACCTTTCTCACATTCTCTGAAAAGTCGTACGACGCGGCATCGATGTCCTCCCGCTCGCCTACGGGCGTCTCGTTACGTATGTACCCGTCGCGCGCGTCGCCCTCGAAGCGGTTATCCAGCAGCAGCGACACAAATCCGCCTGCTTTGAATGTAAACGAGCTGTTGTTATGGTAGGTCAGATGCAATGGCAGCGTAAGGTAGCTGTTCCTGACCCTCGTTCTGACGCGTCCGGTGAAATAGCCGGTAACCGACTCGTGCCCGTCGTTGCCCGCTTCGTTGAAAGTGGTGTAGTAAGCCTTGACGCGCGCGTCGGTCGTCATCCCTTTTTGCTCCCAGCGCAGGCCGGTTGCAAATCCGAAATGCGTCGAAAACCGGTAACCTACTCCCGCTTCCAGACTGGGCTGGAAACCCGGCTTGTAGGATTCAATTTTCCGGATCGACGCCGGGATGCCCGCAGGTGCCGCCGCGCCGATGGAAAACCCCGCCCGCGCATTGAACGAGATCTTTTTTCCGTTCTGGGCGGTGGTATCGAGCGCAATGGCCAGCAAAAGAAGCAGCAGGTGGAGACGTTTCATCGGGTGATTTTGAAATATTATTGCGTAACGATCTTCACGTCGTCGATATACAGTTTGCTGCCGACAGCCCCTTCAAAAACCGCGCCGTTTTTGCTGGAAGAAAACACAATGGCGATTTTGTAGGCGAATGCAGCCAGGTCGTCCTGGTTAACTTCCGATTTATAGTTGAATGTGAGATTGAATGCCTGATACCCGGCCCCGGATGTGGGCGTACCCGAAGCCAGCTGCGCAATGGCGACCACACTGGGGTCGGTGAGGACATTGGCACCGTTAAGGAACGGCTTGTCGGCAGTAGCCTTGAACAGCACGGCGTAGATATCGCAGACGTCTTGCCGCTCCGGTGTAACGGGCTTGCCTGTTTTATCGGTGACCGGCCCGCCCGAGACGTACTTATAAAAACCCGTCAGCCGCAGCGGTTTTTTGTTGAAAGGAACGCCGAAAATAGTGGCTTCCAATGGGGCTGTCAGCGCTTTTGCACCATCGAAACTCCCCAGAAAGAGATTTCCCGGCGCAATAGGCATGCCCACCAGCGCACCCAGCGCACCGGTTGACTTCGTTTCGAGGTAAGCCGCGTATTGTCCCTGCTGGGCATCGGTACTGCGTTGGGTAGGGTAGGCTTCCGGTTGTTTTTCCGGTGCGATCAGCGAAAAGCCGCTATTGCCCGACGCCCAGATATTCTGATGCTCGGCTTCGACCACTTCATAGGGAACGTAGTAGTTGCCGTCGGGATTGACCGTCCAGTTTTCGAACATGAAATTGTCCGGCGCCAGGTTTTGCAGCAGGCTGACGCGGTATTGTTTCGTCCAGTGGCCATCCTGGGAGGTAACGGTGTATGTGACAGGTTTGGAAAAATCCTGCGGGGTACCCGAGGCCGGCTGAATGCTGGCACCTTCCGTGATGCTGAACTGCGGCGCTACGGCCTTGATATTGAGCTTCGAGAAATTGACAAACGCGGTAACACTGGTATTGGTAATGGATGGAGGGGATATCAGCACGGAATCGGGCAAAGTCATCACCAGGATATCAGCTTCCATGTTTTCCGCCTCCGGTTTAATGCACCCGGATACGGTCAGGAATGTGCCCAGCATGGCCAGTAGTACTGTACTTTTCATACGCAATACTAAACAATTTTTTCGCTCAGGGGAATTTTATCACCGCTTGTATCGATCATTCGGTAAACTTGGCGATCAATTTCAGCCGCGTTGCCTGGTCGATTCCCAGCTGGTTTTTGATGAACGGCTCGATCCCGCCATATGTACTGTCGATGGCATTGAATGTAGCACGGATGAAGCTTTCGTCGACAGTCGAAAGGACCTCGATGGCGTCCATATTTAGTTTCGGCTTGATAATCCGGCCTAGCTTTGCCTTACCCAGCGTTTTTTCGGCCCGGTTGCGGCGGTAGTAGTTGGATAGCATGTAGTCATCGACGATCAGCTGCCGGTCGACATTTAAAATGGACAAAATCAGGGCTGAAACAATGCCTGTCCGGTCTTTTCCCGCCGAACAATGGTAAAGTACCGGCTGGTCGGAGGTGGTAATATCATTCAGGATCGCCTTCACCGCACCGACGTGAACGGTTACTGCGTCGGCGTAGAACTTGGCGGTCATGTCCTTTGCCTGCTGCTCGGTGATTTTTCCGTTGAGTACGCGTTTTTTCAACCCTTTGATTTCCCCGGCATTATCTTCCACGACGGGCGTATGACGGTAGCGCACGTTGGATGGCAAATGATCTTCTTTACCTTCAATTTCATGGTCGGTGCGCAGGTCGTACACGCTGGCAATGCGCAGCGCATTGAATTGGTTGAATTGCTTCGATTCGAGTTTCGATAGATTGTCGGAGCGGTAAATCATCCCTTTTCGAACGGTTTTGCCGTCCCGGGTCCGCAGCCCGCCAAGGTCCCTGAAATTGACGGTATTTTCCAAGCCCAGGAAACGCTGCGCTACCGCAGCCGAGTCGCCGCCATGGATGAGGAGGTTGTGGTAGGCCGCCTTCCCATCGTGTTCCGCGGGCACGCTCACTTTGCAGGAAAACATAAAACTGCCGAGTACCGCATAGAGCCACCAGGTTCGGAATCGTGGCATTTTGACGAGGGTATTGCTGTATGGACGGGTATGCATGGTAGGTTGTTGATGTAAGAATGCGCTGTATTTCGGTTTTTACAATGCGCCGGTATAAAATCAGCAACAGAATACCCGGGAATTAGGTTTAGAAAGACTGCCTGATTCAGCGCGTTTTTCTATTTTGCATCATCAAGAAACCCTGATTTTCATGCATAGTATTTTACCATTTTTGCTGGCGATGGTCGCGGCGGTTGTCCTGCTCGGGATGCTGGCCAACAAGCTCCGGGTTGCCTATCCTATATTACTGGTCGTGGCCGGATTGCTGACGAGCCTTGTGCCGGGCCTGCCCGTGGTTAAAATCGATCCGGATCTGATCTTTTTCATTATGCTCCCGCCGCTGCTTTTTGAAGCGACCTGGACAATCTCTTTCAAGGAGATGAAAAAGTGGTGGCGGATCATCAGCAGCTTTGCGTTTCTGGTGGTTTTCTTTACAGCGCTGTCCGTTGCCGTCGTTACGAGCCATTTCATCCCGGGGTTTACGCTTGCGCTGGGCTTTTTGCTGGGCGGTATCGTCTCTCCGCCGGATGCGGTCAGCATTGGTGCCATCACCCGGTTTGTAAAGATCCCGACTTCGAGTTCGGCCATTCTGGAAGGGGAAAGCCTGCTGAACGATGCTTCATCGCTCATAATATTCCGTTTCGCATTGCTGGCGGTGGCTTCGGGGCAATTTGTGTGGCAGGATGCGACGCTGAGCTTCTTCTGGATGGTGATCGGGGGCGTGGGTATCGGGCTGGGGCTGGGCTGGTTTTTTGTGCAGGCGCACAGGCGTTTGCCCACCGATGCACCGTCGGATATTGCTTTTACATTAATAGAACCCTATTTCCTTTACTGGATAGCCGAGCAACTACACAGCTCGGGCGTGCTGGCGGTGGTGAGCGGAGGGTTGTTTATGGCGAACCGGCGCCTGCAATTTCTGAGCAGTTCCAGCCGCATCCGCGGTTACAGTGTTTGGGAAAGCTTCGTATTTATCCTGAATGGCATTGTATTTCTGTTGATTGGCCTGGAACTCCCCGAAATCGTAGAGGGACTGAGGTTGAAAGGCATTCCATTGCAGACGGCAATCGGCTACGGCGCATTGGTAACGGGTGTGCTGGTGGCAGCGAGGTTGATCAGCTCTTATGCGGCCATGATCGCTACGATGATATTCCGGCCGAGCGTGGTACCCCGCGCAAGCTCCCGGCGAAGGCAATGGCTCATTCCGATGTTCCTGGGTTGGACGGGGATGCGCGGCGTGGTATCATTGGCCGCGGCGCTGTCGATACCGGTAATGCTCGCCGACGGAACCGAATTTCCTTACCGCAACCTGATACTGTTCATCACTTTCGTGGTAATCCTGCTCACATTGCTGGTACAGGGCCTTACGTTACCGTATATCATCGAGCGTGCCAACATTTTCGAACGTTTGACTAGCGAATCGCCCGAGGATATGCGGAAGCGCCTGAAACAGGGCCTGCGCGAGCATACGTATGCATTCCTGCGGGGCAAGTATGAGCGCGACTTCGATGGCCACGACGGCATGCGGAAGCTTTTGACGCATTGGGAGGAAAAGCTCAAAGCATCGGACGACGACTGGATGAACCGGAAAACCAAAGTGATATTCCTCGAAATGCTCGAAAGCCAGCGCCAATACATTGTCGAGGCCAATAAGGATCCTGCCATGGATGAAGAAATTATCCGGGAACAGCTTTTCCTGATTGACCTCGAAGAAGAACGGTTAAAAATGCAGTGATATGCCCTTTGAATGCATCATTCCGAACGCAGGGACTTGACCGGATTGGCCAGCGCAGCTTTCAGGGATTGGTAAATGACGGTCAGCCAGCAGATCAGCAGCGTGGCAATGCAGGAAGCGATAAAAATCCAGGCGCTCATACTTGCTTTGTAAGGGAAGCTCTGTAACCAGCGGTTCATCGCAAAATAGGCCACCGGTATCGCAATCGGGAAGGAGAGCAGCACGAGCCGCGTAAAGTCCCTTGACAACAGCAGTACCACGCTGGCAACCGAGCCGCCCAATACTTTCCGGACGCCTATTTCCTTCACGCGCTGCTCGGTTGTGAAGGTCGCGAGGCCGAATAGCCCAAGGCAGGCGATGAGGATCGTGAGGCCGGAAAATGCCGTGCAAATCTTTCCGCGCAGCTCGTCGGCATGATACGCATTCTCGAAATCCTGGTCGAGGAAACGGTATTCAAACAGCTTGTCGGGGTAGGTTTGCTGCCATTTTTTTCCAATGTATTCCAGGGTTTCGGCGGTATTCTGGGTTTTAATTTTTATGTGAATTACACCATTGGCCCGACGATACACCATAATCATCGGCTCGATCGGGTTATAGAGCGACTGCTGGTGAAAATCACGCACCACACCGGCTACCTGGGTTGTTGGTGGCGGGTTTTTGCCGTCGGCCGGCACGGTACCGAGGATAATCTTCTTGCCGATCGGGTCTTTCCAATTCATCCGCTTCACGGCAGCCTCATTGACCAGCACACTGTTGGCAGTATCGGCAGGCAATTCGTCCGAAAAATTCCGGCCGGCTACTAGTTTCATACCCATTGTTTTGAGGTAATCGTGATCGATCGCCGTCGGTTTGAAACCCATTTCCTTCATTCCGGTATTGGATTCGACGGTGAAAATGATCCTGCCGCCGATGTTGCTCACCGGCGCCGACGCCGATGCAACGCTCTGGATATTCGGATTATCGAGCAGTTCTTTTCGGAATGCATTGTACTTGTCTTTCGGTTGAGCGTCCTGGTAGTCGATCGTCAATACCTGCTCGCGGTCGTAACCCATGTCTTTGTTGCGCATGTAATTGAGCTGCTGGTAGACGATCCAGGTACAAATCAGCATGATCAGCGAGATCGAAAACTGGGTAACTACCAGGGCTTTCCTGAAAAATCCGCCTCCCCGCGCCTTAAACGTACCTTTCAATACGCTGGCAGGTTCGAACGACGAGAGGTAGAAAGCCGGGTAGCTGCCGCTGACCAGCCCGGTGAACACCACCACGGCCAGACCGATGAGCATAAACTGGGGGCTTAGCAATTGCATGTAGCTGATTGCTTTGCCGGATACATTATTGAAAAATGGCAGCAGCAACGCCACCAGAATGAGGCTGGCTACCAGGGAGATGAGCGTGATTAGGATAGATTCGGTGAGGAACTGACGGATAAGCGCGCCTTTGAGCGAGCCCATTACTTTCCGTAAGCCCACTTCCTTCGCCCGCCGGGCCGACTGCGCCGTGGCGAGGTTCATATAGTTGATGCTGGCGATCAGAAGCATAAAGAATGCCACTACGCTGAACGTGTACACGTAGCCAATGTCGCCGTTGGACTCGCCATCGAATTTGGAATACAAATGAATGCTCGTGAGCGGCTGCATCTGGTAGGTAATATGAATGCCCATCCGTTTGAAAATCCCGGACATATACTTCTCATAAAGGCCGGGGAAGCCCGCTTCGAGCTTTTTCAGGTCGGCGTTTTTAGATAGCAGCAAATAGCTGTTGATATAAAACCCGCCCCATCCGTCGGCGTTGCGCTGGTTCTGGTCGAGCGATACCAATGCATTGAATGTGAAATGCGAGTTCTTCGGCACGTCTTCGATCACGCCGGTGACCTTGTAGGAGGTACTATCGTTGGTTTGAAGTATCTGGCCCAGGGCTGGCGATTTGCCGAAAAAGCGTTCGGCGACGCGCCGGGTTAGTACCACGCTTCCCGGCTGTTGCAACGCTTTGGCATTACCTTCTATGAAATGGTAGGTGAAAACATCGAATACCGTGGAATCGACCGCGTAAACATCTTCCTCGTAAAACCGGCGTTCGCCTTGCCGGAATGCCATCCGGCCATTGGAGAAAAACCGCACGTAGTTCTCCACAAACGGGTAATCCTGTTTCAGGGTTTTGACAAGCGGTGGTTGTGTGCTGACCCATTTGTTGATTTTGTCGGGTTCGCGGATGTACGAAACAATCCGGTAGATCCGCGAGGCTTTTTCGTGGTACCGGTCATAACTCAGCTCGTCTACCACGTACAAAAACAGCAGCATGCCGCAGGTAACGCCAATGGTAAGCCCGAGAATGTTGATCAGGCTGTAAAATTTGTCCTTAACCAGGTTACGAAAAGCCAGTTTGAGATAGTTTTTAAGCATAGGAGTCCGGATTGGGTTCAGAACGGCCCGTGCAAAATTTATTCCTGATTTTTAATTCATTGATTTACAGAATGATGTACCGATGTTTCTGTTCGGAAATGAACGTTTTGCAAGCCGGGATGTTCGCCGACCGCCCGCCCCCTCGTTACTCCCCCTGCCGCTCGTACCATTCCAGGTATTTCTCCTTATCAAATGGCTCGGGGTTGAGCAGGAGCTTCTGCCTCACCTGTTCTTCGAGCAGCAATGCCATTTTCTTTCGAATGTCGGCAAACTCGGGTTTGTGGGCGAGATTTTCGTATTCCGTGGCGTCGGGTTGGCGGAGGTCGTACAGCTCGTATTCATCCGGATAACCGCCGAGGGCATCGAAGTAATGCGTGTATTTCCAGTCTTTCGTGCGCACGGCGCGGATGCGGTTTGCTGCCTTCACGACGCTGGGTTTGTTGGAAGCGCTGGCTTTGGTATCGTCGAATGTAAACAGGATCGCTTCCTGCACCGGTTTGTCTTCTTCGAGCAAGGGCAGCAAGCTGGTCCCTCTGATTCCCTGCGGAGCCGCAGCCCCGGCGAACGCGGCGATCGTAGGCAGGATATCGATCAGCGACGACAGGTGCTCAGTGGATTTGTGGCTGGCATCTTCCGGGAAAAGGACCGGATTGGAAATCACCATCGGGATCCGCGTGGCTTCTTCATAAGCTACAAATGCTTTTTGCCGCATACCTCCGTGCGCCATCCCCATTTCGCCATGGTCGGCGAGCCGGATCACCAGCGCCTGGTCGGCCAGTTTGCTTCCTTCCACTTCCTGGTAAAGCTCTTTGATGAGGAAGCCGATCTCCGTATCAACGACGCGCAGCAGATTTCCGTAGAAGTTAATGTAGTTGGTTTGCTTCTCCTGCGTGTTGAGCGGGCCCAGACTCAATGCGCCCGTGGCTTTCACCTGCGCCTGCGCGGAAGGTTTGCCGTTGGTGGCAAGGTCTTCATCAACGGTCGCCGGAAGTTGAATCGGGCCGTTCAGAAAATCGTTGCCGTAGCCATAATTGAAGCCTTTGGGATAACAAAGCACATCGTGCGGATTCACGAGCGACACCACGAGGCAGTAGGCTTGCTTGTCGCCCTTTTGCCTTCTTTCACGGACGCTTTGCAGGTAGGCGATGGCCTGCTGCACATATGCCTTATCGTGATTGGCAAATCCGCCGCCGAAATTCTCGGGGGCAGTGTCCTCACCGGCGTCGGGCGCGATCCAGCCCCTGAAACCGTACATCGCAATGTCGGAAGCCGCCGGACTACCGCCATCCGAACCTTTGCTCACATGCCATTTTCCGCGGTATTGTACGTCATAGCCTTCGTCAAAAAGCATACGGGCGATGTTGGGCAGCGTATTGTCCAGCTCGATTTCAGCCGGCGAATACCTGCCGCCTTCCGTGAGGGTTTGCGTGACATGATGCTGGGCAGGGTAGAGGCCCGTGAGCAGCGTCGAGCGGCTGGGCGAGCACATACAGGTGTTGCAAAAGGCCCTGTCGAAGCTGAAACCATTCTTTTTCAGGAATGTGAGTGTTTTGAGATTGTCCTGCTCCCAATTTTCGGGAAAATGTTGTGTGGCTCTTTCCTGATCGGTGAGGATGATGAGAATGTCCGGTTTGCCGGACAGGTTACTGAGGCGTTCTTTAAAAGTCATTTTGCGGTTGTTGAATTGAAGGTGACACTAAAATCAGTTGTGAAATCGAACTAGTTTTAGTGTTTAAGAGAAGTTGTAGAATAAGTTAACCGCTTTGAAGAGAATTTATTAGTTAACGGTATTGGGGGGCCTGCGGCCGACCATGGACCCATGGACCGCCGACCATGTGCTGCGCTGGTGCAAATCTCCTGATTTGCACATACTATCCGTAGGCCTCCGGCCGGTCAGAACCGCGGTAACGCCTTTGCGGTTCTGACCGGCCGGAGGCCTACGGATAGTAGTCACGAAGGTAGACCTTCGTGCCATTTCGTAAAGCATTATCCATGGTCATTTGTAAGCAACAGCCGCACTCGACGGCCCTGCGAGCGGAATCACTTCGACCCTACGGAAACCGGCCTCTTTCGTCCATTTTTCGAAATCCGCGCCGGTGAAATCGAATGCTACCCCGAATTCGATCAGCATGTTGAGCGACATCAGCAGGCCGAATGCATTTTTGCGGCGATCGTCGTCGATCAGCGCTTCGATTGCGATGAACGCGCCGCCTTCCGGCAAGGCATTGTAGGCTTTCCGGATCAGCATTTTTTTGTTGGCAAGGTCCCAGTCGTGCAGGATCATGCCCATGGTGATCACATCCGCTTTGGGAAACTCATCTTTGAAAAAATCGATATTGACCGTGCTGATCCGCCCGTTCATACCCTTGGCCGCTATGTACTCTTTTGCGATAGGCTCCACAGCCGGCAGATCGGCCGAGGTGCAGGACATGTTCGGATTTTGGCGCGCCACCTCCACCGATAGCACCGCCGCAGCACCGCCAATATCGCACAACGTGGAGTAGGGCGAAAAATCAAACTTCCGTGAGAGCGCCATGAAATTGCCGATCGAAATACCGGACATCGCATCCATGAACTGTTTCAGGCGCTCCGGTTTGGCGTAAAGCTCTTCAAATACCGACCTGCCCGTGTGCTTGATTTCATTCTGCGGTTGGCCGGTGAGCAGAGCTTCTTCCAGCGAGCCCCAGAACGGGTAGAGGCGGTCGTTAGCCATTTCGACGAACCCGCCGATGTACGAAGGCTTGTTCCGGTCGAGAAACAGTTCGGTTTCGGGGGCATTGGTATAGCGGGCTGTTTCCAGCAAACCTTCACGGTTTAAGAAGCCCAGCGCAACAAGGGCATCCAGGAAATCGTAGACGCCACGATCGTGCAGGTTTAATGCGGCCTGAACCGCTTTGCCGGAGAGGGATTTGCCTGAAAGCGCGGTGAAAACGCCCAGTTTGACGGCGCTCAGCAGCGCTTTGGATGCAAAGAAAGCCGTAGCGGTCTCCATGATGCGCGACGGGGTAATCTGATGAGTTTCAGGTACTGTGTTCATGATAGAGCGGGATTTGATTTATCTAATAAAAATATGAAATAAATCAAGAATGACCCTGCTGGAATGGATTAGATTTTTTCCAGAACGGCGTTGGAAGACGAAATGTCGTCGCCGTTGATGATGGTCATGGTATTGCCGCTGTATTCCATCCTGAACTTATTGATTGTCTTGTCTTTGTCCGTGATGTACAGCGTCGTATGATCGGCGCTGAGTGTAAACGGTGCATTGGTGTAAAAGCCGGCGGTGCCCCAGTCGCAATTGTCCGAAAACTTGAAAATACCGTCTGCCTGAAAGACGAATGTCGTCCCTTTCAGGCACGGAGTGGTGATGAAGAGTCCTGCGGTATCATCCAGGTCGGATACCTTGTCGTTGATCTTTTTATGGGTAATGTGTGCCTTTAATTTCCAGTTGCCTGCAATGAAGGCATTGTCATTGGGCGTGGGTTGGTCGTCCTTCTTATCGTCGCTCTTGCAACCGACGCACATCAGCGCGATGAGTCCGAGCAGGATGCATGGTTTGATCAGGTGTTTTTGGGTGAATGTTTCCATGGCTAAAACTGGTTTGGGGTGGATGAGATAACCCATTAAAGTTAGCTGCTGGATGCGCAAATTGTTCTCATAATCAGTAGTTTCTATTATGCGGTACGCGGGCTACGTGCGCACAAGGGCAGGCTTGAACCGCGCCGGTAAATAGATACTTCGCCTTGCCGTGACACCGTGCACGCGAAATGGCTAAATTAGTCTCTACCTAACCTGCCGAAATAGTTTGCGAAAGTAAAATTTCTTCGAAATGGCAGCCAGGCTCAGTCTTAATGTATGCACATTCAAAGAAGAGAAAAGCGACGAGATCGCCTTTTTTTCTTCCGAAGAGTGGAATAGCGATACGGAAAGAAGGCTTCTCGCCAAAATTCAGGAAATTCTCACCGTAGGCAAGAGCCTGGTTTCTTCTCTTGAACTGGGCATTAAAATACAAACCAACAACCCAGAGCTGTTTCTCTTCTCGATCGGGAAGCTGGCGGCGAAGAAAGCCGAAGCGAAACCGACCAACCTCAGTATCCGCGAAATAGAGGTGCTTAGCCTGATCATGCAGGGCCTTACCAACAATGAAATCGCGGAAAAGCTCTTCATCAGCTACGAAACGGTGAAATCGCACCGCAAGAATATTCTGGAAAAGACCGGCGCGAAAAACACCGCAGCCCTGATTCACCATTACCACGAGACCTTCTCTGACAAGGATTGAAAATCCCCCTTTAGTGGGATTGAAATCAGGCAGCGATCCGGGCAATTTTACAGGGTGACTTTCATCATCCCTAAAATTGTTGATTATGGATCGAAACATGAATGGCGTACTTAGCCAATACGAAACTCCTTTCGCGGATGTCTTTGTCAGGGAGCAGGAAGAAGCCCCGACCGAAACCGGTACCCAGGGCAACAACTATATTTTTGAGATCGACAGCCCGTTTTCCAGGACCTACGAAACGACCGACCGCGACGCGGCCAGCCCTTTGAGTGCCGGGTATGTCAGTCTCCTCTCTGAGCTGAACGACGCGGAATTTACCGAAACATTATACGAACTCGCCAATGAGGTGGAGGATACATGGCGCAGCAAAGTGTCCAACGAGCTTGCCATGGGAAGCAACTACATTCCTTTTGTGACGCGCCAGGCCAACGAGTATTTTGAGCCGCTGCTGCGGGAAACGACCGGCATGATCGACAAGGTATCGGAGCATTTTACGGGCAATAACCTGGCCGACCATTCCATGGCGGAGCTGGAAGCTTATTTTGATCGGCTGGAATTCAACCATGGGGCATTCAGTCCTGTGCAGGAGCAGTTTTTCGGCAAGATTTTCAACAAAGTCAAATCGGCCGTGAAAACGGGCATTGACCTTGCCAAAAAAGGTGTTGCGGCGGTAGGTAAGCTATTGCCTGTGAATGTGATATTAAATAAGATCAAGGGGCTGGTTAAACCCTTGCTTGAAAAGGTATTGAAGTTTGCGATCGGCAAGCTTCCCCAGAACCTGCGTCCTTATGCGGAAACGTTGTCCAAAAAATACCTGAACCTGGAAGCAGAAGCAGCCGGCGATGCCGACCAGCACGAGGCGGATCTGGAAGCACTGCAAATGGAGTTCGATAACCACATTGCACAGTTGGTTTTTTCCGGGAATGAAAGCGAAACCGACCATATCGTATCGGAGTACGAACTTTCTTTTGAAAACATCGAAAGGCTCACGAGTTACGAAACCGGCGGCTATGTAGAAAAACAAAGTTACCCGGCGGCCCGGGAGCAATTTATAGGGGAATTGAAAGCGCTGCAACCGGGAGAAAGTCCGGCGCCGGCGATCGAAAAATTTCTGCCGGCGGCATTGATTGCCTTGCAGCCAGTGATCAAAATGGCGCTGACGATTATCGGTCGGCAAAAAGTGATCAACTTCCTGGCGGGGCTACTGGCCAAGCTGGTTGAGAAATATGTACCTGCCAATGTGGCTAAGCCGCTCGCCGCAAGCATTATCGATGTGGGAATGAGCGCGATTGGTTTCGAAACGGCAGAAGCCGGTAAAACGGACCTCGCCTATGAAGCCATTGCCAATACCGTGGAAGGTACTATCCAGCACATGACAGGCCTCGACGAAGCCACATTGAACGACCAGGAGGCGCTGACCATGCATTTGCTGGAAGCATTCGAGCAGGCCGCAGCCGACCATTTCCCGCCGCAATACATTCGGGAGGAATTGCGGCCTACCAAACAAAAGGCACTATGGGTAAGCATGCCCAGGGCCGGAGCTGTGAAATTGTACAAAAAATTTACGCACGTATACGAGATCACGATCGATCCCAAAACCGCAGCGACGGTGAAAACCTACCGGAATCTGCCGCTGAGCAATTTCCTGAAAGACAAATACGGCATCGATACCTCCAAGCCGGTGAAAGCGAAAGTGCACATTTACGAGATCGCTTCGGGCGGTAAACTGTCGGCTATCAGCCGGTTCGAGAACCTGCCGGGACTGAATGCACGGCAGCCGAAGGCCTGGGTGCAGTTGCTGCCGCTTAATAGTGAGGCGTCGGCAATGCTGCTGAAAGAGCCGGCGCTGGGCCGGAATGTACCGGCGCGAAAAACGGCGACCCGCTTTCGGGCGACCGCAGGCCAGCGCTTTTACTACCTCGAAATCGACGGGGCGCGGCTGCGCATTCCGCAGGTGAAAAGGACAAACCACCGGACCGTGGAAAACGGTCAGCCGGTGGCGGGTACCGAAAGCCGGTCGGCGGATGTGCAGGTGGTACTCAACTTTGTCAAATCGGAGATCCGGCTGAATTACTATTTCAGCGAGGAGGATGCGAGCGGGATTGTCGAAAACTTGAATAAAGGCGACTTCCTCACGGCTGGAATGCACGTTCGCAACGCGGTGAAGGGGGTATTAGGGGATATTTTGAAGAAAAACATCGGTAGTAAAGTCAAAATCGTGCACGAGGCGGTGCCAGAGCTCTATTTTGAGCATATCGGCGACCAGCAGGAGCAATTTGCGCCGCTGGATGTGCTGGGCAAGATAGCCGGCAAGGATATGATCGGAAAGATCATGCAGGCTTTGACCGAAAAACTGAGCGGAAAAGCTTACGATGCGGTGGTGGCCTTCTTCAAAGCGCGTGCTGCCGAATTCAAAACTGCCCAGGCGGCACCGCAGGATGGCGTTACGATCAAGCTCGTATGGACAAATGTGCAGGGAATGTCGGCGATCAAGGCGGTCATCAACGCAATCCGTGGCAATTTGTCGCTGGGGAGCCTTTCCGACCTGTCGTTTCCGAACCTGACAGCGCCAGAAATAAGCATTGTAGCAGATAAAAAGTTTGACTGATCGGGCCTTATGTACGCAACCGAATCCATCAACAGGTCGCTGACGCGGCAGATTAACCACTGGCTTATGGCAACCAACCGGCTGGCGGTGCTGGAAAACCTGGCGTCCGCAGCCGCCTGGCAGGGCATTGATCATACCATGGAACAGCTGCTCAAAGCATCCTTCAAGCAAAGCATTGACGAAGTGACGGCCTTCGCGCAGGGTTTGAAACAGCAGCTGGAAACCAGCAACGGGCCGGATAACCAGCGCAGCGTGCGGCGCGGCGTCCTGCAACTGCGGGATAAGTACCTGAAAGCGGAAGAGACGATCCAGTTTTACACCGTGGCGATCAACTCGCGTACGACACCCAGGCTGGCAGCGCTTCTGCGGGCATGCGATATTTTGTGCATTAAAAGCATGCAGGAGCTTCTGCACCCGCTCGGCCGGAAAACCCCGCTCGTACTGACTTACGTGGACAAAGGCGTGGGTGCCTCGATCCTGAAAGCGGGCCTGCGGCTCTGGGACGGCCGGATCAGCCCAGTGGCGGCCATTAAGGTTACCCAGCATAACCTGTACAGGCCTACTGCGATCATCCATGAAACGGGTCATCAGGTAGCGCACATTCTGGGCTGGAATGAAGAGCTGGCGCTGGCATTGCAGAACAAGCTCTCGGGTTATCCGCCCGAAGTGGCCCATGCATTCAGCAGCTGGGCTTCGGAAATGGCCGCCGATGCATTTGCTTTTGTACATACCGGCTTTGCGGCGGTGGCGGCTTTGAGTGATGTCGTGAGCGGATCGCCGGCCAGCGTGTTCGCATTCCACGCCAACGATCCGCACCCGATTTCCTACCTGCGTGTAATGCTGAACGTTACCATGTGCCGGGAGTTTTATGGCAGTGGCCCGTGGGATGCGCTGCTCGACGCCTTCAAAAACGATTACGACATTGAACTCGTCAGTTTTGCGTCGGTACCGCTGATCCGGAAATGCATGGAGGCATTGCCCGCCGTGGTGCATATCCTGTTGAGAACAGGCCACCGGGCATTCGAAGGAAAATCGTTATCGCAGCTCATTAACCCCAACCGGGCGGGCCCGCTGGAACTTTCCAAACTCGAATACCTGGCCGGGCCGGCGCTGTTTACTTCCCACGCGTGGATCTGGAAGGAATGCCTGCGATTGCTCGCCCTGAATGGCTACAAAATAGGCGTGGGAGCGGGCGACCTGCCCGGGCTGTACAAGCAGCAGGAAGACTGGATGACCAAATTGGGCTTCTCGGTTGAAATGAATTAGAAAAACCTTTAAACGGATATTTTATGGATCAGTTAGATAGCTTCGATCGGGACATTCACAGTATGACCGGTTTCATTGAAAACATTGAAAACGCGTTAGCGCTGCTCTCCCTGGATTGTAACGCCGATCCGGCTGTGTACGCCGAGTTGGTCCGCAACAAAATGGACTACGCTGGTTTGCTCGAAGATGTAAAAAAGAAACGAGAAGCCTACATCGTCAGCCGGCAGCAGAATGCTACCGGAAAGGCAACAGCGGCAACCAAAAAGGAATATGACCGGCGGAACAAGGCGTATTTGAGTACGCGGAGCAATTACCTCAAACCGGGCGACAATTAGCATTTCAGGCATTCATTCACCTTAAAAAGATCAGACATGGATTTCATAGATCATCTCATTTTTACGACCAACACGGACAACGTGCGGGATCAGTATCCGCCATTGCTGAGCGATTATGCAGGGAGGCCTGTTTCAGCAAATCCGCCCGATGTGCTTGGTCTACCCGGTCGTGATTCGGATCCGGTTGTATTGCCTGTGGCGCTGCCGGTGATTCCGGATACAGGGTCGTTCGATGCCGCCACGCGTGCGAACTACATCTTTTACGAAGATCCGTTGGTGATCGACAAAGCGATCCAGCGGCACTGGTTCGATATGACCCGGGGCCCGATCAACCTGCTTACTGCGGACGGCACGCGCGCTTTCGAGGGGAGCGATGCGCCCCCATACCACCTTATATACGCGTATATGATCGAGAACACGCGCATCGCGCAGATCATCGGTCGCCTCATCCATTTGTTCCAGCACGACGAAGCGCTGGGAGTCGCCAGCGCCACGGACCCGATGCAGCAGCAGGCTGCCCAGTGGATCAACAATACGGAAAGCCTTTTCTACAAAACCCTGTCCAACACCAGCTACCGGAATATTGCCGGTGACCTGCGGTTCGGGCCGGAAGGGGGACGCCGGAATGCCTACCAACGGATGTTCGGAATGGAGCTGGCATTTGGCGATGCTTCCAATGCGGAGTTTCCCTATTACAAGGCCAAAACCGCCAACCGGGAGTTTGTGCTGCTGTTTGAACAGCTCCTGGCGGAGCTCTGGCAGGCATATATCAATGCCAATAATACCAGCGGCGCCAATACCACCGACTACCAGCGGATTATCGATATGGCGACCAAAATCCGGCAGATCCTGCTGGCCCGCCGCGGCGGTAACGGCACACTTACCTTGCAGAATTACCGGTATATGAACCTGTCGCGGCAGGAGTATGCGAGCGTCGGGTTTATGACGTGGCTGATGTACATCGTCTCGACCGATAGCCCGCTGGTGAACTTCCTGGGCTGCCAGGCGAATACGGCATCAGAGCGGCTCGACAATATTGGTAAGAAAGTGGGGCTGGAAGCGCACAAGAAATCGCAGGCATTGTTTGATATGGCCGCGCCGATGGCTACCATCCTGAGGAACATCGAGTTTGGTACATTCGAACTCACAGCGCCGTCGGTGTGGATCAGGAATGTGATCGAAAGCCAGCGGGGACTGCCGGGTGTGACGCCCGACCCTGCCGAACGCGACGCGCTACTGGATATCCTGACGGTGATCAACAACTGGGAAAAAGCCACCGGACACAAAATCAAAAACCCGGAGGCCAACATTACCGGTACTGTGCGCGTGCAGTCGAACGGCGCCCGGGTGAACCCGGCCCTTAATTAACAGCCACCTGTAAATTCTGATCTTATGCAATCTCCATTCATTGATTTTGTTCCCGAAACCGGGAGCGAAACGGGTAACGAGTATGAAAACATCGACCAGATGCTTGCCGGCACGCCGATCGCGGATTTCTGGCTCACCGACGACGAGGATTTTCAAACCGAATCGTCGTCGGCCGTGGTAGCGAGCGGGGAACAGGATTGGGATTTACAGGACCTGTATTCCGGCGAGGCCCTCCTGGACGAAGAGGTAAATCTGCCGAAGGCGATCGAATGGAATGACCGGTATGCGGCCGAGCTGCGCTGGTCGTATTTTGAAATTGAAATCAATGCATTGCTGGGGTATCCGAACAGCTCCCCGACGCAGGAAAACTTTGCGTACGCAGTGGCCGAATGGCAAAGGGCCAATGATCTGTATCCTGCGGACGGTATGCTGGGGCCATCGACGTGGATGGCGATGCTGAAAACGATCATCCGGCAGACATCTTTCTCCCATGTGAATCTCAAAACAGCCGCGGTAGCCAATGAGAAGCTCGCCAAAATACTAGGATGGGAGAAATTTGAGTTGGACATACTGAAAGTACTGGGTTTCCATAATGAATCCCCGAACCAGGAGTTATTTGCGAAAGCGGTAGCATTGTGGCAGCCCAAACTGGGTTTCAAGGGCACGATGATCGACGGCCGGCTGGGGGAGAAAACCTGGGCGGCGATCAGGACTTTTGTGCTGGCCGAAGTGGAAAAATCCAAAAAGGCCAATGCGCCCACCGAGACTGCCGTGAGCTACACCGCCTACGTGAAGGGCAATCCCGGCATTTACCTTCACGACCGCCCGGGCGATGCCTACAAGCGGAATGACGTCATGTACCCGCATGGCGAGCGTGTGACGGTAACCGGCCTTTCGACCATCGCAACAGAACAGGACTGGGTGAAAATCAGTACGCAAAAAGGGCAGTCGGGCTGGATACAGAAATACCACCTGGCCACGCCGGATAGTTCCAAAGCGCCTGACCCGGTAACGGTCAAAACGCCGCCAGGGGCTTATCTGGTGAAAAAGAACGACGCGCTCGACACACTGGTAAAACGGTTTTATCCTAATTACGAAATCGAGATCGGTAACGACCGGCGCACGATCATCCACGCATTCAGTATCCTCAATGCGGACGGCGATGCATTGGATTACCAGGGACAAAGCACCACCTGGTGGCGCAACCACGTGCTCGACCGCGATATGGCCGAAACACGTACGATTTACGAAACCATTCGTTTGAGAGAGAACAGGTTTATTTACTTTCCCAACGAGACTTACATTCAAATGCTCCGCGACAGCCGCATCGTAGGCGTGCGCCCCGACTGGAAGAATGCGGCGATTATTGTAGGAAAGAGCATTGTCGGGTTTCTGGAAGGGGTTAAGGATGGCTTCATCGACTCGGCGATCGATACGGTCAAAGGGTTGTGGGATTTCATCAAAAGCATTTTCACCGGTGAGCTGTTCGAGCAGCTGTACGATCTGTACAAGGAGTTTTCGGAGCTCTCGCTCGCGGATGCGGCTTCTGCGGTCTGGCAGGTGATCATGGACATTGTCGGAGAGAAAGTCGATGAAATCAGGGCGGACCTCAACGCCATCGACCCGCGGAGAAAGTTGTATTCCATCGGCAAGCTCGTGGGATGGATTTTGTTCGAGGTAGTGATCTTCATTCTTACCTCCGGCGCGAGTGTACCGGCGAGGTTCGCGGCTAAATTCAGAAAAATAGAAGAGTTGCTTTCCAAATCGGCCGCATTGATGAAGATCCGGAAAGTGGTTTCCGCACCGGCCTTGAAAAAGGCGATCAACGGTTTCAGTAAAGCCCAGGATTATTACGAATACATAGAGCTGAGCCACGCGGTATTCGGAACGATCGATTCGATCAAGGAGGTGAGCGCTTCCGGAATGGAGCTGTTCGTGCCGGCTGCTGACCAGGAAATGGATTATGAATTCGAAGATTGGGTGGAGACGGAAGATGTGGAGCTGGGCCTGAAAACCGGCGGAGAAGCCGAGGAACTGGTGAGGGAATTGTTGATCAACGATGGTATGGACCTCGGCGACGGGGTGAAAGTTCAGATGGACCATGTGCTTCCGGGCCAATACAACGGTTCGGGGCACGGGATCGACCTCATTGGGTTCTCCGTCAGTGGGGGACGGGTGCGTATTTATGTGATTGAAGTGAAAGGAGGAAGAAGTCCTAAACTGGGTATGACGCTATCCGGCCCGCAAATGAGCGCACAATGGATAGAGCATGCGATTGATAAGGCATTTGAAAACGATACATTGAAAAAGGCATTAATTGAAAATTTCAGATTCTATAAGGACGTCCGGACCATGGCGGACATCAAACGGCTGCTGCTGACGAAAGCCGAGCGCCGCCTGATCGTATCGAAGTCGATCGACCCAAAAGTCCTGGAATCGTTCCGAAAGGCATTGAAAAACCATCGGCTGCGGAAGGTGAAGCTGATCGTGAAAGAAACCGCCGAACTGCTCGATAACCTGACAGGTAATGAGCCGCAGTGGGCCGAGGAGGATGAAGCCGGACGCCGCAAACCGAAATTGAGCCTCACACATGCGGGCAAGACCTATTCCGTACTCGACCCCGCTACAAACAAGAAATGCACTACTACGAATGCTTCACAGATCACCAAGTCCGGCATTCCATTGGCGGATATCAAAACGAAATTGGGCCAGTCCGTCGATTTGAATGTGATAGGCCAGCTGCTTGGCGCATATAACTCCGCCAATGCAGCCAGTCCGTTCGACGTAAGTACCTCCACGACGGTCGCTGACACAGTTTTTACCGAGGCCGTGCATCAGTTCCAGATTGCGAACTACCTGGCTGAGGCCGATCAGGATGGTATTCTGGGCCCATCGACATTTGAAACGCTGGAATTTTTCGAACATAAATTGAAATCCGCGCTCAACAGCGCGGGCTTTTACGGGCAGGGCCAGCTGAACAGGGCGGTGATCAAATCCCGGATAGGCGCATTGACCAACAACGAATTCAGCGCCGCCAACTGGTTTAAATACATTGTTAAACCGGCCTGGCTGGGCGTAAAACTAACCGACGGCGTGCATTTGCTGCTGTACCGGAAAATGAAAGAAGCCGAACAGTGGCTTCTGAATCAAACGGCATACAAAGGACTTACACCTGCTGCATTGGGTAAAGCGCTCGGTTTCAATGCGGATACCCGTTACAGCGCGGCGCGGCTTTCGAAGGAGAAAGAGGCGCTGCACGGCTTCGGCCTCGCCATCGACATTCATGCGTATGCCAATCCGTGGATAGGGGCGGGCTGGGTGCAATACGACAAAGAGCTGTTGAAAGAACGCGTGAGGATGATCCAGGCGCTTCGCAATGCTGCGGGTAATCAGTCGTTACCCGGCGCCAATATTTTCGAATACCTGCATTCAATTGCCCAGGCGCATGGCGATGATACGCGGGCCGTTCACCGGCAGTTGAAGACCCACAGCGACGAGTTCATCGATTACCTTCGCCGCAATGCGTCCGAACTGGCCTATTGGCGGGCATCGGCGACATTCAGCGGCAAAAATCCGCTCAACGGCTTTCTGAACCTGCATACCGACCTCGTGTATGCGCTCCGGCAAATAGCCGGGCTCGCGTGGGGCGCTACCGACTTCGGCCCGGGAGCCAGCGGGGATATCATGCACTTCGACTTGCGGACGATCGGGATAGGGCAGGTGATCTGTGAAAATATCGGCGGGTACGTACCTGTAAGCGGCCACCCGACCATTACCCATGAATACGTCGAAAGCGAGCAATACGACAGCCCCGACAATGAAATGCAGCACCGGGAGGCCGTGGACGAGGCGACATTCTACGGGATGGAAAGTGGATACGCCCAAACAGCAGAGTACGAAACAGACGGCCCGGAATGGGAAGATCTTTACGACGACATTGAAAATCAGGTAAAGGACTTTTCCAAAGCCATCGCCCAAAACCGCCGGTATGCCAACTCGCTGGGATGGGGAGCGCATTACGATGCTATGAATGCATTGCTGCTACCGCTCACCGGCAGCTCGAATGTCAGTCTTGGCGAAGAAGCCTTTGCCGAAGCGGTGTCGCAATGGCAGTTGCAGCAGGGTTTCTCCCAAGCGGGGGCCGATGGCATCGTTGGGCCGGTTACCTGGGCGCGCATGAAAGCCGTGCTCGGCATTACCGACGCTCCGGCTCCGCCAACTCAGCCGGCAACACCGGGAAACATATTCGATACCAACCGGCAATATGCACAGACGATCCTGGATATTGTTGCGGAGGGATTTGTGCAAACCAACCGCCAATTCGGCTCCAAAGATCAGCTCGGACGGATCGTCGGCGGACTGCCGGTACACCAGGTGAACCCTCAAACATCCGTCATCAAAGCGCTGCCCATTATCGCGCACATTTGCGAATGCGCCAAAGCCGCCAACTTCAAAGACATTGTGATCGGGAGTTTCATTCGCAAACCCTCCGACGGCAAATGCACCGGGCATTGCGTCGGCAGGTGCATCGACATCAACTTCCGCGGCGGCAGCTTTGAATCCGCCCGGGCGGTGGAGATGGTGGTTAATATTCTCAATTACCTGACCAGCCTCCCGGCGATGTATAAAAAAGGCCTGGGCTTCGGTCTGCCGCTGCAAGGCGATTTCTTCGGTCGGAAAAGCTTGAAGAAATTCAGCAGCGTGAGCAGCACCTTACTGATCGATTCCCGGCTAAGCTCGCTCGTTTCGCAGCTGGGATATGTGTTTCCCGATAATGACAATCATTTGCATATTCAGGTGAGTTGAGGCTAAGCCGCCGAATGCCCCTTTTCGTAGCTTGTTTTAGCCTTCGCATAGGCATAATCCAGGAAGCCTTTAAGCTGCGGGTACGAATCTTCGGTCGGATTGACGATGCTTACCCAATACATCGTTCCGTAGAAAGGGTGGGGAAAGAGCGTGTTTTCTTTGGTGAAATCAATGCCGGAATCCATGTAGCCACCGATGCCCGGTTTGGAAGGTATAAAGGCAAACAAATGCTGAAATGTGGCTTTGTCGATTCCGATGTTGAGCCGGTAAAAACCATCCCGGTTGAGATTTGATACACTGTCAAAGTCATTATCGCTGGTCACGATCGTAGCGAAAGGGAATTTTTCTTCATCCTTATACATCAAGAAGAAGTCGCCGTCGGCCTCCACCTCACGTACATTTTCAAATTCGGTTTGGATCCGGGTTCTGATAGCTGTCAATAGCATAACTTAGTCGTTTGTTTCATGCGAAATTGCCCGTGTACGGTTACTTTTGCAAGTAGTTATCCTTTTGTTCCTTAGGGGTAAAAAGTAAAGCTTTGTTGATTTACAGATTGTTATGGCCGAAGAAAAAACTGAATTACCGGGCAGTGAATGTCCGTTCCAGGCAGCAATGGACTTGATTTCGGGCAAATGGACGATGTCGATCATCAATACCCTGATGGGAGGCACAATGCGGTTCAAGCAACTGGAAAGAGCGGTGACGGGGATCAACACGCGCATGCTGGTAAAGGAGTTGAAGCTCCTCGAATCCAAAGAACTGGTTCACAGGCAGGCATATGCGACAGTCCCGCCGACGGTGGAGTATAGTCTCACCGAGAAAGGCAGGGCTTTGCAGCCGGTGATTGTGGCGGTGCAGCAATGGTCGGGAAACCAGATGTGATCTAACTAATTGTGCAACGCTCAGCTAGGAGCGCTGCACAAATGCATTTGCTGAAAATAGTATTTAACTCAAATCAATACCTGCGATGAAATCAGTCGCTTTCAGCCCAAGTTTTGCCTGAACCGCATCGCGGACCGTTGCGTAGGTGGTTTCATCCAGCGTACCCACGCGTGAGCAGAATTCGAGGGTCGTTCGGTTGGTGGATGATTTGAAGAACAGAATCTGCTTGATCGTGTCGGAAGAAGTGATCAGGAAAGTCCCCAGTTGAAGCGCAACCGTATTATTTACTTCCTTGGCAATTCCGATCTGAAATGCGCCTTTGGTGGCGGTATGCGTATTTTTTTCGAACGCGATGAATTTGCCGCTGGTATCGCTGAGGCCTTTGATGGCATCCAGGGTTTTGGTCACGAGCGGCACGAGCGCCGAGCCGCCCACGGCACTGGCCACGAGGTCGATAATGGCCTTGTCGACTTCGATTGTAGAGCCTTCCGAAGTGAATGGTGTAAAACTCGCGGATTGAAAGGCCCATCCGATGTTGCTCAGTACGTTCACGAATTCATCATACCAGTCCTTGATCTGGTCCTCTTCCGGAAACTTCTTGTTGGCCGCCAGTTGCGCCAGCAGCACGGAATGCAACACATCCTGCCGCCGCTGATCCGACACTTCGGATACGAACGACACCAGACTTTTGTCGTTCATAAACGACTGTTCGACATTCGTTTGCGTGTCTATTTCAGTGCTGGTGAGATCTCGCGAGAGCATTTCGCGCTCGGTTTCGGTAATGAACGATTCCCTGGAATTTTGAAGTGCAAGTTCTTTAACGTACTGCTTTGGATCGATGGATTCCATTTTAGTGATAGTGTTAAAAGTTTACGGTATTCGAGCGCTACGCACGGAGTGGAAAGATAGGATTATTTCTACGAAACCATTGAATAAATCATGAGGAAATTGTTTCATAATGCCTGCCGTTTTTGGTAAATCGTCCCCGTCTCCGGTGCGCCGCAGATGTTCCCTGCTTTTCCCAACCTTATTCCTCTTTTTCTCATGCGCTACGATACGCTCGCTGCCGACGAGGCGGCATTCAAAAACCGGACTGATTATACGTTTACGCCATTTACGGTGCCCGTAGCGGGAGAAAACCTGTCGTTGAAAGGTGTGTTCTGCAAACCCAAAAACCGCTCGGGATATTTCAACACGCCGGAGCCGCCGCATCCGAAACAACGGATCGTCCTCCATTTCACTGCCGGTAACCTGAGCGGCGGTATTAATACGCTTACGACCCAGAACTTCCGGGTTTCGGTGCCGTTTGTGATCGCTCGCGACGGCACCATTTATCAGCTGTTTCCGTCGAAGGACTGGTCGGGGCACATAGGCGCGGGTATTGGCAACGCGGGCACGGGCAATGCGCAGGACAAGGTGACGATCGCGATCGAAATCATTAATTACGGTTACCTCGTGGAACGGGGTGCCAATCTGGAAACGATTTATTCACGGCCCAAGGACAATCCCGGCCGCATTGACCTGTATTGCCCGCTCACGCAGACCGAGGCATACCAGAAGTTGAACCAGCCCTTCCGCGACCAGCAGTACTATGCATCCTATACGCAGCAGCAATACGAGAGCCTGGTCATTCTGCTGCGGTTTTTGACCAAAAAATACAATATTCCCCGCCAGTTTCTCAATGAGTCGCTGCGGTACCAGGGCACCCAGGATGTACTTGCATTTAAAGGCATTGTGTCGCACGTCAACTACCGCACCAGCGGAAAGTGGGACCTCGGGCCGGCGTTCGACTGGCAACAGGTGATCGCGGGCGTACAATCACCGGCATACCAGCCCGCGAGTGCCACGCGTGAGGCATTTGTTGCGGAGGAAAAGGGACTTATCACCGACGAAGCCGCGCTCGAAATGCAATGGACAGAGCCCCGTGGTGTGGAAGTAGCCCCGCCGGAGGATTTCGAGTCCCATTTCAACAATGATGAAGACACTCTGGTGAAACCGGATCTGTTCGCGTTGGTGGTCGGGATCGATGCCTATGAAGACCAGGTGGTGCTGAACCAGAAAGTGGCTTTTCCAAAATTGAGAGGCTGCGTGGCCGACGCGACAAAAGTCCGGCGGTACCTGGATAATGACACATCGTTCGAACAAAAGCATATTCAATTTCTGACCAACCAGCAGGCAACGAAAACGGAGATCGTGAAGGCCTTCCGGGAATTGGGTAAGGCAGGTAAAGACGATGTGATCGTGTTTTACTACTCGGGGCACGGCACGCAGGAGGCGGCCGACGCGGCAGTCTGGACGAGTGAACAGGATGGCAAACTGGAATGCCTGGTGAGCTATTATGACGAAAGCCACGATAACGATTACCTGATATCCGACAAGGAATTACGCTACCTGATCAACGACGTTTCAAAAAGCGGCGCGCACATTACCGTGATCTCGGATTGCTGCCATTCCGGCGATAACACCCGCAATGCAGGGCTGATCAAATCGACCTACGAACAGGTCGTCGAACGCCGCATCCCTTATGTTTTTCCGCAGCGTACCTGGGAGAAATTCATTTTCAGCACCGAACTTTCCCCGGCTGATTTTGCCGGAAAGCATATCGATGCCGTACTTCCGCCGGCCAGGCACGTGAGCCTTTCGGCGTGCGAGTCGGACGAATCGGCGGTGGAGGTAAGCGGTGAGGGTGTTTTTACCAAATACCTGCTCAAATCGCTGGAAGCCTCGGGCGGGCAGCTTTCGTATTCCGCTTTGCACGGGCGCGTCAAACAGATGCTCAACAATGCCTTCGAGCAGACGCCTGTCATGTACATTCCGCCTGCATTTCACCGCGAACTTGCATTGAACAACGTATTCAACAAGCCCGGTGGAGCGGGCAGCGCCACCTACGCCGACGTCATACGCGATGGTGCCGGCAACTGGGTGCTGCAACGTGGCGCCATTCACGGCATCGGGCGGGCTACCCGCGGCATTACCGTGCGTGACGACGAGCAGATATACGAAGCCAAAGTACGGTCGGTAGGGGCGGATACCACCATTCTGGCGTTCGATAATGCGGTGGAAGCGGCACTCGATACTTCCAGGATTTACCAGGGATATGTGGAAGGGCTGATGAGCCAGCAGCTTAAAATCCACCTCAATAATGTGGATAATATTCTGACGGATAGTCTTTTGCTTGCGGAAAAGCTGATGTCGGAAATACCCGCGCAAGCCAGGCTGGAAGCGAAAGAAGCCGATGCCGACTACACATTGTTGTTTCGGAATGGTCGGGCCGTTTTGACCAAACCTTTTGATACTTTTCGCCCGGTTGTGGAGCAGATAGAGCTGGATTCGGAGGCATTTGCGTCCGAATTGGTGAAAGACCTCAAACATATCTCCAACTGGCATTTTCTGAAAAACCTTCAAAACGATGCGGCGGCAGGTTCGCCGTTGCGGATTGAGGTCAATGATGGCGACGGGCAGCCGATCGGTGCGGATAATGGGGTTGTGAGGCTGCATTACCAGCAAATCGACGGCGAATGGAAAGGCAGCATCGGGATCAGAATCACGAATACCAGCAGCCGTAAGTTGTATTGCTGCTGTGTATTTCTGGATGCCGGATTCGGTGCGTCATTGGGCCTGCTGGATCCGATTGTTACCCCGTTGGACCCGGGCGCTTCCAAAGCGCTGACTTACAACGGGCAAACAACCATCCCTATTTCGCTGGACAGCTATGTACAACTGTATAACTGGCCTAAGAATGCGGAATACCTGCAATTTGTCGTCAGCGCCGAAGACCTGTCGAATATTGAGGAACTGACGCTCGAAAGCCTGCCGTCGCCATTTACTGTGGGTAAAAAGGGATCTACCCGCGGGATCGGCGGTGGTACCAGGGAAACCGACAAAAGTGTAGCCGCAAGCTGGTCGACCCAGCTGCTGACATTGGAATATGTCAATCCCGAATACAATATCATTGCCGAAACCGATCTTACCCGGATGCTGGAAGACGAAAACCTTGCCGAGTATGCATTGGGAAATTATTTCGAGGTTAAAACCCGCCCGGATTTACAGCCCGAGTATCAGCTCAAACCCGATGTGCAATTGCGCCAACGCGATGCCCACCTGGATGAAAAAGGCTTTATCCGCGACGGCCTGCTGGATGTGGCCAACAAAACAGCGCGTCTGATACGCAACTCCAAATACCGGATCATGCGTTTGCGGTTTCCGCGGGCACCCAAAATTGTGTCCGAAGGAGATTCCTGGTTTCAGCATCCATTGGTGGTTGATACGATCGATCACCTATCGAAAATTTACCCGATCTTTTGCGTTGCGGCAGCAGGCGATACACTGGCGAACTATGACCGGGAAGGAGAGTGGCTGGAAGCGGTGCAGGACAAATCTCCGCGGTTCTTCCTGATCAGCGGCGGCGGAAACGACGTGCTGGGAGAGCAATTCCGGAACCATATCAAACCCGGGCCTCGTGCCACAGGATTGCCGCCGCAGGACTATCTCGAAGCATCGCTGCTTGCCGAGCTGGACAATTTGCAGGTGATTTACCGGAAGATGTTCAACGAGCTTTTTGCATTACGCCCGGATATTCACGCGCTTTGCCATGGTTATGACTACATTACGCCTTTGGATAAAACCGACAAGGGCTGGCTGGGACGCTACATGATCGAAAAGGGGATGACGAGCCAGACAGACCGCAAAGGAGTGATCAGTTATATCCTCAACGAGTTCAACGATCGCCTGCGTGCGGTGGCGGCCGAGTTCCCGAACGTGCATTACATCAATGCGCGCGGGCTTGTGGCCGACGACCAGTGGTACGACGAAATCCATCCCAATAAACAGGGCTTTCAGGCGGTTGCCGGAGGCTTTTTGAATGTGATCGATGGATTGGTAGCCAACTAACCGGCCGATTTTGCGCGCTCCCACGCGGCCTCGTCCTCGTCGCTGAAAATGGCGCCGTAACTTCGCAGGTTTTTCCTGACGGCCTCGGAGAAATTCGAGGCCGGGTCTGCGTTCCGGAAATCGCAGCCTTGCACGGACAGCCCCGAAACGTTCACAAACGAGAGCACCGGCTTCGAGGCGGCGTCTTTCACGGTGATCTCCGAGTACCTGCTTTTAATATTGAATGGCTTGGCGGCCTCCGTTACAAGCGCCTGCATGTCCGATTGCAGCTGCTTTTTTTTCGCTTCGTCGTCGATGATTTCCAGGCATTCACCCGTAGCTACCGACCAAATGCGGAAGTTGTGCCCGAAATCCCGGGAGAAAATTTGCGTGCCGTTGGCATTGTAAACGGCATCCTCGACGCCCAGCAAATGGCCCTTGTAAATACGGATGCATTCTCCGGTGGCGACGAGCCATTCGCGGATCGTTAGGTCGTCGGAGGTCGAGATGATTTTCGTGCCGTCGGCACTGTACCTTGCTCGGTGCAGCCATTTCTCATGCCCGCGGAATGTCTGCAAGGCAATGCCCGACGCGATGTGTATTTCGGTGAAAGTGCGATCGTAGTTAACGGTGAGCAACTTTTGGGAATCGGGGCTGACGACGCATTTGTTAACCACCCAGTCGGACTGCCCGCTGATCGCATATAGCTGCGTGCCGGTTTCAAGGCTCCACTCGCGGATCGATTTGTCGTCCGAAGCCGAAACGGCACGGGGTTTGTCGGGCGAATAGCTCGCAAAATTCACCTTGTCCGTGTGTCCAGCGTAGGTGCGGCTTTCCAGGCCGGTTTTGACCGACCACTCCCGCATGGTTTTGTCTTTCGATGCGGAAAGTATCCTTTCGCCGTCGGCACTGTAAACGGCATGATACACCTGGTCGGTATGTCCTTTGAAAAAGCGGGACGGCGCCTCGCTTTCCGCGGACCATTCGATGATCGAGCGGTCGTCGGATGCCGACAGTACTTGCATTCCATCGGGATGGTAACAAACACTGTTCACCTTTTCGGTATGGCCGCTCATTACCCGGAGGCATTCTCCCGTTTTGACCGACCATTCGCGGACGGTGGCATCCGCCGAAGCCGACAGGATTTTATCTCCTTTCGGACTGTAACACACTGCCGAAACATTTTTGCTGTGGCCGGCGTAGGTTGCGATGCATTCCCGGGTGGCAACGCTCCATTCCCGGAGCAGCTTGTCGTCGGCGCAGGTGAGAATTTTGGTCCCGTCCGGCGAGTACACCGCGTCGTTGACCTTCGAATGCAAATGTTCGTAGCTGGCCAGTTCGGCGCCATCGGCTACCGACCATTCTTTAACGAACGTATCAAAAGAAGCTGAAACCACTTTCTGGTCGTCGGCACTATATCTGGCCGATATTACTTTGTCGGTATGGCCGGAAAAAGTCTGCACAAGCTTGCCCGTGGCTGTAAACCACTCTTTAATGGTTCCATCGTCCGACGATGTCAGTAGTCTCTTGCCATCATTACTATAATGTACCTGGTTGATCTGCCCGTAATGTCCTTTAAACAGGAAGCTGTCGCCATCAAGCACGCTGCCTTCAAACCGCGCCGGAAGGTAGGCGCTGCCCCGGTGGCGGGACAACGGGAGGCCGTTAAACTGGATTTGGCGTAAGTCGAGGCAGGTCAGGTTGGCGCCGGCCAGGCTCTGGCGCAAATCGAGCCAGATCGTCATCACATTCCGGATCACGAATGCCCGTTCCGCATCGCCCGCAGTAATGCCCGAATCCGTCCGGCATAAATCCATCAGGCGCGATAGCAGGTTTTCTTTTTCCAACAGTTCCATATGACCTTTGGCTGCATTCCAGGCCGGCACCGATTGATGTTCGCCCTCTATTTCGCCTAACAGCCGCCGCAGGTACACCGGAATATAGTTTCTGAAAAACACATCCGGCAGCACCCGTCGTACCATTGCAGCCTCCGTCATGTTACGTATATGGCATACCGCGAAGAAATCCCTGAAATTCTGGTGTAAAAACCGCAGGTCGTCCCCTTCCATGACCAGCACGCGGAGGCGTTCGACGAGGAATTGCTTTACTTTTCCCGAGCGCTGTTCTTTTTCATCCAGGCCGGTGAGTACTCCCAGGCCCAGTTCCCTTCGCTTGCCTTCGAACTCGGGATACAGTTCGGTCAATTCTTCCGTGTCGAGCTCCGCGAAAGCCTCGTCGAGTAGTGTTTTGAAATTGAAAGTGGGATCGGCGAGTTTGCGGATCGTAATGGCGTATTTGCCCTTGTCTTCCATTTTGTATGCAATGTAAGGGACGAGTACGCGCAGGAGAAAGTTCTGGTAGCGGATGTCGGCTTCGTCGTTGACGTCCGTCACCTGCGCCAATTGGGCTTCATTGAAATTCCAAAGCAGCTCCCCATAGGTGGTCACTTTTTTGAAATGGAAGCGGTCGTCGTCTTTGAACCTCAATGCAATGTTGTTGGCTCCGGAATACAGCGTGAGCATCATCGGGTTCGCAAACAGTCCCAGCAGATCCTTGTTGGCAGGTATTTCCTGGCCTTTCTCTTTTAGGTAAGCAACAACGGTTTCCTGCGTGAGGGGCAGGATCTGCATTAATGCGGCATTCTCCCTGGCCAGGTCCAGTTTCTCAATCTGCTTGTTTCTGGACGATATCACCATTTGCGTACCGCCCGCCCGGGCTGCAAGGTCGTTCACGGTGGCCATCAGCCGCCCCTTGGGAACGGTCACTTCGTTGAGGCCGTCCAGCAGCAAAATCATCGATGGTTTCCCTTCGCGTGGTGTCTCAAACAGCTTCCAAAGGGCATTTGCCGTCTCCGCGGGTGGCTCGGGGATACTGAGCAGGTTTTTACAAATATACCTGACTACGAAGTCGTTGCGCTCGGCTTCGGACGCAGAGTTGTACTCGTTTAGCGGAATGAATACGGGAACGGGGCCGTTTTCTTCAAAAAGCAGGTCCCGCCATAGCAATAGCAGCGACACCGTTTTACCCATCCCGCCATCGCCCACGAGCAGCGCCTGCGTTTTTTTGTTTTGCCATAAGGCTGCTACCGCCAGTTCAAGTGAGGCTACCTGTGTGTCGGTTTTGACCTGCACATCCAGGTATTTGCCGAGATTGATCTCCGAAACCAGGATACTCTCGATGTTCAGGTATTTGTAACGTCCTTTTTGAAGCCGCTCGAACTGCGCTTTGGAGCCTGCCCGCAGTGTATTTTGCAGGTTCTCATGGTCGAATGGTGCGGCTGGTTCCGCTGCCTTGACGGAGCGGTGGAAGAAAAACTCGCCCAGTTTGTATTTTTGGTTGACGAGGCTTTTGCAAAGCGGTTCTATTTCAAAGCCGTTGTCGCGGACTTGTTTCGTGATTTGCGCGCCGAGCCAGTTGATGGACATGCTGTCGTCCGCATTATCATGGAGAATGTCGATCAGCGCGTCCGCAAACGGGCTTTTGTCGGGTACCACGCCATTGCGCCCGGCAGTGAGCACCCACCGCGACGGAACTTCCTCCGCTTCGGCCGACTGGCTTTGCTGTGCCACGTCTATTTCCATTGTTGCAAAAGCTTCCGAAAAACAGGCGTCGACGATCAGTACAATGTGGTGGGCTTTGATATTGGAGAGGATCCGGATCACCTCGCTGACCGAAATCAGTTTTTTCAGATCGCTCGGTCTTTCCGAAAGGATCGGCGCGTCGGAGGGTACCCAGTAACCTTCTTTGTTTTTATCAAAATGGCCGTGTCCCGAAAAATAGATGATCAGGTTCTCGTCCGGCCGGATACGCAGCTCGCCGTTTTCGTCCTTATCGGCCAGGTAACAGATCTCATCAAAAACAATATCGGTTTTGGCATTGTCGTCAAACAGCGGCTGGATCACGAAGTTTTCATCCGAGAACCCGTAAAAATCTTTGAGTACGGTAAAAAAGCGCTGGCAGTCGGATACCGGGTAATGGAGCGGCGTCCAATGATCGTACTTGTCGATCGCGACGAAAAACAGCCGGTTCCGTCTTGTTTTATGCTGTCGAGGGGTGATTGTCCCGATGCCCATGTTGGTAATTTCGCTTACTAAACTTTCAATTTCGGTATTTTTCCGGGGTCTTGGGGATAGCTGTCAAAGAAATTATTTACCGGGTCCGGTCATTTTTCACGCATCATTTCCCCGTTCAATAATAAAGCATACCGGGTGTTGATTTTAATTCATCAGGAAGGTAATTTCAGGCAATTCGAGCCACCGTTCGCTGATTACAGGCTCATTCTTGCAAGACTGCCATTCTTCCCAACCCAACCTTTTATCTTATGAAAATCTTCGCATTGCTGATTGGCATTAATGAGTACAGTACCACCTCTAACCCGCCGATCAGATCGCTGAACGGCTGTGTGAACGATGTCTCCGATTTTGGGAAGTTTTTAAAAGAAAATTATAGCGATCTGATCCCCGACGAGCGTCAGATCCTCGCGCTTACGGATGCTAACGCGTCGCGCGCGAAGGTGATTGCCGGCTTTCGGGAGCACCTCGCTCAGGCAGGGCCGCAGGATTTGGCGGTGATCTATTATTCGGGGCATGGGTCCACGGGCATTACCGCCCCAGAATTTCAGGCCGCAACATCCGACAGCCAGGAGCAGACCTGGGTTTTGCATGACAGCCGCGAACCGGGGAAATATGATCTGGCCGATAAGGAAATCGCGCTTTTACTGGAAGAAGTGGGCGCGCGTAGCCCACGGATCGTCGTAATCGCGGATTCGTGCCATTCAGGGTCGGTCACGCGGGAGCTCGAACAGTTTTTGCAAATGCAGCCGCGATTTGAAAAAGGCACCTCCGATGTGCGGCCTCTTGAAACTTACCTCGATGGTGCCTATGTGCAGCGGGGTAATGTCAATATCCCGTCTTCCGATCACCTGCTGCTTGCCGCGTGCGACCGCGTGGAGCGCGCGTGGGAGAACAACGGGCATGGGCAGTTTACGCAATCGCTGATTTCCGTGTTGGGCAAAAGCGGAGGGCAGATCACTTACGCAGACCTGTTTGTGCAGGTAAGGGCATTCATCCGGAACGCTCTGAAAAACCAGACACCACAGATGGAACCGATCGGTGTTTTCAATGTGAGCCAGGGTTTCCTCGGAAGAAATGTTGCTGGCGGACGCCTCACGCGCTACCGCGTATACATGAAGGCGGGCAAGTGGACGATTGACCTGGGCGCGGGGATGGGTATCGAGCAGCGGATAGGAGAGCCGGTCAGCATTCAAATATACGACTCGGTAGCGGAAGGCCGGCCTGTGGGCAAAGCCGTGCTGGATGTGATGAATGTGACGGAAAGTACCTTGCAGACCGGCGCTTTGTCCCTCGATGCGAACAGTGTGTATTGGGGAGAGCCCGAATCGCTCCGTTTGCAGCCATTCTTCGTTTACGGTAATGGCGCGGTGGCTCAGGTGATGCAGGAAACCCTGGCCGGCGCCGCAGAATCCGGGGTAGTTCTGACGGACGTTCCCGCAGCCGCTTTGTTCGAGCTGAGAATCGAAAACGGGAATACCGCCGTTTACCATACCGGAAGCGACGCGGCGATCCAAATCGTGCTCGGAACGGACAAATACGCAGCCACCCATGTTCTGAATATCCTGCAATCGCTCGCCCGCTGGCAGCGACTGCTCGATTTGCGGAATGCGCAATCGGCCATTCTGCCAGGACAAATCACATTCAATGTGGAGGTAGAGCAGGGCGGAGCTACCGGCGTTTTTTCGGATACGCTGATCACGCTCGATCACGATGGGGAGGATATCCCATTCAAAGTCAATTTTCGGAACGGTACTGCCCGGACGGTTTATGTCTCTCTGCTTTACCTCTCGCCCGATTATGGCGTGACGATCATTTTCAATGATTCGCAGCCCGTGCCGCCCAACACATCCATCGTGCTCACGAGCGATGTTTTTACCCTCAACAGCGAGGAGGAGATCGACACCCTGAAACTCATTGTTTCCACGGAAGCCATTGATAGCAGCCTGTTCGTACAGGAGCCGCTGCAAATAGGGGCCACCGTAGCGCCATCGGGCAGCAGAGGCCTGGGGCAATCGAAAGGAATTGGTGGCGGAAAGTCCGACTGGATCACAAAAGCGGTCAGTATCAGGCTGGTCAAAAAGGCCGAACGGCAACTCGGTGCACAGGAAGTGACTATCGGCAAGGGCATTACGGTCCGTCCGCACGATTCGTTTCGCGGGAAGCTCGGCTGGGCCCCGCTCGTCTCCAGGACGAGGAGTGTCGATAAGCCGGTCATCAGCGAGGCTTATGCAGCGGGCAATCCCTGGTTCGAAATCGTGAACTTCGACGAAAGTACCAGAGGGGAGGACCGTAGTATTGCCGAGGTGGTGGAATTGAGTAATGCAGCGGCCCTGAAAGAGAAGCCGCTCATTATCGACATCCGGCCTGAGCGGGAAGACGAGCTGGTATTGCCGTTCTTTTTCGACGGTGAGGACTTCCTACCCATGGGCACGCTGGCGATCACGGCGCCCGGAGTGATGCAGGTCAGCGTGGATACCATCCCCGAAGAAGCGGTGGAGAAGACGCGCAGCCTGGGCGGGGCTTTCAGGATGGTGTTCCTGAAATTCGCGGGCAAGCTGGGCATTCAAACCGATCCGAACCGTTTGCGCTGGGTGGATTACGCCAATAATGCAGTCCGTGAAAGCGAGGGCCTGGAAGGAAAGGTTAATCAGGCCAAATCGGTATTGTTGCTGGTGCATGGCATTATCGGCGACACCGAGGATATGGCCAAGACATTCAGAATGGCGATTGATGGCGGCTATGATCTCGTTATAACCTACGACTACGAAAACCTCAACACGCCGATCGAGGAAATCGCAGCGATCCTGAAAGGTAAGCTGAACGCCCTCGGATTTAACGAAAACGACGGAAAGGAGCTGGTACTGGTAGCACATTCAATGGGCGGGCTGGTGTCGCGGTATATGATCGAGGAATTGGGCGGCGACAAGTTCGTCGATAAGCTCATTATGGCCGGCACACCGAATGGCGGCAGCAAGTTCGGGGAGATTCCCGGCTACGTCAGCTGGGCGTCCGTAGCGCTGGCGCTGGGTACGAAGTTGTTTCCCCCGCAGGTGGGCGCGGTCACGGGCTTTTTGTCGTCAGTCCTGAAAGTGGGTAACAAGCAAGTGCTGCACACTTTGGCACAAATGGACAGCGGGAGCGATTTTATCCGGAAATTAACCCAGAAAAATGCGGCGCCGATTCCCTATTTCATCGTCGGTGGCGACCTCGATGCCTACCTGCGGGCCAGCAACGGCCTACCTTTAATGGAAAAGGTAGTGACGCAAATAGGCTCCTGGGTATACAAAAACACGGTCAACGACATCGCCGTGAGCACGGACAGCATCTTCCAGGCTAAGACCGCCACCGTGCCGCAAAAGGTATCGTGCCACCATCTCAACTATTTTGTCATCGACGAGTCGGTCAATGCGCTGGCCAAGCTGTTATAGCCGGGTATTTCAATGGTGTTGAGCATGCTGATGATCGACGCAACGTCATCGCGCAGCGAGTCCGGGATCATTTTCTTTCTGGTAAACGACTGCAAATCGGCGATCATGACATCGCGGTTGTAAATGGGGGTATCGGTGTAGGTGCAGTTCTTTTCATTGAAGTTTTTGCTGGCCGCATATCGCCGGTAGTACCTTCTGGCCTCCGCCGCCTTGCCGGAAAGCAGGTAGGCATGCGCCATGTTCACGTAAATGTAATCGAGGTGCGATTTGGTTGCGATTGGCACTGCCGTACCTTTTTGGGCATATTCAATCGACTTTTTGAAGTCTCCGTCGAAGAGCCGGTACCACGACGCATTGTTGTATACGATGGACAGGTCGTGGTTCAGGCACAGGTCATTCGGAAGCCTCTCGCGCATATCTTCCAGGAACAGGATGTGGTCGTTGCTCGCGTAACGCCGGGACTGCATACGCACGAACGTGAAAAGTGCATTCCGCTCGTCTTCTCTCATTTTCTGGATCTTGCCTTCGAGTTCAACACGTGCATCCCAGAAGATTTCGTTGAGGCGCCGGTTGCCATCGGCACTTATTTTTCGGGATAGCGCCATCCACAAACCATAATTGTCTTGCCCCTCCACCTGCCGTATCAATGCGCTCAATACACCTTTCAGATGGACCAGCGAACCCGAGTTTTCGGAGGAGAAGAAATGGCTCGACAGCCGGTCGATCGACGTGAGGTATTCATTTTCCAGGTATGTCCACAAATCCTCTTTGGCACCGATACTCGAATTTCGTTTTAAATATTCAAGGTCCTCGGCATCTAACGGCAGCAGGAAACGAACTTTGGTTTCGGGTAGCAGGCGCGTGCTCGGTTCGATTCTGTTGACACCCGTCCAGAACAACCGGGTAATACCCATGCGCGTGTCGGAAATGGCAATCACCGAATCGTGCGGGAAGCGTCTCAAAGAGTTGTAATTGTATTCATTGTCGATATCGAACAGCGACTGCGTACTGTCGCTTAGTATCCCCTCCGATGTCAGCCTGAATGACTCCCCGATGCGCGTGGTATCGATCGTCCTTTTCATGAGCAGCATTTTCCCTTTATCGAAGGAGATTCTCACCAGGGTGGTATCGTGGCTGTTGATGGCTACGGTGATGCCGTGGCTGTAACGGTCGCGGCTCCAACGCTTTTTGATCACACTGTACCGGTTTTCGAGCGTGCCTAAACGTTCGTTATACAAACTTACAGTGTTAGGACCGGCGATAATCAGCAGCTTTTTGTCCTTGCCAACGTGGGCGAACGCCATATCCGTGATCGGCTCCACATTGAATATGGAGGCGAAATAAAGGTTTTCGTGCTCGGGATACCTCTTAATTTCGTTGAACATCCCATCTCCGAAAAAGCCGGAGAGCATGCTGTTTTGTTCGTATTGTTTGTAAAGAATGTATTGCTGCGTTTTGGACCTGGCGAGGTTGATGAGCAGCCGGTAGCGTGTGCTGGTTTCCGAGCTCCACACTGCCAGGAAGGTCAGTATGGTTAACAAAAACAGCGCCCCGGCGCCATAGGTGAGCCCGTAGATGGTCGTGAGCCGGCGTTTGCTGTCCGCCACGAACTTCCATTCTTCCGGCGTAGGCTGCTTGCTCAGGGCTACATTTTCCTTAATGTCCTTGGTCGACCGCCTGATATCGCGCAAATCGTTGCGGTCGAGGTAAGACCTCAGAAACCAGATCTTGTTGGACTGCTCGTATTTCAGGTAGGCATTTTTAATAGTCTTGATCGTGCGGGCGATGTGCGAGTTTTCCAGACTAAACTTGTCATGGATGATCTTGGCCAGGCTGTCGTGGGCAATTTCATAAATGCTGTCGGTTCCGTTACCGCCGTATTTGTCGAGCCTGAGGATATTCTTGCCCGCCAACGACTTCACAATCGCCGTGGCGATGTCCAGCGGGGCTGCCTGCGAAATGATATCCCCGATCTTTTGCGGGCGTTTGGTGCCCTCGTCGGTAACGAAGCAGTAAAGCACGTCCCGGATCGTGTTGTAATTAACCGACCCATGCACCGCGGAGACTTCCGAGATCGTGCTCTCAATTCTTTCTTCCAGGAATTGTTTGAGGACATTCCGGATATCGCCTACTTCGGCCAGCAGGCCCGTTTTGAAACTTTTGCGCGAGCCGGGTGCCTTGTGCCAAAGCCGGTCGAGGTAAATTTGAAGGTGCGGCAGCTCGATCAGGTTATCGTCGATTTTGAGATTTCTGACGATCGCATCGATCGTGGCCTCATCGGTTTCAATATCGAAATGCTCGCAGGATTTCCGGATGACGTTTTTAATGTCGTTGTCGGTCATCCGCTCAACGAGCGCCCGTTTGTCGAAAATCTCCGGTACAATACCTTCGTACTTCTGCAACTGCGCGATGTAGCGCTCGCGCATGATGAAGATCACCTTGCACGGGATGTCCTTTGCATCGAGTATCCTTCTGAGTTCGTTGAAAAACGTCTCTTGCTCCTCGGTGCTTCCCAAAATGAATATCTCCTCGAACTGGTCGAAGATCAGGTACACCGGTTTGAAAAAATCCAGGTAAAGCGAGCGGAGGCATTCGAGGATATCGGAGTCGAGTGGGAAATCCTGTTTGTTTTTGAGGTTGATTTCCTTTCGCAGCGAAATGTTGATATCGTCGTAACGCCTGACGAATATTTCGAGCCAGTCTGTTTTTTCGAAGCAGTTGGCGAGACCGCATTTGATGATACTGGATTTTCCGGTTCCCAACGGACCGTTTACCAGCACGATGTTCGATTCGTGAATGTAGTTGTAAATGATCCTGATTTCCTCCTCTCTTTCAAAAAATGCGCCGCGTTCGCTTTTCTCGAATGAATCGAGCAGCTTGAATGGTGAGTGGGTCATGATCTGTCAGGATTTGAAATAGGAAATGAAACCTTCCACGCTCTGAAGAATATCCGGCCCGATCGTTTCCAGCTCCTCCTGCGATATTTTCAGGTCGGTTTTACTTCTCAAAAAACTCGGTAATGCCGGGATTTGCAGGCGGTCTTTCTTTTCATTGATGTTCTTGATGAAATTGTAAGTGCAGGTAGTGGCGCTCGCATTTTTATCGTAATTATAAAAGAAGTAGATCTTCGAAAGCTTCTCGCTGATCAGCGCATTCATGTCGATCACGAACGGGTACAAATTGAATGCGGAGAGCTTCTTGTCCTCGATTTTGTAGATCACCACCGAGTTGGAGTCCGTGAAATTCTCGAAATCTTCCATTTTGTCGGTAAACCCTACGAGCACGTAATCCAGTTTTACCATTTTGTGCTGGTACACAGCCGGTTGGTTCTTCTTTTTATTAATGTAGATATTCTTGATCGTAGCAAACTTGTACCTGGCACAGAAGCCCAGCTCCTTGAACATAATGCAAAGGCTGGCCTCGGCCTTTTGGCAGTCGTCGCGGCACTCGCGATCGTCGAGCTCTTCCATGATGGCCAGGTCCCGGTACTTACTTTTAATACGCGTAATATTGAGGTACCCTCCGAAAAACTCGCTGTCGCGCTCGTCCATCAGGTCGGCCAGATGCGACATTTCGCTTACAAATAAAGGTACGTCATGGGCTTTCAGCTTGTCGTGGATCAGCCGCACGAGCGGGATCACGTCGTAGGCCTGCCTGTCCTGCTGATCGAGCAGGAAGAAAGCATTGATCTGTTCTTTGAGCCGGTCTTCCAGAACAGGTACCTTTCCCTGCACCAATGCTTCCCAAAGTTGAGAAAACATAATAAATAGCAGCAGGTCGGCCATCACAGAGTAGGTGTTGATCAAAAAGCGCAGGCGCTCGCTGGCCAGGGGCTCGTCTTCGGTGACGAGCAATTTGCGTACCTGCTCGGCAATAGGTGAGGGCAAGCTGTTGATAATCGCGTTTTTGACCTCCCTGACGTCGAACCTCTTCGGGTCCCATTGTTCGCCGTATTTCTTTTCGAGGTCTTCGAACATCGGAAGTTCGTCGCTGAACGTCATCAGTACGTTGTAGAGCGAGGCAAGAATAGCGTCCTCGGAAGTATTGAAATTCGAATCGATCTGGCTTTTGATATGCAGCTCGTAGAAGCTCTTTTCCGATAACCGGTGGCTGGCGGCATCCTGGTGGTTTTTGTGCAGGTAAAGGCCCCACACAGGCCCTGCATTCGGCGCTTGGATCGTCCGTGCGATGCCGCGCTCCTGATGCTCTTCGGTATTTAATGTCGCATTGTTTTTGGCGGTAACCACTTCTGTGGCCAGCTTGAAAGCTTCGTCGATGGTGTGCCCGCCGGCCAGCTTCTGGTAAAAATCTTCGGCAAAGCGGGTAGCGGTATCATCGCCGATGTCGACGCTGGTGGCTATGACTGCCCGCACGCCTGCGTCGAGGAGCTGGTTTACCTGCTCCTGGGTGGAGCAGCCGTTGAGAAATACGAGCTGCAAGTTCTTTTGCAGCCGGATCGATTGCAGCAACCCTGCTCCGTATACGGTGGCGTCTTCCATCAGCAATTGGCTGCCGCTGGCGTGCCCGGCATAATGGATAATCTCCACCTGGGGCTGGTACAACAGCAGGCGGTCCCGCAGTTTCTTGATCGTCCGGGGATCGGTATCGAGCAGCAAATGGCCTTTTCCCTGCCGCTCGCGTAAAGCATCCGAAATGGCTTCTTTTTCCTTTTCGAGCTGTGAGAGGTATGCGTCGCTGGAATTCGAAAACGCGCAGAGTATAACAGGAGGTCGCATTGATCGGGAAGGGTTAGGCTTATCAGCTACAAAACTATAAGGTAAACAACAATACCAAAGTAGTTCTACTTTTTCTGGGAAATGTTATTAAGCGGTTTCCGCCAGCTTTCGTATTTTGAGCAATTAAATTGACAATAAACTATATTTCCTTTTTTGAAAACCTCTCCCCGATATTCTATGCGAATCACTACATCTATTAACCGACTGGATGCCCATCACAAGCTTGTTATAGCGCTTATCTTGGGTTCGTTGGCAGTCGTGTCGACTGCTCCTTTCGTTGATAGGCCCGTCAGCTGGATGATCGGCTGGCTGGTGTACGGCGCGGTACATCTGGGCCTGGCCTGGGTGACCATCCTCAGCTCGCATCCCGGGCAGGTCAGGCGGGAGGTGGATGGCCAGGATTCGAGCCGGGTCGCGATTTCCCTCTTTGTCGTGGTCGCGTCGTTTGTGAGCTTGTTTGCCATTTTATACCTGCTGCACGCGGCGGGTAAAACGGCCTCCTGGTCGGAGCTGACGCTCCATTTTGTGCTATCGTTTTCCTGTATCGTTTGCTCCTGGATTCTGGTGCATACCATATTCACATTGCATTATGCCCATCTCTACTATCGCACCGCGGAAGGTGAGCGGGAAGGGCGGAGGCAGAATAAAAAAGGGCTGGACTTCCCGGGAGACACCGAGCCCGATTACCTGGATTTTACCTATTTCTCATTTGTGATCGGGATGACATTCCAGGTCTCGGACGTGACTATTTCTTCCAGGGAAATTCGCAGGCTCGCGCTTGTCCACGCGCTATTGTCTTTCGTCTTTAATACGCTCCTGGTTGCCTTGACGATCAATGTCGTGTCCGGATTGATCCAGGACAGGCCGTGAGCGCTGGGGCCGGGCCATGGTTGAAAAAAGGAGCCACCCAAAGCAACGTGACTCCTTTTCATATCCGTATTACTTCCCCTCAGTAACCTGCCTGATCACCCGAAGCCAGTTAAGGCCCAGGATCTTTTTGATCCGCTGATCGCTGTAACCCAGCCTTTGCATCGCCATGGTAATCTGCGGATAATCACTGATATCCTTGATCTCGCGGGGTAGCTCGGGGCCACCGTCCAGGTCGGACCCCAGGGCAATGTGATCTTCCCCGACCAGGTTCACGCCGTAATCGATCACCTTTGCGAGCTGGTCTACATGCATCCAGTATTCGTCGGGGATGGTGCCATTGTAGGTAAACGGCAGCTCGCGTGCGAACTCCTTATCGACGTCCTCGATGGTCTGCGTCGTAACCTGAGCGCTCAGGATTCGCGGCGTTTTAGGCTGCGGGTTCGGCTGGACCTTAACCGGATTATTCGCCCTCTGCCACGCCCAGTATTTGGGATTGTTGAAAAGGCTGCCGAAATGCACGCCGATCACGCCGCCTTTTGCCGCAATGGCTTTGGCCGCTTCGTCGGAAATGCAGCGGGGATGGTCCACTATTTTGTAAAAACCGCCGTGGCTGTAAATCACCGGGTGCCGGCTGGCCGCTACCGATTGCAGGATGGCATCGTTGGATGCGTGGGCCACATTAATCACCATGCCGAGATTGTTCATTTCCCTGATCACCGCTTTCCCATGCTCGTTAATGCCGCCCCAGGTATACACGTCATTACACGCGTCGATAAATGCATTGGTAGTACTGTGAGCGGTGAGCTGCATCGAGCGCAGGCCGAGTTTGTAAAGTGCGCGGAGCAGGTCCAGATCGCCATAAAGGTCATAACCGCCTTCCAGGTCCAGGAAAGCGGCCATTTTGCCTTTTTTGTTGATACGCTCAATGTCGGAGGCCGTCAGCGCGAGCTCGATGACGGCATTGTTCTTTTTGATCTGATCCAATGCGAGGTTCACAACCCGGAACGTGTTCTTCGTTTCGAACCTTCCCGGGTAATAGTTCTCAGGCGTGTAAACCGAGAAGAACATCGCGTCCAGCCCGCCTTCCTTTGCCCTCGGCAGATCGACGGTCCCGTCGGCGTAGCGCTGACCAATGTCGGTTTTCAGCACAAGCTCACGGCTCATGACGTGCGTATGCCCATCCATGACGAACGCGCTGCGGTGCAGGTCGGGCACGGACTTCGGCGAGGTTTTTGGACTGCTTTTTCCACTCAGCGGAGCGGATAGCATTGATTTTATTGGAAAAACATTGCCGGCTGTCGGCAAAAGGGTCAAGGACTTAATAACGTCTCTGCGTTTCATTGATTAATTAGTTCACTGGTTTATTTGTGCCAGGAGGTTCGACCCATTTGAACATGAATCATCGCCTGGCCTTTGTAAGAACGCGGTCATCAATATGTAACGGACAAATCGCGAAGCGATGTAACATAGGTAGCAATTGACAGGTTAATTGTTAAAAAAATCCCGTCAGGGATGTAACAGCAAAGTATTAGCCCCTAGCCATATGCCCGGTTGTTACATGCCCAAGGGCATTTTCAACGGAATTTAAACATGCATTTGCTACCGACATCACATGCCTAACGGCATTTTATTCGATCATTCCCCGTTCCACGACGGCTTATTCAATCATTCAATCATTCCCCGTTCCGCGGCGGCTCATTCAATCATTCCCCATTCCACGGCGGCTTATTCGAAATCACTCCGCGAACCCCCGCATATACGGCACGTTCGGGGGGCGTTCGCCTTTGTTGAACTGCGCGTCGCGCGTGGAGCGGTAGGTCATGTTCATGAACGGTGTTTCAATGCGGCGGCCAACAGGAGAGTAGACCCCGTTCTGCCAGTTGGATTCCATATTGAATGCGGTAATGCCGCTCGACAACAGCAACCGCTCCGCATTGAACGGCTCCTTTTTGGTAACCATCGTTTGCACGATCCAGTGCGGCTGCGAATTGGAAGCATGGTATTGGGAAAACGGCCCCGGCCATTCGAGCATCGAAATGATCGTCGGCTCTTTATGTCCCTGGATCTCGGCAGCGTAGGTCCAGCCTACGTCCCGGGCATTGTAAATGGCCGCTTTCGTGCCATCGTTATATTCGACGATGCAGACATTCGGTTTTTCGATAGCCTGAAAATGTCCGGGTTTGAGGTTCATATTCACGCGGACGGATTCAAGGAGCTTCGCGGCCCAGGGATTCTTTTCCGTCCATTTCCAGGTTTCCGGGCCACGGATGCATTGCACCGAGTTTACGCCCGTCTCGCCGCCTTTCCGGCGTTCCACAAATGCCTGCAACACGTCGACGCAATGGAAGAGTGCACCCTCGTCCGGCGCGCCGCCGAGCATCACGGACGCTTTGATAGGCGTGTCGATATCGATTTCAATGTCGGGCTTGCGATAGTGGACAGGAATGGATGAGCCGCCCGTCAACGGGAAATTCAGTTCGCGCGATTTATCGAACATCCATTTGGCTTCGTCCCAGCTGTATGAGAGGTGTTTGTCATTAAAAACAGGTACCGAGCGCTTGCTCTGCTCGAAAACCCGGATCACCTGCTGGTAAATCCACCAGCGCGGCAGCATCCATTGCCCTTTGAGCGTAGTCGCGTAATCACCATGTTCTCCGACGATCACCACGCCATCGACAGCGAGCTCTTTCCCGCCCAGCGTAACGGCCTCGCCGACGGTTTTGAAGATCGGGATGTTTTTGGATTTACACACTTTCTGGCCCAGCAGGCTGGTATCGAACTGGTGAATGTAAACCGACACCACCTCGATTCCCGAAGGTGTGTGGGCGCCCTGCCACCAGTAGCCGTCCATGAGCTTGGCGATGATCCAGTCGGCATGGGACCTTGTTGCGCCCCAGTAGGTGACGAGGCACGCGATGCGCGGTTTGGCCTGGATGGTATGCGGACCGGCATCGGCTTTGAGGCCTGTCAAAGCGGTTAAACCGGCCATGCCGGTAATGCCGAGCATTTCACGCCTGGTCAGGAGTGAAGGATCGGCTTGTTTCTTTTCCATGATCTTTAAGGTTGCAATGTTTAGGAATTATCTTAAAGAGCCGAAAAATGCCCCCGAATACCCTTTTGACGCAAAAAATATGGATATAACGCTCGGGCAAATCGTTTGAACGAGCGAATCACCATCATACATTTGCAAAAAACAGATCTTCACCAAAATTCTAAAAACCATGAGCCGGACATCCATCAACTACATCGAGTTCAATTGCAAGCGTATAGAGGTCATCAAAGCATTTTACAGCAATGCTTTCGGGTGGACCTTTACCGACTACGGCGACGATTACGCCGCTTTTGAAGACGGCGCATTATCGGGCGGCTTTCACCGGAATGCGGAGGCGGCGGCAGGAGGGAACCCGCTGGTAGTACTGCACACGAAAGACCTGGAAGGCATTCAGGACAAAGTCGTTGCCGCCGGAGGCACCATCTCCGTTGATATTTTCTCCTTCCCGGGTGGCAAAAGGTTCCATTTCGCCGATCCGGACGGCAATGTGCTGGCGGTCTGGAGTGAGTAGGGGTATTCGTGAAAAAATATAAAAAAATGCTTGAATATTAGCTTTTTAATGATTTGGTAAATATATTTATGTTAACCAAAATTTATCGCTGAATCCGTTTGGAGGCGGGAGCTAATTATGGGGAAAGTCAGAAATATTCTCGAAACAAAGAAGACAGGACCAGTGTCCATTCGGCCGGACAATACTGTTTTCGAAGCTCTGGAACTGATGGCTGAAAAAAACATCGGCGCGTTGCTGGTAATGGAGCAGCAGCGGGTCGTTGGAATCTTCACAGAAAGGGATTACGCACGTAAAGTTATCCTGAGAGGTAAGGCCTCTAAAGATTTATTGGTAGGGGAAATCATGACAAGTAACCCCCTGACGGTATCCTCGGATACAACTATTGAAGACTGCATGGCTTGCATGACCGACAAATTTATCAGGCATCTTCCGGTTATCGACGACGAAAAGCTCACAGGTATCATTTCCATTGGAGACGTAGTCAAATTCATCATCGAGGATCAGGAATACGTGATCGACAACCTGAAACATTACATCACGGGCATCTGAGCATTTCTTCACTTCCAACATCTTACCCATTTTATCACGCCAATCTGAGAGAATACAGTTCTTCTGCTGTTCACGTTTTCTAAATTGGATTGCTTATGGATCGTTTTAATGCGTCTGGCACGCCAGGGTGGCCTTTTTGGCTATATACTTTACTGGTTTTTGCATTACTGACATTGATTATTTCGCTTTCTTACTTTCTCGGTCAACGGCATCGCACAGCGGCGTCAGAACAGCCCTATGAATCGGGGATTCTCGAAACGGGCTCCGCGCGGCTGCGTTTTTCGGCGCAGTTCTATCTGATCGCGATGATGTTTGTCATATTCGATATCGAGGTGGTATTTATCGTGCTGTGGGCTCTGGCGTTCCGTGAACTCGGGTGGCCAGGGTACCTCGGCATTTGTGTTTTTATAGGGTTACTGTTCGCCGTGCTGATCTACGAATGGAGCATCGGTGCATTGAACTTCGGGCCCGACGGGAAGAAAATCCTCAAAGCTTACCGTAAAATGCCCAAAGGGCAGGCATACCATGAACTGGTGGCTAAGTAAACCGTCCGATCCCACGGCGGCGACGCAGGGAACGGGCTCATTCGAAGAGGCTGTGGGGCAGAGCGTCATGCTGACGACTGTCCAGGACCTGCTGGCGTGGGGCCGGCGAAACTCCATGTGGCCATTCCATTTCGGTCTGTCATGCTGTTTTGTAGAAATGGCCACCAGCATTACCAGCAAATATGATGTGGCAAGATTCGGCGCGGAGGTGATCCGGGGAACGCCCCGGGAAGCCGATGTGATGGTGATCGCGGGCACCGTTTTCGTGAAAATGGCGCCGATCATCAAACGGCTACATGAGCAGATGATGGAGCCCAAATGGGTGATTTCCATGGGCTCATGTGCCAATTCGGGCGGAATGTACGACATCTACAGTGTGGTGCAGGGGGTAGATAAATTCCTTCCCGTGGATGTGTATGTACCGGGCTGTCCGCCGCGGCCGGACGCGTTTATGCAAGGACTGATGCTGCTGTCCGAATCGGTCGGGAAGGAGCAGAGGCCATTGAGCTGGGCTATTGGTCCCCAGGGCGTAATCAGGCCCGAAAAGCCTGTAATGCGCATGGAAAAGAAAGAGGAGAGGAAAAAGGTCGTTGATTTTCGTACGCCTGACACTGTTTGACATGGAAGATATCGATTCCGGTCTCGAAGATGCGCTGAGGGCCGCATTAGGCGAATCAGCTTTTAAAATTGAAATAAACACGGACGGGGTTACTACGCTGCGCGTCAAAAAAGAGCAAGTAGTAGCCTTGCTGACGCACCTGAAAACGGGGATTCCCCGGCCATTCAGCATGCTTTTCGATCTCAGCGCCATCGATGAGCGCAGCAGGGCGAAGGCGGCGCTGAATGGGTCTGTACCACCGGATTTTACAGTTATTTACCATTTGCTCTCGTTCGGCAGGAACCGGTTCATCCGCATTAAGGTAGCCTTGCACGGAGAGTACCCGTCCATCCCGTCGGTTTGCACGCTTTGGAAAAATGCAAACTGGTATGAAAGGGAGGTCTTCGATATGTTCGGAATACGGTTTGAAGGCCATCCGCACCTGCGACGTATATTAATGCCGTTAACCTGGAACGGGCACCCTTTACGAAAAGAACACCCGGCCCGCGCGACCGAAATGGGGCCCTTCCGGCTTTGGGAGGAAAAGCAGGAGCGGGAGCAGGAAGCGTTGCAATTTAATCCCGAAGAATGGGGCTTGAAAAGGCATAGCGAAGATGCCGATTTCATGTTCCTGAACCTGGGGCCGCAACACCCCGGCACGCACGGCGTGCTCCGTATTATTTTGCAGCTCGACGGCGAGGACATCGTCGACGCTGTGCCCGATATCGGCTTCCATCACCGCGGGGCCGAGAAAATGGGTGAACGACAGTCCTGGCACACCTACATACCCTATACCGACCGGGTGGATTACCTGGGTGGCGTGATGAACAACCTGGCCTATCTGCTCGCGGTGGAAAAGCTGGCGGGCATCCGGGTACCGCCGCGCGTCGAAGTGATACGGGTAATGCTCTGCGAATTGTTCCGCATTGCCAGCCATCTGGTGTGGTACGGTACCTTTGCCCAGGACCTCGGGCAGCTCTCGCCGGTGTTCTATATGTTTACCGACCGGGAAAAGATATTCGACATTATTGAAGCCATTTGCGGCGCGAGAATGCACCCCAACTGGTTTCGCATCGGCGGCGTGGCCCAGGACTTGCCTGCGGGCTGGGATAAGCTGGTGCGCGATTTTGTCAGTTATTTCCCCAAACGGCTCCGCGAATACGACCAGATGGTGATGCGCAATAGCATTTTTCAGGCCCGCACCGTAGGTATTGGCATATACACACTCGAAGAAGCGATCGAATGGGGCGTAACCGGCCCGGGACTGCGTGCGTGTGGGTTTGAATGGGATTTTAGGAAAAAACAGCCCTATTCAGGTTACGAAAACTTCGAATTCGGCATTCCCACCGCCCAGAACGGCGACTGTTACGACCGCGCGCTGGTGCGGGTGCAGGAAATGTGGCAGAGCCTGAAAATCGTTGAGCAATGCCTGGAAAACATGCCGGAGGGACCTTACAAGTCGGATCACCCGCTTACGACGCCGCCCATTAAGAAAAACACGATGCAGGACATCGAGACGCTCATTACGCATTTCCTCAATGTGAGCTGGGGGCCGGTGATCCCCGCGGGTGAAGCCATGAGCTGCATCGAGGCCACCAAAGGTGCCAACAGTTATTACCTGACCAGCGACGGAAGCACCTCGGCATACCGCGTCAGGATCCGGACCCCGTCGTTTCCACACATGCAAATGCTTCCGTATATCAGTAAGGGTTACACGGTGGCCGACCTGCTGTCCATTCTCGGCAGTATCGATTATGTTTTGGCTGATATAGACCGATAATCAACAAACTATTTTGTCATGATCGCCCAGGAAACACTCACACCCGAAGAAATGGCGGAGATTGACCATGAGATCGCGCTCGTACCTATGCGGCGTGCGGCGGCTATCGAAGCGCTCAAAATCGTGCAGCACCACCGCGGATGGATTTCCGACGACAGCCTGCAAGCCATTGCAGGTTACCTGGAAATATCGCCGGAAGAGCTCGACAGCGTGGCTACTTTTTACAACCTTGTTTTCAGGAGGCCCGTCGGCAGAAATATCATTCTGCTCTGTGACAGCATTAGTTGTTATGTAATGGGTTATGAAAAAATATACGGGCAAATCCGCGACAGGCTGGGCATTAGTTTCGGGCAAACGACCCCCGACGGCCGGTTCACGCTCCTGCCTAATGCCTGCCTGGGTACCTGCGATCATGCTCCCGCGCTGATGATCAATAACGAGCTGTTCCGCGACCTGACGGAAGAAAACCTGGACGAAATACTGGACCGATACCACTGATGCCATGGAAACGCCTCTCACCCAGCATATCAGCTTCGACCGGCCCTGCTATAATCTGCGCGATTATGAAAAGAACGGGGGCTATCAGGCATTGAGGAAAGCACTTTCACTGTCGCCGGAGTCGATCACCAACACAGTGCAGGCGTCGGACCTGAAAGGCAGGGGCGGAGCAGGGTTCAATACAGGCATGAAATGGAGCTTTGTGCCGATGAACGGGCATTACCCGGTCAAATACCTGATCGCGAATGCCGATGAAATGGAGCCCGGCACATTCAAAGACAGGATGCTGATGGAGGGAAACCCGCACCAGCTCATCGAGGGCATGATCATTTCTGCCTTCGCGATCCAGGCCAATATTTCGTACATATTCCTGCGCTGGGCCTATAAAAAGGCCGGCCGACTGCTCACGCACGCCATCGAAGAAGCCTATGCGGCGGGTTATCTGGGTAAAAACATCCTGGGAACGGGTTACAACTTGGAAATGTACCTGCATACGGGCGTCGGTCGCTACATCTGCGGCGAGGAAACCGCATTGCTCAATGCATTGGAAGGCAAAAGGGCCACACCGAGGGCCAAACCGCCTTTCCCGCAGGTAAGCGGGCTGTTTGGTAAACCAACGATCGTCAACAACGTCGAAACATTGTGCAACATCCCGCACATCATCAATAATGGGCCCGATTGGTTCAAAAGCCTGGGAAAAGGCAACGATGCCGGGACAAAGATCTACGGCGTGAGCGGGCGTGTCAAAAGACCCGGCCTCTGGGAGCTGCCGATGGGCGTTTCAATGCGGGAGCTGATCGAGGACTGCGCCGGCGGAATGGCTAATGGATATCGTTTCAGAGGCGCATTACCGGGAGGCGCTTCCACGGACTTTCTCGTGGAAGAACATCTGGATATCCACCTCGACTACAAATCCGTAGCTGCGGCCGGAAGCAGGCTCGGTACCGGCACGATGATCATTCTCGACGACCACACCTGCCCCGTGGGATTTGTTCATAACCTCGAACATTTCTTCGCGCAGGAGTCGTGCGGGTGGTGTACGCCCTGCCGGGAGGGTTTGCCGTGGACGGAGAAAATACTGCTGTCCATCGAACGCGGCGAAGGCAGGCCGGAGGACTTGCAGCTGCTTGAAACGCACACGCGGCTTTTGGGGCCGGGCAATACGTTCTGCGCGCTGGCACCCGGTGCGATGGAGCCGCTGCAAAGCGCGCTGAAATATTTCAGAGAGGATTTTGAAAAGCATATCGATCAAAAAAAATGCCCCTGGCGGTAAACTATCATGGTACGCATTTACATCGATCAGAAGCCGTATGACGTAAAGCCGGGTAAAAACCTGCTCGAAACGTGCCTCACACTGGGCCTGGACCTGCCGTATTTCTGCTGGCACCCCGCAATGGGTTCGGTAGGAGCGTGCCGCCAGTGCGCCGTCAAGCTTTTCAAGGACGAAAACGACAAGACCGGCCGCCTTGTAATGGCCTGCATGGAAGGTGTGCGGGATAATATGTACCTGTCCGTGAATGACACGGCCGCCCACGATTTCCGGTCGCAGAATATCGAATGGCTCATGAGCAACCACCCGCACGACTGCGCGGTGTGCGACGAGGGTGGTTCGTGCCATTTGCAGGATATGACCGTCATGACCGGCCATGCTTACCGGCGTTTCAGGTTTCCGAAAAGGACTTACCAAAACCAGTACCTGGGGCCATTCCTGCACCACGAAATGAACCGCTGCATCCAGTGTTACCGCTGCGTGCGGTTTTACAAGGATTATGCGGGAGGAAAAGACCTGGACGTGTTTGCAGCGCATAACCATGTGTATTTTGGAAGGGAAAAAGATGGTGTGCTTGAAAACGAATTCAGCGGAAACCTGGCCGAGGTTTGTCCTACGGGCGTTTTTACCGATAAAACACTGCGGGAGCATTATACCCGCAAATGGGACATGACCATGGCTCCGTCGGTTTGCCAGCATTGCAGCCTGGGGTGCAATATCATCGCCGGTGAACGATATGGCGCGCTCCGGCAGATTACCAACCGGTTCAATGGCGCCGTCAACGGCTATTTCATTTGTGACCGAGGCCGGTACGGCTATGAATTTGTGAATGATCCCGGCAGGGTAAGGCAACCGGTTGTCCGCTCGGAAAAGGAAGGCCGGAACCTGTTCCAAAGCCTGAGCGGCATCCTGACCGAAGGTATACTGATCGGTATCGGCTCGCCGCGCGCCTCGCTGGAAGCGAATTTCGCATTGCGGCGGCTGGTGGGTGAAGCGAATTTTTACCAGGGGATTCCTGAAAACGAAGCCATGCTTCTCCGTAAAATACTGGCGATCCAACACAGCGGGCACGTGTATACGCCCTCGCTGAAAGAAACGGAATATGCCGATGTGACGCTGGTACTGGGTGAAGATCCGACCAATTCGGCGCCCAGGCTCTCGCTTGCATTAAGGCAGGCAGTGCGCACCAAACCACTCGAAAATATAGCCGGGGCCAACATCCCGCTTTGGAATGATGCAGCCGTGAGAGAGATGATTCAGGATGAAAAGGGAGAACTTTTCATGGCATATCCCGTCAACACCAAGCTCGACGAAATAGCGTCGGGGACGCTTCATGCGGCGCCGGAAGATATTGCGCGTTTTGGTTTTGCCATTGCCCATTACATCGATAACAGCGCGCCCGAGCCGCAAGAAATGGATGCCGGGACGCTGGAATCGGCCAGGCGCATGGCGGATCTCCTGCAAAAGGCGGAAAGGCCGCTGATCGTATCAGGTACATCGCTTTTCAATGAAGACATTATCCAGGCCGCCTACCAGATCGGGCAGGCATTGGAAAAAGGGGAGAAGAAAGCCGCATTGTGTTTTGTAATGCCCGAATGCAATTCCGCGGGGCTTGCGATGATGCAGGCGCCGTCGCTGGCCATGGCGATGAAAGCTGCGGAGACCGGCAATTTCGCCACGGCGGTCATTCTGGAAAATGATTTGTACCGCCGGGCGAAACGGTCTGAGGTCGACCGCTTTTTAGGCGCATTTAATAACACTATTGTACTCGACCATCTGGAAAACGACACCGCCCGCATGGCAACGGTGCTGATCCCGACGGCCACTTTTGCGGAAGGAGAGGGCACGCTCGTCAACAACGAAGAGCGTGCGCAGCGCTTTTTCCAGGTTTTTATGCCTAAAAACGAACATATCCGGGAAAGCTGGCGCTGGCTCGACGAGTTCAGGCAATTCCGCGACGGTACCAAGCCCGACCAGCTGCGGGAACTGGACAACCTGCTGGAAGAACTTGTGCGTGCCATGCCGCAATTCAAAGGAGCGGAAATGGCAGCGCCGCTGTCCGACTTCCGGATTAACGGCCAGCGCATTCCGCGGGAGCCGCACCGGTTCAGCGGCCGCACTGCCATGCTGGCCAATGTGGCCGTGAGTGAGCCCAAGCCGCCGGAAGATACCGATTCGCCGCTCTCATTTACCATGGAAGGCTACCGCGGGATGCCGCCCGCTCCTTTGACACCCTTTTACTGGTCGCCGGGCTGGAACTCGGGCCAATCGGTTCATAAGTACCAGAGCGAAGCCGGAGGCCCATTGCGCGGCGGGGATCCGGGCGTTCGGTTATTAGGGGAGATACAGCATTTTTCAAATGGTTTTCAAAGCGCTATTCCACCTGCATTCGAGCGGCAGGGAAATGAAATGGTATTGGTGCCGCTGCGGCACATTTTCGGTTCCGAGGAACTTAGCGTGCTCTCCCCGTCGGTGGAAGGCCGGGCCCCGCGCCCCTACATTGCCCTGAACAGCCTGGATGCTGAACGCCTGCATACCGCCGAAGGGGCTATTTTAAGAATGCGGATCGGCGACCAGGATTTTGACCTGCCGGTAATCCTGAAAAATGAATTGCCCGAAGGCCTGGCGGGGTTGCCGTACAATTTGCCCTCGATGTCGGGTATCCCATGGCCTGCGAAAGGCGTCCTAACCAACACAACCTCATGAACGAGATCCTGAAATATACTTTGATGATCGTCATCATCCTGTTTACGCTGACGACGATCGCAGCCTGGCTGATCTGGCTCGAACGCCGGATGCTGGCGCTCTGGCAGGACCGTTACGGCCCCAATCGGGCTGGTCCGTTCGGTTTGTTTATCGTCGTGGCCGACACGATCAAACTGTTTTTCAAGGAAGACTGGATACCGCCGTTTGCCGAGAAAGCCGTTTTCGTTTTCGCTCCGGCCATTGTGGCTGCGGCAGTGTTGCTCAGTTTTGTGGTGGTACCATTTGCGCCGGATATCCTGGTGGCCGACCTGGACATCGGATTGCTGTTCTTCCTTGCGATGTCGTCGCTCGGCGTGTACAGCATTGTGCTCGGCGGCTGGGCCTCCAACAACAAATACTCGCTGCTGGGCGCCTTGCGCGGGGCCTCGCAAATGATCAGTTATGAAGTTTTCATGGGACTTTCTCTGATGGGTGTGGTGATGCTTTCGGGTTCATTCCGGCTGACGGACATTGTGATGGCGCAAAAAGACTTCTGGTTTGTGGTGACGCAGCCGGTCGCATTTGTGCTTTTTCTGACAGCCGGAATAGCCGAAACGCACAGATTGCCTTTTGATATTCCCGAAGCGGAAAGCGAGCTCGTGGCTGGCTTTCACTCGGAGTATTCGGGGATGAAATTCGGCATGTTTTTCATCGGGGAATACCTGGGTATTATCCTGATTTCCGCCATGGTGGTCACCATTTTCTTTGGAGGATGGCTCGGCCCGGTTTTGCCGCCGGTCGTGTGGTTTACCCTCAAAACGTTCGTTTTTATCATTTTCTTTATCCTGCTGCGCGCTTCGCTTCCTCGTCCCCGGTACGATCAACTGATGGAATATGGCTGGAAAATCGTCTTGCCCATTGCCCTGCTCAATCTGCTCATCACCGGTGGAATCACTTTGCTGAAAAACTAACCATTAACCCAATGCGTCATGATCAGCTTACTCAGATCGATCGGTCTCATTTTCCTGCACATGTTCAGGAAGCGCGAGACTATCCAATACCCGGAAGAAAAAGTGGTGCTGCACCCGCGCTGGCGGGGGCGCATCGTGCTCACGCGTGATCCCGACGGCGGTGAGCGCTGCGTAGGCTGCTACCTCTGCGCCGCGGCCTGCCCGGTCGACTGCATTTCGTTGCAGGCCACTGAGGACGAGCAGGGCAGGCGGTACCCGGCATTTTTCAGGATCAATTTTTCGAGGTGCATTTTCTGCGGCTACTGCGAAGAAGCCTGCCCCACGTACGCGATTCAGCTCACGCCCGATTTTGAAATGGGTGAATACAACCGGCAGAACCTGGTGTACGAAAAAGAGGATTTGTTGATCGACAGCCAGGGTAAATACCCGGGTTACAACTATTACAAAGTGGCTGGCCTCGCCGCCGGTGTAAAAGGCAAAGGGGAAGGTGCGAACGAAGAGCCGCCGGTAGATATACGCAGTTTGATCCCGTAAAACTATGGAAATCGCTTTCTATATCGCCGGCACCGTCGCCCTGGTAGCCACGCTGATGGTCATTACGCGGCACAACCCCGTTCACGCGCTGCTGTACCTGAATATGTCGCTGCTGGCGCACGCGATGCTTTTTTACCTGCTCGGTGCGTCGTTCGCGGCATTGCTGGAAATCATCATTTATGCGGGAGCGATCATGGTCCTCTTCATTTTCGTGGTCATGCTGCTGAACCTCGGAAAAGAGACGGCCGAGCAAGAACGGAAATGGCTCAAACCCAAAGTATGGATGGGGCCTACGGTATTGGCTGCCGTATTGTTTGCCGAATTTCTGGTGCTCGTATTATCGTCCGGGCAGGGTGCGTACAGCCCGGCAGTGGTAAGCCCGCGGGAGCTGGCGGTGGCATTGTACCGCGAGTACCTGATCGGCGTGGAACTGGCGGCGATGCTGCTCATGGCCGCGGTGGTGGGCGCCGCGCATATCGGTCGCCATAAGAAACTGGTGCTGCACCGGTTTTTGCAGGAAGAGAAGGAAAAAGAAGAAGAGAAACACGAAGAAGCTGTGCTATGAAAGCAACTGTTTCAGCCGAAGTGGTGGTATTGCTGGCGGGCCTGCTGTTTGCATTGGGGATCGTCGGGGTGATCATCCGGAAGAATATCATTTTCATGCTGCTGTCAGTCGAGATCATGCTCAATGCATCGGGGCTGGCATTTGTAGCGGCAGGTTCCCGGTGGGGGCAACCCGACGGCCAGGTAATGTTTGTGTTCATTCTGGCTATGGCGGCTGCCGAGGTGTCCATCGGCCTGGCGCTGATCCTGCAAATCTACCATCAGCACAAATCGCTGGATATCGATAATCTGAAAGAAATGAATGGGTGAGCAGCCCGCAAACTGAAAGCTCATGGACAAGTATCTGTGGCTCATACCCGCCCTTCCGCTCGGCGGATTTCTGATCCTCGCATTAGCAGGGAAACGGCTTTCTCGCTCGTCGGTGGCGATTGTCGGAGCGGGCAGCATTTGCCTTTCTGCACTGATTACCTTCGTTATCGGGGGCGTATTCCTGGCCGGTATGCCGCCAAACGCTGTATACACACAAACTTTGTGGACCTGGTTCGAGGTGGGCGCGTTCAGCGCAAAGATTACCCTCTCGCTCGATGTCCTTTCCCTGGTTTTTGTATTTGTCATCACCTTTATCGGCGCGCTGATCCACATCTATTCCACCGCATTCATGGAGGCGGACCGGGATTACGCCCGTTTTTTTGCCAGCATGAACCTGTTTGTGTTTTCAATGCTGGTACTGGTGCTGGCCGACAACCTGTTGCTGATGTATCTCGGCTGGGAAGGGGTGGGGCTTTGCAGCTACCTGCTGATCGGCTTCTGGTACGAACAGCAGGCCAACGGCAATGCGGCCCGTAAGGCATTTACCGTCACCCGCATCGGCGACGCCGCCATGGCGATTGGATTATTCATGATCTTCCAACAGGCCGGGACCCTTGTTATCTCCGACATCGGGGCCAGTGCCGGCGCAATCTGGCAACCCAACAGTACCGTCGTAACGGTTACTGCGTTGTTGCTGCTGGCCGGGGGGGTCGGCAAATCGGCCCAGCTACCGCTGCAAACCTGGCTGCCCGACGCTATGGCAGGGCCTTCGCCCGTGAGCGCGCTCATCCACGCGGCCACGATGGTGACCGCGGGCGTGTACCTGGTGGCACGTATGCACGCGATCTTCGCCCTTTCGGAAACCGCTCGTCTGGTGATTACCGTCATCGGGGCAGCCACCCTGCTGCTCGCCGGACTCACCGCCCTTACCCAGTATGATATCAAGCGGGTACTGGCTTACTCGACCATCAGCCAGATCGGCTATATGTTTCTCGCGCTGGGCGTGGGCGCCTGGACGGCTGCGATATTCCATTTTATGGTCCATGCATTTTTCAAAGCATTGCTATTCCTCGCCGCAGGAGCCATTATAGAATCGCTTCACCACGAGCATAATATGTTTAAAATGGGTGGGTTGAAAGATAAAATGCCGGTGGTTTTCTGGACATTCCTGGTCGGTGCCTTATCCCTGGCCGCCGTTCCGCTCATCAGTGCCGGGTTTTACAGCAAGGATCAGATCCTGTGGTATTCCTGGACGGCCAACGGCGGGAGCCCGGTACTCTGGATGGTAGCGCTTTCCGGGGCATTGATCACCGCCGCTTACACCACGCGCATGATGATCCTGACATTCTGGGGCGAAGCCCACACGCCGGTCGGGCATCTGCCGGGCAGGCGTATGACCATGCCGCTCGTTGTGCTTGCGGTGTTCTCTGTTTTCGCCGGATTCATTGAATTGCCGCACAATTTCGGGCATTTTACGCTATTCTCGGATTTACTCCGCCCGGTATTGCCGGAGACGGTAATGCGGGCCGACATCCCTTCCGAATGGCTGTTCCAGCTTTTGGCGGCGCTCGCTACGCTGGGTGGTGTATTTCTCGGATACCATTATTATTACCAGCAACCTTCCCGCGTCGAAAGCCTTCGCAGGAACGCTATGCTGGCGGGCCTTCACCGATTTTGGTTTTCGGGCTGGGGTTTTGAAGCCCTGTATGACCGCGTGCTGGTGAAGCCATTTATTTTCATTTCCAAAATCAACAAGTCTGATGTTACCGACAGGCTGTACACCGGCATTGCTGCGGCGACGGGCGAGATGTACAAGCTGCTTTCAAGAACGCAATCCGGCTCGCTCCGGTGGTATATCATGGGTCTGGTGGTTGGTGCAATTCTCATCCTGGGTATTCAGATAATGCTATGATGCTGGTTCTTTTGATCACGGTTTTAATGGTCGGTGCTGTGGCAGCGGTGGTTGCCGGTGAATGGAACAGGCACTTGCCGCGCTGGATCGCATTGCTGGCCAGTGCCGCGGGGCTGCTGCTGGTGATGCTCCTGTGGGCCGATACCTCGCCGCATTCGGTGACGGACGGCCAATGGCTCATGGATTTTCGCAAAGAATGGATCCCGTCTTTTGGCATAACCTTCCACCTGGCGGTCGACGGGCTGAGTCTGCTTTTGCTCGCATTGACCTTTTTCCTCGGTGTGCTGGCCGTGCTCTGTTCGTGGGATGAAATCCGGGAGAGGACCGGCTTTTATTACTTCAACCTGCTCTGGATCCTGGCCGGTGTGGCGGGGGTATTCATGGCGATGGATATGTTCCTGTTCTATTTTTTCTGGGAGGTAATGCTCATTCCGATGTACTTCCTGATTGGCATATGGGGAAGTGAAAACAGGGTGTATGCGGCCTATAAGTTCTTCATTTTCACCCAAGCGAGCGGCCTGCTGATGTTCCTGGCCATATTAGGCCTGTATTTCATCCACGGCCGCGACACGGGCATTTACACATTCGGGTATTTTGAGTTGGTTGAAACGGTTATACCATTCAAAACTGCTTTCTGGCTGATGTCGGGCTTTATGATCGCCTTCGCGGTGAAGCTGCCGGTCTTTCCCTTCCATACCTGGCTGCCCGATGCGCACGGCGAGGCGCCTACCGCCGGAAGTCTTATTCTGGCCGGGTTGCTGCTGAAAACCGGGGCTTACGGCATGCTGCGGTTTGTGGTACCGATGTTCCACGAGGTGGTGACCGAGGTGGCCGTCCCGGCGATGGTGCTGGGCGTGGCAGGTATTGTTTACGGGGCGGTAATGGCCTATTCGCAGACCGATTTGAAACGGCTGGTTGCATTTACGAGTGTGAGCCATATGGGTTTTGTGATTACCGGGATTTTCGCATTAAACGAATTGGCCTTGCAAGGGGTGGTGATGCAGCTGGTAACCCACGCCCTGAGCACCGGCGCATTGTTTTTAATGGCCGGGATGATCAAAGAGCGGCTGCACACCCGCGATATCGGGCAAATGGGCGGGCTCTGGGGGCCTATGCCGCAAATGGGCACGATCGGACTGGTATTTGCGATGGCCTCACTCGGGTTACCGGGCCTGGGCAACTTCGTCGCCGAATTTCTGATCCTGCTCGGTGTTTTTCAGGCGCAGCCGTGGATCACCGTTGCCGCAGCGTCCGGGCTGATATTCTCGGCCGTGTACTCCCTGCGCATCGTAGGAAAGATTTTTCTCGGCCCTCGCAGAACAATGGAAGCTGTCCCCGATTTTTCATTCAGGGAAATGCTGATCATGGCAGCGCTCACGGTTTCGGTGGTTTGGCTTGGGCTGTTTCCGCAGCCGGTGATCAATACGGCCAGGCCCGCCATCACGGAGCTGATCCGGTTTATGGATGTTCATAGCACAGCTTCACATCATCAATCTTATGTCAAATAATGATTTCTCCGCGTTGATGCCGCTCATGGTGCTGGCTGGCGCATCGGTTCTGGTGATGTTGCTGATCGTGGCGCGGCTGAGCCACCGGATCATCCAGCTCGTTAGCCTGCTGCTTTTTGTGGTGGCATTCATTTCCCTGCTCAATATCCGCGGAATGCTCCCTTACGAGGTAGGTTCGCTGTTTATGATCGATAGTTTTGGCGCCTTCATGACCGGGCTGATCGTTTTTTCGGGATTGGTGGTCAATGTATTCTCCTACATCTATTTTCAGGAAAAAGAGGAAGGACCGAAAGAGTATTATGTACTGCTCTTCCTGTGTACGCTGGGCGCGTGCGTGCTGGCGCTGAGCGAGCATTTCGTGTCGCTCTTCCTGGGGCTCGAAATCCTCACGATTGGCCTGTACGCGCTCATTGCCTACCTGCGCACTCGAAACCATAGCATTGAAGCGGGGATCAAATACCTTGTCCTGGCGGCGTTTTCGTCGGCTTTCCTGCTTTTTGGAATGGCCCTGGTGTATTTGCAAACGGGTACGATGTCGTTTGCGGGAATGGCCGGTGTGGTTGCTGCCGATAGCGTGCCCCCATTACTGCTTACCGGGCTGGGCCTGATGCTGGTGGGGCTGGGTTTCAAGCTGGCCGTAGTGCCGTTTCATATGTGGACGGCCGATGTGTACCAGGGCGCTCCGGTGCCGGTTACGACATTCATAGCCACAGCATCCAAAGGTGGGGTAGTGGCGGCTATGCTGCGTTTTTTCATCGCGATAGACGGTTTCCGGTCCGAGCCGTTGCAGATGGTCATGATCACCATTGCCATTGCGTCGATGGTGGCGGGTAACCTGCTGGCATTGAGGCAGAAAAATATCAAGCGGCTGCTCGCATATTCCTCCATTGCACACCTGGGGTATTTGTTGGTAGCCTTTATTCCTGGCAGCGCCGTGGTGCCGCAGGCCGTCAGCTTTTATCTGCTTACTTATTTCATCACCACTTTTGCCGCATTCGGGGTCATTACCATCCTCTCCGATTCGGAATCCGATGCCGAAGATCTGGGGCGTTACAAGGCCCTGTTCTGGAAGCATCCCGCATTGGCGAGCATATTGAGCATTGCGATGTTTTCGCTGGCGGGCATTCCGCTCACGGCGGGTTTTACAGGCAAATTCTATGTGCTCACAACGGGTATCGGGCAGGGATTCTGGCTGCTGGCTCTTGTACTGGTGCTGAGCAGCGTGGTCGGGCTGTATTACTATCTCCGGGTGGTGACGACCCTATTTGCCGGCACCCGCGATCTGCTGCCGGACCCTCCGGCCAAATATCCCGTTTTTCTCGGGATCAGCATGGCTGTCCTCTCCATTCTCACTTTTGCGCTGATCTGGCTGGGTGTTTATCCCGACAGTGTGATCGGCGTCGTCCAGGGGCTGCAATTGAAATAGGCATGAAAAGGCCTGCTCGTCAGATCGTTTTCACAAAATGAGAACAGGCCTTTCGAAAGTTATCCTAGCGGCGTACCGTCACTTTCAGGAAGGTGGCCGGAATGGAAGTCTTATTTTTGTCCGTGCTCTGATTTTGGCTTTCGAACAAAACCTCCAACTCACGGTGAAGGTCGGCTTCCTTGCCGTTCTTTTCCGCTGCTTCAAACGCATTCATGGTCGGGCCATAGTATTTCCTGAAAGTTTCAAGAAATGCCGCAGGGGGAACCGGCGTGCTGAATGTGAACGTATCCCGCTCAAAAGAAATGTTTTCCTTCGATGCGCCGGCAGCCACAAAGCGCTCGGTTACATTGTTTTCGACACCCCATAGCATCGGGCTCACAAAGCCTTCGGGCGGCGCGGGTGTGTAGGCCGAGCTCACTTTCAGGATCTGGGCCACGAGCGTCGGGTCGCCGGGAATCCAGTTACCCATGACGATCTTCCCGCCGGGGCGCGTCACGCGGAACATTTCCTTCGCCACGTCGAACGGCTGAGGTGCGAACATGGCGCCGAAAATGCTTACTACCACATCGAACGATTGATCCTCGATGCCTTCCAGGTTAATGGCGTCGCCTTCCCGGAAGGTAATGTTGGTGAGTCCCTCGGCCTTTACCCGGGCATTGCCGGCTTCGACGAGGTTTCGGGCGATATCCACACCCTGGACATGGGCACCCAGCCGGGCGGCAGGTATGGCGGTAGTACCGTCTCCGCAACCCAGGTCGAGGACATCCTGGCCTTTTGTGATCCCTAATTTTGCCACGAGTGCCGAGCCGCTTTCACGCATCGTTTCTGCCAGACGGGTGAAGTCACCCTTTTCCCAAAGTGCTTTGTTTGCATTCATTTTATTTTTCATTTTAGATTGAATAGATACTGTTTTGAAATTGGGCTAAACGACTCCCTGATAGTGAAGGAAGGAGAGGAAAAGCGCGAGAAGAATTGTCATTAATTTAAGAATTTTCATGGCTGAATACCTATCGGACGCTACCCGATATACTTTACGGTTTGAACTTTAATTTGCCGATCACATTCTGCCCCACGATTTTTCCATGAAGCAGGCTTACTTCGCAGGTTTTACGGAAGTGAATGCCGGCGTACACCCTCGAAACCGCAGCTTCGGCGGCCGCTTTTTCAAAGGAATCGTACGTTCTCGGCGCGAAGCCGGGCAGGTTGTAAGGTTTGTCGGTGTAATGGTAGTTTTGCCCGAAAGTCTGGGTCAATACTTCTGCGGCCGCTGCCGACATGACCGAGTGCCCCGACGGATATTCCGGGTGTGGCGGTGTGGCAATTACCGTGTTCCAGTCAGGATGGTTCATCACCGTGCGGATGTACGTGACGGGGCGCACGCCGTGGTACACGTATTTGCCTTTGCAAAGGCTGATGGCCCCGTCGGACATCGCGATGCCCAGTTGAGTGAACGCTTTTGCGGCCACAGCCAGTCCCGGTTTTTCGGCGGCCAGTACCTGGCTCAGAATGTTATGCCACGAGTTGTCGGGCCAGTAGGTGGCAATCGTCCGCTGCTCCTGCGTGAGCGATTGCGAAATATTGTACAGCTCTTCCACCTGTTTGTAGTATGCCGAAGCCGGATCTTCCGAATAGGGCGTCGGCGCGCCTTGTTCCGCTCCCGCATCACTGTTGGCGACCATGGTACGCACCTTGCCCCAATTGAACAGAATGGCCGGTGCGAATGCAGGGGGCGTAGGTTTCCAGTACGACGGCCCGCTGAGCGGCGTATACGGTGTGACGTTGTCATAACCGTCGGTTTTGGACCATTCGAAAACGGCTGCCGCGATCTTCTTCCCGAAATCGATGGAATTGGCAAGCACTTCGGGCTGCTGGTGCGCCTGGTACTTCGCCAGGTTGGCCGCTTCCAGCGAATCGATGCGCGCCAGCGTGGCGGCGGATATGCCCGGGTGGATAACGCGGTTGATCGCGGCGAGGGCTGCATTGGCGCTGGCCGGGAAATAGTAATGCAATGAACCGGAAGGCTGCGGCAGGGCTGGCAGGCCGTTGAGCTGCGGCGCGATTGACTGGTAACCCGGCAAGCCGGGCTGTAAGGATTCCCACAATGTCACACCCGAGTAGGCCCACCGGCGGGCCGTGACAGGTGGTGAGGCGGGCATTACCTGCGCGATTTTCAATTGCATGGTAAGCCAGGATGTGACTACCTCCGAGGATACGGGCTGTTCGGCCGGGATCTGAGGGCCGTCGTGATCGGTACACGAGATGGTAAGCATTGTGCAGGCGGCCAACCCGATAGCCGATTGTCTGACGCGTTTTAAGAATGTTAAATTTTTCATGTGATAATAGATGATTGAGGCTGCAAAATTGCACGGGAGCAAGGGCTTGAAACTTGTAATGGTGAAGCATATCCAGGTAATTATGCGCCACGGCACTAGCCCCGTAAAGCAGCCGCTCATAACTACCTGGATTTGCATCCTGCCCACAATCCGGGCCGGTTGGGGGCATTTAGTTTTGCCGCCGGTTCATTCAAACCGGTTTTATTCCAATCATTTACATTAAAAACAGCTATGAAAAACAGTAACATTTCCCGCCTGTGCGGACGCATCCTCGCATTCGTTATGATTGTGAGCCTCTTCAACGCCTGCTCGGACAGCGACCATCCTACGCCCGTTACCACTCCCGCCGACCACATTATGCTCAGCGAAAACCTGACGATGCCGGGAGCATTCGCACTTCCTTCCAACCCGAAAGGGTACGAGCGCGTTGCCACCTACTTTGCCGTGGGCGTGCAGAAATACAAGGCACAAGTGAAAGAAGGGTCGGGTCCGGTCCGGTACCAATGGGTTTTTGTGGCGCCGGAAGCGGATTTGTACGATGCGTCCAATGCGAAAATAGGAAGTCATTTCGCAGGCCCGACCTGGAAACTGAACGGCCCCGGCTACACGATCATGGGCCAGGCATTCAGTCCTGCTAGAACCTATTCCAAAGATCCTCAGAGCATCGACTGGCTGCTGCTGAGCAACAAGGCGGGGCAGGAGCCCACCGGTATTTTTCAGGGGGTAGGGTACATTTTCAGGATCGCGACTACGGGCGGGAGAGCGCCGGTAACTCCTCCGACAGACGCGGCTGCTACTGCCGATGTGCCTTATACGGCGGTTTACCGGTTCGTCAAACGCATTCCCTGATCAATCTTCTTTTTGCGAAACCCTCGCGGCATACTCCGTGGGGGTTTCTCCGAATTCCTTTTTGAAGCTTTTGCTGAAATACGATTGATCATTGAAACCTACCGCATAGCCGATCTGCGTGATCGTGTCAGCCTTTTGACGGATCATTTCGGCTGCTTTTTGAAGCCGCAGGTCGCGGATAAAATCGTTCGGGGCCAGGCCGGTGAGTGCTTTGAGCTTCCGTAAAAGCTGGGTCCGGCTCAGGCTCATTTCTTCCGCCATTTTCTCGACCGAGAACAGCACATCTTCCATATTGGCCTCCACAATATCTTTGGCCTTCATCAGAAACTTATCATCGAGTGACATTTCCTCCGACGAGGTGACGTGTACCCGGATGCGTTCGCGGTAGCGTTCGGCCAGTTTTTTCCGGAGGTCGATCAGGTTTCGGACCCGGACCGTCAGTTCTTCCACGGAAAAAGGTTTGGTCAGGTAATCGTCCGCACCGGTTTTCAGGCCGTCGATCCGCGAGTCCTGGCCGCTTTTTGCTGTAAGCAGGATCACCGGAATATGGCTCGTCCGTTCGTCGGATTTAATGCTGGCCGTGAACTCGATACCATCCATGCGGGGCATCATCAGGTCGCTGATGATCAGGCTGGGCAACACTTTACGTGCGCATGCGAGCGCTTCCGCGCCGTCGGGCGCCTTGAAAACCGTATACTGGCCTTCAAGCAAAGCGGCCATGTACTCGCGCAGCTCGGCATTGTCCTCCACGATCAGCACGGTTTCCTGTGCAGCCGCATTGCTTGCTGCCTGGTGCCCTTTACGTGTGTCCTTCGCCGGCTCGTCCGCAAGGTGGCTAACCTCCCGGGCAGCGGGTAATGTATCATGAAGCGGCGCGTTTTCAAGGATCTGACCGGCCTTATAGCCTTCTTTGTAAACGGGCACTTCCACGTTGAAAACCGAACCTTTACCGATTTCGCTTTGGAGCGAGATGTTTCCTTTGTGCAGTTTGACGAGCTCTTTGGCGAACGCCAATCCCAGACCAGTACCGCCATCCTGGTTTTCGACGGTCTGCCGGGCCTGGTAGAAAGATTCAAATACCTTTTTCTGCTCTTCGGGTGCGATGCCCCGGCCCGTGTCCGACACCGAAATTTGGAGCACCGGCTTACCTGCTTGTTCGGCAATATGCGCGGCAAATTTCACCAAGCCCCCCGGCGGGGTGAATTTAAATGCATTGGAAAGGAGGTTGATAATCACCTTTTCCAGCTTGTCGGGGTCGTACCAGAAGTGCCCTTCCGAGACTGAAATGGTTTTTTCAAAAGCGATTTCCTTATGCTGGGCTAGCGAGTCGAAGGACGACGACAGCACGCTCAGAAACTGCCGCAGCTCGCCTTTTTGTATTTGAAGCTCCATTTTACCGGCTTCCAGTTTCGACAGGTTCAGCAATTGGTTGACCAGCTCCAACAGCCTGTTGGCATACCGCTTCATGATGAGCAGCTTACCCTGCTCGGCGGGGGGCTTTTGGGTCAACTCTTCTTCCAGTGGTGCGAGAATCAGCGTGAGGGGCGTCCGGAACTCGTGAGAAATATTGGCAAAGAATCGTGACTTCATGCGGTCCATTTCTTTCAGTTCTTCGGTTTGGAGCATGATTTTCTCCGTGCGTTCGCGGACGGTGTTTTCCAGCACGAGTTTTTCCATTTTCAGCTTCCTTTCCCTGAAACGCACCAGCATAACCGCCATTCCGCCCAGGAGCATCGCGTAAATAGCGAATGCCCACCAGGTGCGGTACCAGGGCGGCAGTATCGTGAAGGCCAGCACCGCGTCTTCTCCCGCACTACCATATACGTCTTTCCCACGCACCCGGAACACGTAATTGCCCTCGGGCAGGTTAGTGAAGTCGACGAACGACTCGCCCGACCACGCCGACCATTGGTCGTGGAAGCCTTCGAGGAAGTATTGAAATTGGTTTTTAGTAGAAAGGTCATAGCTCGGTAGTGCAAACTGGAACCGAAGCCTATGGCCATAGGCCATTTCAGGTGATGTGCCCCGGAAATGAACGGACGAATCCTGATCGATCGAAATGCGGCGTATCAGCGTTTGGAATGGCTTGGCAACACCCGTTTCCAGGTTTTTATCAAAGAGGACCAGCCATTTATTAGAACCAAAAACCATAAACCCGTCGCCATTGTCGTGCACCTTGGAAATAAGCGCTTCGGACAGCCGCCCCGATACCGGTAGCCGTTGCAACTTGCTTTGGGCATATTCGAAAACCTGGCTTTGGTAATTGTGATAGAGCGTGAACCACATGGTACCATCGCGGCCTGCGACGATTTCGTTGATCCATCCGCCTTTGTACGGCGCCACGCCGGCAGTAAGCACCGAATCCACCTCGAATGCTCGCCTGGCGGGGTTAAACCGGTGCATTGCCTCATCGGTGGATGCGTAAACCGTATTGCCGACCCTTTCGAGCCAGCGGATTTTGTTGGACGACAGCCCGTTTTCAGGGCCATGGTGGATGAGCTTGAACGGATCGGCCAGCGAATGCATAGCGCCCGGCGTTTGCCATGCTATTTCATAAATGCCGTTTCGGCGGCTGTTGATGAAAATGGTGCCGTCGGCTGCGCGTGCGAAGCTTTCGGAGTAGAATTTCATATCGTCGCGCCGGCTGCCCTGCACCCATTTTCCGTCTTTCAAAAGCAGCTCGGTAAGCCCGTTCCCTTCCAGGCCCACGAGCAAATGCGGCGGTACCTGCGCGGTGCGCGCTTCTTCTACCCGGACTACATTCTCTTTCGCAATTTGCGAGCGGTTGCCGTTTGCGCTGAGTACAAATACACCGTCGTAGTTGGATACGATCAGTTCATTTCCAAAAGTCTGGCAATGCATCGTCAGGTTGTCTATTCCGGTGATTTTTTTGAAATAGGGCTTGGAAATACCTTGTGACGACAGGCTGTTGAGCTCGAAAAGCCCCTTGCTGTTGGTGGTAAAAAGTTTGTTGTTGAAGACCTCGATATCCATCGGATTCTCGTCCAGGCCATGATTTTCGTTCAATATCCGCAGCGGCGAGTTGATTTCCAGCCGGCTGATCCCATTGTCGGTGGCAAGCCACAAGTCCCTTTCGGCGTCCTCGAAAACGGCGTATACCGCATCGCTCGACAGCCCTTCTTTCCGGCAGATGTTGTTGCGGATGGTCCCGTCCCGCTGCATCAGGTAAAAACCCGAACCGGTGGTAGCCAGGGCGTAATCGCCGTTGCTGAGCTGCACGGAGTGGTACACCGCATCCCTGATCCGTACCCGCCGGCCGTCTTTCATCAATGGCGCCAGTGTTGCCCCGTCGTAAATGTAAAATTCCTTGCTGAGGCCGGTGACGAGCAGCTTTTTGCCTTCGAATGGTAACAAGGTGGTGAGCCCCATTCCTTTAAATGCTTCGCCGCCTTCCGCCAATTTTAATGCGTCCTTTTCTTTCCGGTATAAACCCTTCTCGCTCACGCTCACGTACAGGGAGCCATTCACCAGCCAGGCAAAACCCAGCGTACCGATGTCGCTTTTCCATACTTTGAATTTCCCTCCGGTGAATTCCAGAACGTGCAGATCGCAAACGAAATAGACCGAGCCCTTGTCGGCAAACGTGAACCATACATTCCCGAAGTTCCAGTCGGCGCGGCTGAGCTTGTTTTTCAGGGAGTGAAAAACCATTTTGTTCTGCCTGTTTTCGGCCAGATAGCCCACTTCTCCGGACCCGCCGACGTAAATGCGGCCGCTGGCATCCTTCGCCAGCGACCGTACCGGGTTACCCTCGGTAGTAGGTATGAGCTGCCAGGCCACCCCGTCGTATTCGAGCACACCCGAGTTGTTTGCAGCATACATAATGCCGTTGTTTCCCTGCACGAGTGCCCAGTTCTGGAACGCCGCCTTGTATTCGTCGGTGGAATAGTTGGTAATGAATGGAAGGCTCTGCTGCCAGATCTTTGCGAGCGGTGAACGGGGCATTTGTGCCGCCGCATTCAAGCCGAGAGCCAGGGCGAAAAGCAGGGCTATTTTTTTCATAGGTCGGGTAGTAAAGCCTGGCATGTCAGGAGCAAACCTACACGTGATGAGTAAGATACGTTGTAAATCAGGGAATAAAAGTATTCCATTTTGGCAGCAGGAGCAATGCGCAGGGGACAGATCAGCGGCGGAACTTACTTAACGGGTACGTTCACACAATTCCACAGGGTAACCCGGGATAGTTTTTTAGCAAATGTTTGATTTGATTTGTGCATGTATAAGCTTTTGTTAGCCACTATCCTGACTCTGGTGTGCGGAGCCGCGTTTGCGCAGCTGCGAATCGAAATTGTAGAGTCGCCGCCGCTGATTTCCCCTTCCTCGTCGCTTTTCCTCGCCTCGGACCTGAATAACTGGAGTCCGGGCGACCCGAATTACAAATTCAGGAAGGACCAGGTAGGAAAGTACTACATCGATATTCCGAAAGTCCCGGCGCGATTTGAATACAAAATCACTCAGGGGAATTGGACGATGGTGGAGGGGGATTCTTCGGGGAGTCCTCTTGCTGACCGGCTTTACGACGCCTCGAAAGAGGCCGATCCGCATTTGATCAGGATCCGCATTGCGGGCTGGGAAAAGAAAATCGTTTATACCTTCATTATCAATAAACTCCCTGAAAATACCCCGCACGATGCGGAGATATTCATTTCGGGGAATTTCAACGACTGGGAGCCGGCGAACCCGCTTTACAAGGTATACAAGAATGTAGACGGGACCTACCGGACCACCATTTACACCGACAAAGACCCGGTCGAATACAAGTTCACGCGCGGGAGCTGGGAATCTATCGAAGGGCGGGAGAGCGGTAAAGCGCGCCCGAACCGGACGATTTACCGCGATTCGAAAGTGGATCATATGTCGATCAACGTTGAAATAGATGGCTGGGAAGACCTTTCGGCTTCGTTCCATTTCTATTCGTTGTACGATCTGCTGCTGCTGTTCTCGGTTTTTCAGGGGATTCTGCTGATTATCGCGATCCCCTCCATGCAGAATTACAACCGGCCGGCCAATCGCTGGCTGGTGATCACGATCGGCGTGGCTTCGCTGATGATCCTCCTGCGGACGATCGGTGGCTACCGCGAGGCGGCGCAGGCGTTCGGGAAAATCCTGCTCATGCCGGATTTTATCCTCTTCCTGTATGTGCCGGCATTCTATTTCTACCTTCAAAGGCTGCTTTTCAATCAATCGGTCAAGCCATTCAGGCAGGTTGTACTCTTTTTGCCGGTGTTGTTGCAATGCTTTGTGTACCTGCCGTTTTTCCTGATCAGCGACAGGGAGCTGCATTTGCTGTTTCTCGTGCGCGACCGGAGCCTGTTCGGGGTGTTTTTGGGTACCGGCCTGCTTGCCCTGGGCTGGAACACCTATTTCTGGTTCCTCTTCCGCAAGACCTTCCGCTTTTACAGGGAGCAATACCAAAGCCATTTTTCATACGAACAGAACCTGCATTACCTCAATACGGTGCTCTTTATCCAGGCGCTCTGCCTCGGGCTGTGGTATTTCCTTTTCCTGATGCTCGGCCTGGGCTATTGCTTTGATTTCGATGTCACGCAAATTGTCGAGGGTAGCGTGGATGCGATCTGGCTGGCGTTTTCTACCATTACCTATTTCGTGGGTTACTTTGCGATTCACCAGCCCGAAATATTTAAGATATCCCCGCAACCGAGATCGATTTTTGATGCCGGCGCGAGTGTAGAGGAAGATGAGGAGGGCCAGGAGAGCACCACCGACAAGAAGCCCGAGCAGGCCGAAGATATTACCGATCTTAAACGGCAGGTAGAGGAATATATGGCCAAAGAAAAACCGTTCACCAACCCGAAACTGACCCTGAGCGAGCTGGCCGGAAAACTGAAACTGTCGCAGCACACTTTGTCGCGGGTAATCAACGACGGCTTCGAAAAGAACTTCTTCGATTTCATCAACTCCTACCGGATCGAGGATTTTAAGAAGCGGGTCGATAACCCCAAATTTAAAAACTACACCCTGCTGAGCATTGCCTACGAGGTAGGGTTCAACTCCAAAACGGCGTTCAACCGGTCGTTCAAAAAAATTACCGGACAGACCCCGCGCGACTACTACAATGCAAGCCGTCCCGAGGAATAATTGACTTTTTTGGGTTTAAATTATCAGGAAAATAAGTGCCATTTTATAAAGTGGAGCTCATAGTGTTGTATTTAATTTATTGTAAATGAATTTCTTACGATGAAATAAAGCACTGTATTCAAAAAAAACGCTGAAAACGGGAAGTGGAACGACAGCGGGTTAGAAAGGGGATAGTTTTGCCAGGAAATATTTCGATAAATAATTGGATTAATCCGATTGGCGTTTCGAAATGTTCAAAAAGCAATCAATCACATTTTATCCCTTTACGATGAAACAGCTTTACCAAAAGACGGTCTGTTTTGCCCTTCTGCTTCTGCTTGGGAATGTCGCGCTGATGGCGCAGGGCACGGTCAGCGGAAAAGTTACCGACCAGCACGACGGCTCGGTTTTACCCGGCGTTACGGTCGTGGTCAAGAACAGCGCGCTCGGTACTCAGACCGACGAAACAGGAAAGTATTCCCTCTCCAATGTGCCGGCCGGCGCAACGCTTGTATTCAGCTTCGTGGGCAAGCTGGTGAAGGAAGTGGCTGTCGGGACCGAATCCGTCATCAATGTGGCGCTGGCCGATAATTCCAAAGAACTGTCGGAAGTGGTCGTGATCGGGTATGGTACGCAGAAAAAGCAGGAGCTTACGGGCTCGATCACCAGCATTTCGTCCAAGGATTTCCAGCAAGGTAATATCCAGAGTCCCGAGCAGCTGATCGTGGGAAAGGTAGCGGGGGTATCGATCACATCCAACAACGGACAGCCCGGCTCGGGCAGCACGATCCGCATCCGTGGGGGCGCATCGCTGAATGCGAGTAACGACCCGCTGATCGTCATCGACGGTGTTCCGTTGAGCGGCAGCAGCCTGAGCGGCGCACCGAACCCGCTCAGCCTCATTAACCCGAACGATATTGAAACTTTCACCGTGCTTAAAGACGCCTCGGCAACTGCCATTTACGGCTCGCGTGCATCCAATGGTGTTATCCTGATCACTACCAAAAAAGGCCAGAGCGGAACTCCCGTGATCAATTTCAATAGCCAACTGGCAGTTTCGAAGATTGTCAAAACGGTGGATGCCCTCAGTGCCGATGAGTTCAGGACTTATGTGGAAACGAACGGTACCGATGCCCAGAAGGCACTACTGGGTTCGGCCAAAACCGATTGGCAGGATGAAATTTACCGGACGGGCATCAGTACCGACAACAACCTGAGCATTTCGGGTGCATTGAAAAGCATGCCTTACCGCGTTTCGCTGGGTTATCTGCTGCAAAACGGGATCCTGATCACCGACAAAATGCAGCGGCCGTCGGCTTCTATCAATGTCAGCCCGCGGTTCTTCAACAAGCACCTTAAAATCGACCTGAACCTGAAAGGGGCGCAAACGAAATCCCATTTTGCGAACCAGGGCGCGATCATCAATGCGGTGCAGTTTGACCCTACCCAGGCAGTAATGGACGAATCGAGCCCGTTTGGCGGTTATTTCGAATGGGTAACCAAAGACGATGCCGGTAAAGCGACGCTCAATCCGAATGCGCCGAGGAACCCTGTGGCGCTGATCCGCCAGCAAGACAATAACGGTACCGTCAACCGCAGCTTCGGAAACGCGCAGTTCGATTACAAATTCCACTTCCTGCCCGACCTGCACGCGAACCTGAACCTCGGATATGATATTTCAAAAGGCAGCGGAACGACATTCGTGCCGGAATACGCCGCGCAGAATTTCACGACCAAAGGCCAGAATAACAAGTATTTGCAAAAAGTGAACAACAAGGTCGCCGAGTTTTACCTCAGCTATGCGAAGGATCTTAAAAGTATTAAAAGTAACGTAAGCGCCACGGCTGGTTATGGTTATTACAACAATGCGACCAAAAATTATTTCTATCCCAATTTCAGCGCAAACGGCGAAATTGTGGAAGGTTCGCAGCCGAAATTTGCATACGATATTCCTGAAAATACGCTCATTTCGTACTATGGCAGGCTGATTTACACGTTCGACGATAAATACATCCTGGCGGGTTCGATCCGCACGGACGGTTCGTCGCGCTTCTCGCCTGCAAATCGTTGGGGCGTATTCCCGTCGGTAGCATTGACCTGGCGTATCAACCGGGAGAACTTCATGAAGCCCGTGAGCGCCTTGACCGACCTCAAACTCCGGCTCAGCTACGGGATCACCGGTAACCAGGACGGCATCGCCAACTATTCCTACCTGGGCATTTACTCGGTGAGCTCCAATGCATCGCAGTACCAGTTTGGAAATACCTTCTACAACATGACCGCCCCGGCTGCGTACGACCAGAATATCAAATGGGAACAGACGGCTACGGCCAATGCCGGCCTGGATTTCGGGTTTTTCAACAACCGCCTTTCGGGTAGCCTGGACGTTTACTACAAAAAGACCAAAAACCTGCTGAATACCGTACCTATCCCCATCGGCTCGAATTTCAGCAACCAGATCCTAACCAACGTCGGCAATATCGAGAATAAGGGCGTCGAGTTTGCGGTGAACGGCACGCCGATCGCTACCGGCAAGCTGAGCTGGAACGTGGGTTTCAATGTTACCTACAACAATAACAAAATCACCAACCTGACCGCCGTGAGCGACCCGGAATTTGCGGGTAACCAAACCGGCGGCATCACTGGCGGGACCGGCCAGAGCATTCAGATCCATTCGGTGAACTATAATACCTTTTCCTACTACGTTTTCAAGCAGGTATACGACCAGGACGGCAAACCGCTGGAAAATGTTTATGCGGATTTGAATGGCGACGGGGTGATCAATCAGAAAGACCAGTACCGTTACAAATCGCCGTTCCCGAAGGTAATGCTGGGCTTTAATACGCAGCTTACTTATGACAAATGGAGCCTAAGCACGATTCTCCGGGCCAACATCGGTAACTACATGTACAACAACGTGGCTTCGAACTTCGGTGTGAGAAGGAACATCCTGAACCCGAACAACATCCTCGGGAACAGTACCACGGACATTTACAATACCAACTTCTTCAACAACCGCTATCAGTCGGATTACTATGTCCAGAATGCATCCTTCCTGCGCATGGACAACGTGGGCATCGGCTACAATGCGGGCCGAGTGCTGGGCAACCGGATGAACCTGCGGGTCAATGCAACTTGCCAGAATGTGTTTGTGGTGACCAAATACAGAGGTCTTGATCCCGAGATCAACGGCGGTATCGATTACAACCTCTATCCGCGGCCGAGAACATTTGTGCTTGGCCTGAATCTGGACTTTTAACCGCTAAATATATTGATTATGAAATTCTTATATAAAACATTGCTATGTTCGGCACTGGTAGCTGGCGGGGCCGTTTCCTGTACGAAAGACCTGGACCTCTCGCCGACGAACTCCATCACGGCCGATATCGCCTACAAAACACCCGCGGACTACAAACAGGTGCTGGCCAAGGTGTACGGGAGCTTCGCGCTTGCCGGTAATAACGGTATCAACACGTCGGACCTGGCGGGCATCGACCCGGGCCAGGCCGATTTCCTGAGGCTTTTCTGGAACGCCCAGGAGCTTACAACCGACGAAGCGGCCTGCGTATGGAACGATCCGGGCATTCCCGACTTTCATAACCTGAACTGGACTGCCGGCAATGTATTGCTGAGCGCCCTTTATAACCGCAGCTTGTTTCATGTGACGGTATGCAATGAGTTTATCCGCGAGTCGTCGGATGAAAAGCTGGCCGGGCGGGGCATTAGCGGGCAGGATGCGGAGGAAATCCGCCGATACCGTGCGGAAGCGCAGTTTCTGAGGGCATTCCAGTATTGGGTATTGATGGACCTTTTCGGAAATCCTCCTTTTGTGACCGAGAAAGACCCCATCGGGAAATACATTCCGCCGCAAATCAAACGCGCCGATTTGTTTGCCTACGTAGAATCGGAGCTCAAAGCTGCGGAAGCCACATTGGCAGAACCGCGCAAAAATGAATATGGCCGCGTGGATAAGGCGGCTTCGTGGGCGTTGCTGGCGCGGCTGTACCTGAATGCGGAGGTGTACCTGGGTAAAGGCCAGGGACGGTACAACGACGCGATTACGTATTCCGAAAAGGTGATCAAATCGGGTTACTCGCTCATGCCTGAATACAAGCACCTCTTCCTGGGCGATAACGACGTCGATAATCCGGAAGTGCTGTTGTCCATTAACTATGACGGGATCAAGACCCAGAACAACGGCGGCACGACATTCATCATCAATGCGGGCATCAATGCGGCCATGAACCCGTCGTCGTTCGGCATTCCGAATGGCGGCTGGGGCGGTAACCGCGCTACTAAAAACCTTCCGCTGCGCTTCGGCGATTACAGTGGCAAGACCGATAAGCGTGCCATGTTTTTCGGGCAGAAGATCGAAATGGAGGATCCTTCCGTGTTTACTGATGGCCTGGCCATTACCAAATTCCGGAATGTGACCCGGTCGGGCGCCATTGTGCCGTCCTCGGGCAACTCGTTTTCGTCTGTCGATTTCCCGCTTTTCCGCCTGGCCGAAATGTACCTGACCTACGCGGAAGCCGTGAAGCGCGGCGGAACGGGCGGCAACGAAGCGACTGCTATTGCCTATTTCAATAAACTTCGCGAGCGCGCCTATGGCAATGCGAGCGGCAATGTGACGGCCATTACCCTCAACGATGTGCTCGACGAGCGCGGCCGGGAATTTTACTGGGAGGCCCATCGCCGCACCGATCTGGTACGGTACGGATTGCTCACTTCCGGTAGCTATCTCTGGCCGTGGAAGGGTGGAGTAAAAGACGGGAGAGGGGTTTCGGAAAGTTTCAACCTGTTCCCGATCCCTGCCACAGACCTCATTGCGAACCCTAACCTCCAACAGAACCCATGATAAAGTTCCGCAGTATATCAGTTTTTGCCTCGTTAATGGCATTGGCCGTGATGTCGGCCTGTGAAAAGGATGAAATCAAGACCATCGCTACGCCCGGTACCGCGGCCGTGCTTTCGGTGAACCAGCCGGTACTGGACCTGAATAGCGCCAATGCCGATAAAGAAGCCGTCGTTTTCTCCTGGACGCCGGTAGATTACGGCTTTGCCAGTGTGATCAGCTACACCCTTCAGCTGGATAAAAAAGGTAATAATTTTCAGAAGCCGGTGGAGATCAATGCGGGCAGCGCATTGAAAAAGGGGCTTACTACGAGCGAGATCAACGGGCTGATGATCAACAAACTCAAACTCACGGCCGGGCAGGCTGCTGAGGTGGAGGCGCGGGTGATATCGTCGCTCGGTACCTCGGCCGAAAGCATGAATACGGTCTCGGCTACGCAGGGATTATCGGTGAAGCCGTATTTTGTGGTGATCGTGTACCCGGCGATTTACGTTCCGGGCAGCCACCAGGGCTGGGCGCCGGATAAGGCACCGAAGCTTGTTTCGGTAAAGGACGACAAAAGATTCGAAGGTTATGTTTACTTTCCTGACGAAACAACCGAGTTTAAATTTACCAATGCCCCCAACTGGAACGAGGGCGACTACGGTAGCGGAGGCCCCGGCAAGCTGGGGACGAGCGGAAACCTGACGCAGAAGGGCTCGGGCTACTACCTGCTCAAAGCGGACCTGAATAATAGCACGTGGTCGTCGCTCAAAACCATTTGGGGCGTACTGGGCTCGGCGACCAAAGGCGGCTGGGATAAGGACCAGGACCTGGCGTACGACCCGAAAAGCGGCGCGTGGACAGCCGAGGTGGCGCTCACCCAAGGTGAGGTCAAGTTCCGGGCGAATGATGATTGGACCCTGGCATATGGCGACGGTAATGCCGACGGCGTACCCGATACGCTCGACAACGGGAATATCAAAGTAGATGCAGCCGGGACCTACATTATCAGCCTCAATCTGAGTAATGCGGGTAACTATACTTATTCTATCACGAAAAAATAACGCTCACCAGATTTATGGATTTTAAGCAGGTCAAAAGATGCTGTTTTACCGTGCTGTGGCTCCTCGCAGGGGCCGCGGCACAGGCGCAGCAAACCAATCCTCCCGCTGTTTGCTACGAAATATTCGTCCGCTCATTCGCCGATTCGAATGGGGATGGAATAGGGGATATCAACGGGATTACGTCCAAACTGGATTATCTGAAAGACCTGGGTGTGGATGCGCTCTGGCTCACACCCATCTGCAAATCGCCTACTTATCATAAGTATGATGTGACCGATTACCGGCAGATTGATCCCGAGTATGGCACAATGGCTGATTTCAAAAGGCTGTTGTTGGAAGCGCACAAGCGGGGCATCCGGATTATCAAGGACCTGGTTGTGAACCACACCAGCGACCAGCATCCCTGGTTTCAGCAGGCACGGCAGGGAAAACAGAATCCCTATCGTGACTATTATGTGTGGCTCCCGCAAAAGACGATCGATTCGCTGGGCATCGCAACGCGCGAGAAATCAGGCGATTCGTGGGAGGTGAATCCGTGGCATGCGGTGAAAGAGGGCGGCGACGAAAAGTACTATGGCCTGTTCTGGAGCGGCATGCCCGATCTCAACTTTGACAATCCCAAAGTACGGGAAGAGATTTATGCCGTAGCCGCTTTCTGGCTGAATGAAGTAGGTGTGGACGGTTTCCGGCTTGACGCCGCCAAGCACATTTATCCCGATTGGGAGGCTGAAAAAAGCCACGCATTCTGGACCGAGTTTCGGGAAAAGGTCAGAAGCATGAAGCCGGATGTTTACCTGGTAGGGGAGGTTTGGTCGACGCCGGAGAAAGTTGCGCCTTATTTCAAAGGCCTGCCCGCCAATTTCAATATCGACGCGGCACTAGCTATTCACCAAATGCTCAAAAGCGGGAAATCGATTGACCTTATCGGGCAATTGCAGCAGACACATGCGGTTTACAAAGCAGCCAATCCCGATTTTATCGATGCTGTTTTTAATAATAACCATGACCACGTCCGAATTGGCACTACTGTCAATGGCGATATTCCCAAAATGAAGCTCGCTGCAAGCCTTCTGCTGACGCTTCCGGGTGAGCCATATCTCTACTACGGGGAGGAAATAGGTATGCTCGGCAATAAACCGGACGAAAATATCCGTGAGCCGTTTTTGTGGACTGCACAGGCCACGGACAAGCTGCGCACGCGCTGGATGAAACCTTCGTATTCCACCGACGACAAGGTGCGTAATTTGGAAGCCCAGGCAAAAGACCCGTCGTCCATTTACAATCACTACAAAAAGCTGCTCAAACTACGCCACGAATATCCCGCATTGCGTCAGGTGGCACCTGTGAACCTGAGCGACGCGGGTATCAGGCAGGAGCACATCATCGCATTCACGCGCCCGCATGCTAGCGGGGACCTGCTGATCGTGCACAATGTGAGCGGCACGGAAAAGTCCGTCCAACTACCTGCCGGCGCCGCGAATAGGGAGTTGCTGTTCGAATCTTCTGAAAAGACCGAAATGAGTGGTAAGGTGCTCAAAATCCCGGCATACGGTTCGGTCGTTTTGCGATAAGTGACGGCAAAGCGAGAGAAAATCAGGACAATCCCGGAATTGGTGGTAACACTGGTTCCGGGATTTGTTTTTACTTAGTGAAAAACTCGCCGAAATGCCACAATATCCCCGAAGGATCGTGAACGAAACACTCGCGGCCCCAATGGTCGACGCGGATCGGGGTTAGGCACACATTTTTGTATTTGGCAGGAAGGTCGAGTTGCACAAGGTCGTCCCAGAAAATTTGGACATTCTCCACTTCCAGAAAGACCATCGTATTATCGACCCAGTCCTTGTTGAATGCATTTTGCAGATAAAAACCATAGTCGCCGCTTTTGAACAGCGACATAGCGGGAGAAAGTACCACTTCCTGGAATCCAAGGTCGCGGTAAAAGGTGCGTGAAACTTCGAAATCGGTAGCCCCGATGAACGGGCGGATTGACAATGCTTTGTGTTCCATAGGATATGCAATATTTCCAGTCAAAAGTAGGGCATAGGCAGGACTCCGCCACTTGATCGAAATCAAGAAATGACACTGTTCGCTATCGCATTCCTGGCCCTGCTGAGGGTTTCCGGTGTAATTTTAAGGTAAGACGCGATTATTTTGAGCGGAAATGTCTGGATTAGCTTCGGGCGGTTGTCGAGCAGGTGCCGGTACTTCTCCATCGGCGTCATGGACTGATCAAAAAAATGCATTCGCTGAAAAGCGCTTTCCAAAACCTTGTTGAGTTGTAAAAACGCGAGTGACTGGCCCGTTAGGTAGTGAATCGTTTCCAGGCTGATTTCGATGAAACGGCAATCGGTGTATGCCTCCGTGAACAACTCGGACGGACGCTGGGAGATCAGGCTCTCGCGATTGAAGAACCATTCGCCGGCAAGGTGGAGATCGATTACGTTATGTTCCGATTCGGGCAAGATATCGTACTGGCGGACGGCCCCTTCCAGCAGGTAACAGACGGTTCTGGCTATTTCCCCCTTCCGAAGCAGCAATTCATTTTTCCCGACCTCGCGCAATCGAATCTCCTTCTCAAAGAGCTCAATTTCACTGTCCCGGTAGGTTCCCGTCGCTCTTAAAATATCTCCATACATAGGCAATCGTCGTTTACGATACCCGAAAATACGAGATTTGCCGTTATGCGTTACTCCGAGCGGAGCACTTTCGCCGGATCTGTCAATGCGGCTTTTACGGCCTGATAGCTCACGGTTAGCATGGAGAGCAGGAGTGCCAGGGCAGCCGATCCGCCGAAGATCCACCAGGGGATGGTCGAGCGATAATGATAGTTTTCCAGCATTTTCATCAGGAAATAATAACTTACCGGAGTGGCAACGGCAGCAGCGATGGCCGTCAGGTATACGAAGTCCTTGGCAATCAGTGCCCATACACCTGCAACCGAAGCGCCGAGTACTTTTCGTATGCCGATTTCACTCCGTCGCTGCTCGGCGGTGAACGCCGCAAGGCCGAACAGTCCCAAACAGGAAGTGATAATGGCGATCGCCGCGAACAGAACCGTAAGCTTGCCAATGCGTTCCTCATTTTCAAACTTTAAGTCATATTGTTGATCCGCAAATTGAAAATCAAATACATGGCCGGGTAAATGTTTATCAAACAATGCCCCCAGCTTCGATGGAGCGTTTGCTGTATTTCCGCCGGTTTTTAGTTTGATATACAAATAATTAGGCGCGTAAGTCATGAAATAGATGGCCTGCTTCACAGGTTCATAGGGTGATTGCATGACCATATCCCGTATAACGCCCACGATATGGTATTCGGAATCATTAAAGGTCCCGTCTTTCCATCTGACGGTCTGCCCGATCGGATGATCGAGCCCCATGTACTTCGCCGCCGACTGGTTAATAATGATTGCGGATGAATCGGAAATAAAGGCTTCCGAAAAATCACGCCCCTGCACAATCTGCCAGCCGACCGTCCGGCCGTATTGATGCGACGCCGCAATCACTGAAAACTCCTCACGATGGCCCGGAGATTTGCCTTGCCAGGTAAAGCCGCCGGCATTGGAAAGCACGTCGGTGACCGGGCCGGAGGATTGGGCAACGGATGAGACGATGCCCGAATGAAGCAACTCGGTTTTTAAAGCCTCCAAACCCGGACTGCCCGGTGGAATCTTTACATACAGCAATCCCTTCCTGTCGTAGCCGGTAGACCGGTCTTGTCCGAACTGCATTTGTCGGAACACACCCGCTGCGGCAATGATTAGCGAAATCGAGATAGTGAATTGGAGCACTACAAGCACTTTTCTAGGCCGCGAAGAAAGCTTGCCAACACCCGCCACGCCAGCCTTCAATACTTTGACGGGCTTGAAAGAAGACAGGAAAAGGGCGGGATAACTACCGGCGACGAAACTCACCAATAGGCAAAAGGCGAGGCCGGTCAGCTGGAAATAGGGATTAAATGCTGCTCCGCCCGGCGATATGAACCCGATTTGCTTGTAAGTAATCGCATTGAATTGAGGTAATACCAGCTCGACGAGGAGTAATGCAATCAAAAATGACACCACCACGACGGTGAGCGACTCAAAAATGAATTGAAAAATGAGTTGGCCTCGCCCAGAGCCCACTGCCTTTCTGACCCCAATTTCTTTTGCCCGTTGTTCGGAGCGGGCGGTGCTCAGGTTCATAAAGTTGATACACGCGAGCAACAGTACAAAGGCAGCGATCGCGGAAAACAACTTCACGTAGTAAATGTGCCCTCCGGTATTCACACCATTCTCCCAGGATGCGTACAAATGCCATTTGCTCATCGGATGAAGAGAAATGACGGACGACGAACCGGCCGGATTGGCTAAATGCCTGTTCAGCACTTGCTTTATTTTTTCGGAGGCCGCCTCAACGGTGGTGTTTTGCCTGGTCTGGACGAGTATTTCAAAGGTGCTGACGTTCCAGTTATCTTTTAGCTTATCAACCCACTGTCTCCTGCGGGCCGAGGCGAACAGCTTCCAGGGAGCGATGAACGATAAATTGGAGTAATCTGAGTTTTGGGGGAAGTCTTTATAAACCCCGGCCACCGTCGCGTCCAGTTCATTATCAATCTTCAAAAGCTGACCAATGGCCTGGTTTGATCCGAATATCGAGGCCGCGGCGGATTCTGACAACAATATCCGGGCCGGGTCGCTGAGTGCAGCTACACTGCCGCTCACCATTTGCGGTGACAGGATTTTGGCGCCGTCGGGTTCTATAAACCGGCCTTTCTTCCGGTATTTGTTTCCGTTGGAAGTCAGGGAGTAATCTTCTGTGTCCCAGGACACGGCCACCTGCTCGAAATCCGCAGCGAAGTTCTCCCGAAGCTCGGCGGCGAGTGGAAAAGGTAAATTCGGAGAGCTCGCTACCTCGCCGTTTTGGGAGACATGCGCCATTACACGCCCCACATGCCGGTGGTTTTTAATCCCTTTGTTGTAGTTCAACTCATCCCACACCCACAAGGAAATGAGTATAGTAACAGTCAGCGCGAGCGCCAGCCCCGATACGTTGATCAGCGAATAGACTTTGTTCTGCTGGAAATTTCTGAAAGCAATCTTAAAGTAACTTTTGACCATAGGCTGTTAAGGGAAAATCTGAAAACCGGCACCACTGCAATGGCAAATATGGTGCCATTGCATGGAAACGCTGCAAATGCGGGATTTGAATGCAGCCATGTTCACTTCCGAACAGCTGCATGTTCGTCCGCGGGCGTTACAAATTCTCAATACTGGTTACAACCGTTGCGTATTTTTTCGCGTCATGTCCAGGATCGCCCGTCTCTGTTGGTGGGCCGTGATTGTAGGATATTAGGAAAAAATTAAAATATGATGAGATGGTGATTTTCCGTTTTTCGTTGATCCGCCGCATTCTATCTTTGGATCAAAACCCATCCCTAACAAGTACGACTGAGTAATGAAAAGAGTATCCGAATTCTTCTCCCGTGAGAAGGTTGTTTTAGCTGTTTACGTGCTGCTGAGCGTCATTATCGGCATTCAGCATTATGTAGGCGGACCGTTGAAGTATAACAATTTCCAGATTTTCAGGGCGGCCCTCGGCCACCTGGCGCGGCACCAGAACCTGCACCTGGAATACCCAGGCGAGTATTTCGATCTGTTCCTCTACAATCCCACCTTTTGTATTTTTTTCGCACCTTTCTCATTCCTGCCGTTGCCGGTGAGCCTCGTCCTCTGGCTTATCTGCTGTTCGCTGGCGCTTTTCTACGCCATCCGCAGCCTGCCGCTCGATTACGACAAGAAAGTGTTCTTCTGGTGGTTCATCCTGTTCGAGCTGGTGACGTCGCTTCATGGCCAGCAAACCAACCCGCTCATTGCGGCGCTGGGTCTGTTTACTTTTACCTTTCTCGAAAACGGCAAAACCCGTTGGGCTGCATTGTTCCCCTTGCTGGCGTTCTGTATCAAAGGATATGGGCTGATTTACGCCGGAATGTTCCTCTTTTACCCGCGCAAGGGACAGTTCATTGGTTATTCGGTACTATGGGCGCTCGTTTTGGCGATACTGCCATTGCCGGTGACGGGTGTCGACCATTTCGTGCAGGTTTACAAGGACTGGTACCGCATCCTGGTCGCCGACCACGCTGTGAATTACGGGTTCTCGATTATGGGTTTGCTGAAAGTTTGGATTCCCGCATTCTCCCCCGAGGATGTGACAAAAGTGCAGCTTGTGGGAGTGGTGCTGTTCGGCATTACGTGGTTGTTGTGTTTTTTCAGAAAGCAATATATCACGCTTGAAGAGCGGCTGCTTTTGTTCGCCTATGCTTCGCTTTGGGTGATTGTGTTCAACCACGCGGCCGAGTCGCCGACTTATGTGATCGCCATTCCCGGTGTGGTGCTCTTCCACATTGTCAACCGCGAGCGGCTGGCACCCTGGTCTAAAATATTACTGGTGCTGGTGTTTGTATTCTGTATTCTGGCACCGACCGACATTTACCCGCCTTCCCTGCGCCGCAGCTTTTTCGAGCCTTATCTGATCAAGGTCATCCCTTGCGTGCTTGTGTGGGTGGTTTTACAAACACAATTACTACTTCATCGACATGAAAACTGAAAATCAGCGGGGTATCAGCATTGTGCTGCCCTGCTACAATCCCCTGCCAGGCTGGTGCGGGACGCTGGAAGACCATATCCGGGAACTGAATGCAAAACTGCCGGACAGCGTTGTGCAGTACATTATTTCCAACGACGGCTCTACCCGTCTCGACCGGACTCACGTTGCGGCATTGAGCCGGATCCCGAATGTTGTCTTCCTCGACAATGCGGTCAATGAGGGCAAAGGCTCGGCGATCCGAAAAGGTACGCTCCGGGCCGAGGGCGATATCATTGTGTACACCGACATTGATTTCCCTTTCGGCACGGAACCGATCGTCGAAATGGTGAAGATATTCGAAGAAAATCCGAATTGCTGGTTTGTATATGGCAACCGAAGTGCCGAATATTTCAAAAAGCTCCCGCTGAAAAGAAGGCTGTTTTCCAAAGGGCTGCATTTGATGAACCGGCTTTTCCTGAACAAGCACATTACCGACACCCAGGCGGGGATTAAAGGCCTGCGCCGGGAAGTATTGCCGGAAGTACAGGGAACGAAAACCAACACGTTTGTTTTTGAAGTAGAACTGATACGCAAGCTTATCCGGAAGGGTGTCGGCATCGAAAAGGTGGAAGTATCGGCCAATTCGTCTATTGTTTTCAGCGATTTCAGCATGAAGGTGCTGTTCCGTGAAGCGGTTAATTTTGCAAGAATCACCATCCTCGGAGGCCTATGGAACGATCTTTCGTAATGCTCACTTTCGATCTGGAAGAATTTGATATTCCGGAAGAATACGGGCAGAAGGTATCCCAAGGGGACCAGATGCAAGTGACGCTGCGAGGCATGGAAAATGTGCTTTCCGTGCTCGAAGCGCATCAGGTACGTGCGACATTCTTCACTACCGGGCATTTCGCGGCTGAAAACCCGGCATTGATCCGGCACCTGGCCCAAAAACACGAGATCGCCTCACACGCGCTCGTGCATTCGCCTGCACACGTGTTCCGCGAGAGCGATATCATGGAATCGCGCAGCATACTGGAAGCGATCAGCGGGCAAACCGTGAACGGCTTCCGCATGCCGCGCCTGAAACCATTCGACAGGGCAGCGTTGCGCCGTGGGGACTTTCGTTATGACTCGTCCCTGAACCCCACGTGGCTGCCGGGGCGCTATAACCTGCTGGGAGAGAGCCCGCTGCCAAGCCAGGCCGACGGGCTGATCGAGCTGCCTTGCTCTACTACGCCCTGGCTGCGTTTTCCGCTGTTCTGGCTGTCGTTCAAGAATTTGCCGCTACGTATTTACACTGCTTTGTGTGGCTTCACACTGAAAAAGCGCGGTAACCTGATGCTCTATTTTCACCCGTGGGAGTTTGCCGACCTGAGCGCTTACACGCTGCCGGGGTATGTCAAAAAGGTAGATGGCGATCAATTGACGGCAAAACTCGACGGGCTGGTCAGCGCTTTGAAAAAGCGGAATGCGGCTTTTGTTACCTGCAATACTTTTTGCGACAAATGGGAAGAGGACCTCGCCGGACAGAAATTTGAATAAATGCAACATTGTTGCATTTATTGATTAAGGTTTATAATTTGCAACATTGTTGCAAATTATAAACCTTTTTTATGAACCATAAGAAGATGCCCGTTACCGTCCTGAGTGGATTCTTGGGTGCGGGAAAAACGACCTTGCTGAACCACATCCTGCATAACAGGCAGGGAATGAAAGTGGCTGTTATCGTGAACGATATGAGTGAAATCAATGTGGACGCCCGCCTGGTGGAGGGGCAGCATACGCTCAGCCGGACGAATGAACGGCTGGTGGAAATGTCCAATGGCTGCATTTGCTGCACGCTCAGGGAGGACCTGATGGTCGAGGTGGAGAAACTCGCGAAAGAGAACCGGTTCGACTACCTTCTCATCGAGAGCACGGGCATTTCGGAGCCGGTACCCATTGCGCAGACGTTCAGCTTCGTGGATGAGCAAAGCGGCATCGATTTGTCGCGTTGGGCGACGATCGACTGCATGGTGACCGTCGTGGATGCATTCAATTTTGCCAGGGATTTTGGTTCGATGGACACCGTGGCCAGCCGTAAATTGAATGAGGACCAGGATCACCGGACGATCGTGAACCTGCTGACCGACCAGATCGAATTTGCCGACGTCATTATCCTCAATAAAACCGATCTGATCGCGCGTCCGAAGCTGAAAGAGCTGCATGCGATCATCAAAGCGCTCAATCCCGGCGCCAGGATCATCGAAAGCAGCTTTTCGAAAGTCGACATCGGCCAGATCGTCAACACGGGCTTGTTCGACTACGGGCAGGCGGAACAGAATGCGGGCTGGATACGTGAGTTGGAGAAAGCCGGAAATGGGGGACACGTATCGGAAACGGAGGAATATGGCATTAGTTCATTCGTATTCCGCGATCTGCGGCCATTTCACCCGAAACGCTTTTGGGATTACATTCAGCAAAATTGGCCTGCGGGCATAATCCGCAGCAAAGGGCTGTTCTGGCTGGCGTCGCGGACGAGCCAGGCGCTCAATTGGAGCCAGGCGGGCGGTTCGGTACGGGCCGAATCGGCAGGAGTATGGTGGGCCAGCATGCCATCCGAACAAAGGAGGCGGTATCAGGCGTATATAGATAACCGCGACGCCATCGAAGCGCGCTGGGGAGAGTTTGGCGACCGGATCAACGAGCTCGTGCTGATCGGGCAGGACCTGGATCAGCGCCAAATCGCAAAAGAACTGGAAGCGTGCCTGTGCACGGAACGCGAAATCGGGCTGATGGAAAACGGGATGCGCTTTGCCGACCCGTTCCCGGGTTTGTAACAAAATACGCTACTTTACCGTGCTTTTTTGTCACACGATCAAGAAACTGCCTACATTTGCGATGTGCCCGTTTGGAGTATTACCGGGCCAGCGATTATTAACACTTAACATCTTACTCATGTCAAAATCCTTACTTTTCGTGCTTGCCGGCCTTTTTGCAGGCACATTATCTGCCAGTCAGGCTCAAACGATCGAGCTGACACCGGTTTGGGAAAGCGATACCACATTGCGGACGCCTGAAAGCGTTTTGTTTGAGCCTGGTCAGAATGTCCTGTACGTGGCCTGCATCAACGGTGGCCCCAGTATGGAAAACAAAAACAGCTTCATTGCCAAAGTGGGTCTGGATGGAAAGGTGATTAAATTGAAGTTTGCCGAAAACCTCAATTCGACCAAAGGCATGGGCGTGTTGGGAGATAAACTGTATGTGACGGAAATGACGCAGGTGGCCGAAATAGACCTGGCATCAGGCAAGATTCTGAACCGCTACCCGGTAGAAGGAGCCAAGTTTCTCAACGACATTGCCATTGATACCAAAAAACGTGTGGTATATGTGACCGATTCCGGCCACGGGAAAGTTTGGGCGCTGAACGGCGGCAAAATGAGCCTAGTGCTGGAAGGCGACCCGTTGAAAGGTACCAACGGGCTGCTGTTTGAAAACAACCAGCTGTTGATCGGCAATGGCGACGGCACGTTGTTCAGCCTGGATCCGGCCACGAAGAAACTGAGCACCATTGCCAAGGTTTCCGGCGGTATCGACGGTATCGTTGGCCTGGGTAAAAAGACCTATGTCGTTACCGAATGGGCAGGAAAAGTATGGTACGTGAAAGCAGATGGCACAACCGAGCTCAAAAGCGACACCTCGCCACAGAAGATCAACTCGGCGGACCTTGCCTATAACCCCAAGGCCAAGGTGCTGTACATTCCTACCTTCTTCCACAATACGGTGAAGGCAGTTTCCATTAAATAAGGGATTCCCTGATTGACCGGAAGGCTGGCGGGGCTCCATGGGGGCGCCTCGCCAGCCTTCTTCGTTGGACCAATACTTAAAGTTAATCGAGCATATAGCCGTCGGGTAAGGCGGTATCCGGAACCGGTTTTCCGACGGTTTCCAGCAGTGTTATTTCAATCATCCTGCTCATGGCGTTCAGCGGCAGGTCATTCGGCTCGGTGCCAAACGGGTCTTCCAGCTCATCGGCGATCGCTTCGAATGCGACGAATGTATAAGCAATGAAAACGGTGATGAAAGGTGTGATCCATCCCAGGCTGTCGACAAGCCCGAAAGGCAGCAAAAAACAATACAAATACACCGTGCGGTGAAGCAGTACCTGGTAGGTGTAGGGGATGGGCGTGGAGACAATCCTTTCGCAGCCTCCCACAATATCCGAGAGTTTGTTCAGGTTTTCGTCCATTGCTACCTGGCAAATCGGGTCGATCAGGTCTTTTTCGCGTGCCTGTTTAATCCAAGCCCCCATTTCCAGCATTAATATGACTGGCTTAAAACGGGCATCTTTCAATTTGTCGGCAAGCTCTGCCGGGAGCCTTTCCTGAATGTCCGCAGTTGGATCGGTTTTCCTGAGCTGATGTTTGAGGCAATAGGTGAATGCGATGAGCATATCGACGAAACCGGCCACCTCTTTGCTTTTGGGATCATAACCCGTAAGCGTTAATGCCTGGCGAGCGAGCGAACGCGTGTCGTTCAGCAGCGCGCCCCAGAGTTTTCTGCCTTCCCAAAAACGATCGTAGCTGGCATTATTACGAAACCCCAGGAATAATGCCAGCGCGATCCCGAAAATCGTGAAGGGCGCAGGGCTTAAAGGGATCTTGTAATGGTAGAGGGTTCCGTTCACGAACACGATCAGCATCGAAAGTACGAGCAGTACGAGAAGGCGGGGTACCAGCTGCGGAAGCACCGATCCGTGCCAGACAAAAAGCATCTTAAACCAGTGCTGTTTTTTTCGTTGAATCATGTTGTATTCGAATTTTTTGGCAATTAAGGATAATTTCAGACTAAAAACGCCGCCCGGCCAACTGTAAAAGTTAGCCGGGCGGCGTTCTGGCGAAATGCGGAGCCGATTACTTGCTGACTACGATCTTCCTGGCTGCCTGCAAACCGTCTTTTGTGACGATTTTGATCAGGTACATCCCGTTGGAAAGCTTGCTGAGATCGATTCCTGTTTCAGGGACTGCGCCATATTGTGCGACCATTTGCCCGCTCGTGTTGGTCAGTGAAACGTGGCTGACCGTTTTCGGATCTACGCCCTGGATAAGGAGCACACTGGATGCGGGATTGGGATATACCCGTACTCCGAGTCCACTGTTTCCGAGGTTCACGCTCGCCGTGCGAGAGTAGGCGAAGGTATTGTCGCGGTCAACCGTTTTAAGACGATAGTAACTGATTCCCGCAAGCGGCGCTTCGTCGGTTGTCGTGTAGCTGCTGAGCTCGTGGCTGTCGCCGGTTGCTGCGGTTTCGGCGATCTTCATCCAAATTTTGGCGTCCTGGCTGCGTTCCACGTCAAAGTGGGAAGCGTTGGTTTCTTCTGCTGTTTTCCACGACAGACGCACCCGATTTTCTTCCGGAACGGCTTCAAAAGCAACAAGGGTTACCGGCAATGCACCTTCCCATGTGAGCGTGTAGGTTGCGGGGCTCTCGTCGGTCAGCCCGTCGAAGTCCACGTAAGCATATTCAAACGATGTGCTCGTATACCCGGCGCCGGTCATTTTGACACTGAACAATGCAGGATTAGTGAATATCCGCTTAGTGGTCACCTCGTTCTCGGTTACCAGCGATCCGTCATAATACAGCTCGCCATGGGTAGGGAGCGAAGTAATGATCACACCCTTCGGATTGGCATTGGTACCCGCATTGCCGAGGTAGGTGCCATCTTCGGGATCGCTACCCGAAAACAATGGAGGATTGCCGGTAGCGCCATTCAGCGAGATCACCTGGTCAACAGCCGGTCTGCTGATGGCCGCGGAATGGTCATCGGAATTCGGCGGCTGGGGATAAATGACGGTAACAGAAGCATCGTCCTTGTTATTCTCCTGATTATCGTCGTTTTCATTGCCCTGTACAATGGCGGTATTCACATACGGTCCGGTCGCATTCACCTTGGCGGTAACCGTCATGGTAACGACTTCGTTTTCGGCAAGGTTACCGATCGTCCACGTATCGCTGGCTGCATTCCACGAGCCTTTCGAAACGCTGACATTCTCTGCCGTATACCCATCCGGTAATGCGTCGGTCACGATTACGCCCGTTGCGGTAATCGGGTTCCCGGCATTTTCAGGTAGCGGGAGATTGGTCGCCTGGATCGTGAAGGTGACGGTTTCGCCTACCTTGCTGGTTCCCGGAGATACGGTTTTGGTAACAGCCAAATCGATATCCGAAGTATAATTGAAGATCAGTTCGCGGACAATTTCATCGTTGTAAGCACCTGTCCAGGTATTAATGGTATTGTTTTGGCTAAAACCATTGTCCCCGTTAGCCCACCATTTATGATCAGGCCCCAATACGCCGGTCACATTCACCGGTACGCTTCTTGGGCTCATTGTGCTGGTGCCGGGGATGTTGGCCCGTGCAATGTCTGAGTCGTCCCAGTAGAGCTTGTCATTGATCGGCTCGGTTCCCGACCGGAGCGGCCGCACGTGTTTGATGGAGATACCCAGGCTTTGCTCCATATCGTAGATCGGGAAATGCACCGGGTAGAACAGCAGCGAGGATACAAAGTGAATCGCTGTGCCGCTCGGCACGTCCGCTCCGGTGTTGTCCTTGCCATTCCAGTACATCTGGTAGGTGCCGGCAGCATTGTATTCATTGGAAAGAATCACATCTTTTCCGTCGTAGTAACCATTGCCGTTAAGGTCGATCAGGATATCTACGATGGAAGGGTTATCGATAACGACGGTAAATGAAGCCTGGCCGGCGGCAGGGGTGGAGCCTGGTCTTCTGGAAAATACCGCCTGGAAATCTGCAATCGGCAGCGGCGGAGAAGGCCAGACACTGGCGTCGGGATTACGCAGGAACAACGGGAAATGCGCATTCGAGGAAGAGCCGTTCATCGAACGGCGGTTTTGTTCGAATGTCAGATTGTTCTTCGGGCCATTGAGGTTCGCAAAAAATATGGCGTAACCTGAGCTGCTGCCTCCGAAGTTGGCATATTTCACGTAGAAATCGTTGGCCGGGGTATAGGTATTGTCGATCGGGATGTAAAAACCGAAGTTGGCAGGGGACGAAGTGGAGCTGGACGAGCCGGCCGTGTTGGGCAGGTCGTTCACAATACTCCAGTATTTACAGTACAGACGGCCGTTCTGCCTGGTGTAGTTGCCCGCCGATCCCGATGCCACAGTTACATCCCAGTAGTTGAATTCCAGATTACTCGATTCGATTTCGACCCAGAAAGCCCTGTCGGCACCGGTCGTGTTTTTAAATGAATAGGCCGTGTAGCCGCTTCCCGTAACCTGCGAAGGTCCGGCAGTGGCCGCAGCAGCATTGGATGGCCGGCCGGTAGCGCTGCCGGAGCCTTGGGTGATATCCTGGTCCTGCACCTGAACCCTGTTCGGGGAGGAGGTGGCAGTTGGGTAATATCCTGTTGAAGATGCGTCGTAATACCAGTTGAAATGGATGGTAGTACTGCCGGATGAAGTCCTGAAACCATAAAACACAGTCTCGTTTGCCTTAACCCATACGTACATACGATGTGCGGGGTTGTAGGGGGTGCTGGCTGTGCCCGTGTTGGAAGCGAGCATCATGAAGCCCCTCGTCACGTAACCGGTATTGCCGCCCCCTGAGGAGGATGTGGAGGGTACGAACAGGTTGGCTTGCCGGTTGTCGGTAACGCCCCAGGCGCCTGATCCTTCCCCGTGGGCACGATTCAGGCCGGAAAGCAGGGCAATGACAAGCAGGATAAGGCCAGGCAGCGCAGGCCATTGCCTGGAAAAATAGTTGGTGGATTTTCTAAACGTAGATTCTATTCGCATAGCTGTTTATGAGGGTATTTGAAAATGGAAATACAAAGCAATACCAGCCGGGAGCGAGCTCACGGAGGTTGTTTTTCTGGTTATTTATCTGAGTGCTTTTGAGGCGATCTGGCCGTAGTATTCGTATATTACTACAAGTCGCTGATCTCTTTCGAATAACTGCGCAGGACTTTTATGAGTGGTGCTTTTGTGTCATAAGTATCCAGCGCATTACTTCGCAAGTATAGCCGTTTCGGCCCGTCGTATTTCGTTTTTTGGGGTGACAACGGGTATTTCGTGGGTGTAGTACCTGCTTCGTGGGGGGACGGTTTGGGGTCATCAAATGCTTTCGGACTTGCCTGAATTTTTACTACATAACCTTGTCAGGAATGAGCTAAGGGCTTTTTACAGAAGTTACGACCGGGCTAGGCGAGGTGGTTCGTCGCGGGGTAGGCATATTGCCAGGTGTGCCTGTAAAAATAGATGGCCGCCAGCTGGGAGCGCAAAAAAGCCGGTGGCAAATGCCTCCGGCCTTTTTAAAATTTGACACCAATTATAAGTTCTTATCCGTCCATCAGAATGTGTACCGGGCGCCGATCTGCATTTGGCAGCGCGAAGCAAGCGGGTCGATGGAATAGGGTTTACCCGGCCTGGTCCAGGTAAAAGTAGGGTCTCCCGCGGTCGGGTTGGTGGCCCGTGCAAGTCCCACGGAAGCCGTGGAGTTGAATGTGTTCGGTGAAAAATATACGTACCCGAGTTTTTTATCCACCAGGTTCAGGAAGTTGAGAATATCGTAAGTGATCTGGATCGACTGTTCTCCTTTGAGCTTGAACTCATGCATAAAGCGCAGGTCGACGGTATTGTTCCAGGGAGTGCGGCCGCCATTACGTTCCGTAAAAGTGCCTTTCCGGGTTTTGAGATACGAATCCGAATCCACGAAGGCCATAAAATCCGCAGCCTGTGTTCCGGTCGGGATCAGCTTTTGCGCTTCGGAAAGGTCTTTCGGAATGTAAGCGAGGCTGTTGGCCTGGCCGGTACCGTCGATGGTCGCGTTCACGTATCCCCACGAGTACGGCGTACCCGACTGCAATGCATAGAAAAGCGTCACGGTCGTCGCATTTTTCGGGTTCCAGCTGGCGCGGTAGTTAATGCTTCCCACAATGCGGTTACGGATATCGAAGTTCGAGTAGGCCACCTTCGGGTCGTTCGGGCTGAGTGACTGGTTCAGTTGCCAATTGGATTCCATCGAGTTGCGGATACCATTGGTAATGTCGTACGACTTGCCGTAGGTATATGCCGCCGAGAAGCCGAAGCCCATTGGGAATACTTTCTGCACCTGCGCGGTGAGGCTGTAACGGTGGCCCTGGTTGGTATTCGAGAGCATATAGGCATTCGCGAAGTTGTTATCGATCCGCTGTGCGCCCGCCGAGCCGTTGGCGGCCACATAAATAGGTTGCTGATGCTGCGTGTCGTAGCTGTAATAGCGGACCACGTCTTTCGTATTCACCTGCTGGAATTTCAGGTCCTGGATGACCTTGGTATACAACCCCTCCAATGTAAACTTGTAGCCATCCACTGTGTAGTCCACTGCCAGGTTGCTACGGAACATCTGCGGCATTTTGAAGTTGTTGTCGATCAAATCCACCTGGGTGCGTTTCACGCCTCCGTTAGCCGGATTATTGTTGATCAGCACGCCGCCGTTCGGTACAAGCGGGTCACCTGCCAGCTTGGTAGCGGCTGTTGCATTGTTGTTGAAATCATAAGCACCGTATCCCACGCCATTGTTATAGAATGCATACCCCAGCCATGCGAAAGGAATGCGGCCGGTAAAGAGCCCCGTTCCACCCCGGATGACAATGCTCTTGTCGCCCTTCACATCGTATTTGAAACCGAGGCGCGGCGATACCTGTACGTTGTTCAGGTATTTGTTATGGATCTGATTCAGGGGCGTGTAGGTAGAGGTGGTTCCGTAGCCGGGGTCGGTGGCGGCGGCATTCACCAGCGGGCTCAATGCAGGCTTTTTAGGCAATCCCGAATAATCGAGGCGGATACCCGGCGTGAGCTTGAAACGGCTGCTCAGCTCGATATCATCCTGAATATAAGCACTCAGCAAGTTCACGTTGAAATGCGCATACGGATTGTTGAACTGGTTGTCCAGGTTGTTGGTCGGGTCGCCGAAGGGGTAGGAGCCACGCACGCGGTTGGGGAGCGTCTTGCCGTCGGGAGTGCCGTTGCCGAGGAACTGGTCGAGGTTGCTGTAAGAGATACGCCCGTTCGGCGAATTCACGAAACCGTAGTCGATGGTATAGAACTCGTTATGCGTGCCGACGGTGAAAGTGTTTTTGCCTAGATAAAAAGTAAAGTTGTCGGTCAATTCGAACGTCTTCTGTTTCAGATTGAAAACGGATGCCTCGCGGTCGTTGCCCAGGAAAATGGTACCGCCATTGTAGCCGATCTCGACCTGCGGGAAAGTCCGGACGTTGGCCAGCGTGTTGCGGTAGTCGTGAATGACGGAATACCCGGCGATGAGGCTGTTGGAAGAGCGGCCGCCGAACTGGCTTTTCAACTCGGCCACGGTGCTGCTCTGGTTGTTATGCTGCTTGAAATCGATGCTTCCGAAGCGGAAGTTCTGCGAATCGCGTTCGAGGTTGGTCGCTTCCGAAAATACGGTATTGTTGCGCAGTGAAAGCTGGTGTTTTGCATTGATGTTCCAATCGATACGATTGAAGAGCTTGGTACTTTTGGAATAGATGGAGTAGTTGCCGTACGAACCCGCATCGAGCCCGTAATTGGTTTTGACAAAATCACTGATCTTCTCCGCCACACTTGCATCCTTGATGAGAGAAGAAGCAGTACCGGCCTGGAACTGAACAGGATCCTGGCGGCGCGTGATCTCCTCATTGGTGAAGAAAAACAGCTTATCCTTGATGAGCGGCAGCCCGACACGCGCACCGGTCTGGTATTCGTAGAATGTGCTGGGAAGTTTTTCTTTCGCATCCGAAGCACCGTTCCATTTGGTGACGAGCGCCGCATTCCGGCCGAAACCGTATACCGAACCCATGAGTTTGTTGGTGCCGCTTCGGGTAACGGCATTCACCGAGCCCCCTAAAAAGTTGCCCAGGCGCACATCAAACGGTGCAACGGCCACCTGAATGTCCTGGATCGCATCGAGACTGACCGGGTTGGTGCGCGTACTCGATCCCGGCTGGCCGGTGGTACCCGTGGAACCGCCCAGCGACGGGCTGAACCCGATGGCGTCGTTGTTGACGGCGCCGTCGACGGTCACGTTGTTATAGCGGAAGTTGGTACCGGCGAAAGAGTTGCTGTTGTTCACCTGCGGGGAAGTGCGGGTGATATCCGTCATACTTCTGGAAATCGTCGGCAAGCGGCGGATCGTCTCCGCATTGATATTGGACCCGGCCCCTTCCCGTTCACCGCCACGATCGGCTTTCACCGTCACCTCGCGGAGGGTCTGGCTTTCGTCTTTCATCGACACATTCAGGCTGGTTGTCTCGCCCAGTTGCAGCACGATGTCGGAGACCGTAGCGGTTTCGAACCCGATATAGGTAACATCGATCCGGTAGGGCCCGCCTGCATTCATGCTGTTGATGCGGTAACGTCCGTCGGGTTCGGTGACAGTGGCATATTTGACGCCGGTGGGCAGGTAGGTGGCCTGCACCGTGGCACCGATCAGGGCTTCATTTTTGGTATCGCTGACGATCCCGCTGATCCCGCTGGTGGTGATCTGTGCAGAAGCCGCCGAAGCGAAGAGGAGGCATGTAAAAAGTAAAGAAACAAAATGCTTCATAACATGTAACTAGCTAATTTGTACGGAACAAAACTTCCGTAAATATCACCAGCACATGTTACGCCAATATTACGCGGACGCCCCTCAGGAAAGTCTTAATCACCTTTTAATTCCGTTTAAATGCATTTTTAATGCAAATCGGCGCTCGCCGGGGTGGTGGGGAGATCTTTCCTTCGGGGCTCCGGAATGCTAGTTCGCGTGCGGCCAGTTCAGGTGTTCTACCCTTGTCTGCATGCTATTACTCGTTTGATAAACATATTTAACCTGTCCGATAAATGTCTTTTCCGGAAACTTTGAAAGAAGTACGGGCATGGTCGTTGTTTTGATCTTCTCAAAGCCCTGGTCATCTGCGAGGTAATTTTCCTTGAGCTGAAAAATCACGGAAACGTATTTTAATGGCCTGTCCTGAATTTGGTTGTAAGTCTTCACGCTCGCAGTCAGATATTGCCCAAGACTATCCGCAAAAAGTTTTTCGGCTTCCTTGCTTGACTGTTCGTCATACGAGGCTTCCACGTAATTGACCTTCTGGCCTTCGTTTGCAGAAGTAAGCCCGAAAAATGGCAATATCAGCAACAAAATTGCTCCATAAGAGATCAAAACCGGAACGATAACTTGCCCAAAATTGACTTTTGGCTGTGCTGCGGTTTTGTCAAATACTACAAGCTTTGTTCCGGCAATTCTATCACCAAGTCGCCTGCTGGTATTACTCAATGCTGCTACCACTTCGATAGGCCACATGATGAGTAGTAAATTTCGGATAAAACACTTCATGGGACTCGCCGCCTGACCCGTCTCGTTGTCGACGACCTGTAAGTTTAAAATGCGTTTTGCAAAACTTCGTCCGTTGATGCAATCCTTACAGAGGTATAGTGCAAAGCCGAATAAATTGAGGTAGAAGAACGGTCCGCCCATTAAATTGAAACTCTCCTGCTCATGTGTTACTTCAAACGCATTGGAGAAAGTCGAGACCATTCCCGGAACTGAAAAGACCATCGCGATCATCGTCATGAAACAATGGTCCATTAACATCGAGCCGAGCCTTGTACCCGTGGAAATCGTGGAGTCTGTACTGATAGCAGTCATTGGGAGTTTGTAAATAAGGGTTTTGTTTATCACAAACCGGCGCCGCAATCCGCGCGGAACACGGTGGTGTTATTGACAAACATAATGAAGCTCTTCGTAAAATCTACCTGGATAAACTTTCGATAATGGATTCCAGCCAGTTTTGGTTGTTCGATTTTTTGAAGACAATATCGTTGCATTGATTGAACCTGACAAAAGCTTTAAGGCTCTGGGCTAGCTTTTCAATAGTGGTTTCGTCCAGGTCCACGGGTTCAAAATGCAGGTTGTGGACGATCAATATTTTTTTCTTACGGTCGGCTTTGGCATCCATGCGGGCGATGAATGTTTCACCGGCGAGAACCGGCAAGGAAAAATAACCGTATTGACGCTTCGGTGCGGGGACGAAGCATTCGATCTGATAGTCGAAATGGAAGAAATCCTTCAAACGGTGGCGAAAGACGTTCAATATATCAAACGGAGAGAGGATGAAAACTTCACCGGATATTTCGGGATGCATTTCAGTGTCGGGGAGCATGTAGATCGGGCCTTTCAGGTCTTCCACGACCACAGTCCTTATTTCTCCGGAACGGGCCATATGCACCAATTCCTTTTTAACCAGGTTGCCTTTCACATAGCGGGCGCGCCAGGCAATCTCCTTCGCGTAGGCAACACCCAAAGCACCTAATGTGCGCCGGATTACGAAACGGGCGTATTCAACATCGCTGGGCATGGTCAGGTCGGTTTCCGGTGGGACGGTATTAACCGGCAGCACGTAAACCTTGTGAAAGCCTTTCGTCCGGTTGATCATCAGTTCACCGTCGAGGTAAAGTCTTTCGAGCGCCACCTTGGCCGGGCGCCAGTCCCACCAGCCGGTGCTTGCTTCTACACGGTCGTTGTCAAAATCACCGACCATGAGCGACTCCTCCCGTTCAGCACGGTCAAGAACCTCTTTCAGCAGTTTGGTTTCCGCCGGGGTTAGGGGCCGGCGCTGTGTTTTGAAAGCCCTTTTCACCGGCAACGAAAACCGGAAATCGTGCATGGGCAAATAGCCCGCGTCGGAAGCGAAATACTCGAAAATACTGCCGTCTTCACAAAGCTGGCCCAGCCATTCGGTCCGATAGCCGGGGATGCGTGCCGCCATGACGTGATGGTGGGCGCGCTCGACGACGTAATTGGTATCCAGCTGCACGAAACCCAGGTGGTCGATCAACCGGTAAACCGCTTCGATTCCCGTGCCGAACTGCGATCTCCGGGCCAGCCCGGCGGCATTCAGGATAATTTTTCTGGCTTGTGTTTTAGTAAGGGTAACAGGTTCCATGTTTGTTGCTTTCGAAATGTTTTCGAAAGTACAAAATAGCGCAGTGCAATAGAACCCGTTTCAGTATTTGAAGCTGATCTCGGACACATCGTCGGCCTGTACAAGCCCGGGGGAATGGACAGTAACTTTCATGCGCTGTATCTTTTTGTCCACCACCTGGAATTGCTGCGTGGTGATCCGCTCGGCTTTGAATACGCCGTTTTTGTCAGGTATTTCATAAGTGATTTGCAGGGGCAGCCGGCCCTTCATGGCGTGGAGTACCGGGAAGTTGAAAATGGCATAATGCGGATTGCTGAAATCTTCGATAAAGAGCCAGGGATCATGATCGAACTCGGGCGAGAAGCCTTTAATGTGCGTCAATGTCTGGTAACCATCCGATTGCTCCGCGCGGACGCGCACCAGCTCACCGGCTTTGTCGTACTCGTAATGATGCACGACCTCCATCCGTGTGCCCGTCGGCGTGACCTGGTAGCGTTCCAGCTTCTGCACAACGCCTTGGTCATCGTAGAGGAACACGATCATGAGAGAATTGTCGTACGGCCCGGCATTTTTCTTCATCATCCGCATGGTTTTGAGCCTGCCTTTGTCGTCGTATTCATACCGTTTTTTCGATATGGAGCCGGCCACATTGATTTCCGAGAGGGTTTTGCTGTCATATTCATGCGTTTTCAGCTCGGTTTGGCCGCGGGAACCCTTGTAAGCAATTTGGTGAATGCTGCTGTCGGCATTGTAGCTCACGGCCGCTTTGTACTCGAAAGTCTCCCAGTCTATTTCCCGGATCAGTTGGCGGATAGGCGGTGCGGTTTCGTCCGGTATCGGGTCGGGGACTGGCGCCTTGTCTTTTGAGCAGGCATTCAGGAAAAGGAGCATTGCCCACAAAATAGCGGTGAGCGCGCGTTCGTGCACGGTTTTCATGGCTGGTAAAGTTGGTATGGAATACGAAACGGGCGGGGATGCGTAGCGAATGCCCTTGAAGTTGCCGGCAAGTTTACCGGTTTGCCGCATGCGTACCAACTTCCGGCGACAGACAGCACGTTTACGCAGACGAATAGCTACGTGGAGCACGTGAGTGCTCGTGCACACACTTTGTTGAAATAAAAAAATGGAAAAATTTCCTGATTAAGGTGAACTTATATAAGTTCGCCGCCATGTGTCCGCAAAAGCGGGCCGGCACGCTGCAAACCAGGCCGATTTAACCCCTTAACGAAATTTTGTTGACAATGGAATCGAGAAACACATCACGCCGCAACTTCATCAGGCAGGGCAGCCTTCTTACGACCCTGCTCTTCGCCAAACCGTTGCTGGGGAGCTCGCGTGCATGGAGGCCCGCCGGCTACCCGGTGCATAATATCCCGGTGAATAAGGCGTTGGATCCGGCCTGGGTTAAGTCGCTGTACCGCAGGGGAGAGCCTGGCACCTATCTGAAAACAAGGAACGAGTTGTCGTTTATCGGTATGCCGGTAGGAGGGCTGCATGCCGGGACGGTTTACATGGGTGGGGATGGCAGGCTGTGGCTTTGGCAGATTTACAATGAATCGGAGGAAGGCAAGAATGAGGGAATTGATCCTAAGACGGTCTTGTGGGAAGACGGCACGTCCACCAGGAAAATCCGTTCGCGTGACGGCGCCAGCTACGTGGAGCCCGCCATCGCAGAAAACAAAAGGAGGCTGGATCAGGGGTTCGCGCTCCGCATCGCGTACCGCGGGCGCACGATCGTGAAGGAGCTCAACGAAAAAGATTGGGACGAGGTAAGTTTTGAAGCAAAATACCCGGTTGCGACGGTGAAATACACATCGCGGTCACTGCCTGTGGAGGTGACACTGAAAGGCTATTCCCCTTTTGTTCCCCTCGATGCGGAGCGCTCTTCGTTGCCCGCTACTATACTTCGGGTGGCTGTTCACAACAAATCCGAGGAGCCGATGCAGGTTTCGGTGCTGGGCTGGATGGAGAATGCGGCTGGCAAGGTTTCGGCCAAGGAAGGCAGCGGGACGAAAACCAACGTGGCGAAGCGGCAGCAGAACCGGACGGAATTGTATTATGAGTTGTTACCCAAAGATGAGTCGCTCAAACAGGCTACCGACTTCGGCACCACCGCGTTGGCCGTCATGAATGCCCAGGCGAAACCGCTGGCCGGCTTCTCGTCGTGGCCGGTAGTTAGCGCCTCTTTTGACCTTCCTGCAGTGGAAAACAGCCAAGCCGATGCGTCGGAGAAATCCACGGGTGCATTGGTCGTTAGCAGCAGCTTAAAGCCGCGGGCGGTTTTGCAGGAAGACTTCATCATTGCCTGGCATTTCAATAACCCGAACCCGAAACTGCGGGAATTGGTGAAGGACGCTCAGGGCGGATATTATTACGGCAAGCGTTTCAGGAATGCCGGTGAAGTTGCAGGCTATGTGGCCGAAAATTTCACTGCACTAACCCGCGACACCGAGCTTTGGCACCAGACCTGGAACGACACTTCCTTACCCCATTGGTTTATGGAGCGGACCTTCGTGAACATCGGCACGCTTGCCACAGCGAACACGTACCGTTTTGCCTCCGGACGTTTCTGGGGGTGGGAGGGCGTAGGAGCCTGCGCGGGGACGTGTACCCACGTTTACCAGTACGCACACGCGATTGCGCGGATATTCCCCGAACTCGAACGGCGTTTACGCACCGAAGTGGACCTGGGCGCCGGGTTCGTGAAGGATACGGGGGCGATTATTTTCCGGGCCGAAAACGAGAGCCGTCCCGCTATCGATGGGCAGGCTGGTACGATTCTGCGGTTTTACCGGGAGCATCAGATGTCGCCCGATACCACTTTCCTTTCACAAAACTGGCAGGGGATCCGAAAGGCGGTGGAGTTTATGCTTGCGCAGGATAAAAATGGCGACGGCATGACCGACACCCCGATGGAAAACACACTGGATGCTGTTTGGGAAGGAGAAATAGCCTGGATCGTCGGATTATGTATCGCGGCCGCACGGGCCGCCCAGGCGATGGCAGAGGAAGTCGGGGATGGAGAAATGGCACGGATATGCAGCGAATATGTGTCGAAGGGACGGGCCAACATGGAGCAGCATCTTTTTAATGGAGAATATTTCATTCACCGGCCGGACGCCGTTCAGGGCCGGAAGAAGCTCGGCTCGTACAACACCTGCCACATCGACCAGGTGTATGGCCAAAGCTGGGCACACCAGGTGGGGTTGCCGCGCGTGCTCGACCGGGCCAAAACATTGTCCGCGCTCAAAGCCCTGTGGAAATACAATTTTACACCCAACGTCGGCCCTTACATTAAAACACACCTTGGCGGCCGGCCTTATGCGGTATCTGGCGAAGGGGGCCTGGTGATGAACACCAACCCACTGAACGAGGAAAAGCCCTTCGGAGAAAACGTTACCTGGCAGCTCGGGTATTTTCATGAATGCATGAGTGGCTTCGAGCATCAGGTAGCCGCGCACATGATGGCCGAGGGCATGGTGGAGGAAGCACTTGTCCTGACCCGCTTCATCCATGACAGGTACCACGGTGCCCGGCGCAACCCCTACAACGAGATTGAATGCAGCGACCATTATGCCAGGGCTATGGCCAGCTATGGTACTTTCATCACGGCTTGTGGTTTCGAATACCATGGCCCCAAGGGAAACATACAATTCGCGCCCAAGTGGAGTAAAGAGAGTTTCAGGGCGCCATTCACCGTTGCCGAAGGCTGGGGGACTTATTCACAGAAGATCACTGGTAACAGGCAGGAGCACAGGCTCGCGCTGAAATATGGTTCATTGCGCTTACAGCAATGCCGGTTCGAAATAGCAGGCAAACGAAATACGCCGTCTGTCTCGGTCATGCTGGGGGAACAAAAAATACCTGCCACATTTGAGCGGCAAGACGGCATGATCAGCGTCCGTTTCAACCGGGAGCTGACCTTTAAACAGGGCCAGCAACTATCGATCGTATTGGGTTGACACCGGTGGGGCCGTCACGTCCCGCTGGTACAATGCCATGGCGTATAAGGATAATCGTTATGGAAGAATCGCCCGTTTTTCCAGTAGAATTGCCCAGCCGGCGGGAGCGCTCAGGTATTAGTGTTTGAAAGAATTTTGCATATTATTTATTTTTTTTGCAATTAAACAAAGATGCTTTTTTAGGAATTTTCTTTTCTTTGTCAAAAAACATCACAATCACTTACTCAACGGAGGCCAACCGGGATGTCTATTTTTACCAGAGTTGAATCAGATACGAGCAGTGAGCTGCCTATCTGGCATCGTTTCAAGCAAGGAGATATTCAGGCTTTCCAGGCGCTGTATCAGCGTCATATTAAGAGCCTGACCAGCTATGGCCACCGGCTGACGGCCGACAGGCAGCTTCTGGAAGATGCCATCCATGATCTTTTCATTGATCTTTGGAGGCGGAGAGAGCACCTGACCGAAGCGGAGAATGTCAGATTTTACCTGTTCAGGGCGTTACGCAACCGGCTTCTGCGCAATGGCAGAAACGATGTTTTTGAGCAGGCCGAGGATATAGACGGCTTCCTGGATTACCTGGTTTCGCTTTCCACCGAGCAGCAGCATATTGATTCCGAGGAAATCCATGCGCGCACCCAACGTGTGCGCAGTGCGGTCGAAAGCCTTTCCGACCGGCAGAAAGAGGTGATTAACCTGCGTTTTTACCACGGAATGAGCCTTGATGAAATTTCTGAGCTCATGGGATTGTCCAAACAGGGCGTGAGCAATCTGCTTTATAAATCCTATGCGGTGCTGCGCACGAAGCTCAGTAAGCTGACGATCCTGTCGCTGCTGGTACCGTTTGGCGAGCTGCCCGGATGGCTTCCTTAAAATGAATTTGAGAAAAATGCCCGGGCATAGGTTAGTTTTCTCCCATTGTTGTACCTGTTAGTTGTGCGCGTACCATTTATCCCTGACCATGAATGATGAAAGTTTAAATATTGAGAATCTTTTGGGGAATGACTCCTTCATCAGCTGGGTGCTGCAAAACAAGGACGCATTGTGGTGGGAAGAATTTATCCGGTCGAACCCGGACAAGCGCGAAGTGGTGGAGAAAGCCTCGAAAATAGTGCTGGAACTGCACCAGGCCGAGCAGGAATTGATTCCGGCTATCGATGAGCAGAAACTCTGGCAAAGGATCGAGTCGTCGGCGGAGAAGCGGGAGGAAGCCGCAGCCCCGAGGCCGGCCCGGAAGCTGTTTATCACGCTCATTGCCGCTGCCAGTGTGGCGGTGGTGGCGGCATTTGCCGTTTTCCAGGCCATGCATTCGGATCCCAGGCGGGTTACCTATAAAGAATTGCTCACCCACGCGAAAGTGGAAAACCAACTGCTTGAAAAGGAGAACCGGGGCGGAGCGCCTATGGAAGTCCGGCTGGAAGACGGAACGGTCATCACGCTGGGTAAAAACAGCAGGCTGAGCTATCCGGCCCATTTTCAAAAACATAAGCGTGAGGTATTCCTGAGCGGCGAAGCATTTTTTAACGTGACCAAAGACCCCGCCCGGCCATTTCTGGTTTATGCCAATGAAACGGTGACGAAGGTGCTCGGGACGAGTTTCGAGATCAGGGCATTTGAAAACAGCCAGGACGTAACGGTGCACGTCAGGACGGGCCGGGTTTCGGTGTACAAGCAAAGCCGGATCCAGATGGACGACCCGGAGACAACCGGATTGCTGTTGCTGCCCAACCAGAAAGGGACATTCAACCGCGACAGTGAGACACTGGTGAAAAACCTGGTACCGGAGCCTTTGCCCATCGCGCCGATCACCGATACGAAAAAGTTCCGGTTCGACGAGGTGCCCGTTACCGAGGTGTTTGCTGAGATTGAGAAGATATACGGCGTGCAGATCCTCTGTGACCATGAGCTGCTGTCCAAATGCATTATCTCTACCACGGTGCGGAACGAATCGTTGTACGACAACCTGGATGTGATCTGCCGCACAATAGGCGGTAGTTACAAGGAAATAGACGCCCAGATCGTGATCGATTCCAAGGGTTGTTTTTGATGAAATAATGCCCTGAGTGGATGTGTAATTGGCTAAGCGGAGGCTTTTAGGGGATTATTGATAAAAAATCGAAAAATAATTTAATAGGGGAGGTTAGTTTTCGCTGAGTCCTGTACCTGTATAAATAGAGCGGCCGGATGTTTTCCCGCGCCGGCCATTTTGCAAACCATGTTTCATTGCCAAAGCCGGCGATCCGGCACGGGATACCTATGTCTTTTTTCGCAATGGGCTCATTGTGATCACCACCTAACTTAATCCATATTATGAAAAACAAACATGCTACCTGAAAAGAGAATGCGCGACCGGTACCGGAACGGATGCTCCCGGAAGCCCCGGATGTTTATTCAACCAATGAAAATCAAAACAGGTATGGGCATTTTTACGAATGAAAAAAAGGTTTTTCAGCTCCTGTGTATGACAGTGAAACAACTTTTAATAGCCGTGTTGGCAACCGGGCTAAGTTACGCCTCCCCGACATATTCACAGGAGCTACTTAAACAACGTATATCAATAAGCGTTAAGAATGCTTCGCTCAAAACGGTCCTGAAAAATATCGAAGAGCAGGGCGACCTTTCCTTTTCCTATCAAAAGCAGGTGGTGGCTTCCGAGGAGAAAATCAGCCTGGAAGCCAGGAACGAACTGCTCGAAGACCTGCTGAAACGCGTGCTTTCACCGAGGAACATCAGCTATCAGGTGGTGAAGAGCAACCAGATTATCCTTTCCAAAACACCCGAGGAGGGAAAGGGCCCAACCGGCGCATTGCCCGGGACCGTCATGGAACCGTTAATGGAGAAGCAGATCGCCGGTAAAATCACCGACGAAAAAGGCGAAGGCCTGCCGGGGGTGAGCGTCGTATTGAAAGGAACGCAAAAAGGGACGACCTCCGAAGCGGACGGTACCTACCGGCTTGCCATACCGGACAACGACGCGGTCCTGATCTTCTCCTTCGTGGGCTATGTGTCCGAGGAGCGGCAGGTAGGGACGCAGTCGATTATGAATGTGGTACTCAAAGTCGATAACAAGGCGCTGGAAGAGGTGGTTGTGACTGCCTACGGGCAGAAACAGCGCAAGGAAGCAGTGGTAGGGGCCGTCACGACGATCCGCCCCGGCGAACTGAAAATCCCTGCGAGCAATCTCACAACCGCCATAGCCGGGCGCCTTTCGGGGGTGATCGGATACCAGCGCAGCGGCGAGCCGGGGGTGGACAATGCCACTTTTTTTATCCGGGGAATCACCACGTTCGGGTACAACAACTCGCCGCTGATATTGGTCGATAACGTGGAGCTTACCGTTACCGACCTGGCCAGGCTGCAACCCGACGACATTGAGAGCTTCTCGATCCTGAAAGACGCGAGCGCCACGGCTTTGTACGGCGCGCGTGGCGCGAACGGCGTGGTGTACGTGACTACCAAGCAGGGGAAAGCGGGTAAAGCGAAGATCAACTTTCGCGTGGAAAACTCCGTTTCGATGCCCACCCAGAACGTGGAGCTGGCCGATCCGATCACATACATGAAACTGTATAACGAGGCACAGCTGACGCGTGACCCGCTCGCGGCGATCAAATACCCGCAAAATCAGATCGAAAACACAGGCAAGGGCAACAATCCCTACATCTACCCCTCGACGGACTGGCGTGATGTGCTTTTCAAAAAATACACGCAAAACCGCCGCGCGAACCTGAGCGTGTCGGGCGGCGGAGAGGTGGCACAGTACTATGTGGCCACGTCGTTCAGCAACGATAATGGTATGCTGAAAGTGGACAAAATGAACAACTTCAACAACAACGTGAAGCTGAACAGCTATTCGGTTAGGTCTAACGTCAATATCAATCTCAGTCCGCAAACGCAGCTGATTGTGCGGTTGTACGGGAATTTTGATGACTATAACGGCCCGATTGACGGCGGCTCCGGCATTTACCAGAAAGCGTTGAAAACGAGCCCGACTTCGTACCCGGCCTACTATGCTCCCGATAAGGCCAATGAGGCCACGGACCATATTCTCTTCGGGAATTTTGACCAGGGACAGTACCTCAATCCCTATGCCGACATGGTGAAAGGATATAAGCAGTATTCGAGATCCAAAATGCTCACGCAGTTGGAGCTGGCCCAGAAGCTCGACTTCGTCACCAAAGGGCTGAGCGTGCGGGGTATGGCGAATATCAACCGGTCGTCGTACTTCGACGTTACACGGGCCTATAACCCTTATTTCTACCACGCCGGGTCGTACGATAAGCAAAGCGATACTTACACGCTCAACTGGCTGAACCAGCAAGCAAGCAATGAGTTTTTCAACGAGCCGGCCACCGAGTATCTCAATTACAACCCCGGAGCCAAAAACCTGGAAAGCTTCCTGTATTTGCAGGGAACGTTGGACTACTCGCGGGTTTTCAGAGAAGTGCATTCATTGAATGCGACGGTCGTAACCACCTTGCAGCAGATCCTGAAAGACAATTCGAGCGCGGGGCAGGCGCAATCCTTGCAGCAGTCGCTTCCCAGCAGGAACACCGGGGTTTCGGGGCGATTGTCCTACTCGTTCGATAACCGGTATTTTGCGGAGTTCAACTTTGGTTATAATGGATCGGAACGGTTTCACAAGAGCAAGCAATTCGGCTTTTTTCCGACCATCGGCGGGGCGTGGGTGATTTCCAACGAAGGTTTCTGGAAACCCATGGAGCGCATTGTGAACAAGCTGAAAATACGCAGCTCCTACGGCCTGGTGGGTAACGACGCCATCGGAAGGCCCGACCAGCGCTTCTTCTTCCTCTCGGAAGTTAACCTGAACAATTCCCAGAGAGGTTCGTCTTTCGGTTTCAATTCGAATTATACCCGAAATGGTGTGTCGATCAGCCGGTATGAAAACAAAGACATTACCTGGGAAACGTCCTACCAGACAAACCTCGGACTGGAATTTTCGATTATGCAAAAGCTGAATGTGATCGCGGAAATTTACAAGCAGCGGCGTTCCAACATCCTGATGGAGCGGGCTTCGATCCCGAGCACAATGGGGTTGGCGGTTACGCCGTCGGCCAACGTGGGCGAAGCGAAATCGAAAGGATTTGACCTGGCGGTAGATTTCAACCAGAACTTCAAAAACGGGGCCTGGCTGGTAGCAAGAGGTAACCTGACCATGGCGCGCTCGGTTTTCTCCATTTTTGAAGAACCGGATTATAAAGACCGCTATTTGTCCAGGGTAGGTCAGTCGATCAGTCAACCCCGCGGCCTGATCGCCGAGCGGCTTTTTATCGATGATAATGACGTGAAGAATTCGCCCCGCCAGAACTTCGGGGTATATGGCGCCGGGGATATTAAGTACCGCGACATTAACCGGGACGGACAGATTACCAATGCGGATTTTGTGGCGATCGGCCATCCCGAAACGCCCGAGATTACCTACGGGTTTGGCTTGTCGGCCGGAAGCGGGCAGTTCGATCTCTCGGTATTTTTCCAGGGCCTGGGACGCGAGTCGTTTTTTATCAATCCCGTCGCTTCTGCTCCTTTTATCGACTATAATAAAGATAACAACGGAGGCAACGATCTTTTCCCGGCTAATCTGATCGGAGAGAACGCATTGCTGAAAGCATTTGCGGACAGCCACTGGTCGGAAGAGAACCGCAATATCTACGCCGTATGGCCGAGAATGTCGACGGTCGAAAACCAGAATAACTCCCAGCGAAGCACCTGGTTCATGCGCGACGGCTCATTTATCCGCCTGAAAACCCTGGAAGCCGGGTACACGGTGAAGGGTCGCGTGCTGGAAAACCTGAAAGTGACCAATTTCAGGATCTATTTCAATGGGACTAATTTGCTGACATTCAGCAAGTTTAAGTTGTGGGATCCCGAAATGGGAGGGAATGGCCTGGGCTACCCGGTCCAGAAAGTCTTCAACATCGGTTTGAATATGAATTTCTAAGCTTCATACTATGAAATTACTGTACACCAGTTTTTACCTTACTGCCCTGCTCGTACTGACGACCGCGGGTTGCCGGAAGTACCTCGACATTGTGCCGGACAACGTGGCGACCATCGACAATGCCTTCAAAATGCGTGCGGATGCGGAAAAGTACCTTTTTACCTGCTACAACAACCTCCCGCAGTTCGGCAACGAGGGAGCGGACCCCGCCTTTCTCACCGGAGATGAGTTTGCAACGGTGTATCCCGTGCTTGGGAATATCAACGGGAGTCTGTACCGGATCGCACGAGGGGAGCAGAATATCGTTTCGCCGATCGCTAACTACTGGGATGGCAAATATTTCCAGGCACTCCGCGAATGCAATATCTTTTTGGAAAACATCGACAAGGTCCGCGACCTCACCGATTTTGAGAAGAAAAGATGGGTAGCGGAAGTGAAATTCCTGAAAGCCTATTACCATTACACCCTCGTCAGGATGTACGGCCCGATTCCGATCATCAAAAACAACCTGCCCATTTCTGCTTCGGCCGAGCAGGTGAAGGTTAAAAGGCAGCACGTGGATTCGGTTTTCAATTACACCGTAAGCCTGATCGACGAGGCGGCCGCCGATCTCCCGGTTATTCTGCCCAATGAATTTTCAGAGCTGGGAAGGGTTACGAAGCCCATCGCGCTGGCGATCAAAGCGGAGATTCTTACCACCGCAGCCAGCCCGCTTTACAATGGGAACCAGAATTACGCCAATTTCAGAAATAAGGATAACGAGCCCCTGTTCAGCAGCACGGCGAGCCCCGAGAAATGGGAGCGCGCGGCTCAGGCCTGCCGCGAGGCGATTACGGCTTGCGAAGCCAACGGGCACCGGCTTTACGAATTCGTGCCTCGCTCGGTAACCACCAAGGTCTCGGATTCGACGCAGCGCCTGATGTCCATTCGCGCCGCCGTAACCGACAAATGGAATGTCGAGCTCATCTGGGGGGCATCCAATTCGACAGGCGGCGGCAGCCGGGGTTTTCAGTCGTTGTCACAGGCCCGGCTAAGCCCTTTTACCGGCACGATACCCAACGAAAGTATTGGCTCGATGCTGGCCCCGCCGCTGCACATTGCCGAGATGTTTTACAGCAGCAACGGCGTGCCGATCGAAGAGGATAAAACTTACCCATACGGCACCCGCTTCACCGCATTACGGAAAGCGCTGAAAAGCGAACGCTACTATGTTAAGGAAGGTTATACGACCGTCCAGCTAAATTTTGACCGTGAGCCGCGCTTTTATGCAGACCTCGGCTTCGACGGCGGAATATGGTTCGGCCAGGGAAAAAACGACGACGATCATACCTGGGTACTGGAAGGAAAATTAGGGCAAACCGGCGGCAGACAGGGCGCTTCCTTGTATTCGGTGACCGGCTACTGGCCCAAAAAACTCGCTAATTATAACAATACCATCAACGACCCGGCGCAGCAATACAACGTGGAAGGCTACCCGTTCCCGATCATGCGCCTCGCAGACCTGTACCTGTTGTACGCGGAGACATTGAACGAATCGAAGGGGCCATCCGCGGAAGTGTACGGCTGGATCGACAAGGTACGCGCCAGAGCTGGTTTGAAAGGGGTAGCGGAGTCGTGGACGAAGTATTCCAACAAGCCATCCAAATTCAGCAGCAAGGATGGTTTGCGGGAGATTATTCAGCGGGAGCGGCTCATCGAGCTGGTTTTTGAGGGAAAAAGGTTTTGGGATCTCCGCAGATGGCGGGTGGCCGAAAACTACCTGCAAAGGTCGGTGAATGGCTGGGATATTGCCCAGCGTGAGGCTGTCAACTACTATCGGGTGAAGCCGATTTACATGAGCAGTTTCAGCCTGAAAGATTATTTCTGGCCAATCTCCGAAAACTCTCTGATTGTTAACCCGAACCTTGTTCAAAATCCTGGCTGGTAAATGCTGTTGTCTATGAAAAAGATCAAGATACTATTCTCTCTTGTATGGGTGTCGGTTTGGCTTTGTTCCTGCGCCGATACGGACGAGATCCGCAAGCCCCTGGGCGCGGATGCGACGAAGCCTGGTGTGGTGACCAACACTTCGGTCGTCAATTTTGCGGGTGGCGCAACGATCTCTTACTCGCTCCCGGCCGATGAAGATCTGCAATATGTCGTGGCCGAATACGTCATTAACAATACTACCAAACAGGTGAGCGAGGCAAAAGCCTCGCATTATACCAACAAATTGACCGTGGAGGGGTTTTCTGCCGCCGGCGACTACGAAGTGAAGCTGTATGCCGTAGACAAAAGCGATAACAAATCGGAGCCGGTGATTGTAAAGATCGCCCCGCAGGCACCGCCCGTCCAGACTGTTTTCAACTCGCTGCAATTGGGTGTCGATTTTGGCGGATTGAACGTCGCATTCAATAACCCGTCGGAGGCCAAGCTGGCTATTGTGGTGATTACTCCTGACAATAATGGTGATTTCATTCCGACCGAAACGCTGTACACGCAAATGAAAGGCGGCTCATTTGCCGCCCGGGGATTTGATACCCTCAGCAGGAAGTTCGGTGTGTATGTGCGCGACCGTTGGAATAATTATTCCGACACCGTTTTTAAGGAAGTGAAACCATTTTTCGAAAAGAAACTGGACAAAACCAAATTCCGGGAATATGTATTGCCGACCGACGAAGAGAGCGGCTATGGCTGGCGCATACCCTTCGTGTGGGACGACCTTACGAACGAGCCAGGCTTCCATACCATCCCGCTTTCCGACCGCGACATGCCGATCCATTTCACGTTCGACCTCGGGACCGTGGCCAAGCTAAGCCGTTTCAGACTTTGGCAGCGGCAGGGCGACTGGTTTTACAAACACGGTAATCCGCGTAAATGGACCATGTGGGGCAGCGAAAAGGCGCCCAACCCGGATGGCAGTTTCAATGGCTGGACCAAATTGATGGATTGTGAGTCGATTAAACCATCGGGGAGCCCATATGGCGTGAATACCGGCGAGGATATCGCCTACATGTCGGCCGGGGAGGAGTTTGTATTCCCGCTTTCGGCCCCTAAGGTGCGATACATCCGGATGCAGATCCATCAGAACTGGTCCGATACCAAGTTCGTCCATTTTACCGAGATCACTTTTTGGGGTGACACCAAATAATTCTAAACTGACATCTTATGGTTATCAAATATAAAATCACTGTGCTGCTGCTGATTGTCTGCGCCCTGGCGTCCTGTACCGATTGGGACGATTTTAAAAAATACCAGGCAGGCGGGGAAATTGTGTACCCGGGACGCGGCGATACAATGCTGATCGCATCGGGAAGAAACCGCACGCAGTTGCTGTGGGTCCTGAGTGCCGATCCGCGCGTGACGGCCTACAAGTTGTATTGGAATAACAAGGCCGACTCCATGGAGGCCACCGTGCCCGCCGACCTGATCGGCGACACGGTGAAAATCATGATCAACCCGCTGCCCGAGGGCTCGTACAACTTTGAAATGTATTCGCTGGATGCGAAGGGTAACCGCTCGGTGCCGCTGCGTTTCAATGGGAGAACATTTGGCGCAAACTACGAGAATGGCTTGTTGAACCGCACGATCAGCGAGGCATCTTACGATTCGACACTCAAAATGCTGAAAGTGAATTGGAACACCCCCGATACGGTGAACATCAACACAGAACTTAAATACATATCAATCGACTCAAAAACCAAATCGCTGTTGGTAGGCCCGGAAGTTCAGGAAAGTAAAATTCCTGACTGGAAACCCGGCACCTTGCTGAACTACCGCTCTTCATTTAAGCCGGACAAAAAAGCCATCGATGTTTTTACCGTCACCCGGTATGACACGATGTCGGTGAAAAAGCCGGAGTGAGCGGCCGTTAGCGATGGCGAGCTAGGCGGGACTGCAAATTTTCCGCATTGCAAAGGTGGGGCGCTGTTTAACGGTCGCCCCACTTTGCTTTCCTAGCAGGTAGAAACCGGTGGTCTTTTACAAACTGCTCAAAACCAATAGGGCTCTTACGCTTAACGCGGGCGACTGCGTCGGACACTGCGGATGCCTCCTCATGTCTTTCTGAAATTTGATGTACCGGCCGGGGTTCAGGTTGAGGTAATGGTTGAAGTCGCGAATGAGCTGGCTTTGATCATATACCCGGTTCGGGCCGCTTTAACGCAAGTTAGGGGAAGAATACTCGCGCTACTTTGTATATACAAACTTATCCATTATACTTGTGCTGCAATTTCCAAGACACGCTTTTTATTTGAAAAAGCTGATTTTGAGCTGCTTTGTGATGACTTTTCATTTATTAGTTTGTATAAACATATATCCGCTTAAAAACCTGACTCATTCCTAACCCATGAAAAACCGTCTTCTCACAAGGGCAATGGCCATTCTGCTATTGTCCGCATTGGTCATCGCGCCGGGCCTCGCACAGCAAAAGACGATCTGGAAGATCGGCGAGGCGGATAATTCCCCGTCCGGGATGGCGCTGGCTCCCGGCGGGTACAAGCGGTTTCTCGAAAAAGACTTCGGGTATGAGGATAATTTCTTCCTTATCGGCCGTTCGCTGGCGCAAAACGACTGGCCCTATGTGTTGCCGGGGCCGGTGAATGGCTGGGGCGGTACGGGAGGAACGTCGGGAATCCGGTCACATTTCCTTACGGTTTTGTTTGATATTAAAAATAAACCGGCTTCCGGCAAATGGCGGCTAGTGGTGGATGTACTCGAAACGGATTCTCTGCACGCGCCACTTTTGAAGGTGCTTGTGAACGGTAAATCCTGGGAGTTCAAGCTGGAAAAGGGCTCGGGTTTTAAAAATCCCGACCGGCTCACCATGAATCCCAGGGAACAACTTGTAAAAGTAGATATTCCGGCTGCGCTGGTGAAACAGGGCGTGAATGAGGTAGTAATGACCACATTGCAGGGCGGCTGGCTGATGTTCGACCAGGTGAAACTGGAAGGGCCGGCTAAGACCACGCTTGCTACTCCGGGAAAAGCATTGCTCCGAAATGTGGAAGCCGCGGACTACGAGCTGAATGTAGACGGCAAGTCCATTCAGCCATTGCTGATCGACGTTACCCAGCTTCAAGGCGAGCCTGTGATCGACGTGAAGCTTGATGGGCAAACGATATTGTCCCAAAAAATAGAGCAGGAACGCTACCTGCTGGAAGCGCCGATGCCCGCGGTCGGTCAGCCGGGTTCCGGTACATTTCAGGTTTTTGTGGACAAACAGCTGGTGAAGTCCGGGAAAGTGAAACGCGGTAAGCAAAAGCTCAAAACACCCGCCGGATATGTGAACACGATGCTGGGCGCAGGCCACTCCCGTTGGATGATCGCGCCGGGGCCTTGGATGCCGTTCAGCATGGTGAAGCTGAGCCCTGATAACCAGAATAGCGGCTGGCAGGCGGGTTATGACCCTACTTTTGAATCAATCGGCACTTTCAGCCACATTCATGAATGGACGATGACCGGCCTGGGTATTTTCCCTACCGCGGGACCATTGCAAACGAAAATCGGCGATGAGGCAGACCCGGATAGCGGCTACCGCTCCCGGTTCGACAAAAGCAGTGAGCAGGCGCCGTTGGGCTATTACAAAGTAAATCTCACCGACAACGATATCACCGCGGAGCTCACCGCGACTACCCGCGCGTCATTCCAGAAATATACCTGGCAGAAAAGCGAAACCGGTCGTTTGATGGTGGACCTGCAAATTCCGACCGAATACGGCTATCAAATCCGGAAAGTGAAGATCGATAAGGTGAGCGACCGCCGCATCGAGGGGTACAGCGAACAACTTTCGCGCAATGTCTGGTCAGGCGGGATCGACCAGCAGTACACGGTGCATTTTGTGATCGAAATGGACCAGCCCATCGTAAACTACGGCACGTGGCTGAACGACGAGGTACATTTGAAAACGAACCTAGCAGCAGACAGCGCCCAAAACGCCGGGCTGTTCCTGGAATTTGATACCAAAACGAATAAGGTTGTGCAGTTGCGCTCGGGTATTTCCTATGTGAGCGTGGAGAATGCATCGCTGAACTTGAAGACCGAAATTTCTGACCCATTTGGCTGGGATTTTGAAAAGGTAAGAAGCAACCAGGAGAACGTCTGGAACAGTCTGTTGGGCCGGGTAGCGATTTCCAGCAACGACAAGCGCGAAAAAGAACGCTTTTACACCAATATGTACCGGTCGCTAAGCAGGAATGCATTCAGTGATGTGGACGGCAGCTGGCGCGATGCGGATGAGAATGTGAACAAATTTCAGGATAAGGACGACATCGCGCTGGGTTGTGACGCGTTCTGGAACACCTTCTGGAACCTCAATCAGTTTTGGAACCTTGTCACGCCCGAATGGTCGAACCGCTGGGTGAAATCACAGCTGGCGATGTACGACCGTGGTGGCTGGCTGGCGAAAGGGCCTGCGGGAATGGAGTACATTCCGGTGATGGTAGCCGAGCATGAGGTGCCGCTCATTGTGGGCGCCTACCAGATGGGCATTCGGGGCTTCGATGTGGAGAAAGCCTATGAGGCCGTTCGGAAAATGCAGACCGTTTCTGCCGCGCCCGTAGGCGGTGGCCGGGCCGGCAATGAGGATCTGCTGACTTATTTGAAACACCAATATGTGCCCTATGACCAGGGACGGTTTTCCAATACCCTGGAATATAGTTTTGACGACTATTCCGTTTCGCAGTTTGCGAAAGCGTTACATAAAACATCCGATTACGAGGCATTTGCAAAACGGGGCAACTGGTGGAAAAATGTTATCGATCCGGCCACCGGCTTTGCGCGCATGAAAGATTCCACCGGACGCTGGTTACCCGATTTCGATCCCTTTAAGTCCGGTGCCAACCATCATTACGTGGAGGGAAATGCCTGGCAGCTCACTTTTTTTGTGCCGCAGGATGTTCCCGGACTCGCTAAGGCAATCGGGGAAAACGAATTCGTGAAAAGGCTCGACTGGGGCTTTAACGAAAGCGTCAAATGGCGCTATAACGGTCCTAACGACCAGTATTGGGATTATCCTGTGGTACAGGGCAATCAGCAATCGATGCATTTCGCATTCTTGTTCAATTGGGTTAAAAAGCCGTGGCTGACCCAGAAATGGAGCCGGTCGGTGGTGGACAGGTACTACGGGCACGAGGTATCAAACGCCTACCTGGGCGACGAGGACCAGGGCCAAATGAGCGCGTGGTTTGTGATGGCCGCATTGGGCCTTTTCCAAACCGACGGCGGGACGCGCGTCGACCCGATTTACGAAGTAGGTAGCCCCATGTTCGAAAAAGCGGTTATCGACCTGGGGCAGCAGTTTGGAAGGGGTAAAACGTTTACGATTGAAGCTCAAAACACTTCTCGCAAGAATTTGTATGTCCAGCGCGCCACCCTCAATGGCCAGCCGCTGAACAGCTTCTGGTTCAAGGCGTCGGACCTGCTGAAAGGCGGATCGCTCGTACTCGAAATGGGGCCGGAACCTAATGTGCACTGGGGGATTGATCGGCTTCCTGCCAACGAGTAACGAGCGAAAAGCAGGCGCCTGTTAAATGGATGCCAGGAGCGGCGTTTTCATGGAACCGGTTTCGGCCAGGCTGGTATGCAGCCTGAATGCCTCTTCCAACAGGTGCGGCGTATGGCCCCCGCGGCGGCAGGCGCGTTCGAAATAGCCGGAGAGCTCCTCGTGGTAGTCCGGGTGTACGCAATGTTCGAGGATCGTTTCGGCTTTCTGTCTTGGGGAAAGTCCTCTCAAATCGGCTAAACCCTGCTCGGTCACAATCACATCCACGTCGTGTTCGGAATGGTCCACATGGGTGACCATAGGTACGATGCGTGATATTTTACCTCCCTTTGTTACGGATTCCGTTACGAAAATACTCAGGTAGCTGTTTTGTGCGAAGTCGGCGGAGCCTCCGATACCGTTCACGATCTGGCTGCCGGCAATATGCGAAGAGTTGACGTTACCATAAATGTCGCATTCCAGGGCGGTATTAATGGCGATAATGCCGAGTCGCTGGATCACTTCCGCGGCGTTGGTGATATCCTGCGGGCGGAGCACAATTTTGTGCCGGTAGTTCTCGAAATCGGCGAACACACGCTGGTAGCATTCGGTCGATAAGGTCATGGAGCTGCCCGATGCGAAATCCATTTTGCCGCTGTCCATCAATTGGAAAGTGCTGTCCTGCAACACTTCGGAATACATGGTCAGGTGCTGGAAATCCCCCTGCGCAAGCCCGCCGAGCACGGCGTCGGCGATTTTACCGATCCCTGCCTGAATGGGCCTGAGGGCAGGAGTAAGCCGGCCAACGGCGATTTCGCGGTTGAAAAACTGCAATAAATGCCCGGCAATGGCTTCGGCTGCCGCATTGCCCGATGTAGTTTCGGCCGGGCTGTCTTTCTGGTTGGTGAACACGATCGCCGCAATCTTCTGCGGGTCGCAGGTAATCACGTCCTGGCCAATGCGCTGCCAAACGTCCGTTATCGGCAGTATAGCTCGGCCGGTAGGGTCTTCGGGCAAAAATACGTCGTGAATCCCCTGGATTTCGACGGGCACAGCCTGATTGATTTCAACAATCACCTGCCTGGCCTGCTGTACGAAGATCGCCGAGTTGCCTACCGAGGTGGTAGGGACAATGCTGCCATCGGCTTCGACGGACGCCGCCTCGACGATCGCGATGTCGATCGGAGGCAGGAAGCCATTGCGGATATGGGCCGCCGTTTCGCTCAGGTTTTCGTCGATGTAAGCCAGTTTGCCTTCATTAATGATTGTCCGCATCACCGGGTCCGACTGAAAAGGCAGCCGCATGGCAATGGCGCCGGCCGTGGCCAATGCGCCATCCGTGCCTTGTCCGAGTGAAGCGCCGGTCATGAGGGTAATGCGGGTATGGTCGTTTTCGGCTTTTTGGGCAAATGCGGCCAGTACGGCTTTGCTGTCGCCCGAGCGCGTAAACCCGCTGGCGCCTACGACCATACCATCGTGGATGAGCGAGGCTGCCTGCCCGGCGGGCATTACCCTGGCAGCGAGGGATGTATGTTTGATTCTGGATGTGTCGTTCATGGCAATTGCTTTTGAGTTTGACGGCTTCCGACCTGTTTCGTGAAGTAGGGTGGTCGCTGGAATCGAATGCAAGTTATGGATGACCAAAGCGGGTAAAGATGATCAATATTATTTCAAAAGACTGACTTTGGTCATGTCTGCACGCCCGCATCGCATGCCAGGCGCGCGGCAATACGGGCCTGTGTGACCAATATCACAAACAAGAAGTTCGTAAATGCTTAACTTAGCCATTTTTAAATCAACAACTAATGGGCATTACGATACAGCATTCCGGGGTGAAGCAACTGCTGGAATCACATTTCGGGCAATTTGAACCGGAGTTAATCAGCAAACTTGCGGAGCATTGCGTTATCCGTGATTTCGAGGCAGACCAGCAGCTCATGCGTCCGGGGCAATATTTCAAATCGACGATGCTGATTGTCGAGGGCGGTGTGAAAATATACCGGGAAGATCAGGATGGCAACGAGTTTTTTATGTACCAGCTCGGTGCGGGGGACGCGTGCGCGCTGTCGATGATCTGCGCCACACGGAAAGAACAGAGCCAGATTTCCGCCAAGGCCATCGAGCCTTCGAAAGCCCTGCTTGTGCCCATCGCATTGATGGATGAACTGATGACCGGCTATAAGACGTGGTACTATTTCGTGCTGGAAACCTACCGATCCAGGTTCGAGGAACTGCTGGAAGTGGTGGATAACATCGCTTTCAAAAGCATGGACGAGCGCATTGAATTTTACCTTAAAAATCAACGTAAGCTTTCGCACAGCGATGAGCTGGCGCTGACCCACCAGCAAATCGCCACCGATATGAACTCGTCAAGGGAAGTGGTTTCAAGACTGCTCAAAAAAATGGAGCAGCGCGGGATGGTGCGGCTGGGCCGGAACACGATCACCGTCCTTTTTTAAATGACTTTTCCTGCTGTGTAACTTTTGTCACAAATCAGCCGGGATCCGTATGGCAATTTTGCGTTCAGTTAGAGCAAATGCATATGGAAACCATTGGTTATATCGCGTCGGTGTTAATCGGCATTTCTTTGGGGCTGGTCGGAGGGGGCGGATCGATCCTGACCGTCCCGGTCCTGGTCTATATTTTCGGCATCAGCCCGGTTATGTCCACTTCCTATTCGCTGTTCATTGTCGGCTCGACCAGCCTCGTGGGGGCTTATGGCAAATACCGTCGCGGGTTGGTCAATGTCAAAACTGCATTGTTCTTTGGACTGAGCTCCATGGTGACCGTCTACCTGACGCGGATGCTCCTGGTGCCTTTAATTCCTCAAAATCTCTTCCATATCGGTCATTTCCAGGTCACCGAGCCGCTGTTGACGATGGCTTTATTCGCCGTACTGATGCTCGTGGCGTCGATCGGGATGATCAGCGGCGGGCAAACTCAGCCCGGCTGCCTCGAATGCGACCTGGGGCGTAATATCGTAAAATTGGGTCTCAGCGCGGTCGGGATCGGCCTCACGACGGGGCTGCTCGGTGCGGGGGGCGGCTTTTTGCTTATTCCTACACTGGTACTCGTGCTGGGTATGCCTATGCGGGAGGCGGTAGGGACTTCGCTATTGATCATCGCGCTCAACTCGCTGGTAGGCTTTGCCGGGGATCTGGGCCATTTCGTCATCGACTGGTACTTTCTGCTGACGGTCACGCTCGTAGCCGTGGCCGGCATCTTCATCGGCGGCCTGCTCGCACGGAAGCTCGACAGCGGGCAATTGAAAAAGAGCTTCGGTTGGTTTGTGCTCGCCATGGGATGCTTCATTCTCTTCAAGGAGCTGATTTTGTCATAACTCCACCAAAAAGACCTGTGTGACAAAGGTCACAGACAATGGCCGGCTGCCTTGCGAACTTTGTCACATGGTTCTCCTACCTATCACTCAAAACGGTTAACAGAAAATGAAACTCGAACAAATCTATACAGGCTGCCTGGCGCAGGGGGCCTATTATATTGAAAGCGACGGCGAGGCGGCTGTCATCGATCCGCTCCGGGAAACAGGCCCTTACCTCGCTCGTGCGGAAAAGAATGGCGCGAAAATAAAGTACGTGCTGGAAACCCATTTCCATGCCGACTTTGTGAGCGGGCATGTGGACCTTGCCGAAAAGACGGGCGCAACGATCGTGTATGGCCCCACGGCCAATCCCGGTTTCAAGGCGCATATTGCGGAGGATCGTGAGGTGCTCCGGCTGGGCGGGATTTCCATCGAAGTTATCCATACCCCGGGCCACACGCTGGAAAGCACCTGTTACCTGGTAACCGACGAAACCGGGCGTCAGGTGGGGCTTTTTACCGGCGACACGCTGTTTATCGGCGATGTAGGCCGGCCCGACCTTGCGCAGAAAGTCGTCCGCGATCTGACGCAGGATAAGCTCGCGGGCATGCTCTACGATTCACTTCACGACAAAATCCTGCCATTGTCCGATGATATCATTGTGTACCCGGCGCACGGGGCGGGTTCGGCTTGCGGCAAGAATATGAGTAAGGAAACCACGGATAGTCTGGGACACCAAAAAGCTACCAACTACGCTTTGCAGCCCATGGATAAGCAGACGTTCATCCAAAAGGTAACCGACGGCCTGACGCCGCCGCCAGCCTATTTCCCGGCAAATGTGATGATGAATATCCAGGGATATGAGCGCATCGACGACGTGCTGAACCGCGGGATGCAGGCCCTCACGGCTGACGCATTCGAGGCGGCTGCCAACGAAACGGACGCGCTTGTCCTGGACACCCGCGCGGCGCAGGTATTTGCCAAAGGTTTTATTCCTAACTCTATTAACATCGGCATCGACGGCAGCTTCGCTCCGTGGGTAGGCGCCCTCATTGAAGACATCCGGCAGCCGATCCTGCTGGTGACCGAGCCGGGCCGGGAAGAAGAGGTGGTTACGCGGCTGGCGCGGGTTGGTTATGATAATGCCATCGGCCATTTGGCAGGCGGTTTTCAGGCATGGGAGGAAGCCGGAAAAGAAATAGACAGCATTCCTTCGGTGGAAGCCAGCGAATTGCCAGCCCTGCTGAACGCCCATCCCGATTGGCAGATCCTGGATGTGCGGAAGCGCAGCGAATACCTGGCCGAGCACGTGGAAGGAGCGGAAAACCTGCCGTTGGATTACCTGAATGAGCATTTGGGAGATATTGACAGTAACAAAACCTACCTCGTGCACTGCGCAGGCGGTTATCGGTCGATGATCTTCAACTCGATTCTCCGGGCACGCGGCTACCATAAGCTGATCGACGTTGCAGGAGGTTTCAAGGCGATCAGCGAGTGGGGCGGTGTGAAAGTCACGGATTACGTATGCCCGACCACGCAGTCGGCGGCTGACAACGATACTGGCAGCGGCCAGGTATTACAGGCACTAAACGGGGGGACGAAATAAGGATGCTGGAAGTGATTAAACAACCCTGGCCGTGGTATGTGGCCGGTCCGCTGATCGGCCTTACGGTACCGGCCCTGCTGATTTTAGGCAATAAGCATTTCGGTATTTCAGCCAATTTGCGGCATATCTGCGCGAGCTGCTTTCCGAGCAATGTGCCATTCTTTCAATATGATTACAAAAGGGAAATCTGGAACCTGTTCTTTGTGGCGGGTATCGTTTTCGGCGGTGTGCTGGCAGCTTACTTTTTGGCAAGTCCCGCGGCGATTCAAGTCGATCCGCGGCTGGCGGAGGAACTCGCGACCTACGGTATCAACGACTTTTCGGGGATGGTGCCTGTGCAGCTGTATTCATGGGATAGCCTGCTCACAGCCCGCGGGCTGATTATGATGGTCGGCGGTGGTTTCCTGGTCGGATTTGGCTCGCGCTATGCGGGTGGCTGCACGAGCGGGCATTCGATCATGGGGCTTAGCACCCTGCAATGGCCTTCGCTGGTTGCGACAATCTGCTTCATGGCTGGTGGCTTTCTGATGGCCAATTTTATTTTACCCATTATTTTAAACAACTAGTCCATGCAACCTTCCTTCATTGATCATACCGCCGGGTTTGAGTCCCGGGCGCAGGATACGATCTGCATCAACGAGTCGCATTTGCAGCATAAATGGTACCATAATTTCAAATACCTGATCGTCGGCGTGCTGTTCGGCGTCGGGTTCGTCAAGGCGGAAGTGATCAGTTGGTTTCGCATTCAGGAAATGTTCCGGCTGCAATCGTTTCATATGTATGGCATTATCGGTTCTGCGGTATTGACGGGCATCATCTCGGTTTGGCTCATCAGGCGGTTTCACATTAAAACCATCTATGGCGAGCCGATCACATTTGCGCCGAAGAAATTCAACAAAGGCCAGGTGTATGGGGGCCTTCTGTTCGGGCTCGGCTGGGCGCTTACCGGGGCTTGTCCCGGGCCATTGTTCGCACAGGTCGGAACCGGGGCAACCGTAGTGGCTGTGGTGCTGGCCAGCGCAGTGGCGGGTACCTGGGTATACGGCCGTTTCCGCGACTTGCTGCCGCATTGATTAATCATTTAAATTTACCCGTGCAACCAACAAGTCGCTATGAAAGCTTTGATTATCGGCGCTACCGGCGCCACGGGTAAAGACCTGGTAAATACCTTGCTGCGGGATCCGGATTACGCCGGGGTGGTGATATTTGTACGCCGTACGAGCGGCATTCATCATCCCAAACTCACCGAAGTCCTCACCGATTTTGATAAAATGGATCCGATAGAAGGGCAGATCAATGGGGATGTTTGGTTTTCCTGCCTTGGAACTACATTAAAAGCCGCCGGTTCCAAGGAGAAACAGTGGCACATCGACTACGAGATCCCACTGGAATTTGCCCGGATTGCCAGACGCAACGGTGTCGGGCAGATGGTGCTGCTGTCCTCTTATGGCGCTTCGCCGCACAGCAAGGTGTTCTATTCTAAAATGAAAGGTGAACTGGAAGAAAAGATGAAAGGCCTGGGATTTGAAAAACTGATTATTTTCAAGCCCGGCCTGCTGCTCCGCAAAGACACCGATCGCCTGGGCGAAAAGATCAGCGCATCCGTGATAGGCTTTTTGAACAGGCTTGGGATCATCCGAAAGTTCCGTCCCATGCCTACGGAAATATTGGCGGAAAAGCTCGCGAAAGTGCCGAAGGTTTGTGCAAACGGAGTGCATGTGATGGAGCTGGACGGAATTTTTGAAATTTAATGCGCCTCAAAATATTATATTTTTTCTAAGCATAATAACAAAATAAATCGTTATAAAAATTCAATAATATCATAACAAAATTTGGTTATTTCATCTACGGCAATATATTTGTTTGTAGTAACCAAAAATAACCAAACCTAACTTGTTATGAGAAGAATTTTTCCGCTAATGCTTCTGGCATGGCTGGCTTGCTGGCTCCCTGTGGCGGCACAGGGCGTCAGGATTACCGGCAAGGTAACCACCAGTGATGACGCCTCACCTTTGCCGGGCGCGTCGGTGCAGCTCAAAGGCACCAACGTCGGTACCCAGACTGATTCGGAAGGAAGTTATGCGATCGAGGTGCCGTCTGCCAATTCCGTGCTCGTATTCAGTTTCGTGGGAATGGTGGCGCAGGAAATTGCCGTGGCCAACCAGAGTACCATCGACGTGAAACTTTCAAGCGACGTCCGGAGCCTCAGCGAAGTGGTCGTGACCGGCTACGGTTCGCAGATCAAACGCGACGTTACCGGCAATATCGCCCAGGTGAAAGGCACCGAAATCCAGAATATGCCCGTCGCGAGCGTCGATGCGGCCATTCAGGGAAGGGCAGCCGGGGTGTATGTCAACAGCGGCACGGGCAAGCTCGGGCAGGCGATCAACGTGCGCGTGCGGGGCAATTCTTCCATCAGCGCGAGCAGCCAGCCGCTGTATGTGGTCGACGGAATGCCCGTTACCACGGCCGACCTGAGCAACAATGGCGGATCCACCAATCCCTTGTCGGACATCAACTCCAACGACATCGAATCCATCGAAATCCTGAAAGATGCCTCCGCGGGGGCTATTTACGGTTCGCGCGCGGCCAATGGGGTCGTGCTGATCACGACCAAGCGTGGAAAGGCCGGGAAGACCAACGTGAGCCTGAACTACCAGCTGGGTTCCTCGGAAGCGACGCGCCGTGTGAAGTTTCTCAATGCGGATGAATACGTGAAGTTTTACACGATGGCGGCCAATAACCGCGACCGTATAGACGGTACCGATACCCAGGACCCCGATTCCTACACCCAATACATGCTCGGGGCGGGCGGCTTCCTCGAATATTACAGCCTGGGAACCTACAACACACCTCAGCAGCAGAATTATTCCTGGCAGGACCAGGCATTCCAGAAAGGCCCGATGCAGCAGCTCGACCTGCAAGTCAACGGCGGAAGCGAAAAAACGAAGTTTTTCCTTTCGGGGCAATACCTGGATCAGACCGGTACATTGGTAGGGAACAAGCTCGAACGCATTTCCGGGCGGATGAACCTTGATCACCAGGCTTACAAATGGTTGCAGGTGGGATTGTCGATGGGCCTGGCACGTACGGTGAACCGCCGGTTGCCGGGGGATAATGCATTTTCCAACCCGTTGCAAATGGCTGCATTGACCCCGCTGACGCCTTTCACCGATCCTAAAACGGGGCTGCCCACCGGAACACCTCCCGGCGATGTGAATGTGCCGCTGTACTTCAACCCGATGATCTCGATCAACTATGCGAAATTCGAAGCGACCTCGTTCCGTAACCTGACAAATGCCTATGCCCAGATCAACATCCTGCCGGAACTGAAATTTCGCAGCGAACTGGGTATCGACCTTCTGAACCAGAATGAGGAAGGGTATTACCAAAGCCAGAATGTGCGGAATGTGAGCACGGCCAGCAGCGGCTTGGGTAATAACTATGCCACATTTGTGACCAACTACAATACCAACAATTTCTTCTCCTATGACAAGACGCTTGGCCTGCACGGGATCGGGGCTACGTTGGGGATGTCGTACCAGCAATCGCAGCGGAAACTGAGCTTCGTGGAAGGCACGCAGTTCCCGTCCGATTCGTATAAAAAGATCGCGAGCGCGGCTACCAAGTCGGATGGAAGTACTTCGGAAACCAATTTCCGCTTCTTATCCTATTTCCTGCGGATGAACTACAAGTTTGCCGACAAATACCTGTTATCGGCAAGTGCGCGTATCGATGGTTCATCACGTTTCGGGGTCAATTCACGTTATGGTTTCTTCCCTTCGGCGTCGTTGGGCTGGGTGGTTACCGAGGAGGGTTTTCTCAAAAACAACAATGTGCTCAGCTTCCTGAAACTGCGCGGCAGCTACGGCTCGACGGGGAACTCCGAGATCGGGGATTTTCCGCAGTTGGGGCTTTTTGCCGGGGATGCCGGCTATGCAGGCTCGGCAGGGCAGCGCCCGTCGCAGATCGGCAACCCGAACCTGAAATGGGAGACCACCCGCCAGGCTGATTTCGGCATCGATTTCGGTTTGTTCAACAACCGGATCAACGGGGAGATCGATTATTATGTCAAAAAAACGAACGGACTGCTCCTCGAAGTGAATGTGCCTGCGACCTCGGGCTTTTCGGTTCAGTACGCCAACGTAGGCAAGCTGGAAAACAAGGGGTTTGAATTTGTATTGAATACCCAAAATACCGTGGGTGCATTCCGCTGGACAACCTCGCTGAACGTGGCTAACAATAAGAACAAAGTGACGGACATCCAGGGCCAGGTGATCGAAGGCGGTATCCGCAGCATGAGCCGTGTTATGGAAGGTCAGCCTGTGGGTGTGTTTTACACCGTCGAGTATGCCGGTGTAGACCGCGCGAACGGAAATGCATTGTTCTACAAAAATACGCCGAATCCCGACGGGACGGTCGACAGGTCCACGGTTACCAATAGCGGCTATAACAGCGCACAGCGTGTCGTGGCCGGCAACCCGAACCCCAAGTTTGTGGGTGGGATCACCAACACCTTTTCCTACAAAGGGATCGATTTGAGCGTTTTCTTTAATGGCGTTTCCGGTAATAAGATCAACTTCTATGGGGTAGGGCAGTACTCGTCGGCCAACGGGATCTATGAGGACAACCAAACGGCCGATCAGATGAATGCCTGGACGCCCGAGAATCCCGATACCGACGTGCCCGAGGCGCGTTTCTACCGGGGTAATGGTAACCAGGCATCCACGCGCTACATTTTCAATGGTTCGTACCTCCGGCTGCGGTCAATCACGCTGGGTTATAACCTGCCTACCGAACTGGTGCGCCGCATTAAAATGGAAAAAGTGCGGGTGTATGTCTCGGCACTCAACCTGGCTACTTTCACCAACTACAAAGGCTGGGACCCCGAGGTTAACACCGATGACCTGAGCGAGAAGGACAGCAAGTTCGCGCTGGGTAACGACTTTTACACCGCTCCTCAGCCGCGCACATTGCTGGTTGGCATCAATGTCGGATTTTAACATTGCATTCTCATCATGAAAAAGAACAGATATATTATACCGGCCTTGCTGTCAGCCATGCTGATGGCTACGGGCTGCGACAACAGGCTGGACGTACAGCCGACCCAAAGTATCGACGAAAATGTGGCCCTGGGTACTTCCCGCGACGTTGAGGTGACGCTCATCGGGTGTTACGACGGCTTGCAGGATGTGGATGTGTACGGGGGGGCATTCCAATATGCGTCCGAACTGCTCGGCAATTCCGACGAGCTGGGCTTCGGCGGTACGTTTCAGAACCTGCTCGAAATGTACAACAAGGAGATGACCACCAACAATGCGACCGCCACCACTACATGGCGCGATTCGTACGTGGCGATCAATCGTTGCAACAATGTACTTTCGGCGCTCGATATTGTCGACGAAGACAAGCGTGCCCGCATCGAGGGCGAAGCCCGGTTCATTCGCGGTTCGATCTACTTTGACCTGGTAAGATTGTATGCCAAAACCTGGGGGGACGGCGATAATGCTTCGAATCCCGGCGTTCCTTTGGTGTTGAAGCCTACGCGCGGCGTTACCGATGCCGATAAAATACCCCGCAATGCGGTAGCGGAAGTGTATGCGCAGGTATTGGAAGATCTTACCAAAGCCAAATCGCTGTTGCCTGAAAGCAATACCATTTACGCCACCAAATATGCGGCGTCGGCACAGCTCTCGCGTGTGTACCTGATGCAGGGCAACTACGCGGCTGCGCGCGACGAAGCCAACGAGGTGATTACATCGGAGGCATTCTCGCTTAATCCGACATTCGAATCACTCTTTTTTACATTTCTTGACAATGGCGGGGCTAATCCGGAAGAGTACATTTTCTCGATGATCGTCACCCAGCAGGACGGTACCAATGACATGAACACATTCTTTGGAACCACCATTTCGGCAATCCCGGGAACTGCGGGCCGTGGCGATATTCGTGTGCTGGCCAAACACCGGGGCCTGTACGAAACCGGAGACAAAAGAGGGGCATTTTTTGTGACTACCAACAACACATTTACCCGGAAACACCTCGATAAATTCGGTAATGTGCTGCAATTCCGCCTCGCGGAAATGTACCTGACCCGTGCGGAAGCAAACCTGCGGCTCAATAGCCAGACAGGCGCCACACCGCTGGCCGACCTGAACTTGATCCGCACCCGGGCCGGTCTGAAAGCGGCTACCACGGTTACGATAGAATCGGTGCTGAAAGAGCGGCATTTGGAACTCGCATTCGAAGGCCATACGCTGCACGACCTCAAACGCACGCGGCAGAATGTGGGTGCTTTGCCCTATAATTCACCCAAGCTGATCATGCCCATTCCGCAGCGGGAAATGGACGTGAACAAACAGCTGGTGCAAAATCAAGGTTACAATTAACAGATTAGCCGGATTCTGGAATCAGAAGTGGTCCTTTTCTTGAATCAAATAAAATGCCGAACGGTGACAGATATATTCTGCTAGCGTTCGGCATTTTGGCGTTTTTTCAGGGAGACCTTCCTTAGTTATATCCCGGGTTTTGTTTGAGCAACGGCGCCCCGTTCACGACGCTCATATCGATCTGATACTGCGGGATCGGGAAGTAGTTGTTTTTACCGTCCAGGTATTTGCCGCCGGCGAGGTCGGAGGTGATTTTGGATTCGTAGCCGAAATAGGCATTAATGGTCGTATTGGCCTTGCCCCAACGCACGAGGTCGAAAAAGCGGTGACCTTCCATAGCCAGCTCGATGCCCCGTTCGTAATAAATCGCGTCGAGTACGCCGTCCTTGCCTTTGGCCGCCAACGTGCCGGCAGGGTAGGGCTTAATCACATAGTTAGCGGCCGGGGTGCCCGAGAAGCCTCCCAGCGGGTTGGAATCGTTGGTGTATTTGTACAGCCAGCCGGTTTTGTCCGCAGCGCGACTTCTTACTTTGTTTACATACTCCTCCGCTTTGGCCAGGCTTCCTCCATTGGCTTCGGCTTCCGCCGCCAGCAATAGCACATCGGCGAAGCGGATAACCAGTACATTGATCGCGTTCCCCGGCGCCCACGAGCTGAGGTCGGCGTAGAGGTCCTGCGTTTTCTGCCGGTGAATGTTCTTTTTAGGTGCATAGGGGCCGCCGTAGGGTTGGTCGCGCACCCAGTTCATGCCCGGGTAAATGCCCCAGTCGTGGTAAGGGATGCCGCGGCGGCCGACGGTCCAGTCCAGGCGCGGGTCCAGGTTACCGGCGTCGGGCGTGAATGCCGTAGCCGAAGTGAGGCCCATGTCGTTTTTAACGGCGTGACTGTTGAAATCAGTCAGGTAGGGCAGCCCGCCGGCATCGGTGCGGTACATGTTCACGAGCATTTGCGTAGGCTGGAAAAAACCGCAGCAGCTGAACGGCGCTCCGGTTCCGTAAGGGAAGTTGAGCATACCGCCCTGATTGGCGTTGGTAATATCCAGCGTCCCGTCGTTGGCTACCATTTGTATCGCAAATACCGACTCCGCATTGTTTTTAGTGGCCGCATCGAAGTTGTCCTTGAACGAAACGAGGTCGTATTTCAGGCCATTGGTAGTCACGCCATTGGCGATCACGTCGGTAAAAACCTTTACGGCGTCAGCGTATTTTTTCTGATACAAATAGGTTTTACCCAAATAGGCCCCCGCAGCCCATTTGTTGGCCCTTCCCACCAGGGTTTGCGTGGCGGGCAGCTGCTCATAGGCCGCTTTGAAATCCGCTTCGATCAGCGGCCAGATGTCCTTGTCGTTGGGCTGGTTGAAATCGGTGGTGGTTTCGTCGATCCAGGGTACCATATTCCACATTTTCTTCAATTCGAAATAGTAATGTGCCCGCAGGAAACGTGCCTGGGCTTCGATGTTGGTCTTATTCTCCGCCGAAACGTCGGTAGCCAGAGCGAGGACTTTCAGCACGGTGTTGGCCCTCGAAACGCCTTCGTACAATGCCTTCCATTTGCTGTTGAAAAAGCCATTGTCGGCCCCGGTGCTGAACGTAGCAATGGCGCTGATGGGCGTCTGGTCGCCGCCGTCGCTGCCTTTATGCGCATCGCCACCGGGAATGGCACCGTACACCCAGTTGTCGGGCGGTGATTCCCAGCCGCTGCCGCCGGTGAAATCGCCCTGGCCGTCGAGTGCGGCGTAGGCGCCCGTGAGCAGGCCGTCGATGCCTTTTGCATTGGCGAGTACATCGTCACCCAATGCACCTTGCACCGGTTTGTCCAGGAAGTCGTCCTGGCAGGCCTGCAACATTGTCAAACCGCCGATCCAGCAGAGAACGGCTATATATTTCATGAACTTCTTCATATCGCGTTGCTTGGAGATGGGTTAAAAAGTGAGGTTCAGGCCAATGGTGTATTGGCGGGAAGAAGGATAGGAACCTTCGTCGATGCCGAACACGGTAGGATTGCCGCTCGCATTCCGGCTCACTTCCGGGTCAAGTCCCGAATAGCCGGTGATGGTGAACAGGTTGGTCGCTTGCAGGTACACGCGGAACTGCTGTGCGCGGATCTTCTTCATCAGCGGGGCAGGGAATGTATATCCGATTTGCAGGTTCTTCGCACGCAGGTAAGAGCCGTCTTCCACGAAATACGAGTTGGGCACATTAATGGTGCTGAACGAGCTGGAATTCTCCTGGATTGGTGCTTTGGCATTGTGGTTTTCCGGTGTCCAGGAGTCGTACAATGCGGTTTTACTTTTCGCTCCCGAGCGCGATGAGTTGAAATCGCTCCACCAGCGGGTCTGGTTCCAGAGCTGGTTGCCCTGAACGCCATAGAGGAACAGGCTGAAATCGAAGCTTTTGTAATTCAAACCGATATTAAGGCCATAGCTGAAATCCGGGTTGGGGTTGCCGAGCATCTGGCGGTCGGCAGCGGTGATCTGGCTATCGCCATTGATATTCTCATACCGGAACCGTCCCACCGAGGCGCCATCCTGGTACACGGCATTCGGGTCGCCGGTTTGCTTTACAGCCTCCGCATTGGCCGTCGCGATCTCTTCTTGCGAATTCCAGAAGCCGATCACTTTGTAGCCGAAGAACTGGCCGATGGAGTTTCCCACGCGGTTGCGCACAATGGAGGCGCCGTCGAAACCCCGGCCTTCCAAATCGAAATAATTGGTGCTGTTGGTGACCTTTTTGATTTTGTTATTGTAGGTCGTTAAAGTCAGTGTCGCATTCAGTTTCAGGTCGCTCGTCAGATCGAATTTGGAATCGATTTGCAGGTCGATCCCCCGGTTTTTCATCTGACCTATATTCACATACGGTACTGAGCCGCCGCCTGCCGTTCCGATCAGCGCCGGGTTGAAGAGCAAATCCTTGATTTCTTTGACATAATAATCCGCGATCACATCCAGCCTGCCTTTGAAGAACGTAGCGTCGATACCGATGTTGGTACTGATATTCTTTTCCCAAACGGCGTTCGGGTTGCCGATCTGGCTTTTTTCGAAACCTTCCAATGCGCCCGAGCCGCTGGTACCGCCAAGGTCGTAGTAAGAGCTGCGGCGGTTGGAGCTGTAAGTGGTGAATGCGTTACCCGAAGTGACGTTGATCTGGTTACCCATGATCCCGTAGTTGGCCCGGAGTTTCAGGTCGTCTATCCACGTCAGGTTGCGCATGAAATCCTCGCGCGAAATGCGCCAGCCTGCGCTTACGGCCGGGAAGAATCCATAACGCTCATTGATGAACTTGGAAGAACCGTCGCGGCGGATGATGGCCCCGAAGAGGTATTTGTCGTTATAAATGTAATCCAGGCGGCCGATGAGCGAATACAAGGCGTCCGCGGAACGGCTGCTCGAATTGGTACGCGTGCCGGAGCCGGTGCCCAGGTTCATATAGTTAGGGTCAAAAGAGAAATATCCCTGCGTGCTGCCGCCCACTTCGTAATACTTGCCGCTGTAAGCTTCGGTACCTGCGGCTACGGTCAGGTCATGTTTGCCCATCGTTTTGTGGAAAGTCAGCAAATTGGTCCACGTCCAGTTAAAGCCGGAATAGGAGCCTTCTGTGTAGGTGTTGGTGTTGCTGTTTTCCTTGTTTTCGTAGGTGGGGAATGCAAATGAGCTCCATCTGCCCGAATAATTCTCGCCGCCGAAACTGGTACGGAATGTAAAATCTTTGAAAAGGTCGAATTCGGCGAAAACATTACCGAACAGGCGATTGTCCAGCCCTTTGTCGTAGCGGGTGCGGTCGCGCATGGCCACAGGGTTGAACGCGTCGCCCATGCCAGAGGCGCGGCTGCCCGCGTAGTTGCCCATAATGTCGTGTACAGGCACAATAGGCTGCATACGGAAAGAGAATGCAATGGCCGAGCCGCCGTCCGACAGGCTGGATTTAGGGTTGTCGGAAATGGAATAGGCCAGGTTTTCACCAATGCGCACGTGCTTGCCGATGTTGTACTGGCTGTTCGACCGGAGCGTGTAGCGTTTCAGGTAAGTGTTGGTCAGGGCGCCCTGCTGGTTGAAATAATTCAGGGAAAACAGGTAGTTGCCCTGATCGCTGCCCCCGCTGAGTGAGATATTGTGACTTGTGGAAGGCGCCGGTTTAAATATCTCGTGAAACCAGTCGGTGCCGTTTTTGTTGGCCTTTACAATCTGGTTAAACGTATTGAAATCATCTACCGAAGTGTAGTTCGGGTTCACGTAATACAGGTTCGGGTTAGTTCGTGGGTCACCTTCCGATGCGCCTGCGGGCAGAATGTAGTCGGGCAGAACGGGAGAGGTGCCGTAGCCGTACTGGTCGTCGCCCACGGTGAGTCCGGAGTTTTTCTGCACCTGGAATTTGAGCTGGGCCTGTTCCTGTGGCGTCAGGGTATTCCATACATTGCCCCCCGGAGGTGTCTGCACCCCGAACCACGCACTGTAATTAACCTTAACCTTATCTTTTCCTTTTTTAGTAGTTATGATAATCACCCCGTTGGCCGCTCTCGAACCGTAAATGGACGCCGAGCCGGCATCTTTCAGCACCTGCATGGATGCAATGTCGTTCGTGTTCAGGTCGGAAATGGAAGTGGTAGGAACACCGTCGACCACGTACAGCGGCGAGTTGTTACCAAATGTATTCAACCCGCGGATGCGCACCTGCGGTGTTTCACCCGGCTGCCCCGAACTGAGAATGGTAACCCCCGAAGCGCGGCCCTGCAACTGGTTCGCAACCTGCCCGTCGGGTGTTTGTTTCAACTGCTCCACATCCACAACGGACACCGCACCGATCAAATCCTTCTTGCGCTGCGCGCCATAGCCGGTCACGACGAGTTCGCTCAATGTCGAAACGTCGGGTTTCAGGGCTACGTCCACGCTGGTACGCGCGCCTACCATCACTTCCTGCGCCACAAAACCAATAAAGCTGAATATCAGAATGGATTCGTCGCCGGCAATGTCGATGGTATAGTTGCCCTCCACGTCGGTCATGGTGCCTTCGTTGGTCCCTTTTACGCGGATCGCCACCGAAGGCAGCGCCTCGCCCTTTTCGTCGGTTACTTTTCCTTTCACCGGCCGGGCCAGCGTTTGCGTTACCGGCACTATTTCACGCAGGATTTCCGTCTTCGGCCGTTCGGTAATCCCGATCATGTTGCCTACCTGCCTGAATTCCAGGCTTGTCTGCTTCTCGATCATTTTCAGGATCGCCGGAACCGGCTGTCCCAGTGCGTAAATGGTGATTTCGGGTGCTTTGCGCACCAGCTTCTCGTCGAAAGCGAAAGTGAGACCGGTTTGTTGCTCGATCTGCCTCAGGACTGTCTTTACCCGGGTTTGCCGCATATCCATGCTGACGTGCTGGGCCTCCGTAGGCCCGGCCATGAGCAAGGCGGTTGTCAGGACATTAATACCCAGTATTAGCGTAGAAATGCGCATACATTTTTTGAATAAGGGGAGTCCCTTATGGTAATAATTCACCATATTTGTCTGATGTTTAATGGTTAAGCTGTTAAACCGCGTCCACCCGCCATTCATGGTTCCAAGCATTGCCTGGCAGGGGACAACCGATACCGGGGACATTCGCAGTGTTCCCGGTATTCACCAGACCAGCCTTCCTGGAAAGCCAGCCCGTATTTTTTGTTCTTCCTATCTGATTACTATCGTGCTGTCGTTTAGTTGTGAATAATTGAAATTCTTGGAGAAGCCCAGGACTTTCAGCACATCGTTCATAGGCTGGTCGTCGAGGGTAAGCGATATTTTTTCGGCAGAAAGTCCCGGTTTTTCGATGACAATATGCTGGTTATATTTTCTTTCCAATGCGTGCAGTACTTCCACCAGCAGTTCATCCTCGAACACCATCCGGTTGTCCTTCCAAGGCGCGATGGCCGGTTTGCTGATCTCGTTTACCTGGATTTTCTGCGTTTTTTCAGGGACGACGGCCTGTTCGGCGGGTAACAGCATGAGAGCGGGTTGCCCCGGATTGTCGCGTACCTGCACGCCTACCTTGCCTGTCTTCACTGTTACCTTGATGTCCGGATCGTTTTTATAGGCTTTCACGTCGAATGAAGTTCCCAGCACGGTAATGTCCAGTGTTTTGGCGTGTACGATGAAGGGCTTGGCCTTATCGTGGGCGATGTCGAAGAATGCCTGTCCCTCGCGTAACACCACTTCGCGGGTTTTCCCTTTGAATGCGACGGGATAGCTGAGTGCCGAACCTGCATTGAGCCAGATATGCGAACCGTCGGGCAGGTTCACCCGCACGGTCTTGCCCAATGGCGCGGTTACCAGCCTGACGTCGCCTGTGGCGGGCTTACGTTCGTGGGTCCACAGCCAAAATCCGATCAGGACGATTGCCGCAGCAGCCGAAGACCAGGTAGTGAACCTTTGAATCCAGCCGAACCGTTTCGAAGGCTTGTGTTGCTGCTGCCGGCTTCGCAGGTTGGCGTGCATCCGGTCGCGGACTTCGGCGGCATCTTCTGCCTTTGGCGTAGCGACGATCTCCGGGCTCTGGTCGTCGGCGAGCCGGTCGTACCACTCGTGCAATAGCTGTTTTTCTTCTTCCGAGGCGGTTCCTTCGAAGAATTTCCTGGCAAGCAATCTGATGTATTCCTGTGTCATTGCAAAGCGGATTGACCCTTTGCAACACATAGAGGGGAGAAGCGGGGAAAACCCCTTAGTAGGGCGGTAAGTTTTTTTGGCCGCAGGCCCTCAAAGCAGCAATGCCACTACGTTACTCAGGCTTGCGCGGACGATTTTTAATGCTTTGGTCAGATGTGCCTCGGCGGTTTTGGGGGAGATGTTCAGTTCTTCGCAGACGTCGGGCAGGGAGCGGTCGTGTAATTTGTTGTACTGGAATACGAGCCTGCATTTTTCGGGCAGGCGGTTGGTGAGGTTGGTAATGATTTCGAGCAGCAGGCGGTTTTCAATCTCCTGGTCCATTGATACCGAAGGCACAGCCTCGTACCGGATCGATTGTTCGATTTCTTCGGCCTGTTTGGATTTGGCCAGGTAACGGTACACCTCGTAACGGAGCATGGCGGCCAGGTAGGGTGCGAGCGATTGTATTTCAAGTGTTTCCCGCTTCATCCACAGGAGCATGAAGGTGTCCTGCGTGATCTCCTCGGCCACAGCCGCGGATTTGACCATCCGGTGGGCGGTGTAGTAAAGCTTATCCCAATACCGGGTGTAGATTTCATCGAACGCCCGTTCCTCACCCTCTCTCAGCAGCGCGGCGAGCTGATCGTCAGGTAAAGTAGGAGGCAGGGTTCTCATGGCAGGTTAGCAGCAAACCAGTTGTTGTTAACCAAATATATGCATTAATACCTTCATAATATTGCTTGATCCTCTAAAAATGCAGAATTAAAACTATGAAATTGAGGTAAAAATGGGTATTGAAGTTTTTAAATTGTAGAATTTCAACATTTTATTCTGTTGAAATTATTTCACGAATAAAGGGTTCAATGCAGCGGCCAGCGCCGGGTGGAAGAGGACATTGCCGCCCGTGTCGCTGTTGGTGAGCATCACAAAGCCCGATTTGCGCTGCACGGAGCCCATCGTAAGGGACCGAAAGCCGGACTGCCCGCCGGAATGCAATATAATGTCGCCGGTGGGACGTTGCCGGATAGCCCAACCTAATGCCCAGGCGTCTGCATCATCCACCTTTTCGCCTTCTTTCAGCCTGATCTGCGGGGTCAGCATTTCGTCGTGGTCTCTTTTGTTCAGCCGGTAAGCATCGGCCGGTTTGGGAGCGAGTACTTCGATGAGAAACTTCGCGTAATCCGCCGATGTGGTGTGCAGCCCGCCCATGGCCGCATAACGCGCCGCATCCGTGGCTTTGGGCTGACTTTTGGGCAACGGCTTGCCGGATACGTCGTGCGGATGGGCCGCGTGGCGCGCGAGGTCGTCATTCCAGACATACCCGCTGGCTTTCATGCCGAATGGAACCAGCAGATTATGTTTCAGAAATGTGTCGATGTCCGTAGCGCAGATATTGACACCCGCCTCATACTCGCCGCAATCGTTGGGATTTTCGCGGCCCGCCAGACGCGTCAATATCGATTGCAGGTACCAGTACCCTTCGCCCGAATAGTCAAATTGTGAGCCGGGCTGAAAGTGGATTTTTAGCGGATCGTCACCCGACCGGACATTCTGAAAGCCCGTCGTGTGTGAAAGTACATGGCGGGCGGTAATGGTGTCGAATCGCGGATCCGCATGGGTGAGGGGCGAGGGAGCATAGCGGCTAAGCGGAGCGTCGAGCCCGATAACCCCTTTTTCGCATTGTTTCAAAACCGCGTAGGCAAAGATCGTCTTGCTCACCGACGCGGCCTCGAATACCGTGTGCCCGTCGACCGGTTCACGCGAGGTGGCGTCTTTCACGCCAAACCCTTTCTGCCAGCTCAGTTTTCCATTTTGGACAATGGCGACCGAAAGGCCGGGAACCGACGCTTCCTGCATGAGCCGGGGGATCAGTTTGGTGAGGGTGGGTATGAGCTGCTCCCCGTCGTAAACCGTTCGCCGGGCGCTGGCCCCTGTCGGAATTAGGCTCATATAGTGGGCTAACCAGGCGGAAAGGGCGACCTGCCCGCTTCCGTGCAAAAATGCGCGACGATCCATACGCAGTCCCGGTGAGGTTGAATGATAGCCTTATCGCTTTGTATAATGCAGCGTAACGACGCCTGAACCGAGCGTTTTCGATTCCTGCAATACCAGATTGCTCATTGGGGCGTCTCTATCGAACAGGCTGATCCCTTCTCCCAATATCACCGGATGCAAAGTCAGCTTGTATTCGTCTATCAGTCCAAGTTTTGTCAAACTTTTGGCCAGACCGGGGCTGCCGAATATGACGAGGTCTTTGCCCGGCTGCTGTTTCAGTTTGTTCACCTCTTCCACCACGTTGTCCCTGATCAGCGTGGTATTGTTCCAATCGGCGCTTGGCAGGGTCGTCGAAAAAACGATCTTGGGGATTTCCTGCACCCATTTCGCGTGCGAGAGCGCGTGGCCGTTCGCGTTAGGGTCGTTCAGTACGGTTGGCCAGTAGCCTTCCATTAAATGGTAAGTATTTTTGCCATACACCGGCGCGCCTACTGTTTTAACCAGTTCATCCGCGAACCGTTGCAGCTCCTCGTTGTAAGACAAAAAGCCGAGGCCGCCGTTCTTATCGCCGGCAAAACCATCGAGGGACATGTGTGCAAATAGAACCAACTTTCTCATTTCAATCGTGTTTCGTCTGTTTTTGAATTAGGGTTTCAATATACAAAACTATTGGCTGGACAGTGACGCTGCCCAGCCAATAAGCCCTGCGTACTATTCCCTTCCAGTCAGCTTAACCAGCAATTCGTCCAGTTTTTCCAGCGTCGCAAGCATGCCTTGTTCCATACCCATCTGAAGTGTCGCTTCCAGATCTTCCAGGGATTTGTAGGTTACTACCGTTTCTACCACCGCGTTTTCGCCTTTGTCGGTGAACGTAACCACCCATTCGGCGCGCGGCAGCGATTCGTTGATTTCGCCTTCTGCATTTGAAAATGCATCAGTGGAAGTGTAAAAATCAATCGGCTGGATTTTAATGTAATCCGTCCAGCCCCAGTATTCGTTGCCGTTTGGTTCTACCATTGCATAATGCCAGTGGCCGCCTTCGCGGAAGTCCATGGACTTGGTTTTGGTAGTGAGCGGCTTGGGCGCAAACCACTGGTCCAGCAGTTCTTTTTTGGTATAACAATCCCACACCAGCTGGCGGCCGGCAAGGAACTCGCGGCGTATGGTCAATGTGTTTTTTACTTTGTCTGCTTCGAAGTCGAATTGAAGGTTGTGTTTCATTGCTGTTGCTTTTTAAGTGTTTCTAAAAGGTTGTCGAGCTGATCGAAACGGCTTTCCCAGATCTTTCGGAACTGTTCCAGCCAGTGATCGATCTCTTTCATTTTATCGATCTGAAGTTTGTAGTAAATCTCGCGGCCCTGTTGCTGAGGCTGGACGAGTTCGCATTCGGTCAGCACTTTCAAATGCTTCGAAACGGCCTGGCGCGTAGTATCAAAATGTTCCGCAATGGCATTGGGTGTCATAGCCTGCACGGCGATCAGTACGATAATTGCCCTGCGGGTCGGGTCGGCGATGGCCTGGAAAATGTCTCTTCTCATGGGATTATCACGGGTAATTTTGTGCAAGATAACTTCACCGGAAGCGCATTATCTGGATACGATCGGCAAATACTTTCCCCAGTTATCGGCGATCACCCACCCGATGACCGCGACGAATATAGCGACGATGGGCAGGCCCGATGGCGCGGCGGTGATATTCGTCAGCAAAACGCCCGCCAATACAGGCAGCAGCACAATGGCGCCGAGCGCCCGCGTTCTGGGAATGGCGAGCAATACGCCACCAGCCATTTCCACGGCGCCTACCAGCGGCATCAGCCAGCCGATCTGGGCGAATGCCATTCCGGTTTTGATCATTTTCTCCGGCAAATCGGCCGGAATGGGCATGTAATGCAGGAATTTGTCCAGGCCCGCATTGATGAACATCAGCCCCGTCAGGAGGCATAGGACGGACAAGATTTTCTGTTTCATAGCTGTTGATTGTTAAAATGTGAAACTGATTGGTTGCAAATATATGCGCAACCGATTGGTTTCACAAGCAAATCCTGAAAATTTTTTTAGAAAATAGCTCACACCAACCTGAGAAGCTTTCAAAACAACACCCAGATAACCTGACTATTCATGACAATACCTGACAACACCTGACTATTAATGACTATGTCGTCATTTGTAGTCAGGTGTTGTCATGAGTAGTCAGGTGTTGTTAGGTGTTGTCAAGTGTTGTTGGCTGTGGGCGATCATTGCTCCCGGTTCTACCTCAACTTGGTGTGGGCTGCAATTCGTCCTGAAAATGCCGTCTAATGGCCTTCGTAAATGTAAACAACCGTGTGGTCGTCATCCGGTGCGAAGGAAAGCCGGAGTTTGCCGTTTTTTATTTCCGGGAAGAAGGGGTTGTTGCAAATACTCGCACCCCGCGGTGTTTTGATCGTCAGAGGCAGCTGGTAGAGGGTTTGGTACCCGTCGGTTCTCATGAGCTGGATGCCGCCTAATGCAAAGCTCTGGTCACCATGTTTCCACCGGTTGAGTCCGGAGCAGAGCATCATCGTGTCCCCCATATACTTCGCGTCCTGGATCTTGAAAGTGAGCATAGGATTGGATTCTTTTGAAATCAGCTCCCAGCCGTGGTGGGTATCAGCCTTGCGCGCCCATTTATAGAACTGCTCGGCGTCCCAGTTCATACCTATCACTTCTTCATTTCCCACGCACACCACTGCACCGAGCGCGTCGCGAACGTCCCACATTTTTTCGACGCCCATCGTCTGCGGGTCCATCCTGTAAACGGTGGAGTTGCCATGCGGGCGGTATTCGCAAACCGGTATCCATATGTACTTTCCATCGAAGTCGATGCCACCAGGGTGGTAAACGCTTTTTTCGCCGATCGTTATCTGGCCGACCAGCTTTCCGCTTTCGTCGAATTTGAAAACCCGGCCAATGCCCTCACCGGTGTCGCGGTCGAAGCCGTCCACCGGGCTGGCGTATTTTTCGGGCCAGCGCTTCACGTCCACGGCTGTCAGGAAGTAATAGCCGCCGACCTTCGTCAGTCCCTGGGTGTGGAAGGTTTGAAACGGTAAAACGATGGAGTCGATCAACGTGAACTGCTTTTCGGAGGTGTACCCGGGCAGTTTTCGGGCTATTTCACCGTGATCGTTCTGGGCGGCGGTCTTTTGCGCCACCAGTGCCGAAACCGCGGCAAGCAGGACGGCCAAGCATTTAAATTTCATAAACGGAACGTTTCAACAGGGTTAGGGTCCTGACCGGCAAATATAGGATGTTGCTGAAAAGAATATTCAGCGGAAAGGGCGAAGCAATTAACATTTTTTATGTTGCGGAAACGGGGTCGGCGTGGTTGCTTGCGACCATTAATCATTTAGCAAGCCATGACTCACATTTTGAAATTTTCGTGCATCGCCGCATTTTACCTTGCATTGACAACGGCGCCGGCGATATCCGCCAACCCTGCATACCCTGACAACTCCGCTACCGCTGACACCGCCCGCAAACCGGGCACGCACGACGTAAAACCTCGCAGTCCCCGTAAGGCGGCGCTCCTCGCCATTGTACCGGGCTTAGGGCAAGGCTACAATGGGGATTTTTGGAAACTTCCGATCGTATACGCAGCGCTTGGAGGAAGCATTTTTACGGTTCATTTGAACGCCCTTAAATACCATGATTACCTGAAAGCATATTGGTCGTTTTATGACCAGAGTACCGGTACACCTGCGCACGGTATCACCGAGGATACCGAAATGCCGGTCCGGGTGAGAAAGCCCCTCAACACAAAAAGTATGGTGAAGCTGCTTACAAAGGATCAGATCGTGAGGAACAAGGACGTGTGGCGCAGGTACCGAAATGTGTCCATTCTCACTTCCGGACTCATTTACGTGCTTACCATCATTGAAGCCAACGTCGCTGCCCATCTTAAGACTTTTGATGTTTCCGATGATCTGTCGGTCAGGATCGGGCCTGGTGCGATAGAGGTGCCGTTTTCGGCGTTTGCTCCCGGTTTGCAGGTTGTCTTCAACTTCAAGTAGCGGGTGGTTACCCGTGAAGCCGTTTGTCTACGGAATCTGCTTTCCGTCGACGAAATATGGCAGTCTCTCGTTTTGCCGCTATTTTACGTCGTTTATTAAAATAGCACATCATCCATGGCCGCAGCCCTCATCCACTCAGCCGATTTCATCCACGCAGATTCCTTTCCCAACCCGCAATTGCTCCGTCCGCAAATAGGGGTAAGCGCTGGCAGGGAAGGCGGTGCCGGGCAGGGTGCAAAAGTGGGGAGTCTTAAATTCAGAAGCTGGCTTTTCCCGGATATCCACGTAATGAACCTGCATTGGCAGGTTGGCCGGGATGTGAGCATTGTTGAAGAGAGCCGTGCCGACACTGTGAATATCAATTTCCAGCTGTCCGGCCATATGAATACGCGGTTCACGGGTATCGCCAGAGAAGTGGGGATGAAACCTCACCAGCATAACCTGATTTTTTCGCCCGAAGGCAGTTTTCGGAACACCGTCCGGGCGGGCGAGCAGGTGGAGATGTTCCATGTCAGCCTGAGGAAAAAGTATTTTTCGGACCTGATCGGCTGCGATGATCGTTGGAGCGAACGCGCGCAGGAGTCGCTGCTGAAAGACAGGCCTTTTGCAGGTGTGGAATCGAATGCGGCCATGACGCCTTATATGCAAAAGCTGATCGCGGACATCAAACAATGCGGGCAGTCGGGGCCCATGCAAAGGCTGATGCTCCAATCGAAGGTGTTGGAACTGGTCGCATTGCACCTGGGGCAGTTGCAGGCAAGTACTTCCTCCGCGCCGGGCCTGACAATGGCGGAAGTCGGGCGGTTAAATGAGTTGAAAGCTTACCTGGACGTACATTTTCTGGAAGATTTCAGCTTGCCGCAACTTAGCCGGCTATGTTTACTGAATGAATTTAAACTCAAAAAGGGATTCAAGGACCTGTTTGGTACAACGGTATTTGCCTATTTACGCAAGCTAAGAATGGATTTTGCGGTGAACCTCCTCCTGGATTCTTCCAAAAGTATCGATCATATTTCCGAGATGCTGGGCTATGAACATCCCCAACATTTCTCGACGGCATTCAGGCGCTATCACGGATCGCCCCCTTCAAGCTTCCGTGCTTGAAAACCGGGGTGGGCTGATGGTGACGACAATTGTTGAAAGGAGCCTTGCCGATCGCAAATAATTTGGCAACTTTCACGGTAAACCGACCGCGAGAGGCTTTTATGATTGACCTGATACCTTTTATTTTCATTGTAGCGACGCTCGCCGTCGTTTCCGTCCTGTCCGATAAAGTACGCATACCATACCCGATCCTGCTCGTCCTGGTAGGATTGGTCATCGGTTTTATACCCGGCCTTCCGCTTGTCGAACTCGACCCGGAGGTTGTGTTCCTGCTCTTCCTTCCTCCACTGCTTTTCAGGGCCGGCTGGAACACGTCCTGGCCGGCTTTCCGGGCTGCGATACGGCCTATTTCGAGACTTTCCATTGGTTTGGTTTTTCTGACAACCTGCGCGGTGGCGGTGGCAGCCCATTATTTCATCCCGGGCATGCGCTGGCCGGTCGCATTTGTGCTGGGTGCCATCGTTTCGCCGCCGGATGCGGTCTCCGCGACCAGCATTATGAAAGGCACCGGGCTGGATAAGCGTGTAATCACGATCCTGGAAGGGGAAAGCCTGGTGAACGACGCCTCCGCGCTGATTGCCTACAAGTACGCGGTGGCGGCGGTGATGAGCAGCACTTTTGTACTCTGGAAGGCGGGTGTTCAGTTTCTGTTGGTGGCCGCAGGCGGGATTCTGGTGGGTACCGCGGTCGGCTACGGGTTTGCCTACATGATGAAGCGCGTCCGAAGCAACGCCATGCTGGAAGGGACAATGTCGCTGCTCGTGCCGTTTATTTCGTACCCGGTTGCCGAGGCCGTCGGGGTGTCGGGCGTTCTGGCGGTGGTGAGCACGGGGCTTGTGACATCGTGGCTTTCGCACGAAATGTTTTCGCACCAGGGGCGCACCCTCGTGACTTCGGTGTGGGATATGATCGAGTTCCTGCTGAACGGAGCGGTATTTGTGCTGATCGGCTTTCAACTCTCTACGATCGTGCACAACACGGTGGAATACAGCTTCGCAGATTTGATCGGCTACGGGCTCATTGTCAGTGCGGTAGTGGTCATGGTCAGGCTGCTTTTCATCGTGCCCACGGCCTACTTTACGGATATGCTGCCGACGGGCGAATACCGGCAACGGGAGTCCGGTTTTGACTGGAAGATGGCCATTGTCCTGTCGTGGACCGGCATGCGCGGTGTAGTGTCGCTCGCCACGGCCATGGCCATTCCATTGGTGATGGAAAACGGGAAGCATTTCCCGTATCGGAAGCTGATCCTCTTTGTGTCGTTTGTCGTGATCCTCGTCACATTGATCGGCCAGGGGCTATCATTGCCGTATTTGATACGCAAGCTGGGGATCCGGAGCTCGGGGCAGGAAGAGGCGGAAGAGGAAACCAGGTTGCGCCTCCTACTGGCTAACAGTTCACTCGATTTTATCCACGATCATTTCTCCGAAACCAAAATGAACCCGGACGTGGCCGATCAGGTGCGTAAGTTGTATGAGCTGCGAAGCAACTGGATCAAAGACAAAAAGTACGGAACAAATCGGCAGGCGCCGGGAACCGCGGACTTGCTGAGCCAGGTCGTCGATGCCCAGCTGGCCGTTACGCAATTCAAGCGGGACCTGCTGCTGCGGCTTCACCGGGAAGCCTCCTTTTCCGAGTCGGCAATTAAAAAGATGGAACGGGAGCTTGACCTGGACGAGGCCAGACTTCGCTCGCATGTATAGGCGCTACGTGTGTGTGCCGCTCGTTCCGTCACCGCCCGATGAAGCCGGTCGGTGCAATGGGTCTACTGGCCGATAAAAAACGGGCGTTGGCGGTGTTTCTTTTTCAGTAAACCCGGAAATGGGTATTATCGCATATGATTGAGCCGACAAAAGAAGCGTGGCAGCCGATACTGGAAAGAAAACTTCCGGTGTTGCTGCATTTGCTGGGATGGGGTATTTATGCTACCCTGGTCTTCTATGGGAACTTCGCCCGCATTTCTCCCTGGGTTTTCTTTGTACACTATGGCCTGGCTTTCGGCACGCACGCGGGTAGTTTTTATCTCAACTATTTGTATCTGGTACCCAATGGCTTGCCTAAGTACAGCTTAGCGCGTTTTTTATCAGCCAATCTGCTCGCAGCGATATGTATGGCTTCCGCCGCAGTACTGTTGGAAGATCGGCTTTTGCCCGGAAGTAATATGATCGGACGGCTGCAAGGAGGCGATTTGCTGCCGCTGCTGACGAGAATCAGCAATTACGTCGTTTTTGCCCTTCTCGGGCTTTTTGTACGGCTGAGTGTAGATTGGTACCGTAAATTGCGGAAGGACAAGGAAATGGAAAATGAGTATCTCAAATCCGAGTTAGCATTATTGAAGGGGCAGATTAATCCTCATTTCCTCTTTAATTCCCTGAACAACCTTTACGCACTTTCCTTGCGCCAGGCTCCGGAGACGCCCGCGGTGATCCTGCGTATTTCCGAAATGATGCGCTATCTGTTGTATGAAACCAACGCGGGGATAGTACTACTTGAAAAAGAGATCGAGATGATACGTACCTATGTGGCTATGAATGAGATGCGGAGCAAGTCTGGCGAGGGGATCAAATTGGAGATTTCCGGAAACCTCCAAACTATAACAATCCAGCCATTGCTGCTGTTGCCGTTGATAGAGAATGTATTCAAGCATGGTGCGTCGCCGGTGACGATCACCATTCATTGGGCTTTCCCGGTGCTCCGTGTTCATACTGAGAATAAAGTACGTGCGGCAAGCCCGGAGACCAGCGGCGGCCTGGGTATTGCCAATCTGCGCCGAAGGCTCGCATTGCTTTACCCGGCTGTGCACGAACTTGCATTTCACCGGGAGGGTGACACATTCATTGCAGACCTGGCCATTCAACTCAACAGCGAGGCTCATGATTAAATGTATCGCGATCGACGATGAATTCCTTGCATTGGAAATAATTGAAAACTACGTTTCCAAATGTCCGTTCCTCGAACTGACCGCTACCTTTTCGTCGCCGTTGGAGGCATTACCGATGCTGAATCGCGGCGGATGCGACCTGCTTTTCCTGGATATCAACATGCCCGAAGTGAATGGCATGGATTTCCTCTCGGCAATCCCCGCTCCGCCGCTGGTCGTGCTTACCACGGCCTACCCCCAGTATGCACTGGCCGGGTTTGAAGCTGGGGTGGTCGATTACCTGGTCAAACCTTTTTCCTTCGAACGCTTTTTAAAGGCCATACAAAAAGCGCAGTCACGGCTGGTACCGCGAATGGAAAGCGGACCGCAATATCTTTTTGTTCGGTCGGCGCACAAAATGATCCGTGTGGATCTGGACGGTATCCTGATGCTCGAAGGCAAAAAGGACTATGTAGCGGTGCATACCCAAAGCAAGGTGATCGACACGCTTACCACATTGACGGCATTTCAGGATAAGCTGCCGGTAAAGGACTTTGTGCGTGTACACAGGTCTTTTATCGTCGCTCTGAACAAGATCAACGCCATTGAGCGCAACATCATTTATATAGATGAAAAGAAGGTGCCTGTCGGCGAGATGTTCCGCGAAGACTTGCTGCGGCGCATCGGCTGATCCCCACATTTTTTGGTCGTCTGTTTCTGGGCGTTGGAAGGCAAAAAAAGCCTGTTGATGATTTTATTTCCGCTTGTAAAAAGCGCTATGTTCCTTTGATACACCATCAAAGCATTCATGGAAATGGAACAAGCGGTCATCGAAACCGACCACCTGGATTACGCCTTTCAAAAGGGCGACAGAATCCTCAATGACATTAATCTTCGCGTGCCGCAAGGTAGTGTGTATGGCTTTTTGGGTCCTAACGGTGCAGGAAAGACGACGACACTGCGTCTTTTGCTGGGGTTGCTGCGCAGCGAAAATCCGGGGATCCACATTTTTGGAAACCAGATGCCCGGCAACCGGATTGATATTTTAAGACGCACCGGCTCGCTGATCGAGCAACCTTCTCTATACCTGCATTTGACCGGTCGGGAAAACCTTGACGTATTCAGACGAGCGTATGAATGCCCGGCAACGAGGGTTGAAGAAGTATTGCGCATTACCGGGCTTTCCGACGCTGCCCATAAAAAGACAAAGGCATATTCGTTGGGCATGAAACAACGGCTTGCGATTGCGATCGCGTTGCTCCACGATCCTGAGCTGCTGATTATGGACGAGCCCACAAATGGCCTGGACCCCAACGGAATTATCGAGATACGCGAACTGATCCGCGATCTTAATCGGCACCAGGGGAAGACGGTGCTTGTTTCGAGCCATTTGCTGGCGGAGGTAGAGAAGCTCGCGACCCATGTGGGCATTATCCACCAGGGCAAGTTGCTTTTTCAGGGAACATTAGCCGAGTTGCAGAGTTTCCAACACCGGCATTCATTCCTGGAAATCGAAGTAGATAATGTTGTCAGAACCGAGCAAATCCTCTCCGGCCGGTTTCCTGTATTCATCAGAGGTGACTCTACGGTACATGTTGGACATTCCAAACCCGCTGAGGCGGCATTGATCAATCACATGCTGGTAGGTGGCGGGGTAGGTGTGAGCCGGTTGTGTGTGATGGGTAACGACCTGGAAAGACTTTTCTTAGACATTATTTCAGCTTAACGATGAAAACGAAATTTTTCGCAAATACAACGGCCGAGTTTATCAAAGCGAAAAGAAGCTTTGCAATGTGGCTGACGATCCTGGCAGCGCTTTTTATGCCGGCTATCAACGTTGTGATCCTGTTGGAAAGGCCCGACATTTTGCTTGTCAAGTTTGAACAGACTCCGTGGCTCACATTCTTTCGGTTCAATTGGAAAAATGTAGCCGCTGTCATCCTGCCGATGTACATTATATTGATCACAAACCTGATTGTACAGATCGAATTTCGTAACAACACCTGGAAGCAGGTATACGCTTCGCCCCGATCGTTTGCCGATATTTTCTTTTCGAAGTTGGTGGTGATCCAGATGCTGGTACCGGTCTACATTCTTTGTTTTGACGGGTTTGTCATGCTGGCCGGCCTGCTGGTGCACAGCCTGAATCCCGCGTACCGATTAATGGCAAGCAGCATCGATTGGAGCAGTTTGCTACTGATATCCTGCCGTGTGTATCTGGGGTGCCTGGCCGTATCGGTCATCCAGTACTGGCTGAGCCTGCGTTTTCGCAATTTCGTTATTCCGCTTGGCCTGGGTTTGGGCTTGTGGATCACTGGCATTGTATTAATGGATTGGGATAAAATCATCTATTACCCTTACGTGTATTCCGCATTTATGTTTTTTATTGATTTCGATAAGGAGCCGCAGCAGCTTGTGGTTCTTACAATCAGCTCTGTCACGGCACTGGTGTTATCCATAGGCATTGCGTACTACGATATTAAATACCGGCCGGAAAGGCCATAACCGCAGTAAGAAAATTTTCAGTAGTTAACTGGTAGAATTACTTTTGGTTACATCCGGGCATTTTCATTATGTTTGGTATCCAAATTCCACCTCTCTATGAAAAAATTTTGCGTGCTGTTTGCATTGTGTTTCCTTGCCTGCTTTTCTCTTTTGGCCCAATCTCCGTCTATTGCGATTACTTACCCCGAAACGGCCTGCCTGAATGCCGTCCAGAAGATCCAGGTGGCGATCACGGGCAAGTACAATGCGGATAACAAGTTCTCCATACAGATCCGGAAGGGCGACAACCTGCCCGTAATTTCGGAAATCCCGGCGCGCCTGGTGGACGGTAAAATTGAGGTGGTACATTCCGATTCCAGCCTTTCGATTCCCCGGTATATACAATTGCGCATTGTGACCACTTCGCCTAAAACCGAAAGCGATTGGAGGAATGTCGAAATAAACACCAAAGGAAGTGTGAACCTGGCCCTGGCGGCTTCGGACACGATCAATCCCGGGGAGGATCTGACACTCAAATTCACGACATTCAGCAAGAGCTCGGCGTCGGTGACGCTCAACGACAGCTCCGATTTTAGCTTGTCTTCGTTCGCGGAAGGCTATTTTGTGAGCTTCCACAACAAAGGTGTGAATGCGACCACCCCATTTTACATCGCGCACGCCGAGAATGTGTGCGGCCCGATGAAAGTGAGCGGGCAGGTAAAGGCCACCCTGAACCCGACAGCGCTGCGGACACTTTCGGTGTCTCCCGCGGCTGTGTGTGAGGGAAGCGAAATTCGTGTGAACTTCTCCACATCAGGCCCGGCGCTGCCTGCCAATGCAAAGTACAGGTTGCGGATCGGCGTTTTTCAAGGGGATCATTCGAATGTAAAAACAGTGGAGGTGCCGGCGCAACTGAAAGACAATGTGCTGGTGGCTAACTTCCCCACATCGTTCAACCTCACTTCACGGAGCTCATACAGCCTCCGTATCGTCGCCGAAAACCCGGCGATCCTCGGTGCCTATACGGATTTCAACTTTGTGGTTTACCCGCGCGCGGGGGCCATTATTAATACCCCGAGCAAGACCATCGAAATGGGCGAGAAGCTGCCGGTCGGTATCACATTTTCGGGCATCGCGCCCTATTCGGCGACATTGCAGGACGGTACGGTGCTCTGGTCGTCGCAGACCAACGGCCAGATAGACGTGCGGCCTGAAAAAACGACTTCTTACACCATTAAAAGTTTTACAAGTGGTTGCGGCAGCCAGGCGGTAAGTTCGGGCGCTACGATGGTGGTGACCGTCAAGCCCGGCATTGCGATGGAACCGTCGGTAGGGGAGCGTTTCCTTTGTGCCGGTTCGAAGGGCAAAATCAGGATATTTTCGAATATCGCACTCAGCGATGGTACCACGTTCACGGTCAACGGCATTGTGAACGAGCAGAAGGTCCATTCATTTCCTGCTAAAAAATCGGGGGATTACCTGGAATTTGATATCCCGGTATTGCCGAAAGGAACCGACCACGCTTTGAGCTACGACAAGATCGGGGCGTTTTACATTTCGAGCAGCAATCCGGCTTACAAATCAGGCTATTACTATGATTATGCGATTAGAAGCATGCCCGAGATGGTGGTTCTGCCGCATTCGGTTTTGAATTACAAAAATCCGTCCGAAGCGGGGTTTGGATACGAGCTGTACGGAAACGGGCCTTTCAAAATCGAGGATGCCGCTGGTAAAATCTACAACATCGAGGGCTACTCGGCCTGGTATCCCAGTTTTTACGTCAACAAAACGCAGGATTTTAAGCTGAGATCGATCAGTAATGCGTGTTTTAAAAATGAAACTGTTCCGGCTGTCCGCCTCACGCTCGATACGGCCGGTGCTGCTCCCGGGATTTATGTTCAGCCGCTGGATAAGGTTATTTGCAAACAGGATAGCCTGGAAATCACTTTCATCAAAACCGGAACATTCAATCCGGGGAATACATTTAAGATAGAAGGGTATATCGATTGCTGTACGTTCCAGACGCTGGCGACGGTGAGCAAGGATGGTACGCACAAATTCAAGGTGCCGGTGGGTCAGAGACAGATCGGCTACGCGAGTTTCAGGGTTGTTTCATCGAGCCCGGCCATTACCAGCAATCAGTTTGAAATAGAAATGCAAGGTACGCCGACCGATTTCAGCGTCAACCCCTCCGGTACACGGGAAGCGCCTGCGGAGTACCTGCAAGGGCAGGAGGTGGGATTATCGCTTTCCAATCGCGAGGGGGGACTTACCGCATTCACCTATTCGGATGGCGTCGGCGAGCATACACAGGAGTTGAACCCCTCAGTTTCTCATGCGGTCGTGCGGCCGCCTGCCGGCATTGTCAGCGGCTACACCGTCAAATCGGCACAGAATAAATGCGGGACCTTTCCCGTCAATCTGACGACCTACATCCGCGTGGTTCCATATCGCATTGTCATATCGGCAGGGGAGAACGGGTTTCCATTGTCGGCCTGTCGGAACGGAAGCCTGACCGTGCCGTTTGTCATTCTGGACGGAGACGCTTCGAAAGCCACTTTTGCATTGCAAATAGCCCGTGATAAAACCTCTGAGTTTACCGACCTGGCAACCGGCATCACCGCACGCACATTTTCCATTGCCGTCCCCGAATCGGTCAGTCCCGGCAGATACCAGATGCGCGTCGCTTCCTCGGACGGCAGCGTTTCCAACGCGGTGGACCTGGTGATCGGCTCTGCGCCGTCGGCGACGATCAGTTCCTCTGAAAAAGATCCTATTGTGCTCAATCCTGGACAGGGTGTTTACGCTATGGTCAATTTCACGGGAACGGCGCCCTGGACGATGATTTACGAAAACAGCGAAAAGCAGAGTACCGACAATAACCCCTATCAGCGACCGATTTCGGCAACCGCGCAGCAGGAGTTTTCGCTTATCTCGATTTACAACAACTGCGGTTACGGGCCGGTATCGGGCAAAGTTTCCGTGCAAGTGAAACCGTCGCTGAGCGTTTTGCCTCAGCAGGAGGAAGTCTGCGCTGGTGGCACCGTGCGGGTTTGGTACCAGTTGCAGGGCGATGCGTCGCTGGATAAGGATTACATCGTTTTCGAACTCGTGAACACGCGGACCGGGAAAGTCACCGGTGTGGATTCTACGCGTGTGCGGGCAAGTACCCTGCAATTGAAAATGCCAACCGAACTGGGCGATGATTACTACCAGTTCCGGGGTGTGGTAAGGAGCTATAACCTTTCCGCGAACTCGGCGTTGAGGATTAAAACAAAAGTGGACGTGTCGATCATCGGCAACACGACGATCAACGCGGGGGAAAGCACCCAGGTGCAGCTCCGCAGCAACAGGACCGCCAATGAGGCCATTAACTATCGCCTGTCCGACGGGCAGACCGGCACATTCTACGGCGGCAGTGGCAATACGGAGTTTTTCCTGAAAGTGAGCCCAACGAAAACCACCACTTATACGCTGGCATCCGTCGATAATGGCTGCGGCGAGGGTAAAAAGTCGGGTAGTGCAACGGTGGAAGTGAATCCGCCCAGCGAACGGACAGTAACCGTTACAAGCTGGGAGCCGTTCGATAATTCGGCTTTCTGCGTGGGCGAAGCCATCCTTGTTCATTATACCCAAAAAGGCAATTTTTCAGCCGGGAATACAATGACTGTCCAGTTTTCGGATACCACAGGACGGAATTTTAAATCGGTTACGACAACCGGCCAGGCCTCTCCGTTGAAAGCCAGCATTCCCGCCGATTTTGTTCCGGGCAAACAATACAGGGTGCGGGTAGTAGCTTCCGACCCTGGAACGGGCAGCGGAGCTTACGAGTTTCCGCTTTCGCCCGGCACCAGGGCAGGCGCTCGGTTCGCTTCCGAATCGATCATTAAGGATGTTTCCGGTACGCCAAAGCTCGTGGTGCTGCTCACCGGAACCGGGCCGTGGGAATACGCCGTGGGCAGTCCGCTCGGTACGACAACCGAGTTCTCAACCTCACCTACCGATACCCTATTCCTTAATGATCGCCCGCTTGCCGATTACTATAAAATACTGCGGGTGTCAAACCGCTGCGGCACCGGCACGGTGGAGAAACCGGACATTGTTCAGGTGGAGGTGATCACGGGGGAGCCTTCGCCAGCCGTTACGCGGGTGGTCGTCGCACCCAATCCCGCAGACCACCGGTTGCTGATCAGGTTTGCCGATGCTGCCGAAAGGACCATACGGCTCGTCAATGCGGGGGGGATTCCCATGCTCATGAAACATAGCGTGTCGATGGAGGATGAGTTGAATATCAGTCAGCTGCCGTCCGGTATTTATGTATTGCGTATTGAAGGCAAAAATTTTAAATCAACTCACAAAATCATCAAACGGTAGCAGCCCACCTTTTTTGACCAGCCATTGAAAAACATCAACCTATGAAGCATATTTTACGGGGACTGCTGTTCCTGGTCCACCTGTCGCTCCGGGCTAATGCGCAAACGCCATCCGTCACAGCAGGTAACCCCGAACTGGCCTGCCTTGGAAAGGCGCAGCGCATTCCGGTTACGATTGCAGGTAGTTTCAATACTGATAACCAGTTTTCGGTACAGGTACGTGAAAATGATAAACCCACCGTGCTAGCGACATTACCGGCCGTTTTAAAGGGCGAGAATATCGAGGTCGTGTACCACGATTCGACGCTTTCGGCGTTTCCGATGTTGCAATTCCGCATTATTTCCTCTTCGCCCAAAACCGAAAGCAGCTGGTCCTATTTCAGGGTCCATTCCAAAGGCACTGTCCAGCTCGCTTCCGCGATTTCGGATACTGTCAATCTGGGAGAGGAGCTGGTCCTGAAATTCACGGCTTTCAGCAGCACGGAGGTGGACGTAACGCTCAACGACGGCACCCAGCTGGAATTAACCCCGTATTCGCAGCCGAATTTTACCGCATACCACACAATAGGTGCCCACACGACGGAGCCATTCTCGATCCGTACGGCCACCAACGTATGCGGTGCCATGCGTACGAGTGGCGTAGTCAAGCCGGTTGCGAACGCGACGTCCGTACGGACGCTCGCGGCGGATGCATTCGATGTTTGTGAGAATAGCCAGGTCAGGATAGCATTCAACACGATGGGTGCGCCGCTGAAACCCGGTAATAAATACCGCGTCAGGTTCCGGTCGTCCGACGCGTCGCCCTTCGTGACCGTCAAAACCATGGAAGCGCCCGCCGAGTTGAAAGACGGCTGGGTGGTAACCCGCGTACCGGACGGCCTGAACCTGACCGCCAAAACGAATTTCAAGGTGATCATCATCGCCGACGAGCATGGCATTGTAGGCTCGCCGGGTGATTTTATCTTGACAGTCCATCCCAAGCCGCAGGTTAGCTTTTTCACACCGGATACCCGCATAGAGCTGGGTAGTGAGACGAGGGTAGGGGTTGTTTTCAAAGGTGTACCACCTTTTTCGGCACAACTGGGCGACGGGACCGCGATCACCGCCAGTTACTCGGGAGAGGTGTATGTTGATAAAAGTCCGGACAAAACTACCACTTACAGCATTCCTTCGATGTCGTCGGGATGCGGCGTCACCAACCTTCCTGCGCCCGCACGTATGACCGTAACCGTTGGGCAGGGCATTGCGCTGGTTCCCTCGGCTAATCCGCAGATACTATGTGCCGGCACTCGCGTGCGGGTCAGGATCAGGTCGAATGGCAATTTCAGCGCGGCCACGTCCTACACGGTGAATGCCGTCTACGGACCTTCCAAATCCTATTCGTTCCCGGCGACACGCGATGGGGATTACCTCGAATTTCTGATTCCCGAGCTGCCCGCGGGAACGCCGCCCGAGCAGCTCTACGACGGTTTGAATAACATGTACATCAGCACGCAGAACCCGGCGCTGAAATCCAGTCCTTCCTACATTTACCTGATCCAGAGCAAGCCGCAGATCGTATCGGGCACGAGCGATTACACATTCGGAGAGCCGGGGCTCATCACGCTCAACTACAAACTGTACGGCAAATGGCCGTTTACAATCGAAGACGAGGCGGGAAACCGTACCGTTGTCAAAAATGACTGGTGGGCGCCCGAAGTTTATCTGGATAAGACGAAGGACTTTAAGATCAGGTCGATCAGCAATGCTTGTTTCAAAACCGAAAACATCCCTGCTACGCGCCTGACGCTCACGAGCAGCGCGGCACCCGACCTGTACCTGGAACGCATACCCGCACGTGTATGCGCGAACGACAGCCTGGAAGTGAAGATTCTGGCCCCGGGTAAGTTCGGAGCAGACAACGAGTTTCAAATTCAGGTCTATGCCGACTGCTGTAATTTCACGACGCTCAAAACCGTAAAAGCAGGAGGCACTTACAAAGTGAGAATTCCCGCGAGCCAGAACGGTTACACGTATCTGGCGGGTATCAAGGTGGTATCTAAAAACCCTTTCCTGACGACCGAAACCTACCAGTTCGGCGTCGATACGCCGTTGACCGACTTTGTGGTTAATCCGGCGGGTACCAGCGAGCAACCTGCCATGCTGCCCAACAACGGCGAGTGGTCCGTGAATTTCACCGCGAAGGGAGGCGGGGCATCGTCCGCCGTTTATTCCGACGGCACTACCGAGCATACCCTTGCTTTCGGAGAGCCATATCAGGCCATTATCCCGATCACTGCAACGCCGGGTGTTACCACGGTTTATACGCTCAAATCCATGGGCAACAGCTGCGGCGTGCAGCCGGCGAATTTGTCGACATACATTAAAGTCCTTCCTTACGAAATCAAGGTCGCCGGTTTTGATTTTACTGCCAACCGGTTTTGTGCCGGTAACCAGATCCGCGTGCCATTTGGGTTTGCCCATGGAAGCCCTGGTAATGGCGTGACGTTCAGTATGGAGCTGTCGCGTGCAGACGAGGTCACCTACCGGGTGATTGCCAGCGGCGAGCATTCCAATGTCATTAGTGGAGTGCTACCGGCCAATCTGGCGGAGGGAAATTATAAAATCCGCATCGTGTCGTCCGACGGCGTCATTTCAAATACAGCCGATTTTTTGGTGGGTGTTTTACCCGGTGCCACCATTTCGAGCGATTTGCCGCAGCCGATCACCATCCCGGGTAGCGGTTATGTCGAGCTGGATGTGCGGTTTACGGGAACCTACCCGTGGACTGCCGTTTATGAAGATAATACCAGCCAGACTGCTACCCATAACATAAGGCGGAGGATTTATCCGAACCAGGGAGGCACTTTTGAGCTTAAAACTGTATACAATCAATGCGGCTATGGCGCGGTTTCCGGGTCGGTGGTTGTGAAAGTACCTCCCCGGCTGACGGCTTCGGCCGACAATTATGCCGCGTGCAATGGAAAGACTTTCACCGTGAACTACGAGCTGTCCGGGGACGTCGAGGCAGGCGACGGCTACATTGCATTCGAAGTGATCGACCCGCAAACTTCCAGGATTATCCCGCTGGATTCGACAAAGGTTAAAAAGGGTTCCATCGACCTGAAAATTCCATCAAACCTCACCGGTGATTTGTATCAGCTTAAATGTACTTTCAAAAAGGGCGGGCTTTCGACCGATTTCTTCATTTACATTACACGGCCTGTGCAAGTGACGATCAGCGGTAATACGGTGATTAACAATGGCGGGCAAACTGCATTGATCCTCCGCACGGATAATACTGTGCCGGATCGGATATTTTATGAATTGTCGGACGGTACCAAAGGCTCATTTTTGGGCGGTTCGGAGCATTACCTGACGGTCAATCCCGACAAAACGACCACGTACACGCTTAGGTCCGTTTCCAATAGCTGCGGCGCCGGTACAACCGTCGGCAGCGCTACGGTGGAAGTGAACCCTCCGGCTGCGCGCACGGTGAGTGTGACGAGTTACGGATCTGCAAGTATGGGAATGTGCGTGGGAGATTCTATGCTCGCCTATTATACGCAAACCGGCACATTTACGGCGGGTAACATCATGACGGTCCAACTGTCGGACACCACCGGGAAGAACTTCCGGGCTATTCCTACCGCCGGCAAATCATCGCCGCTTCGCGCATTGCTTCCAGCGGATCTCTCGCCGGGCAAACGTTACCGCCTGCGTGTAGCCGCGTCCGATGCCGGTACGGCAGCCGGTGCCTATCCCACGCCATTGACTACCGGAGAAAAGGCTACCGCGCGCTTTGCGGCGGATTTTGTGCCTTACAAGGAAGGCAGCGATCCGGTGGCGGTGGTACTGCTATCAGGGAGCGGGCCCTGGCAATACGACCTTGTCCTGGGCAGCAACCGGCAAACACGCTATGCAACCGCCGCAGTCGACTCCGTTGCATTATCGCAGGCATTGCCGGGGCAGGTTTACACGCTGCGGAATGTATTTGGCCAGTGCGGCACCGGCACAGTCGGTACGCCTTCCAATGTGACGGTGACGTTGGTCACAGCAGAGCCGCGTCCTGTGGGCAGCCAGGTGATTGTTGCACCCAATCCGGCACGGGATTACCTGCAAATCACTTTTGAAACAGCGCTTCCGCGAAGCATTACGCTGTTCGACAGCCGGGGTACCGGCATTCGGGAGAAACAGGCACGGGGTCGGCAGGAAAGTCTCGATATCCGAAGTCTTGCGACCGGCGTTTATCTATTGCAGATTAAGGAAAACGGCAGAAAGCAGGTGTTCCGGGTGGTGAAGTATTGATCGCCGCCGGGAGCTTCCTGGTTATCAACTTGGATTAGCTTACCGCCGCACGCCCGAAATTCAAAGCAATGGACGTCCTGCTCCCGTCGATTACCCGGGCGTTGATTTGAATGCCCAGCAGTACGCAAAGATCCTTCACGATCACCAGACCGATTCCCTTCTGCCCGGGGTTTTGAGAGGCGTGCAGCCAGTCTTCATAGGACTGGTATCTTTGGTTAAGCCATTCGACGAGCTCAGCCGGCATACCGCCTCCGTCATCCTCGATGGTGATTTGCCCCGCAGCAGTTTCGCGGGCAGCTATCGTGATCGTGGACTGGGCCACCTTTAGTGCATTGTCGATCAGGTTGTGTATGATGATGGAAAGCAAGTTAGGATCGCTGAGGAAGGTGAGCCTTGGATCGATCATTGCTTTGATTTCCACCTCCCGGTGCGCGGCAATGCCCGCAAACAACCGGGAGGTAGCAGCAACAAGATCAGCTACACTAACAGGCACGATCTCCCAGCGCTCCGAGGGTGATTTGCTTTGTAATTTGATGTAATCCAGGATGCTCCGCGTGAGGGTGTTCAGCCGCTGGGATGTATCGAGGGTTTCGTCGCTGAGCCGGGTAATCAGCGGATCGACGGCCGGTTGCCTGTGGAAATACGCATTGAACTGTTTGAGCGAAAACCCAATGTAGAGCAGGGGCGTCTGGATATCATGGTTCACTGCCGCGATAATCTGGCTGATCACCCGGTAATGCCGGATCAGGTTGGCTTCACGCTCTTTTTTGATGTGGTATGCCGACCGCGCCCTGACCGATATCACGAACAGACCAAGTAGAACCGCTCCGGCCAGCAACCGGAACCACCAGGTTTCGTACCAGGCGCGCGGAACCCGCATATGCACCGTCTTGTAGGTGTAATCGTGCGTCCCGAAGCCGGTAACCTTCCGGATCCTCAGGACGTAATTGCCGTACCCGAGCCCGGGTAACGATACAACAAAATCCGGGTTCACAGGTATCCAGCCATCCGTTCTGCCCGGGCCTGAAAGGGAATACTGCATCCGGATGTTTTTGGGATTGCCCAGATAGGGCGTGGTAACTTCCAGCCGCAGTTGCTCGAACCCGTGCGACATTTCGAGGGTGTCTGCAACGGGCATCGATTTTCCATCTTCCAGCACAGTGCTGATGAAAATCCCGCGGTTGGGTAAGGCCGGTCTTACGTCCTGTGGTTTAAACCAAACCAGCCCATTGATCGACGGGAGCGACACAATGCCGTTGGCAAGGGTTACGGCACAGGGGTAGCAGCCCCCGTTGAACTCGTTACTCCCGAAACCATTGCTTTTGTCGTAGAACAGGTAGTAAACCAGGCTTCGTTTACGGTCGGCGTAGTCGACCAGGTGCTGTTTGGTGACCTGAAACAGCCCACGGTTGGTGGTTATCCAGAAAAACCCTTTCCGGTCCTCGACAATGCAATGTGCCGTGGCGAGAAAACGGTCGTCATCCAGCGGAAACCGTACCGCTTTGTCCCCTTTCAAAAGAAAAAAGCCGTTTCCGTAAGTCGCAATCCACGTGCCTTCCTGCGTGGTGTAGGCGCTCCGCACGACCATGTCTTTCAGCGCTTTGATCAACTTAAAAGTGCCCGTCCGGGTATTCAGCCGGTAGGTATTGCCCTCGGTGGCCAGAAGTATAGTTTCGTCGTTCTCCCTGCCGACGATCTCGTAGTTGTGAATGCTCAATCTGAACCTGAGCTTTGGCACATATTGCCCATTGACTTCGTCCACCGAATACACGGCATTGGTTTCGCACCCTACCCACAACCTGCCGCGTGAATCTATACTAAGCGATTTTGCTTTTTCGGGCAGTTTGATATTAGCCAGTATTTTGCGACCACCCGGGTCCATTTTATAAATGTCAAATGCATATTGAAACCAGAAACTGCCATCGTTGCATGGAGCCATGTGAAACCTGCTTCCGGTTTTTTCCAGGAAGGGTGCCAGTCGTTCGGGGATCGCTTTTATCGTACCTGGCTGGGCCGTGAAGGCATATCCCTGGGAAGTCAGTATCGAAAGCCCGGGGCCGGGAACCTGTGCATAATATACGTTGTCCGCATTGTCGGTTGGGAGCTTGTTGGCATAGAAGTCCTGTTTTTTAAATTGAAATAACCCATTTGTAGTGCTGCCGAGGAAGAGGGCGCCGGCGGCTTCGTCGAAGTAAAACGAGTGAATTTTGAATTTTTCCAGGTCAAAATCCCGCAGGATCAGCTGGGTAGTAAGCTTGCCCGGAGCCGTTGATTTGGCGAGGTACAGTGCGTGGCCCAGGTATAGAAATGCCTGATGGGAGATGTTGTTCCAGAATATTTGGTAATTGCTTTTGTTATTGGAAAACAGGTTGTTATGCTCGATTTCCCCTTCGATAGTGACGTCACGGATCACAGGACCGATCGCTTTGAGATCGCCTTTTGAATCGACCACATAGGGATTTGCTCCGATCAGCAGGAAATGGTTGAAAGGCCCTTTTGATACAAAAACGCGTTTGCCGTCCTTATAGCAGGTAATGATGGGGTTCTGCCAGATGTAGGCAGTGTCGCTGCCCGAGGTTACGAAATAGGGCTCAGTATCCGGAAACACCGCGTGCAGGGCAGGCATACTGGCCAATGCGCTGTTGTACCTGATCTCGTTTTGTGCCAGGGGCTTAAACAGGTTGTAGTATTTGTAAAAAGAGCTGTCCACTGACACTTGTCCGTTGGCCAGGATACCTACATATTCGTTCTTTTCGGACAATGCGTAAAATTCCGGAGAATTGTCGGCGGCGGTTCCCGGAAGGGGGATAAACCCGCGGAACCGATTATTCGAAATGGGGATCACGGATTTTTCGAAAGTCACAAACCGGCGTCCGTCGAAACGCACCAGGCCGGCTTCGGTGGTCAGCCAGATAAAGCCATTCCTATCCTGGGCAATTGCCTTGACGCTGTTCTGGGGAAGTCCGTTTTCGTCGGTAAACTGCTGCATCAGGTATCCCTCGGGCGCCTGCTGCGCACTCGCATATACAGGTACGAGCAAACACATAGCCGATAATGCGAACGCCAGCGCACTTTTAGAAATATACGACCACTTCAATGGCTGCTTAATCATTAACCTGAAAATACTTGGTGAGCTCGATCACATTGTTTACGCCGAGCTTTTCAAAGATCTTGGACTTGTATATACTGATCGAAGAGGACGAAAGGCTTAATTGTTCCCCGATATTTTTGGTGGATTGCCCTTTGACGAGCAATTGCGCCACGTCCAGTTCCCGCTCCGACAGTTTCTCCGTCACATTTTCCCGCGTCTCTTTGGTGCCCAGCAATTTGGCAAATGCCTGTTGCATTACCTCCGGGCTTGCATAAGTGCGGCCGCTCAGGACATGGTCTACGGCTTTGGTAAAATCGTCGTTGATCGCGGTTTTGGAGATATAGCCATTGGCCCCCGCCTTTAAGAACGGCACTGCATAAAGCTGCTCGTCGTAGCTTGAACAAACCAGGATCGGGAGATCGGGCTGCCGGAGCCTGACGGAATGTACCATGGTAACCTTATCACCACCGGGCAGATTGATGTCCATGATCAGTAAATCAAACTTTCGTTTTTCGAGCATCGCGATGGTTTTGTTGAAATCGCTGGTGCAAGTTATTACCGCCTCGGGTTTGTGTGCCATCAAAAGAAATTGAATACCCGCCAGAATCAACGGATGATCTTCTGCGATGATGATCTGAATACTCATGTGTGAAATGAAATAGCTGTCGCCGGAATCTTGTGACAATTATAAAGAAAATCAATGATAGTAGTTATTCGACATCTCGTTAAATTTTTTAAATAGAATTCACGCATTTGTTTAACAGACGATTAAATTTTTGGCAGTGACCCTCCCGGTTACACGTAATACATTTGTCTGGTTGCTAATCCGGAATGGATACGTCGAGCGGCGCATAACAGACCTGGTAACTAACTACGCTGAGTGGTTTTTCTAACGTTGAGTAATATAATCTTCTCCCGGTAATGCCGGGAGATATGATTCTGAATGACTTGCCTGCCAAGCATGCATGCATTCTGAAAATATAGCCCTCCTCCATATCTATAATTCGACATGCAACGGGAGTCGACAGGCCCTGCGGCATGCCTTCGGTAATTTATCGTTATCAAAACAATTTATTTATGAGCAGAAATTTACTTTGTTCGGCACTAAGCTGGGCGGTACTCGTGGCATTTTCATCCGCGTTTACAGGTCCAAACTCACACAAAACATCGGTACCGGCCACAAGCGGTACAAAAGCGAAACCGATGGCCCTCATGACATCCTGCGATCCGGGCGATCCCGCATTTGTGGATACCGACGGCGACGGGGTCGGCAACGATTGCGACCTCGATGACGACAACGACGGTATACTGGATACGAATGAATGCGCCCCATCTGATTTTTTCTGGTCGGGCAAGCCGACGATCGTCGGAAATACGGCAACCGGTACGATTAACGGAATAGGTTATACTTATCAGTCGTCGCAACCGATTGGTGCCACAGGAGGTGTGTTTGGAATCGGTAACTTCCCTGCCTCATACGGGGTACCCAGTGTCAACCCGACGATTCAGAACACCCAGATCACTAATAACACCTTAACATTCGCAAGCCCGATGACCGACCCGGTTTTGGTATTTGCATCCATTGGAAGCGCTTCCATTTCCGTCGGTATCAACTTCGGTGCACCCGTTGAAATATTGTGGTCACAGTCTGTTGTACAGAATACATCCACGAAGATTACCGGAACAGAGGGATATGCCATTGTCAGGATGACCGGTACATTCAGCAGCGTCACCTTCAACTATACCGTAGCCGAGAACTGGGCAAATTTTGTATTCGGGGCAACTGTTCCGAGGGTATGCGACTTTGACGGGGACGGAATTGCCGATCAACTGGATGCGGACAGCGATAACGACGGATGTCCCGATGCCATCGAAGCAGGCGGTACGGATGGCGACGGCGATGGCAAACTGGGTGTCTCACCCGTACAGGTAGATGTCAATGGCAGGGTCACGGGTCAAGGTGGCTATACCGCCAACTTCCAAAACGCGAAACGTGCAACACGCCTGCTCGTGGACACTGCCCCCGGCAATCAGTCGGTGGAGAGCGGTGGTACTACTTCGTTTTCGGTGGCCGCCAATGCTGCTTCTACCACTGCTTACACCGCATCGGTTCCCAACTATACCGATCCCAGCGCGACCAATGTATCAGGCACGATCCAATACCAATGGCAGGAGGATACCGGCTCAGGGTTTGCGAATATTAGTAACGGGGGTATTTACACCGGGGCTACCACCGCCACACTTACATTAACAGGAGTAGGTTTGGTAAAAAATGGCGCGAAATACCGCGTGGTTGTGAAACATCCGGATAATGCCTGTATCCTGGAACAGCGCGAAGCAACCCTTACGGTGACGGGCTGTTTGACCGATATCGGCGGCACTGTTTACGATGATCCTACCATTCAGGATGGTGTGAATGGATCGCCGGCGAACGGGACGACATTGGGCCTTTATGTGACACTGATTACAACAGGGCCGGGTGCGCCTTCACAAGCGGTCGTGCCGGTGAGCGCCTCGGGTACCTTTTTGTTCAGCAATGTTCCGGCCGGCAGCCACCAGCTGGTGCTGGGTACAACAGCTGGCGGTTCTACGGAAGGCCAGATGCCTACGGGATACTTCGCGATCCGTGAAGGCGCGGCAGTTGCCTCGGGCAGCGGAGAGGGTGACGGCACTGCGGATGGTATCATCGGCTTCACAGCCGACTGTGCCGGTATCCAGTACACGACAGCACGTATTGCCGGGGACGTTAGCTACCTGGACAACAACTTTGCCATATCGATCGAAAACCCATTGCCGGTGACACTGATCTCCTTCTCGGTGACCGCGGAAGAACAAAATGTCCGCCTGAACTGGAATACCTCGGCAGAAACCAATAGCGACCGTTTTGAAATTCAGCGCAGCCGCGACGGGAAAAACTGGGCCGCATTGGCGTCGGTGGATGCAAAAGGCGAGAGCAGGGTTAATGAAGCCTACACTTACCTGGACCGGCAAGCCAGGTCGGGCAACAACTTCTACCGCCTGAAAATGATTGATAATGACGGCACTTTTGCATTCAGCAGCCTCAAAGGCATCCGAATAGAAGGCCAAGAGCTGGTCGTCGCATATCCTAACCCTTCCGACGGAGCGGTACAGCTGACGGTCGCCGACTGGAAACGGGTTGTAAATGTCACAGCGGTGGATATGAATGGGCGGAAAGTGTTTGAGACAGGCCGCCCGAAATCGGAAACTGTACCACTCCCGGCGCTGGGCAAAGGGGTAAGTGTGTTGAAGATCCTGTATGAGGATGGGACAGTGGAAGCAGTCAAAGTGGTAAGACGCTAACCTGAGCTTCTCCCGGCATCGCCGGGAGAAGTTTTTAATTTTTTAGAATCAATCAATTCGTTCGTTTATCAAACTAAATTTTGTGCATTTATGAAGAAACTTCTAACCGTTTTATTTGCGCTGTCCTTTCAATTGGCGAGTGCGCAAAAGGGCTTTTTTACCAGGGTAGCATCGGGCGATAATGCTGCTGCCCGCGAAAACGTCCACCTGAACAAGCATTCGGTTTTTCGCATTCAGACGAAAAACCTGCAAAATTATCTGGCCGGCGCACCGCGTGAGTTCAGTGCGAAAAATGCGGCAGGCCGTACGTTGGAAATCCCGCTGCCGAATGGCAATACGGCACTTTTTGAAATTTTCGAATCGCCCATTCTCTCTCCCGAAGTTGCTGCCCGGCACCCGGAGATCAGGACTTACGCCGGCAAGGGGGTAACGCAAAAGGAATATTCGGTCCGTATCAATTTCACCGCCATCGGTTTTAGCGCAGTCATTCTTGGCGTGGAAAATGATGCCGTGTATTTTGAAAAAATCGACACGGATCTCGCCGACAGCACTTACAGAAGCTATTTCTCGCGGGATGCGGTGAGCCCTAAGAATACCACGGAGAAAACGGCTAACAACCGCTGCGGAACGCTCGACAGCGAAAGCCGCGCGAACCGGCAGAACGCTAATGGGGAGAACAAGAGAACTAGCGCGACGGCGTCCTCCGGCGCCACGTTGAGGACATTCCGTTTAGCGATGGCTGCCGATGCGGAGTTTACCGCCCACAAAGGCGGAACCGCGGCGCTTGCCTATGCGGCACTGACCAACTACGTCAACAACATGAATGCCGTTTACAGAAAAGAGTTAAGCGTTTCATTTGTGCTGGTCAGTGATGAAACGATCGTTTACACCGACGCCGCTACCGATCCATACAACAATGACGATCAGGACGCAATGCTCAATCAAAACCAGGCCCATCTCGACAATGTCATCTCGGGCGGTTACGACGTCGGGCACGTGCTGGGGTACGCGGGAGGCTCGGGCGGGGGAATTGCCGCGCGCGGGTCGGTATGCGATCCTGCCTCGAAGGCCCAGGGAGCTTCGGGTATAGGCAGCGGATCCTTTCCGGATGTGTTCGATCAGCAACTCATTCAGCATGAAATAGGGCATCAGTTTGATATGAGCCACAGCTACAATAGCAACGTGCCGGTTTGTACCACGCGGTCATTGGATACTTCGGTAGAGCCAGGATCGGGTACGACCATTATGAGCTACGGTTACACCTGTAACAACACCGAAGCGGCAGACGGGTTGGTTGGTAATGATGATTACGAAGGAAGTTACGGGCCGATCCTGAATTTCCACGTGGTCAATTACGAACAGGCCAATGCATTTATTGAAACATTGTCGTGCTACACGTCGACGGCTACCAACAATGCTATTCCCGTGATTAACCCCATGCAATCGAGCTGGACGATCCCGAAATCGACCCCGTTTGCACTCAGCGGATCGGCGACGGATGCAGATGCGGCCGATGTTTTGAGCTACTCATGGGAAGGGACCAATATCAGCGATGTAGCCGACAAGGCTGCGCTGACCGCTACCATACTTTCCGATCCTTCGAGGCCGCCGTTTTTCCGGTCATATGCTCCCGTTTCCGCTAACGGTAGTTCCAGCCCGGGTACCCGCTATTTCCCGCGACTGGCGGCAATCCTGGACGGTTCAAATTACGCCATTGGCGACAAATTGCCTTCCGTAGGTGTGGTTACGACGCATAAACTGACAGTTCGCGACAACAACAGCGGAGTTAATTCTGCCGCGGTTACGGTAAACGTCGACGGCGGTTCAGGGCCATTTTTGATTACCAATGACACCCCGGGCAGCTTGCTGGGTCCTGTTGGTTCCTATCCGCTGGCAGGCCCGATCACTATCAACTGGAGCGTCAACGGAACAGCGGGCGCACCTGTTAACTGTACGTTGGTTGACATTTTCCTGTCGACAGACGGCGGGCTGACTTTCCCGACGACTCTGGCCTCTGCCACTCCCAATGTGCTGGGAACGGCCCTTGTGACTTTACCATTGGTCAACACCAATAAGGCCAGAATCAAAATAGCGCCCAGCAGCAGTACAGGGGCAGGTAATGTGCCGAACGTGTTTTTCGATATCTCCAATGTCGATTTCACGATCGGCTCGCCAATGCCTGTAACCCTTGTGTCTTTTGAAGTAAAACAAGGCACAGCAAACTCGGCGTCGCTGACCTGGCAGACTTCGGAAGAGCGCAACAATGCCGGTTTTGAAATAGAAATGAGCCTCGATGCGAGAAGCTACAAGAAAGTAGGTTACGTGGACGGCAATGGAAATACTACCGCAAGCCGGCATTATCAGTATTCGGTGAAAGATCTTCAAAGCGGCAGGTACTATTTCCGTTTGAAGCAGCTGGATTACGATGGCAAATTTGAGTATTCCCAGATTCGGGCGATCGAGCTGAAAAGTGCCGGAGAGGTTGTGGCCGTATACCCGAATCCGACCAGCGGTAAGTTGAAAATCCACCCTTCGCTGCATAACGGTCAGGCTTTCGCGGTAAAAATTGTCGATCAGAGCGGCCGTATAGTGGTATCACTCCCGACCAGCGACCGTTATACCAATGGTTATGAACTAGATGCGTCGGGCTTGCGATCGGGCATATACAGCGTAATCCTGACAGGGGTAAATTTTACTGAAAGTATCAGATTTGTAAAACAATAAGCCGGCAGGCAGCCAGCGAATCCGTCTTACAGACATATTATTGAGAAACAGAGCGGGGAATAATTTCCGCTCTGTTCTTCTTACGATTAGGTAGCTATTATGACATGCAGATGCCTGTGAACAACGAAAAATTTCCGGACTTTCCTTACCGCGCAAGCGAGGTGGTCCGGTTTATTCAATCAAAAGAACTGTTCACATGCATGCTGAGCAATGGCCGCGTAATCCATTTCTGCCCCGGGGATGTAGCGTCGTTCAGGCGCTGGCTAGTCGGAAACGGAGTGAAAGATATCAGTGAGGTTTCCTGATACCCCTGCCTCAGGAGGCTACATTGTCTCTGATAACCTTCGCCGGAATGCCTGCTACCACACTGTTCGGTGGCACATCACGACTTACCACGGCACCGGCAGCCACCACCGCATTTTCTCCTACGGTAACACCTGGCAAAATGGTCGCTCCTGCACCGATCCAGGCATTTCGCTTGATATGCACAGGTTTGGGGATCAATGCCGTGCGGTCGGATGGGGGGAGCGGGTGGTTTTCCGAAGTAATGTTCACGCGCGGGCCGATCAGTACATCGTCCTCAATGATAATGCCGCCGATGTCCAGAAACGAGCACGCGTGGTTGATGAACACGTTTTTACCCAAAGTCGTGAATTGCCCGAAGTTGGTATAAAACGGCGGGAATATGGTGGTCGACTCGTCGATACGGGTGCCGATGATCTCGCTAAGCCGCTCACGCACCTGGTCCGTATCGGTTGCCTGCGCATTCATTTGCGTGCAGAGCCGTATTGTTCTGGCCACTATTTGTCCAAACTCGTCATATCCCGGATCGTCCTTGCGGATTACCTCGCCTGCGCGCATACGATCGAAAATATTTGTGTTGCTTTCCATTGTCTGGTGTTTCATATCCGCGATTGCTTTGTCATAAATTCTCTTGCTGATAATCTACGACAAAGTTAGGCGGGCGAGCACCCTACACATTAAAGACAATCAAACCGATCATTAAGAATTTCAAACGGCTTCCATTCTCAGTGCTCTTGGATTTGTACCGGTCAGGCGTTTGAAAAAGTTATTGAAATAGGTGGGATATTCGAAACCCAGCGCGTAGGCAATCTCGGAGATGTTCCAGTCGGTATGCTGCAAAAGCGCCTTTGCTTCCGTCACAATCCGTTCGGTAATGTGGGTTGTGGTGGGCTTGCCGGTGACCTGCTTTACCGCGCGGTTGAGGTAGTTGACGTGCATGTTCAGGTTGGAGGCATAGTCCTGCGCAGTCTTCAATTGCAGCGGTCGGTCGGCACTTTCGATCGGGAACTGCCTTTCGAGCAATTCCAGAAATACCGAAGTGATACGTCCCGCCGCATTCCTTTGCTGATGGAAGTTTTCGGACGGTTGGAGTTTCAGGGCCTCGTGAATGATCAGGTTAATGTAGTTGCGCATCAGGTCGTCCTTGAATGAGTAGTCGGCTTTTTGCTCTTCTATCATTCTCTTAAATAGGGTGTTAAGGAACTCCCGCTGCTGCTCGGAAATGTGCAGGATGGGTGTGCCGCCGATTTTGAACAGGGGCGACTGTTGAAGACTTTCCGTGCGTTCAGCTGCATTCAGGAATTCCTCGGAAAACAGGCAGGTGTAACCTACATAGCTCGTTGAAAGTGTTTCCCATGAATAGGGGATATGCGGGTTCCCGAAAAAAAGCACGGTGCCGTCAGTTTCGAAGCTCCTGTCGGAATAATGTATTTTGCTTTTTCCGGTGGTCAGGCAGATCTTGTAAAAATCCTTGCGGCTGTACACGCGTGTGGCGTTGCCATCTTCCTCAATCTGAAAGACATTAAATCCTTTTAGCTTCAACTCGTTGTTGAACTCGGATAACCTGCGGTGCTTGATGTTTTCCATATCAGAAAATTAAGAATTGCATGACAAACGGGCCCGGCATTACAAAAATAGTAAACCGTTCAGCAAACTATACCGGCGAAGCTGCCGCAGCGGCGGTTTGGTTTGAAATTCTTAACAGATCGTTTGAAAATCTTTATTTGCCCCCGGGCGCCAGTAGGATCTTGTAAAAAGGTGCGCTTTGAGCGAACTATTCGAGCAGTTACATAGTTGGCTTTTTAGTGCCTGGCAGCCAGAAAGCCCAAAGCTGCTCAGCCTTTTTTTAAAGACCCGATTTTATCAGATGATTAGATTTTTTCTTGCGAGCGTCCTGCTTGCATGCAGCAGCATGGTATATGCGCAGTATTCCCCTGTGAGTTCTCACAATCAAAAAGGTAAGGTTTTTGCTTATTGGGGCTGGAACAGAGCTTCTTACACGCAGTCCAATATTCATTTCAAAGGTCAGGAATATGACTTTACGTTAAAAAGCGTCGTAGCCAAAGACCGCCCGACGCATTTTACCGCACGGTATTTCAATCCCTCCAAGATGACAATACCGCAGTACAACTTCCGGATCGGCTATTTTATCTCACCCGAATTCAGTCTTTCCTTTGGTTTCGATCACATGAAATACGTGATGAAGCAGGACCAGACCGTGAACATTACCGGGCACATTTCGGGCTCAGGTACCGAGTACGACCGGGCTTATCAGAACGAGCCCATCAAGCTCACCGGCGATTTCCTCAAATTCGAGCACACCAACGGGCTTAATTACCTCAATATCGAGCTTCGCAGGATGCATAACTTGCTGGATGAGCGGAAACTGAGGATTAAGAACATCGAGCTCAACATCTTCGAAGGGGCGGGCGTGGGTATTCTTTATCCTAAAACAGATGTGACGCTGCTGAATTTCGACGAGAACGACCAGTGGCATATAGCCGGGTACGGTATGAACCTCGTGGGGGGATTAAATGTGACGTTTTTTAAACACTTCTTTATCCAGGCAGAAATGAAAGGCGGCTATATCAACATGCCCGATATCCTGACGACCAATTTCCCGCAGGACCACGCGAGCCAGCATTTCTTCTTTTTCCAGGGTAATACCAACCTCGGTGTGATATTTAAATTGTAGGGCCTGCGCAAGATCATATTTCGTGCTGCCCGGAGTCATCGCGGCAGGGTCCATTGGAAAGTAATTTCGATATTTGGATTGCCAATAACCCGACCTGCCCACGCCAGGGCAGCCATTGACTTATGACAAGTACCAGTATCCCATTCCGCATTCTGATTCCCTGTGATTACTCCGAATCCTGCCGGCAGGCGCTGGACGCCTGCGCAACGTTCGATTGGAAAATGCCTATTGAAGTCTTTGTCCTGACCGTACAAGATCCTTCACGACCTGATAGCGATGGGCAAGACGTCGAGAAGCAGCTCACCGGATGGCTTGCTGCATTTCCGGCCGGGACTTCAATCCAACGGCTAAATGCAAGTGGCCGGTTCGTAAATGTGGTGCTTGAAGCGCTCACGGCTCATGACATAGAACTGGTTATCGTGGGCACGAGAGGTTCCAGGGGATGGGATGGCGTTTTTGTGGGATCGCATGCCGAGAAAATCGTTCGTATTTCCCCTGTTCCGGTACTGGCCATTCAGCAGCAGCCGCGGCTAGCGGGAATACGCGACATCGTTGTTCCCATCGATCTCGATCATGATCCCGGCGCGCTGAGCGCATGTCTGACGAAAATGCGGACATTGTTCAGCGGACGGTTTCATTTTTTAGTGGTAGAAACAAATCCTGCTCAGAACGAAGAAGCGGCTATCGGGTTGCTCTCGGAATACAGCCGGAAACTAGGCGTCAGTCACTACGAAAATGCCATTGTGGTTGCAGGTGAGGTCGCCGAGGGAATACTCAAATACGCCGCGCAGATCGGCGCGGGTATGATCGCGATCGGAACGATGGGTAATCCTGGCCCCGGACACATGTTCCGGCCGAGCGTCGCCGCGGATGTGGTCAATCATGCCAGAATACCGGTTTTTACATGCCCGCTCCGGGAGGTGTCAATGCCTCAATAGGCGTTGACACCTCGCTTTTAAAGGTTACGATCAAAATGCCCACCGCTCCCATTATGCCGGGAACTACGCATTGCGCGTAGCAACTCGAAGCGAAAATCAAGGATAAATACACAAATCACAACCGCCCACAGCGCCACGCTGAAATACAGAAAGCGTACGATTTCGTCCCTCGGGATAAAAATTACGTCGGCGGGTACCAGCGTCCATATCTGAGTGGCCCGCGCAATCAATGCGATCACTATCCAACCGCCGACTATGTAGAATAGGGGTGTCCGCCTTCGGATCGAGTCAGATACGAACGTGTATACACGTGAGTAATCGACAAATGCAAGGTATACGATAGCATTGCAAACAAAGCTAATGTTGAGTACCATGGTATTGATAAGATGAAAAATACAGGCCGCCAACAACCAAACCTTCCACGATAAACGTGACCGGACCAGGAAGAATATAGGGCTTAATTCAAATGTGACGGCAATGAAGTCGAATATTTTATAAGCCCAGAACGGTAATGTATTGATAACTGCCGATGCCAGCAGGTTCTGTCGCCGGACACCGTAAAAGCAATCATAAAGCCACCTGACCGTTCCGCTTTTATTCATATCGAAGTTCGACCACCAGAATCCTTTTTCGAGACCGGCCGAAAAAAAACCGAAGCAAACAAAAATGGCCAGCAGTGAAAGAGCCTGTTCATTGCGAATTTTTTTTGGGGTTCTATCAGGTATTAACGCAAGTTTTGTTCCCCATTCCGAAAATGAGAAACATGCCAGTGTTGCATACACAAGTATGCTATGATCTATTTTGCTGAATGAGAACTGGAAATTGGTCGCAAATATTCCCAGGAATATAAATGCGAACCCCGCGATACGAGCATATATGCCAAATGTAATTGCAATGCCGCAGGCAACCAATATGAAATCAATGGCGAGCAGCAGGACTTTGTCCGGGAAATCGTCGAAAAGGTTTGCAATACTCAGGATCGGCGGATCGAAGTAGAATTGCGGCATATTGCTCAGCCAACCATAATTCGGTCCCCAAGCGATTAGCAGGAATAACCCGAAAATAATCCTGAAAACGCAGATCGACTCGGCACTTTGGCGGGTAGACGCGACCACACGCGTCCAAAAAGCGGCATTAATCCGCTCAATGTAATTGGATACGTCTTTCATCTGTAACGTCTTTGCTAAGAAGTTCTCGGGTGTCAGTGGCAATTGTTTCGGTATAGGTTACAATCCGAATGGTAGAATCCTGCATTTGATGCGAAGCAAGACGTTTTCGTAGCCAATCTGTTAGCTCCTGCTTATCCTTTGGCCTGTCCTTTTTTTTGAGGCCCAGGAACTTGTACACGCGTTTGGCACGGTGCGATTGCGCAAGTGAATCAAAACCAAAATTGGTTGCCGCCAGAAAAGGGAAATACTGTACCGGAATAGGTTTCATAAACGATACCGGATCGATTTCTTGCCACTGGCCTTGCCGATTGGCAGCATACACAACTTTGTAGGATACGCTAATCTTTTGATCCTGTTGCCGGTAAGATCCTCCTCCGTAGGGCAGGATAATGGCAGGATAGGGTTCGGTTCCCAGTATGGTAAGACATAAGGGAACTACCAGCAAAAAAAGCAGGAGAATTGTTCCTTTGACAGAGATCATGTTGAGTCATTTGTTTTGATTGAGGGTTTGCAAGCAAACTGTCGGGGTAATTAAGAAATATTAAATTAACCAATTCTCAGCAATGATATTAGATTGATTTATTTTAGAACTTGTCTGGAATTTTATTCAAAGACAACAATCCCGCAGGAAACGTTGCGGCGTTAAGTGATTCATTGTTCGATGCATAGCAAAGAACTCAAAACGCAATTAAGTTTGCGTTAGGAATATGGATGGGAAATTTGGGGGTGCTTATTTTATTAGCCGAAATCTATTTGTAAAGCGCTTATCGGGCTGGCTTTTACAAATTAAAATTAGAAATAAATGGGAGATTACAGTGTAGTTCCTTTTTTTATGTGGAGGCGATGTGCCGGCTTCCCGCAGAAAATCATTTTTCCTTACCGTCATCTTGCACGGTAAACCCGAATGTGGCAGCCGCCAGCTTGCCGGTTCCGTCGAGCCCCTCGATGTTGCCGATAAATGTTCCGGTGATGTCCGAACAATAAAATTCCAGCGTGGCTTCTCCCTTTTCATCGGTAACGACAGCCGGGTTCCAAAGCAGCGTATTTCGTTGATCGTCGACCGCGTCAAGAGGAGCATTCTGATAATCGGGCTGGTAAAACTGCTTTTTCACCTGGTATCCCGTCGCGCGGGTGAGGTTGAATTTGGCTAAAAGTTCTTCTTCCGTATAAACAGGATATTTATAGGGCTCTTTCACGACGTCCTCAGACTTGAAGGGCCCGTGCTGCGATGGCCTGCCGTCCCTGAACTTCGAATAGCTAACTCCTTCGACGGGCTTCTTGCCGCTGCCGCATGACAAGCAGTTGAGCCAGTTGCAGGCGCCTACAAAATCGGTATTCCAGCTGAACCTGGCCAGACTATCCAGGCCCTGTATGTACTGGTCCGTATAGGTTTTTCCTTTGCCGGTTACGACAAACTCATCCAGCACAATGCTTCGGGACAATGCCGAACGGTAGGCCGTTTCCGGCGGAAAGGGAGTGAAAAATGGCTCGACGACACGCTTGGCAGCCAGCAGGTCGCGGATTTTAGCAAACGGATCATCCAGCCATATTTTGGCCTTTGCAATCTGCTGCTGATCCCCCAGGGATTTGAGGTACATCCTGCCCAGTAGCATATTGTCGATACTCAATGCAAAGCTCCCGTCCGGCCTGATGGGAATGGGGTTCTGAATGCCGGATCCGTCGGGCGCGAAAGCGAGCAGCATCGGAGGGAAGTCCCGGTGACCGCTCAGGTGGCCCGCCATTCGGTTGGAGAGTACCACCTGGCCGGGGACAATGGTGCCGTTTTCGGCCCAGACGTACGGCCGCCAGCCTTGCGTGAGCAGCAGCAGGTCCAGGGCTTGCTCGCGATCTGCATTGTTTGGGTTAAAATAATAGTCGGGGTCGGCAATCGGGCCGCGGATTTGGGAATGTAAATGTGTGTAGGAGACGATGCTCAGCCGGTCGGCGGGACTTTGGTAGAAGCTATCATAAACACTCGCTCCCAAATGGGCTACCACAGGCATACCTTCCGCGTCGGTCACCTTGACGTGCACTTTGACCCGCTCGCGGGGGCGGAATGCGGCCTGCGAGAGCGTAGCGCGCACGACGAGGTTTTGGCCTGCATGCGCGAAAATGAGCCTTTCCGCGAGTGGCCGCAGCTTTTCGTCGTAAACGGTAACCTGGGCAATCCCGTGAGGAAGTTTGGCGGCAGGCAGGTTGAACCGCAGACTGTCACCGGTCATTTTTCCCTGGAACAAGGCACAAACTATCCCCCTTGCCTGGGCCGCGACGAAAATCTGGCCTAACGGGCTATCGGAGGTTTTCGTCAGCAGGAAAGAAAATTGGGCTTTTGACTGACCCGCAAGGTGCAATACAATGCCTGCCGGCAGCGCATCGGGGAGCTTGTATTCCGCGCGGGATTGGGCTGATCGCACCGTATACTTCGCCGATTGTTGAGGGACAAATTGAAACTTCCCCGTTCCCAGCCGGTTGCTCGATACATTCATGATTGGCTGGCCATTTTCTAAGAGCACCGCATTGATTTGTACCGGCCGACCGCCGGGTTTCCAGGCTTTCCATGCGACGAGGTTGGCCACTCCGCCAACCAGATTTCCGCCCTCCGGAAAAAAATCGATAAATATGGAGTCCGAGGCTGCGACCCGGGGTGTTGCAGGAGCGTTATCAGCAATTTTTAACCGCCTGAATGCTTTGAACTCACTCGTATCCTTTAAGATGGAATGGGGTGTAAATGCGGCTAGCAAGTACTCCACGCCGGGTATGGTATTTCTGGTGGAAAGCTGGCCGCTCGCAAAGCCGTTATCGATCAGGATTTTTTCTTCGGATACGATGCGTGAGCTGTCGGCACTCCGTAGCTGGATAAACAGCGTCGTGTCCAGGGCAATGGGTACCAGCGATTGCGCATCCATTATATACGCCTTAAACCAAATATCCTCTCCGCGCTGAAAGACTCCCTTGCTGGTTTGGAGGTAAACAAGTGTTTTGGGCCTGGTACTTGCGGTTTTGTTGATGTCCTGAACGATCTGGTCGGGTGACGGTGCCTGGCCTTTGGCAGCGCAAAAGCCGAGGCAGCCAAAAAGGATAAAAAGCAGTTTTTGCATGGCTAAGTAGTTGATCGAAGCAAAATAGCAACAACTGCCATACTTTGCCAAAATGGGAAGCGTCACTTCTTGTTGCCGCATGCTCCCTGCGTGTAATGGGTAATTCCGTAGGCGCGGGCCTCGCAGTCGTTGGCATAGGTTTTTCCGTTACAACCACAAACGGGCGCCAAAATGTAGTAGCAGCCAGACGAATCCCGTGCCCGCTCCACGCAATCCGGGTCGGGGCCGTTCGATTTTTTGCAGGTAATCAGCGATAAGGTTAAAAGGAAACCAAGCACAGTTCTCATAGCTTCAAGCTTTTAAATGCCATTAAAACAACACGCCGCAGCGTTGTCCAAGACCCATCTCCGGGACGCATGGTTGCAAGGAATTGCAACATCGAATGATTATTGAAACTATCCTGTTGTTGTATATTATGCCCCTTTGGATAATTCTAACTAATTTTGGGCATGAATGAAACGATTATGCTTCCCGTCGAATATCTGGGAGCTTCCCATGAACTGCCACTGACCATCGTGCCGCTCGGCTATACTTATCAGCTCCATATTGAAGTCGAAGGCAAGACGCTGATTTTCGAAAAGGACGACCAGGGCGAATACCGTGTGATTGATACGGCCAACAATAGCGGCGCCGTCAGCAAGGGCTTTGTGGCGGCAATTGTTGCTACGTTGCAGGCGCTTTAACGGAGGGTCCTTTGGAGCGTTTGAGAAAGATGCTCCGGAAAGGCGACAAAATCGTCGTCAACGCACGCAATGACTTACGACAGGGAATTGAACTGGTAGTAAATTGATTGATTTTAATAGTATCAAAAATAAGATAAAAATAATATCAAAACATAGTGCATTTCTCAAAGCGTGATGTTATTTTTGCTGTACATCATCAGCAGCAAACTTTGATCATTATGAGAAAGCTATCAGAAGAGAATGCCCGGAAATCGTTTCAGGAAGTAGCGGGCAGAAGGGAGGTGGTACTATGAGAGCCAGATTCGAGCAGCGCTATGTGGCAAAGGCGCCCAATCCCGACCAGCTTACCACGCCCTACACGCCCGAGTTCTTCAAGGAGCACGGCGCTATACTCTACCAATTTGTGCCAACCATCAGGGGCAACGAACTGCTGCCGGGCGAGGTAAGGTATGGTTACAAATTTTACCTGCTGGACGATCCCGGCAAGGAAGGCGTGTTTTATCTTTCTTCCCACAAGGACATCGAGACGTTAAAATCACGTTCCAAATTCCTGTCGAGGGTACAAAGAGAGATTATGAAGATTTCGTGATCTGATTCGAATTCAGCTCTGGTTTTTTGTGGCGCTATTTAATTCTCTTGCCAATCGACAGAGATATGTTGGTTAACACATCTCCATTTGTATCTACCTGGAATCCTGTGGATAATCCTGCAAATATCGATTTAAAGATGCTTTGTTGGTAAAACATTTCCGGCCCCACTCCAACGGCATAGGTGCGTTGGGGGCTGGTATGGAGGATAAAAGTTGCAGGGTATGGGCCTATTTTTTGAGGATCATAGGTAATGGCGAGGTAGTCGAAATAGGAGGAAGACTGGTACCGCAATATCCCGCTGACCTTGACACCCAACTCGCTTTTGGTTGTCCGCAGAATGCTCCACCCGACGCCGCCGGTGATTTGGATGGCACCCGACGTGTATCGGTAAGAGTGATCCAATACGGTGCCGTCGTCCCGGGTTGTCATGCTTAAAACTTTTCCGTCGTGGATATCGGCTCCAACAGCGGAAAACCAAAATAGTTTTTTTCTGAAATATTGCCCGTACGTTACCCGTTGAGACACGCCTATCATGTCGCCGGTGCCATGGGTGCTCCGTCCGCCCGTTAAGCTTATAAACTTACTGTTGAGTGCCGGGTTAGCAGTCTGCGCGGCAGCCTCGATGCAAACCGAGCATATAAGTATGCTGATGAATGTTTTCATGGTGTAAATTTTTATCCCAAGTGAAATTAGAGGGTACAGCTTTAATTCCGATACCTTTGTAGGGTACAGGCTGGGCTAAATATGCGAAAAGAAATCCTTTATCGGAAAATTGCAAAGATTATTGAGGATCAGATCCTGTCCGAAACGCTGAGAATCGGGGATAAACTGCCTTCGATCCGATCTATTCAGCAGATTTACGGGGTAAGTTTAAATACGGCGATTCAGGCATTTGCGGAACTGGAAAGCAAATCGCTGGTCGAATCGCGGCCGAAGTCGGGTTACTTCGTGAGCAAAACGTCGCAGAGAAAGCTCGCGCTTCCGTCGGTGAGCAAGCTCATTTCACCCGAAAAGGGGAAAAACTCAGAGGATTTGATCAGCAGCGTTTTTGATATATTGAGAGATAAGAGCATCAGGCAGTTTTCCCTGGGGATTCCGGATAACAAACTGCTGCCGATTGCCAAGCTCAACAAAGGCATCATCAAGGCAATGCGGCAACTCGAAGGCAGCGGAATGGATTTCGAGCCTGCGCAGGGAAGCACGGGTTTGAGAAGGAACATTGCCAAGTGGTCGCTGATCTTCGACGGAAGCCTCACTGAGGATGATATTGTCACGACGACGGGAACCACCAACGCCATTTACCAATGCCTGTTGGCAACCACCAAGCCCGGAGATACGATTGCTACGGAAAGCCCGGTGTACTTTGGAATCCTGCAACTTGCGAAGTCGATGGGCCTGCATGTGATAGAGCTACCAACGCACCCGCTTACGGGCATCGAGATCGATGCATTGAAAAAGGTCGTCCATAAAATAGATGTATGCTGTTTTACGGCCAATTTCAATAATCCTTTGGGTAGCCTTGTGCCGGATGAGAATAAGAAAGAGTTGGTGAAACTTCTCACACATCACCACATTCCGCTGATCGACGACGATCTGTTCGGAAACCTGTTTTTCAGCGGCACGCGGCCGAAACCTTTCAAAGTGTTCGACGAGGAGGGGATTGTTATGTGGTGTGGCGGCGTCTCCAAGACAGTCGCACCCGGTTACAGGGTCGGCTGGATCGCGCCCGGGCAGTTTAAGGACAAGATTATCCGCCAGAAACTGGTGCAAACCGTCACGCTTCCTTCGTTGTTTCAGGAGGTGATAGCCGATTTCATGGAACACGGGGGATATGATCACCATTTGAGGACATTGCGGCATACGCTGCACACCAATTGTCTTAAATTTCAGCAGGCCATAGAGGACTACTTTCCCGAAAACACCAAAATATCCCAGCCCCAGGGCGGATTCTTCCTGTGGCTGGAACTGGATAAGCGTTTGGACGCGACCGAGCTCTATCAGACAGCCCTGAGCCAGAAACTGAGCTTCGCGCCGGGAAGCATGTTTTCGCAAAACAGCAACTTCAACAATTGCATGCGCCTGAACTTCGCGCTCCCCTGGGACGACTCATTGGAGAAGGATATCAAACGCCTCGGCAGCATTGTAAAGCAGGCTTTGTAAATCTGTACCCCTAAAAAAACAAAAAACTATATCTATTATCACTCGGTTCTGTTGTGGTAATTTGCATGTAAAGCAGTAAACACTAACAGCAGTTCGATTTTGAAACCCAAGCATCTATTGCTCGCCCTGGTTACGGTCATAGCCTGGGGCGTGAATTTCATCGCCATCCACATTGGTTTGGAAAAATTGCCGCCGATCCTCTTATGCACCGCGCGGTTTGCATTGACGGCCCTGCCGTGGGTTTTCTTCCTGCCAAGGCCCAAAGCGCCATTTAAGCTTATCGTTGGTTATGGCATCTTCACGTTCGCGATCCAGTTCGGACTGCTCTTTGGCGGAATGTACCTCGGGCTTCCGGCAGGACTGTCGTCACTGGTCATTCAGGTGCAGGTGTTTTTCTCGATGGGGCTGGCTGCGTTCATCTTCGGCGATGTGCCGAGCATCTGGAAGGTGTTCGGTGCGCTGATCTCGTTCATCGGTATCGGAATCGTCGCCAGCCACGTGGATGGGAACGCCACATTCATCGGGCTTGCGTTAACCCTGCTGTCCGCACTTTCGTGGGCCACCGGTAATATTTTTTCAAAGAAAATTGCGGCCGAGTCGCCCGTCGCGCTGGTTGCGTGGGGGAGCCTGGTTGCGACGCCCGTCATGATGGCCGTCTCCTATATTTTTGAGGGGCCCGAGCTGATTATGCATTCCATTCGGGGCCTGTCTGCCGAGACGGTTATTGCGGTTCTATATATCGTTTATCTATCCTCGTTCGTAGGTTACGGCATTTGGGGATTCCTGCTCAATACCTATCCGACGGCCGTAGTGACGCCATTCACATTGCTGGTCCCCGTTGTAGGGCTTTTGAGCGCGGCGTTTTTCCTGGGTGAGGAACTGTCGTCGTGGAAGTTGGTAGCGTGTGTCTTCATTATGGCAGGGCTGGTTTTCAATCTCCTCGAAAAGCAGATCCGCGCATTGCTTTCACGTAGAACATCGGTTGGGTAAATCAGGCAATAATCTGACTCAAAATGACTTAGCTATGCAAGTTGAAAAGGGTGTCGACGCGGCGGCGATTGACAAAACTTATATCATCGGCAATGGCGTCATTGCCAAAGCGCTGGCTGTGGCGTTGGCACGCAACGGCCGGAGCGTAACGATTCTCCGCGGCTCGGTAGACAGCCCGGGAACATCCCATGAACTTATTGAGGTCGATACCGGCGGGGAGCTGCTAAGCGCCCGCATCGAGATCGGCTCGATCAGCAACTACGAAACATTGAGCGGGCTAATCGTTTTGACCAATAAGTCATTTGGAAATCAGCAGATTGCTCAGAAGCTTTACCCCAAGGCAAAACATGCACCCATTGTGTTCCTGCAAAATGGGCTGCATGTCGAGAGCTGTTTTTCAGACATGGGCTTTGAGAGGTTGTACCGATGCGTGCTCATGGCAACCAGTCAGGAGGCGGGAGAAAACAAGGTGCGTTTCAGGCTGGTTACCGCCTCGCCGATAGGGATAATCGCCGGTCCCGAAGATATGCTGGCAAGCATCGTAGCGCGGCTGAATACCAACATTTTCTCGTTCAGGCCAGAGCCGGATATACAGTCCTTCATTTGGAAAAAGGTCATTTCCAATTGCGTATTCAACTCAATTTGCCCACTTTTGGAAGTGGACAATGGTGTGTTCCGGCGTAATGCGGCCGTCCTCGACGTAGGAAAGCAGGTGATCCGTGAATGCCTTGCCGTAGCCAGGGAATCCGGGATCGGTTTGACAGAGGATGAAATTGTTCAAAACATACTGAGCATCAGTGAAATGTCCGATGGGCAAAAGATATCAACCTATCAGGATATTTTAAATAAACGGGAAACAGAAATCGATTCCCTTAATCTCGAAATTTCCCGCCTAGCACAACGGTTGGGAAACCTGCCGGTTCCCACCACTTCTTTGCTGGGCGAGCTGATCAAGCTCAAATCGAATATCCGGCAGGCGCATTAACTACCATAGCGCCGTATTTCCGCCCATTTCGTCCAACAGCCGAATTTCTCGACGAACGGCATATGTTTCTCTCAGGATCCGTTCGGGAGGGATTTGGCGCATCTCGTCGAAAATAGCGGTTCAATGTGTCCTTTTTTGCTTCATTTACATTTTATAGGAAAGCTCTCACCAAAAGGAAACATCAATACTGTGGCGACATTCAATCTGAAAATTAACGGAAAATCCAGGACGGTGGACGTGGATCCTGCCACGCCGATGCTCTGGGTATTGCGCGACCACCTGGACCTCCCCGGCACCAAATATGGCTGCGGCATTGCGCAGTGCGGCGCTTGCACAATCCATTTGGAAGGCAATGCGGTCCGCTCGTGCCAGCTGCCGGTATCGGCAGTGGGAAAATCGTCTATCACGACCATCGAAGGTTTATCGGAAAAAGCAGAACACCCGGTGCAGAAAGCCTGGCTCGAACATGACGTGGCCCAATGCGGATACTGCCAGGCCGGACAGATCATGACCGCGGCGGCACTGCTGAAACGCAATCCGAACCCGAGCGACGAGGAAATCGAAGCCCAGATGAGCGGCAATATCTGTCGCTGCGGCACTTATGTGAAAATTAAGGAAGCCGTTAAGTCGGCGGCTAAGAAGTAAATCACCACCCGAACCTGCAAAAGAAATTGACCATGAACAATGATAAAAATGCGTTGAACAGGCGCTCGTTCCTGAAAGCGTCTTTGTTGTCGGGCGGCGGAATGATGCTGACGGTGAGTTTCCTGCCCAGCTTCAAATCGGCCGGCAAGGCCGAAGCGCTCAACCTGCCCGACCATTGGGCCGAGCTTAACGGCTACATTCAGATCACGGCCGATAACCGGATCAAACTCATTTGCCCTAATCCCGAATTTGGCCAGAACGTGATGACCTCGCTACCGATGATCGTGGCCGAAGAGTTGGATGCGGACTGGAAAAATGTGGCGGTTGAAATGGGGCCGCACGACAATGTGAAGCTGGGCCCGCAGTTCTCCGGCGGCAGCAACTCGGTAAGGATGTACTGGAAGCCACTAAGGGAAGCCGGCGCGGCAGCCCGGCAAATGCTTCGAGAGGCGGCTGCGCAAACGTGGAATGTGCCGGTGGGAGAGGTGACCACCAAAGCGGGGGTACTTTCGCATTCCAGCGGAAAAACGGCCCAATATGGTCAGATGGCCGCCAAGGCTGCCACACTACCTGTTCCGAAAGACCTGGCGCTGAAATCGCCGAAGGATTTTACGTTCGTTCGTAAATCCAGGAAGAATGTAGAGGGGCAGAAGGTCGTCACCGGCAAGCCGCTTTTTGGTTTGGACTACCGCATGGAAGGTATGTTGATCGCGATGATCCAGCACCCGCCGGCATTCGGGATGAAACTGAAATCCTTCGACGCTGCGGAAGCGTTAAAAATGCCCGGTATTAAGGACATTTTCAGTCTGAAATTATACGAAGAGGGTTTTGAGCAGGCGGGTTTCGACACGCGCACGTTCAATGATCTGCTGGTGATTGTAGGCAAAAGCACCTGGGAGGTGATGAACGCCCGCAAAAAACTGGTTGCCCAGTGGGAGCCTGCCGGTGAGGTGAAGGATACCATGGCCGGAAGGGACGGAAAAAGGGTAGTGACGGTTCCCGGTGCGTTGGAAAGCTCGCAAAAGCAAATGACGCAGATGGCCGAATATGCCAAAAAGCCAGCCCAGGAGCTCCGCAAAGATGGTGATCCCGAAACTGCTTTTAAAAATGCCGCGCAGGTGATCGAGCGCACGTACACGGCGCCTTTCCTGGCGCACAACTGCATGGAGCCGATGAATTACTTCGCCCATGTTACCGACGATAAAGCGCTCCTCGTGGGGCCGTTGCAATCGCCGGGCTGGATCGAGCCGACAATCAGCAAGCTGCTGAACCTGCCCCCTGAGAAAATCGAAATACAAATGACCCGCATGGGCGGTGGCTTCGGCCGCAGGGCCTACAACCATTATCTTTCGGAAGCCGCCCTGATTTCGAGGAAGGTGAAGGCGCCGGTGAAATTGATTTATACCCGGGAAGACGACATGACCTACGGCATTTACCGGCCCATGTACACGGCCACCTATCGCGCGGCGCTCGACGCCGACAAGAACCTGATCGGATTTCACGTCAAAGGCGGAGGTATTCCCGAGCACCCGATCCATGCAAACCGTTTCCCGGCTGGCGCGGTGGACAATTACCTGGCGGAAGGCTGGCAGATTCCATCGAATATCACTGTCGGCGCTTTCCGCGCACCGCGATCGAATTTCAATGCGGCGGCCGAGCAATCTTTCCTCGACGAAGTAGCCGAAGCCATGGGTAAGGACCCGATTCAGTTCAGGTTAGAGCTTTTGAAAAGAGCTAAGGAGAACCCGGTGGGCAAAAACAATGATTACGATGCCGACCGCTATGCAGGCGTGCTGGAATTGGTACGCGACAAATCGGGGTGGGGTAAGCCCGGCAGCGAAAAGTACAACCGGGGTGTGGCCGCTTATTTCTGTCACAACTCCTACGCCGCGCACATCGTGGACATGGTTACCCGCGACGGCCAGCCTTACGTGGAGCGCGTTTTCAGCGCGATGGATTGCGGAATTGTGGTAAACCCCGACGCGGCCACGAATATGGTGCAAGGCGCCGTGGTAGACGGTATTGGTAATGCATTTTACGGCGCGCTCACACACAAAGACGGTGCCGCCCAACAAACTAACTTCGATAACTACCGGCTTATCCGCCACAACGAGGCCCCGAAGAAGATCGAAGTGCATTTCGTGCAAAACGACATCGACCCGACCGGCCTGGGAGAGCCGCCATTCCCGCCGGTGTTCGGCGCGGTGGCCAATGCATTGTACAAAAACAAAGGCCGCAGGTTCTACAACCAGCCGTTTAAGCCTGAGTTGGAGAAGGTAATGTAGTAGTGAAAACAGAAGCCGTCCGTAGGCCCCTTGCTTACGGGCGGTTAAACAGAGCCCGGATCGGTGGCATTTTGGAGCTGCTTGTCGAGCCTGGCTTTGTAAATCCGGCCGATCGGGATCTCTTCGTTGTTGATCCGGATATAGTTTGCGCTGATCGCCTGAATGTGGTCGAGCGAAATGATGAATGACTTGTGAATGCGGATAAACCGGTCGGGCGGGAGCTTTTCTTCCAAGTAGCTGATCCGTAAATAAGACACGAGCGGTCCCGAGCGCGTGTGGAGCCGCACGTAGTCTTTCAGGCTTTCAATCCAGAGAATATCATCCAGGAACAGTTTCACCATTTCCTTGTCTACTTTGAAATACTGGTATTCCCGCACCGGGTTAACCGCCTGAGGCTGTTCCTGCTGCACGGCCGGATTGGGTGAAAACCGGTAGATTTTACCCACCGATTGCAGAAATCTCTCAAACGAGATCGGCTTGACCAGAAAATCGAGTACATCAAACTCATAGCTTTCCAATGCATACTCCCGGAATGCCGTGGTGAATATCACCTTCGGCCGGTATCCGAGCGGACGCAGCAGGTCGAAGCCGGTGAGCCGGGGCATTTGGATGTCCAGGAAAACGACGTCGACTTGCAGTTGTTGCAGCATTTGCAAGCCCTTGGTAGGGCTGTTGCAAACACCCACCAGTTCAAGGTCGGGTAGCCTGCCGATGTAATCCTGCATCAGGTCGGTAGCCAGCGGCTCGTCGTCAAGCACAAAACATCGGATCGCCATTAGTTGATATTGAATTTTAAAACTGCTAAAAACTGCCCTTCTTCGGGCATTGTTACGAGCTCGTAGCTTTCGGCAAAAAGGATTTCCAGCCGCTTTTTCAAATTGGTGAGCCCCAATCCCGACCGAAACGGGACCGGAGCGTCCGTCTGCACCGAATTTTCAACCGAAAATACCAGCCGCTTATCGTTGAGCGACAGGTTGATCTGTATCCAGCATTGTCCTTCCGTCTGCGCTGCGCCATGTTTAAATGCATTCTCGACAAAGGGCAGCAGGAGCATCGGTGGTACCATCACATGCGTTGTGCCCGCGAGGTAATTGAAATTCATCTGAATATCGAGCCGGTCGCCGTAGCGGATTTGTTCAAGCGAAATATAATCTTTTAAATAGGCAATTTCTTTCGACAGCGGCACTTTGTCGCGGCGGCTTTCGTGCAATTGATAGCTCAGTAATCCGGCCAGGCGCTGCAACAGGTTCGGCATTTTGTCGGGCTGCTGAATGGAGACGGATGTGAGGTTATTCAGCGTATTAAATAAAAAATGCGGCTGCACCTGGGATTGCAGCAACTGATACTCCGCTGATACCTTTTCGCGCCGGTAAGTTTCGCTCAGCTGTTGCTGCCGGAGCGCATGCCTGATCAGGTCCACCACCACAAAAAGCCCCACTACCAGATGCAGCTGCATGGCTTCGGCCAGGATTTTGGGGGCATACCAGAACGGCTTTTCAAGGGCACCCGGATAGTAGAGCGGATAAATCCATTTGTAATTGATCACGCGACGGAGCGTACCGAATACAAACAAACCGGAAATGAGCGAAATCCAGAATGCGGTCATGCGTCCGTGAAGCAGGAAGCGGCGTACCGTTACCAGCAAATGCCAGTAACCTGCGACGATCAACAAGGGCAACTGCACACTGATCTGGCAGAGGCTTTGCTGGAAATTGTCCAGATAGGCGCCGGTATTGAGCCACTCAAAGAGGAAAAAGCACAGCCAGAAAAGGCATTGTGCCCATAGCTCTTTGGGTAGTTTGATAGAAGAGACGCGGATCATTACTTCGGATTTGGATCTTCGAAACCTAAAAATAAAGATTCAATGGTTTCGACGTCCAATCTTTCGCCCAACGACACGATTTACCTCCTAAACGCATGCCGGACGCAGTTGAGAGCCCGATGTGCTTTCTTCACGTGCTGTTGCGCTGTTCTCCGCGATGTAGGCGCCGGATCGCGTCGTACGTCTAAAATCCGGGTTTGCCAGGAAAATGTTGCGCTTATTCGCTTCCGGAATTCGGTACAAAGTCTAACCAGTTCACTGACAACGCCATGCGTAACTTACTTCTCTCAATTCTGCTTCTCCAATCCCTGCATTTTGGAGCATTTGTACAGGCTCAACCGGCACCTCAGGGTTCTCTGCGCGCAGAGGCCGATTCATCCCGCTCGTATTGGCGGGTACTAACTGACGCCGGATCGCGGAACACGCGCGTGCAGTTTTTCGGCAAAGATCATGCACTGCTGTATCAGGAAGATGTGCCTGAAAAATGGATCAGGCAAAACAAACGAAACCAGCGGCGACTCGACAAACTGCTGGCAGATATTTCAGCTAATCAACTGATTGTAGCGAGGCTGAAAACCGAGGAGCTGCCGGCTGAACCCGTCAGGACGGGCCTGGCCCCGGCAACGGAAATGCACGAGGGTGGCGTAATAAAGACTTCCTATCAGTTTCATGTTACCATCAATTCGGCAGGGAAAGTCCGGCTGGCGGTCAACAACCCCGAAAGTCTGCGGTACAAGATCGAGATAGCCGATTACCGCGACAAGATTGTTTACCAGGAGTTTACGAGCCACGATCAGTACCGGAGGTACTTCGATATTTCTCCGGTGATCGGTGACACTGCCAAGGTAATTCTGACGATTGATGAAAAGCGTTTTGTCTACAATATCCGTAGAGAGCAGCGGGGCAGTGTTTACTCCGTGGATCCTGTCATTGCGAAGCGATAACCAGAAAGTTATCTGCATTTTAACTTAGGTGAAAATTTTACTTCACCGAACCGCGCAATTTTGGAGCAACAAAACATTTAAAGATGAAGATTATGTCAGCTCCAATTCATTCCAGGGTAATTACAGGCGGGCAGTCCAGTGCGACCGTCCGCTCCTTACGCTATCTCTACTTTATTCGCGCGGCCTTTTCGGTCATTTGGGTAACGCTTGTCGTTCTTTTTGCCCGATCATCCGCAGGCATCGCCACTGCCCTGCTGATCGTCTACCCGGCCTGGGACGTGATAGGTACCTTGCTGGATATCCGCGCCAACCGGGGTGGCGGTTCAATGGCACCTCAGTATGTAAACGCTGCAATCAGCGTCATTACCACGATCGCCGTCGGTATTACGCTGCAACGGGGCATTCCCGAAACGTTGGTGGTATTTGGCGTTTGGGCGATCCTCACCGGAGCGATCCAACTTGTGCTCGGGGTACGCCGCCGTAAATCATTGGGCGGGCAATGGCCGATGATTATCAGCGGAGGGCAGTCTGTGGCCGGCGGCATTTCCTTTATCGCGCTCGCATACGATTCCACGATGGGTATCACCAGTCTGGCAGGCTATGCTGCTTTCGGGGCGTTTTACTATTTGCTTTCCGCACTTCGCCTCGCGAAAACGCCCACGCACGTTGCCGCCGAATGAACGGATATTGCATTCCTGTTCGTCACCTTTTTACGCGTTTTCGGATGCGGCTGAGCGACGGGTTGGTAATACCGAGATAGGATGAAATATGGTACGCCGGGATCCGCTCGACGATGTTGGGATGCTCTTCCAATAGCCTCAGGTAGCGCTCTTCATGGGAAAAAAACATAAATTCCTCGGTACGGGTCTGCGCATAGGAAAAAAACAGTTCCGCCAGTAACCTCCCGAATTTTCCCCAATTGGGGTTCGTTTCATAGAGGCCATTGAGATCTTTGTAGGAAATAAATACGATTTCGGAATCTTCCATGGCCTCTATGAAATACCAGCAGGGATTGCGGGAAATGAAGCTTCTGAATGAAACGACAAATTGATTTTCCGAGAAAAAGAAGAGGTTCTTATCCCTGTCGGTCTGCGGATCACGGTAATATATCCTGAAAATTCCTTTCACTACCAGGCCGAGGTCATTGCAAACCATACTTTGCATATTAAAGAAATCGCCTTTCCGGATCTTCCGCGGTTTCCAGAAAGGCTGACTCTCGGCAATATCTTTATCTGTCAATGCATCGAACTTCCTTAAATGGCGTGCGACGATCTCGTTTTTCTCTGACATAACTGGAACAACTGGTTGGGCACTAAATTAACGTTTTGCCATCACCGGATCTCGGCGGGGGCCAAAACGTCACAAATTACGGATAACCTGTTCGACAAGATTTTCACTTTGGTTAAAATTTAAGCCGGCGGAAACCTCGTCGGCGGCTTAGTGCGCAATGCAAAGGCACTATCCGATATGCAACAACTGCCGGGCGGGAAAAGGTCGGTGCCGGTCGGTCAGAGTAAATAGGGGAATCCGCCGTCTCTTAATGCGGAACGGGCAGGCTGGCACCTGGCCGGCCCCAACCCATTAACTAACCCGACCCATCCGCGTTGCCTGAATTAACCGAACAAGAGCTCTGGAAAATGTTTCAGGATGGCGATGAAGAAGCCTATACGAAACTTTATCGTCTCTATATCAAGAATATGTACCGTTACGGATCCAGCCTGGTGGCTGCATCCGATGCATTTGTGATGGACTGTATCCATGATGTTTTTACGGAAATGTGGATCAAACGCGAGCGGCTTTCGGTTCCGGTGCATGTGAAATATTATCTGCTTAAAGCGCTCAAAACCCGCATCATACATTTGTTGGAACGCAAGGAGCGGCCCTTCACCCCTCTGTCGGAAATCGATGCGGAGATCTTCGATCCCGACGATTTTGAAATTTTGGAAGAGCTTGATATGGCCGTGTCGCGGCAGGACAAGCTGAATGTCCTGATCGCCAAGCTGCCGCAGCGCCAGCAGGAGGCGATCAAGCTGCGGTTTATCGAAAACCTGAATTACAGCCAGATCGCCGAGATTCTGCAAATGAACACCCAGTCAGCCAAAAATCTCGTATTTCGGGCCATTGAGAAGCTCCGCGGCTGGATTATCCTTCCTGTTCTTCACTTTTTTAATATTTTTTTGGGTTAAACTGAGTACTATTTGTGGGTTCCGTCATCTATGTATGAACCAGCACAAAGCATTGTACCTTGGACCATTCACTGGATAATTACCTCACTGCCGATTTTCTGCTCTCGGACGAGTTCGTCGGCCATCAGTTGGAGCCTACTCCGGAAACGGCGCAGCTGTGGGAGGCGTGGCTGGCCGGCAACCCGCCCAATCTGGCGGAATGGAACAGGGCGGTATACTTGCTGGAATCCATCCGGCAGGGACTTAGCGAATATGCCGAAAACGTCATTTCCGACGAGGCGATCGAAGCCCTCCTGGCCAGGATCAGGGAAACGAACCACCGGCAGCATGCGCCGGTGCACCGCATCGGTTATACCCGATGGGCTGCGGCAGCGGTACTCTTGCTGGTGAGCGGCCTGTTTGCCTACTGGTGGCTCAGCGGGCAGGGTTCGCAAACCTACTACGCCACCCGCGTGAGCGAGGTGCGCGGCGCGTACACCGAGCGCGCCAACCGAAGTAATGCTGTCGAAACAATCGTACTTCCCGACAGTTCCATGGTGAAACTCGCGCCGGGCAGCAGGATCAGCTTCAAACCCGCGTTCGACGCCGCTGCGAGGGAAGTGTACCTCTCCGGAGAGGCAGACTTCAAAGTTACCCACGACGTTCGGAAGCCTTTTCTGGTGTATGCCAATGAGGTGGTGACCCGCGTGCTGGGTACGCAGTTTACGGTGCGGGCGTTCGATGCCGAGGCGAAGGTGCTGGTAAATGTCTCGTCCGGGCAGGTCTCGGTTTCGAAGGATAATGGGGTGGTTGAAAAGGGAAAGTCGCGGTCGACGAGCGGGTTACTGTTACTACCCAATCAGCAGGCTGTATTCTCACGGCAGGCCGAGGAGTTCAGCAAGTCGATCGTCCCGGAGCCGAAGGTGATCGGCACGACCAGGCAAATGCCTTCCTTCGAATACGACGCTGTGCCGGTTAGCGAGGTGATCCGCGACATGGAAGGGGCGTATGGTATTTCCATTCTTTACAATCAGGAACAATTAAAAAACTGTGAGCTCAGTGCTTCGCTTAAAACCGAAACTTTTGAAGAGAAGCTCCGGGTCATTTGTACGACCATCAATGCGGACTACCAGAAGCTCGACGGCCAGGTAGTCATTCATGGCGGCGAGTGCCGGTAACTGGTGAATCTTAGTGTATTTCAAATCTCCCGCCTTGCTGCGGGACAGCTAAACTATTTCTTATGAAAAAACTTGCCGCACATTATGCATTCAAATGCATGAGGAGCACCGTGGGACCTGTGCTGCTGGTCCTTGGAATGATCCATCTCTCCTGGGCCCGAAGTGCCGCGGGGCAGGAGCTGCTTAATCGAAGTATATCCATTACCGTTCAAGGGAAAAGCCTCAAATCGGTATTGCACCTGATCGAGAAACAGGCCGAGATCAAGTTCTCGTACAGCCCACAGGTGGTGCCCGTGCAGCAGCGGGTCACATTAAGTGCCGACAACCGGAGCCTGGGCGAAGTGCTGGACCTGATCCTGAAACCCGTGCAGGTGCGCTATGTGGTGGCAGGAAGGCAGATTATCCTTTCACGGGCGGAGCCGGAACAAAAATCGGGGAGTATCGCGCCCGCGCACAGTTCCGGGGCCTCGCCCATGCGTGCGCAGGAACGCCGCGTGGAAGGGACGGTGACCGACGAGGCCGGAGCCGGCCTGCCCGGGGTCAGTGTGGTCATAAAAGGTACCCAGTCGGGAACGGTGACTGATGTGGACGGGAAATTTGACCTGGAAATTCCGCAGGAGGCAAGCTTGCTCGTGTTTTCGTTCGTGGGTTACCTGCCGCAAGAGGTAGAAATCGGCCCGCGGACACAACTGAATGTGGTTTTGAAACCCGATACCAAGGCATTGGAGGAAGTGGTGGTGGTAGGTTATGGCACTGTCAAAAAACGTGATCTTACCGGCGCCATCGCGAGCGTGAATGTGGAGCAAACGCGGCTGCAACCCAACACCAATGCATCCCAGATGCTGCGGGGAACGACGGCGGGTGTGCAGGTGACGGACAATGGCCGGCCCGGCCAGGTAGGGGCGATCAAGATTCGGGGTACCAACTCCATCTCGGCAAGCACAGCGCCGCTCATTGTCCTGGACGGTATTATTTACGCCGGTGGAAGCCTCGCCGACATCAATCCGAGCGATATCGAGTCGATCGACGTGCTGAAAGATGCCAGTTCGACGGCCATTTATGGTTCGCTGGCTGCGAACGGGGTAATCGAGATCACCACCAAGCGGGGGAAGTCGGGCAAGCCTGTGTTTTCGTTCAATACCTATGCAGGTGCTTCCGACTATGCATTTTTACCTAAACTCCTGAATGCGGAGCAATACCTGGCCGCACGCAAGGACGCCGAAATCGCCGACGGCGGAGCGGTACCATTTCAGCCGGTGGAGTTGGAGAATATGGCTGCGGGGCGGTCGATCAAACCCTTTGAGGAAATCAAACAATCAGCACCGATGTCGAATTATGAACTGAGCGTGTCGGGCAAAACCGACCGCACGAGCTATTTCTTTTCCGGCGGGTACCTGAAAGCGAAGTCGCCGGTGAAAGGGGATAATTTCAGCCGGATTTCCAGCAGGCTCAACCTTTCGGTAGATGCTACCGACTGGCTGAAACTGGGCGTGAACTCCGGCTTTACCTCGCGCGACGATTCGGGTGTGCGCGCGGACCTCGTGGCGACGACCTACCTGAGCCCTTATGCCAGCCTTTTTCTGGCCGATGGCAAGTCGCCCCGTCCGTTACCCCAGGATATTGGTCTGGTAGCCAATCCGCTGATCGGCTATGCATTGAATGACCGGAAATCGATCACTAATGCATTGTTTGCCAATGGTTTTGCCGACGTGCGCATTTGGAAAGGCCTTTCCTACAAGCTGAATGCGGCCTACACCCGGACCGATTCCAAGGAATTTAAGTACAACCCATCGTACGAGCCTCTGAACCGGCTTGGTTCCGGCTCGAAGCGCCACGGTGAAAAGCAGAACATTACCATCGAAAACATCGTCAGCTACAAACAGCAGATCACACCGCGCCAGAGCCTCGACGTGACGTTACTTTACGGTGCCTATGAGCAGAAGGAAGAGTTCTCGCAGCTTTCCAGCCAGAATATTTTCAACGACGCGTTGGGTTACAATGCATTGGAAATCGGGGAGGGGTTTAATATCGACGCGGGGGCCATTAAAAACCGTCAGCTTTCGAGCATGGCCAGGCTGGGGTACTCCATTGCCGGCAAGTACCTGGCCACGGTGAGCATGCGCCGGGATGGTTTTTCGGCCTTCGGAGCGGGGAACAAGTTTGGGGTGTTTCCGGCGGCTGCATTGAGCTGGAATGTAACGGAGGAGGCGTTTATGCGGGATTTGAAGCAAATAAATTTTCTAAAAATACGGGCTTCCTGGGGCCGGAACGGGAACCGCGGCGTGGCTGAATATTCCTCTCTGAGCCAGGTGGAACAGAAAAACTACGTCTTCGGGGATGGCGGCACCACGTCGGTGGGGTTGAGCCCCAGTAGTCTCGCTAACCCACGCCTGGGTTGGGAGACTTCCGAAAGCACGAATATCGGGGCCGACGTGCAGGCGTTCAACAGCCGGGTCATCGCTTCGGTGAACTACTACTGGACGCGGACTTACGACCTGCTGCTCAAACAGGCCATTCCTAATACCAACGGCTTTGAAGAGTTCCTGCGCAATGTAGGCCAGACCAAAAACCGCGGTTTGGAAATCGACCTGAAAACGACCAATATCCAGCGCGGCGGATTTGCCTGGAATACCAGCATTGCCTTTTCTTTTAACAGGAATAAAATCGTGAAACTAACCGGCCGCGACGTGAACAACGATGGCCGCGAGGACGACGACATTGCCAGCGGCTGGTTCATCGGGCATCCGCTGCTGAGCAACTACGATTATGTTTTCGACGGTATTTTCCAAACTGGCGACGACCTGAGCCTGATTCCGGGTGCAAAACCGGGCGACATTCGTTTCAAGGATATCAGCGGTCCGGACGGCGTACCCGACGGGAAGATCACGCCGCAGGACCGGACGGTAATCAGCAATGCGCAGCCGAAGTTTAATTTGGGCATTACCAATGTGTGGAGCTACAAGGGGCTGAGCTTGTCGGCGGCATTCAATATCCGCCAGGGAGGTTATACCAGAATGGACATGCTGAACCCGGGAACAAACTTCTATGACCAGGCCAATTTCCTGGACGTGCCTTACTGGACGCCGACGAACCCGATCAACACGCGGCCCAGGATCAACTACCGCAATCCCCTCGGCTATGGTTTTTACGAAAGCCGCAGTTTTGCGCGCCTGCAAGATGTTTCGCTATCCTATAATATTCCCGAAAAACTCTTGAAAGCAGTGAAAATAGGCTCGCTGCAAGTGTATGCGAGCGCGAAAAACCTGGCTACCTGGACCAAATGGAAGGGCTGGGACCCCGAGTTCGGCGGCGGCGGCAGAGGCCCGGGGGAGAATGGCCCTTTGCTCAAAACTTTTATTGCCGGGCTCAATATTTCTTTTTAAACCTGACCGATTATGAAAAGATACATTACCTTTTTGCTCACCCTGTGCGCGCTCGGGCTGACGACCGCCTGTGAGGAGTCGTACCTGGACGAAGTACCACTGGACCGTTTCAGTCCGGAAAACCTGCTCGTCAACGAAGCGGGCTATGATGCGGCGGTGGTATCGCTCTACGAAGGCGCCCGGCAGGAGCACAGCATTGCTTCCAACAACTTTGAATACATGACCGTGGGTACCGACCAAAGCCAATGGGGCCGGAACGACTCGCGCGGTAATAAGGATTACAGCCTGCTGAACTCCAACCTGGAAGCGACCGTCATTTACTGGGATTGGGCATTTAAGCAAATGATCGTCCGGGCGAACCTTATCCTGGACAACATCGATGACCCAAGCCTGAAAATCGCCGATGCGGCCCGGGCCAATATCAAGGGACAGGCGTTGTTTTTCAGGGCTTACACCTACAACTTTCTGGCTAATGTGTATGGAGGCGTACCTATTGTAAAAGAGCGGATCGTAGAGCCGAAGTTCGATTTCGTGCGCAACTCACGCCTGGAAGTACTGGAATTTGTTGCGCAGGATCTGGAAGCGGCCTCGGCTTTGCTGGCTATGGAAGTGCCGGACGGGAGAATCCCCCGGGCGGCGGCTTTTCACTTGCTGAGCGAGGTTTATATTTCATTGGGTATGGAAAAGAAAGATGATTCCTACTATGATAAATCCATTGCTGCAGCTACGAAGGTGATCAGTAAGGAGGCAGGTGATTATCAACTGATGACCCAGCGGTTCGGTAAAGCAAGCGCGCGGCCGGGTGATGTGTTCTCCGATGTTTTCGCCGATGGGCAGATCAACAAATCGTCGGGTAATAAGGAGGTAATGTGGGCCTGGCAGTTCGAGAACTTTACGCCCGGCGGCTATTCCACGGCGACGCTGGCCAATATCAGTATCCGTTACTGGGGGCCGGAATACGACAAAATCCAGTCCCCGAATGGCAGCGCCAATCTGCCTTCGGACAGCCTGGGCCGTGGTATCGGCGTAAATTCTCCAACCAATTATATCAAGTACGATATCTGGAAACTAGATCCGAACGATATCCGCAACTCGGCCTACAACATCCGCAGGACCTATTACTACAACAATGCGGCCGATAAGGAATATTTCGGCAAGCCGATCCTCACCAAACGAGGGGCGGACGGCCAGCTCTATACCACCAAAGCTGACGGCACGCCGACCAAATTTGTGCTGGACACATTGCGGCAATACTATCCCTACATCCGGAAAATCGAGGGAACACCGATGGGTAACAACAACCTGAGTGGCAATTCGGTGAAGGATTTCAGCCGGATGCGGGTTGCGGAAACGTACCTGCTGCGTGCCGAAGCTTATTTCAGGAAAGGCGATAAAACCCTGGCCGCCGCGGACCTCAACGTCGTTCGCGCGCGAGCGAAAGCCAAGCCGATCGCCGCAGCCGATGTGACCGAAGACTTTATCCTCGACGAACGTTCCCGCGAACTGGTGGTGGAAGAGCCCCGCCTGCGTACGCTCATCCGCATGGGCAGGCTCGTAGACAGGGTGCGCAAGTACAATTCGGTGCCCTCGGTGCCGAACGGCCCATCGTCGGGCTCGACCATCCAGGACTTCAACCGCTACTGGCCCATTCCGCAGAAGGTGATCGATGCCAATACCGGAGCCAAATTTGAGCAAAATCCCGGCTATCGGTAGAGTTGTGTAGTGTTTTAAATCAATGAATTAGGCTCTAGGTTCTAAGCTTTAAGCTTTAAGCTTTAAGCTCTAAGCTCTAAGCTTTAAGCTCTAAGTTCTAAGCTTTAAGCTCTAAGCTTTAAGCTTTAAGCTCTCAACTCTAAACTCTTAACACATGCAATCCAGAAGATCATTTCTGAAATACAGCGCATTGTTATCGGGCCTTGCGGTGGGGCTGGACGCGTTCGGTCAGGCGGCGCAGCGCAGCATTTTGCTCCGGTCGTCGTGGCAGGTCGAAAATATCGGCGATATCGGACACACACCGGGCGTGATCACGTTGTTGGAGCAGCATTATCCCGACGTGGAAGTGCGCTTATGGCCGGTTGATATCGGCAAAGGCGTGGACCAGATGCTTGCCAAACGCTTTCCCAAATTGAAAATCATTACTTCGGAAGCCGATGTTGGAAAGGCATTTGCCGAATGCGCATTCATGCTCCACGGCTCGGGGCCTTCTCTCGTGCGGGGCAAAGACCTGGCATTGTGGAAAGAGCAGACCGGCAAACCCTACGGCATTTATGGTATTACATTTCCGGGTGTGTACGGCCTGCCAGCCGATCGCTGGAAGTTCAAGCCGGAAGATATTTCGATTATGACTGGCGCGCAATTTGCCCTGTTCCGGGACTCGGCCTCGCTTGCATTTGCCCGGGAAAAGGGGGTAAAATCGCCCATTATGGAATTTTGCCCGGATGGCGCATTCGCCGCGGATTTGAAAGATGATGCGAAAGCGACTGCATTTCTGAAAAACCATGACCTGAAAGACGGCCAGTTTGTGTGCGTGATCCCGCAGCTTCGTTTCACGCCCTGGTGGGAGCTGCCCCGCAAGAACCAGAAGCCTAATGCCGACAAGCACGCCCGCAACGAGGCCATGAAAGAGCACGACAACGCGCCGATCCGCGCGGCTATTACCGCCGTGGCCCGCCAGACACCCTACAAAATCCTGATCGTCCCGGAAAACGAAACGCAGATGCGGATCGGCAAAGAAATGCTTTTTGACCCGCTGCCCGACGATGTGAAGCAAAAAACGGTGCTGCGGACGGAATACTGGCTCACCGACGAGGCAATAAGTACTTATGTACGTTCGGCGGGGCTGTTCGGCATCGAAATGCATTCACCCATTATGTGCATCGGCAACCGCATTCCCGCGATCGTATGCCGCTTTGAGGAGCAAACCAGCAAGGGGATAATGTGGAAAGACATCGGGCTGGGCGAATGGCTTTTCGACCTCGACAAGTCCGATGATATCGATAGGCTGGTACCTGCGGTGCTGGACATGCTGACGAACAAAAAAGCGACCTCGCAGAAGGTCGACAAGGCGCTTGCATTCGTGCATAAGCGCCAGAAGGAGACCATGGCATTAATGAGGCAGTACCTCAGTTAGTTTAATAAAGGAAGTTTAAATTGTTATCAACCATGCATTTGAAAAACAGAAGAGATTTTATAAAAAATGCCGCTGCGCTGGCGGGAGTGATCCTGTTGGGCGAAATGGCGCAAGCCAAGGCCGATCCCACGATCCTGTTTGTTTCGGGCTGGCAGGACGTGAACATCGGCGATATCGCGCATACGCCGGGCCTCATCGCATTGCTCAAAAAGCGGCTGCCGAAAGCGAAGCTGATCCTTTGGAAAAAGAGCAAAAGCGACTTCGCCGAAGGTATGCTCAAAAAGCACTATCCCGATTTACAAATTATTCACGGGCAGGTCAGCAAGGAAGGAGAACCGCAATCCGACGAGGTGAGAAAGGCATTTGCCACCGCCGACTTTTTCCTTCATGGCTCAGGCCCGTCGGTAGTGGCCGCCGACTATCTGGACAGCTGGCAAAAGCAGACCCAAAAGCCATTCGGAATTTTCGGGGTTACCATCCAGGACGTTACGCCCGATTTGAAAAGGATCATTCAAAATGCGTCCTTCATTTTTACCCGCGAAACAGCGTCGATCGCGAAGCTGAAAGAAGCCGGCCTCGAAGGAAAGCATATCGCGTTCGCGCCGGATGCCACATTTGCGATGGACATCCACGACGATGCCGCCGCAGCGAAATTTATCAGCGACAACAAGCTCACCGACCGGAAATTTATCTGCGTCATTCCCCGGCTAAGGCGGACGCCGTACTACAAGATCAGGCCTAACAATGCCGGATGGAGCCCCGAACGCATCCGCGAAGTGGACGAGCTGAACGACAAATGGAAGGAAATCGATCATGCCAAATTACGCGAAGCGATGGTGGCCTGGGTGCGAAAAACCAAAGGGAAAGTGGTAGTATGCCCGGAAATGACCTATCAACTGGACGTTATGGATGAGCTGCTGATCAACCCGCTGCCCGACGATATAAAACCTTATATCGTGAAACACGGCTACTGGCTGCCCGACGAGGCTGCATCCCTTTACAAAAGAGCGCAAGCGGTGCTGAGTTTCGAATGCCATTCACCGATCATCGCCGCCGCCAATGGTACGCCATGCTTCTACCTGCGCCAGCCCGAGGACACCATTAAAGGCCAGATGTACTACGATTTGGGCCTGGCAGACTGGACGTTTGAAATCGAGCAAACAAATGCGAAACAGATCACCGAACGCCTGTTGGAAGTGAATGCGGGCTATAATGCTGCATTGAAAAAGGTCCAGGCGGCCATGAGTAACGTCAGGGAGCGCTATAATGCCGTATTCACGATTGTGGGCGAGAAGGTTTGACAGGTGTCGGACACCTGTCATTTAGCAACCTTTTCCAGCTGCCCTTTTGTTTTCAAGCAATGCACGCTGCTAATCACACTGCTAAATATTCCACGAGCCGGATTTCAGGGATACGCCGCCTCGTATGCGATGTATTGACGTTAAAAACCGCTGTTTTCGGGGCTCGTGAATGGAGGAATAAAGGCGGTATCGTGGCTTGTCTTGTAGTTTAATGCGGAGGTTGTACCGCCCGTCACGTCTATGGTAGTGCCGGTGATCATGGCTGTCCAATCGGAAGCGGCAAAAACGGCGGTGTTGGCGATATCCATCATTCCGGGGAGCTTTTTGAGCATCGTGTCGCCTTCCATCGTCCCGATAATCTGAGAGGCAAGCTCGTTTCCGATACTGGCAAATGCATCGACGAATACGCGTGAGTCGGGCGAGCCTCCCGAACGGATGTTGACTACCCGCACGCCTGACCGCCCCAGCTCGGAAGCCAGGTTTCTGGAAAAGCTTTCGATTGCGCAACAAGCCACCCCAAATCCGCCGGTTCCCGGATAGCCAATGCCGCCGGGCGTTGCGGTAAGTGAGAGTATGACGCCTTTGCCCTGCCTGCTCATCACACGCCCGGCGGCCGTACCGGTTAGAAACTGGCTTTGTATAGCCCTTGAAATGGGTCTTGTAAAATCCTCCACGCTCATTTCCGTCAGGGGCATATCTTGCACATCTTCCAGGCCGATCGCGTTGAAACAGATATCGACGGAGCCATATTGCCCGGCAACCCACGACACGAATGCGTCAACTTCTGTTTTGTCAAGCGCATCCACCTGGCGGGTATGAACGTTTCCGCCCGCTGTGCGGATTTTGACGGCGGTATTTTCAACGCTCTCCAAATGAATGCCGGAGAGAAACACCTGGGCCCCGGCTGCTGCAAAGGCTTGTGCAACAGCACCTCCCAGTGAACCGCCCGCGCCGAATATGATTGCGTTTTTGTTTTGTAATAGCATGTCCGTCTCTGGTTGATGAATGCCAAACTTAGATAATACTTGCAAAGCTATCGCATGGCAAACTGGCCAATTAAAAGGGGGATCCGGGACAGTTAATGGTAGGGTGGAGACCAAAAACCATAAGCGGTTTATATTACAGGTAGTTAACCTGTCTTTTGGCACTAAACATCAAACTCCCCAATAAAACTCTCCGCCTTACCCTCCGCCGGATAATAATAGAATGCGAAAAGTAGCGTGCTTCCCGGTGAAACCTTGTTCCCGTTGGCGTCCAATCCTGGCCGGTCGCTAACCCAGCGCGATTGTTTGAGGATTTCGATGAGTTTGTTGTCTAATGCCGGAGAGAATCCGCTGATAGTCTTTACGGAATCGACAGTTAGATCGCCGTTGAAGGTGATTTCAAAAATTGCATAACGCTTTTTTAATGTTTCGTCACGGAAAGCATCAAGCCTTTTGCCGAGATCAACGCCATAGCGGGTTTTACTGGTTGTGACTATATTGTTCTGCTTCAAAAAACCGAGCATTTCCAGCTCACGTTCCTGGTTGTTGCGCCTTGGGATTGTCAGTATTACATAGCCAGAGCATGAGTCGAAAACGTAACGGTCTTGATCCGCTTTGTGCGCGTAAACCAGCATCTCCGTCCCTTTTTCAAAAAATACATCACAGGAACTCCTTCGTTTCCCGTCACTGCTCCCGTAAATGGATAGGGATTTTACAGGATTACCCTTAAAAAGCTGGTGAATGACGATGTTCGATTCATAGTGCGGTGCTGAACCTTGGTTGGCAAAAGTTTCAGTGATTGTTATTCGGGCTACAAAGTCGGATTGGACGTATTTCTCCATAAACTTTGGGTCCGAGCAATCACATGCACTGGCGTCGAAAGCGATTGCGAAAATGATGAATAAAAGAAGATGCTTCATGAGATTGCAAGAGCGTAATCCAAAGTTCTATAAATATATAAATAAATTACATATGCGCTCTATGCCAGGCGTTTCTCAGTATTAATGCTTGGCTGCGGGTACATAATATAAATGTCTGGTTCAGGTATGCTGAATCAGCGAAGGCTGGCGATTATGTCAATCCAATCGCCTTTATAAAGTCCGATTTGAAGTTTTCGCCGAGCGGGATTGCATTCTTTTTGATAAACACTTTGTTGTGATGAAGGCTGGTTACTTTCGAGGTATTGATGATAAATGAGCGGTGTACGCGCTGAAATCCGTTGCCGGGCAATTTCTTTTCGATATACGACAAAGACATCGTGCTGATCAACATATCGTCTTCGGTCACGACTTTCGTATTGTTCCTGCTGGCTTCGAGGTAGAGTATTTTTTCGGCATCTACGCGGTGGATAGCTCCTTCGTTTTTAATGAATAGAAAATGACTCTGAGGAAGGCGCCGCTTTGTATCGGCGGCGATATTTTTGACTGCCTTTTCCGTTGCAATGATAAACCGGTCCAGCGAAAACGGCTTCACCAAATAATCACACGCCGACAACTCGAATGCTTCGACGGCGAATTCACTGTAAGCGGTCGTGAAAATGACCTGGGGTTGCCTCGGTAAAGTCCTTACCAACTCAATGCCGCTCAAAACAGGCATATTGATGTCGACATAAAGGATATCAATGTCGGACACTGCCATTGTTTCGCGCGCGGCCAGGGCATCGCCCAGGCTGCCTGCTACATTTAGTTTCGGCGAAAATTTACAGTACTCGGATAGGATATCCCGCGCAATCGGGGAATCGTCGACGATCAGACAATTTATCATGGCGTTTTCATTTTTAGCGCTAACTTCATTTTGTATTCGTCCCCTTGTTTTTCAGCGTGGTAGCGGAAGTTATTCCCGTAGATCAGTTCCAATCTCCGAAGTGTGTGGTTGAGCCCCATGCCGGAGGAGTCTGGCAATTCTTTGCTACGCGGAATGGCTGCCGGACAGGTATTACAAACCTCGAAATGCAACCAACTATCCCTGACATTTAATTTAACCCTGATTGCCGGAGAACCGCTTTGCGCATGGCGTGAGTGCTTGAAAGCATTTTCGACAAACACAATCAACAGCATGGGCGCAATCAGCAAATTACTGTCGGCCACCTCTTCGATTTGCTCCTCGAAGCAGATTTTGGCGTCCGTCTGTATCCTTTCAAAATGAATATAGTTTTTAATGTAGGTAATTTCCTTGTAAACGGGGATAAATGGCTGCCTGGTTTGATAGAGCGAGTAACGCAGCAATTCGGAGAGCTTTAACAGCAGGTCGGGTACGCGGCTGTGCTGAGTAATCGAGAGTCCATAGATATTGTTGAGCGTATTGAAAAGAAAATGAGGGCTTAGCTGCGCAATAAGCAGTTCAAGCTCGCTCTGCTTTTGCTGCTGACGTAAGTTGGCATCATTGATCTGTCGTACGAGGCTCCCTCTTACCAATGACACGGAAACTCCCAGGAATGCGAACAGGGCAACCAGCGGGAAGCTGATCGCCAGGTATTGTCCAAAATGGTTACAGTAATCGCCCTTGAAAAGGAGCCCGGCCCCAATGGTCCCCAGCACCGTCCAGGCTGTAAAAACGGCCAGCGCTCCGAGGGCAACTGGCCAATTTACGTTCTGGGAGGCGATTAGTTTGCCCAGCCATCTGCCCAGATAGGTACTGAACAGAATGTAAAGGCAGCAGCAAAGTGCCGCAAAGCCTATTCCTTCGTTGCCGCTTAAAACAACGGGGATCGAAAATATGGCGACAAACGTCAGGCAGAATACGACATGGATGCCGGTTTTTGATGCTATTAATCCGGATGCCAAGACGTCGACAGGCTTCATAGGTGAAAGGGGGGATTAATCGTTGGACTGGCAGATAAGGTTTCGGCATTGAAAAATACGTTCCGGGCACCAATTCTTACCCGTCTGTCCGATCTTTTTTATCGCAGAGGCGAGCAGTGTAACATTGTAGCAGGTTTATTAGCCACTATTGAATACCACAAATGACCGCCATTGTTTCCGCAAACGGATTGCGATTTGGATATACGCCGCAAACTCCAACCGTTAAAAACATCGATTTGAATATTGGGCCGGGGCAAATCTACGGGTTCCTGGGCCCGAATGGCGCCGGAAAAACGACCACGATCCGGTTGCTGCTCGGATTGCTTCCGCCAGACGACGGAATGGTAGAGCTGTTTGGACAACCATTCGCACAGGATCGCAGGCATCTTTTTTCGAGGATCGGCGCGATGATCGAGGCACCTTCCCTTTATGAGCATTTAACAGCCTTTGAAAATCTGGAAATCAACCGGCGCATTCGTAAGCTCTCCAGATCCAGGATCAGCGAGGTATTGCAAACCGTTGACTTGTCGGCGGTTACCGGCGTTAAAGTGCGGGAGTTTTCACTCGGAATGAAGCAGCGCCTGGGGCTGGCAGTTGCCTTGCTTCCGGCGCCGGAGCTACTGATCCTGGACGAACCCACGAATGGTTTGGACCCGCATGGGATCATTCAGATCAGGGAGCTTTTTCAGAGGCTGAACCGGGATTGCGGAACGACGATTCTCGTATCAAGCCACATCCTTACAGAGGTGGAGAAGCTCGCCACGCACATCGGGATTATCAATGAGGGGCAATTTGTTTTTCAAGGCACCATGCAAGCTTTGCAGGATCTGCGTTTTGAAAATTCAACCATCGACCTCGAAACGAATGATAATCAGGCCGCAGCGGCATTGTTAGATGGTAGGTATCATGTTGTGTGCAATACCGGAGGCAGGTTGACGCTGCGCCTGGCGAACAAAGAACAGGCTGCCCAAGTTTGCCGGATGATGTGTGAAGCCGGCCTGGACGTTTACCGGCTTGCCGCGCATGCAGACGATCTTGAGAAAATTTTCCTCCAATTGGTGAAGCGCTGATATGAGAGATCTGACCGACTTCTATCTGACCGAGCTGATCAAGCTTCGCAGGACGTTTGCACTCTGGCTGACAGTCATTGGAGCTGCCATTATTCCGCTCATGTTGATCATCACGTACATTTACAACTGGGAGATGTTTGTTCCCGCGGCGGGTGTGAACCCATGGAGCGAGTTGTTCGCGAGGGCATTCAACGGTATTATTTTGTTCATGCCGCTCTATATTATTTTGCTGATAGGGCTCATTTTCAACATAGAATACAAGGCTAATGCATGGAAGCATGTATTGGTGCTTCCCGTGTCGAAAGCAATCATATTCGCGGGCAAGTACCTGCTTGTATTGACGATGGTTTTTGCTTTCATGGCATTGTTTGTCCTTTTTACTTTCGTTGCCGGAGAAATATTAGGCATCTGTAAACCTGGACTCAATTTCGGCATCCATCGCCCTGAGGTTTTTACGGTGTTAGATTTTTCTATCAAAGTTAAAACAGCCGTATTAGCGATCATTTCCATTCATTTTTGGCTTGGACTCAAAGTCAGGAATCTGATTTCCGCGCTGGGTGTCGGTCTGGCTGGAATAGCGCTTGCCGTATTGATGAATGGCAAAGGAGGCTACGCCGACTTTTTCCCATATGCATATTCGATCATGCTTTTAAACTATAATTCATCACCTGATCATGCGAACCCCGAGCGCTTTCTGCTGGTAAGTATGGCGTACTTTCTGGTATTTTCAGTGCTTGCGTTTTGTCAATTTCAAAGGTCCTTCAAGGGATAGCACTTTCATTCCGCAATGGAATGGTCGCCCAGCATTTCTTTTAAATCTTTCACGTTACTGCAAATGCCCGCCACATTTCCCCGCTTGTCGATTAGCAGGTGGGTAGGAAATGCGTTGATGCCCAGCGTGTCGGCGACGTAATCCTTCTTATCACCCACCACGGCGTAGTCGAACTTCCTGCCGGCCAGGAATTTCCGCAATGCAGGCTGCGGATCCAGCGCGACGCTAAGAAAAACGACGTCTTTCCTTTCGCTATTTTTAGCCACAATGGCATTTAGTTCGGGCATTTCTTCGATGCAGGGCGCGCAGCCGATAAACCAGAATTTCATCACGACGAATTTGTCGCGGGTAGTTTCGCGGTCAAAGGCCTGGCCGTCGATGGATCGGTAACCAAAACCTTCCAGCAGTTTCCCCACTTTAAGAAAATCCCTGAAATCACTGTAAGCCGTAGCGCGAAGCTGATTGCGGATGTTCTCTTCGCTGTTGGCATCCAGTTTTTTGAGCTGGTACTGAATGGTCGTATCGTCGTGCGTGTACTTTAAAACCGCATACTCACCCGTGCGGTATTTTTGCATGAATGAGTCGAGCGGTATAGAACGCGCATCGGTGTCGAACGGCGTGAAATGCTTATAAAATTTGATGTTTTTGGAATGATAGCTCCACCAATGCGCAAAGTCGGAAAGTGCATCTTTGGTGCCGGGAGCAGGCTTTCCGAGCTTAGCCCGGTCATTTGAGCAGGATAGGCCGCATGCTAGCATTACGAGCAGGACGATTTTCGCAGCGTTCATGGAATGTTGTGTTTATATCAATTGCGGTTTCAATATATAAATAAATTATATAAACAAAACAAAGGACTTTGAAGTTGTGAATTGATGCATTGTGTATTTTAAGGTACAGATACGAACATCTCCCGTCACCTATGAAGCATTTGGTATTTTTGATGATTGCCATTTTCGCCCCGCTGCCTAATGCCCAGGGCCAGACAATCCAGGCTTGCGGTTCAAAGTTATATCAGGCGCAAAAAACTATCTATGCAAACGATGAGACCCAAAAATATGGCTTGAAGCATTTGTCGAGCCGTTCCAGCCTGGAGTTGCGAAAGGCTTCGAACGAGTGGTCGGAATGTGTTCGTGGAAAAAAGATCCCGGATTTGGAGTTTATGACGATCAATGGCAAAAGGTATCGTAATGCTGATCTGCGCGGTAAGGTATTGGTGATCAACTTTTGGTTTAGAGGCTGTGGGCCGTGTGTGGCTGAAATGCCATCCCTGAACAAACTGGTGAAAGAGTTCGGGACTAAGAATGTGAACTTTATCGGATTTGCAACCGATGAGGAACAAGCTTTAAAACCATTGTACCTCAATACCGGAAAGTTTCTCTTTGATATCAGCGCAAACTCCGGCAGCATTGCTGAAAAGTTTGTTTTCAGTGGATTTCCGACCACCTACATTGTCGATCAAAAGGGAGTCATTGTGAAGGCGTGGACTGGTAATATGGTCAGTATGGGACAGCCCTATGACATTGTAGCACCCATCATCAGGTCCCTGCTGAGGTAGCGCATTTTGGGCTATTTGTGGGCCATATACCAGGCAACTACAAGGCCGGCTAATTTGCTGTATGTAACTCTAAATAAATTCTTTACGTTTTCTTGTCGCGGTAATTTTCAATGGCTAAATTACGCCCGCAGCAACGCGCTGAATTTCAGTATTATACACTCACCACTTAGCAGCCTAATGAAATGATTCTACGAAAAACGCTTGCAGGTTTCTCCATGCTGGTCATGGTAGTGGCTTTGTCCTGTACGGATCACGTCGGTCCGGTAGATCCCGGGCAATCGAACTGTTTGCGGGTAAACGGAAGTCCAAGACTCTACCCGTGCGAATTTGAGATCGTTCAGATCGACATCATGAGCGGAAGCTCCAACACCGACGTTTACGCCACACTGACGCCCGGCAACCACAATGTGCATCTGCTGACTACCGAGGCTTTTTCCTACAACCGGACAGGTACGACCACCGCTACACTGGAATACAAAATAAGGCTGCATGTCAAGCGGATAGCCAGCCCGGCATTTCCTACTCCGACCGGATACTGGATCAGCGAATCGGTCCCGGGCGGTGAACCGGACGATCCCAGTGTGCTATGGCCAAACCGGTATTACGCAGCCCCGCAACTCAATATGGCGATCGGTGAAACAAGCCTTGTGTTCACGCGCCTGACCTACCAAACGCTGGACGGCCTGTTAACCCTTCAACCATCCATGGTATCGATCCAAAATCCGGTGACCTACCAAACGCTTGCAGATCCACCGAACAACTATGCCCTCGTAAGAGACCGTTCGGAAGCTTACTACCTGCCGATCAACGCTACTTACACTGATGACCGATAGAGAGTTGCTGATGGATGTTTCTTCTGTACTCTAAATAGTAGTTGAAACTGTATCTGTGCCCTTTGTTGCAGGTCGTCTAACTTTGTGAAAAAACAAGGTTATGAGAATTGCTATTTATCAGGTTGATGCTTTTGCGGATGAAGTCTTTCGGGGAAATCCAGCTGCTGTTTGTCCATTACAGGAGTGGCCGGACGATCGGATGTTGTCGAAGATTGCCGGGGAAAACAATCTTTCCGAAACCGCATTCTATGTAGTGAAAGGCGACCGGGTCGAAATCCGCTGGTTTACGCCCGCAGTGGAGGTCGATCTTTGCGGGCACGCGACGCTTGCCACTGCATATGTATTGAAAAAATACGAAAGTTTCCCGGGAACAACAATCCCATTTTATTCCCACAGGAGCGGAGAACTTCCTGTAACGGTCCAGGGTGATCAATTTACTTTAAATTTCCCGGCGGATCAGTTTAGCGAAGTGCCACTGACTCCGGAGCTCCTGGCAGCTACCGACAAGCAGCCCGTCGCTGCCTATCGGAGTAAGGCCCGGACAATGCTGATTTTTGACAATCAGGAAGACGTCGAACATTTGAAGCCAAACCTCAGCGTAATAGCCGATCTGGAAACCGGTGGCCTGATTGTGACTGCCAAAGCTGAAAAGTACGATTTTGTCTCCCGCTATTTCGCCCCTGCGAAAGGGGTAAATGAAGACCCGGTCACAGGTTCCGCCCATACAACGCTTGTGCCTTATTGGGCCGACCAACTTCAGAAGCAAGCGTTTTCGGCCTTTCAAACCTCCGAACGCGGCGGAAAAGTGGGATGCCGTTTGCTGGGAGATCGGGTGGAGCTCACGGGTTCGGCAATTCTTTATTTGAAGGGGGAGATTTATATTTAAACGATCAGATCAAAACCGCTGTGTTACTTTGAAAATACCGTGACAAGGAAGCCTAAATGCGGTATATTGCAGCCATAGGATTAAACTGTAATTATAGCAATCTATCACATGAGTACAATCGAAAAAGCTGCTGCACCGGCAGTGCCGATTTCAAAAGCCTTGGTATCCAATGGGTTCTTGTTCATTTCGGGGCAGATCGGCTCCGCTGGCGGACAACTGGTGACGAGCTCCTTTGAGGACGAGGTAAAACAGGTGTTTACCAATATTGAGACAATACTTGTTGAACATGGGTTAACTTTCAGCCACATTGTGAGTGTTACGGTGTACCTGACGGATATGCGGTATTTCGACCAACTGAACGAGGTATACCAAACCTATTTCACCGATCGCTTCCCCACCCGTACGTGCATAGCCGTAGCAGGCTTGCCCAAACAAGCGCGTGTGGAATTAACCACAATGGCTAGTTTGGAGCTAAAATAGCGCTAAGCGTTTTTTAATACCTCGCCTGCATCGCCGGTGAGGTATTTTAATATTGACTGCATCTTACCTTGCAAAAACGATCATGAGTAAACCGACGAAAAAGCACACCAGCATGACATTGAGCATCGCCTGAGTCCCCTTTGGGGCGTCCTTAAACTCTTTCCAAACGAATATTCCCCAAATAGAAGCCACAACGATTGCTCCAGAGGCCAGGCCATATGAAATAGCGGCACCCGCTTTGTAGGAGGCTATAATGCTGAATAGCATGCCAATGCACCAAACAAGACCTCCAACGACGCCGAAGAAATGATCCTTCCTACTGCCTTCAAAATACGCTGAAAAGCTGACCCGTGGGCCGCTAAATGGTTTGACCATCATCAGCGGATTTAAAACCAGATTGCTCAGTAAAACGCCGCCGGAAAAGAAGCAGATGGCGGTGTAAGGACTAAGCATTCCAGCCAAAGGTGTTAGCGGGTCGGGAAACATGGAATTCGCAACGTATTTATAGTAAAGTCCCATCAGGAGACCGCTGCAAATCGACAATAGCAGGCCTTTGGTCGAAATGGTGGTTGCTCCGGCAGCCATTTTTCTGTAAGCGTGGGCGTTGAGCAATATCGCTATCACAATAAGTGCTACTCCGGGGAAAAGAAGCATGATATTGCCGACGGGGGAATCCAAAAAGTTTACAATGACGCCTAGCACCAACGACAATCCCGCGCCGACTGAGAATGCGACGGACATTCCTGCAAATGATATGGCAGCCGTAAACAGAATGTTCGCAGCATTGAAAAGGACTCCGCCCAGTATGGCGCTCCAAATGCTATTACTATCGGATTGTCGGATGTCCTCTATGAAGCTCCTGCCGTGATCGCCATAACTTCCCAAAGTCAATGCAAAAATGAGGGCAGCCAGTACGATTCCGTTGACGAAGTCCCAACAATAAAGCTCAAACCGCCAATTTGTGCTCACAAGTTTTTGGGTATTCGACCAGGAGCCCCAACAGAGCATGGTGACAATACAAAAGAAAACTGCGATCAGATAACTTTCAATAACAAACATGGGACGGCTTACGTAATACGATATTCCTGATGCGGTTCGCACCGGTTTACAAGAACGTGAATTACAGACAAAGCGAGAAATGAAAGGAGAATTATCGCTCGCGCGGTTTTCAATGCCTCATTCAGCCAGATCACGACGCGATCAAACATACAGATTGCAGCGGCAACCCATCCAACTCACAGGCATCCTGTATCCTGGTGAAGCCATTGCTTTCGAAGAGTCCGATCCATGGGCTTTCGAGGTGTTCGTTGACCCATATTTGAATGCCGTGGTGCGCGCGGCTGACGGCGAGGCACTTTTCGAACAGTGCGTCCCGGATGGCTGGTGCCGTGAAGACGTTGAGAATCCCGAAATCGGCAATGCGCACCGACGGCTTGCCGTCCAGCAGCTGCGGTTTATGGCCGCGGGTGGTGATGCGTGCATATCCGGCCGGGCGGTTGTCGGCATATACCACCAGCCATTGATTGGACATGCTGTTAAGCTCGTCGATCAATGCTTTTTTTGAGAAATTTTCAGCGATGTAGCGATCAAGGAGGGGGGGCTCTACGATCGACGAGTACTTTTCGATGGCCAGTTGCCTGGTGAGCACCAGCAAGGTTTCCACGCCTTGGTCCGTGGCAATGGTGAATTTCGTTGTGACTTTCATGTTACTGTGTAGCTAGTTATGCGCCAAATTTATGAGCTGCCTTTGGGCGATACACAGTACACTTTTTTACAAAATGCTCAGTACAGATTGGACCTGGAACGCTGCCCCGCGAGCCGGATGACGGCAATTCTTTCGGGAGAGAATTTATCAGCGAAAACGATCCGGAAACAGTTGTCGAAAGCTCCGGAGAATGAGAAGGTGTAGCCGGGTGTGAAACGGACCCCGATTTGCTCGCATTGTTTATAAAAGTGATCCATGTCGGTGCCATCCGGCATTTGTGCCCAGGCATTGTACCCGCCTGCGGGTGTGAGAATGGACGTTTTTTCAGGGAAATTTTCGGAAATCAGCTGAATCGCATGATGAGCGTTTCGGGCGAGCTGTATCCTGAATGCGCGGACATGGCGGTCGTAGCTATGGTCGGCGAGGAGCCGGTTCACGGTTTCCTGGTACAATGGGGAAACGGTACTGCCTAATGCAAACCTGATCTGCTCTGCTCGCTGCATAAATTTCCCGGCAGCTAACCAGCCCAGCCTTATTCCGGAAGCGAGCGTTTTAGCATAGGAAGTATAAGTGAGCACGAGACCACTGTCATCGAAACTTCTGATCGTGGAAGGCCTGGTGCCGTGGAAATGCAGGTCGCCGTAGATGTCGTTCTCGATAACCGCGACGTTGAATTCCCGGGCGACAGCAAGCAGGGCAATTTTCTGTTCGTCGCTGAGCAGGATTCCGGTCGGGTTATGGAAATTGGGCGTTACCAACACCGCTTTGATACGGTTACTGCGACAGGCTATACGCAAAAAGTCGATATCGAACCCTGCATAAGGGCTCACGGGAACCTCCACAACTTTCAAATTAAGCACGCGTATCACTTCCAGCACCGAAAACACACACGGGCTTTCGACGGCGATCACATCACCGGCTTCACACACGGACGCCAATGCAATATACAATGCCTGCAATGCGCCGTCGGTGATGAGCAGTTCGTCGGGGTTGATGGCGGTTTTATGGACTGCGGCACGTTGGATGATATGGTCCCTAAGTTCAGGCGAACCGTTCGGCGGGTAATACCGGAGCAGCCCGGCACCCTGCTCCCTGATCACCTGCTGCATGGTGCGTAGCAATAATTTCTGCGGAATCAACAAGTCTCCCGGGGCCGCTACATTGAATTCGGAGACCCTGTGACCGCCGCGCCGGGAAGTTATCAGTTCGAGGTTGCGTGTGAAAACGGGATCTTTCGCAATCGGCTGATGCACGGCATGGGGCTGGTGAGCAGCCGTATCCGGCTTATTGACCACGTAGTAACCCGATTTAGGTATGCTTTCCACCAAACCGCGAATGATCAGATATTCGTATCCGCTCTGGATGGTGCTTATGCTGGTTTGATATTGCTGTTTCAATTCGCGCACTGACGGTAATTTCTGCCCGGGCCTGAAAACGCCTTTGCGGATGTTTTGTTCGAACACATCCGTAAATATTTCAAACTTGTATTTTCTGGTGTTGTGTGCCATAAGCAAGAGATTCACTATCAGTCGGGAAGCTTATAATTTCATGCAGCCCGTCCCAAGTTAATGTAGAAGTTTTTGTAACCCGATAGTTTCTAATTTAAATTATTTAATCGGCCAGGGTAGGGTGTTGTTTTTAAATTTTGTCATTGTGTTAAATGGTACACATAAATTCGTCGAACTGGAAAAGATGCAGAATAAAACTTTGGATCAGGATTATCCGAACAAAAGCTTGATGCAGGCAGAGTCCGGCCCGGATCGGCAAGAGGCTTCGGATGCGGCGATAGATAAGGAATTTTTCATTAGAAGTGTATTTCAAACAGATGTAGAAAAGGGCTATGACCTGTTGTTTTGCCATTACTACACACCGTTGTGCAGCCATGCGGTGAGGTACGTATATTCTAGAGAGGTAGCGGAAGATATCGTCTCGGAAGTGTTTATGGCCTTTTGGAAAAAGGCCGCGCACATCCATATCACCACCTCTTTCCGCGCATATCTTTTTATGTCGGTGCGGAATAAGTGCCTGACCTACCTGAGGTGGGAGTTTAAGAATGAAATCGCCGAGGAATTGTCGGATACCACCCTGGTTTCAATGCATATGGAACCCGACAAGCTGGTTGAGTTCGACGAGCTCTACCAGCGGATTGTGAAAATTGTCGACGGGCTGCCTCCCCAGAATCAGAAGGTTTTTTTGATGAGCCGTTTTAACGGAATGTCCTACCAGCAGATCGCGGACAAGCTGCAAATTTCGAGGAAAGCCGTCGAAGCCCATATCAGCAAGGCTCTTGGAGAGCTGAGGAGAGCGCTCGGCAGTAACCATTGACGGAAGCGGCCTGCGCTATTTGAAAATTGTTTGACTCGAACCTGAGTCTATGCAAGGCCCCTGTGGTCCTGAAACATATTACCAGAACAAAAAAATGAAGCCAGAATTGACGAAGTATATTGTTTTTTCCTATTTCTCGGGCGATGCAACACCGCTTCAAAAGGAAATGGTGCTGAAATGGCTGGAAGACGCGCGAAATGTGGAGTTGTATTTTACGTGGTTGGAGGAATGGGAGAAAATGCACATCCAATTCCAGCCCGACCCTGCCGAAGCATTGATGAAAGTAAAGGCAAAGCTGCGGGACGAGGAGCAGCCCGCATTAACACCGGAGCTTCTGCCAACAAGGAGAATTTCAAGGAAAATGGTGCTGCTTTGGGCCGCAGCGTGCCTGTTTCTGATGAGTTTCGCGGCTTTTTGGCAAAGGGAATTATTGATTTACCGCACCTATCACACTGCTTTCGGCGAGCAAACCCGGTTCCGGCTTGCCGACGGGAGTACCGTGCTGCTGAATGCAAACTCTACATTAAAGGTACCGCGCTGGGGTTTTGGAAAATCGACCCGGCATGTGTTTCTGGATGGAGAGGCAGAGTTTTCCGTGCAGCACACGCATGATCACCAGTATTTCAAAGTTCATAATGCCGATAGAAGCCTGATTACCGTGCTTGGGACTGAATTTGTCGTGTATACCAGGGCCCGGAAGACCAGCGTGGTGCTGAACAAGGGAAAAGTGGAAATTTCCTCGCCGGCCGGGGACCAACCGCTGACCATGCTGCCGGGCGATCGCGCGACCGTCGAAAAAAGCGGCCAGATCATCATCGAGAAACTATCTGATGAAAAGCTTGCCGAGCACTCCGCATGGACGGAGCACCGGCTGGTATTCGACGATACCCCATTGTATGAAGTTGCCCGCAGGATCCACGAGCTTTTCGGTGTGGAAGTGAAAATAAACGGCAAGGAGCTGGCCGCGCGTACCGCAACAGGATCTTTCCCCGCAAAAAATGCCGACGAACTTCTCTCGATCCTCTCTTATATGTACGATTTCGAAATCAAAAAAGCTGAGAATAAGGTCATTTTAATTCCTAACCGTTAATTGTTTTCTATCCTTAATTTGTTGTTTATGAAGCTACGATTACAATTTATGAGGCTTCTGTTCCTCTGTCTGGCGGTTGGCGCGCTTCCCTCACGTTCGCTGGGACAGCTGCTGGCCGACTCCAAGACCATCGTTCGCCAATCGGACACGCGCCCTCAGCTGGTGGACCTTGTGGATGTACTTCTGAAATTGAAGGACAAGTTTCAGGTCGATTTGCTGTTCGAAGAGAAAATCGTGGAAAACATCAGGGTGTCGGTCAGCAGTATCCGGCCATCAGCCTCATTTGAAGATAACCTGGAAACCCTTTTGCGCTCGACCGGCATTCAATATATGAAGGTCAAGAAGGGTACTTATGTGCTAAGGAACGAGAAAATCAGCATCGTGCAAAAGCCGCTTGAACACGTGCCTGCTTTTGCGGTCGACAACCGGCTGAAAGCAGTTGCGATGCTGGAAAGAAAAATGTTGCATACGCCGGCCAAAGCGGCAGATGTAACAGTTACCGGCCGGGTAACGGACGAAAAAGGCGAGGTGCTCCCGGGCGTGAACGTGACCGTGAAAGGCACATTGAGAGGCGTATCGGCCGATGCGTCGGGCAATTACAGCCTGTCGGTGCCATCGGGGCAGGTGACTTTGGTATTTTCCTTTGTGGGGTATGTCAGCCAGGAAGTCCAGCTCGGCGAGAAGAAAACACTGGATGTTATTCTCAGATCGGATAACAAGAATCTGGAAGAAGTAGTAGTGGTAGCTTTCGGAACGCAGCGAAAAGAGAGCATTGTGGGCGCCATTTCGTCGGTGCCTCCCAATGATTTGAAAGTGCCCGTAAGCAAGCTGAGCAATGCATTGGCCGGCCAGATTGCCGGTATTGTGTCCGTCCAGGGAAGTGGTGAGCCGGGCTCGGGATCCAGTTTTTGGATACGTGGTATCAGCAGTTTCGGGGCTAATAATACGCCCCTCATCCTGGTAGACGGGATTCAGCGCTCCATGGATTTGGTAGACCCTGAGGATATAGAGTCGTTTTCGATCCTGAAAGATGCAAGTGCCACGGCCGTGTACGGCGTGAGAGGGGCTAACGGGATCGTGCTTATCACCACCAAAAAGGGTAAGTATTCCGATAAACCGACCATTAATGCCCGTTTCGAACGAGGCTTTCTGGCGCCGATAAGGCTGCCGAAGCTGGCCAATGCGGAGCAATGGATGGACTACTACAACGACATCAGTTACGATGCCAACGGTTCCATTCCATTTCCCGACCATATCAAGCAAAAATACCTGTCGGGCGAAGACCCGGACCTGTATCCGAACGTGGATTGGATGAAAACCATTTACAAAGATGTAACAACGAGCAACCGCCTGAACCTGAATGTGACCGGGGGAGGAAGGATTGCACGGTATTACGTGTCGGGCTCCTATTACAATGAAAACGGGCTGTTTAATCCGGTGGTCACGCAATCCTACAATCCGTCGGTGAAGTACAACAAGTTTACTTTCCGGTCTAATCTGGACGTGGATATTACCAAATCCACTGAGTTAAGCCTTAGCCTTTCGAATACCTACGAGAACAAGAGCCGCCTGGGCGTGGACATGGCTACCATGTACAACATCGTAATGACCACCCCGCCGATTGCCATCGCGCCGTATTACTCCGACGGAAGCCACGCGCAGCCGCTGGTGGGAAGCAATCCGTATTACTCGCTCAACACGACCGGCTTTTCCCAGGATTTCTGGAACACGGCACAGTCGCTGATGAGCCTGACGCAGGATTTGAGCGAGTACGTGGTGCCCGGCCTCAAATTCAATGTGAAGTTTTCGTGGGACGCGACCAATGAGTCGACATTGGACAAGCGGAAAAATCCCGCGACCTATTATGCCACCGGGCGCGATGATGCGGGTAAGCTGATACTGCATAAAAACGCGGATGGCAGCGACTATCTGTCTCTGGCGAGGTCCAACCGCGGCACGAAGACGACCAACCTGGAATCTTCACTCACCTACGACAATGCATTCGGGGACCACCGGGTGGGAGGGTTGTTCCTGTTCACGCGGAGAGAGTTTACCAACAATTTCCCGACGAACTACATTCTGGCATTTCCCTACCGCAACATCGGGATCGCGGGCCGCGTGACATATGCATTCAAAAACAAGCTGTTTTTTGACGGTAACTTCGGTTACAACGGCTCCGAAAACTTTGCGCCGTCCCATCGTTTCGGATTTTTTCCTTCGATCGGCCTGGGGTACAACCTGAGCAAGGAGCGGTTCTTCCATGATCTTTTTCCGGCGGTTAACCTGATGAAATTCCGGGGCTCGCATGGCTACATCGGTAACGACCAGATCGGGGGCGATCGCAGGTTCGCGTACAATTCGGAAATGCAGTATTCGGGTTCGTATACTTTTGGTACCACGGGGCAGAAATACATTTCGGGCATTGCTACCGGTAACCCCGGTAACCCCAACGTCGCCTGGGAGGAGGCTATCAAAACGAACATCGGATTCGAGCTCGGCATATGGGATAAGCTGAAACTGCAAATCGACTATTTCAACGAGCGCCGCGACGGGATTTATATTTTGCAGCAGAGCGTGCCGTCGGTGGTCGGGATTAATGTGGCCCAATATGTGAACCTGGGAAAAATGGCCAACCGGGGAGTTGACGGCTCCATTGAATACAGCTATGTGAAAGGGGACTGGCTGCTCTCTGCCCGTGGGAATTTCTCCTACAACCGCAACAAGGTCATTTACAACGATTCCCCGACGCCGATTTACGGCTACCAGGAAGTCGCCGGACAAGCTTACAACCAGCAGTTCGGACTGGTGTCGATGGGCCTTTTCAAATCCGTAGAGGATATTGAGCGAAGCCCTGTTCAGAAGTTCGGGTCGGTAGTGCCGGGTGATATCAAGTTTAAGGATATCAATGGCGATGGGGTAGTGGACAGCTACGACAGGGTCGCTATCGGACGAAGTACGGTACCCGAACTGTCCTACGGATTCGGATTGAGTGCGAAATACAAGCAATTCGATTTGTCAGCCTTTTTTCAGGGCGTCGGCAACGTGACCCGGATTATCGGCGGGGATCCGTTGCAGGGGCCGCAGGGAAGTATCCTGGTGAATGGTCAAATTCTGGCCGACGCGGCCGAGAAGCGATGGAGCTTGCACAACCAGGACCCGAATGCCGAATATGCCCGGATGTCGTTGGCCTATAATGAAAACAACCGGCAAGCCTCCACTTTCTACCAGCGTGACATGAGTTTCATCCGGCTGAAAAATGCAGAAATAGGCTACACCGTGCCCAAGAGCATTGTAGGTAAAGCGAAGGTATCCAGTTTGCGGTTCTACGCCCAGGGTGTTAACCTGTTTACAATGAGTAAGTTCAAGTTGTGGGATCCGGAGCTCAATGCCAGTTTCGGAAATATTTATCCGCAAATGAAGACGGTTAGTTTAGGGGCAAGTCTCAATTTTTAAAAGCGATTAACATGAGCAAATTTTCTATCATCTCGGGCATTTTACTGTGCCTGTTTGTGACTACCTCTTGTAGTGATTATCTCTCCGTGGAATTGCAGAATGCGCTGACGCTGGAAGAGACCTTCAATAAAAGAGCAACCACCGAGGCGTATCTCGCACAGATTTACGGGTTTCTTCCGGATGATTCCGACATGGTTGGTGGTGAAAGCTCCGTCGTTCCGAGATCCGACGAGGGGATGTTTTCATGGTTGTCGGGTGTGTCGTGGCTGAATATGAATAATGGCTCATGGGGCCCGACTACTGGCTCGTATGCGACGTGGGAAAGTAGTTATACCGGCATCAATCAGGCGACCATTTTCATGAACAATGTGGACCGGAACGTGGAAATCGGCCCGGCGGAAAAGGAAGTGATGAAAGCAGAAGCGCGCTTCATCCGCGCATTCCTCTACTTCAACCTGCTGCGTAAGTACGGTCCGGTTTATATCTGGGGAGATAAAGATTCGGATATTTCCATTCGCCCCGAAACCATCGACCGGCATACCGTAGCCGAGAACTTCGATTTTATATTGTCGGAATTTGATAAATGCATTGCTGCATTGCCTGCCACCATTGCGGAGGAGGCGTGGGCGGGGCGCGCTACCAAAGGAGCGGTCCTTGCGGCAAAGACCCGCGCCACGCTCTACGCGGCAAGGCCTCTTTTTAATGGCGCGGAGTATCTGAGAGGCATGGTGAACAAAGAAGGCAAAAACATTTTTCCGCAAAATACGGACCCTGCCAAATGGGAATTGGCCGCGCAGACGGCCAAGCAGCTGATCGACATGAACCAGTATGCCCTCTATGTAGATAATACGGAAACCGACCCCATGCGGAAGGCGATCAAGTCGTACCAGGGGATATTCTTTAAGTTCTGGAATTCGGAAGTGATCTGGGGACGCTGGCTGGGAGGGGCCTTCGGCTGGGTGGTAAGGGCTAATCCGCCCAGGGCTGTCAAGGAAGGGTACGGAGGATATTCGCCTTCCCTCAAACTGGTGGATACCTATCCAATGGCCGAAAGCGGGCGTTACCCGGTGACTGGGTACGATGGCAACGGGTATCCCATCATAGATCCGAAGTCGGGGTATCGCGAGGAGGGCTTCACGCCCAATTACATCCACCCGATGGATAACTGGGCGCCTATCCGCGCGCACAACAGCACGGTGGGGCGGGACGCGCGCTTTTACGCGTCCATTCTTGCCAATGGTTTCAACTGGTATAACCGCGGCTCCGGCGACAAGGTGATTACTTTCTACACGGGAGGGACGTCGGGCTACCAGGCTTCGGGCGACTGCGTGAAAGCGGGCTACCTGTTCAGGAGGATGAACGACCCCAGCAATAACACCGAGAACGGGCAATGGGGGCAATTTTGTTGGCCGATGTTCAGGCTGGCGGAAATTTACCTGAGCTATGCGGAGGCATGTAACGAAAAGCCGCAGCGCAATGAAGCGGATGCATTGGCTTACATCAACAAAGTGAGGGGCCGCAGCGGGCTTAACAAACTGGAAACGGCCTATCCGGAGGTGATCGGCAACCAGGCGCTGTTGCGGGAGCTGATTCGCAAGGAGCGGATGGTGGAAATGGCATTTGAATCACACCGCTATCACGATGCCCGCATGTGGATGATCGCGGAGAAGGAATTTGTGGGCCCTAACTACACCAGAAACCTGGTAGCGACCAATTACGATGATTCCTGGAAACGTTCGTCGACGCTGTTTCCGGGCACCAGGGTGTTTGAAAAGAAGCACTATTTCTTCCCGATTAACCAGGAACAATTAAACGAAATGAAAAACTTTACACAGAACTATGGCTGGTAAAAATAACAAACGCAGTGCCGCAATGGCCGTTCCATGCAGGCTGGTGCAGGTGTGGGTATGCTTCCTGGCCCTACTCGGATCTGCATGCGAAGATCGCCGTATGAATAATATGGTCGGCGACCAGGTTTATCTGAATAAATACGGTGAAAATGTGCAGAACATTTTCAAGGGCGAGGATTTCACCTATCACCTTCAGGTCATCAAAAGTGGTGTAGGACAACAAGGCGGGGAGGTTTCGATCCATGTGGATGAGTCCATTCTGGCGCAGTACGAGGGCAAGTATGCCTTGTTGCCGGCTGAACTTTATAAAGTGAAGTCTTCACAGGTATCCCTGAAAAGTTCGGATTACAGCGCTCATTTCGAAGTTGAATTTGATGCTGCGGCAATTCAGAAACTGGAAGCCGGTACTGGTTTGCATTACGCGATACCTTTCAGGCTTTCGTCCGGTACGCTTAAACTGGCGCCTGACCAGCAGCTTTTTTCAGTGCTCGTGCCCAAGATTTTGAATCCGTACATTCAATTCAAAACACCCGGACTTGCACCGGCCACTTCATCGGTCAGCGAAGCCAACTCGGCGCCCGAAACCAGGTATTATGCCTTTCTTCAAACCAACTACAACAACCAGTCAGACCTGCAATACAAAGTAGAGGTGAGCGAGGCCGCCCTGGCCGCCTACAACAAGGAACAGGGAACGACGCATCGATTGCTGCCGGCCGCCGCCTATCGCATTGATCAATCCAGTTTTAACATCACCAGCCTGAACAACGAACAAGCCATGTCCTACTACCTCCTGACCGGCAAGGTCCCGGTGGGCGAGTACATGCTGCCATTCGAAATTACGCAGGTTTCCAGGTACGGGATTGACCCCCAGGCGAAAACGATGCTAATTCCCGTCAAAATCACGGAATAGTCCCGAACGGTTTTCCGGTTTCTTTTGCTGTTTTTTTAAGGTTGTTTGAATATGCAAACCAGTTGGTTATCTGTATGAAGTGGAATTGTAAATACGCACTGGGAGCGCTGCTATGGGGTTTTACCTGCGTGGATGTACGCGCACAACAGGCACCTGAGCCTCCGTTTCACCTGTCCAAAAAGGAGAAAAGACAGGGGTATCAAATCCTGTTCGACGGCACATCCATGGAGCATTGGATGGGCAATCTGAACGAGTATGTGCTGGAAGAAGGATTGATTGTGATGCGCCCGAAGTCGGGAGGAGGCGGAAACCTCTATTCCAGGGACACCTACTCTGATTTCATCCTGCGCTTCGAGTTCTCGTTGGAGCCCGCGGGCAATAATGGCCTCGGGCTCCGGCACGATTACGTTGAGCCCCCCGCCGGGTATAGCGGAATGGAGCTGCAAATACTGGATAATGAACATCCCGACTACCGTAGTCTCGAACCGGGGCAATACCATGGTTCTGTTTACAAAATCATCGCTGCCAAACGTGGTTTCCTGAAACCCGCCGGATCATGGAACGTACAGGAAGTGCGTGCAGAAGGAGACCATATTCAGGTCATTTTAAACTGAGAAATGATATTGGATGGTCATTTGAATAAAGCTACGGCCAGGCTAAAACCCGGCAGCTTTCAGAAAGCGGTTTTGAACAAATCGGGACATATTGCCTTTCTCGGCCACGGCTCGGTCGTGAAGTTCAGGAACATCAGGATCCGGGAAAGATAAGCTTGCAGGAAGCGTACGCCCGGTTTTAACTATTTTTGAATGATTGGAATGAAATTCAGAGCTTTGCACTGCATCAATATGTTCAGCCAGCTAATTCAATTCCCTTTTGTATCAAGTAGTCCAGTCTAATATTAAAAAGCTCTGGCGGCGGCTTCAAGGGGCAAGCCAGGTATTTACGCTACAAACCCGTATTTATCATTCTATTTGCATTGCAACAATAGTTGTAATGGTTTACGTGCTGATATTCAGCCTGGTTGTGGGTATGCAAACCTATGCGTGGATAACAGCCGCTCTGATCCCGCTGCAATTGGGGCTGTACTATTTGTCGCGTGTGAAAGGGTTTACCACGCTTTCTCCTACGGTGTATTCATTGGTATTCCATCTCTTTTTTGTGGTAAGTTATCGGGTAAGTGCGGGCATTTCAGGTTCTACGTTGCTGTCATACTGCCTTGTTTATTTTTGTACGCTGGCGATTGCGCCCCCGCGCGCGTACCTGATCCTGACGCTGGGCAACCTGGGAATCGTTGGTACATTGCTCCTGATCGAATACCGGCAGCCGGCTTTTATTATTACAGCTTACGCAGACCGGCAGGAGCATTTCATCGATATTGCTTCCACCTATGCAGTCAATGTAATTATGATCCTGATTGGCCTGGGATTCATTATCCGTAATTATAGTAAGGAGAAAAACAAGGCCGAAGACCGGGCTCGTATGCTCGATGAAATGCACGAGGAAAAAGCAAGATTAATCTCGGTTATTTCCCATGATTTTCAAACCCCATTGATTTCGGTAAGAAAATACCTCGATATTATCAGCAACTACACCCTCAGCACCGATGAAAGGCAAATGCTCGAAATGGAATTGAAGCAATCCATTATTAACACGCAAAACTTGTTAATGAATTTATTGGAAATGACTAAATCGGCGGGCAGACTTAATAATCAGGACGTCGCTTTCAACCCGTTGTATGCTGTGGAGGATACCCTGAAAGTTTACCAGGACATTGCAAAGGCCAAGGGGCTGATTTTCGAGGCGAGTATACCCGGGGAGCTGACGCTGAAAGGTAATCCATTTCTTTTTACGATTGTGGTAAGGAATATCATCAACAATGCCGTGCGGGCTTGCCGCCCGAAGGACACAGTCCGGTTCACGCATGAGTACCACAGCGATTGCCAGGTTTTTTGTGTGGCGGACACCGGCCCCGGCATTTCGGAGTCAGTGCAAAAAGACATTCTGGATGCTTGGGAAAAAACTTCATTACACACAGGACGCACAGGAGGGTTGGGGCTAATGCTCGCAAAGAAGTATTCCGTGGCGCTGGGGGGCGAGTTGACATTTGAAACTACGCCCGGCTCCGGCACGACCTTTTACATCCGGTTTCCGGTCACTCAGCGCCAGGAAATAACGCTGTAAGGCTAATCGTTCCGAGCTCTTCCGCATTCAGGTGCGATGAACCGCTCATAAACGGAGTCCGACTTGCCCAGGTATTGGTCCGCTTCTGTCTGCGACCACCTGGCTCGCAGCACTTCGTAAACATTGGCGTACGCATCATAAGGAACCGGTTCGAAAGAGATGGATGCAGGCAGTAGCTGCGTACTGATCGCATTGACCTTCATTGCTCTCACTACCCGGCCGATGCCGGGGAGCGAAGACCCCAGGATACAGAACGTGACTAAAAGCATGGTTACCGTTATCCGGCTTGAAAAGCGTTTCTTGTGAAAATCAAAAACCGACGCGAAATGGAATGTGCTGAGCCCGGCAGTGATCAGTAACGGCATAAAGCCCCTGATCAGGAGGTCGTTCACTTTGCCAATGCGGACGAGCGGAAGTATGAGAAGCAATATCGCAGCGAGGTAGAAGGCTGCGTCGAGTTTCCGGGTTCTGTCGTTCCGCGAAAAGTACCGGTAAAGGAAAATCATGACTGCAACATTCACGCCCACGTTCAGGCCGTATTCCAGCAGCCGGTAACCAAACCGGCTATTGAAATTCCATATCCAGCCAATCACCGCTGGCCTCTCGTGTGATATAAACAGAAGCAAGACCGGTACGGCAAGTATCAATGGAAGCAGGGCCGCACAGATCTCATCCAAGGTAAAACCCGTAAGACGCCGTTTAAACCATTTGCCGGCGACCATGGCCGCGACAAGGACCAGAGAGGTAAATGCCGGAAATACTGCCCACCACAAGGATAGCACGATCGGAAATACCATTCGCTCAGCCGCTATTCCCTGCCTGACGCCGTAGACCAACATGCCGCCCATCAGCATACTGGGGATGATTTGGTTAGGAACCCAGAACAGGTTCTCAAAATTCGACCACATCTCAATCCCAAAATGTTCGAGCGGGTAACGAACACCAAAAAGCTTTGAAACCGCCGAACTGCAAAAATGGCCGAAGTCGCCAATGGTGAGGACCGGCAGCATGTACCGGATTTTGTGACCCAGCGAAATGTACAGCCAGGCGACCCCGAGCGACATACCGAGCATTGTCCAGCCCAAAATGGCCGCTTCACTTAGCTGGCCGGCGATTTTGGAAATAAATGCAGGAACCACATAGTAACCATAATAGTAGCCGACAACCGGTCCGTGGGTCGGGATCCGAAGCGGCCAGTCATGGGTAAACAGCTCATAGAACTTTGTATTGTGGGCCCAGTAATCGTCGGTTTGGTAGAAGAACCCGCAGACGCCTGCCAACAGGCTAAGTACAGCGCCTGTCAGCAATATCTTGAAAATTTCCGGAAGCCTGAGAGCGGCAGCTCGCGGAAACTGTTGATCGCGAAACTCGGAGTAATATAACCATACGCAAATGCCAAGGCAGAATGCCGCCAGGATGCTGTTGGTCCAGAAGAAAAAGAACAATAAGTTCGGGAGAAGCAAATAAGAAACACTGATGAACCTGAGTTGTCTGATAGTCATTATGGGCGAGATATATTCAATACGCAACGTGTAACCGTTGACTACTAAATATTCTGACCGGGGTTCAGCGAGCTACGCTGTACGTTTCATGACTGCTCATTTAACATAGACTCCATTTTGGCGGGGTTTACCTTTGTTGGGATGGGTATTGACTCCTAATTTGGACAAAACGTGGTCGGTGAGATCGGTATCGGGTTCGCTCGAATAAAGTAGGAACGGGGTAGACTCCCCGGCGTTGTAGTCCGCCTGATTGCGGGCCACGTACGTCACCTGCTGCTGTTTTGCACACTCCGCAATCGCCGTTCTGACGATTTTCTCGATTTCGGGAAACCGGGCGGCATACCTTGTGCGCAAGTCTTTTTCTGCATTGGTCTGAAACTCCTGCATGGCGGCCTGGATGCTTTCCAGTTCAGCGGCTTTATCCTTCAAAACGGGCTCGGGCGTCTGTTTTCCCAGGTTTTGATATGCTTGCAGCTTTTGCTGGTAGGCTGTCAGTTTCTCCTTTTGAACAGCCTGGTACTTGGACGAGGAGCTGTCTATTTCAGCCATCAGTTTTTGATGTGCCGGCAGATTGGCGTAGATGTATTCCAAATCGACCGTGGCGATCTTTACTTTTTGACATAGACCTTCTGCTGATGCGATCAGGGACAGCACCAGGTAAATGGATAAGCAACGTGTCATTATTTGAGCTATTTAATTTTTGAATCAACGGGCTGTTCGGGAAGCGGGCGGTACCTCGTGATCCCCATCTTTCGTAACACCGTAGTGGGCGGAACACTGTCCCGAAGGTCGACTTTTGGACCTTCGAAGAACTCTTTCAGACGTTTGGTGCCGAGGGGCGCTGTGGGCGCGGGAGAATAGACGGACCGGTTTCCCCAAAAATCGGGTGTCTTCTCTTTGACAGCAAGCGGCAGCGTGTCGACTGCTATACTGAATGCAATATTCATCGTATAGCGAACAGCGACCGGCGCATTATTTTTCTGGGCTGGCGTCCACTTCGGCATCAGGCGAACGACCCGCATTGCTTCATTGTCAAGGTCTTTTCTCACCCCTTTCTCGATTTTGGGGTCGCTTATATTTCCATCCGTATCAATGAGGAAAGATACCGATACCTGGCCCTCCACACCATCCAGAAAGGCTTGTTTGGGGTATTTTAGCGTATTGGCGAGGAACTTGCTTTTGCCATATGGAGGGCCTGGCCAGCGGTCCAGCAAAATGCGTCGCCGCTCATCAGGTGCCGCCATTTGGTTTGCGGCCGGGCTGTCTTTTTTTGCCAGAACAGGTTCATTGCCAGAAGAAACGGCAGCGGAATCGGGTACCGGCGCTCCTGATTCGTCCGCGGCGTTTCCAGTTGTCGCTACGGAATCCAGTGCTTCTGCATTTTGCGGAGTATCGTTTCTTTCTTCGTAAACATACTTTCTGGCCGCCATGAGAGCGATAGCCAATGCGAGCAGCGGACAAAGCAGCAGGTATTTACTTCTCAGCCAGGCCGCTGTCCGGTTCTGGTACATCATATGAATCCGCCTTTTGAGCAGCGAGGAATTAAAGAACTGATTCGTGACGGAAGTGACAACGGCGTTTTTGGCATAAGCAACAAGAAAAGTCGCATACCGGTCTTTGTCGAGTGCTTGCTCGTCGGCTAAATATTCGTGTGTATCCTGTAAGGCCCGTTTGTAAAGCCAGAGTGCCGGATTAAACCAGAAAAGCGCCTTTAAGAGCTCGATCAGCAAGATATCCAGCGTGTGCCATTGCCGGACGTGAACCATTTCATGCATGAATATGGGCTCAAAATTCCGCTCGTAGTCCTCATTCGAGATGATCATCCATTTCAGAAATGAAAACGATCCGCTTCGACTGTGCCGGCGCTGGCTTATCACAAGATGATAGCCTTCCATCGGGACCGATATTCCGCCTCGAATGATACTATGAATTTGCCATAGAGATCTAATGAGGCCAATCAGCATTGCGATAACGGCCGCACCATAACACGTAAGGAGTAGATACCGGGTGGAATCAACACCGGAACGTGCGGGAGCAACAATAATCGAATCGACGGTGGGTGTGACAGTGGTTGCAATTTCGGCCACGGCGACAGTTTCGTGAAGTTCGATGGCCGGAATTGCAAAGCTGATCAACAATGAAAAGAGTAAATAGAAGCGGTTGAGCATAAAGAAGGTATGCTTGCGAAACAGCGCCCAGTAGCAACCGTAGAACACCGCCCAGCAAATGTTGACTTTCAGCAAATAAGGGAGCGCTTCCATATTCTGATTTTTATTGTTTACCCTTGTTCTTTTCGATGAATGCTGCTAAGTCGTCCAGGTCGCTTTTCTTCAATGTATCGTCGTTCATGAAGAACGAAACCAGATTAGTGACGGAATTGTCAAAGTAATTTTCAACGAGTTGCTGGACCTCATACTTGCGGTATTCCTGCTCACTGATCAGCGGAAAGTACTCGTGGGTGTTGCCGTAAGTAGTATGCGCAACCACTCCCTTCTTTTCCAGTATGCGCACGAACGTGGCAACGGTGGTGTATGCCGGCCTGGGCTCATCCATTTGTGCCAGAATGTCTTTGATAAATGCCTTCCCGAGCTGCCACAGGATTTTCATAATCTCGGCTTCGGCGCGGGTCAACGAACGGGGCTCCATATTTGATTGCTTGAATGTATGAATGCAAACATACTACTAAATATTTAGTAGGCAAGCTAACGAGTTAGATTATTTACTAAATATTTAGTAGTATGAAATTCAAGCCTGAAATCAAGTTAAGTTATTCAGGGTTTTAACCGGTCCCTCCGCTGCTGCAACTCCCGCCAGTTTGTAGTAATGAAGCCCTGTTGGGCTACAAAGGCTTTTAATTCCCGATTTTTCATGGCCAGCAGATCCGCACGGCGCGAATTCCCCGAATCACTGATGGCATCGAAATGTCCGCCGGCGTCGGTGCAATGGATGAGAATGACGGTGATCCCGGGTTTGATCGATTGGAGTAACTGCTTGAACTGATCGGTTTTGTAATCCTTTAAATGAATGTCGGCTGGCTGGGAGCCGGAAGGTGGTTGCCAGTCGTAGCTAAGCAAATGAAGGTCGTCGACCACCGGCAGGCCCGCAGCCCAGAGCCTTTTCCCGGTTGTTCTTAACCGCTCCAATGTTACGGAATCCGGCGAGCCCGCCGGGGCCAGCGATTGAAGCCCTGCCAGCGGGCTGTTATGCAGACTTTGGGCTACCCAATGCAAATGCCCGGCCGGCAGCAGTATGGGAATATGCTCGTTTATAGCCGTACGTAAGTAAACTTCGAGGTAGTCCGGGCATGCCCACAATGTGCCCATATGCGTATCCAGGTGCGTAGGTTCGAGGCCCATCATGCGTGCTTTCCTGATTTGCGCGCCTATCTCGATGGCTATCTCTCCCGGTTCGGCGTGGGTGAGCACGTCGGGGACATTATTCCATAAATTGCCATGGTGGTCCGACAGCCCCGGGACTACCGAAGTTCCGCTCACCGGCCCCCACCGGTATCCTTTCCATTCCGAAGTGTGGGTGAGGTGCAAGCCGATGTCGAGTCCGGGATTCTGGCGCAGGTAATTGGCAAAATCGCTCGTCCAGGGGCAGGGCATCATCACACTGGCCGACGTTGCCAATCCGTATGCGAGGGCTTGCGCAGTTCCTTCGTTCGATTCCGCCGACATTCCTACATCATCGATGTGGAACATAATGACCCGGTCGTCTTTCTTCCAGCCCAGGCGTTCGGCATAGGTAGTATCGTTTTGGGCGTCGGCAGCAGGGGATAACATTGTGAGGCCGATGGCCAACTTTCCGAGTAATGGTAGGGGCGTTCTCATAGCGTAATAAGCTGGTAATTATTAGTTTTGTGCAAAGAACGATTCATTGTCCCATCCCTACAATTAGTCAAAAAAGTATGACTACCGAAAAACACGAAGAACTTTTGAATTGCCCGAAAGAGTTTCTGATCAGGATGCTGACGGGGAAATGGAAGCCTTGTATCTTTCGCTACGCCACACAGGGGCCTGTTAGGTTCGGGCAGATCATGAAACTCTTACCGGAAGCCTCTAAGCAGGCGCTTACGACGGCGCTCCGGGAAATGGAGGCCAGCGGGATTCTTGAAAGAAATGTTATCGCGGAAAAACCTTTGAATGTACAATACAGCCTCACCGACCTGGGCCTGGAATTTATCCCTATTTTCAAAGCCATCGATGAATTGGGAATGCTACCGGTCCGGGCAGCTGTATAGGCGGGCTATCTTATTACCGGAACCGCCTCAAAGCGCTCTGGGAACGCCGCATCGCCGCCCTTGTATCCGGGCAGCAGAGGATAGGGGAACACCGGCCTCCTGAATTTTACGGCCTTCGCGGGGTTTCCCTGCTCATAAGCCGTACCGATCAGTTTTTGCGGAGCAACGCCGTTTTCTCTCCATTCGATCAGCGCGCCGAGCATGTCGCCGCCGTCGTTGAGGCCGGGGCCGCCTGCGCAATGGCCCATTCCGGGAATTAGAAAGAAGCGGAAAAAGTCCTGAGTTTGCGGGAGCCCGCCCTGCACACCTACGACGCGCTCATAGTAACTCTGCGCGTCCTGGTAGGGTACCAGTGGGTCGGCGTTGCCGGAATACATCAAAAGTTTGGCGCCGCGATTTTTGAATGCGGCAAGATCCGTGTCGTTGGCATTCAGTGTGCTGCCCAGCAAGGAGTCCAGTTTGGCCTGGTCGCGATCGAAATCGAAGGTTTTATAGTCGAAACTATCACCGAATGCCCATTTGTATTGGTAAAAAAACGCTTTCGGCGACAGGTCCGGATTTTGTTGCAGCTCGATGCCGGCAGCTACGTTTTCGCTTCCGAACGGAATGGGAGTGTAGATCCTTTCGCCCGTCCGCGGGTTTGTCGGGCCCTGGTAGATCTTTTGCAGCGCTGCCAGTTGCGGCCTCGTGAGGCAGGTACTGTCGTCGGTGCCATCAGGGCAGACGGGGATAGTAGCCGGGTCAAATTTGCAGGCAGCCGGATTGGTCAGGAACAGGTCGCCGGGCGCACCGCCGTCCTTGCCCGCACAGGCGCTCACCACGGCACGGGTAACCAGATCGATCTTGGGCTTAGGCAGTTGGCTGCCGGGGATGTCGTTGGTGGCGCGCAGGTTCCATATGAATCCCGTATGCAAATGCGTGCGGTTGTTGGCCGGTGCACCGGCAAGTATGCCGTCGTAATCCTGCGGGTAGCGCTGTGACTCCATTAATGCCTGCTGACCGCCGGTTGAGCACCCTGAAAAATAGGCCATCCGGGCAGCTTTGCGATAGTAAGCCTCGGTAATAGCCTTGCCGGCAACGGTCATTTCGTGCGTGGCGCGGTGCCCGAAATCGGTCCATTTCTCCGGATGGCCGGCGAGCCGGTTGGCGTCGGGAGAAGTACCCATGTCGGTGTTGGCCGTAGCAAAGCCCTTCCGCAGGCCCATTGAAAGCGAGCCATAGTTAATGTACCCTGCGCCGCCGCCCGTGCCGGTGCCCAGGAACCGCTCGTTCCAGCCCGTTTCCGGTAGCCACAGCTCAACGCGGATGTGCGAGTCGGGAGATGGTTTCAATACAACTGCCACACGACAGAATGCCGGCAGGCCCGTGATGGGCTGGACGCCGCCGGGCGGCGTGAATTGGCCGGCGGGAATGCATTCGGCCGCGGTGATGGTCGCCTGCGGGATCGCCAGTTTAGCCAGCTTGGCGCACGCGCACGCCAGGGTATCCGTGCGGATAACAGCGGTGCGTGCGATGGAACCGGTGGGCGTCAGGCACAACGCGGCGGCAAGCAATAAGGGTGAAAGCTTGGTGATCATGGTGTTTTAAATGGCCTCTTGAATCCGTTGATATACCTAAAAGCACTTGACCCGTTCAATATCCCGGTTCTGCATTCAGTTTGTCGGTATTGTCGCACGACCGGGAAATGCCCGGTATGTAAATGATTAGTCCAAACGGATGCTATCTTTAACGGATTTATCCATTCAAAAGCAGTTCCGGCTCCCCAAGATGAAATTTATCCTAACCTATCTGATCCTTTTATTCATGGCCGCGCTGGCCTCCGCACAGCCAAAACAAGAGATTTTCTTTGCCGACGTGACCATCGTCGTTGAAAATGGCAGGTATTACCTCACCGGGTCAAAAGGTGGCGGAAACGGACCGCAGGGATTTGCCCTTTTAGAATCCAAAGACCTGAAAACATGGTCAGTACCTGCCGAATCCAAAGATTCGCTCGGTACGATCCTCACCAGGGGCGACCATACTTTTGGTACCAAGGGCTTCTGGGCACCACAGATATTCAAGGAGAAGGGGATCTACTACATGACCTACACGGCCGATGAACAAACCGTTTTGGCTGAGTCAAAATCGCTTTTCGGGCCCTATCGGCAGAAGGAAGTCGGGCCCATTGACGTGTCGGAGAAAAATATCGACTCCTACATTTTTAAGGATACCGATGGCAAACATTACCTCTATTGTGTGCGGTTTGACAAAGGTAATTACCTGTATGCAGCCGAGTTTGACCTGAAAACCGGAAAGATAAAGCCTGAGACGCTGAAACAGTGTTTTGGCCAGACGGAGCCCTGGGAGGCAACGCCCAATTATAAATCAGTACCCATAATGGAGGGTCCCACGGTGATCAAGTTGAAGAACAAGTACTACCTGTTTTATTCGGCTAACCATTTCGAAAACATCGACTATGCCATCGGTTATGCCGTGGCCGATTCGCCCTACGGACCCTGGGTGAAAAGCAAGAATAACCCCATCGTTCATCGCTCGATCGTTGGCGAGAACGGGTCGGGGCATGGCGATCTGTTTGAGGGGCTGGACAAGCAGTTGTACTATGTATACCACATTCATAATTCCGCAGACAAAGTAGGCCCCCGCAGGACGCGGATAGTGCCCGTAGTGAGGCAATGGGACGACAAAGCCGGGGTTTATACTTTTAGCGTAAAAGGGAATGAGGTTATTGTTCCTGTAATGGCCGGGAGATAGCCGTCTATTCCAAAAATACTTGTCAATTTTCCGGTTGCCGGCCTGTTGTAGCCGTCCTAATTTTGGCTATCAATTCAACAAACGGCTCTATGAATCTTTCAAAGGAAAGGATGTATCAGGCTATTATAGAAAAGGATAGCCAATTTGAAGGTGTTTTCTTCACCGCTGTAAAAACCACGGGTATTTTCTGCCGCCCGACCTGTACCGCCCGCAAACCGAGAATGGAGAATGTCGAATTTGTCTTCTCCACCAAAGAGGCATTTCAAAGAGGGTACCGACCGTGCAAGGTTTGCAAACCGTTGGAACATTCGCATCAGACACCGGCAGAGATTCGCTCGCTTCTGGATGAACTGACCAGTGATCCGGCCTTGAAATTCAGGGATGCGGACCTGCTTGACCGCGGGCTTGAACCGAATTGGGTGCGGCGTTGGTTTCTGAAAAACCATCAGATGACCTTCCATGCCTACCAGCGAATGTACCGGATCAATTCCGCTTTCAAACACATTCAGCAGGGGCAGTCGGTCACTACCGCGGCATTTGATGCCGGTTTTGACTCACTCAGCGGTTTCGGCGATTCGTTTAAGAATATTTTCGGGTTTTCACCGGCGAAAGGAAAATCCCGGCAGGTGATAGACCTGACGAGGCTGGAAACGCCATTGGGCACCATGTTTGCCTGTGCAACGAAGCAAGGTTTGTGCCTGCTGGAATTCACAGACCGGAAAATGCTGGAAACAGAGTTCAGGCTGCTTTCAAAATCCCTGAATGCGATTATCGTTCAGGGACGAAATGAGCACTTTGCATTACTGGAAAAGGAGCTCGGGGAGTATTTCGCAGGGGCAAGGAAGACGTTTTCTGTTCCGGTTCACACGGTGGGTTCGGACTTTCAGAACAAGGTCTGGCAGGCATTGCAGGCTGTACCGTACGGCGAAACCCGGAGCTATCAGCAGCAAGCCGAGATGATCACCAGCCCTACGGCCATACGGGCGGTCGCCAATGCCAATGGCATGAACAAAATATCCATTCTCGTACCCTGTCACAGGGTGATAGGCGCAGACGGCAGCCTCACCGGTTACGGCGGCGGCATCTGGCGTAAACAATGGCTGCTCGATATGGAGAGGGCCAACAAGTAGCTGCTTTTACCAGCATGTCCCTGCAAATCAACAGGCGCAAAGTGACAATGGTATGACAGAAGCGGTCGAAAAGTGGCAGCAATCCGCGGGACAAATGAAGCAGAATGTTTAAATTGGGACAAACGCTTTGAGAATTACCAAAACGAGAGCCTATGTGGAGTGATAAAACATTGTACGGCTTGCTCGCCGTGGTTTACGCTTTTCTGGTATTGACACATTTATGGCCCTATTTTAGCCAGGCCTGGACGGCTTACAGCGAGGGGCGGCCACTTCGTGATGTTCCCAGGCCCGCGAAAAATAAGCTGATCGCCGGCAGCCTGGCCTTTTTGACCGGGGTATTATGGGTTTGGCAGTATTTCAGACACTAAACAGCATATGGAGCAAACGCAACAAAAAGAACAGAAATGGAGATTTTGGCTTTATATGCTGAACTTTTTCACTCTTGATTCGCTAGGCCGGTTGCTGATACGAAAGGCCCTGCATACAAATGACATCCAGTTCACGCACCATCTGCTATCGTTTGGCATCGCTCTTACGTTGACAATCGGAATTTCTTCCGCACTTCGGCCTCGTCCCTGGAAATACAGCGTTTGGACGACGGTAGCGATCGTAAACTGCTGGTTGCTGGTACATATTCTGTTTGCTGTTAGCATCAAATAGAACCTCGCAGAGTGCTGCTGCTTGGGTAGAGTGTTATTCCGGTACCGACTTCATGCCCCATTTACCGTTGATCCTGAACGATAGTTCGAGGCCAATCGTCCATATGTGTCGCTGCATGCCCTCGAAAGGGTTCACATCCGTCTTGGCGATCCGGTATATCTGCGATTTATTCCAGTCGCTGAGCTGATACCAAAAGAACAGGTCAAGTCTCAAACGCCCTCCTTCAATGCCAATCTCTGCGGTTGGTTTTTGAACAAAACCGGCCGTGCCAACGGCCTTGTTGACCAGATTGCCCCTGTATCCGCTGTAACTGAATTCGTAGTCGATGTCTGTTTGATAGCCGAGGGTGTAACCTAAGCCGAAATACCCGGTTGAATGCACCATCCGGCTAAAAACAAATTCGGCGAATATCGGGACATCGACATTGTACCAGCTGAATTTCTTTGCCTGAAAGCCGATGGGGGAAGACGAAGTTACGTTTTCCCCCGGTTTGATTTCGGTGAAGAGAGTCCTGGGTTTAATGGCGAACCGCACCCGGCCTGCGTCTGGATTGGTGATCAGGTTTACGCCCAACGCATAGCCTTTTGCCCCCGATGTTGAGTTTCCGGCATTGTCTTCATACGAGGCCGAAAGACCTACCGACACCACGGGAGCGATCGCTATTCCCCGCATTCTATTATCGCGTTGGATCCTTTCTTTCAGTTGTTTGTCTTTTTGAGCAACCTGCCGTTCGGTGTCACATCGGTTGGCCGGCTGACCAAATTCCACCAGTTGAAAGTATTTGCAGTCCGAGGCGGATATCAGCTCATCGGCAATCTGGCTGATATCAATCATGGTGGTTAGCGGCGTAAACTCCTCTCCCGCCATTGAGGTTGATATGATTCCGACGATTGAATTGAAATTATCAATAACCGGCATTCCCTGTGCATAAACGTTTCCCCTGACCGTTGCGAGTTGTATTTCCGCTTTGCTCAGCAATTGATTTCTGGTGAATTCACGGCTGTTGGGATACCATGTCGAGTTTTGTTTGGAATCCCCGATATAAGAATAAAACGGTGCCGACGCTTTGGAATAGGACTGGTAATAAGCCTTACGCCAATCAACGGCTGTATTCGCTTTCACGGCATACAAATACAGCCTTGATCCTTTGAAATTGAAAGTACGAACCTGCATGGCGAGGTAGATCGTATTGTTTTTATAGAAATAGGTATTCAAATTATTAGGCAGCTCCTCGGGTTTTGATTGATCCGCCGTGATGAAATAATAGGTATTCCCTTCCTGTCCAACGATCAACCCGTAGATTTGGCCTTCCAGGTATACGATGTTGGGCAAATAAACTTCATGCTTGACGGATTGGGCCGGTGAGCACGTTGAAATAAGTACGAAAATGAGGCAGGGTAGAAATTGTTTCATAGGTTCAATTATTGTTAGGGCCACGGAATTGTATTTCATAAAAAGTGAATGGAAAGACGGTTCCATCCGAATATTTGGCAAGCGCAAATTCGAAGTGTACTTTTTCTTCAAAGAAGACCTGGCGGAGATTGAAGATAATCCAATGACCGTTGATATTACTTTCTATAACCGGCGCTTTGTAGGCCTTTAATTTGATCCGTTTGTTGATACTTGGAAAAAACAGGGTAGCAAACGAAGGTAAATCGCCATCAATGTGCGCAGGATAATACAAGCGAACCTGATCGATCATACGTTTCTCTCCGAAAGAAATGATGTACGAGTAAGCACCGCCATCCACGATTTTCTTTTCGGACGAGCCGTCGTTGTCATACAGCGGTGTGATCAGTTCCTGCGTTTTGGAATCCCGGATCGAGCGGATCGGAATGATCGGGTCCTTTGTTGTCCGTGTCGGCGGTATGGGTGGTGGTAAATCGGGCGACGCCTCCGGTAAGCCCCATGGAATCCCCCAGCTTTCAAGCATACTTTTCAGCATCATGGCCGGGCGTGCCAGGCCTGGGCTTTTGAAAACCATCCCTACCAGTGCATCCCCGGAAAACAGGGGTGTACCCGAGTCGCCATGCTGGGCGCCGACGTTCGACAGCAGCTGCTCCTTGTCCACGCTGGTTAGTATTGCGGCTCCCCCGCGGTCGACCACGCTCCGCTCGCTCCTGACGGACAAAATATAGACCGCTTTTCCGCCTTTGGGCTCCCGAACATAGCGAAAGGGCCTCCAAGAACGGCCCGGGCAAACGATGCGTAACACCGCGACATCTAAAAACATGCTTTGTTTTAACACATCAGCCTCGCCATCGTATCGGTTCTGAGAAAAACGAACCTTTACTTCACTGGTTTTTTCAACCACATGTGCAGCGGTGATGATATAAATGGTATCGCCGCTGCGACCTGCCACGAACCCGCTGCCTATTTCATTGAATGTACGATCGACATTGGTAGCCCGGATCTCAACCACATTGTCGCTGAGCAATTCGCGCGCAGATGCGCTGATTGTCTGGGCAAAGGAGTAAGTTAATCCCAGATATAAAAAGACGGCGACGGAGATAACCAATTTCATAATTGTCGTTTTGAGCGGACTAAATAGGGTATTACAAACGTCAATGCGCCCCAGAGAATAGTGAGTATCCATGAGTTGGTATCAAGCAGAACACGGAAACGCGACGGCCTTTTGTCATTGGTAGCACCACTTTCCTCAATGCCCACTTTAAGGGTAGAGACTTTTCCATGAAACTTAATTTCGAAGCCTTCAGGATCGGACTTAATATCGATTCGCAAGGTATCCGTCGGCCCAAGGGTCACCATATCTCCGGCTCTTACGGGCACGGAGTCCTCCTTAATCTCCACCAGCCTTACCAAACCTCCCGTAACCGCGGTATGCGCCTCTCTGTTAATAGGGGATTTGGATTCGAATGCCAGCCGGGTAACTTTTAAATTGCTGATCCGGAATTTGTCAACTTTGTGCAGGTCAATTTTGATGGGTGCCGTGTTGGACTGATTGACAAAGTTCAAAGGTTCCTCCCTTAAATTGACGACGGTACTGTCGGCGGACGAGAACTCGCGCAGTATTCCGCGCCCGGTTGACCCCACTTTCATCCCGGAAGTCAAATCGGGACGTGATTGCCTTATTTCCAGCCCTACATTATCTGTGCGCTGCTGATAAATGTCTATCAGGCTGTTTTCGGGCAGGTACATCGACTCGAATTTCAGCATTGAGTCTTTTTCGGAGGTAAGCAGAAAATTCCCGTTTTTTTGCCGCTGTTCGGGTCTTACGTTCTCGAATATCGCCGCGCCACCCCAGGAAACACCTGTATTTTCCGACCTATCGCTTTTCAACAACTCTTCATCCGCATTCACAAATGAGAGCGCGGTGGTATGTATCGTTCCTGTCACCGCGATGCTTGGCGCACCTTGCATAAGCCATATCGAGAGCCCGGCTACACACAGTATGATAACCAGTCGCGCAAACCAATATACATGCTCGAGAAAGTGGTCCTTCAAGTCCCGGAGCGCATTTAGCCGGGTCATGTTGGTTTCAACCCGCGGAAGGTTACGGGCAGTCTGTTCAAGCATTTGGTTGTAGCGCCTATTGACACGCCGATACAGGCATATACGACGATAGGCGGTTGCAAAACCGAATCCGCCGCGAACAACGTCCCTGATCGCCGGCGGAAATTTTTTAAAGGGATGGTTCATCCCGGCAGCTCGATCATCCTGGCTGGCAGGTCTGACTTATAGCCATCAAAAGACTCGACCGTCACTTCCAGTTTAAACAGCCCTTTCCCGATTGACCTGTTGATGTCTATTTCGATGAGGCGGGGGCCTAACACCCGGGCTCGACCTGCGTAAGACGCATTCGCTTCGTTTCCACCGCTTTCGCCATTTTTGACCCTCAGGAGCTTGTAAGTCGCCGCCTTTATTGAAACATTACCGGCCAAACGCAACTTATAATTTCGATCGGCAGGCCTCGTATTAATCCGAAGTGAAGACACCGTGACAGGAATGAGATACTGCTCTCCGCCGGAAGCGTAGTAAGCATGAAATCCGAGATTTTCCTTCTTGATATGTCTTTTGGCGATGACGTTTCTCGCTGTTATTTGAATAACACTTCCGGATGTCGTGCTAACGTCCAGGCGATATTCATCAGAAAGATTATAGGAAACGCCGATAATATCTACCTCCGTCGCCTTTTCGGGAGATACTCCCAGCGATATTACTTCGTCTTCCGCATCAAAAAAATTAACCGGCCCGCTGGTAAAAGAGGCAATATCAAATACGGCTCCATTTACTTTGCTTTCGGTAATTAATCCTTCACAGTACTTGCCGCGGGGTTTATAACCCAGATCGCCGGCTATTGCGACGCTTCCGCGCGGCAAATTTGGGCACTTTTGTGCATAACACACTGAGGCTGCAAACAGCATAAGGCTGAAAGTCCAAAACAATTTCATGAGTAAGGATTTACGTAGGGGACGGTCAATATATTAACCGCTACTAAATATATAAACAGGAATTTAAATACCAAACAATCCTCTTTTCTTCTTATTAACCAAACGAAATGAAGTGGCGCCAATCCGGTGGGATTTATGATCACAAATCTGATACTCGATGGTTAATGCATGATGTTTTGTATGTTTGGATTGATAACTCTAATCACATGCTATTCCAATAAAATTGTGTATTCGCTTTGGCGGTAGGGTGTGAAAAAAACTGAATCGGGAAAACCGGCGGTGCTGGAACGACTGGTTTTACGAAGTTGTAAACTGTACCGATATGCAAACGAGTGCATTCAAAATGCTGGCCTTTGTTACCTTGCTTATTTCCTGCGGGGAACGAACGCAGCAGACGGAAGAAATCTTCGAGATACCTGTTGAATTCAAGGAGGGTTTCGGCCCATTCGCTGCCAGTTACGGATCGCTTTCACCGGAGCACACAGCAGTTGATCCGGAGGCAGCTGCCTGGGTGCCGACTTACCGACCGGTCAAAGGCATACCAAAAGATCTGAAAAATGTAACTAAAAGCATGGTATGGCTTAATGCGCGCCAGTTTGTTTATCAGAATTTCCATGAGGGTAAGATCAGTCGGGAAATGTATGAACAGTTACAAAAGTCCTGGGAATGGGTGCCGGATGAACTTTGGCTATCGAAAAAGCCCATAAAAAGTTTCGTGTATGTAATTCGCGGGACCGACAAGGCAGGCGCTGTGGTAGTGATGATCGACACAAATAATAATCTGGATTTCAGCGATGAGATAAGATTTACGCCAGCAGAGATCGCCGGCAGAGACAACGGATTGAATGCCGATTCTCTCAGATCCTACGACAAGTCCTGGATGGTGCAATATGAGCATGTTATAAATGGAAGCATTGTCAGAGATAACGTGCCAATAATTGTTAAGCGGGCTGTCGATTATGAATTCCCTCATGATTACTGGTACACTATACCACTCTATGGGCAGGCTGCTTTAAAATGGAAGGGTAGGAAATATCAGATCTGGCTTAGTAATATGTTCGATGGCCCGGAATTTCACCATGGGCGGATTTTCACAGATAGTGAGCTGAGTCCTGAAAAATATGCGGGTTTTAATAAGGGAATTGAGGAAGGAGAGATTATCATGGTAGGCTCTGCGTTTGACAGTCAGAAATTTAAATATTTGGGGATAAAGCCAGGGTCGGGCTCTTTGCTGCTGCAAACCGTGTCGGGGGATTCCGAAAAATATTCATTGCAAAAAGGCTATTCTTTCAGACCTTTCAAAGCGAAGGATTTTCGCACCGGGAAATCGCTTGTACTGAGCGATTTTACAGGCAAATATGTTTTCATTGACTTTTGGGGAACGTGGTGCGGGCCGTGCGTAGAAGACCTTCCCGAACTTCGGAAAATTTACTACGAGACCGACAAAGCACATATCCAGTTCCTGGGAATCGTGGGGAAGGATTCCAAAGAGCGATTGACCCGCTTCCTGGCTAAAAACAACCTGGAATGGCCACAAATATTATCAGATAGTACCAACAGACTAGTAGAAACCTACGGCATTCAGGCGTACCCGACCACTGTTTTGATCGGACCTGACGGCAAGGTAGTTGAAAAGAACCTCCGTGGCGATGCATTGCGGAACAAGCTAAGAGAGATTTCGAAAAGCTTATGACTACTTCCGCGCCCGGAATGTGGGCTGTCCAAATGGAATAGTCCACCACCACTAACCCGCAGGTTAATTCCCCGTACCAATCAAACATTCCGATCGCATCCATTCGATTACATCGTCGAACCAGACCTGGAACGGCGGATAGGTAAGGAAGCCGTGCTCTCCTCTGGAATAAATGTGCAGGGCGCCTTTCACGCCGTTGTGCTGCATGGCATTGTAAAAAGAAATACTGTTGGAAACGGGAACGACCACGTCGGCGCCGGAATGCGTGAGAAATGCGGGCGGTGTGGCGGCATTTACTTGCAGTTCGGTTGAAAACAAACGGATCATTTCCGGGCTGGCATTTTTGCCGAGCAGGTTGTCGCGCGAGCCGGTGTGCCCGGTACTGTCGTTGAAGCTGATCACGGGGTTGATCAGGATCATGAAATCAGGCCGCAGGCTGGTTTTGCCGTCCTTGTCAATGTATCGTTTTTCGAAGTGCGTCCCGGCGGTGGAGGCGAGGTGGCCTCCTGCCGAAAAGCCCATAATGCCGATCCGGTCGGGTTTAATGCCGAATTCTTTCGCTCGTTCTCTCACGGTTTTAATGGCCTGCTGGGCATCCTGGATAGGGCCGAAAGCAGGGTTTTTCATGATCTGCGCGTCGGGTAACCGGTATTTGAGCACAAATGCCGTAATGCCCAGTTGATTGAATGCCCGCGCGACATCGCTTCCTTCTCGCTTGGTCAGCAATGTGCCGTAGCCGCCACCCGGACAAATAATGACCGCCGTTCCGTTCGGACGGGTTTGTTTGGGTAAAAAAACAGTCAGACCAGGGATTGAGACGTGCGACGTGAGTGAATCGACAGTCGCGTTAGCGGTTAAAGTTTCCTTATCGGGCACATCAATGGCGTCGGGGATTGCTCCGGGATACAGGCGCATGTAGCGTTGCGCGACGCTGCATGCGCCCGGGAACAACATTCCGGCAATGAGGAAATACGGCGTTAATTTGTGCATTTCAGGGGATTTTAGCGTCTGTGACTGTCAGTATACCCTGCATGACGCGCCAATGCCCGGGGAATGAACAGATGAACGGATATTCACCCGGCTGTGCGGGCGCTTTGAACTCCAATCGGAAGGATTTGCCCGAATTGACCAGCGGGGTTGCGAACAAAACGTCCGGTGTGGAAGGTACGAAGTGCTTTTCGAAGCCATCTTTCAGACTTGCCATGGCATCGGCTGCCTCGCCGACTTTTTCGGTAGTTCCGGGTTTGACGATGACTACATTATGCGGCATAAGGTCGGGGTTTTCGAAAATCAGCGTCACCGCTCTGCCCGCCGGGACGGTGAGTGCTTTTTTATCAAAAGCCATTTTGGCCTCTACCGCTACCAGCCTGATTTCGATCGTACCCATGTTTTCGAGCATGGCCAGCACTTCTTTCCGGTCGTTTTCCGGCACAGCATTCACCATCCCCTTCATCGCTCTCATTGCCGCCGCAAATGCCGCCGAATTCTGAACCGTTTCGGGTACATTTTTGAGCGATGCCACCAGTTCTTTTGTCGGCTCCGTTTTGGCTTCGCTTTCGAGCGTCATTTTCATGAGCAGGGGATAGGCCACCACCGGGGCGCGCGGTGCCAGTTCTTTTACTTTTTCGAAATAGGAAGCCTTCAAATCAGCATCCGGAAGCATCGAAATCCCCGTCAGATACGCGGCTGGTTTTTCCTGGATGGCTGCTTGCAACGCTTGCTCCGGCAGCCTGGCACGGATCCATGCGGCAAAGCCCGTGGCCTGCATGACCTGGCTGGTGTCGGTGTTGATCAGCCGTGTGAATGCTTGCTCATTACCCTTCAATTCGGCGGGTTTGCAGGATAGCAGGAGTTTGATAAGTTCCTGTTGGGCGATAGTCGGTTGGTATGATTTTCTGGTTTTTTCTTCTGCATAAATACCATTCAGGAGCACCTTTGCCTTCCCGGTTTGCTGATTTTCTGCAAGGCGGTTTGCAGCTTCGGCCTTTTTAGAGGCATCAATATCCGGACGCGTCAGCATAGCGCTAAGCACCTCGGAGGTTTGCGGTAATGCAGCGAGCTCCTGCGTATTGGCGAGTGTGAGCAAATACCGATGTGCTTGCTTCGGGTTTTTTCCAAAACTCTTGCCCTGTTTAATGCCAGCCAGCCAGATCGGTTTCAGGAACCGGAAAGTTTCGTGCATGGCGTAATCCATGTAATAGTCGCTTGGATACTGGAAAATGTCCGCGGCAGCGGCAACTGCCTGTTCGGAATTGAAATAGCTCAGCGCAACCATCGCCTCGATCCTAACGCGGGCTGACGGATCATTCAGTTGTGCACGCATCAGTTCCAGTGAGCCAGGAATGCGATCGCGCCAGTAGAGCAGCACTTTGGTTGCTGCGGCACGCGCCTGCGGTTCTTTTGCGTGGAGCAGAGATTTTAATATGTCGGGCTGCACCACGTCGAAATCCTGGTAAAGCCAGAGTCCTTCGAGGAGGTTATGCTCGTATTGCGGGTCTTTTTTATCCAATGCAGCTACCCATTTCTTCAATTCCGGCAGTACTTCTGACGCTTGCTTTGCCCGGATTTGCGCACGCGAACGGTACCTGAACCGGTCCTCATATTCTTTGAGGTTTTCCAGTAATTGCGGCACGCCCTGGCCCGACACGTCGATTACTTTCAGCGCAGGTTTGCCTTTATAGGTGATACGCCATACCCGGCCGTGCGATTTGTCGCGGGCGGGGTCGCGCGGCGGATTTTCGCCGTGGGAAATCAGCGGATTATACCAGTCGACAATGTAAAGCCCGCCATCCGGTCCGAATTCAATGTCGATCGGGCGGAAGTTGGGGTCTTCCGATTGCAGGATCGCCTCCACCTCCTTGCTTCCAATGCCCGAGCCGCGCGGGATGATCCTATGCTGCTTCGTGCCTTGGAAGCCGATGTTGTTATTGACCAAAAAGTTGCCTTGTACATCGTCGGGAAATTGCCTGCTTGAAACAATCTCAATGCCGGCGGTCGGCCTGACGCGCGTCTCGGTGAACATGTCAATGCGCGGATGCTTGTCGGGATAGGTGACATTGCCGGTCATGGGCGGGGCAAAATAGTTGGAGCCGTCGGATGCATCGCCGATGAGGTGGGTGCCCCATTTATCGAAAATACTGCCCCATGGATTATAATAGGGATAGGAAATGTAATGCGTGAGTTTGGCCGTGCGCGGCTCGTAACGGTAGGTCGCGCCCGCGTAGGAGCGTATGGGGCCGTAAGGCGTTTCTACCTGCGAGTTCAGAAATGTACCCTCGTTGAAATACAATGCACCATCCTGCCCGAATGTGAATGCGTGCGTAGCATGGTGGCTGTCCTCCGAGCCGAAACCGGTCAGGACAACTTCGCGTAAATCGGCCTTGTCGTCCCCGTCCGTATCTTTTAGCAACAGGATGTCCGGTTCCTGCGACACATACACGCCGCCGTCGCCAAATTCGAAGCCCAGCGGAAGATACAGGTCGTCGGCAAACACGGTGTGCTTGTCGGCCTTACCGTCGGCATCGGTGTCTTCGAGGATCACAATTTTATCGTGTACCGGAATACCCGGGAAGTACTGCGGGTAAGTAGGCATTGTAGCCACCCAGAGCCTCCCGCGTGCGTCGAAGTTCATCGCCACCGGTTTTTCAATCGGGAAATCCTTTTCAGAAGCAAACAGGTTGATCTGGTAACCCTCGGGCAGCTTAAATTTATCGGTCGTGGCAGGCCACATTTTCTCGTGGTTGGCGTGCGCCGCTGCTTTGGCGGCTTCGCCCTGGCGGCCCGTCATCGGTACGTCGGTCATCAGCATCGGGTCAATGGGCTTTCCGCGACGGTCCACTATTTCAACGGCTTTCCCGAAGGCGGCAGCATCATTGCTTTTCCCCATTTCCCAAATCACGGAATCGAGCGACGCGGTCATCTGGTTCAGTTTGCGCAGCTCCGGCGGGAACGCGATCACACCGAATGGCTCTCTTCTGCGCCCGTAAATGTACTCGCCATTCACGGCGCGCCAGCGGTAAAAGAAATGGTCGTCTTTCATTTTGATGACGGCCAGCAGCTTCTTGGTGTTTTCCGTGTACCAGTCAGGCATTTTTCCGAAACCCAGCGACCGGCCCATCCATTCGGCGGCCTGTTTGTAACCCGCGTCCGTCAGGTGAATGCCGTTGATGGTCAGCTTGGGCCGGCTGTTGTGCTGCATCAGGGCGAGCGATGGCGTATAGAGGTCGATAAAGTAAAGTCCTTTCGCCGATGCGGCTTTCTGCATGGCTTTGGTATACAAGGCCAGGTTTCTGTTATGTTCGGCAGGGTTAGGGAAATGCTCCCCCATGGCCTCGTGCGCAATCGGAGACACGAGCACGAGGGCAGGGGTGGAGCTTCCATTGTAGTGGTTCTTTTGCAGATTTTGGATAAAAATACCAAGGTCTTTTTCAAACTGAGGCAAACCCGCAGGGCCTTTGAAGGCCTCATTCATTCCAAAACACAAGAAAATAATGTCGGCCTGCTGATCGTACAGGTCCTGGTTCAAACCTTCAAAATTCAGCGCGACAGGCATCACAATCCGTTCGCCCTCGTGCGTGAAGCCCTGGAACTTCACTTCTTTCTGGCCCTCGGTAAGTCGTTTCGTCTTTTCTCCGAAGCCCGGGAAATTCAGCGGCCGCGGCTGCAAGCCCACTTCGTCGGCACTCCATCCCATATTACGCAGGGTTAGCTGCCGGTCGGGGAAGTTCTTTTGAAGTAATGTTTCAAAATAGCCGTAATGCCGCATCCGATCGGCGAAGGTATTGCCTAGCAGAATGATCCGATCTCCGGTTTTCGGCACAAAGCCGGGATTGGGCGCCTGCCCTGCGGACGGTTTTACAAAAATGACCGACAACATGAACATGGCCGGAAGGAAGTGCTGGAATATCGATTTCATAGGATATGAGGTAATCGCCTGATGCGCCTCACCTATGGGTACAGGCGTTGATTTCGTGGAAGCTTCTGTCAACCGAAGCCGGCGAGCGGGGTTTTCTACTGCATGACAAAGAAACCTGGTTATCTTTAAGTTACTTAACGATCCCAATTTATTACCGGGCAGACCAGGTGCTAATCCTGGCCCCAAAAAGTAAACTTTGTGCAAAAGGGTTATTTATGTTCTATTTTCCCGATAATGCGTTGTGTAGTATTGCATTGTCAACCACATTATTTCAAAAATGGAAAACCAACCACTCATTTCCAGAAGAGCATGGCTCGGCTCAGCGTCGATGGCCGCCACAGCGGGACTAACAGGACTTTATGCCACCACGGCAAGCAGCGCACCTTTAAAGACACCGGCGCTGTCGGCCGAGGAAATAGCTGCAATTGAAGGCGCAATCGGCAAAAAGGGTACTTATAATGAAGCGCAGGCCGTTCATACGATTGCATTGCCTCGAAATGACCTGAAAATCGCGATTAAAACGGAGAGTGTTCCTATTTCTTTTGGTTTCGGCGGCTGGGTGTCCATTAAAAAGACCCTAGACGGCAAGTCGGCGGTACTGATGAGTGATACGGTATTGCTTCAAGAGGAAGTGAACCCACTGATTTCAGCAGCACAGGCCGCGGGTCTGGAAGTCGGAGCCATGCACAATCACTTTTTCTATGAGGAGCCCCGCATTTTTTACATGCATTTACATGGAATGGGAAGTCCGGAGGAACTGGCCAAAAAGTTTGCAATGGCCATCAGGGATGCTAAAATAGCTCCGGCCAACCAGCCTGCTCCGACTGCACCTCCCGCCCAAACCGCCAAAGATATTTTTGACATAAGTGCCCTGGACGCGATTGTCAAATATACCGGAGTGGTGAACGGTCCGACCTACAAGTACACCGTCGGTCGCCAGGATCTGACCGTCATGTCGATGGGTGCTGAAATGACTGCGGCGATTGGCTTGAACTCCTGGGCAAGCTTTGCCGGTACCAAAACCAATGCACACATTGCTGGCGACATTGCCATGCTCGGCCACGAAGTGAACAATGTGATCAAAGTATTGCGAGACCATCGGTTAGAAGTGGTGGCAGTACACAACCATATGCTCGACGAAGATCCCAGGATGATTTTTCTGCATTACTACGGAAAAGGTGCTGTGGAAGAGCTGGCGAAGGGGTTTCGGGCTGCGCTTGACGTGCTGGGTAAAACGCCTCACGGATCCCACTCCGGCCATTAGCCGTAAAGCAAACAGCCCGCCAACGTCCCTAAAAAGACTGGTTTATCCGCCTATGCCAATCTCGCTTTGAGATTGGCAAACTCGATGATTTGGAGTATTTTTAAAAAATCATTCAAAATGAGTGTGATTTCTTTAAATACTTTATGAATATATCGAAAATAGTAAAGAATGGCGTCGCGGCGGGCTTTCTGACTCTTTTGGTCGGCCACATCGCTGACGCGCAAACCAAACCTTTAACCGGATATGTGAACCCGTTCATCGGCTCGGAGGAACATGGGCATGTTTTTGTGGGTGCTAATGTGCCTTTCGGGGCTGTGCAGCTGGGGCCGACGCAGATTGGACGGAGCTGGGATGAGTTTCATGGCTGGGACTGGTGCTCGGGCTACAATTATATCAGCCGGGAAATCCTCGGTTTCACGCACACGCATTTGAGCGGGACGGGCATCGGCGACCTGAACGACCTGATGATCGTCCCGGCAAACGGCCCTTTGCAATTACGCCCGATGAAATTTGAAAAGCCGGAAACGGGTTATGGATCGCTGTTTTCAAAGCAATCTGAGCAATGTCATCCGGGATTCTACCAGGTACATCTGGATAAATATGACGTGGATGTGAAACTGACTGCCACCGAGCGGGTGGGTATTCACCAATACCATTACAATAAGACCGGGAATGCCCATATTCTGGTGGACCTTGGCTTCGCCATGAACTGGGACAGTCCCGTGAAGACGTTTATCCAACAGGTGAATGACTCCACTTTCACGGGTTACCGCTTTTCCACCGGCTGGTCGAAAGATCAACGCCTGTACTTTGCCATCCGCACGTCCCAACCCATTCTGAAAGCCGAATTTTACAGTGACAGCACGCTTCAAAACGGTAAGCAGGTGGAGGGTAAGCAAGCCAAAGCTGCCTTGTTTTTCGACGCCGCACGCAATCCGAATATGATCCTGAAAGTAGCATTGTCGCCTGTAAGTGAGGATAATGCACTGGCGAATATGGCGGCTGAGGCACCGTCGGCCAATTTTGAAGTTTACCGGACCAAGGCTGATCAGGTATGGGAGAAATCACTCGGCGCGATCCAGGTAGAAACCCGGAACGATACAAACAAGGAGCTGTTTTACACCGCCCTTTACCATATGTTCCTCGGACCCACACTCTTCAACGACGCCAACAACGACTACCGCGGCACCGACAAGCAGGTTTATAAAAATGCCGCATTCAAAAACCTGACCACGATGTCGCTCTGGGACATTTACCGGGGCTGGGGCCCATTTATGTCGATCGTGAAGCCGAGCCTGGTCAAAGATATTGCCGGATCGATGCTCGCCATTCACCAGCAGCAGGGCCGGCTGCCCGTGTGGCCACTGGTGGGCAGCGAAACAGATTGCATGGTAGGTAGCCCGGCCATTATTATCCTCGCGGACGCGTTCGGGAAGGGGCTCATCCCCGTTGGCCAGCGCGAGCAGGTGTATGAAGCCATGAAGCATACCGCGCAACGCGACTCGATGGGCCTGCAATACCTGAACAAGCTCAGCTATATTCCGGCCGATAAAATGCATGAATCCGTAGCCTGGGCTATGGAATACGCCATCGCCGACGCCGGTATCGCAAAGGTGGCCGCCGCATTGGGAAAGAAAGCCGACGCGGCCTATTTCACGAAAAGGAGCCAGCTTTACAAGTTGTACTATGACAAACAGACTGCCTTTTTCAACGGCCGTTTCGAAAACGGCCAGTTCCGCCGCCCGTTCGATCCGTTCTATTCGGTGCCGGTAACTTCCGACTATACCGAGGGTAATGCGTGGCAATATCTTTTCCTGGTGCCCCAGGATGTGCATGGGTTGATTGGGCTGCTAGGTGGGGAAAAAACTTTCAAATCGCGCCTGGATAGCCTGTTTACCGTTTCCTCGGAGCTAAGGGAAGGTGCTGCGCCGGACATTTCGGGGCTGATCGGGCAATACGCGCACGGCAACGAGCCGAGCCATCATATTACCTACCTGTACAACTACCTGGGCGAGCCGTGGAAAACGGCCGACCTGGTACGCGAGGTGATGCAGAAGTTCTACAAACCTACGCCGAACGGTCTCAGCGGCAACGAGGACGTGGGGCAGATGAGCGCCTGGTACGCATTCAGTGCGTTGGGGATGTATTCGGTAAACCCGATGGAAGGAAAATACGTCTTCGGCTCTCCGCTGTTCGATTCGGCGACACTCCGGCTGGAAAACGGCAAGACATTCACCATCAAATCAAAGGATAACAGCGATCAGAACAAGTATATCCAAAAAATCGAGTTTAATGGCAAGCCCTACCCGTATACCTACATTCGTCACAAAGACTTGATGGAGGGTGGTGAGCTCGTGTTTTTACATGGGCTCCAAGCCGGGCAAGACTTACGGTGTAAGCGCAGCGAGCCGACCGTGAGGGGATAGAATGCGTTGGTTGTCCGGTTGTAATGTCCGGGCAACCAACGCATTTCGGGCTGTTCTGGTAAGCAGCGGCTAACAGTGATTTTACACCTGGTTGTCACGGACGGCCAGGTTTTTTTATTTCGGATAGCTTATTTGTCAGTCAGCAGTAGCGGCATATTCCCTTTTGCGGGAATGATGACGATTTTCGCATTGGGGGATGCAGCCAGTTCTTTCTGCGCTTTGATGTTTTCGTATTGCAGCTGTTTGTCTGTTAGGCTCAAAGAAATGATGGTTTGATAATCGGCTATACCTTTGGCTTCAACGCGCTTCCTTTCAGCCTCCTGTTTTTCTTTTTGCAATACAAATTCCATTTTCTGCGCCTCCTGCTCTGCATTGATTTTCGACTCAATGGTCTTTTTGACCGATTCAGGAAGCGTGATATTTCGGATCAGGAGTTGTTCCAGGATCAGACCGCGGCTTTTGAAATCCTTGTCGATCGACTGGTAAATGCGGTTCTGAAATTCATCACGTCGCTTCGAGTAAAGCGCTACGGCGTCGTAATAGACGGCATTATCCCGGATGCGGGTTCGGGTCACCGGCCTTACGACCTTGTCTTTGTAATCCGTTCCAATCCCTTTGTAGATGCCGGGTGCCTTGCCGGGCATGATCCTGTACAGGACGGTCAGGTCAATGACCACTTCCAGCCCATCTGCCGAAAGCGCCCTAATGGCGTCGTCGCCGTTCACTTCGCCTTCACTGGTCACGGCCGACATGGTATAGTTCTGTGTTTTGGTGTCGAAAATGGCTACTTGGGCCAATGGGTTGACAAAATTGAGCCCGTTTTCCAAAACTGTCGGACTTACCTTCCCGAAAAGTGATTGCACGCCTATCGTTCCGGCGTCGATCTGCCGGATGCTGGCAGAGACGAGGCCCAGGACAGCTACCGCCATGCCGGCAATTTTTAATGTACGCGCATATCGGGCAATTGAATAGCCTGCATTCGAAATGAATACCCCCGCCAACAGCAGCAGTATTCCTAATGTTACAAGAAACATAATCGGATGGTTTAACTAGTTGTTTTTTAAAACGTACTAGTCTATACGATCCAAATACATGCCATTTTTCCTGTTATGTGTAAATGATTGATTTACAATGTTTTTTTGGTTGATGGGAGGGGATCTAAATCCTTAGGTTTATCAAAATGATAAACCACCCTATCAATTTGAAAGGCTCGATCACACGAGCGTGCTAAACCTGGTATTTCGAAGGCCGCTTCCAAAGCGCCCATTCAAATAATGCGTAGTTAATCAACGCAAGCAGATACCAGTCTGGCTGGAAGCTGAGTATCACAGCCGTATGCAGTAAAATAAAGCCCCTTACCGTTGACGCGATAGGTACTAATGCTCCGCGTTCGTTTTTTTCTTTGGCCAGGTGGCCTGCAATTTGCCCTGTGATAATAACGATACTTCCGGCAAGGCCAAAGGCTAGGGACCATGCATTTGCTTCTATCTGTTGCCAGAATAAAAAGAGTGTGATAAGTGCAAAAATGTCGCCCGTCAGCATCGTTTTGTTCCAGCCGAGGACAACGGGAAAGGTTTGATAATTTGTTGCCCTGTCTGCCTCTATGTCTTTTAAATACCCAATCAATACGAAGTTGGCGTAGCTGAAAAAGGTAAGGAGAATATAACCGTAATTATCGGCCGGAAATTGCCATTCATTGTTGGGTTGTGTGATGAAATAACCCATCACAGGCAACAGCGCCACGATCCAGGCATTGTAAAACGGGCCGGCGATCCAAAAACGCTTTTTTACAAATGAATAGGTGGCTAACCCGAATACCGCGGCAAGACTGAGTGCAAAACTCAGCGGGCGTAACCACAGCATCACAAGGCCGGAGGCCAGCAGGCCGGAAATACTCACCATCAATACGGACCTGATGGAAATGATATCCTGCGACAAAGGGCGGTAAGGCGCGGAGAGCTTATCGGTGTCGGTTTGAAAACAGTCTGTCAGGGCCTGGCCGAAACCATATCCGAGGAAAAAAGGAATGAAAGCAAGCCAGCATTTCCATTCAGGGGTAGCTGTCGTTTTACCCATTGCAATTCCCATAGCGCCCGCCGCTCCGGAAATAAATAGCAAGTAAGGACGCATGTGGATGGCATAGGCCCTGCAAAATGCGCCTGAAAATATGGGATAGAAATTTTTAGGTTGACGTTCCATTGCAGCTGTTTAAGCATTGAGCACATTGATGGCCTGTTGCCTGATACTGACTTCTATATGAGTTGATTCGGTTGTCTCTCCATCGCATTCGAAAACAATCGGGACAGGAGAAGTTATCCGGATGTTTTGAGTGAATGCGGCGATCCTTTTTTCACCCATTACAAATTCTCCCTTTTCCAGCTGCATTAATGTCTGGATGAGCTCCATTCGTTTCATATCCCTGCAAATGTTGAGGCCGAACTGCCCATCGCCGGGCAGGATATTTTGCCGGTAATGCAGACTGCCGGAAACAAATGGGATTTTCAAAATATTCATATTGGAGATGTCCATTGTAGTTTCCTCGTTGTTAAATCGAAGTGTAACCGGCTTGTTCCGATAGGTGAATATAGTTGAAAGCGCAGTATAGGTAATGGCAGCACTAGTGTTCATTTTTTTTAGCCATTTCAATATTCTTCCCGGGTTGTTGAAATTCCAGTTGCCCTCGGCGGTTACGCCAATGCTCGCGTTGATGATGAAGTATTTATGTTGCCTCGCATCATTTTTATCAATGTAGCTCACTTCTCCGACGTCATGAAGGATGTGAGAATTTGTATTGATCCGCACCGGCACCTTTTGGATAAAGGACTGGAACGGCTTCAAAAAATCGTTGCTGGATCCGAGCCCGATAGCCCCGAGCGCATGTTTCGAGGGGTGTTCGAGCTGTAAAATTGCATTGGCGATCAGATGAACGCTGCCATCGCCGCCCGCAGATACAATGGAGGCGGCTTCATTTTGGTCAAAAATACCGGCCAGTTGCAGGCTAAGGTCTGTCGTGCTTTCGGTAACAACTTCCTTTGCGGAAGGCAGCCGCTCCAACACATGGCTGCGGATGTGTTTCCATCGTTTCCATCCTTCTCCCTGATGGCAGTATGGATTGATGATAATGAATACCGGTGCTTTCATGGATTGGAGATTTACAAACACCGTACATCTAAATTTACAGCGTCGTTTTCGTTCAAATGAAAATCCGTAACAATATTGTAGTCATAACTATTGATGGAAATGCTTTTCAAAGATCGATAAATTGCTCCCCGCTTTTTACAGCAAACCAGCAAATAGCCGATCCCTTTCCTTTGCAGGTCTTCCAATACCACATTAATGCCCGCCAGGTTATCGATGCGATGGTTGTAAAGTACCGAGAACGACATTGTTTCTCCTTCTTTCGGAATATTTTGGTATTTGGATGGGTAGTATTTTCTCAAAAGACCAAGCGCAGTTCGATAAATGAATTTTACTTTTTTAATTTTCAGCAGATACATTTTGTGGGAATGAAAGCACCCAAGGCCATTTTCGAAACATGTATAGTAGTTGTTGTCCACGCTTTGCGGATCAAACAACCGTACGCCGAAATTATCCGGTGTTGGTTCGGAAATGTCTGAGGGTTTCATTCTCGCGGAGGTCGGAATGGTGAGATAAGTGAAGTTATAAACCCACACATTGGAAAGCATGCCTGAAATCATTTTTAACACGGCCGCATTATTTAGCTTGGCTGTCATGTAGTTTCCCGACAGGCCATGGGGCTTGAAGAATTGCCTGTACATTTCTTTGGCAAGCTTTCTGCCCAAGCCTTTGCGCCTCTGATGCGGAGATACTTTGGCATCAAAACCAAAGCCCGCCTGTATCTTTTCCCCGTTGATTTCGATCGTCGTTTGTGCGCCAATAGCGGTGCCCACGATATCGTTTTGCGCATTAATGGCGATGAGTACCCGGTAATTCCTAAAAACCGCAGCGCGACTTAAAAAATGTTCTTTTACGATTTCCAACTGTATTTGCCCACCCTGTACAATGCCTTTCTCGAATTGTAAAAGAGAACGGTTTTGCGCTTCCGAATAGGATATTATCTCGCATACGGGATCGTTCATACCTTATTTCTTGAAGAAAATACCTGGTACATTCCCGTGCATTCGTCCACGGAATGATCGTCGATGTCGTTGTGATCCAGGAAATTGTGAATGCGATCTTTCTCAATCCTGTTGCGCAGGAAGGTACGCCATACCAGCGTGTGTCCCTGCGTATTAATTTGCTCGGATACCTGTTTCAAATAACCGGCGTTTTCAAAGCTCAATATATCCGACAGGGAATAGAATACAGGTTCTTGCAATGTGCCTTTATTGGCCTGGATGAAACTCAGCACATCAGCATGGTGGTAGTGAATGGTCAGGGAAGAGGACGCTATCCGCGATTTTATTTTTTCCAGGACCTCTTTCTGGAGTGATGGTGGAATGTCCGACTGGGCCATTTCGCGCATATGGCCCTTGAAAATCAAATGGGCCATAAAGCAGGACTGTAAAGTCCCGTCCCCGACCAACTGATTCAGCGCCAGGGGGATTTGTTTCACTATGGCGTCGGGACTTACAAAGGCGATGTCCTTGTTTCCCCACAATTGGTATATAAAGCGGAATGAGAAAATGCGAAGCAGGAAATTCCATCTTTTGCTCGAAAAAGCTGTCCATGTGCCGCCGCCGCGGAAGCTATTTTTGAAGTTTTTGCCAAGAAAGAGGTTTATGGAAGGTCTTACCCGGCTGAGAAACTTTTCGAAATGCCCTGTGTTGACAATCCCTTTTTCAACGGATGTCAGGTTGTTTTGACAGTAGTTTTTGGCGGCAGGCGTAAGCTCACTTTTGCATTGATCAAACCAGGTCTTTCGCTGGCCGGCTTTTGCCGGACGGTGCCCGCAAAAGCTGAGGTAGTTTTCAGTACTCAGCACCTTCAATGCGCTCAATTTCAACTGCAAGAGAAACAGGGCTTCTTCATTTACATCTACCACGTGCACCTGCCTGACGCCTTCATCGTCCAACAATGCAAGTACCCGCTCTCCACTGCCGGCGACGACGACAACGGTGTTGTAATCCGTTGCCCGCAGCAGGTTTCTTTCCACCCGACTGTCTTCATTGATGTGAGAATAGTACAGCATGTCAGGATGTTCGCTCTGATCGTTTCTTCCTGCTTATTGGCAGGTGTATTGTGCGCAGATTGCCCGGTCCGGGGTTCATGGTTACATGCGTTAATTGTTTGCAACCCACTTTTCGTGTTGTTGTTTCAGCAACTGCAAGTAAGCTAAAATATCTCCGTTTGATTCATAAAACAAATTGGCAATCGTATGCCGATGGCACTGTATTTTCAATGAGCCAGTAATGAAATCGAGCTTGGGGAGGGCGATAACCTTGCCCAGATAAACCGGGTTCCAGCCTTCGGATTCACATTCCTTTTCGAATTCATTTTGCTTTTCACCGGCAACCGTAAAGAGTAATTCGTATTCACCATGCGGGCCGGCGAGCAGCATCCAGTCGGGGAGGCCTTCCTGACGATGCACAGATCCGGCATCTTCCGACAATAATTTCAGTAGTGGTGTTTCGAGATGGAAACCCACGTTATTCAGCTCCGACAAGACAGCGAGTGCGGGAAACAGGCCATCGCTCGTGTCTATGCACGAGGTTGCGTACGTGCGTAAGACCCTGCTTTCAACTAATCGGGCCACCGGGCGAAATTGGACATCAAGTGCCTGATTGAAAAACCGGGAATAGGCAAATGCATTGCCGGTGCCCAATAACGATGTAGCATATAAGCGTTCCCCCGGCTTCATGCCTGTGCGTAGGAGCGGCCTGCCGGCTTTGATGTGCGCAACTGCCGTTGTGCTGATGGAAACTGAATCGGAGAAATTGGTGTCACCACCGAGCACATAACTATGGTAATGGAGACAGGCGTCGTTGATGCCTGCCTGAATTTGCTTCAACCAATCCTCATTCTCATGCAGGGACATTTGAAGCGAAAGTAAAATGCCCTCTGGAACCGCTCCGACTGCGGCAATATCACTGATCGGCGCTGTTACCGCCATCCAGCCGATGAGGTAGGGATCTTCATAAAGCTTGGTTTTTATTTCTTCATGAATTCCATCGGTTTTAAGTACAAGGTATTCGCCATTGCGCCAAATAATTTCCGCGTCGGCTTCCATCAATTGATTCACCTGGGACGGGTGCCTGGCAAAATTTCCCGCCACCTTGCGAATAATATCGGTTTCCTTGTTACTGTTTGAGATCATGTTCGGTTTTTTTTCCGGTTGTGATAATTCTCCTCGCCGAATGTCGTCGTAAAATAGCGATTTTGTCGTTAAATGGGCTTTGTAACCATTTTTTATAAAATAGAGCTAAATGGCAGGTATCTTTCCGGGTACATATACTTTTTTGTATTTAACGAACAAGGTATATCGCCAAGATTATGAGAACTTTACTTAAAATAATGTCATTGTCTTCCGTGGTTTTGACGGCAATGGCATTTTCATGTCAGGACCACCACATTCCTGATCCGGATCCTGTTGCTAATTGCGAGCTGGTTGATGGAAGTTCCCGTGCTTTTCCGTGTGAATTTCAGATTACCAAACTCGAATTCCTGAGAAACAAGACCGACAAGGTCGTCAGGACGTTTATGCCGGGCGATAGCACAGTTGCTTTGCCCATTAATGCTTCGGAACGCTACGTGTGGGGTTCGATGCACGCATATATTCAAATGATTTACCGAGTGCGCGTGCATGTAAAGCGGATCGCCGCGGCCTCTATTCAACCCCAGGGCGGATATGAACTTATACCTTACCGGTTATCGCCGGATGTCCCTCCGGGATTTCCTTTTCCGCCGCTCTGGGACGATTACATAGGAGGACCTTATGGTTTAAACCCACCTTCCGCCACGGCAGCCCATCCGCTCGATATGAGTATGCCCATTGGTGAAACGCGCAGCTATGTGGTGACGCTGGAATTGATGTTCGATACCGAATCTCAGGGCGGTCAGTATTTTGGCGACCACCTCATTGGCGTTACCAATAACACCACGGCCCTGACTTTACTCGGCGCTCCATACAATTACCACAGATTAAGGGATATACACGAGGCAAAGATCAGGTTTAAGCCCCAATTGGATTGCGAGGCCGGGGCACAATGTTACTGATGCATTTATTTTTATATTCTTATTAGTTATACAATAGGTCAATAACTAGTTACAATAATTATATTCGTCGCATCAATGACTTACTACCCATTAATGATTGCCATTTCTTTATTGTACATTAAAAATTGCCAATGAAAAAAATCTACAAGTATCTCTTTCTCCCTCTTTTCGCATTTTGCATTTGGGCAGTTCAAAAAAATGACATTTTTGTTACTCCCGGGAAAACATCAAACAAACTTTCGTTTCAGACAACAACTGCAAAAAAGAATGTCCTCGTCCCTGATAGTGCTGCCATTCGGAACATCAAAAATGTAATTGCCAGCAGGGAATACCACATTACTTACGACGATCAGACGCGTAGTTTCCAAAGTCCCAACCGCAGACAAAACCTGCGCGCTACCTATGAGCCCGGTGCTCTGACGATCCGGAAGCGCGTCGATTCGACGCATTCAGGATTTACGGTAAAGCTCCTGAATAAAGGGGTATTTGCGGACGACAAACTACTCTATGCGGTGGCGCCTGAAAGTGACATCACGCATTCGGAAAATAAGGTTGTGATCGATCACGGGCATTTCACGGAAGAATTTATCAATAACGAAGAGGGCATTCGCCAAAACTTCATTGTTGACCAGGCACCCAAGGGCGTAAAGTCGCTGGAAGTAAAACTGGCGGTTGCAGGCGCAACTGTGCGTGATTTGGGGCATAATGAGCTTCATTTTGTAACTGGTACCGGGGCAGCCGGCCAGGAAGGTGAGCTTGTGTACAACGGACTAAAGTGCTGGGATGCCGATGGTAAAATACTCGACGCAACACTCGCTTACGCCAACAATCAGATTGAAATTAAAGTCGGGGTAGCAAACGCGAACTTCCCCGTAACGATCGACCCATTGACCAATAGTGGGCCCGTTGGCGCGAACAAGATGCTTGAAATACACCAGTTTTACGCGTGGATGGGCTATTCCGTTTCTACTGCCGGCGATGTGAACGGAGACGGATATAGCGACGTGATCGTGGGCGCACCGATGTATGACAATGGTCAGACCGACGAAGGTGCTGCATTTGTGTTTCCGGGAACGGCAGCGGGGATCAGCCTTGCGGCAAAGGTGCTGCAAAGCAACCAGGTGAATGCACAAGCGGGTACGTCGGTGTCGAGCGCAGGGGATGTAAACGGCGATGGTTACAGCGACGTGCTCGTGGGCGCCCCTTATTATGATGGCGGACAAACCGACGAAGGCGCCGTATTCCTGTACCTGGGCAGTGCTGCGGGCTTGAATACCAATCCTGCCAAAATTCTCGAAATTAACCAAATCGAGGCCAATTTCGGTATTTCCGTGGCGATGGCCGGGGATGTCAATGGTGACGGGCGTAGCGATATCCTCGTTGGGGCGCACCGGTACGACAATGGCCAGTTGAACGAGGGGGCGGCTTTCCTTTATTACGGCAATGCAGCCAGTGTGGGCGCAGGTGCGGTGACGCTGGAAGCCAATCAGGCGGGTGCCATGATGGGCTACTCGGTGGCGTCGGCCGGTGATGTAACCGGCGACGGTTATTCGGATGTGATGGTCGGCGCTCGGTTGTACTCGAACGGGCAGGCATATGAAGGTGCCGTTTTTATTTATAAAGGAAGCGCTTCGGGGTTGATTAAAGACAATCCCCTGCGGCTGGAATCCAACCAGGTCGACGCACGCTTCGGGCACTCGCTTGCTGCGGCAGGGGACGTCAACGGCGATCAGGTCGCCGATATCATCGTAGGTGCATACTTATATGATAGCACGCAAGTGAACCAGGGTGCAGCGTTTCTGTATTTCGGGACAGCGTCTTCGCAAATGCCTGTATCAGGTAGAATGATGATCACGCTGCCACAGCGGGAAGCTCAGTTTGGATGGGCTGTGGCAGGAGCTGGCGACGTGAACGGCGACGGATTCTCCGATTTTATGGTCGGCGCGCGATATTACGACAACGAGAAAGCCAACGAAGGTGGAGCATTTATCTATTATGGTGGTATATCCGAGAACTTCAACTGGTCCGATGTAATGATTACAGGCCAGCAGCAAGATGCCTGGCTGGGCTCAGCGCTTGCTCCGGCAGGTGACGTGAACGGTGACGGTTATAGCGATTTGATCATAGGCTCGTATACGTACGACAACGGACAAACCGACGAAGGTGTCGCTCTGATTTACCATGGAGGTGGTTTGCCTGGCATTGAGACTGCCGGAAACTGGCTGGCAGATTCGGCGGCTTCGAGGCGATTCGGGTCGGTAGTGGCGGACGCCGGTGATATCAATGGCGACGGATTCGACGATGTACTTATCAGCGCACCGGGGACCGATCCAGCTGCACCGGGCAGAACCTGGATTGTTTACGGTTCAATATACGGAATTCATGAGGCATGGTTTTCAGAAAAAACGATCATCGCGTTTGGCCGCACCGTTGCAGGCGCCGGCGATATCAATGGAGACGGCTACGCGGATATCATCATTGGTAATCCCAACTATACCAACACTGGAAACGGAGGTGAAGCGAGGATTTATTACGGCAGTCCCACAGGCCTCAACACCATCAATTACGTGACGCTGACAGAACCGTCCAATGGTTCATTATTTGGCGCCGCGGTTTCCAGCGCCACCGATCTGAATGGCGACCATTATGCAGATATTGTGATCGGCGCACCAAAATACAAGGTCGACAATGAAGTACGAGGGGCCGCATTCGTGTATTACGGTGCTCCGACAGGTGTGATTACTACCCCCAAAATCCTGCCGGGTAAGAGCAATAATGCCAGCATGGGCGCCGCAGTAGCGGGCTTGGGTGATACCAACGGCGACGGATTCGACGACCTGATCGTAGGGGCACCCACAACGAATACTCCGGCGGTGGAAGCGGGTGCTGCCTGGGTCTATTACGGATCTGCCAGCGGCGTCGACAATTCTACTACCTTCCTTAAATCTGAGTATAGCAACACTCGTTTCGGCACTTCTGTGGCAGCTGCAGGTGATGTTAACGGAGATGGTTTTTTAGATGCCGTGGTGGGTATCCCGGGTTGGGAAATTTCAAAATCGGGTGCTATCGCGGTGTACTACGGTCAAGCGGCCGGGTTACAAGAGTCATTAAAGCAATTCCACTACGGCTCACCAAGTGATACGGGTTTTGGAACATCGGTATCCGGCGCAGGGGATCTCAACGGCGATGGTTACAGTGACCTGATCGTAGGTTCGCCAGACTACTCTTCCATGCAGTTAAAGATTGGCCGTTTTACTGTCATCCCCGGCAACTATCCCGGAGCGAACGGCCCCGGCACCGTTACCGGCTGGGTAGCAGCCGGCGCCGCCACAATGGACCAAATGGGCACTTCGGTATCGGGCGCGGGTGATGTGAACGGCGACGGATTTTCGGATATTATTGTCGGCATACCCGGATACGATACGCCGACTGCCCAGGAAGCCGGACGCATTCGCACCTATTTCGGTGGTGGAGAATTCACTGCGCAGAATGAATCGTTGTTGGCGAGACGGGCTAACCTTACCCTTTACAATGCCGGCACACTCACACCCTACGCACCAGCAAACCCTGGTCAGGATGCGGAAACGACTTTCGATTTGAATCTTATCTTTCACTCTTTTCTGGGAAGGAACAAGGGCAAGGTCGTTTGGGAAACCAAAATGCCTGCACAGCCTTTTTCGAAGGTTGGGAACACATCCATCGCGAACAGCGTGCAGTACACCGGATCAATGCCGGCCTATGAAGATTTCGGGCCCGCGGGTATGTCAGAAAAGAAATTTATCGTGTCGGTAACCAAACTTTCGGCAGGGACCAAAGTAAGGGCGCGGGTGAAATTCGATCCGGTGCTAGCAATCACCGGCCAGATGTATGGCCCGTGGCGTTACCCTTCCACATTGGTATCCGGAAAAAGCGTCTCTCCGGCACCACAGGAAATGGCATCCAGCCTGCGTATGGCTGCTGAAATGACTGAAAATGTCGGAGAGAGTGTTTCTATCTATCCGAATCCTGCGAGCGAGCGACTGTTCATCCGCTCCAACTCGCAAAACGCGATCACCGGCATCAGATTGGTAACCGCCAGCGGAACGGCCATTTACAGTTCAGGCAAGGCGCAAACAGAAATCGATCTGAGAAACATAGCTCCGGGCATGTACGTGCTCGTGACAAAGCATGCCGACGGTTCCGAGTTGTCACATAAAGTGGCGGTCAGAAAGTAAAGAGCCACAATCCCGATATAAGATTAGTGTAAGCGAGGCTGTCTCATTGAGGCAGCCTCGTTTGCATTAATGCTTGTTCTTAGCTACAAACTTTTCACAAGTCGTAGCGAAGCGCTCAGGAGCACTCATCCAGGGATCATGGCATGCCTCTTCGATCGTGCATAATTCGGCGTGGGGGAAGATAGCCATGAGTTCTTCTGAATAGTCGATCCGGCAATGCGCACCGCCGCCGAAAAGCAGGATAGGGACATGCATATTACGCAGGCTATCTATTGTTGGTGCGGAGATAACACTGGCCCTGGTTTCGAAAGCAGGCGCTTCTGTAAACATTTCGATTTCTTTCCAGATCGTGATGGGGACTTCTGAAACAGACCCATCTACATTGGTTCTTTGCAGAATACCTGTTTCCCTAAGGGACTGTTTGTGGGAGCGAACGGTAGGTGGAAAAGCAATTCTGGTATATTTTGTATTTTTCCCTTCCCACTTGTACGTTCCGGTGAGTATGATCCCCTTCACGTCTTCCGGATGCATGTAGGCGTAGATTATCGCAAGCGTACTTCCCCAGGAAGATCCTGCCAGAAAGACCTTTTTCTTTGGAGAAAGTGCCCGTTTGACGCGCTGCAAGTCACGGACATGTTCTTGCCATTCATAGGATGCCGCTTGTTGACTGCGCCCGCAGCCGCGTTGGTCATAGTAAATTACCGAACAAAATTTGTTGAGCAAGTCGAACTCCGGGCGGAGGTATTCATGCTGTACCGCCGGGCCGCCGTGCAATACGATTACGGTTTCCAAATGACCGCCAAGCTTCCAGTAGGCCAATTTGGGATTTCCGGCCACAAATCCGTCCTGTCCCAATACGGATGGCGCCAAGCCGGTCATAATCAGAAGGGTAATAATGGCTCGCATACAATCTACTTTACTCGAAACACGGTCTTCTTGTTGAAATTAGGAATTTCCTTTTGAGAATTTCAATGTCCTGTTGCGATCAATTGGTGAGTGTTATGTGGCCGAAAAGATGCCGTGGATCTCGCGAAAAGCTGGATCAATCGTCACTGAATATCCTTACCAATACTTGAAAGTTGCCGGAATTTTATAGATTAACCGTGGGTTACAATTACACGCTTAATCTTGTTATGAATACTTTCTGCGTAAAGTGGCTACGTTTGGCTGTATTTTTTCTCGGATTGTCGCTGGAAAGTTTGTCTAAACCGGCCATCGCGCAGGACTACGTGATTACCAAACTTAAACTTTTTCCAGACCGGGACGAAGTGCTGATCAAAGATGTAACGACGGATAGCAAAGGGTTCGTGTGGTTTCTGACCAATGGTGAGATATACCGGTACGATGGCTATCGGTCGCTCGATGTCCTGAAAACCATTGCAGACCAGGTGCATACGAATGATATGCCTCAACACATCCTTATCGACCGCCACGACAGGCTGTGGATGACCGGCAATGCCAACCTTAGCTATCTCGATCTGAGGACCTGGAAGGTGCATTCCGTCGCTTCGGCCCAGCTTCCGCCAGTTCAGGATCGCGCGGTGTATTCGATTACGGAACTGGCAGATTCGACCATTGTGATAGCGTACGAAAACGGCCATTTGCTACTGGTGAGAGAGAATCAGTTTTTTCGGGTGAATGATCTGTTTGAGCTGGGCAAAAAGTCCAGCAACAAATTGTCACCGCGGGGTATCACTGTCTGGAAAAATAAAATATGGATTGGCACCACCGGCGGTAGCCTGCTGTCTATCGACCCTGCCCGGGGTTACAGCACGCAAATCAGGAAACTGCCGGGCGAGGATAGCTACGTAAGAACGCTGGTTGGCTACGCGGATACGTTGTTTGTGGATGTTCCCCGCACTGTGAATATCCGGTTGGATGAAGGCATCGGGCGTCAGATGCGGCCCCGGGGCTTTGAACTGTCGGCCGACAAATATTTTGTTCTGAAAGAAGGCAGAGATATGCACGTTTACGCGGAGGACGATGCTTTGTGTGTAATGGATACTGCGTTACGCTTGCGACAGAGGTTGAAAATCCCGACGCAACGCAAGTTCAGGACCGTAGCTGTGCAGATCACAAAAACTGAAATTTTGCTCGGAACGGAAGAAGGGATATTTGTCGCTTATCGCAAAACAAAAGGGCTCTCCGAGCTGAATATGGTTAATGCCGGACCTAATACAAGCGTGCGGGGCATTTACGCTTACCCGGACGGCTCGCTCTTCTATGGCACGTACAGCGGGGCCGGGTATGTGGAGACTGGCGGAAAGGCCTTTGTCTTTCCCGAGTTGAAACATGCGTACACAATGTTACCCATGAATGCTAACGAACTGCTGGTGGGGACGGAAGGAGGTTTTTTAAAAGTGTTCAACAGGCGGGAGAGAAGGATTGAACCATTGAAATACAGCCTTTCCTCCAATGCAAAGGCCAAGTATATGGCACACCTCCCGATTTACGTCATGTGCCTGGCCGAGACCGCAAGCAATTTCCTCATCGGCGGAATGAACGGGCTCTGGCTGCTGAATAAAAAGAGCCGTGAACTCGACCGCTACGAGCTGGCCAGCGGTTCCCCACACGCACTCGACTTGCAGATCAGGCATATACAGGTGCTGTCGGAAGAACGCTTGCTGCTGAGTACCAATCTGGGGCTTTTTGAATTAAACCATGGAGAACTATCGAAAAAGTACCCGAAGACTGGCAATACGGGTGTTTACAAAGTCATTGTCGATGGCGATAAGCTGTGGGTCGCTACGCAGGGGGCAGGGTTGGTGAGGATGGATAGAAATGGCCGCGAGATACAGCATCTGACCACCGAAAATGGTCTCAGTAACAATCTGATTTACAGCCTTGAACGGGTAGGTGGCGTGATGATTCTCGGCACCGCCGACGGACTGAACCTCGTGGATGCGCAGCAACGCGTCCGACGCATTGGTATGGAAGAGGGGCTGAGCCAGTCGGAATTCAATTCGGGCGCGTCCTTTGTGGACAAGGCGCGTAAGCGCGTATATGTGGGAGGGTTAACGGGGTATACCGTTTTGGACATGAACCAGGATTGGTTCAATAAGAATGATCACCTGGAAAGCTATGTGACCGAAATCCATACTTCTACGGGTAAAGCGGGGCAGAGGGCCAGGGACTATACCTGGCCCTATTGCGGGCAAAAGCAGCTGTCGCTCGATCACAACCAAAGCCTGACCGCCTTGTATGTAGGTACGCCCGGCAACTACCGCGCCAATAGTCGGGTGACATACTCCCTGAATGAAGGCGATTGGGAACCGCTTATCCGCGGGCAGTTTATTTCACTCATTGAGCCGTCGCCGGGGGAGTACAAACTTAATTTGCGGACCCGGAGCTTCGGCTTGGAGAGCAAGCAGAATATAGTGACAGTTATCAAAAAACCGCATTTTTCGCAGACATGGTGGTTCCGGGGGCTGCTTGGCTTGTGCGCCGTTGCAATCGTAGTGCTATGGTACCGCAGCCGTATCGCCAAGATTCGCCGCGAGCAGGATATTCGTAACCGCATTGCGGCCGACCTGCACGATGAGGTGGGTAGCTCGCTGACGAGGATATTTTTTCAGGCAAGCTCGTTGGCCGGCAGTCCGGTGACCGGCAGTCCGGTGGCCGGTAGTCCGGAAGGAGGAGAGCGGCAGGGCAGGCAATTGGAGCTGATCGCCAATACGAGCAAGCAGGCCCTTTTGACGATGAGCGATATGGTATGGTCTATCGATTCGCGATTTGATACCATGAAAGATCTGGTGATCCGGATGAAAGATTACCTGTACCGGCTCAGGGAAGAACTGGATTTTACCTACCGTTTCGAAGAAGGCGCGGAGGTCGCGTCAGGCAAAGTTTCCCAGGCTGTCAGGCAGAACCTTTTCCTGATTTTTAAGGAAGCCCTGATCAATGCTATCAAATATAGCGACGGAACCGAAATCCTGATTTTATTGCATACTGAGCCATTTATCAGGCTGGTTGTCTCCAATGGATATGTCCGGAAGCCGGCCACTCCGGGTGACCGACAAGGAGGGAGAGGGCTGGAAAATATGGAATTGCGTGCAGGGAAAATCGGGGGAAAGCTTTCGGTGGGTGATACGGAAGGCATTTTCTGCATTGTTTTCGAGATACCACCCAAAAGGGGGATGTAAACTGAAAAGGGCACGGCCTAAATTTGTGTAATGATACGACTGGGCATTATTGAAGACGACGATGAGATCAGGTGCATGCTGGACCGATATTTGGGAAACCAGCCGGGTATTTCCGTTTTGTTATCGGAACCGTCGATAGAGTCATTTTTTGAACATTGGGGCGAGGCGGTGTTCCTCGACATCGTTTTGTCCGATATCGGCTTGCCGGGCGAGTCGGGCATTAAGGGTATTCCGCGGATCAAACGGCGGGCGCCGAAATGCGCTGTTATGATGCTCACCGTGTATGACGATGCCAGCCGGATTTTCCAGGCATTGTGTAATGGAGCAACAGGTTATTTACTGAAACAAACTCCGCTACCACAGATTAAGGAGGCGGTAACATCTCTTTATGAGGGAGGCGCACCAATGTCGCCCGGCATAGCGCGGAAGGTGGTCGAATATTTCAATCCCAAAAATGCAAGTCAGCTGTCGGACAATCTGACGCCCCGCGAATCACAGATCGTCCTGGCGATTGAAGAAGGCCTTACCAACAAGGAAGTAGCCATTCGGATGGACATTTCCCTGGAAACGGTTAAGTACCACATTAAGAATATTTATGAAAAACTTCAGGTAAGCAGCCGACACGCACTTATTAGCAGGAAATACAGATAACCCACCCCCCCAAAAGAGGGATACCCTGGTAACCGCGAATTGATTCACTTTGCGGTGCTATGGAAAAACTTCTACAAATTATATCGATAGGCTGTGATCGTTCGTCAAACGGTCGCCGGGCCTTATGGGCTATTCTTCTGAGTTTGCAGGGAATAACTTTTCTTCTTACAACTGCGGCGGCGCAGGGGATCTCGCCCGACGGCAACAACATTCTGTATGTCGATATCAACGTGAACACCGGGGCGGGAGGCTACACCGGCGCAGGGGATTCCTGGGCCAATGCAGTTCCGGAACTGGCAGATGTGCTCAAATGGGCCCGGGAAGAATATGCTGCCGGCGACCACGGTTGGAGCAGCGCAAACCCCCTTCGTATTTTCGTTGCCAAAGGGAGATATCTGCCGGCATATCATATAGACGACCGGTATTACACCGCCGATGGCGGCCGAAATAACGGGTTCGTTATGGTACGCGACGTGCAGCTTTATGGCGGGTTTGACCCGGCTGCCGGAATTGAAGATCTCGACGATGAGCGCATACTTCCCAACATAGCGACGCCGGGCCAGGGCACCCTGCTGAGTGGCGATCTGTCCGGAAATGATAGTCCCGACAATTTCGAAAATCATGCAGAAAATGTCCATCATGTGGTACTGGCGGGTGGGATAGTCGGGATGGGAAGCATTGATGGTTTTACGATTTCCGGCGGCAATGCCGATGAAAGTATGGCGGACCCATTTGGTGTAAACGGGCAGTTCGTCATGTCGTCGGCAGGAGGCGGAATGTACTTGGCTAACTCGTCACTGTCGGTGAAAAACAGCTTATTTTACCGGAACACGGGAGTTTTGGGTGGGGGAACGCTGGTTTTTGGCTCAGCTTCGGAGCCGGTGTTCACCCATTGCACATTCCATTCCAATACGGCCGAAACCGGTGGCGGTGCGGGCAGTTATACGGCGGGTCCCAAGTTCAATGACTGTGTGTTTTCGGAAAATACCTCGTCCTCTTTCGGCGGAGGAATGGGCAACGTTCAGTCCAATTCCTCCTTCGTGGACTGCGGGTTCACCGGTAATATCTCTGATGCAGGAGGAGGAATGGCAAACCAGGGAAGTAATCCGACCATCACCAACACCAACTTCATCGAAAACAAGGCCCGAAATGGCGGGGGCATGTTCAATGGCGGAGGGTTAATCACGGTGAACGGATGCGGGTTTTTACGAAATTCGGCCGAGGCAGACGGCGGCGGGCTAATCAATGGGCAAACCCAGGTGTTTTTCTCAAAATGCATTTTCGAGGGGAACAGCGCCGACCAGCGGGGAGGGGCCATGCGAAACGACCGGGCTACGGTGGCGATAAGGAACAGCCGGATCATCGCTAACAATTCCCCCCAGGGCGGTGGAATCATCAATGAAGGGTGCCCTTCTATTTTATTGGTCAACAGCATCGTGTCGGAAAACACGGCACAAATGGCGGGAGGCATGATGAGCGGGGTGGGCGAATCCGTTGTTGTAGCCAACTGCACATTCTGGGGGAACGCCTCTGAACAGTTCGGAGGCGGAGCATTGTTGAATTTTCAAGCGCCGCTGACCCTGGCTAACACGGTTATCTGGGGCAATGAGGCAATCGGCATCAGCAACAGTCCCGAAGCGTCCATTTTGAGCTCTGGGGATCAATTGCCGGTCGTTACGAACAGTCTGGTGGCCAACTGGGGTGGAAGCGACAACTGGGACGACCTCCGGGGGGTAGATGGCGGTGGCAACATTGACATCGATCCCGCGTTTACATCAGTTACCCCCACAGACGCGAACTTTCTGGATCTGACCGATTCAAGCCCGGCCCGCGACGCCGGGAGCAATGCGGCCTATATCACAGCCGGAGGGAATTTAGCGAACGACAAAGACCTGTCTGGCAATCCGCGATCCTTTGGCCCCTCCATCGATATGGGTGCTTATGAAAATCAGCACGCGCAAGCCGTTATGCGGGTTTTGTATGTCGATGCAGCAGCGGGAGACGACAGTGCTGAGGGTATTTCGTGGCCGACGGCATTCAAAACCTTGTCCCAAGCATTATCAGTCGCCAATGCGGATACCGCCGTGGACACCATTCTGGTGGCAAAAGGCATGTATTATCCCACCGGAACTGCTTCGGGTACCAGCCGGACAGAGGCGTTTCATATCGCGCGGGGCGGCATCAAAATCTTTGGCGGATACGATGCCGCTACCGGTCAGCGAAACCTGGCGGCCAATCGCACGGTATTGAGCGGGGCAATAGGCGACGCCGGTACGCCGAACGACAATAGCTACCATATACTGGTGATCGCGGGAATTCCGGCTGATGCGGATAGTATCGAGGTCGATGGTTTTGTGGTCTCGGATAGCTATACCGACGGTGGCGGCGGCACCAGTTACAATGGGGTAAACGTGGCGCAGAACTACGGTGGCGGTATTTATAGTAAACAAAATGGTTTAGGATTGAAACTCCGGTTTGCCAATCTGATCATTCGGAATAACTACGCAAACTACGCCGCCGGGATATTCAATGATGACCAGTCGTCGCCGCTGGTAGTCAACTGCCAGATAACCGGCAATGCGGCAGCTTACAATGGCGGCGGCATGCTCAACAGAAACGGATCTTCGCCTCAAATCATCAACTGTACCATCGCGGGAAATGAGGCCGATGACGGAGCTGGGATATTTAACAATACCAATGCTTCACCAGGTATTCATAATACTATTGTTTATGGCAACCGCTCGGGCATCAGCAGCTATGCAGGTAGCAGTCCGACGCTCACTTACAGCCTGGTTCAAGGCCAGCCGGTGGGATCGGGCAACCTGGCAGGGACGCTTAATCCCGGTTTTATGGCCCCGGCAGGATTCGATCTTGCGCCCACCAGCCAAGGCGACTATCGTTTACAAGCATGCAGCCCGGCATTGAACAAGGGCAACAATTCCCTATTCCCTGCCATTGCGGCGCATGACGCGAACGGCGACATACGGACAGCGCATCAACTGGTCGACCTGGGGGCATTCGAATACCAGGGCACGCTTCCGACGGCAGCCGACGCATTGGCGAAAAATGGCGATCAGAGCGCCCGGACAGTTACCACGGTCACTGACTTCTGGGCTAACGACGAAGCCTGCCGGTTGGTTGCCCGCTTGGAACCGTTTGGCAACACCCCGTTGTCAGGCAACGTAACGGCCCGGGTAGAGATCGACGCCCAGCTCGCATTTCACAAAGGTTCACCCTACGTCCAGCGACATTATCTCTTCAATGGGCCAGCCGGTGGATCAGCCAGAATGACGCTCTATTTTACACAAGCAGAGTTCGACCGGTTCAATATGGAGCTACCTTCCGGCCCGCTTCCCGGTCATGCGACGGACGAAGCCAACAAAAGTAATTTGCGCGTGTTCCAATATGAGGGCACGGCAGGGAGCAAGCCAGGCGATTTTCAGGGCGCTCCATCCGTAATCGACCCGGACGACGCCAATATCCGCTGGCATGAAGCGACGCAGCGGTGGGAGGTCACTTTCACGGTGAACGGTTTCAGCGGTTTCTTCATCGGGTCGGTAGCCAGCCCACTGCCTGTGAAGCTGGTGTCATTTGCCGGGGCGATAGATTCAGAAAATATCGTCACGCTGGACTGGCGGGTTACAGAGCAGGAGAATATTATGGCCTATGACGTTCAATACAGCATGAACGGACGGGACTTTCAGCACGCCGGAACGGTGTCAGCTAACCAGGAGCCCGAAACCAGCTACACATTCAGTCATCGCCCGCCATTAAGCGGTGCATCGCTTTTCTACCGTTTGCTGATTTCGGAAGGGGATGGCAGTCAGAGTTTTAGCAAAATTGTCAGTTTGAAAATTCAGGGCTTGAAACCTGCGTACGCCTATCCCAACCCGGCCGGCGAGGGTTTCCGGATCAGAAGGCAGGGAGTCGTGGGGACCACGGCGAGCCTGGTTAACATGGTGGGAGTACATTTGAAAACATGGAAATTCAGGTCGGACGAGGAGTACGTCGACATCAGTTCTCTCCCAGCCGGCGTTTACTTTGTCCGGTTCAACGACGGAACTTCGATGAAGGTTGTTAAAAATTAATGTTTGAAGCTATTCCTCTCCCGGGAAATCGGCGAGTTGCTTTTCGAATTGGGCGGATTGTTCGCCCCCGTGACCGACGGCCCATTCAGCCATGGCCAGTAGTACCGGGCGTAGTGCTTTGCCCTGAGAAGAAAGCTCATAGGTAACATATGGCGGAACGACCGGTTTGGATATCCTGGTAACAAGGTGGTCGGCTTCCAGTTGCTTCAACTGCTGAATCAGTACTTTTTCTGTAATACCTGGTACCGACTTTCGCAGCTCGTGATAACGCTTCGTTCCGGTCAGGAGGTTGAATAGGATAATGGGTTTCCAATACCCGCCGATCCGTTCCACAACGAACGTCACGGGGCACGCTGCAAAGGCATTGCTTTTGTTTTCCTGGATCACCGAGGTCTCTTTGATGTTTGCCATAGTTGAACATACCATTGGGTAAGTACTTGTACAAAAGTAAGTTCAAATCTAGTTTTGGCAAACTTTAAAACAGACAAAAAATGATCGTAACAGTAACAGGCTCCCTGGGAAACGTAGGACGTACCCTGACCGAGAAATTGATAGCAAAAGGACACACCGTAAAGGTTGTTACATCCAATCCGGGGCGGTCGGAAGAAATTCGCGCCTTGGGTGCGGTACCGTTGGTAGGATCGGTACACGACTACGAATTTGTAAAGCAATCCTTTGAAGGCAGCGATGCCGTGTATCTGATGATACCTCCGGATTATAATGCACCGGATATCAAGCAATACATAATGACCATCGGCCGGCAATACGCCAATGCGCTCAGGGAAACGGGTGCAAAGCTCGCGGTTAATCTGAGCAGTGTCGGCGCGCACCTGGAAGACGGCCTTGGGCCGACCGGCGCGAATTTTTATGTTGAACAGCGGCTCAACGGGTTGGAACAAGTGCATGTCCTGCACCTGCGCCCGGGCATGTTTATGACCAATTTTTACGGAGCTATGCCCATGATCCAATACCAGGGCATTGTCGGTAACAATTTTAACGGAGCAGCAGATCTCCCGCTCACGCATCCGAGGGATATTGCCGAAGCTGCATTCAGGGCGATCGATGACTTTTCGGTTTCTGGAAAACAGGTTCAATACGTGGTCAGTGACGTAAAGAACGGCGACCAGGTGGCCAGGACGCTTGGCGCCGCGGTCGGGAAAGCGGATGCGCATTGGGTGGAGTTTTCCGATGAGCAGCTTTTGCAGGCCCTCATGCGCGACGGATTTTCCCGGGCCATGGCGCAGGTTTACATCATCGAAATCGGGATGGCCATTCGCGATGGAAGCTTTGCGGAGGATTACCAAAAACAGCGGCCCGTCGGCGGGATTACACTGGATGAGTTTGCACGGGAGTTTTCCGCCGCCAGCCTGCCAGCCTAGGTTTTTGCCGGCTCTATCCCCAGTCGATCGCACCAGCCGATAAATGTCTTGTACGCTGTGTCCAGAACCTGTTGTTGCTCAGGCGTTATTACTTTGCTCTTGGCCCTGCATGTAAGCTCAATGGGCAGGCCCCGTTTTTTCAGGAAGTACTTTGAACTTAGCGGATAGGATTTTGAGATCAGCGGCTCCATTCGGGTAATCTCCGCCTGTATCCAGTTTGCATCTTCCGATTTGGCAGGGTTATCGGCATTCTGGCAAAGCCATGTATGTATTTCGGGATAGAAATTCCCGGAAATGGGCGACATACCTTTCGCTCCCTTTTGCAGCGATCGCAGGGCAGTAGCGGAATGGGCGTTGTAGAGCTCCATTTGGGTGCCTTTCGCCACAGCCAGTTTTTCTTCGATTTTCCCGATATCTTCGGTCGTATCCTTGTGGTAAATCAGGTTCCTGTTAGAAACCAGGAACCTGAATACCTCGGGCGAAAGGATCCGTTTATAGGGCGACGGGCATTCGTATGTGCCTAACTTCATATTTCCGGTAAGCGCGAAAAACTGCTCGAAATTCTCCATCAGCACCGCATCACTATCGTTTTGCCGGGCAAAGTGGCTGGATATCAGGATGACGCCGTCTGCGCCGGTATCTTCAATCTTTTTAGCAAACAAGGCTTTATCCGCAAGGGAATCGCCAAAAGAGCCGGTTGATACGACCGGCACTTTGCCTTTTACACGCATCACCACATGCCTGGTGAGGTCGATGCGTTCCTGGTCGTTCAGAAAATACATTTCGCTGCTCAGGCAATTGGCGAAGAAACCTTTTGCACCTGCGGCGAGGTAAAAGTCGACGACCCTGGAAACATTGTCATAATCGATTTTTAGATCGGTACCGAACGGGGTGATCATCACCGGGACGAATTTCTTCTCGTCCGTCGCGGAAACCTTGGGCGACATTGCCCCCGTAGCCTGGTCATATGCCCATGCGGAATGCATCATGCCGCTGCCAGCCACGATTCCTAACGTTGCCGGTGCCAATTTTTCCAGGAAATCCCTTCTACTCACTTTATGCTCGGTTTTCATTGGTTGTTAAGGGTTAAGATGAATCTGCGATGTAAAGAGTACTTGAAAATGTCACAATGGGTAGTCTTTTCATCCAATTATTTTTTAAAACCGCTCCTTTCAGAGGGTGACTTTTTCGTGTGGATGTACTTCGGTACGCCTTGTTGAAATTATTTTGGAATTTATTTCTAAAAAATTGGACTGGTCGGAGGCCTGATTGTAATGTGAAACCGTACATGTAGTTGTATCCACCTATGACTTAGTTGCTAAGCGTCTTGTGGATCCCTTCAAAACTCAACCCAATTAAGTCCATGGAACAAAAAGTTTTACCAGAACATGGCACACGCTTTACAAGTGGTTGTAAGCGGTGCTGCCTGTTAGCCGCCCTTGTAGGCCTGTCGATATCCGCCCGTGCGGCCGGGCCTTTTGCATCCGCGGGAGGCAATGTAGTTAGCAACAGGAGTATCGGCAGGCCGGTACTGCAAACCGTGAAGGGGAGAGTCACCGACGAGAAGGGGGACGGGCTGCCGGGGGTAAATGTTTTGGTGAAGGGAACCCAGCAGGGTACGAGCAGTGATTCGAATGGAAGCTTCACGATTGAAGTGCCGGGGCCGGATGCCGTGTTGGTATTTTCATTTGTGGGGTATCAGCCCAGGGAAATCACGGTCGGTAACAGCTCCGTGCTGGAAGTGAAACTGGCTGTCGACACAAAATCACTCGACGAGGTGGTAGTGACGGCGCTGGGTATCAAGAAAGAGGTTAAGTCTGTTGGATATTCCGTCACCAAGGTGGAGGGAAGTGCATTTACAAAAACGCGGGAAACCAACATTGGCAACTCGCTGGCCGGCAAGGTCGCAGGGGTAAACGTTTCGGCGGCAGCGACAGGACCGGCGGGTTCAAGCCGGATCACGATTCGGGGCAATACCTCGCTTACAGGCGATAATGCGCCCCTTTTTATCATCAACGGTATTCCGATGAACAATACAAAGTTCGGGAAGACCCAGGGCGACAATCCCGATTGGGGCGATAACATATCCAGCATCAACCCGGACGACGTGGAAGACATGACGGTTCTTAAAGGAGCAGCAGCCGCGGCATTGTACGGGTCGCGGGCCAAAAACGGTGCCATCATTATCACCACCAAATCAGGGAAGGGGAATAAGGGCATCGGGATCGAATTCAACTCCAACAATACGGTGGAAGTGCCGTATTTTATATGGGACCTGCAAAAGGAATACGGCCAGGGCTACAATGGTGTGAAACCTTCGGGTGTTGGCGTTGCTGCCGCACACGGGCAAAATCACTGGGGCGCGCCATATGACGGGTCGATGGTGGTGCAGCTGGATGGCGTGGAAAGGCCCTATTCGTACGTCAAGGACCAGGTTTTGAAGGATTTTTATGGCAACGGGTACACTTCTTCCAACAACATAGCCTTCACGGGAGGAGGGGATAAGGGGAATTTCAGGCTCGCCGTGACCGATATGCGCAACAAAGGCATTATTCCGAACGCCAAAATGCGCCGGGATAATGTCAGCCTCAGCATCAATCAGAATGCTACCAAAAACATCGCTATCAGCGCCAATGTCGACTACATCAACGAAAAGGTGGATAACCGCTACGTGCTGGAAACGAACAATGCGAACAGTGCAGGAACTATCTTGTTTGTAAACAGTAATATGCCCACCAGCGCGCTCGCTCCCGGGTACGACCCCGTTACATTCAAAGAGAAAGTGCTGGGCACCGACCTGGGCGCCACCAACCCCTACTATGCCCTCAATCAGATCAAAAACAACACTCAGAAGGACCGTTTCATTGCGGCGATCAATGCACGTTGGAATATTACTGATTGGCTGTTTGTGCAGGGGAAGGTCGGACAGGATATGTTTTCCTATCAAATCAACAAAATTGTCCCCGAGGGCACCGGGTATCGTCCCAATGGACAGATCGACCAGATCACGACCAACTTTTACGAGCGAAATTTTGAAGGAATGATCGGGTTCAACAAGGCGCTGAACAAGAATTTCAATTTGGTGGTCAATGCGGGCGGTAACCTGATGGCACAGCACAGCAATGGTACCAATATCAGCGGCTCGGGCATTATCACGCCGCGCCTGGAAGTGATCAACAATACCTCGGTCCGGAACACAACAACGAGTATTTTGGATAACAAGATCAACTCCCTGTTCGGTACGGCGGAGCTGGCCTACAAAAACTACCTGTTTCTGAACGTAACCGGCAGGAACGACTGGTTCTCCACACTGAGCCCCGAGTCGAACAACTACTTTTATCCGTCCGCCAGCCTTAGTTACGTATTCTCGGATGCGTTCGAAATGCCCAGGGCCATTAGTTTTGGCAAATTCAGGGTGTCGTATGCATCGGTAGGTGGCGCCACAGACCCTTACCAGCTCAACCTGACCTACGGGGTGCTTCCTTACAGCTACGACGGCAAACCATTGGGGACGATCAATCAGGCTGTGGTTCCCAATAAAAACCTCCGCCCGTTGAGTGTGAACGAATTGGAGGCGGGTTTGGACTTGCGTTTGTTCAATGGTAAGGTGGGAATCGACGTGGCAGCCTACAACAGGTCTACCAAAAATGATATTACGACTGAAACCGTATCCTCGGTTACCGGTTATAACGGGGCTGTGGTGACGGTCGGCGAGCTTCGTAACCGGGGTGTGGAAATGCTGTTTACTGTGCGGCCTGTTACAACAAAGAATTTCAGCTGGGATGTGTCGCTCAATGTGGCTTATAATAAGAGCAAGATCCTGAAAATCTCCAATTCGACCAACGAGTTCCTGCTGGGGACGGCCACGAAGGTTTTTCTGAAACAAGTAGTAGGAGAGGAGTACTCGCAGATCGTCGGACGTACCATTAAACGGGACGCAAATGGCCGGGATGTGATGGACGCTAAAGGCTTGCCGATCGTACCTACGGACGTGAAGGCATTCGGGTCGGGTATTCAGCGGTATACATCCGGCATTACCAACACATTGAGCTACAAATCATTTACGTTGTCGGCCCAGGTAGATGGCAAATTCGGAGGATTGATCTATTCAAATACCAACTACAACCTGGAACACCGCGGTATGTCACCGCGCTCATTGCTCGGCAGGGCGAATGGTGTGGTGCTGCCCGGCGTGACCGAGACCGGCGAGGAAAATAAAGTGCTGGTGACCGCTGCCCAGGTCAACAACCGCGATATTATCGTACGGCGCCGCGACGCGCTGGACGACTACCTGTACAATGCCAGTTTTATCAAACTCCGCTACGTATCGCTGACCTACAACCTGCCGCGTGCATTGTATGAAAAAATCGGTTTCGTGAAGGGCGCGAGTGTTTCGCTCGTGGGCAGAAACCTTCAGACCCTGCTGAAACATACGCCGGGGATCGACCCGGAAACGAATTTGTCGGCCGGTAACGATCAGGGGATTGAATCGACACAACTTCCTCCAACGAGAAGCTACGGCTTTAACGTGAATTTGAAATTCTAAATCGGGAACGGATCAAACCTGTTTAAAATGAAAAAAACATTAAGCGTACTATTGGCTGTCGGCGCGATACTGGTGTCGGGCTGCGACGGCGACTTTGAACAACTCAATAAGGACCCCAATGCAGCTACGGCCGAGGGATTCAGCCCGGCATATCTTTTCACTTCCGCACAGCTATTTTCATCAAGAGGCGACGACGGGGCGTCCCTGCATTATACCGAGCCGTTCGTCCAGCATTTCGCGACGCTGAGCGACGCAGGAACATTCGATTTCTTTGGTGATAAATATGTGTATAACAAAGGCGGAAGCGAGAGCCTGTGGAAGAACACATTCAATGCGGTGAACGGTGGAAGCAAGCTGCTGGAAGACGCCATTCAACTCTCGAAGGACAAGCCGGAGCTGAGCAACCTGCATAATATGGCGAGGATCTGGAAAACGGTGATATACCATCGCCTGACGGACCTGTACGGGGATGTGCCTTATTCGGAGGCCAACCAGGGCTTTTCTGCCCAGAACTACAAGCCGAAGTACGATACGCAGAAGGATATCTACTACCATATGCTCAGCGAGCTGGAAGATGCGACGGCCAAGCTGGATGCATCGAAAGGGGGCGTCACAGCCGACATTGTTTATGGGGGAGATGTGGCTAAATGGAAAAAGTTCGGTTATTCTCTGATGCTCCGCCTCGCGATGCGGTTGCAGAAAGTAGAACCGGCAACTGCCGAAGCCTGGGTAAAAAGGGCCGTTGCGGGCGGCGTGTTTACATCCGTCGACGACAATATGTACGTCAGGTTTCCGGACAAGACCGGCGCTAATCAATCCCTTGTGAACGGGGAAAGCTGGACGTTGTCGGTGTCGGGCGTATCGCCGGGAAAGATCAGCGCCACGATCTTCAACTTCATGAAAAGCCGTAACGACCCCCGCCTGAAATACATGGTTGCCGTTTACTCCGATCCTTCCAAGGCATCTACCAAAAATACGGACCCCGCTGTGCAGAAAGGGATGCCTAACGGTTTCAACCTGGTAACGATCAAAAGTGATGCAAGCTGGGATAATACGAAAGATCAGCACCAGTATTCGGGCATTAACCGTGACGTTTACGCTAAACTCGACGGCCCTCGGATGTGCATTACCTACGGTGAAGTTCAGCTAATGCTGGCAGAGGCGGTGATTCGCGGATGGATAAGCGGCGACGCCGAGGCGCTTTACAAAAACGGTGTTGCCGGTGCGATGAAAAACCTGGCAAAATACGACGCGTCAGCGGTCATCACGGATGCGGAAATCAATGCTTACCTGACCGCCAACCCTTTTGTGGGTGTAGCCGATAAGGAAAAAGCCTATGAACAAATCAACACCCAGTACTGGGCAGCCTGCTTCATGAATGGCCTTGAAGCCTACGCGAATGTTCGTCGCTCGGGCTACCCCAAGCTCACGCCCATCAATTATCCGAGCAACGAAACCGACGGCACCTATCCGCGCAGGCTGCGCTATCCGGAGGACGAGCCGGTATTGAATGCGGCCAATTACAATGCGGCGGTGGCGCGCCAGGGGACAGACAATTTCAAAACAAGGGTTTGGTGGGACAAACAGTAGTGTTAAAGCAGGATAATGGATAATAAACAATTGCGCCGGAGGTGATCCGGCGCAATTGTATGAAATGGTAATACTGGTTAATTTGTAACTGTTGGATAATTACTAAACAGTCTGTACCTTAAAGATCTTGTCATATGTTGCTTATCTGATTGACATTCCTCAAAACCTGATTAACCTTTTATAGCCATGAGAAATCTTAATTATTGCTGCCGGTCGTTTATTGCAATTGTATTAGTCATTGTTTTATCGCAACAGTTAGTGTGCGGCCAAGTTAGTTCATTTGTTGTACGGGGTAAAATTGATCCATTAAAAAAACAGGAGACGGTTCACATTTGGTATCCGGATCCGACCAACCTGGTTGGCGTGAAGGATTCAACGGTGCTTCACGATGGGAATTTTGTATTCAAAGGCAGTATTAAGGCCCCCGGCAAAGCCATTATGTATACCAAACCCGATTACAGCAATATCGAATTCTATGTGGAGCCAGACACAATTTTGGTGAACAGTACCGGCACATTGAGTGAGGCAGTGGTTACGGGAGGTCAGGCAAATAAGGATTTTGCCATACTTGCCGAAATGCTGCGGCCTGTCACTCAGAAGCTTTCGGAAACATATCAGGCGTACGGCGCAGCTAAAAAGGCATTACCTGCTGATGCAGACAAAGAAGCATTCGAGCAAACTTGGGAGAAGAAAAAGGAAGCGGCGCGTGCCGAAAGGACCAATGTTTACAAGCAATTTATTCAGAAAATGCCTGCGAGTATTGTCAGCATTGGAGCAATCAAATCCGTGGGTGGTTTTACACCGGATGCGAAAGAATTAACCGGCTTGTTTGAGAGCCTGGATGAATCTGTTAAAAATAGTCCTTCCGGTATCTATTATAAAGATGCGCTCGCCAAGCTTTCGAGAACGAGCATTGGTGCAATAGCTCCGCATTTCGTTCAGGCCGACACTGCCGGAAAACAGGTTGCTTTAAAAGATTTTCGGGGGAAATATGTATTTGTCGATTTTTGGGCCAGCTGGTGTGGTCCATGCCGCGCTGAACATCCCGACCTGGTGAAAGTATATGGTAAATACAAGGATCACAATTTCACCATTCTCGGAATTTCTCTTGATCAATCCAAGAATAGAGAGGCATGGCTGAAAGCGATAAGGGCGGATAAATTGGCGTGGCCGCAACTTTCAGATTTAAAGGGTTGGTCCAACGAGGTATCAACATTATACGGCGTGGAAGCCATTCCAAAAAACTTTTTAATCGGCCCGGACGGCACCATACTAGCCGTAGATTTAAAACCGAATGCATTGGGCGAGAAATTGGCTGTATTTTTTTCAAACGCCCGGTGAAAATTCTGCTGTCTGTTTAGGAATCCCAAAGTAAACCAATTAGTTTTCTCCATTCCAAGTAACCTGAAAGCTCCCCATTCATTAAAATAATCAACCCTTTTTTTGAAAACGGGTCGTAAAGCATGTAAGTGGACACACCGGGGCCATGCCCATTGTGGCTGTACAATGGCGTCTCAGTGTTGAGCAAATACATAAACCAGGTGTGAAAGCCGAGACTCATGTCCTTGGGTGTCAGGCGCTGGACTGAGGCGGCCCCTATAATACGCTTACCATCATACGCTCCGTCATTTGACCAGCAAGCTAGAAACCTTGCAAGATCATTTACCGTGCAGCTGAGCTGGCCTGCGGGATAGTCCGGATATTTGCCCTGGGGCAACTTTTCATACCGGTCGAGTGAGTCGGAATACTGATAGGGCACTGCCAAGCGGTCTGATTGTAATGGTTCTAAAAACCAACTGGTACTGCGCATTGCGAGCGGGCTGAAAACGTGCATTTTGCAGTACTGGTCGAATGGCATTTTTGCAATCCGCTGGACAAGGTATCCTAGCAACGCAAAGCCCATATTGGAATATGCGAATTCGCTACCGGGTTCGGCATGGACGAAATTTTTATCTGCCCGATAGCGCTTGCCTGTCGTAGATAGATAGTCTCGAAGAAATGTCTCCAGCGGGATATCGGGGCCCTTGTATTCGTTTTCCCAAAATGGGAGCAGATAGTCCATATTATCTGCTATCGAGGAGCGATGCCGTAGCAGTTGCCTGAATGTGATCGGAGTACTTTGGAACGATGGATTGGCAACACGAAATGGGAGGAAACGGTTAATATCATCATCCAGCTTGAAGTATCCCTTCGCTTCGAGCTGCATAATCGCGGCGGCCGTTACGGTCTTCGAAATAGAGGCTATATGAAATACCGTCGAATCTGTTACCGGAATTTGTCGCGCGATATCCTGGTAGCCGTAATAGCGCGTCCATGAAATATTGCCATTTTCAACCTTTGCGGCAGCAAGGCCAGGGATATGCAGCTCTTTTAATTTCCCGGTAACCAGCGAATCAGTCCTTAATGTCTGAGCATTAGCCAGGCGAATCAATAGGGAAAACGCAACGAACAGTAAAGGACATTTCATAAGCCGCGGAAAGCATGATCTTTGAATGGAAGCCTAATTTAGCACCTATTTAATGACAAGATTGCAAGTATTAGAGGGAACGATGCATACCGGCGATACTTTTCCCGAAAATCCCTGTCATATTCTTCATCGGTAATTACACCCTCGATGACGACTTTTGTTTCGCCTTTTGTGCCAGCCCAAAAAGTTACTTTTCGGAAAGCCGCTCGGCGGGTAAGGTGTCACGGGAGATGGCCGTTGGGTTCATGGTATCCAGTTAATCCAGGTTCAATGATAGCAGACTTGTAATCAGACGCAGAGCATTTATCGAACAGGTACACTTGAAGTCTTAACGCCCATTTGTTTTTAGGGAAAGTTCGTCGGAAATTGATGAAACATCTTTTGCTGGCCCTGCTGGCGGCTAAGGATCATGGTAATCATAAAGGACCTTCAACAAAAGACAAATTCCGGAAGCATTATGGATGGGAGACTTAAAGATAATGCGGTCGGGCATACTGTGTTTTGCATGGTTGCGCTGGCTGCGAGTGTACTGACAATGTATACGGGATTGTCGCCCAATAGGCCCGGGATGGCAATTTTTACCTTTATCACTGTGATAGTGAATGTTTATACCGGAAGGTGGGTATATATTCAGTCGTTAAAAGGCAACCGGCTGGATTTGTTTAGAATGTCTTTTCTTTCATTTTTCTTTTCATCATTGGCCGGCGTTGTTGTATTCGTCCGATACGTTGAACCTGAGCAGGGCTTCCTGCATTATCTGGAAACATGGATCAACGTGTCCGTATTCGCCGTGCTGTGCCTGCTGTTCGGCTTTTTTGCATCCAGACCACGCAGCAAGAGGCGCCGCAAGGCCATAAGCTAACGAGTCGCTCATGCCGGGCGCTCGGCTGACGGGCCTACAAATAGCTCAGCCACCATTTGTCTTTGTGCGCTTGTTTATAAGCATCGTATCGTTTGCACAAAGGATATAGACCGATTACCACAAATATCCAGATCAGATAGGCAGTGGGCAGGGAGAAACCATAACCCTTTAAGTCTTCGGTGAACCAGATCGGCTTGGTCAGTATCCATCGCCGCCAGTCTTGTCCGGTTGTTAGTGCCGATGCGAGCATCGCCATCGCATGGATTACGTAGATGTGAACCAGGTAATAGAACATGGGGACTCTGCCGAACACCGAGATCACCCTTACAGCAGGCCCTTTTAATCGCTCCGTAACAGAGAGGAACAGGCTCGCAGCGCCCAATGTGAGCAGTAGGTACGAAAGCGACGGAGGGTATTTGTTGACGTTAATGAATGATAAAAAGGTGAAGAAGGTATCTTTTTGCGGGGTCCATGGTATGGGATCGCCATAAGCGTTGAGCAGGCGTATCAGTAAGAAAGCGGTCAAAGCGATGAGGCCTGTCCACTTTAGATGGCGTTGTCTTTTGGTAACATCATACCCGGCCGTGTACCAGGTGCCCAGGCAATAGCCCAGCGGCATGACCGCCAGAAGCGGAACGATCGGATAACCGACCAGAAACATCCTATCGTTCCAGGTAAAAAAACGTTGATCATGCAACAATGACCAAAGGAAGGAGGGAAACGAATTACCGTCGAAATGAACGCCGTCGAGCAAGTCGTGCCCGGCGATGATCACCAGGCAAACCGGCAGGATTACCTTAACCGGCAAATAGATAAACGCAGCGAGAATTATCATGCTCAGGCCGAGCGCCCAGATGGTGATGAAAAAGAACATAGGAAATGCCAGGTTAAAATTCCATCCGAGGTTGATCACGGTCAGTTCCAGCACAATCAGCCAAATGCCTCTTTTCAGCAGAAACCCGCTTAGTTCTTGCTTGCTCTTTCGCTGACCGATCAGGAAAGCAGATGTGCCGGCCAGCAGCATGAATATCGGCGCGCAGAAATGAGTGATCCAACGGGTGAAAAATACGGCGCCGCTCGTCCTGGCCAGATCTAAGGGATCGTAGAAAAAAGAGTCTGTGAACAAGTAGTCCCTGACATGGTCAAGCGCCATGATGATCATGACCGTGCCGCGAAGCAGATCAATGGAGGTTATTCTGTTCTTAGCGAGATTGTCCATCGGTTTGATTTGGATGAATGCTTCAAATCTATCGCAATGAGCACTTATGAGGAACAAAGTTATTTCAGTGATTCAATAATCGTCGCCTATATCCAAAAAATATCTCTGTCCTGAGAACCATGTATCAAAATCTTTCTTTTCTCTTTACCATCTTACGCCTGATCAGATCTCGCGATAGCAACATTTACATTTTATTAACCTTCTTTTACAGACTGTTAACAGAAGCGAGGTTGAAAGCTTTTTAGATTTGCGGCCCAGCGCAATGGCGGCCACCGCAGTGGCGGCCCAGCGCAGTGGCGGCCCACCGCTGTGGCGAAGTCTTTGAGAACAAATAACCATTCTTACCAAACCATCCATGAAAAACCAACGCCTTTTTCTGATTCTTTCCTTTCTATTGGTAGTATTTCACGTTCAGGCGGATGATCTGGACGATTTTATCCGGAACCAGATGCGAAAGCGCGGTATTCCCGGTTTGTCCCTGGCTATCATTCAGGATGGGAAAATATTGAAGGCGCAGGCATATGGATTTATTGATAAGGAGGGAAAGGTGCCTGTCACGACGAACACCTTGTTTCAGGCGGGCTCGGTTAGTAAATCGGTTGCAGCAATGGGAGCCCTGTGTCTTGTTGAGAAGAGTAAACTTTCTCTGGATGAGGATGTTAATTTGAAGCTCAAAAGTTGGAAAGTGCCTGATAATGAATTTACAAATGATAAAAAAGTAACGCTACGTGGGCTCCTTAGCCATACTACGGGTCTTACCGTGCACGGATTCCCTGGGTACGCCGTGGGCGCAAAAATCCCCTCGGTAGTTCAGATTCTCGATGGGACAGCCCCGGCCAATACACCGCCGGTCCGGGTTGACTTTGTTCCGGGCTCCCGTTGGAGGTATTCGGGGGGCGGTTATACCGTCATGCAGCAACTAATGGTGGATGTGACGGGTGCTGATTTTCCCGAATTCATGAAAAATACTGTGCTTTCGCCATTGGGTATGAGAAACAGTACCTATCAACAGCCCTTACCTCCCGAACTGGCCAAAATGACGGCAATCGGCCACTACAACAATCGAAGTGCAGTGGAAGGTCGCTGGCACATCTATCCTGAGATGGCGGCAGCAGGACTGTGGACTACCTCTTCCGATCTGGCCCGATTCGCAATCGCTGTCCAGAATGCCTATGCTGGAAAATCAGGGAATGTATTGTCCCAGGCCATGACCCGCCAAATGTTGACAGATCAGAAAAACAGGGATGGGCTCGGTGTCTTTTTGCAGGGTGACAGTGCCACGCTCCGCTTCGGCCATAATGGGCGCGACGAGGGTTTTGATGCGCTACTTACTGCCAGTGTAGGCAAAGGCCAAGGCGTTGCGATCATGATCAATGCGAATGATAACTCGCATATGATGAACAGGATTGTTGATTTTATCGCTGACTATTACCACTGGAACGGATTTCCTGTAAAGACCGCAAAACCGGTCACGGTGGATGTGGATCCCAACACTTTGAAGGCATTCGAAGGCCGGTATGAATTATTTAACAATCGAATGGTCACTTTTCAGGCTGAAAATCAGCGGCTCTTTACTTTGGAGGATGGTTTTGTCGATGAAGAATTTGTGCCCGTCGCTCATAACAAGTTTACATCTACTGACCGCAATGTTTCGGTGATCTTCAATTCCGATGGCGCCGGAAATGTGATTGGCTTCACGCTTGAAGACAATGATCAAAACTACCAGCGAAAAGTACCGCGCATCGGACCGCTCGCCGCTGGCCAGAAAACCACTGCCGATCCCGATCCGTCACGCACACCCAAAATCATGGCGGCTTTGCAGGCCATGGTAAAAGGAGGTAAAATATTGGAAGAAGCGACCGGCTTCACCCCAGGCGCCAAACGTGATTTTGCAGGAGGCATGCGGGAGCCGGAAACTTTGAAATCATTGACTTTTATACATTCAGAAAACGTTGCAGGTCGGGGAATTCAGCGCCACGAAAGCGAGGTAAGCGAAATAGTGACGTACCAATTGAAATCCAATCAGCCGGACACCTATATACTCGTCCACCTGACCGCCGACGGCTTGGTTACGGATTGTGATCTCGTCGAAAAATAACAGCTGTTCGGAGCGGCCGGGCCTTGGTTTTAAAAATTCACCCCAAAATGAAGGCCCGGCTGCAAGAAGAAGACTCTCGGCCATCGATCATCAACCTGTTTGAACGAAGCAGGCATTGTTGATTGATAGGGGCGATGGGTCATTGCTATGGAAGGCTGAAAAAAAAGCCTGTCCTTAAAGAGTTTAATGTGATAACCAATGGAATAAGTGTTGAAGATTTGAAAGCCTTTGTCAATCTTCTTGCCGTCGTCATTTACAAAAGTCTGAAAGGCGGGCATCACATCCACTTGCGCAAAAAGACCCTTCCATAAAAACCTTTGATAATTAAGTGAAACACCGTGCTCGCGGATATAACCCGGAAACCCTTCTCCCTCTGCTTCATATGATTTTCCATAAGGAATACCAATGGGCCAGGCATATCTCCAAGTTTTGAATTCAAGCGAAATTACATCCTTCCCCGTAATGCGATAACCGAAGTTGAGGTAAACCATTTGAGGTGGATTGTTATCGGGCACTACATTCGCTAACATAAATAGGGTGCTGCCAATAAAAAACTTTCGGTAAGTACTGTCTTGCTTGGAATACTGAGCTTTAATTTGAAGAGGGAGGGCCATCATTAAAATCAAGGCTAAACGTAAACTTTTCTTTTGCATGTTTCAGCTTGTTAAGTGATACTGCAAAAGTAGATTGGCTGGGAGCTCAAAAACGTTCACCTAAGTTAAGAAATGACTCCTAACCCTTGTTTTTCTCCAAAATTCTGGCCCTTACCCTGCTTAATGACTGTGGCTTTATCCCAAGATAACTGGCCAGCTGGTGCTGCGGAACGCGTTGAACCAGATCGGGCCTGTTTTGTAACAGGTTCAAATACCGCTGTTCGGGTGAAGAGGTCTTAAACTCGTCGAAGTCTGTTTGTTGTTTGGCTAACAATTCCTCCGACAGCATTCTGCACATGATTTCAAACTTTGGAAATTTGCTGTTGATTTCTGCTTCCATATCAGAGTTGGAAATCAGGAGAATACTGTCTTCAACACAACTGATGAAATAATCGGAAGGAGTTTTATTGATAACACAATGGGGCGTGAAGGCATCCATTTCTGTGTAGAAAGCTGTTGTCTTCTCTTCTCCGGATTTGACGTAGTAAACTCGAATACAGCCTTTTAAGACAAAATAGCTCTCTTGTGATTTCTGCCCTTCTTTGAGCAAAATCGTCCCTTTCTTTACTGAGTGAAATATATCCAGAGAAACGATGGCGTCCTTTTCCTCGTCTGTCAACGAAATGTATTTTGATATAAAGTCGAATAGTAAATCGTGCATTGTTTTAGGTTGTTACTGTCGATTTTCGGGCTTGCCACCAACTCCTAAATATACGAACGTTTGGCGGCTGTATCCACTCAGGAAAACCGGCTTCGCGCTTTTATTTCGGTAATCTGCTGCAATGCAGCTCAATTGTAACTTCAAATTGGAAACAAATGCTTTTCTTGAACAGCGATTCATTTCAACCGATGCTACTATGCCAGCGAAAGACACAAAAGTTTTCACCCCCGCTAACCGACAGGAATGGCGGAAATGGTTGGAGGAAAATCATTTGGATGAAAGTGCGGTATGGCTGATTTACCATAAAAAATCTTCACAACTAACTACCCTCACTTGGAGCGAAGCCGTGGACGAGGCGCTTTGCTTTGGCTGGATCGACAGCATTGCCAGGCCCCTGGACGCTGAACGGTATATGCAGTTTTTCAGTAAAAGAAAGCCCCGCGGCGGCTGGTCGAAGATCAATAAGGAAAAAATCCGAAAGCTGACGGAGGAAGGGCGGATGTGCCAGGCCGGGTTGGATGCCATTGCCGCTGCTAAACAGAACGGTTCCTGGACCTTACTGGATGAGATCGAAGAACTGATCGTTCCCGGCGACCTCGCCAACGCATTGGCAAAAAATGAGGTGGCACTGTCTTTCTTTCAAAAACTAAGCAAATCGGATAAACGCCACCTGCTGTATTGGGTTTCTTCCGCTAAGCGGGACGACACGCGTCGGAAGCGGATCGACGAAATCGTTGAATTTGCCGGCCAGAATTTGAAGCCAAAGATACTGACCTGGACAAAAAAGAGCTAGTGCATGCGCGATTCACAAACCACCCTTCTCTCGCGCTGGTTACCCCTGTTTATTTTGCTGCAAACGAAACCTGCCATCGCCGTTCTTATCTGAGACGGCGCGGCGGGCGGATGCTTTCGCCACGCCGTTTTTTGAAGGCAACTCAGCCGGAGTAGGTTGATTTTTTGCCATTTTTTGGCTATTTAATACTATTCTGGACTTTTTGCCCCCTTCATTTGGACTATTTCGTACCCATGCATAGTCCGTTGGCGATCTACCTTTGATGCAATGAATCCCTGTTATTGTGCTAATCTATCTGAGTGCGAGCAAGCCGACCTCCTGACTTTGTGACTTGGGAGCGGAGATATGAAGCCAAAGCGGCGGTTCATCTGAGCAATTTCAGCAATCACTTAAACACATGCAATATGGACAAAACCTACGCAATGAAACCAACACACAGCTACCAGCCGATCCCAAATCACGGCCCGTACGGGAAATTCCCGCGGTCACCAAAATGGGGGCGCGATGTGAATCAAAATAATGTTGGAAAAGGAGCAACCGGATTGGATATGAAATGGATATTATTGGTCTGCTGCTGGCTGACATTCCTTTCGGCAAGCACGTCGCTTGCTCAGACCTACAAATGGAAAAACGTTCAGATGCTGGGCGGCGGGTTTGTGACGGGTATTATTTATAGCCCTACACAGCAGAACCTGGTGTACGCACGCACAGACATAGGAGGGGCCTATCGATGGGATGCCGCCAACAAAGTCTGGATCCCGCTTTCCGACAGCTTCGCTTCGGGGGACGAATTCGGCGTGGTTAGTATGGCTACCGATCCCTCCAATCCGAATCGGGTGTATATGGCAACGGGCCTTTACACGCAGTCGTGGGGCGCAGCAGGTGCCGTCTATGCCTCTACCGACAAAGGTGCGACTTGGACACGCAATAGCCTATCAATTAAGCTCGGAGGGAACGAAAACGGGCGCTCGGCCGGTGAACGCCTGCAAGTAGACCCGAACCTGGGGAGCACCCTTTTCCTGGGTTCCAGCACAGACGGGCTCTGGAAGAGCACCAACTATGGATCTACATGGAGTAAAGTCAGCAGCTTTCCGGTCAGTTCCAGTCCGGTTGGTTCCGGGGGAATTGCATTCGTACTTTTTGATAAAAGCAGTAGTTCATCCGGTACAGCTACGAAAACGATTTACGTGGGCGTCATGCAGACAGGCACGAACCTGTACAAGAGCACGGACGGCGGAGCTACCTGGGCGGCAGTATCAGGCCAGCCGACCAATCTGATGCCTCATCAGGCGGCGCGGGCTTCTAATGGCATTATTTACCTGTCCTATTCCGACGCCAATGGCCCGAATAACGTGGGCGCCGGGGCCGTATGGAAGCTGAATCCAGCCGGGAATACCTGGACAAACATATCCCCACCGTCCGGGCAGGGCGGCTACGGGGGCATTTCCGTCGACGCTCAGAATGCCAATCACGTAATCGTAAGTACTTTGGACCGCTGGTGGCCGCGCGATGAGGTTTACCGCACGACAGATGGTGGCAGCAACTGGACCGCCCTGTTGACCAATGCGACTTGGGATCATTCTTTGGCTCCGTATGCAGCTACCATGAATCCTCACTGGTTGGGTGATGTGGAGATCGATCCATTCAACGCCGCTAATGCCTGGTTTGTAACCGGTTATGGGGTCTACAATTCGAATAATCTCGGTGCAAGCCCGACCAACTGGATATTTCAAAACAAGGGCTTGGAAGAAACCGCGGCCCTGGAACTGATCAGCCCGCCTGCCGGTGCTCCGCTTTTGAGCGCGCTGGGTGACATTGACGGTTTCAAACACGACAACCTGGATGCTTCGCCGTCGGCCGGTCGTTTATCGCCTCAGTATGGCACCAGCCTCAGTATCGATTTTGCGCAGGGCGTTCCCGGTTTTATGGCTCGTACCTATAACAATGCCGGCGGCAAATACGGCTCCTATTCTACCGACGGCGGCAGTACCTGGACGTCCTTTGCCAGCGTACCTGCCGGAGTGACCGGTGGTGGCAATATCGCAGTTTCCGCCGACGGCAACAGGCTTGTGTGGGCCCCCGAAGGCGCCTCCGCTATGTATTTTTCTACCAACCGCGGAACGTCATGGACGGCCTGCGGCGGTGTGCCAGCCAACTTAAAGCCCATATCCGACCGGGTGAATTCTCAGAAATTCTATGCATACGACCCTGTGAATGGCAGGATTTGGGTGAGTACCAACGGGGGATCTTCCTTTTCGATACAAGCCACCGGACTACCGGCTGTCCCGGATTATCAGGCATGGTTAACCAGGATCCGGACCGTTTTCGGTTCGGAAGGCGACATCTGGCTTGCCAATCCGAATGGGGTGTATCGTTCTACCAACTCAGGCACCAGTTTTACCCAGGTGGGCAGCGCACAAAATGCTACGGCAGTTTCATTCGGAAAAGCAGCTCCGGGGAAAACCTATCCGGCGGTCTTTATCGTCGGTACCGTGAGCGGCACCTCCGGCTTCTACCGTTCGGACGACGGCGGGGCGAGCTGGACGCGTATAAACGATGCCCAGCACCAGTACGGCACGGTTACTACCATTACGGGTGATCCGCGCGTGTACGGCAGGTTGTACCTGGGAGGGACCGGCCGGGGAATTATTTACGGAGATATACAAAATTCGGCCTCGGTTATTTCCGGAGCAACTTACCGGGTTATCGCAAGACACAGCAATCTGCTGGTGGACGTCGTCGGCGCGTCAACCGCCGATGGCGCGCAGGTAGATCAGTGGCCTGGCAATGGCGGCTCCAACCAGCATTGGGTAGTAACGGCCGACGGAAGCGGGTACTATACTTTGAAGGCGGTTCATAGTGGCAAGAATCTGGACATCAGTGGGTTTTCCCAGGATGACGGCGCGAAAGTGCAGCAGTGGACAGCCGGCGCAGGCACCAACCAGCAGTTTCAGTTGATTGATTCAGGAGACGGTTACTACCAGGTCAAGGCGCGGCATAGCGGTAAATGTCTCGACGTAGCAGCTGCTTCCACAGCTGATGGCGCCCTTATCCAGCAATGGGCCTGTAACAATGCAACCAACCAGCAATTCCGGCTCGAACAGGTAAGTACCGGAAGCGCTTCCCGGTTGGCAAGTCCGGAATCGGTAGAATTTGAGCCAAGTGCAACGGCTTATCCCAATCCTTCTTCCCGACTTTTCCAGATCAGAGCATCTTCCGATTTCAATTATGAAATCTATGATTCGGTAGGCAGGAAAGTAGAAAGCGGCGAGGGAAAAGACGGAGCCCTTGTCGGTCACGCGCTGAGACCTGGCCTGCATGTAATCAGGCTGCGCATGGAAGGCGCAAGCAAGGTTATCAAGCTATTTAAACAGTAAATGAAAAGTAAGAAGGTTTGAATGGTTTGCATTCAGCTCGACCACGGGAAGTGCGTGACCCATAGACGTGAATCGCGTATAAGATAACCTGGGATTTCGGCTATTATCCGAGCTCCATTTTTAGATGTAGTAGTTAATCTTGGCCGGGGATTTACTCCGGCCAATTTATTTCTCCGGGCAACCGTTTTCTGTTTGGGATGACAAAAAAATCATCCCCCCGATAGTCGGGAGGGGATTAAGCAATATCTTACTACAACGCTTAATCTATACGATTAATCGCCCTCAATTATAGCAATTTCATATTGACCCTGAAAGTTTAGATCAGATTATTGAATTCATTTTCGACCAATAGCCAAATTATTTAGATGAATGAGGGCAATTGTGAAGACGAATGCGGTATTCGTCGATTGATAGGTGTACGTATGTAAATATCAAATGGTTATGTTTTTTCCTTCGTTCTGGTTGAAAATAGGGAAATAGTTGAAAAAATGATCGACGTATTTTAAGAACAGGTTGGAAAACGGGGATTGCTTTCTTACGCCTATGTTATCCTATGGATATTTTATATCACAAGCTTTTCCAAGTAGTTTAATAAACCATTGCTTATACCTCATTTCGGTATTTAGAATTCTAGGATGCTGGAAATATCTGGTTGCTGCATTATGAGAAATAACAAATTATCATTGAATATTATGTTTGGTAATATTTTTCTATATAATTGTCTTTAATTGTTTAAAATATCAAAATGCAGTCAGAATAAATCAAATATTGAAACATTATTGGTGCTATTTCACTTTAAAATTGTGCTGAAAAATCAGTTATTCTGTGCACTTGCTCCACTTGTCGGCGGAAAAGATTGAGAACGTTAATTTATGTCTATCCGATAAGCCAATATCTCCGACAAGAAACAGGGAAGATATTTTTTTGAATCCCTTAAACTGCTTGAAGAGGCCGTAATATGAGTCTTAAAGCGGTGTTTTGGATGATTTTAATTCCTTCGATGGTGGGAGTAGCTTCAATATATCCCGTATCATGGTTTTGAATTTTTAGTAAAAATTTTTCACTTCTGATGATGTTGCTTACCCATTTCAATTATCCACTAATCTCTCACATTCCTCCCTATCACCATGATTTGTTTTCCATCGTATTTATCTATCCCTGTTTCATAAATCTTCGCCTATGACTAAAAAAAGCTAACAGTATCTAAACTCCATTTAAGGCAACGACCGATTTTTTTGGTCGGGAAGACTTCCTATGCCCCAATTGAAATGACGGTATTCTAAACCATGTATTAATTGAAATTTATGACCAAAACGCTTTACCTAAAACGGCTATACCCACCCGCAGGTGTGTGCCTGGCTATGATGGCGCTCGGCGTAAGCCAGCCCCTGCCGCTTATGGCATCCGGCCTGCCCGGAGTGAAAACAGCCCTTTTGCAAGCAGACGTTACTGTGAAGGGAAAGGTTACCGAGGAAAACGGAACCCCGCTGCCAGGTGTAAGTATCCTTGTAAAAGGGACAAACACAGGTACAACCACGGATGCCTCCGGAGAATATACGATCGCAGTTCCCAATGCAGAAGCCATCCTCGTATATAGTTACGTGGGTTTTGTTAAGCAGGAAGTCGCGGTAGGCACAAGGACCTCCATTGATGTGACGCTGGTGGGTGATTCGCAGGCGCTCAGTGAGGTGATTGTAGTGGGATATGGAGAGCAGAAGAAGGAGACATTGACCGGGTCCGTCACAACGGTGAAAGGGTCCGAGGTCGTAAAATCTCCGGCGGTCAACGTGAGCAACAGCCTTGCCGGACGTCTGCCGGGGGTAACATTGGTTTCACGAAGCGGCGAGCCCGGACAAGATGGATCTACGATCCGTATCCGTGGGATGAACACACTGGGTAACAACGATGCCCTTGTGGTGGTGGATGGTATTCCAGGTCGTTCACTGGATCGCATTGACCCCAATAGCATCGAAACGATTTCCGTTTTGAAAGATGCTTCTGCTGCGATTTATGGCGCTCAGGCCGCAAACGGAGTTATTCTGATCACCACCAAACGCGGTAAAACAGGAAAACCTACCATTACCTTCAATGCCAACCAGGGTTTCAGCCAGCCTACCATTCTACCTAAAATGACGAACGCATCGGAGTATGCGCAAGCGTTGAACGAGGTGGATCTGTATAGAAATCGCCCGCCGCGGTATACTTCCGAGGATATTGCCAAGTTTGCCGATGGTTCGGACCCATGGAAATATCCGAATACGGACTGGTTCGATGAAATCTACAAAAATTGGTCGGGTCAGCACTTTTATAACGCTACTGTATCAGGCGGCGGCGAGGCTGTGCGCTATTTTGTTTCCCTGGGCACCAAAACCCAGGACGGATATTACAAGAACAGTGCGACCAAGTACACGCAGCATGATTTCAGAACGAACCTGGATGCGACCATCACCAAGAATATCAGTCTGCGTTTCGACGTATCGGGCCGCATGGAAGATAAAAACTATCCTACGCGCTCAGCGGGAGATATACTGTGGATGGTGATGAGGGGTAAGCCGAATATGCCCGCCTACTGGCCAAACGGCGCTACCGGGCCGGATATCGAGTACGGAAATAACCCTGTTGTGGTGAGTACCAACCAAACCGGATACGACCGTGATAAATGGTATGTTCTGAACAGTACATTACAATTGAATGTCAAAATTCCATGGATTGAAGGACTTTCATTCACCGGTAACGCCGGGGTCGATAAAGGGTTCAATTTCAGAAAGCGTTTTCAGACTCCCTGGTATCTCAATTCCTGGGACGGGACCAGCCGCGATGCGAGCGGACAGCCCATACTGGTGCGCGGAAAGAAAGGGGTAGGTGATCCTAACCTTACCCAATATACGGAAGACAAGCAGGATATTTTGCTGAATGGCTATCTTAATTACGATAAAGCCATAGGTACCAATCACATGGTGAAGTTCCTGGTGGGTACTGAAAAGAGAACCGGTAATGGCGACAAGTTCAATGCCTTCCGCCGTTATTTCGTATCGACTTCCCTCGATCAGCTCAATGCAGGCGGGGATGCCGAGAAGGACAATGCCGGAACGGCCTACCAAAGTGCAAGGCTGAACTACTTCGGACGTGTCAATTACAGCTACAAGGAGAAATACCTGATGGAGTTTGTATGGAGGGTCGATGGGTCCTACATCTTCCCCAAAGCAAAACGTTTCGGGTTTTTCCCGGGCGTGTCCGCGGGATGGCGCGTTTCGGAAGAGGGCTTCTGGAAAAACAATGTGAGCTTTATCAATCAGTTCAAACTTCGCGCTTCGTGGGGACAAACCGGTAACGACCGTATCGAAGAATGGCAATATCTTGGGACCTATGGTTTCCAGAACCAAAACATGGTGTTCGGTACCAATATTGAAAATAAAACATTGGGAGAAACCCGTATCCCCAACCCGAACGTGACATGGGAAGTAGCCAGCCAGGGAGATATCGGTTTCGATGCAAGCTTGTTGAATGACCGGATCAATATTACTTTCGACGTATTTGATTACCGTCGTTCGGGATTGCTCTGGAAAAGGAATGCTTCCGTGCCTACTTCAACGGGTTTGACCCTTCCAAGCGAAAACATCGGAAAGACGTCGAACAAAGGGTTTGATTTCAATGTGTCGTATCGCGGCGATGTGAAGGACCTGAAATACACGGTGTTTGTGAACGGCGGGTATGCGATCAATAAGGTAAACTTCATTGACGAAACACCGGGACGCCCCGACTACCAACAGGTTACCGGGCATCCGCTCCCCACCAAGCCCAGCGATCCCAATGCGCCATTCGATCCGGACCGTGACCTGTACTATCAGGCAATCGGAATCTTCAAAGACCAGGCTGCCGTGGATGCGTATCCGCACTGGGGAGGTGCGCGTCCGGGAGACGTAATTTTTCAGGACGTGAACAACGATGGCAAAATCGATGCGAGTGACCGTGTCCGCAACTACAAAACGGATGTGCCCCGCTTTCAGGGCGGCATTGGTGCCAACCTGAGCTACAAGGGCTTCGACCTTTCTATCCTGTTTCAGGCCGCTACCGGTGCACTTCGTTACCTCTCTCTGGAAAGCGGTGATTTCGGAAACTACTGGAAAGAAGATTTTGATGATCGCTGGACTCCCGAAAACATCAACGGTTCCAAACCGCGTGCGAGTAACAGAAGTGATGAGTATTGGAGATCACAGCGGAACACGCACCTGCTTTTCAATACCAACTACATCAGGCTGAAAAACCTGGAATTTGGTTACACCCTCCCGATGGGACTTGCCAACCGTCTTGGCTTGCAGAACGTTCGCTTGTATGTGAATGGAAACAACCTGGCTACCTACTGCCCGGGCCTGAAAGGATTCGATCCTGAGGATAACAACACGGGCGGTATCAACTACCCGCTTTCCAGGGTCGTAAATGGCGGTTTATCGTTGACTTTTTAAGACATTATATATGAAAAAGATTGTAGCTTTTTTAACAGTTGCGTTCAGCTTTGGCAATTTGACTTCCTGTAACCAGGATTTTCTTGACAAGCAGCCGCAGGACCAGTTTTCGGAGACCGCGGTTTGGAGTGATCCGGCGCTGATCCAAACGTTCATCAATAACACCTACCGGGGGCTGGGCCACGGCTTCAACAACGTGATGTTCTCTACTTACAGCGATGAGTCCATGGCTGTTTGGGGACCTGTTGTAAACGTAACCAAAGGCCTTATTAATGCCAGTGATATCAACGACTGGGCTTACGACCGGGCCGGATATTTCGTGTGGGACAATGTTTATAAAAATATCCGTGCAACCAACCTGTTTTTCAGTAAAATTGAAAGCGCTACCATGCTGGATGCTGCTACCAAGAACATGTATATGGGTGAGGAGCATTTTGTACGGGCTTACCTGTATCACAATCTGGTATCCGTTTATGGTGGCGTGCCGCTGGTGACCCAGGCATACGGCCTCGGCGAAGAATATTCCATGCCTCGGAATACCTATGAAGAGTGTATCAAATTCATTGCGGATGAATGTGATAAAGCCGCTGCGCTGCTCCCTCTGACGCAGTCTGCCGCCAACGCGGGCCGCGCCACCAAGGGAGCTGCCCTGGCACTTAAAGCACGTACGCTTTTGTATGCAGCCAGTGATTTGTACGCCAATCCGACCTGGGCGGCCGGATATGCCAATCCGGAGCTAATCGGTTACAAAGGCGGTGACAGGGCTGCGAGGTGGAGAGCGGCCAAGGCCGCTGCAAAGGCCGTTATGGACCTGAACATTTATAGCCTCAACGCGCCGAACCCGGCTACATTGGCCGAAGCCTCCAAAAACAGGGCAGATATGTTTGTATCGAAACAATCACCGGAGGACATTCACGTGCGTTTCTTCCTGGCGAAACTGGATAACGACGGCGCATGGCCGGGACGTTCCAATGGCCCTAATGGCTATCACAACTGGGGAGGAAATACGCCGCTTGGCCAGCTGGCGGATGACTACGAAATGAAGGACGGTACCAAATTCTCGTGGTCGAACCCGGCGCATGCCGCAGATCCGTACGTAGGGCGCGATTCACGTTTCTATTCCGATATTTTATACGAAGGCGCACCATGGAGACAACGCCCGGCCGACGTGATCGACAAAGATCCGAAAGGGATTATTCAAACAGGCTATTGGGAAAAATGGAACCCGACTACTTCAAAAGTGGAAGTAGTGGCCGGGCTTGATACCCGGAAAGGCCCTATCGAAGACTGGAACGGGACCTATTCAGGGTATTATCTGAAAAAGTTTATGGATCCGGCAGTGGATGCCCAGTTTTTCAGGTCTGAGGTGCCCTGGAGATTTATCAGGTATACAGAGATTTTGCTGAACTATGCGGAAGCATGCCTCAACCTGGGCGAAGAAGCCGAGGCTAAAAAGTACCTGAACATGATCCGCAAACGTGCCGCCATGCCTGATATTACCGAAACCGGCGCAGCGCTGATGAAACGTTACCAGAATGAGCGCCGCATTGAAATGGCTTACGAAGAGCAGCGGTTTTTCGATGTCCGTCGTTGGATGATCGCTTCCCAGGTTTATTCGAATGCACGGGGCGTCGAACCAACCTACAAGCTAAATCCCGACAAAACAACCGCTGCAAAACCAACTTACAAGATCATTGAAGTGCAGGAACGTAAATGGGTGGACAGAAATTACTTCCTGCCCATTAAGCTGGATGAAATGAATAAGAATAGCAAGCTGATTCAGAATCCAGGGTATTGATAAAGTGCGTAAAATGAACGCCGGACTCTCAGTTCGGCGTTCATTTTTTATGACAGTCGGATCTGCTTTGGTACGCAGCCACTGCTTTCATGTTCTTATTGTGGATTGGGGTGTCTTGGCATTTCCTTACTTTTACGACGCTACCAAATTCACAGCGTGTTTTTCGAATGAATGCCGACTATCATCCATCTGCTGACGCCATCGAAAAAGTATTTGCGCCTTACTATAAGGCGGATATGAAAATATGGAAGGGGTTTTCGGAGAAAATCCAGGTTCGAAAATTCTCCAAATCGGAGATCATCAAGGATTACAATGCGATAGAGAAATACCTGAATATCATTGTGAAGGGCTCTGCTGGCCTGTTTGTGTGGAACGGCAACAGGGATGTATGCATCAACCTGCTATACGAGCATAATTTTATGAGCGACTATCTTTCGTTTTTGAACCAGCAGCCCACTGTGATTAAAACCGAGGCATTGGAAGACACTGTCCTATGGTCTGTCTGCCATGCCGATTTAAATGCGCTTTATGCGGCAAATAAAACCGGGCTACGGATCGGTAAGGCAGTCGCCGAAATTTTATTTGTAAGAAAGCAGCGAGAGCAGATCAACCTTTTGACCCAGGATCCCGAAGAACGTTATCTCCGGCTGGTCGCGGAGCGCCCGGAAATATTTCAACGCACCCCGCTTAAGGTCATCGCCTCTTACCTGGGCCTGACGGCAGAAAGTTTAAGCCGCATCAGGAAAAGGGTTACAGAACGTTAGAACTTACCCAAAGTCAATTTTATTCTCCTTTCTTTCTCATAGCTTCGGGGATTCATTTCGGACTATTTTATGAAAGGCAAGATCAATATCCGGGCGATTGTTTTATTCTACGTTATTGCGGTTGCTTTCAGGTTTGCGGCCGTCAAGACCGCCTTATTGGAACAGGTAAACGACGAGTACCTGAAAATCCTGTTACGCGGTATCGGACCGGCGGTTGGCGCCGTTGTGTCTTTCGCCGTATTTCAAATTCCTTCCCGCCTTTCTTTGAAGGGAATTTACAACAGCTTTATGCTGCCTTTTGCCCTATACTGGGCCTTGCCGGCCGCATTCACCGCTTCCGTTTATTACTTGCATAATGGCCGGTTTCCTATTGTATTAATGTTCACCGTTTTAGTATATGGATTGTTGGAAGAGATCGGGTGGCGCGGATTTTTGCAGCAGCAACTAAAACTGCTGCCGAAGATTTATTCTATCACCCTCATCGCAATTCTTTGGTTTAGCTGGCATTTGAATTTTGATTTAAACACAAGTAACCTCATTTTCTTCGGGATCATTTTCCTTGGAAGTTGGGGCATCGGAAAAGTATATGATAAAACGGCTTCCCTTCTGGCTGTCGCCGGCGTCCATTCCCTCAACAACTTTTTCAGAAACGGCCTGCATGAAGCAGAGCTCTTCGCAATTGCGATATTACTGGCGATGTGGATAATGTTTATTGTCTGGTATGACAAAAAGAATGGGTTTACGGCTACCGCGAAACATAGCCGGTTGAAGTGATTTTAAAAGCAGGAAAATCATAAAAGCTGACACCATAAACACCGGCAAGCTTGCCGAGTCGGAAGTCGGCGGAAACTCCGTCAAAGCCTTATCTGATCCACTTGATGACAAAGGAACATTAACTCAATACAAGGAACATTAACTCAATACATGGATACTATGAAAAACACGTTTTTTACATTTTGTTTGATTGCAGTTTCGGGCACTCTTTTCGCACAAGAAAAACGGGCAGACGAAGGATTGATCCGTATTACCCTTAATAACTATATCGAAGGAAGAAATAATGGGGATACGGCTCGGCTGGCGAGCGCATTTCACAGGCAGGCCGATCTCCGGTTCCGTAATGACGAAACAGGGAACCTTGTTATCTGGACTCTCCCTGAATATATAGGCAAATTCACGCCCGGGAAAAAAATGAACTGCACAGGCAAAATCATTTACGTCGATATTGCGGGAAGTGCTGCGCAGGCAAAAATTGAACTCTACTACCCCGACAGGACTTACGCCGACTACATCAATCTGCTCAGAATAGGCGATAAATGGGTGATTGCAAGCAAGGTGTACTCGCTTTATTCCAATGGCAAATGATAATATGGTTCACTTTCGCACATAGCTCGGTTCGGCGTCCCATATCTTGTTGTACGTAGGTAATGTCCAGCAGGGTAATATGTACAATGTGCAGCTTTTGGTCGAGGTTTTGCTCTATTTTATTAAAATTCAACAGTATACTATGAACTTTTCAAGAAATTAGGTTGAAGATTTGTACGTACGTAATACTATCGTAAATTTGAATTAAATTACTTACGTAACTAAATCGACGACCATCATGAAAAGACTTTTCCTGAATGCAGGTTTGTTGCTGATGCTTTGCCAGGGCATCGCGCTGGCCGATGGCGGTCCGGATGCCCGGGACCGGAAGACTGCCCGTAAAGTGCGCGTCCTGCGCGAGCTTCCCGGTTATCTGGCGCCAAAGGATTCGGTGAGGACGGCCGAAAAAGCAGAGGACAATTTCAAGCCGTCTATCCACGTGGGTGCGATCGTGCATATGTTCGCTTCTGCCGAGCAATCGGGTTTTGGAGGCAATGTTGCCGACAAGGCAAGTGACTGGAACAAAGGGTTTTCGCTTTACCGGGCGCGGGTGCTCGTGGGCGGGCAGCTTTCCAGGAAAGGGAGCTTTTTCATGGAGACGGACCTCCCGTCGCCGATCGGAATCCAGCTCGGCGATAGCACCAAGAATGTAAAAGTGGCGCCGATCCTGCTCGACTGCCAGTACGAGTACGCTTTCTCAAATGCATTCCAGCTCATTGCCGGTATGCAGCTGGTTTCGAGCAACCGCAACGGCTTGCAAGGCGCAGCAGGGTTGATGGCCAACGATTTCACGTATTTTCAATATCCCTATAACCTTTTCGCCAACAGCCCGCTACAAGGCAACTTCGGCCGCGATCTGGGTGTGAATGCGAGAGGGTTTCTTTTAAAAGACAAGCTGGAATACCGGCTGGGTTTGTTTACGGGCAGGAATCTCGACGGTCAGGCGCCGTTACGTATAGTGGGGCGCGTTGCTTATAACTTCCTGGATCCCGAAAAAGATTACTACTATGCCGGTACCAAGCTCGGCGCAGGCAATACCATCGCCTGGGGCGCAGGTTTCGATACGCAGGGCTCTTATTATAACGTAGGTACAGACCTTTTCATCGATAAAAAGGCCGGAGAAGCGGGCTCTGTGACCCTGAATGCCGCATTTCAATACATGACGGGCGGTACCAATGTCAATTCGAAATACACTTTTGCCCGCCAGATCCCCAAGCAAACCGTGCAGTTCCTCGAACTGGGCTATTATTTCAAAAAATCACGAATCCAGCCCTGGGTGCGTTACGAGAATCAGAATATCTCGGCAACCAAAGAACAGGTGGGCTCGGAGCTGATCGACAATTTCGACAAAGCCAAATCAAGCAGCGTTTACGGCGGCGGGGTGAACTATTTCTTTAATGGAAGCGCCACCAATCTTCGTCTTTCCTATGTAGCGCGCAAGCATAACGTGGCCGACGCGGGTGGTGCGTACAGCTCGAAGACCTACGGCCAGGTTTGGTTGCAAGTACAGTTTTTCCTATTTTGATCCGTTTCGGCGTATTTGGAAGGGTTTCTCTTGATCTTAATTTTCACTCATATCACTATTAAAATTGACCGATGAAAACATTCAAAATGTATTGCCAGGTAGTATGGATGGTTGTGCTGGTGCTCGCACTGGCGGCTTGCGGCGGCTCTGGTTCAGGAAGTAACCAGGAAAGCAAAAAGGAGACCGTGAAGGTGGGTATCCTGCATTCGCTGAGCGGAACGATGGCGATTTCGGAAGTTTCTCTGAAAGACGTCGTGCAAATGGCTATCGACGAAATCAATGCAAAAGGCGGCGTGCTCGGTAAGCAGATCGAGCCGGTAATCGTGGACCCGGCGTCGGACTGGGACCTTTTTGCGGAAAAATCGAAAGAATTGTTGCTGGATAAAAAGGTATCCGCGGTTTTCGGCTGCTGGACGTCCGTTTCGCGCAAATCGGTACTGCCGGTTTTCGAGGAAAATAACGGCCTGCTTTTCTATCCCGTGCAATACGAGGGCGAGGAATGCTCTACCAGCGTGATTTACACGGGCGCTACCCCGAACCAGCAACTGATCCCGGCCGCGGAATACATGATGAGCGAAGAAGGGGGAGGGTACAAGAAGTTTTATTTGCTGGGTACCGACTATGTTTTCCCCAGAACAGCCAACAAAATCTTGAAAGCGTTTTTGCTCTCGAAAGGCGTTCCCAAGGAGAATATTGTGGAGGAATACACGCCATTTCACCACCAAGATTACCAAACGATCGTTTCCAAAGTGAAACAGTTCGCGGCAGGTGGCAAGGCATGCGTACTTTCGACGATCAACGGCGACTCGAATGTGCCTTTCTACAAAGAATTCGCCAATCAGGGACTTTCGGCAGCCACTTGCCCCATTATGGCATTCTCGGTGGCGGAAGACGAGCTGCGCGCAACGGATACCGAATTCCTGGTGGGGCACCTTGCCGCATGGAATTATTTCCAATCTAAGGAATCGCCTGAAAACAAGAAGTTTGTCGAAGATTTCCGTGCATTCTGCAAGAAAAACAATCTCCCCGGCGGCGATAAAAGGGTGACCGACGATCCGATCTGCTGGGCTTACACAGGCGTGTATCTGTGGGCGAAGGCGGCCGAAAAAGCAGGTTCGTTTGAGGTGTCCAAAGTGCGCCCCGCATTGTACGGACTTGAATTTGCTTCGCCGGATGGTCTGGTTAAAATGGATATGAAAAACCACCACCTGGCCAAGCCGGTAATGATCGGAGAGATCAAGCCCGACGGCCAATTCGATATCATCTGGCAATCTACCGGCCTGGTGAATCCGGAGCCCTGGTCCAAGTTGACTTCCCCTGACAAAGACTGCGATCACGTGGGTCACGGTGGAACGTATACCGTAGCAAGTAAGTAGGCATCTGTCCCACAGCGGCCATCGCGGCCGCATTTAACATCCATGGTTATGAACTGCATTCAAAAGGTGTGGCTGGTGATCCTTTTGTCCATCGGAATCGGCGGCGGAGCGTTCGCACAGCAGGCAGACAGCATTTCCATTCAGGTTGCGGCTGTGCTGAGCCCGCCGAATGACACGGCCCGCAGCCAGGCACTCCGGTACCTGGCCGCGCAGAAGGACCCGGCAACTTTCCCGCTGCTCGCGGCGATTAATGACAAGAAGCTTTATATGCTGGACGGCAAACCCGTAACCACGGGCGAGGCGGAAAATTCCGGCGGAAAAGAGGTTTTTACGGTCTTTTACCTCTATCCGCAAAACAAGGAGGCGGCGGACAAGCTGCCGGCCGACCGGCTGCAAAAAGTGGAGATCAGCAGATCCGAAAGACTTATACTCAACGTTGTTTTGCCCTATCTGAATTTGACCAGCCATGATCCCCAAAAGCGGATCATGGCGTACGGTCAGCTCGTAAGCGCGCAGGACACGGGGAAAATCGCGATCCTTGCAAAAGCATTGCGGCAGGAGGCCGACGCCGGTGCGCTTACGGCCGGAAAAGAAGTGCTTTTTCAGCTGAAATTGGATGAAGCATTTTCCGAACCCGAGGCAAAGGCATACATCGACAGCCTGGATCAAAACTGGGGAGAAAACGTAGGGTTAATCCTCAAAAAATATGCGGAAGAAGGGAATGTCGTGTCGGCGCGGGCATATGCTGCGGAGAAGGTAAAGTCCCTTGAAAGCCTTCAAGGGCGTATCGAGAAGGCGCAAAACCTGTTTAGCGGCATTAGTCTCGGTAGTATTCTCATCCTGATCGCGCTCGGCCTGGCGATTGTTTACGGACTGGCGGGGATTATCAATATGGCGCACGGCGAGTTTCTGATGATCGGGGCCTATACGACCTATTGCATGCAATCGCTTGTTATCGATACCCTCGGCGTTAACTCCGACCTGTATTTCTGGGTTTCGATCCCGGCGTCATTTATCGTGGCGGGCGCATTTGGACTGGTGCTGGAAAGGCTGGTGATCAGGCATTTGTATGCCCGGCCGCTGGAAAGCCTGCTGGCTACCTGGGGCGTCAGCCTGATCATGGTACAAGCTGCCCGAAGCATTTTCGGGGACCTCACGGCGGTAAAAGCACCCGCATTTCTGGCAGGCGGATGGCAACTGATGCCGCATTTGGTGTTGCCGTATAACCGGTTGTTTATCATTGGATTAACAGCAGTGGTGGTGTCGCTTACCTACCTGATGCTCTACCGCAGCCGCCTGGGTATCCGCATTCGTGCGGTCACGCAGAACCGCACCATGAGCGCGTGCCTGGGTGTGGAGACGCGCCGTGTGGACGCGATCACATTCTTTTTGGGCTCCGGATTGGCAGGTCTTGCCGGGTGCGCGATGACGCTGATCGGCAACGTCGTGCCGGATATGGGTCAGACCTACATTGTCGATTCGTTTCTCGTAGTGGTAACGGGTGGCGTGGGCAAGATCGCCGGGGCTATTGTGTCGGGCCTGGGGATCGGTTTTCTGACCAAGGTCCTGGAATCGTTCTACGAGGCTGTTTATGGAAAAGTGCTCATTTTGGCGCTCATCGTGGTCTTCCTGCAATTCAAACCCCGCGGGCTCTTCCCCGACAAGGGGCGGATCGCCGAGGATTGACCTGTCAATTTTGAAGGGAAACCAATATTATCTCACATCGATTATGGGAAATAAAAAGGATTTCGGGTTGTATGCATGCGGTATCGCATTGTTCCTGATCATTTTGCCGCTGGGAAATGTGTTGGGTTTCGTATCGGGCAATACCATTTCGCTCTGGGGACGCTACTTCTGTTTTGCCATCGTCGCGCTGGGCGTGGACCTCATTTGGGGCTATACCGGCATTCTTTCTATGTGCCAGGCCTTTTTCTTCTGCCTGGGAGGGTATAGCATAGCCATGCACATTGTGCTCAAAGGCGCGACGGCCTCGGGTGCCAACGGCATTCCGATGCCCGACTTCATGGCCTGGAACCAGGTGGAAACGCTGCCGTTTTTCTGGGTGCCATTTCAGTCTTTTGGGCTCTCGCTTGCACTGGGACTGCTCATTCCCGCCGCATTCGCATTGGTTTTCGGGTATTTCATTTTCCGGAGCCGCATCCGCGGGGTGTACATGGCTATCATTACGCAGGCGCTGGCACTGGCAATGTGGCTCATTTTCCTGCGCAACGAAACCATGCTGGGCGGGACCAACGGCCTGACGGATTTCAAAACGCTGCTGGGGCTAAGTCTTTCCACGCCAGGTGTGAAACTGGGATTATACGTGGTCTCGCTGCTCACGCTGGGCATCGCTTTCTGGTTCAGCAGAAAACTCGTCGACTCCAAGTTTGGCAAGGTATTGCAAGCTATCCGCGACAGCGAATCCCGGACGAGCTACACGGCCTACCGCGTCATGCATTACAAACTGGCGATATTCATCGTAGCGGCGCTGCTTGCAGCCGTTGCCGGGATGCTCTATGTGCCGCAAACAGGCATTATCACGCCGGGAAGAATGGATGTGAGAGCATCCGTTGAAATGGTGATGTGGGTGGCGATCGGCGGTAGGGGGAAATTAAAGGGGGCTATCTTAGGCTCGCTGATCGTGAATTTCCTGTACAGCATTTGCACGAGTCTTTTCCCCGACTCCTGGCTGTTTATACTCGGTTTCCTGTTCGTTACCACGGTATTGTATTTTGATAAAGGACTGCTCGGGATGCTGGAAACGGTGGTAGCAAAGCTTGGAAGCAAACGTAAGCCCAGCCCTCAGCCAGCAGGTCACGAAGTAATGCAGTCGTAAGCCGGCTGGTGTATTAGTTGTTAAACCAAAACTGCCATTATCATGCTGTTGACAGTGAAGAACTTATCCGTCTCTTTCGGGGGCGTGCATGCATTGAACCTGAGCCGGTTCAATTTGCTGGACCGTGAACTGCGGGTGATCATCGGTCCCAATGGCGCGGGCAAATCGACGTACCTGGACATTCTGTGCGGCAAAACCAAAGCGGACACCGGCGAAGTCCATTTCGATGGCCATTCGGTATTGGGCAAAAGCGAGGTGCGGATCGCCGACATGGGCATTGGCCGGAAGTTTCAGAAGCCTTCTATATTCCCCAGCCTGACGGTGTACGACAATATGCTGCTCGCTTTCAAAATGAACAAGGGCATTTTCGCGTCGCTGTTTTTCAAGCCTAATCAGGAAATGGACGACCGCATTCATGAAGTGGCATTGAAAGTGGGTTTGCAGAAATCCCTGGGAAAAGTTGCGGGGGAGCTTTCACACGGCCAGAAACAGTGGCTGGAAATCGCGATCGTCGTATTGCAAGATCCGAAGCTGATGCTGATCGACGAGCCGGCGGCCGGGATGTCGGACGAAGAAACGGAGAAGACCGGCGAACTGCTGCTGCAATTGGCCCGGCAGCACGCCATTATCGTGATAGAGCACGATATGAAATTCGTAGAGCAGATCGCGCAGGACCTGGTGACTGTGCTCGTGCGCGGGAAGTTGCTCATGGAAGGCACTTTTGACGAGGTACGTAACGACCAACGCGTAATCGACAGCTACCTGGGCAGGGCAAATGTTCAACTTGAAAATTTCTGAAAAATGAACGCACCGATCCTGAAAGTCAGTTCGCTGACATCCGCTTACGGGCAAAGCACGATCCTTTGGGGCACGTCGCTGGAAGTGAAAAAGGGAACCGTCACCACGGTAATGGGCCGTAATGGGGTTGGAAAGACCACTTTGCTCAAAACCATCATGGGCATTGTGCCGCCGAAAGACGGAACGATCGAATACAATGGCGAAGCGGTCACGAAACTGCCTGTATTCAAAAAGTCGAGAATGGGCATTGCCTACGTGCCGCAGGGAAGGGAGATAATTCCGAAGCTAACCGTCTACGAAAATCTCAAACTAGGCCTGGAAGCGGTATCCGACAGGAAAGCTAAGATTCCCGAAGACGAGATTTATACCTTATTTCCGATCCTGAAAGATTTCCGTAACCGCCTGGGGGGCAACCTCAGCGGCGGTCAGCAGCAGCAACTCGCCATTGCCCGTGCGCTCACAGGAAGGCCGTCGTTACTGCTGCTCGACGAGCCTACGGAAGGCATTCAGCCCTCCATTTCGCAGGAGATCGGGCAGATTTTGAGGACTTTGGCTCGGGAGAGGGGTATTTCGGTGTTGCTCGTCGAACAAAAGATCGATTTCGCCAGCCCTGTCACGGATTACTACTATTTCATGAGCCGCGGGGCGGTGGTTTCCGAGGGAAGCGCGGAAGAAATGAGCTTGGAAGAGCTGCAAAACCACATTTCGCTTTAAGTTTTACTGGTTTACATAACGCGTATACTCGTGTACCTACGTATCTTTACGCGTAGGTACATGAGATTTTCCAGTTTCAGCCCATGCTAAAAAAACAAGTTGTCCAGGACGAAACCCAGGAGCGGAAGACATTTCTGTACTTCACCTGGCTCTATGTATCGGCATTGCTTATCGTGGCAGTGATATCGATCCTCAGCCAGATCCTGATCCAGCGCTACCTCACTGCCCAGCGCGACGATTCCCACATTATCAACTATGCCGGGCGGCTACGTACTTACAGCCAGACGCTAAGTAAGACGGCGTTGCTCATCGAATCGGGCAGGGATGTGGAATCCAATCAAAAGGAATTTGTCAACACCCTCAAACAATGGCAGAAGGCACACGTGTCGCTGATCAGCGGGAATTCATTCTTAAACCTTCCTCCCAATAACCGCAAGGAAATCGCCATGATGTACGACATGGTGAAAGATCCTTACCAGGAGATATTGGCGGCCTCCAACAGAATGGTGGCCGCAATGGAAAGCCGCAAGGCCGGTGATTCGCTCAATATCGGGCCTTACGTAAAGAAAATACTCGAATATGAGAAGTCGTACCTGCTGGGTATGGAGCTGATCGTGTTCGACTATGACCGCTTCTGGCGGCAGAAGGTACGTACGTTGAAGGAAATCGAATATATCCTGCTGGGTGTGGTGCTTTTTACGCTGCTGCTGGAAGCGGGGCTGATCTTTTTCCCGCTTTCGATCAGGATCCGGCAGACCATGACCGGGTTGATCGATTCCGAAAACCGTTCCAAGCAGCTGGCCAGGCAGTTGCAGGAAAGCAGTATTTCCATTGAAAAATCGCACAAGGAGCTCCGGGAGACGACTTATGCCTTGGAAAAAGCCACTTACCTGGTTAAAACCGACCAGGATGGCAGGATCATTTATGCCAACGACAAGTACTGCCACGTGACCAAGTACAGCAGCTCGGAGCTGCGCGACCGGCCGCTTTTTTACAATAACCAGGGCGGAAGCGAGAGCATCATTTACAGCCACATCCGTGACCCGCGGCGGCGCACCGAGGTATGGCAGGGAGAAGTGTACGATACAGCCTCCGACGGTTCGGGTTTCTGGCTGGATGTGACATTGATGCCCATTATCAACAATCAGGGCGAGTTATACCAATATCTGGTCGTTTGCAACGACATCACCAAGCGGAAAAATACCGAAAAAGAGCTCTGGCTGCTGACCGAGGAGAAAATGCGGCGGCAGGAAACAGAGCAGCACATCCGGTCGCTGTCGATCATTACCGGCCAGGAAAAAGAACGCGAGCGCGTGGCGGCCGAAATTCACGACGGGATCGGGCAGATGCTGACCAGCCTGCGTATGAAGCTCGAACAGGTCGACGACCGGATGGAGCATAAGGACCCGGAAATCCACCGCGTCAACGAACTGCTGGCGGCTATCATATTTGAGACCAAACGCATTTGCGCGGACTTGCTGCCGAGTGTACTGGAAGATTTCGGGTTGCGGTCGGCGATCAGGGAGCTGGTCAAAATGTGCCGGGAGGCGTCGGATCAGGTAACTTTTTACCTGGAAGAGAACATTAAAGCCGAGGCACTACCGCGCGAGCTGGAAGTAGGGGTGTTCCGGATCTTGCAGGAATCGTTGAATAATGTGATCAAGCATTCGGGCGCGACGATGGTGGAAATCCACGTGGACAGCGACGGCGAGTTCCTGAATATGATCATTCAGGACAATGGAAAAGGATTTTATTTTGATAACCAATATATTTATTCGCGGGAGAAGTTTCCAAAGGCGCATGGCCTGCGGGGGATGAAAGAGCGGGCCGATCTGCTGAGAGGTACGCTCAATATCAGTTCCGAGCCCGGAAAAGGTACCACCGTCCAACTCGAACTGCCCTTGCATTTGTAAACCAACTTCTTACAACAGACAAACGACCCGAAATATGAAAAAAATCGCTGTATTCTTAGTCGACGACCACGAAATATTCAGACACGGTCTCAAACAGCTCATCAATAATGAACCGGATATGGAAGTGACAGGCGAAGCGTCTTCCGGTGAAGAGGCGATCACGTCACTCGCGCATATTCCCGCGGACGTGATCATTATGGACATCCGTATGCAAGGCATCAGCGGGCTGGATACGGGTAAATCGGTCATTAAAGCCAATTCCAATGCGAAACTGCTGTTTTTTAGCCTATTTGATAATCCCGATTACGTAAGCACGGCGCTCGATATGGGGGCCAGCGGTTATATTTTGAAGGATACCAGCAACAAGATTTTCCTGAACGCGATCCGCTCCGTGCACGCGGGGCATTTCTACTTCATCGGCGATGTTACCGACACCGTAGTGCGTAAATATCACGAGCAGCGCAATGCGACCGGCGGAGACGCGCCGGCTGCTGCGGGAGCTGCCGAAATCGCGCTTTCCAAGCGGGAGCAGCAGATTATCCGCATGATTCACCAGGGCGTAAGCAATAAGGATATCGCCGAAACGCTCGGCATCAGTATCCGCACCATCGAGGCCCATCGTTTGAACATCCTGCGTAAGTTTCAGGTCAATACGATCGAGGAAGCGATGGAAAACGCCCGCGCCGCTTCATTATTGGTTTAAATAATACTTCAAAAACTTGCAGCGCTTGGAATAGGTACTTATATTTACGTACGTAATAATACCTAAGTAAATCTGAGCGCTATGCATTTATCTCCCAGAGAACAGGAAAAGCTCATGTTGTTTCTGGCCGGCGAGCTGGCCGAAAGGCGGAAGGCACGGGGACTCAAACTAAACTATCCCGAATCGATTGCGCTGATCAGCAGCCGGTTGCAGGAGGCGGCCCGTGACGGACAGTCGGTGGCGCAGCTCATGCAGTTTGGCGCTACCATTCTGGCCCGTGAGGATGTCATGGAAGGCATTCCTGAAATGATCCATGATATTCAGATCGAAGCCACGTTTCCCGACGGTACCAAGCTGGTGACCGTTCACAATCCGATACGTTAAAACGCGACAATATGGTACCAGGTGAATACTTTCTGGCGGAAGGCGATATTATAGCCAATTCCGGCCGCCGGACCGAGCAGCTAACGGTCGTCAATACCGGCGACAGGCCCGTTCAGGTCGGTTCGCATTTTCATTTTTTTGAAGCCAACAAGCAGCTCGCATTCGAGCGCATGAAGGCATACGGTATGCGCCTGAACATTCCGGCGGGAACGGCGGTCCGTTTCGAACCGGGCGAGGAGAAAGACGTATGGCTGGTAGCGTTAGCGGGTAGCGGCCATGTTTTCGGGTTTAATAACCTGGTCGATGGCCAGGTGGAAAGGAGCGGGGACGCGGCGCTATCCGAAGCATTAAAGAGAGGTTTTAAAAACGAACTGCCATGAGCCTTTATATTAACCGCATTAAATACGCCAATATGTACGGCCCAACGACGGGTGACCGCGTACGCCTGGGCGATACCGACCTGATCATCGAGATCGAGCGGGACCTTTCCATCGGCGGACCGGAGGGTTACGGCGAGGAGTCGAAATTCGGCGGCGGCAAAACGATCCGCGACGGCATGGCGCAATCGGGCACGGCAGTTCGCGACGATGGCGTGCTGGATATGGTCATTACCAGCGTGATGATCGTCGATCATTGGGGCATTGTGAAAGCCGATATCGGCATACGCGACGGGCGCATTGTCGCCGTGGGCAAGGCTGGCAACCCGGATACCACCGACGGCATTACACCCGGTATGGTGATCGGGGCGGCTACCGAAGTACACGGCGGCGCAGGACTGATCGCGACGGCGGGAGGCATCGACACGCATATTCATTTCATATGCCCCCAGCAAATAGACCACGCGCTGTTCAGCGGCATTACGACAATGATTGGCGGCGGCACGGGGCCTGCCGACGGTACGAATGCCACCACCGTTACGCCCGGTGCCTGGAATATCCGTAAAATGCTGGAAGCCGCGGAAGCTTTTCCGATGAACCTGGGATTTACCGGCAAGGGAAACTGCGCAACGGAGGCACCGCTGGAAGAGCAGGTGAGGGCAGGGGCCATCGGGTTGAAGATCCATGAGGACTGGGGCGCTACGCCCGCCGTGATCCACGCGTCGCTCCGTGTTGCCGACCGGCTTGACATTCAAGTAGCTATACACACCGATACACTCAACGAGGCTGGTTTCCTGGAAAGTACCATGGAGGCCATAGGCGGCCGCGTGATCCACACTTACCATACCGAAGGAGCCGGTGGCGGGCATGCGCCGGACATTATCAAGGCGGCTATGTATCCCAATATCCTTCCTTCGTCGACCAATCCGACCCGGCCATTTACCGTCAATACCATCGACGAACACCTGGACATGCTCATGGTTTGTCATCATCTCGACAAATCGGTGCCGGAGGATGTATCGTTCGCCGACTCGCGGATCCGTCCCGAGACCATCGCAGCCGAGGACATTCTGCATGATATGGGCGTTTTCAGCATGATGAGCTCCGATTCGCAGGCAATGGGCCGGGTGGGGGAGGTGATCACGAGGACGTGGCAAACCGCCGATAAAATGAAAAAGCAACGTGGCTTTCTGCCCGAGGATAGCCAGGCCGGAAATGATAATTTCCGGGCCAAACGCTACGTGGCCAAATACACGATCAACCCGGCCATTACCCACGGTATTTCCGAATATGTAGGTTCCATTGAACCCGGCAAGCTGGCCGATTTGGTGCTGTGGAAGCCTGCCTTTTTCGGGGTGAAACCGGAGATGATCATCAAGGGCGGTATGATCATCGGCAGTAGAATGGGCGATCCGAACGCGTCTATCCCCACGCCGCAGCCTGTCATATACCGGCACATGTTCGGTGCTTACGGCAAAGCGCTGATGGGTACCTGCATGAGCTTTGTCTCGCAATGCTCGCTGGATGAGGGTATTGTGCAGCAGTATGGTCTTCAAAAGCTGCTGCGTCCGGTCAGGAACTGCCGCAGCATTTCCAAAAAAGACCTGATCCACAACGACGCGACCCCGCAGATCGATGTGAACCCGGAGAACTACGAAGTGAAAGTAGACGGAGCGCACATTACCTGTGAGCCTGTATCGGTAGTGCCGTTGGCGCAGCGCTATTTTCTATTTTAAAAAGGATTCTCAACGCATTTGAATATGATTATCAGGGAAAAAGCAGGACGCATTACCGACTATGCTGGCCTCGATATTGAGCCCGACTGGCTGGACCTGGAATGGTTTGAAACCCGGAAAAGGATCTTGCATAAGAAAACCTGCCGGGGACTGGCCGTGTCTATGAAATTCCTTGCCGAAGCGCCGGAGATTACGGAAGGCGACGTACTGTATGCCGATGCGGACCGGCTGGTTGTCGCGCGCATTCTTCCTTGCGATTGCATCGTCGTCAAGCCCGACAGCCTGTTTGAAACCGCTTCGCTCTGTTACGAAATCGGTAACAAGCACCTGCCGCTTTTCTTCGAGGACAATGCATTGCTGGTTCCGTTCGAGATGCCGCTTTACCGGCTGCTTACTGCGCAGGGATATGCCGTGTTGCGGGAGGAGCGGAAGCTGCTTCAACCGCTTAAAACGACTGTTTCGCCGCATGCTTCGGGCAGTAGCGGCAGTTTGTTTTCGAAAATCATGCAATTGACCAACTCCTGAAAATGGAAATGCGCCTGCTAAACCTGCTGCAACTGAGCGATCCGACACTGCCGATCGGCGGATATGCGCATTCGGGTGGGCTGGAAACCTACGTGCAGTCGGGTATCGTGTGCAGCAGGGACACAGCTTGCGACTATATCCGGCAGATGCTCACCGAGAATATCCACTACGGCGACGCCGCATTTGCCTCGCTGGCTTATGACGCGGTTTGCCAAAATGATATCGATGAATGCATTAATCTGGATACCGAATGTACCGCGCTCAAACTGCCCAGGGAAATCCGCGATGCGAGCGTGAAACTGGGAAACCGGCTATTGAAAGTATTCCAACCGGTTTTGCAAAATCTGGTGCTCGATCAATACGTAAAAGCCATCCGCGGAAAGGCCGCTTCGGGGCATTACTGCCTGGCATTCGGGATATGTGCCGCAGCAATGGGTATTTCCAAGGAAGATATGCTCACCGGATTTTACTACAACGCAAGTGTGGGGATGGTTACCAATAGTGTCAAAATGATCCCGTTAGGCCAGCAGCAGGGACAGGAGCTTTTATTTTCACTACAACCATTAATAGCGGAGTTGGTTGAAAAGACCATGCAGCCCAACCGCGACTTGCTTGGGCTCTGCTGCACCGGGTTCGATATCCGCTGCATGCAGCATGAAACTTTGTATTCAAGACTTTATATGTCCTAAATATGACCCGTAACTACATTAAAATTGGCGTGGCCGGGCCGGTAGGTTCCGGTAAAACAGCCCTCATCGAACGCCTTACCAGGCAAATGGCTTCGGTTTACAGCGTGGCGGTCATCACCAACGATATTTACACCCGGGAAGACGCCGCATTTCTCACCGTCAACAGTCTGCTGCCGCCCGAGCGCATTATTGGCGTCGAAACAGGCGGCTGCCCGCATACGGCCATCCGCGAGGACGCGAGTATGAACCTGGAAGCCGTCGAGGAAATGGCCGACCGCTTTCCCGATCTGGAAATTATATTTATCGAAAGCGGCGGCGATAACCTGTCAGCCACATTCAGCCCCGACCTGGCCGACCTGAGCATTTTTGTGATCGACGTCGCAGAAGGAGACAAGATACCACGGAAGGGCGGGCCGGGAATCACCCGCAGTGATTTACTCGTCATCAACAAGATAGACCTCGCGCCTTACGTGCACGCGGACCTGGGCGTGATGGAGCGCGACGCGCGCAGGATGCGGAACGGCGCCCCCTTTGTTTTCACTAACCTGATGTCGCTCCAAGGCCTCGACCAGGTGATCGGATGGATACGCAGGTATGCCTTAATGGAGGAAATCGCCGAGCCCGAGCTGGTGCGATGATCGCCGCCCTGGATATCACAGCGGCCCTGCGCGACGGACGCACCTATCTGAAAGAAAGTTTTTGGCAACCCCCGTTCAAAATTGCGGACGTTACCGAGGACCGGCGTCGTCCCACCTTACATTTAATGCAAATGAGCGCATCGCCGGGCGTGCTGGCCGGGGACCATTACCAGATCGGCATCCGGCTGGAAGAGGGGGCTGCCGTGCATTGGCATACCCAATCTTACCAACGCCTGTTCAGTATGGCATCGCCGGCGCGGCAGCAGGTGCGGGTGGAGCTGGCTCCGGGAGCGTCGCTGACCTACCTGCCACATCCATGTGTACCGCAAGCCGGTGCCGATTTCCGGGGTGAAAACCGGATATTTCTTTCTGCGGACTGCCGGCTGATATGGGGCGAGATCGTAACCTGCGGGCGTAAGTTGAATGGGGAGGTATTTCGATTCTCCAATTATCGCTCGGTAACAGAGGTGTTTCTGGAAGGAAAGCTCATTTTAAAGGAAAATTTGCGGTTGGTACCGCAGCGCGTCAGCCCGGCCGGGATAGGGCATCTGGAAGGGTTCACGCACCAGGGCGGGTTAATATGCATTAATCCCCGGCTGGATATAACGAGCCTCGTCCCGCATCTCTCGGAAAGCCTGGCGGCGATTCCGGGGATCGATTTCGGTATTACCTCTTTGCCCGTGAACGGGTTCGCGCTGAGGGTGCTGGGCAACCATTCGGAGCGCCTGGTGCAGGCGCTGAAAATCACATCGGAAATCATTACAAAAAGCGAAATATTATGCAAACTGAGTTTCAGGTATTGATGGCCGCGGCCATTAGCATTGCTTGTCTGCACACACTCAGCGGGCCAGACCATTACATTCCATTTATCGCATTGTCGCGCAGCAGAAACTGGTCGCTTGCCCGCACCATCGGCTGGACGGTCCTGTGCGGTTGCGCGCACGTGTGGAGTTCGGTATTGCTAGGGCTTGGCGGGGCTGCGGCGGGCTGGTCGCTGAGCCGGATCGAATGGCTGGAAGGCGTCCGGGGAGGTATTGCAGGCTGGATGCTACTCGGTTTCGGGATCGTTTACGGGATATGGGGCCTGTGGAAAATGCGCCGCGGCTATTCGCACAAGCATTTCGATGCCGGTGATAACGGGGAATTGTATGTATATGAGCATAACCATGGCCAGGCGGTAGCACCCGGCGATCGTCACAAGGTCACGCCTTGGGTGATGTTCATCATATTCCTGCTGGGGCCGTGTGAGCCGATGATCCCGCTGCTTTATTTCCCGGCGGCAAAAAGTTCGTGGACGACCATGGCCACGATGATCGCCGTTTACACGGTATGCACGCTGGCCATGATGCTGCTGATGGTCGTGCTCGGATTTTTCGGTATTTCAATGTTCCGTCCGTCCTCGCTCGAAAAGTATATGCACGCGCTGGGCGGCCTTACCATCACGATCTGCGGGGCCGGAATGGTGTTTCTGGATTGGTAGACGCGTTTCGACGGGGGATTTCAATGTTTTTTGGAGCTACTGACATAGGGCTGTCAACCGGCGGGTATTTCTTTGGGAATCCAAAAACTGAACGATTCCTTTTTATGACATTTGTCTCGACCCGTATCATCACCGCCAACCTCGGCGGCCTTGTCGATTTTTACGAGCAGGTTACCGGCTACCCTGCTGTCCGCTACACGGAGGATTTTGCAGAGCTGCGCACTCCGCTAGCTGTACTGGCGATCGGAAGCACGCGAACTCTGCAGTTGTTTGGTGGCGACAGCGTCGCGTCACCGGCCACAAACCGTTCGCTCATTCTTGAATTCCGCGTCGACGACGTGGATTCGCATTTCAAACGAATTGCAGGCTACCTGGGACCAGCGCTCGTGCAGGAGCCGACCACCATGCCCTGGGGCAACCGGTCGCTGCTTTTTCGCGATCCGGATGGTAACCTGGTCAATTTCTTCACCCCTGTTACTCCCGAGGCAAAAGAACGTCAGTAAACGGTTCGGATTACCAATCCCTTGGCGGGGCTATCTGACAACGGTGGCTTCCAGCTCGACATTGAGTGTTTCGTTCAGTGCGACTACTTGCAGAAGCGTAACGGCCTGTTTCATTCCATGTCTTGCGACGAACTGCTGGAATATGTCAAAACAGTTGTTGATAAATTCCTCCGAAGAGGTCGTATAAACTGTCAACCTCACGATGTTACCGGATTCGTAACCCGCTTCGCTGATCACGGTTTCCAGGTTTTGAATCGCTATTCCGAGCTGGGTCCGCATATCGGCATTGCTGGATGTGCCGTCGGCATGTACGGCGGCCTGTCCGGCAACGTACAATGTGCCCGTGGGATTTTTTACTTCCACTGCCTGTACATAGCTGAGCTCGTCCTGCCAGGTCCACGGGTTGATGATTCTCTTTTCCATTTTGCTTTAATTTGATTTTCAATGCAAAACTAGGTTAGCCGCTGAAAATCATCACGTGTGCTATCTCACGTCTTTGGTGTGAGGTAGATCACACTATACATTCGGCCTGCTGAGTGTCTCCCTGGAAACACCCAGATAGGCAGCCAGTTGTGTCTTGGGCAGACGCTGTGCAAGGGTGGGGTGCTGTGCCAATAGCTGCTCATAGCGCTCCTGTGCGCTGGATGTCATCAGCGAAAGAATGCGGCGCTGGGCGGCCAGAAAGCCCGACATCACTTTTTCGAGGAAGAAATGCTCGATTTTAGGCATGCCCGTGCGCAATGCATTGAAATCATCCAGGGACAGACACAGCACCTGGGTGTCTTCCAGGCAGATCATCGAAAACGAGGCCCTGGTTTTGGTGTAATAGGCCTGAAAATCGTTGTCCCACCAGTCTTCCATGGCAAATGCGAGAATATATTCCTTATCCGTGTCCGGATCGGTGTAGACTAGTTTTGTCAGCCCGGACAACAGAAAATAGTTGTATGGCACCAGTTCGCCCTGCTGGACCATAAACTGGTGCTTTTTGAATTTTTTGAAAGTGAAGTGCTTCGCGACAAAGGCGAACTCGTCGTCTGTCAGGGGCATAATCTTTTGGATGTGTTCCCGCAACTTTGTATGCATATCCCGTAAAGGTTTAGGCTCAAAATGAGATTATTCCCCGATGATCTTCTTGCGGTGCTCCATGCCCCAATCGGTCAGGTTATTGATGATCGTTTTCAATGTAAGGCCATGCTCCGTCAGTTCGTACTGGACGGTTACCGGCTGGGTATCCAGTACTGTTCGCTTAACCAGCTGATTAATTTCCAGTTCTTTCAGCTCCTTGCTCAGCATTCTGTTCGAAATGCCCTCGACATCGCCCAGGATGTCGGAAAATCGCCTTTTGTTATAGTAGCAGATGGAGGAAATGATCGAAATCTTCCATTTGCCGCTAAGCACGTCCATCGAATCCTGGACGGCCATCATTTCCTTTTTATGTTTGTCGTTCGGACGGGGCTCGCACTGCATATGTTACCTGGACATTACCGTTACTTTTTGCTACGAAGTTACGAAAAGTAACTGGCCCATCCGAACTTTGCATGCCAAACTTAAATGGATTGACAAACGGGATAGGCTAGCACGAGTAGCAGGTAGTGAGGGAAAGAACGGTCGCGGCGATGAATGTGGGCAATAAGCTGTACATCATTTTAACCACAAATTATCAAAGTGAATTTCTGGTTGCTGGAATTGGCTTTTTTAGTGGGCCCGTCAGACGCAACTGAATGCCCATCGTGGTAAGTTGAAGCCTGTCTGCCGTACTTGCACCGAACGGGTATTTGACAAACGGCTCTAATTCGACGACTGTGTGCTGCCACTTGTAACTGATTCCGATCCCGAAGTACAGCGGGCTGCCAACCGTCCAGATGCGTTTTTTGTCGCGCTCACTAACTGAAGTCAGCTCTTCAACAGTCTGGGAGGAAACAAGTACCGGTCCGCCGGCAGTTTCTGCAAAAGTTGCGATTGTTCGGGTGGTCTTGTAGTGGTAGTCAGCAGTTTGCCCCATGCTGGTTTGCAAGGCCACCCCTGCGTTGGCAGTGAAGCTGATATCTTTAAAAGTTCTTAGTTTGTACTGGATCTGAACGGGGACTTCAAGATTAACCCAATGATAACGAACGCGCTGTAAATTCGGGAGCCCTTCGGCGGCCGACAAGCGCGCAGGCTGCTCTATATTTAATGACTGCCTGCTCCCTGAAATACCCGTTACCAGTGCAATCCTACGGGACAATGGCACAAGTAACGCGCCGCCTACCCCGTAATTCGATTCAGGAACAATGTGTGCAGCCCGGTTCGATTGCTGCAAAACGCTAACGCCCCAGCGAACTGCCTGATCGCGGTACTGAGGTGGGTGAATCCGTGGCTGCGGCAGAGGAATATCACGTTTGACGAACCGGGCAACCGGGGAATTGAAAGCCCGGGGGATCAGGAATTCGGGAGCGAAGGTGTCCCTTATCCCGTCGTTGGAAGTCGCCGGGAGGGGTGCAGCCGGATCACGCATTGTATTCTCCGAACGAACGCGGTTAAGTTCCAAACTTTTCCGTCTGGATAGTGCTTTCGTGTGCCTTGATGCCTGTATACCGCTCGCTGAGGGTGCAGAAGGCAAGTCTGGTGATGCTGCCGGCTCCTCAGATCGCGTGGCTCGAAGCTTGTCTTGCTGAACGGCCCGCACCGGCTTTTCGGCAACGTGGAGGCGGGCCGGTGCGTCCGGGATGCTCGTTATCAGCAAAGCTATCGCTATAAATACCAGCAAAGCCGCAGCACCCAGCCAATAAAGCGCGATGCGCTTTTTTCGGCTTTGTGCGGCCCGGAAAAGCTCGAAAGATTCCCAGGCATCGGGCAGGTACGGCTCGGTATGATCGCGGAGGCGGCCGAGCATCCGTTTGTCTACGGGTTGCTGATCCGACATTAGTGGCTACCGTTTTGAATGGTTATCATTTTTCGCAGCACTTCCTTCCCTCTGGTCAGGTACACTCTCGACGATGATGCCGGGATGTCCAGCATTTTTCCAATTTCTTCATGGCTGAAACCTTCGATCTCGTACAGATTAAAGACCACTTTCCATAATGGCGGAAGTTTGTCGAGCAGTCGCAGAATTTCTTCTACCGAGTGGTTGTCCGTAATGTCTTCGGACATCATGTAGCGATCGTCGCAGCCTTCCAGGCTTGCCGTCGCCGAAATTTTTCGTTCTTTTCTGAAATAGTCAATGGCCGTCCGCACAACGAGTGACCGCATCCATCCCTTAAAGGAATTCAAGCCTGCCAGCTGCCTGGGCAACTGGTTGAATATTTTGAGAAAGGAGTCATTAACGGCTTCCTGTGCGATGGCATGACTGGGGAGGTACCGAATGCTTATACCCATGGCCAAACCAAAATAATGCTTGAAGACCCATTGTTGTGCCTTGGGCTCCCGCTTCGCACAGCGTTCAATCCAGTGTTTTTCATTCGTCGTACAATCTGATAGCCATTCCACAATTAGAGATAACGTAGCCAGCCCCGGACGCGCCGGGGCCAGCAGGGATGAAGTGATTGAAAGGACGCGGAATTATTTTGGATTGGAAGTGCTTCCGTTGGGATCAACCACCTTATCTTGCTTTTTGGAGCCATTGGCCAGGTGTACGATCACCTCAGATGCGTTGGCCGAGTTGCCGAACAATTTTTGCAGGTCCACTTCGAGCGTGTAATCGTGCATAGCCGCGTCCTGCGCGCCGTCGGGCGTATCGTAGGCCACCACGAGGCGGGCCTGCATCGGGTACGACAGCATGAGCTGACCATCCCAAACGACTTTATAATTTTCAATGCCGCCACCGCCGGTCACGTCGATTTTCAGCGAGTTACCTTCCCGGGTCACTTTAGTTATCTCAAACGGGGTGCCGTCAAAGTCTTCACGGCCCGCCAGTAGTTTGCTATACTCCGTACCATTCGTTTGTACCAATGGCCCGTTATCCGGATCAGGCGAAATGTTGTTTTCCCGGTTGCAGGAAAACGATATGGATAGTACAATCAAAAACAGGAACGCGACGCATTTTGAAAGATGTGTTTTCATTTTTGCTAACAGATTAAGTTGTTTTTTTATGAAGTCGTAAAAAGGAATTGAAACGCTACTACTTTGATCGAGAAAATATTAAGGTAATGAGAAGGACGGCAGCGCGAAGGTTGGAGCCACCTGGCGGAAAAGAATGTGAGCGGGCAAACCAGCGGATGAAACGACCGGTACGAGGGATGAACACTGGGCATGAAGGTGGGCCCCGGTGTAACTTTGTCGAGGAATTTTTTTGTACCATTGAATAAAAATGTTAGCTATGAAAATGATGTTGTCAATGCTGCTTTGGGCTCTTGTCGCTCGGGTAGCCTATCCCCAGGCGAATACACAGCAAGCGAAAGGCGGACCGGAAAAGGTACCGCCAGCGAGATCATTGGGCAGAGGGAGGTGCCGCTGAGCAAAGGGTACCGCGATGCCTTTATGCAACTGGTCCAGAAAAACCGGCCGTTTTAAGTTTCGCCAGATTGTTGGTGTTTATTTCAAATGAAAAATTAGGCGGCATCGCATTCGTATGTTACTTTTGGTGCCGTCTTCAACTACTTGTTTGCAACCTGTATCGTTATCTTGAAATCACTTCTGAACCATGTATCGGGACTTTTGCTACTGGCCGTCATGCTGGTAAAAGTGCTGGTTGTGCCTGTGATTTACCTCGATTACGAGCTGCGGAAAGATTACATCATTGCAACCCACTGTGAAAACAAATCGCGTCCGCAGCTGCATTGCGACGGGAAGTGCTACCTGGCCAAGCGCGTCGCGCAAGCGGCAAGGCAGGAGCAACGGCAGGCCGAGAACGAACTGATGAGCAAAATACTTTCGGCACAGGCTCCGGTTCATGAAAGCTTCACGCGGCTGCAACAGACTACTTTTGTAGTCATTCCGCAGGTGGTCGCGTTCAACTTCAATACCTCACTGAATGGGCAGAACCTTGTCCACGAAATCTTCCGCCCGCCCATCTGCTGACATTGTAAACCACACTTTGTCATAACAGCAATCCGGCCTTCGGTATCCGTTACCGTAAGGCTGCTAATCCATTATCTATCATGAAACTTTCCAGGGCTTTGCCGGCGATGCTGGCTGCCGTGGTGGGAATGCTCATGCTTGCTTCCTGCGAAAGCGAAGCACAGGGGCCTGTACCTTCCACTGGCGATAAAGGTGCACTTACCATTGAATTCGATAACATTGTCGGGGATAAAAATCTGGTGCTCGGCGGCGGCGCGAGCACGAATGGAGCGGGCGAGGATTTCGTCATCACGAAGTTCAACTACTATGTATCCAACATCAAACTGCTGCGTGCAGACGGCACGTCATATGTCGTGCCGCAGGATTCGAGCTATTTTTTGATTATGGAAAATAAAAAAGAATCCCAGTTCGTACGCCTCAAAAATATTCCGGCCGGCACCTATACCGGCCTTGAATTTATGCTGGGCGTCGATAGCCTGCGCAATACCATGCCCATCGAACGGCGGACCGGCGTATTGGACCCCGGCGGCTCCATGATGGAGGACGGAATGTACTGGGCATGGAATTCGGGCTATATTTTTCTGAAAATGGAAGGTACTTCTTCCAAGGGAAATCCGGTCAACAGCAAGTTTTACTACCATATCGGCTTGTTCGGCGGTTACAGCACCCGCACCGTCAACAACACGCGCATTGTGAAACTCGGATTCGGCGGGTTGAAGGCAGATGTGACCACCTCGAAAACGCCCGAAGTACATTTGTTTGCAGACGTACAGAAGGTGTTCAAAGGGCCGGGCATTAACTTGTCGATCGGGCAGTATAACAGTGTGATGAGCCAGCAGCCGCAGGTGACCGCGCAGATTGCCGACAATTACACGCAGATGTTCTCGGTCGACCATATCCATTGACGAGCCATGCAATTCACTCTTAAACCTGGCCGGGTAACCGGCCAGGTACCATTCGCATGCGCGATACTGGCGGTTATGTTCGCGGCTGTAAGTGTTGCTTGTAAGAAGAACGACGGTCCCGGCGTAAAGCCAGGTGATACCGCCCCGACGCCCATTCAGTGGAAAAAGCCCGCGCATTTCCCCGATCCGGTCTACGATGTCGGTCGCAACCCGCTTACCCGCGAAGGCGTGGAGCTGGGGCGGTTCCTGTTTTATGACGGCATTCTCTCGCGTACCAATCAGATCGGCTGCGGTACGTGTCACCAGCAGGAGGCCGCATTTACGCACCATGGGCACGAGCTGAGCCACGGCGTCGACGATTTGCTGGGTACCCGCAATTCGCCCTCGATCCAGAACCTGGCCTGGAATCCGTCGTTCTTCTGGGACGGCGGCGTGCATGACCTGGACCTTGTACCGTTCAACCCGATTGAAAATCCGGTTGAGATGGACGAGACGGTGAAAAATGTGATCGCCAAACTGCAAAGCACGCCATTGGCCACCGCTAAAATGCCGGTCGATTATCCGCTGATGTTCAAAAAAGCATTTGGCGACGAGCAAATCACCAGCGAGCGGATGATGAAAGCGCTTTCCCAATTCATGGTGAGTTTGGTATCGGCTGAATCGCGGTACGACTATTATCGCATGGGCGACCAATCGGCGCTCTCGGTGGACGAACAGCGGGGAATGACGATTTTTCGGTCCAAATGCGGCAGCTGCCACGCGGGTGAGCTATTTACCGATTACAGTTTCCGCAACAATGGACTGATCCCTTCCGGCGCCAACGACCAGGGGCGGTTCGGAATTACGGCCAATCCGGCCGATCGCTACAAGTTCAAGGTGCCGAGTCTTCGCAATGTAGGGCTCACGGCGCCCTATATGCACGATGGCCGCTACCACAGCCTTCAAGAAGTGCTCGACCACTACTCGGACAGCATTCACCCGTCGACCACCCTTGACAGTGCGCTGATCCGGCCGGGTCAAAAACCGGGTATCAGCCTGACTGCTACTGAAAAGCAATCCATTATTGCCTTTCTTTCGACGCTCAGCGATGAGCAGTTTATCCGTAATAAGCAGTTCTCCGATCCCGGAGTCGGGACTAACTTTTAAACAAAATCTGAAATGAGAACTTTGTCTTTATTGATCATATTGCTGCTGATGGTACCACTGCCGCAGGCAGTCGCGTGCGACATATGCGGCTGCGCGAACAGCGGCGCCTACTTCGGCTTGCTCCCGCAATCACACAAATCGCTGATAGGAGTGCGGTATCAGCGAATGCGCTTTGTCACGCACGGCGACAGCAAAGTGCTACGTACCGAGGAACATTTCAATATCGGTGAATTTTACACGCGCTTCTTTCCCGTCAAACGGGTGCAGGTGATGGCGTTTGTGCCCTTTCGCGCCGATAAACAGGTTACTTCCGCCGATATGAAAAAGCAGACCGGCCTGGGCGACATTACCGTGCTGGCCAACTATAACCTGTTCAATACGTTCATGGATAGCGAAAGCGACCGGATTTTTAACCACACGCTGCTGGTAGGCGGGGGCGTGAAGCTGCCGACAGGCAAGTTCCGGTTTGACGAGAATAACGCGCTACAAGTCGCCAATGCCAACTTTCAGCTAGGCACCGGCAGCACCGATTTTATCGTGAACGCCTTTTATACCATCAACAAGGACCAGTGGGGCCTGGCAGCCAACATATCCCGAAAGTTCAATACGACCAATTCCGAAGACTATCGTTTTGGGAACCAGTTCTACGGCACCGTGGATATTTACCGGTCCATCGAACTGGGAAAGCTGACTGTCACGCCGGCAATGGGCGTCTACGCTGAGCACGCCGGACATGGCACCCGGCACGGGGAAGCTCTTGAAATCACAGGCGGCAAGTTGGCAAATGCCACCGCCGGGATTACGCTATTTTCTGACAAATGGACGATTGGTATTACCGGCCAGAAGCCCATCGCCCAGCGAAGCGCATCCGGGCACGTGTTGGCGAAGGAGCGCCTGTTGGTACAGCTAGGCTTCCTTTTCTGACCATGGAGATCACTCAGCCAGGCTGCGACAGGTTTGCGGCCTGGCTGAAAACCTGCCCGCAATCGCCAACTGTCTTGCGCTGGTCATTCACACGCCAGGCAAATTCAGCAATCTTTGTATTCTCAGTCGATTATATTGTTGAAGAAGGATCGGGTATACATTGTAAATGACGTTCGCCATAGAGATGAGCAATGCCATTTCTATTTTCCCGCCAGCTACGGCACTGAGCGCACTGAGGGTAAAAAAGACAAAACAGCTGTAATGGTACCTTTCCTGTACCGCGATCTTGCTCAGGTATTGACGGGCATTCGCCAGGTTGGAGATCACCCTGCGTCTTTTGCCCAAATGCTGATGGACCCGATTGACCAGCGTGCCATCCTGGACGAACCAACGCATGACTCTAATGCCCATTAACTCATAAGTCCGGGGATTTTTGCTAATGCTAAGAGCGGAAATCAACCTGGCGGGAATATGGAACACGAGCACACTGACTGCCACAATACCACAGAGAAGCCATACGCCCCGCTTTTCTGCAAAAAAATCACCCCAGTACCATCCAACCACGCTGAATGACAGAACAGTCCACAATACATTGATCAGTTGATTGAGCATGAGGCGATCAATTACGAAGATGGGTAGGGGCACGCATTAACTTTATCCCTGTGTTTGCTGTAAATATGCACAAATCTCTCATTCGAGTGACACATGCACAAATGCTGGCTTCCCTAATTCGCTTCACTTCCCCACCTTGTGGATCAACCACCTCGCCGCTACTGCTCTTTTTTACAGGCGCGAGCCGAACGGTTGTCAGCACGCGAAAGTTCGACTATTTACAGCGCTGTTTTTTATGGCCTTCCCCCGTAGGGCATTGTCAATGTGCCGCTGGCATAATATTTAATGGCAATGCCGGCGACAAAACGCAACACACAAAGCCGGATTAATGATTAGTATAAATACGAACAAACGGGTAATTGGAGTAACTTTCGACGCTTCGGGTACGGCATCTGCGGTGTTGTGGGCGCCGAAAGCCAAGCAGGTGGAGTTACTTATTCCGGGCAAAGACAAAATCGTTTCATTGGTTTGCAAAGAACTGGGCTACTGGACTGTGGAAACCAGTGACCTGCAACCGGGTGATCTTTACTATTTTGAACTGGATGGCAAGAAGCAACTGCCGGATCCCGCATCACTTTCGCAGCCCGACGATGTGCACGGCGCTTCGCAGGCACTCGACCTCAGTTCGTTTGCGTGGAACGATGCCAGCTGGCAGCAATTCCCTTTAAAGGACTATATTATTTATGAAATCCATATAGGCACTTTCACGCCTGAGGGTACGTTCGCTGCTGCCGAGGAAAAGCTGGATTACCTGATTGAACTTGGCATTACGGCCATTGAGATTATGCCCGTAGCGCAGTTTCCGGGTAACCGGAACTGGGGGTACGATGGCGTTTATCCGTTCTGTGTTCAACATTCCTATGGAGGTGCAAGGGGCTTACAAAGCCTGGTAAATGCGTGTCACAACAAAGGCCTGGCGGTTATTCTGGATGTGGTGTACAATCATGTAGGCCCAGAGGGAAATCACCTGGAAGCTTTCGGCCCGTATTTCACCGAAAAATACCATACTCCCTGGGGAAATGCCATCAATTTCGACGATGCCTGGTGTGACGGAGTACGCCGGTTCTTTATTGAAAATGCCTTAATGTGGTTCCGCGATTTTCACATCGATGCACTTCGCATGGACGCCGTTCACGCCATAAAGGACTTTAATCCCACGCATATTTTGCAGGAGATCAGGCAGAACGTCGATCTGTTAATGCAACAAACAGGCCGCAAGCATTATCTGATTGTAGAGTTGGACCTCAATGATACCCGTTTCATCAATCCCATAAACAAGGCAGGTTATGGGATGGATGCGCAATGGATCGATGAATTCCATCACGCATTGCGTGTTGCTTCCGGACAGGAAAGAACCGGTTATTATTCCGACTTCGATGGCGTCCGATCGCTGGCCAAATCCTATCGGGATGCTTACGTATATGATGGGGCGTTCTCTGAGCATCGCAAGAAGTTTTTCGGCATGAAAACTGAAAATGCAGGGGAGCAGTTTGTCGTTTTTTCGCAGAACCATGACCACATAGGAAACCGGATGCTCGGCGAACGTACCAGCCAGCTGGTCAGTTTTGAGATGCAGAAACTGCTCGCAGGGGCGGTAATGGTGAGTCCGTATTTGCCCATGCTTTTTATGGGAGAAGAGTATGGGGAGAAAAGCCCGTTCCTGTATTTTGTCAGCCACACTGACCCCGAACTCGCCGAGGAGGTGAGAAAAGGACGGAAGCAGGAGTTCGAAGCGTTTCATATGGAAGGGGAGGCACCCGACCCCTTATCGGAGGAAACATTTGACCGTTCCAAACTTCAATGGGAATCGGTTGAGCAAGAGCCTCATCAAACGCTGCTCAATTACTATAAGGAGTTGATATCCATCCGCAAAAGCCAGCCGCCGCTGTGCGCACTCAACCGCGAAGAACTTTCGGTAGAGCACGACACAGAAAGTCAGGTTGTTGTGCTTCGCCGCCGGCATGGAGCACAAGAAATCATTTGTCTGATGAATTTTTCCAGCCAGGAACAGCCTGTGGACATATCGGTGGATGCATCGCCTTGGTACAAGCTACTTGGATCGTCTGATCCGAAATGGGGAGGTGCGCAAGAGATGCCTGCCCAGGTTACAAGAGGATCGGCATTGGCCTTATCTCCGGAATCAATCACACTTTATGCAAATCAGTATGAATAATCCCATTGCCACCTATCGTTTGCAATTCCATAAGGAGTTCACTTTCAAAAACCTGGAAACACTGATCCCTTATTTGCGGCAGCTGGGAGTGAGTACTATATATGCTTCGCCTGTGTTTAAATCGACGCCGGGAAGCATGCATGGCTACGACGGAGTAGATCCCAATCAAATCGATCCCGAAATCGGGAGTATGGAAGAGTTGAAAACGCTCAGTACTATCCTGAAAGAAAATCATATGCAATGGTTACAGGATATTGTGCCCAACCATATGGCCTTTCACTCAGAGAATCCGTGGCTGATGGATGTGCTTGAAAAAGGTACACAGTCGATGTATGCCGGCTTTTTTGACATTGCATGGAACAGTCGTCTTTTTCATGGCAAACTGATGGTGCCATTTCTCGGGTCGGATCTTGATGAGGAAATCGAAAGCGGGAATGTGCTCATTTCGTACGAGTCTAACCGGTTGATGCTGACGTATGAAGGTGCGAATTTTCCTCTTAATCCCCGATCATATTCCACACTATTCGAATCGGAGCTGGTTAGTCATAATCAGGCGCTTGTGCAGATCGGAACACAATGCAAAGAAATCAACGAGGTGGAAGAACCGGCGGTTTTTTCCGAACAATGGAATGAGCTTCTCTTGCAGCTCTCCTCGTTGATGAAAAATCAGGATGAGCAAGAGCTGGTTACGGAGCTGCTGAAAGAGGTCAATAGTAACCCGGAAAAATTGAAACAAATCATTGATCAGCAAACGTATGTTTTATGTAATTGGCAGGATACAGACCAGCATATCAATTTTCGGCGGTTTTTTACTGTGAACGGGCTGATCTGTCTCAATATTCAGGATGAAAATGTCTTTCTGACTTATCACGCATTGATAAAGCAACTGGTTGACGAAGGCATTTTCCAGGGGTTAAGGATTGACCATATCGACGGCCTATACGATCCGGCCCGGTATCTGGAAGATATTCGCCGGCTGGCGGGAGACGACACCTATGTGGTTGTGGAAAAAATCCTGGGTCAGGATGAGGACATGCCGGAAAACTGGCCGGTTCAGGGTACAACAGGCTACGAATTTCTGGCGAAGGTCAATAATGTATTTACCAATGTGAATGCGGAGAAAACCTTTACGAACTTTTACCAGGAATTGGCACGAGAAAGCGCAACGATACAAGAGCATTTGCTGAAAAAGAAGGCTTATATACTCTTTGAACATATGGGCGGCGAGCTGGAAAATCTGTACGGGTTGCTGGCAGAACTGAATTTGGCAGACGCGCAAGATCTGAAACGGATCGGTAAAGAGCAGCTCAGGCAGGCGATAGGGGAGTTTCTGATCCATTGCCCGGTATACCGGTATTATGGCAATCAAATGCCTTTGAAATCATCCGAAATGGCCTCGGTTCAAAAGATATTCGATGATGTAAAAAACTTTCATCCGGAATTGGTGCAGGCCGTTGCACTGCTCGAAAATGCGTTGCTGACAAAGCCTTCCGAAGGTGATCAGGATTACAACGCCAGGGCGCTCGAGTTTTACCAGAGGGCCATGCAGTTTACGGGCCCGTTGATGGCCAAGGGAGGAGAAGATACGCTGATGTACACCTATGGCCGCTTCATCGGGCATAATGATGTCGGCGACTCCGTGGAATGCTTTGGAATAACGCTGGACGAGTTTCATAGCAAAATGAAAAAGCGCCTTAAAAACTGGCCGCTTTCTTTGAATACCACATCCACGCACGATACGAAAAGGGGAGAGGATGTTCGGGCGCGCCTGAACGTACTTACCGACCTTCCAGAAGAATGGATTTCCCGGGTAAAACACTGGCGGGAACTCAATGCACCGCTCAGACAGAAATTTTCGGCGCCCGATGTGAACGACGAATACCTGATTTATCAGACATTGACCGGCGCTTACCCAATGCCGGGAAAGGATGAGGATGATTTCCCGGCACGATTGGATGAATATCTCCAAAAAGCTTTGCGGGAGGCAAAAAGGAAGACAAGCTGGGCCGAGCCTAACGAAGCGTATGAAAGGGGAGTGCAACAGTTTGCACAGGAGCTGTTGAATCAGCAAGGGCCTTTCTGGAAGGATTTTGCATCGTTCCAAAAGAAAATCGTGGACTTCGGCATGGTCAATTCTCTTTCACAGCTCATTTTGAAATTCACTTGTCCGGGTGTTCCGGATGTGTATCAGGGTTGCGAGTTGTGGGACCTGAGCCTCGTAGACCCCGATAACCGGAGGGAAGTGGATTACGAAAAAAGGCAAAGCTGGCTCCGGGAGTTTGCCGGAGCGGAACGGGGTGTGCTGCTGGAAAAGCTGTGGAACGACCGCAGTAATGCCCAGATCAAACTCTGGCTCACACAGCAATTGTTTGAACTACGAAAACAAAATCCGGCGCTTTTCTCCGAAGGAGCGTATATGCCCTTACCGACGAAAGGCAGATTCAAAGATCACCTTCTTGCCTATGCACGTATTCACAAGAAGGACGTCATCGTCGTGGCCGTTCCGTTGCACCTGGCTATGATGTGCAAAACGGAAGAGCTGCCTTCTATTGCCTGGAAGGATACCGCGATCGAGGTTCCGCCTGTATTTACATTGGAATGGGAACATCTTCTCACAGGCAATAAAACCGAATACGACAGCAAAATCTCCGTAGCAGAGCTATTTGATAAACTGCCATTTGCGATTTTAAAAGGAGCCAGGATTGATAGCGAGCGAACTGCTGATCTTTGATACACTCTGAATTTTCAACATCCTCCACTTATTGGCAAGGCATAGATCACGTTGCCCGAAACAGATAAATTGAAGACTTTATCCTGTACAGCAGGCAACACAAGTTGCCACGTTTTCCCTTTGTCCGGGGATCTGTAAATGCCTGCCGGGTGGCCACAGAACATATATTGCCCAACTTCGGTAATTGAGGCGATATAGAGGCTTGCCGGAAGGCCGGCATCGATAGGCTGCCAGGTTTTTCCGCCGTCATAGGACGTCCGTACCCTCCGTGTCTCCGTCTCTGTATTGCAGGTGATGGCCGCAAATCCACCTTTGATGCGTTCGATAGCAATGCCCACTCCGCCTTCACTAATCACATCAACCCAATTTTCACCATCATCTGTCGATCGAATGATGCCTCTCTGGCTGGTCGCTAACAGCACTCCGTTTGACTCTGCCAATTTCATTACCCAGCCTCCGTCGTAAACCCGCTTCCAGCTTTTACCATTGTCATCAGACTTTAAAAGCCCCTTATCGTAACCGATGAAAACAGTAGGGCCAGTTTCAAAGATGGTACGAACGCTTTTCCCCGGGAAATCCGTATAGGCCGGCAGCCATAAACTCGTGCCGTTTATCTTTTGCAAAAACTGGCCGCCATAGTTGAATGCAAGCATTCCGGTCTTGCCAGGAACAATGCTGCCAAGGTTGGCCGGTGTAATCTCTTTTTCCCAAAAAGGGGCGGTCGAATTTGGTTTACTGTAATACATCTCATTGCCGGCGCGCAAATAAATTCCATTATCATTCGCCAAGAAACCATCTCTCGGGATACCGTCCGGCAAACTTTCGGGCAGCCCTGCACTAATGTCCTGCCAGGTTTGTCCGCCATCGGCAGATTTAAAAATGATGTTTGCAGCGACTGCCTTACCTTGCTTTGGCTCGCTATCGGAAAGCGGGGACGCACGGGGATATTCTAGCGTCGTATCAAAGACAATTGAAAATTGAAAAAGGAGTAAAAAAGCGATGTGATACATTTTCATGACTAAAATCGTTTGGTGAATGAATGGCGTTAAATTGTTTTAACTTCACACATCCAAATGTAGGCACGTGCCTGTCCGCTATGGTAAATCGACTGTAAATTCTCGTTCTTCAATTGTAAAAAGAAATGTAAATGCTTGTAAATTCTGCTTTTACCGGCTTTTTTACCGCCCGGCTTGTGGTGAGGTCTGGGATTTCCATTATGCTGCTTGCGCTCTTTTTTACCTTCTGTTCTTTCAGAGAGCAACCGGACCGGGACTTACATGCGAAACAAGTGAACCTGTTGGTCCGTCAAATCGGTCATCGGTTGCTGTTGCAGGCGGGCGATTCAAGCTCACGTGTATTGCCCGTTACTGAGGTTAAAGAAGGCACGTTTATGCTCAGGTTCGAAAATCAATTCGCTTTTAACCACGACTCGCTCATGGCGCTGTCCCGTAACTTCTTTCCCGAGAAGCAAGCCCCTGCCGGGTACACCGTCACGGTACATGATTGCGTGAAAGGCGACATTGTCTATGGTTTCCAGATAAATAATACCTCGCCGGACATCCTGGCTTGCACCGGCAGAAGTCAGCCCACAGGTTGCTACGTAATCGAATTTGCCTTTCCAAATTTGTATGGGAATGTAAAACATCAGAAGGCTGACGGCGACCAGCTGACAGAATCAGTTGAAGCGGCTAATCAGAAAGTCAACCCAATACTTGAAGAATTAAAAACGCCAACCTTCGGCCATGACATCGCCCGGCGGACCGACAAGCTCGAATCAGTTAAAGCGGAAGCCCGGCAAGTCAATCCCACAATTGAAGAATCCCAGACGACCACCTTTGGCTACCCGTCAATCAAGCTTGTTTATGGTATTCTGGTGCTACTGGGCATGATCGTGTTAATCAGGCATTTTGGAAAATTTTTAATACAGTTGCCCGGGCAGAAGCAGAGTCATGCTATAATAAATGAGTCCGTTCCGGAATTGGCTGCACTCGGGAAGTTCTTGTTTAATGTGAAGGATCAGCGCTTGGTTTTGGATAGCGAGGTAGTTAGTCTCACAGACAAAGAATGCAAGGTCCTCAATGTGCTCCACAAAAATTTTGGAGAACTGATCCCCCGCGAAACGCTGATGCAGGAAGTCTGGATCAACGACGGGGTCATCACCGGCCGCAGTCTGGACGTATTTGTATCGAAACTTCGAAAGAAATTAAGCCTTGATCCCGAGCTGCGAATAACGAATGTTCATGGGAAGGGGTATAAGCTGGAAATGCCTGAAAAACAGATTATTTGAGAGCTAGATTAACCCAAAGCGCTTGTTGCGGTTTGGAGATAGCCTTGTCACTGAATTCAGTCAGGCCGTTTGCAGGATGTAAGTCCAGCTTCTTTCAGATTCCCTCCATGAAGGTCCATTCAACGTAATTATCAGCAGTAAAAATGCACTTCTTCCACCTGTCTTCTTTGCACTTTTTCTTTTGTTTTTTCTGCATCTTCAACACTTCTTCCGGTCAGCAAGCACTCGACTGGCCAGATACCGCTCCCGGTTACGACATCAGGCACTTCACAGATGAAAACGGGCTGCCACAGAACAGCGTTAGATCCATTGTGCGCGATACACGCGGAAACATCTGGTTGGCGACAGAAAGAGGGCTCGTTCGATTCGATGGAAACCGGTTTGTGAATTTTGATAATCTGGGGAATTCCTTTGCTGCCAGGAGCATTTCAGGTTTCAACCTGGATCCCAAAAGTCGCAATGGCGAGTTGCTTGCGATGTCCAGCAACGAGACTTGGATCCGGATGGCGAATGGCAAAGCGGCGATAGACACTTCATTGAAAGGGTATCCTCTGTACTGGTCGGCTGATGTTTCAAAAATGCGGGACCTCCACTTGGTTGAAGCGTTGCCTGACCTCAATGAGGCAGCATTAAAACACTACCTTCACGGCATTGCTACGATATATCCTGCACCGGCGGGAAGACATTTCGTGTATGACGAACAAAACGTCGGCTACTATGTGAATAACAAAAAGACAAAGGTCTGCTCTTTCCCCGGCAAGAGCTTTTTTCGTTTTTTTCGTTTGGGGGAGAGCCTTTATTACCTGGACGAACGGCTCAAACTGACCCGTTTTTCGGGAACTGCGAGCGGCTTCTGCCAGGAAGAATCAAAGCTGGTGGGGCCTCTCGCATCGGACCCTGGCTATCAATCAACCGGGCAGTATCAGATTTTTTGGAATAACTGCACCAACCAGGTTTTTATTTATACGAGCGGGCGCCTGTATGATCTGCGACTGGCCAAAGACGGCTCACTTGTCAGCAAGCTGATCCTGGCCGGTTTCGATTTTCAAAGCAGAGACATTAAAACCGTTCTTATGGACGAAGAGCACGGTAGGTTTTTTCTGGGAAGCCAGCTTTATGGCTTATATATCGTTACCAAAAAGAAGTTTGTTGCCGTAACAGACTCGTCGGCGGGTAACGATAATGTGTACTACGGCCAAGCGCTGCTCGATAACGGGAAAATTGTAACCGCCAGCGGCGTAGTTTTCTCCCCGGAGAGTAAAAGTCCCGCAGCGGCTGCCACGTCTCTGAGAACGATTAAAAAGTATGTCGATTGGGACAAATACAGCGTAATGAAAGACCATACGGGTAGCATATGGTGTAAGCGGAGGGAAACCTTATTCAGATTCGAAAGGAATGGAAAACAGCTCATTTCTAGCTGGACGATCGGTGACGAAATAAAGCAACTTTATGAGGGCCTTAACGGTAGGATCTGGATTGGGACCAATTCGCTCGGCCTGTATTACATTGATCCTTCCCGGCCCGGTGCAAAGCCGCTCTTTTTTGCCGGTAGATATTTTTCCAACATTTCATGGATTCAACAACAAAATAACGAGACACTCTGGATTGGAACAGGTAAAGGACTTTACAAAATAGATTTGTCGTCCAAGAGAATATCCCATATTACAAAGCTTACCGATATCTACATACGCAGCCTTTATATCCCCGATGGTCGAAACGAAATATGGATTACGACTTACTCCAACGGACTATATCTTTTGAAGGATCAAAAGCTGACGCATTTTCCGATCGACAAAGAGCAATATCTGGCCAGTGCGCATTGTGTGATCGAGGATCGCAACGGCTTCTTCTGGATCACGACCAATAAGGGGCTTTTTCAGATCAGTAGGAGAGATCTGCTGGCCTATGCGGATAAGCCCTTCGAGTTGTATTACCATTACTATTCAAAAACCGAGGGCTTTAACACCAATGAATTCAACGGCGGTTGCCAGCCTTGCGCGTTGCGGACGCCGGGAGGAATGGTATCATTTCCGTCGATTAACGGGCTTGTCTGGTTTTTTCCCGAACGGACACGCCCGGAGCTTCCCGGTCAGCAGATTTTCATCGATCAAACAGACGGGGGCGATAGCCTGTCGGCATTTGAAGGAAATAGGGTCGTGGTAAAGGCCGGCGTACCGCAAATCGTTGTTAAAGTTAGCACACCTTACTTTGGCGACCCTTACAACCTGAGAATGTCCTACCGGATCGTCAAAGGCCATCAAGTTTTGACCGGTTGGAAAGCACTGGACGAGAGCAAGAGCATTCCTATCCCATTTCAGGGTGGAGGAAATTACACGCTCTCTGTACGGAAAGTAAGCGGGTTTGGAGTGAACAACTACAAGGAAGTGCATCTCAACATCACGGTGGGAAAGGAGTGGTATGAAACATGGTTGTTTAGAGGTGTTGTTGCGGGGACAGTTCTACTACTGTTCTACGGGATATTGAGACGGCGTCTGAGAGCTATCAAACTGCAAAACCTGGCATTGGAAATCAAGGTCAGGGAAAGAACAGAGCACTTGGAAAAAACACTTGTCGTTTTGAGTGACTCTGAAAAACAGCTCGAAAAGCAGGTCAGGCTGCACCTACATTTGATTGCTTCGATCTCACACGATATCCGCACGCCGGTAAGGCACATGTCGTATGCTCTGGAATATAGCCAGGCGCTCATCGAAGACAACAAGCCGGACAATGCCGTCGCATTTATTAAACAGTTAAAACAGGCTGTCGAAAACATGTATCATATGGTAGATAACCTGGTTAATTTCATTAAGCCTGAGGTGAGCGGCACGGGTCAGGCCGCAACGTCCGTGAAACTGAGTGCGGTGGTCAACGAAAAGGTCTCGCTGTTCGGGCAGATCGCCACGGCCAATAATGCCGATATCCAGGTGGACGTAGCCCCTGAGGCACTCGTCTTCACCGATCCAAAGTTACTGGGCATCATCGTCCATAACCTGATCGACAACGCCATTAAGTTGCGCGACCGAAACAAACTTAAAATTTACTTACGGCACGAAGGCGCCGACCTGCACCTCATTTTTGAGGACAATGGCCCGGGGATGCCTCCGGAGTTGATGAAATGGCTCAATGCGACTGGCCCGGAAGAAGATTTCACCCTGCCGGCCGGTTATGAAGGCCTCGGCTTGCTGCTGTTAAAGCAGATTTCGAAAGTCTTGCGTTTACAGATATGCGTTACAAATGACCCCGGGGCCTGCGTCCACCTGATTTTCAAACAAGGCAATGCGGCCCAAACAACGCTATAAATGGTCGGCCGTGCTTTGTTCGAGATACCAGAACTTCTTGGCAAGATCCACGATGTTGTCCACACCCATTTTTTTAAAAATCCGGTTCTTCTGCGTTCCGACGGTGGAAATCTTGACGTTCAGTTCGTCGGCTATCGATTTAAGCCACTTACCTGTAAGCAGCAAACCAAGTACCTCACGCTCCCGCGCAGTAAGCGCCGCCGTAGGGTCCGCCTGCATCGATTTGCCCTCCATCAGATTGCTGAGCATCGCCTCCTTTAACTTCGGGCTGACATACTTTTTATTTTCCAATATCATTCGGATGGCCTTTGCAGTTTCCGAATCGAAGCTGTTTTTATGCAGGAACCCGTTCGCGCCCCTATGTAAGCAAATGGGCGCATTCGTGAGCTCATCCCTTCCCGAAAACACGAGAATCTTCAAATCGGGCTGCACCTCCCGGTAAGCGCCGATCATTTCCGCCCCGCGGCTTCCCGGAATAGCGAGGTCCAATACCATCAGATCGACGGGGGTTTTTGCCAGCACGTCGAGGCCTTCCTGAAAGGAATACGCAAAAGCAATGGTGGAGTTTTCGACGACTGTTTTAATGATTGCTTGTACCCCTACGGATACCATGGGGTGATCGTCAATAATGAGTATGTGATACATATCGGGGTTGTAGAAGGCGATTTGAATTTCAGGGTAAAGGTAGCTCCCTGCGTTCATTTACCGAAAAATTCGTAGCGATTAGTAGTAATATTTCGATTTCCGTTGCTACCAGAGCTCTCTAAGTTTACACATTCATTTGTCGAAACATAAACTTTTGGGATTTCCTATGAGAACAAAACAACTACTACGCGCTTCCATAAGCCGGTAAACTGTCGGCGCGAACGATTTCAATCCAACTATTTTAACTTATCCATAGCTACATGAAAACAGAACATCTATTAATCAGCATTTCAGTAAAAAAGGTATCGTCAGCTTTATTTGCAGCCGCGCTGCTCCTGGGCTCTTCCACCGCTTTCGCCCAGGTTAAAATAGGGACTAATCCGACGACTATTGAGCCTAATTCCAATCTGGAAGTGGAGGCTTCCACTCCCGGTCGTAAAATGAAAGTGGACAAAACAACCGGGCAGGTGACCATCACCGACGGCACACAGGGAGCCGGAAAAGTATTCACCTCCGATGCTAACGGAGGCGGAAGCTGGCAAACCGCCGGGGCAGGATGCGCCAGCTTTGATGCGAAGGGGGATAATACCACCACACCAGTAGTTGATACCGGCGTATTTACACCGGTTAAACTGATTGCCAACAATATCGTCTACTCGCCGTCCGGCGCCTACGATAATACGACCGGCGAGTACACCATACCTGCGGATGGCTTCTACATCTTTCATGGGTCAGCGGGTACTTATGATGTTGCCACCGGGCATACCGGCGCCAGAAATACCACGATACAATTGGTTTCAACTGCCAAAGGGCTTTTAAGTTATAGTGTTGAACCCCAGTTGGATTATGGAGTTGGAGCCTGGCAAGAAGTAACATCCGCCAATTTCTTTACAGCAGGCGATAAAGTTTCGTTTCGAATAAACTCCGATCATGTTAGCGGGGTCAAGCCTGCTTCGGTGACCACCGCCTCCATTTTTTTCTCCGGCACTCGTATCGACTGTAACAAAAACTAGCATGTATTCAATGGAGATTATTCAATCTCCGTCACAACGCAACGGGCAGTCAGGATCACCTAATGCCATTAAACTGACCTATTAATGACACAAAACTATACCATTTCATTCCGAAAGGGATGGATCAGCACGGCCGTTTCGACGGCCCTGCTTCTGCTTGGGCAGCTCGTTCAGGCCCAGGAGGGTAGCCAGGGGAATACCACGATCTTCGGCGGTGCCCAGATGACTTTTTTCAGTAACCACAACTTCGTGACGGGAGGCGGGGCGCAGCCGGGCGTAATCCTCACAGAACGCGCGTCGGGGAACTTCGGCGTGCTCAACTTTGCCGGCGACAACCTTACCTCCACAGGCGCTTCGGATGCGGGCTACGTGGATGGGTATGTGCGCAAATACGGCGCGGGCAGCTTTGTTTTTCCCGTTGGCGACAATGGTTTTCTCGGCCAATTTGCGGCTTCGGCCGACGGTGTGATGGGCGCTTACTTTCACGCCGATGCCAATACAGCCGTTACCAGTAACCTTTTTACAGGTTCCGACTATGCGGCCCTGCCCAATGGGGGCCCATTTGCGACCGGCAGCATGGGCACGAATGTCAATGTTGTAAGTACTGTCGAATACTGGGACATAGACGGCCCGAATGCGACGCCCCTCACATTGACCTGGGATGCCGGAAGCGCTATCGGCACGTTGACGGGCAGCGACCTCACCAAGCTCACGATTGTCGGATGGAACGGGACGGAATGGGTCGCGATACCGTCTAAAGTTGATACTACATCGGTACTGGGCGGTACCAGCGATCTCACCGCGGGATCGATCACGACGATCTCGCCACTCGCGCCCGACACATACACGGCATACACATTTGCATCGCTCGTGCTGCCGCTGCCGGTCACGTTGACGCGGTTTACGGCCGTTGCGGAAAGCAAGACGGTGTTGCTCGGCTGGTCGACGACCGAGGAGGCTAACAGCGATCGTTTCGAGATCGAACGCAGCCAGAACGGGAAGCAATGGAGACTGATTGCTTCGGTTGCTTCGCAGGGCGATAGCAAAGTGCTCGTCAATTATTCCCATGTGGACGCCAGCCCATTGGTGGGCCAGAATTTTTACAGGCTTAGAATGGTCGATAACGACGGGACCTTTGCGTATAGCCAAATCCGTAAGGTCGCATTTGCAGGAGAGGGAGGCGTAGCACCTTACCCGAACCCTGTTGTGGACAAAGTCCTGATCCGGCAATACGAGCTGGTCAAACAGGTGGATATCGTCAATGCGAGCGGCGTGAAGGTCATCAGCAACCAGCCGCCTTCTATTACCGGAATTGATGTAACAAAGCTCCCCCAGGGCATTTACATCGTTAGCATGACCCTGTTTGACGGCACTATCAGCACACACAAAATAGCCGTTACCAGGTAATAACGGGGATGAGGGTCCGGGCGGCAAAGTCGCTGTCCGGACCTTTCATGCTTTCCCGGGCCTGATCGCGCAAGCACCATTCAGATGCACAACCCTACCTAACCATGACAATACTAGTTGTTACCGACAATCGTCTCTTTTCCTTAGCATTACACAGCATCATTAAGAATCAGTATCCCGACGGGACCATCGTCGAAACAGATCGCCTTCAGAACGCTATCGGGTTGGCGCAGGTGTCAGCAATCGATGCGATGATCCTGGATATCGGCGCCGCCGACGCAAAGAATACAGACCTGATAGACAACTTCAAAAAAACAAATCCCCAGGCGGCGGTATTGGTGAACCTTGGCGACCAGACCCAGTTTATGTACAAATTTATCCGGGCCGGTGCCACCGCATTGTTTTCCAATAAATCGTTGCCCGAAGAAATTAACGAAGGCCTCAGGCACGCCGAAAACCACACCCGGTATATCAGCTCCGATATTCAGCAACAACTGCTCTTCCATATTGTGGCGAAGCCCATCAACCGCACGCTTACCAAACGGGAGGAGTTAGTGGCCGATTTGCTGGTCGCAAACAAGTCGCATCAGGAGGTAGCTGTCATCACCGGGACCAGTTCCAAAAGTGTAGGATACTACAAACGCCGGATCTTCCAAAAGCTGGAAGTGGACAATTTACTCGACCTCGCCCTGAAGCTTAACAAGGTTTTGATCAATGGCAAAAAGGGGCATTAACAGTCTGCACTCCAATACGCTTCACACACACATCTGAAAATCATTCACCCTTACTCGCCGATTGCCTATGATAAAATAAAAATGCACGCTCCCAAGGCTCTTTTTACGAACCAAACTCTACACTAAATGAAGAAAAAATTATTTATCAAGTTCGTTGTACCGACCGTCAAGCGGTGGGTGAATCGAACACGAACGGCCGGCTTCACCCGGTTGCCCATTTTATGCTGCTTTTCGATGCTTTGGCTTAATTCTGTTTCCGCGAATGCACAGGACGTGGGGCAGGTGTGGATTGCAGAAGCCGGCCTTGTAACACCGGCAGCACAAGCCATTCCGCAGGGCGGCGTGACCGACGCGGCGGGAAATACCTACATGATCGGACGTTCCGTCGAAACCGTTGATTTCGATCCGGGCCCTGGCGTAAGCCCTTTGACAGCGGGCACCTCCGGCCAGTATGCTTATATCCAGAAGCTGGATAAAAACAAGAATCTGGTATGGGTCAAACAGATCAGCGCCACCTTTGTGATCAACACTTCTGCAATCGCAGTTGATGCGTCCGGAAACCTGGTTATCACCGGCTCGTTCAGGGGAACTGCCGATTTCAATCCGGGCGGAGGTGTGGCCGAACTTTCGACCAGAGTAACAAGTGGCACGGAAACGTTTATTCTTAAGCTCGACAGTAACGGAAATTATTCCTGGGCTGTCAGACTGGCGGACGTTTCGGCAGAGGTGGTGACCAATGGCACTGGAAATGACATCAAGACGGATGGTGCCGGGAATATTTATGTTGCCGGTAACTTTTCCAATACCGTCGACTTCAACCCGGGCTCCGGGGTGTCCGCGTTGACATCCGCGGGCGGATGGACCGATTCGTATGTCTTGAAATTAGCTCCGGACGGTACATTTATATGGGCCAGGCGAATGGGTGGCCCGCTCAACGACAATGGAACTACGCTGGATGTCGATGGCAACGGAAATGTATTTGTCGGAGGTACTGTGAACTCCAATAGTGGAGCTTCCGATTTTGGGCCCTTTACTGTTCCTGCAACGACCACCCAAACGGGATTTGTCACAAAACTGGACGGCGCCGGGACATTTCAGTGGGTTAAGACGATTGCCAATACGGGTTCCAGTTCGGTGAGCGAGATCGAGGCAGACAACGCCGGAAACATCTATATTGGAGGAAATGCGGGAGGAACTATGGACCTGGATCCAGGGCCTGGTACTACCGACATTCCCGCAGCGGGTTTCATCACCAAATGGGATGGCAACGGGAATTACGTGTGGGGAATGTTTCAGGGTAATGCTGTCGGGGACATTACGCTCGACAATGCCGGAAACCTGTTGGCGACCGGGCGCTATACAAATGCTGCGGCTATCCTGGATCGCGACTGGGATCCGGGAGCAGGGGTCGTAAAGGTAACCAACCGGGGCACTGCCATCGCCAGCACAGATATTTTTGTGAGCAAGTATACCACCGATGCGGGTTTCGTTTGGATAAAAACTGCGGGAGGGGCGGCCGCGACCCTGGCCATTGACGACGGACTATCCGTTGGTGTTGATGCGGCGGGAGATATTTATGCGGCGGGGACTTATTTGACCGACGCGCTGTTTGGTCCCTGCAAATATGCAGTCACGCCGACGGCGAACGCAAATATCCGTTCCCAGTATGTATGGAAGCTTTCAACCCAGCCTGTTCCCAATCTTCAATTTGCAGCGACCACGCTTTCGCCGGCCAGTCAGCAAGCCTGTATCCTGGGTATTCCTCAGGTGATCAATGCGAGCCCTGCCACGATCGTTTCCCCATCCGGGTACAGCACGACCATGCTCTACCAATGGCAAATTGCCGAAAACGCGACAGGGCCGTGGGCCGACATGCCCGGTGAGGTATTCAAGGATTTGCAGCCGCTGGCCAGAAATACCTCAGCTTACTACCGCCGGATCGTGAAAGTCAACGATGGTTTTTGCGGTTTCAAAACAGTGGACAGCTCTCAGGTAGCGTCGGTGATCATCGGCACCGATGTATCGCCGATTGCCAACGCCGACGGCCCCCAATGGTTTGTTTGCGGGCCCGGTTCCAACACGGTACAGCTGGCAGGTACTGCCTCCGGCGGAACGCCCTCCTACACCTATCAGTGGTATGAAGGCAGTACCAGTAATGGCACGCCGCTCGCCTCTACCGGCACATGGACCACCCCGGGCATTACCCAGGCAACCACCTATACATTACAGGTAACCGATGCCGCTGGCTGCGTGGACATCGACCAGGTTACGATAGTCCCCGCTATCGCCAATGCAGGTACCGACAAGTCGATCTGCCAGGGTGCCGGCGGTGTTCAAATCGGCGTCCCACCCGTTTCGAGTCCCTCGGTATCCTATGTCTGGACAAGTATTTCCGGTAACCCGGTTTCGTCGCTAAGCTGTACGACCTGCGCGCAGCCTATCGCCAACCCAACTGCCACAACAGTATACCGTTTGACTGTCACCGTTCAGCAAAAAGGCGGCGGCACTTGTGTAACTACCGACGATGTGACTGTGACGCCGGTTACCGCACCGAATGGCACATTGGCATTTGCCGGAACTGATAAGACGATTTGTAAGAACACATCCGTCACCCTGGGCGGTACGGCAGATGCGACATTTGCCTATACCTGGACATCGGGTCAGTACCTTTCCGCTTCTCAGGTAGCCAATCCGGTTTTCAATGCAGGGACCGCAGCGGTGGCCGGCGGGGCGATCAATTATACGGTATCCGCTATTAAAGGGGGCTGTGCCTTCACGGATGAAGTGAAAGTATCCGTGCTGAACAGCCGCATTACCGACCAGGATGAAACTGTTTGCGGCCCTATCTGGAGCAGACATATGGACGAGCAGAATGCGCCAGGCGCAACTTATTCATGGAGCGTCGTATCAGGAGACGGCACCATATTGCAAACCGCCAATGCCGGGCAGGATGCATACCTGAAAAGCAACAGCGGAGTTACCGTTTTCCGTCGCACCGTTACTCTGAATGGCGTGACCTGCTCGGCTGACGTATCCGTGCAGCCGTGTACAGGTTCGGGAGGTTGTGATTTTGAAATAGTCACACTTTCAGACCAGGCCTGCCCGAAAGTATTCGGCGCGGTAGCCCTGAAACTGGGTACCAGCATCGGCGATCCATCCAACTACAACTTCTCGTGGAGCCCCGCGAACCTGGTCGACAATGCGAGCGTACCGACGGTAAATATTACATCCACCGCGCAAGCGACGATCACCGTCACGATCACCAACAAGTATGATGGTTCTATCTCCTGCCAGAAATCGATCGTGATCAACCCGCCGGGATGGTCGTTGCCCGTATTCACAGCACAAGATAAATATACTTGCCCGGGCACTTCCGTTCAAATCGGGAGCACGGCCGTGGCTGGCTTTACCTACCTGTGGGATCCTGCTACCGGGCTAAGCAGCAGCACTGCTGCCAATCCTACCGCAACTGTGAATGGTACGACCCAGTTCCGTGTGGCCATTACTGAAACCGCTTCCGGCTGCCGCAACCGCGACACCCTGATGGTCAACGTATCGGCGCCGGCGGCTAATGCGGGCAACGACCGTGCAGTTTGTAACGGTGCGACCGTCACCCTGGGCAGCCCGGCTCCCGCAGGTACCAACTGGACTTACGCATGGGAACCTTCCAATGCCGCATGGACCAATGGTACAGGACCAACCGATGCCCAGCCGCAGATACAATTCGCTGCTGCGTCGCCCCAAAGTTTTATTGTGACTGTTACTGACCCTTTGTCGGGCTGTATGGACAAGGATACGGTTGTACTAAGCAACACCGTCACTACCGGCGAGTATGCAGGCGCGGCCGTTACCACTTGCCAGGGAGAGCCTGCGCAGCTGGGTCGTTCGGCCGAGCCGTTTGCGCAATATGAATGGTTTATGGCCGATGGCGTTACGCCTGCGACGGGGCTAAGCAGCAACACCGCCGCCAACCCGACTGTGCTGAGCCCTTCAGCAACGGCGACCTACGTGGTAAAAGTAAGCTACCCAGGATGCAGCACTCCGCTCACCGACCAGGTGACTTTGACCGTTAATCCGGTAACAGGCCTCGATCTGATCGATCAGAACGTATGTCCTGCCGGACCTGTCGCGATCGGGTACGGTGCAGCCGGAAACCCGGCGGCTCCTGTGGGCGCAACATACCTTTGGGTACCGGCAACCGGTCTGAGCAGCGCCACTGCGGCCAATCCGACCGCAACGGTGACCTCAGAAACGATCTATTCGGTAACAGTGACGTTGCCTAGCGGTTGTGTGTTCACCGATCAGGTTAAAGTGAGCCCGTCAGCGAATGCGGGTAGCGACGCCACGTTGTGTCCTGGCGAGTCTGCTGTCATCGGTACCCCTGCGATCGCAGGCGCGACCTACTCCTGGACAGGGGCAAGCATTGTAGGCGCAGCTAATGTAGCCCAGCCCACAGTTAAGCCGACTGTCACAACCACCTACACAGTGAGTGTTACATTGAATGGCTGTACTACAACTGACCAGGTAATAGTGACCGTCAACACGCCTAACAACTTTAATATCACTGGTAACACGGCGATTTGCGAAGGCGGTATAGCGACGCTTTCACTCGCGGGAACCGCTCCCGCAAACAGCACCTGGCAATGGAGCCCTGTCGCTGGCGTGAGCAGCCCCAACGCAACGTCTACTACGATCGCTGCCACCACAACCCAGACCTACCGTTTGACGCAGACCAACACGGCGACCGGTTGCAGCAACTACAAGGAAGTGGTAGTGGTAGTCAATCCAAACACAATTGCCGCTACCACCGGCGATCTGGCGCTTTGTGAAGGTACTTCTGCACCGCTGCCATTGAATGTAACCTCTTCGGGCAGCTACTCTTATGTTTGGAGCCCTGCTGTGGGTCTTTCCAATGCATTCGTGGCTAACCCAACCGTCACCACAGGTTCACCGAGAACTTATACTGTGACAGTAACCGACAATGCAAGTCAATGCCAGTTGGTGAAACAGGTGAATGTGGCTATCAATGCGCCTGAGGCATGTTTTGCACCGGTAACCCTGACTGGTAATGTATTTCACGATGCCAACGCATTGAAAGATGTGACTGTCAACAGCACCGCTAACAACCCGGCTATCCCGACCGGCCTGTACGTGACACTAGTAGATTCGACCGGCGCGGCTGTGAAAACAGTGCCGGTGAACGCAGACGGTACTTATGACTTCGGCGTAACCGCTCCCGGCGATTACAGCATCGTATTGCACCAGACTTCAACCGGTTCTACCACGCCAAGCCTGCCGGTAGGTTGGGTGAACACCGGCGAGAACCTGGGTGCAGGCGTGGGTAGCGATGCGGGCGTAAACGGTATCCTGACCGGCGTAACCGTCGCAGGTACGAATGTGACCAATGCCAACTTCGGTATCCAGCTGCCTCCGGTAACCACAGGCGGTACGGAGCCTACCCAGCCGAACCCGGGCGGCACCACTACCGTGGACCTGACCTCGCACTTCGGATTGACCGATAGCGATGGAACCGTGGCATCGGTTACGTTCACTGAATTCCCGGCGGACGCGACCACGATTACCATCAACGGTACAACCTACGTCGCCCCGGGCGCTACGCCGGGCGCAGGCCAGCAGGTTTGGCCGGCTGGTAACCTCACGGTCCCTGGAACGGGTCTGTCTGTTGTAGTCGACCCTGTCGATGGCGGCGCGGTGGTGGAAATTCCATTCTTTGTCACCGACAATGGCGGACTGGAAAGTAACGTGAGCACCGTAACCGCCGATTTCACCGTTCCGACCGTGCAGCTCTCGGGTAATGTATTCCACGATGCGAATGCATTGGCCGACAGTACAGTGAACACAACCGGATCGGTAACAACCATCCCGGCGGGCCTGTATGTATCGCTGATCGATAGCACCGGTGCCGTAGTGGCAACTGTTCTCGTGAATGCAGATGGAACCTACGACTTTGGCAATGTGGAGCCTGGCACTTACAGCGTGGTGTTGCACCAGACAGCAGCCGGCTCGACGGTACCAAACCTGCCAACCGGTTGGAATAACACCGGGGAACACCTGGGTGCGAATGCAGGTAGCGACGGGACCGTGAATGGCATCTTGCCAAACATTGTGGTAACCTCTACCGATGTGACCAATGCGAACTTCGGCGTGCAGCAGCCGCCGGTAACGACCGACGAAAACCTGCCGTCTTCGCCAAATCCCGGCGGCACTGTCACCGTGGATATTTCGGGTGATTTCAACTTCACCGATCCCGATGGCACCGTGGAAACCATCACATTTACCCAGTTCCCTCAGAATGTGACAACGGTGACTATCAACGGAACGACCTATGTGGCTCCGGGCCAGACTCCGGGAGCAGGCCAGCAGGCATTCCCTGATTCGGGTGTAACTGTTCCCGTGACGGGCTTGGAGGTTTTGGTTGATCCGATCGACGGCAACCCGACTGTGGATGTACCATTCACCGTAACTGACAATGGCGGTCTGGAAAGCAACGAAAGTTCTGTCACCAAGCCGTTCTCGACTCCGGTTGTGAGCCTTTCCGGTAATGTATTCCACGATGCGAATGCATTGGCCGACAGTACAGTGAACACAACCGGATCGGTAACAACCATCCCGGCGGGCTTGTATGTATCGCTGGTCGATAGCACCGGAGCCGTAGTGGCGACTGTTCCTGTTAATGCAGATGGTTCATACGACTTCGGTAATATAGAACCCGGCACTTACAGCGTAATATTGCACCAGACAGCAGCCGGCTCGACGGTACCAAGCCTGCCGACAGGTTGGAATAACACCGGAGAACACCTGGGTGCGAATGCAGGTAGCGACGGGACCGTGAATGGCATCTTGCCAAACATTGTGGTAACCTCTACCGACGTGACCAATGCGAACTTCGGCGTGCAACAGCCGCCGGTAACGACCGACGAGAACTTACCGTCTTCGCCAAACCCTGGTGGCACTACGACCGTGGATATTTCGGATGATTTCAACTTCACCGATCCCGATGGCACCGTTCAAAGCATCACATTCACCCAGTTCCCTCAGAATGTGACAACGGTAACTATCAACGGAACGACCTATGTGGCTCCGGGCCAGACTCCGGGCGCCGGGCAGCAGGTATTCCCTGATTCGGGTGTAACTGTTCCCGTGACCGGCTTGGAGGTTTTGGTTGATCCGATCGACGGCAACCCGACTGTGGATGTACCATTCACCGTAACTGACAATGGCGGTCTGGAAAGCAACGAAAGTTCTGTCACCAAGCCGTTCTCGACTCCGGTCGTAAGCCTTTCAGGCAATGTCTTCCACGACGCCAATGCATTGACTGACAGCACTGTGAATACAACCGGCTCCGTAACCACCATTCCGGCTGGCCTGTATGTATCGCTGATCGACAGCACCGGTGCCGTAGTGGCAACTGTCCCCGTGAATTCAGATGGAACCTACGACTTTGGCAATGTGGAGCCTGGCACTTACAGCGTGGTGTTGCACCAGACAGCAGCCGGCTCGACGGTACCAAGCCTGCCGACAGGTTGGAATAACACCGGGGAACACCTGGGTGCGAATGCAGGTAGCGACGGGACCGTGAATGGCATCTTGCCAAACATTGTGGTAACCTCTACCGATGTGACCAATGCGAACTTCGGCGTGCAGCAGCCGCCTGTGGCCGTTCCGAAGGAGTACGTGATCGATCAGCCTGTTACCGACGTGATGATACCGCTCAACGGTTCGCACGTGAGCACAGGTACGGGCACAACAACGCCCGACCAGCTGACTGGCGCCGATCCTGAGGATGGTACATTGAATGGTGATAACCATGACCGTACGGTAGTGATCACAACCCTGCCCGACCATGGCGAGCTGTACTACAACGGCGTGCTGGTAACGGCAGGACAAGTGATCCCTGACTACAATCCTGATTCGCTGGCAATCAAACTTACAGGTACCGGTTACACCAGCACTACTTTTGAGTACGCCTATGTGGATGAAGCGGGCGAGCAATCACCGCCTGCTCCTTACACGATCCGCTGGGAGAAACCGCTTCCGGTAACGCTGGTCTCATTCACCGCGACGGCACGTGAAAATGCAGCTGAGCTCAACTGGGCGACTTCGGAAGAAACAAACTCAGAGCGTTTCGAGGTGCAGCGCAGCATCGACGGTAAAGCCTGGAAGGCCATCGGCAGCGTGCAAGCACAAGGTGAAAGCAAGGTGAGAAAAACCTACACTTTCGCTGATAACAAGCCGGAGACCGGTGAAAACCTTTACCGGTTGAGAATGGTCGACCGCGATAGCACGTTTGCGTACAGCGCTATCCGAAGCGTACGCTTCGAAAGCAAGCTGGAAAGCAGCATCTATCCAAACCCGGTTGCTGATGAGCTCAACCTGAAAGTGACCAGTTGGAAGCAGGTGAAAGCCATCCGGATCGATAACCTGGCAGGTTTGCAGGTGTACAGCTCCGGACCGGTTGCAGCCGGCAAGGTTGATGTAAGCAAGCTCGATTCGGGCGTGTACATTCTGCGCATCACACACACTGACGGATCGGTCCACACACACAAATTCGTTCATATCCAATAATGCATTACGCTCATTAGTAGTTAACAGACGCTCCGGTAGCCGGTACACGGCTTACTGGAACGTCTGTTCCAAACTTCTATCTCAAAAGAGTTTTCATTCAAACCCCTCCTGCAATGAACATACTGATTGTCGATGACCAGACGCTGCTCCGAACAGGCATGCGACTACTACTACAAACACTTTGCAACGACTATCGCCTTTTCGAGGCAGCTAATTTGAAAACGGCACTGTCCCTGCTAAAAAGCGAGAATAATATTGAACTCGTTATCAGCGAGATCAAAGTCGATGGGATAATTACGCCGAACGTCGTGAATGTTTTCAAAGGAGCCAAGCCTGATGTCTCGGTACTTTTCTATTCGGGACTGGCCGAACGACTTTATGCCTTGCCGGCGATGCGTTCCGGCGCTGACGGGTTTATTATGAAGCACTCCAAACCCGGCGAACTTGCCCGTGCGATCATGATCGTGGCTTCCGGCGGAAAATACATGAGCTTGGAATTACAATCGTCCCTGCTACCCATGGTCGACGCAGGTTGTAAAGTGAAAGAGTTGGAATCGATCGACAGGCTCTCCGGCCGCGAACAGCTTATCATGAGCCAAGTTGCATTAGGTAAAAGTACCAAGGAGATTGCCTGCCTGCTCAACCTCAAATGCAACACCATCAGCACCTATAAGAAACGGATTTGCAAAAAAATGAATGTAACCGACAAGTTTGAACTGTATCAGAAATCTCTCGCTTTCTAGTTGCCATAACGTCAGCCAACATATAATTAATGTCGAACCAAAAGTGGTTTTTTGTAAAAAAAATATAGGAATTAAGTCATTGTTAATCAATGTTTTGTTGGTTTAGTGCTCTCTGGATGTACTTGCTGATCGCAAAATCTGAGTTTCGTTCTTCGGGATTAAGTGATTATAATTAGCAGTGTAAGCCGCAGAGCTGGCAGCAAGGAACAATACATGTCGACATATTCAGCCTTAACCGATTTGCAATTGATCGATCTTCTAAAAAAAGACGACAACAATGCCTTTTCTGAAATTTACAGCCGGTATGCGGCTTCGCTGGTGGGTTTTGCCAGTTCTAAATTATTTGACTTGGAGGATAGTAGGGATATTATTCACGATGTTTTTGTGAAGCTCTGGCAGGAAAGAAGAGAATTGAAAGTTGACCGCGATTTAAAAGCATATCTGTTTAAACTCACCCGCTACCGCATAGTGGATAAAATACGCAAGAACATTACCCGTGAGGAGTACGCGGCAATGGTAAATTCGCTGGCTGTCGACTATGAAGTTACGATTGACCAGGAAATGGCGGCAAAAGAAATAACCCACATTATCGAAACATCGCTGAATAAGTTATCTCCACGGGTGAAAGAAGTTTATTTGTTGAGCCGGGAAGAAAATTTAAGTATTGCAGAAATTGCCGACAAATTGCAGGTTTCCGAACAGACGGTAAAAAACCAGCTTTCTACCGCATTGAAATATCTACGGGCTTCATTGTCAGGTGCTTCTGCCGTCGCATTCATGTGCTGGCTTTCCTGAATCGGGCGCCACCTATTCCTCTTTCAAATGAATCTTACGGGTTGTAAGGGATTGTCGTCATTATACCCGCCTAAAAAAAAATCATTTTTCCCAATAGTACTAAATGGCCCCTCATACGGCTACTGCCAAATGGATAGCAAATGAGTCGTCAACAAATAGTCGCTTTACTGGATCGTTACTTAAAGGGCGAGACCACACAGACAGAAAACCAGCTCGTGGAACGCTGGCTGGAAGAGTATGGTAATCCCAATCAAGAATGGCATAGTCTGGATCAATCAGGCAAGGATCAGTGGCTTTCCAGCGTGTTCAGCGACATTGACAGCACCATTCGCCAGGCAGAGGTAAAAGTTCTGCCGCTGCCGCAAAGGAAGCTTTGGTGGTGGCAAAGCGTTGCAGCTGCCGCAGCGGTACTGCTGATCGCTTGTACTTTGTACCTGGAATGGCCGTTACTGCGAAGCTTCCTAAATCCTGTAGAGCTTACAGCGCTCCAAGCTCCCATTGACCAGAAAAGGGCAATCACGCTCGCTGACGGTAGTCGGGTATGGATCAATGCAGGGTCCGAGTTAAAATATCCTGAAACATTCAATGGCCAAACAAGGGAGGTTTACCTCTCCGGCGAAGCGTATTTTGACATTCACCATGACAGTTTCAAACCCTTTATTATTCATACCGGTAACCTGCTGACAAAGGTGTTGGGCACCGCATTTAATATTAAAGAGGACAAAAGCACACATACCATCCAGGTTACGGTGACCCGTGGTAAGGTGAGCGTTGCCAACGGTGACGAATTACTGGGTGTACTTCGCCCAAATCAGCAGATCAGTTTTAACACCTTAAAAGAGGAAGCTTTACAGGCAACTGTTAATGCCGCAGCGGTAATTGCCTGGCAGCAAAGTGACCTGCATTTTGAAGATGTAAGTTTTGGCGAGGCGATTGCGCAATTGCGTCAGCACTTCAATGTGAAGATCAGTTTCGGTAATGCAAAATTAAAGGACTGCCGTTTTACAGGCACTTCCATTAGTGGTGAAGAATTGGAGAAAATACTAAAAGTAATGTGCGCTTTTAACAACGCCACTTATCGGGTCGAGCCGGACGGCAGCATCGTGATAGATGGGCCAGGTTGTAGCAACTAAAAAGCGAACATGCCCGCATCATCGATGCGATAGGATCAAACAAGCCATCTATTTTTTTGCCTAATGCGTATAGTTACTATCGTTACCATCATTGCATTGCCCATTTTCCTGTTCCTATTTGCAACCACCGCCAGGGGGCAAGATATGCACTCGGAAATGGTTACGATCGGCCTGCGGGGTGAAAGCCTTGCCAGTGGCCTCAGAAAAATCGAGCAGCAAACCTCGCTTCGCTTTTATTACCGTAAAGGGGAAATTAAATCATTTACGAACCTTACCGTGCCGGTAGCGACAAGAACTATTGAACAAACCTTGCGGGAGCTGCTGCAAAACACCTTCCTTTCATTCCGGCAGGTCGAAGGGAATATACTGATCGAACGTAAGGTTGCGCAAGCCGACTATGAGATCAAGGGTCGCGTGGTGGATATCAATCATAAATCCCTGGCGTTTGCGAACGTAATGATTAGGCAACTCGCTACCGGGCAATGGATCCAGGTCGCGCAAACCGATACCGCGGGGTATTTCAGGCTCATGGCAGCAGAGCAAGGTGACTATTTGGTCAGGATTTCGGAAGTAAGCAAAGATACTTTGTCCCTTGCCCTTACATTAGGAGACATAAGAACGGTTCAGCTACCGGATATCATACTCATCGAATCAACCAGACAACTTAAACAAGTAACTATCACCAGCAGACGTCCTGTACTTGAACGGAAGGCTGATCGATGGATATTCAACCTGAACAACACCATCATGGCCAATGGTTCTTCCCTTTTTGAGGCTTTGCAGGTCGCGCCTTTTTTAAAGGTATCCGACAATGGTGTTTCAATGGCGGGCAAGGGTGGGATAGGGGTTATGGTCAATGAGAAGATAATCTATTTGACTGGAACTGACCTGGTTAATTATCTGAAAACACTCAGGTCTGAAAGTGTGGAAAAAATCGAAATCATTACCAATCCGCCGGCGAAATACGAGGCCCAGGGAAATGCCGGCCTGATTAACATTGTTTTGAAGAAAAACGAATCTTTGGGTTGGCGCGGGTCAGTCAGTTCGTCGTTTATACAGCGAACATACAGCTCCTATAATAACAATCTGGCACTTTTCTATCGATCAGAAAAAGTTAGCAGTTCCTTTACATTTAACCAATCCAATTTCCGCAGTATCATTAAAGAATCGAATGACATAGTCGATAGACCGAACCCAATCCTTGGCCGCGGCCGGCGCGTAACAACTACACCAGGTGTGCAGGCTGGTTTAAGTATTGATTATAAGCTGAATAAACATAATAATATCGGGCTTATTTACAACATGTCAGACAGCAAGTCGCTCACGGCCTTGCATAACAGGACCAGTTACAATACAGGCAATGCTATTGACTCGACCCTGAATACGACGGCCGACATTTCAAGGCCATTGTTTACACAAACGTTGAATACGTACTACGATTTGAAGATTGACACGACCGGGAAAAAATTAAGTAGTTCTGTCAGCTTTTTTACAAACAGGCCTAGAATACGAAACGATTTCGTTTCTGAATCTGAAAATGCCTCTGCCTCAGTCCGAAATAACAGCTTTTCGAAATACAATATCTGGTCAATTCAATCAGACCTGACATTGCCTTATAAATGGATAACAGTAGAGACAGGAGTCAAATTTGCCAATTTTAACAACGGTGCCGACGTGGCATATTATAACTACGTCCACGAAAAATTCTTGCTGGATAAGACGCGCAGTAACGAATTCAATTACACCGAGAAAAACCTTGCCTCATATGTCAGCATGGAGTCTGAACTGTCAAGGAAATGGACTGCCAAAGCGGGATTGCGTTACGAGTATACTACCATGGACGGCTACTCGCCGACTTTGGAACAGCGTAGTAAGCGTAGTTACGGTGCATTATTTCCCATAGCCTATCTCCTTTACAAAGCTACCGGGAATGATGTTATTTCTTTAAATTATTCGAGGAGGATTAATCGCCCCGGTCTGAATTTCTTAAACCCTTTCGCATTCTATTCAAATATTTACAGTTATTCTATTGGAAATCCACTTCTTCTGCCGTCATACAGTAACAATTTGGAAATCAATTATCTGTATAAAGGTATGTTTTCGTTTACTGCATTTACACAACACAGCAGTGATATATTTTCGTCCATTACCACAGTAAACGGGCCGTCAGTAATTTCGAGAATAGAAAATTACTTAACTCAGGACAATCTGGGCGCTTACGTATCGCTTAACCGGGCACTATTCAAATGGTGGGACAGTAGCACCTCCGCCTCCTTTTTCTTTACATCGTCAAAATCTAAAATAGAAGACGTCCCCACTCAAAATGGAACTTCCGCGTCATTTAGCGTCAACAATAGTTTCAAGGCAACATCCCAATTGGGTTTTTATCTGAATTACAGCCAAAATCTTCCCTCAACCGGTGGGAACGTTTACACATACAGTCAAAGGAATCTAACAATCGGTACCAGATTGAAATTGCTCAATAACAATTTGATAATCAGCTCCTCCTTTTTTATTGGTAGTGTAACTAAATATGATATACGTTTCAACGATTTTATACAGTCTATAAAAACGGACTATGATTATAAAACCTTCAACCTTGGCCTTACCTATTTATTCGGAAGATCTAAGGTTTCGGGAAATAACAGAAACGTACTTTTTGATGAGAAAAGGAGAGCTACGGGCTTCTGATTTCAGATGTGCCGATCGGGTTTCGTTGCTGGCTGAATTAAATCCCACAGATTGCCGTACAAATCGGCGAAGACGGCAACGATCCCGTATTCCTGCTGCTTAGGAGGCCTTACGAAGACGACACCTTTTGCAGTGAAATTTGCATAATCTGTCCAGAAGTCCTCCGTATAAAGGAAAAGAAATACCCTGCCGCCTGTCTGGTTGCCTACCGATGCCTTTTGTTGCTGGTTTGCCGCTCTGGCAAGCAAAAGGCTGCACCCGGCGCCACGGGGGCCTACGATAACCCATCGCTTCTCGTCGGTGAGCCGCGTATCTTCGATCAGGCTAAAACCAAGTTTATTTACATAGAAATCAATAGCCTCGTCATAGTCATCGACTACCAGGCTTATATGGGCGATGTGTTGCATAAATGCAGTTTCGAACCGGCTTTCATGTCCGATATTTTTTTATTCACACTACTGATTGCGTGGCAGGCGAAACACTGAGGCCTTTTGCCTGCGCTTTACTTCACGTTGGCGAGTGTGTCCTGGTGAACAACCGAGCTGGCAATAAAGCAAAATTCGCTCAGTTTTTCATGCAGTTCACCGGCTTTTTCAACCCATTTCGAGCTTTTCTCAAAATATCGGCCAGGCCATAAACCATATCAGCCAGGCCATAAACCGGCAAGAAACGTGCTGTTTCTTTTGCCAGTTTATGCCTTCGGTTATCATTCAAATAACGAGTCAGTTTTTGGTATTAGGCATTGTTTTGTAGTTCTAACCACTTTAAAATTGACCGGGTAGTTTCTTCTGGCTTTTCCTGTTGAATCCAATGGCCGCAATCCAGGCTAACAATGTCCAAATTAGGGACAATATTTTTCAGGTTTTCGGACTTTGGAATCGTGTCCTGTTCCCCATATATCATAAGAGTCGGCTGACGAATGATTGGGACTACATTCGCCATTAAGTGCCAGTTTCTGTCAAGGTTCCGGTACCAATTTATACTTCCTGTAAACCCTGATGATTCGAAGGCGGAAACAAACACAGATAGTTCGCGATCTTCCATTAAGGGTTCTCCAAGTGGCTTTTCCGCTATTGCAAGATTAATCATCAGCATTCCCGGTTCTGGCGGGGTGGGAGGTAGATTTTTGCGGAATATGTTACGAAGAAACCGGGATACATTTTCATTCATTATGGCATCTGCCACCCCCGGCTGTCGATTGAAATGAACGAAATAAAAGTCTTCTCCAAATATAGCTTCCATAAACTCAATCCATGGCTTTTCTCCGCGTTCCTGGTAGGGCAAGGCCAGGTTTATCACTTTGTTTACCCGCTCAGGGTGCAATAATGCGAGACTCCAAACGACATTTGCACCCCAATCGTGACCAACAAAAGTGGCATCTTTGTATTCAAAATAGTCGAGTAATGCGACCAGATCGCCTGTCAGGTGTTCAATGTCGTATTCAGTTACTTCGGCCGGACCGGATGAATTGCCGTAACCTCTCTGGTTTGGAATGATGACGTGATAGCCGGCTGCAACAAGCGCCGGTATCTGATAACGCCAAGAAAAAGCATGTTCCGGAAAGCCATGACATAGTACAATGGGTTTTCCGGCATTTTGTTTACCTGTTTCAAAGACTTCCAGTTCCACACCGTTGACCGGAATACGGATGGGCTTGGGAAAATTGGCCGAGATAAGCGTCGAATTGGTTTCGTTTGTCATTTTTATTCTTTTGAAGATTAATAATGAGGCAAACCTATATCTGCCAAGTGACAGCGTTATGTCAGGGGTCAAAAATAAATTAGTGATATCTCGCAAAATATTTTTGCAAGGTCATTTTGTGAGATTCAAATTTGTCGGTAAGTATTTCCAATGTTTAAAATCTGTCCAAACGAAAAGCGGAATTCAACGCTTAGTCGACAAAACCGTGAAAAGGGACATTGTGAGCGCTACTGCCGCGACAGCGATCACCGTCCATGCCGCATAGACCGACTCGGTAAAGCTGAAAATCCATGGCGATGCAAAAAAGAAGATACCCGCGATGTAATCGATCCTGGTGTGCATGCTTGTGCTGACTATTTTCATTGTGATTATAGTTTATAGTGAATACCCACCGGCTTTGATTCACCGGGTTTGTGAAAGTGGCGCCATTGAAAAAATCCGTTCCAGCGGTTAACAGGGGCTTTCGGAATGATTTTTATAATCTCGCCGTGCGCAAACGCGCAAAGTTCAACCAGCAGCTCAGGCTGTAAGACTCGATGAAAAAACGGCAAAGTAGAAGGTTATTGCAAGTATCGCTAGGCATCTGTGCCACGGTGCCGATCGTTACGGGCTTATTGGGCATGGCAGGAATTAACAATCCAATTTACGATGAAGCCCACAAGCCGTCCGGTGTACTGCTGGATAGCAACCTTCGTTTTTTGAATGGGTTGTCGGTCGGGGTCGGTTTGTGCGTATTGTCTATTATCCCGAGCATAAAAAGCAGATCAGCGGAGCTGAGGATTATTTGTGCCCTTATTTTTTTCGGCGCGGTTGGACGCATGCTGTCGGTCGCCAGCTATGGCCTGCCACCTTCCCCGTTTGACATTGTTGCGTTTTTTGAGCTAGCAGTCCCACCGCTGCTCGCGTACTGGCAGTCGCGGATTTCTGGTTAGGACCTTGAATTTCCCTTATGTCAAACCAGAGGCCAAAAATACTTTGTAAAATATGGATCCGTTAATACTCCCACTCCGAAGATCAAGGTTGTTTATTACACCCGTCCATTTTGTCCTGTCAGGCAGTCAAAGCCGCCGAATTACAATCTTCATGGGCAGCAGATCTATTTTTAGATGCGGTGAGAACTGAAATGGCACAAGGTCGACAAGATCTATCTGAGCCTGGAACACTGGTTGAAGTCGCAAGAATTTGCAAAAAAATCCTTCGACATTGGATTTTAACAGATTCGTCCAGGAGCTCGACAGCAGAAAGAGCCGGCAGGCAGTGCTGGATGACCTCAATAAAATATGGATTAATCGAGTCAATACGCTTCCAACCCTGACTTTTACTGTCGATGGAAAAGGCTTAAAAATGACTGGTTACAAAACATATCCTCAACTGCTCGACTTCATGAAACGCGTTTCGAAGATGGCAATGGAGATGAATATTGCTGACATCAGGCAGTGACCAATCTATAAGAGCAAACAATTGGCAGCCGTCGACCACATTCCATACTAATTAAAACGTTGCAAATTCAGGAGAAGTAATTGATTTTGTCTTCCCTACATCTTAACCAACAAAATAGTCATATTCCTTAAATTTTTGTGTGAAAAGCCCCTCAACGCAAGCTGAGGGGCTGCCGTATTCAAAGTTCAAATCGAGCAGAGGTCGATACTCAAGATCGAAGTGTAATTCGCAGTATTGGTAGGTTACACAACTTAGCCTAGCTGCTGCTGTTGTTGATTTCTAACACCTGTTCCAATCAGCATGTCCCCGATTGCGGAACAAGTGAGCGTTAGGGGCCAATTCTAGTTTAAGACCCTTAGTGCCGTCTTGACGATCTGACGAACCCATTTAACTTCTTTTCGCGCTGTTACCTCAGCCAGCATGTCCATTCGGTAACCTAATTTACTAGGCAAAGCAGGTTACCGAATAGGTTACCGAATGCTTTGATCTGGATTGAATCAGAATGACATGCTTATCTTCGAAAAACAGTGAAAAAATGACGTTTTTAAACTAAAAAAGCGCCTTTTGAGGCGCTTTAAGTGATCCCGCTGGGATCATACTTTTTAAAGTAACAAATTGTGTATCAATTGCTTGTGTCCTGTCAAATCTTTAACTCACCTTGTCACTCACCAGATTGAGGTCGCCGGCTTGCAATTGGACCCAATATAGCAAAAATGTCAGTGCGACCTGCGCAATCGTCGAGCACTCTTTTTGCTATTGCACACGACTGTAAGGCCGCCAGTATGGTAGCAACCTTTAGGAAGTCCATCTATAAACATATCCCACTTTTCGCGCAATCCTAATTTTGTTTCTAGGAAGGTTTCAAAATCGGCGATTAACTTAGCCTCTGGCACTGTCGCCTGAGAATTAGGTGACCAATAATCCTTCATGCTATACTTTAGTGGCTCGGCATACTCCAGTGACACGCTGTAACCATCTACACCCATTTTGTAGCCTTTAATTTTCGCTTGGAGTGGAATATCGAAAAGCGCGACCTCGGTGGCACGCTCGTAGATACGCGTTGCCATATCAGGGTCGATGATGATGTGTTTAGAGAGAAACCTTTCTTCTTTGCCTGAATTTGAAAATTCATTTGGACTATGTCTAGATGTATAACTAACCAGTTCGCCCCGAAATGATTTTTGATCATGGCTCCATATTTCCAGTACTTGATTTCTACACCAGAACCGAAAATGTACCGGGTCGCTCGATCTCATCAAGTCTTTCAGTCCAAGTTTGACAACATTCTCTCTAAACCAGTTGTATGTTGCCGCCGTGTCAACAATTTTGCCGGTTATTATTTGCTTAGTAACAACTTGCGCTTTCGCCGGGCCAAGTAAAGAGAAGAGTAGGATCGTTGTAAACTGAAATTTTATGCTCATGTGAGAGGTGTGAGGATTTTGGCAAATATCCGTATTTGAGATTTGCTGGGCAACTAAAAGCCGATGTAGTGAAATTCCCGTCCAATGGAATATCAGGCCAGCGATTCTATAATCTTGTTCTAAAAATTTTTATAAATCTCTCCCCGCCCGCGACTTCGGAGCATTTGGGCGGCCAGATTCAATTGTCCGACAATTGTACATCTGGCCGATTGCGGGTAAGAGGCAATCTTTGATTTGGCAATATCAACTCGGCTCATGAAAGGAAGGAAGAAAAGTTATATTTATGCAATGACGTCTCGGTAGGTTGTCAAATCTTTTTTATATTTTGACTTAACATTAACTTCCCCGTGCGACTATCCTCAAAACAGATAGGCCTAGCAGTAGGTATTTGTTGTGTTTTAACCAGCCTACTATTTTTCGGTCGACGACAAAACATATATCTGCTGGCCAGCGTATTTGGTGGCCTGATTGCTTCCATTTGCCTTGTATGGATTTTATTTGGCAAAGAATCGCTTAGGTCAAAGATTTTATCTCTTGGATTTGTCTTCCTGTCGATTGCCGTTGACCTAATGGCGAGACAATATCTGATTCACCTATCGTACAGACTTTATGTTATGGAGCATAATGAGGTGCTTTCCGAGGTAAATAAAATTCTCAGCTCTAAAAGTGAAAATGTATGGGTAATTGGTGATAGCATAATCGTAAGCAAGGAAGAAATTATGAGCCTGGAAGATAAACGACAGCTTCTTAAGGCAAAGAAACAACTCGGTGTTTATGTAATCTCTAAAACTGGTGACAGGATATATTACGGGCTATGGGGATTTCTGGATGCAAGATTAGGGATTACATATTTGCCGACCGTAACTAACCAACCTAATAAGTATTCTCAGCCTACGGGAGACTGGTTCTAGTAAGTCCAGTGGTGAATCCCAGTATCTAAGTCTGTTTTCCTTTAATGCCTGTTTTAACGAATTGGCGTCCATTAAGTTAACTTCGCATTTATCTAGGATGTGTCAATTTTCTCTTTCACCTTCTCTCTCGCGATCCCCTCTCACAAATTGGAGGGGTCGTGAGAGAGAAGGTGCAGCGCTAACCTTCCGTGCCAGATCTTCGGGAAAGCCGCCCTTTTAAGGCCTGCATATCCTCGCTGACCTTCGTATCAAGAATCTTCGCATAAATCTGCGTTGTTCGAATGTTGGTATGCCCGAGCATTTTCGAAACACTTTCAATCGGAACACCATTCTGCAAAGTTATAGTAGTTGCGAATGTATGCCTGGCAACGTGTGAAGTGAGAACTTTATCGATCCCGCAAAGCACGGCAATCTCTTTCAGGTAGTCATTCATCTTCTGATTACTTGGCACAGGCAATACTATGCCGCGAGATTCGCAAAGCGGATGGTCTTTGTATCGATCGATAATTTGAAGGGCTTCTGGTAGCAGCGGAATATGCGATTTAACGTTCGTTTTCGTCCGCTGGCTGAAAATCCACTGTTCGCCATCAATCCCTCGTGCTATCTGGCTTTTTTCGAGCTTCTGGATATCGGAGTAGGCCAGGCCGGTGAAACAACAAAAAAGAAAGGTATCCCGCACCTGTGCGAGTCGATCACTGGCAAACTCCTTACTCGCCATCAAATCAAGTTCGGCGCGCGTAAGGATCGCTTTATCGGCCTTCTTAAACTTGCCTTTGAAGTTCAAATACGGATCAAGACTCATCCAGCCATTGCCCAGGCAGATATTGACAATCTTGCGGAACATCTTCATGTGCTTCACAACGGCATTATTACCCATCTTGCGGACAGAGCGTAGGTAGAATTCATAATCGGCGATGAAAGCGAAATCGATTCCGCTAATGTCGATATCAGATGTATTGTAGTTTTGCTTCAAAAACGCCACTGTATGGCGTTCGAGCACTTTGTAGCGGTTGAATGTACCGATAGCATATTCCTGACCGACCAACGCCTTCATACGCTCATTGTGATCAGCGATCACGGTCATCAGTAACCGCTGCTTTGGGGCGACGCCTAGAAATTTGTTTTTGATCGTCTCTGCTGTTATCAACACATCGTCACGCACCAACGAGGCATGAGCGTCCAGCAATTGTTGTTCCAAGTTACCGAGATAAGAATTAAGCGACTTTACAGCCTCCCTGATACCAGTAACTCTTCCAGCAACCGCATTCCACCGGCTCGGCTCGCATTCACGCCCGGTCGTAAATTCAGCTCTCTTACTTTCAACCGTAATCCGCAGATAAATTGGCACCGGCCCTTTTTGATAATTCTTCGGCTTCTTCAAATAGAAAAGCAGACTGATCTTTGTTTTCATACCCTTTTTCAGGTTAAAAAGTTGAACAAAAGTAGTCTTGCAAGCCTAATCAGCACAAGATGTTTACGTGGTAAACAGGTTGTTATACAATGAGTTGTAGCGATTCTGGTGAGTAAAATTTACAGATTCTTGAACTCACCGGATTACTCACCAAAAAGGATCAAGCAGGAAATCTGGGGGGAAGTTAGGCATATAGTTTCGTAAGCCTGAATAGGAAAAATGGAATATCCCTGACGCCTCTGGATGATGACCTAAAAGCTTTTATCTTGGC